>NZ_CP108796.1:7010000-8737832 GCF_045207475.1 Streptomyces sp. NBC_00885
ATGACGTAGTCGTCGCCGTCGCGCTCGATCCGCGTCTGGATGTTCGTCGCGTCGGAGGAGGCGACCTCGGGCTCGGTCATCGCGAAGGCGGACCGGATCTCCCCGGCGAGCAGCGGCTCCAGCCACTGCTTCTTCTGCTCGTCGGTGGCGAACTGCGCGAGGACCTCCATGTTCCCGGTGTCGGGAGCGGCGCAGTTCAGCGCGGTCGGTGCCAGGTGCGGGCTGCGGCCGGTGATCTCGGCGAGCGGCGCGTACTGCAGATTGGTCAGGCCCGCCCCGTGCTCCGCGTCGGGGAGGAAGAGATTCCACAGTCCCTGCTTGCGTGCCTCAGCCTTGAGCTCCTCCACGATCGCCGGAGTGTCCCACGGCGAGGCCAGCTCGGCGCGCTGCTCGTGCTCGACGGCCTCTGCCGGGTAGACGTGCTCGTCCATGAAGGCGAGCAGCTTGGCCCGCAGCTCCTCGGTTCGCGCGTCGAATGCGAAGTCCATGTGTACTCAGCCTTCCTGGAGGGTGGTGAGGCCGTGCTCGATGAAGAGGGGCACCAGCGCGCCGATCCGGTCGAAGCCGGGGCCGACGGTCTGGCCGAGGGTGTAGCGGTAGTGGATGCCCTCGAGGATCACGGCGAGCTTGAACCAGGCGAAGGCCGTGTACCAGGAGATGGCGGAGGTGTCGCGCCCGGAGCGGGCGGCGTACCGCTCGATCAGCTCGGCCACGTCCGGATGGCCCGCCGCGCCCGCAGTGGTGCTCACGGGGGATTCGGGCAGCTCCAGCTTGACGCTGTACATCACCAGCAGACCGAGGTCGGTCAGCGGATCGCCCAGCGTCGACATCTCCCAGTCGAGGATCGCCTTGATCCGGTCGTCCGGGCCGACCAGGACGTTGTCCAGCCGGTAGTCGCCGTGGATGACGGCGGGGGCGGGGGAGTCGGGCAGCGCGCGGCCGAGGGCGGCGTGCAGCTCGTCGATGCCGGCCAGTTCGCGGTTGCGTGAAGCATCGAGCTGCTTGCCCCAGCGGCGCAGCTGCCGGTCGAGGAAGCCCTCGGGGCGGCCGAAGTCCGACAGACCCACCGACTCGGGGTCCACGGCGTGCAGTTCGACCAGCGTGTCGACCAGGCCGAGGATGGCGTTGCGGGTGCGCTCGGCCCCGAGCGGGGCCAGTTCCTCGGCCGTGCGGTACGGAGTGCCGTCCACGAACTCCATGACGTAGAACGGCGATCCGATCACCGACTCGTCCTCGCACAGCAGCACCGGCTCGGGCACCGGCACCGCGGTCGGGTAGAGGGCGCTGATCACCCGGTGTTCGCGCTTCATGTCGTGCGCGGTGGCCAGTACGTGCCCGAGCGGGGGCCGGCGGACGACCCAGCGGCCGGTGCCGTCGGTGACGGAGTAGGTGAGGTTGGAGCGGCCGCCCTGGATCAGCCGGACACTGAGCGGTCCGCTCACCAGACCCGGACGCTCGCGGTCGAGATAGCCGCGCAACTGCTCGGGATCGAGGCCTGGCGGGGGGACTGAGCTCATCGGTGGCACCTCCGAAGGGCGGTAGAGCGGGTCCCGCTCATGATGACCGACCAGTCGGTATGTCGTCCAGTGCGCGCGCTGAACCGGGGTCTGGATCACATGCTCCAGACCCACATCCATCCATGCCGGCCATATATGAGAACGGCGGTCGCGTGTCCGCCGGGCGGTTCAGGCGTGGCAGGCCACCGGAACGCCGCCGTTCATCGCCGCCATGTCACCGAAGACGGCGACGGGATCCAGCGGAGAGCCCTCCGGCAGGCCGTCCAGCTCCGCGTACGCCCGGTGCAGGTTCGCCACCAGCCGTTCGGCTTCCCTCAGCTCGGCGAAGACCCCGAGATCGGCCTGCTGGGCGGTCTCCAGTGGCGTGAGCCCCTTGGCGCGCCCCTGCCCGGCCAGCTCGGCGACGTAGCGCAGATAGCGCTCTGTGGCGTCGTATGCCGAAGGGTCGGTGATCGGGCCGTGCCCCGGCACCACGGTCGTCGCGTCCAGCGATCGCAGCACGTCCAGCGCCCGCAGTGACCCGCTCAGCGAGCCCATCGGGATGAAGGGTGTGCCGCCCTCGAAGATCAGGTCCCCGGTGAAGACCACCCGCTGCCGCGGCAGATGCACGATCGTGTCCCCGGGGGTGTGCGCGACGCCGCCGGGGTGGATGAGCCGAACCTCGATGTCCCCGACATGGACCGTGAGCCGGTCGTTGTACGTCACGGTCGGGGCGATGATCGAAATGTCGCCGAAGTCGGTGCCCGGCCACATGAGATGGAGCTGATGCCCGGCCGCCAGCTGCTCGCTGCGGCAGGAGTCGTGGCCGATCACCACGGCCTCGGGCAGGAAGACCCCGTTGCCGTAGGTGTGGTCGCCGTGGTGGTGCGTGTTGACGAGGGTCCGCGGAAGCGGGACCCCGGTCGCGACGAGCGCCTCACGCAGCGCGCGTGCGCGCCGCTCGGTGGCGGCGGTGTCGACGAGGAGAGTGGACTCCCCGTCGCTGACGAACCCCGCGTTGTTCAGGCACCAGCCGCCGTCCGGCTGGATGTAGGCGTGCACTTCTGGTGCGAGCTGGACGGTGTACGGATCGCTGACGGACAACTGAACTCCCCCGAATCGAGGCTCAACCGGTCAGCAGGAGCCTGCCAGTCGGCCCCGGCGCGGGGGAAGCCGGGGGGTGCGTTCAGTGGTCGTCCCAGTGCCCTTCGTGCTCGGCGTGTCGGTGTCCGTCATGGACGTAGTCGACATGGTCACCGTGCTCCACGGCCGGGTGCCCGCAGCCGGGACCGTGCTCGTGCGCGTGGCCACTGTGCGAGACATGCTCGCCGGGCTCGCACTCGTCCCAGTGGCCGGAGTGGGAGCGGTGGAGGTGTCCGTCGTGGGCGTAGTCGACGTGGTCGCCGTGCGGGACCTCGGCGTGTCCGCAGGCCGGACCGTGGACGTGCTCGTGCGCGGGGTGCTCATGGTGGAGGACGGTCATCAAGCTCACCTTTGATCGGATATGCGGCGTTCTGTCATGGTTCAGGCTAGCTCTGAAAGCCCGGCTCGTCCGGGTCCCGGCAACGTGCCGCACCCGGGAAAACCGGGGCCCGCACCCCCTGTGCCCCAGCCCGCTTGCGCGGGTGCCGCACCCGGCCGAGGGTCGGATCATGAAGGCGATCAGCTACAACCGGTACGGCGGGCCCGAGGTCCTTGAGTACGGGGAGCGTCCCGAGCCCAAGGTCGGACCGGACTCCGTGCTGGTCAAGGTGCGCGCGGCGGCCGTCAACCCGGTCGACTGGAAGGCTCGCGAGGGCTACATCGACACCCTCTTCGAACCGGTGTTCCCGGTGATCCCCGGCTGGGACGTCTCGGGCGTGGTGGTCCAACCGGGTATCGCCGTCACGGAGTTCGCGGTCGGCGACGAGGTGATGGGATACGTACGCGAGGACTTCGTCAGCCGCGGCACCTTCGCCGAATACGTCGCGGCCCCCGTCCGCACGCTGGCCCGCAAACCCCTGAACCTGAGCTTCGAGCAGGCCGCGGGGCTGCCGCTGGCCGGGCTCACCGCGTACCAGGTGCTGCGCGGCGCGCTCAAGGTGAACAGCGGGGACACGGTCCTGGTGCACGCCGCCGCCGGCGGGGTCGGGTCACTCGCCGTGCAGCTCGCCAGGCACGCGGGGGCACGCGTGATCGGCACGGCGAGCGAACGCAACCACGACCATGTGCGCGAGCTCGGCGCGGAGGCGGTGACGTACGGGGACGGGCTCGCCGAGCGGGTCCGCGCGCTGGCTCCCGACGGTGTCGACGCGGCGTTCGACACGATCGGCGGGGACGCGCTCAAGTCCGCGGCCGAGGCACTCGCGCCCGAGGGCCGGCTCGCCTCGATCGCGGACCGCGAAGTCCTGAGCCTCGGCGGCAACTACTGCTGGGTGCGGCCCGACGCGGCGGAGCTGGCGGCGCTGGGGGAGCTCGCCGAGCAGGGCGTGATCTCCGTCCATGTGGACCGGACCTTCCCCCTGGAGCAGACGGCCGAGGCGCAGGCCGTGAACGCCGAGGGCCGCACCCGCGGAAAGATCGTCGTCACCGTCGACTGGGAAACCTAGGACTGACCTCAGACCACCATCGCCACCGCGAACCCGGCCAGAGCGATGGTGCACGCCACCGCGGCCAGCGCCGCCCGGTCCGACAGCACCTGCGGCCTCGGCCCTGCGCCCAGGGCGCGCACCCGCCAGTGGGCCACCCGCAGAAAGGCCAGCCACACCAGCGCACTGAGCGCCACCGCCACGAGCCCGGCCGTACTCAGATCGCCGCCCGCCACCTGCCGGGCCGCGAGCACGGCCGCCACGGTGAATGCCAGCGTGGTCCTGCGCCACGCCAGCCTCGTCCGCTCCGGCTGCAGCCCCGGATCCCGTTCGGGCGCGGCCGTCAACGCCCGCCCTCCCAGCCGAAGAGCACGACCACCACCATCGCCACCGCGACGGCGGCGACCGCCAGGCTCAGCACCGTCGGGAACCGCGAAACGGGCAGATCCTCGCCCCGCCGCATCGCCCGCTCACAGCGCACCCAGTGATTCACGGCCCGCAGCGCACACAACACCCCGGCTCCCAGCAGCCCGAGCGCCATCCCGGTCCGCAGCCACCGGGCCAGGTCCGGCAGAAACTGATCGACCGCGAACCCGCCGCCGATCAGGGCCAGCGCCGTCCGCAGCCAGGCGAGAAAGGTCCGCTCATTGGCGAGCGAGAACCGGTAGTCGGGAGTCTCGCCCTCCTCGCTCACCCGCTGGGGCGCGAACCACAGCCGCAGACTCCGTCCGAAATCGCTCACGCGTCGCACCCTACGTGCCCGACTCCCGCAGCCGTTCGTACGCCGCGAGACCGTCCGGCACCCACTCCCACTCCCCGAGCCGCCGCTCCAACTCCCGCTCGGGCAGGAAGCCGTGCCAGGCGACCTCCTCGGCCTGCGGGTTCACCGGCAGCTCGCAGCGGACCTCGTACACGGCCGACCACCAGGTCTGATCGCCGCGCTCGTAGAGGAACTTGAACAGCGGCACGGGCGCGGGGAGTCCGCAGACCCCCAGCTCCTCCTCGGCCTCGCGCAGCGCCGCCGCGTCATAGCTCTCACCCGCGCCGACGACACCGCCCACGAACATGTCGTACAGGGAGGGGAAGACCAGCTTGGTCGCCGTCCGGCGGTGAACGAAGATCCGGTCCTGCGCGTCCCTCGCCAGAACGAAGACGGCGCGGTGGCGCATGCCGCGCGCGTACGCCTCGCCGCGCGGGGCCTGGCCGATGACCTCGTCGTTCTCGTCGACGATGTCCAGGATTTCGTCAGCGGGATTCATATCCCCATCCAAGCACCGGCCGAACTGTTGACGAGTTACTGCCGCGTACCGAAGATCGGAGCCATCGCACTCCGGCCCCCGACAAGGATGGAACCCATGGCGTACGACGCTGATGTGATCGTGATCGGGGCAGGACTCGCAGGCCTGGTGGCCACCGCGGAGCTCGTCGACGCCGGACGAAAGGTCATCCTGCTCGACCAGGAGCCCGAACAGTCGATCGGCGGACAGGCACACTGGTCTTTCGGCGGACTCTTCTTCGTCGACTCGCCCGAACAGCGCCGGATGCGGATCAGGGACAGCCGGGAGCTGGCCCTCCAGGACTGGCTCGGCACGGCGGGCTTCGACCGCGAGGAGGACCGCTGGCCGCGCCAATGGGCACAGGCCTACGTCGACTTCGCGTCCGGCGAGAAGCGCGCCTGGCTGCACGCCCAGGGGATGCGGTTCTTCCCGGTCGTGGGCTGGGCCGAACGCGGCGGCTACGACGCCACCGGGCACGGCAACTCCGTACCCCGCTTCCACATCACCTGGGGCACGGGCCCCGGAGTCGTCGCCCCCTTCGAGCGGCGCGTCAGAGCGGGCGTCGCCCGTGGACTGGTCCAGCTGAAGTTCCGCCACCGGGTCACCGGGTTGAGCAGCAGCGGCGGCACGCTCGACACGGTCGGCGGCGAAGTCCTCGAGCCCTCCGGCGCCGAGCGCGGCACCGCGAGCAGCCGCGAGGTCGCCGGGGCCTTCGAGTTCCGCGCACAGGCCGTGATCGTCACCTCCGGCGGCATCGGCGGCAACCACGACCTCGTACGCGCACAGTGGCCCGAGCGGCTCGGCACCCCGCCCGAGAAGATGCTCTCCGGCGTCCCCGCCCATGTCGACGGGCTGATGATCGGCATCGCGGAACGCGCGGGCGCGAGCCACATCAACAGCGACCGGATGTGGCACTACACCGAGGGCATCGAGAACTGGAACCCGATCTGGGCCAAGCACGGAATCCGCATCCTGCCCGGGCCCTCCTCGCTCTGGCTCGACGCGCGCGGCAAGCGGCTGCCCGTCCCGCTCTTCCCCGGCTTCGACACGCTCGGCACGCTCGAACACATCATGAAGTCCGGTTACGACCACACCTGGTTCGTGCTCGACGAGAAGATCATCGGCAAGGAGTTCGCGCTCTCGGGCTCCGAGCAGAACCCGGATCTGACCGGGAAGTCGATCCGCGACGTGATCCGGCGCGCGACGGCGGATGTGCCGGGGCCGGTGAAGGCGTTCATGGACAACGGCGTCGACTTCGTCGTCGAGAAGGATCTCTCCGCGCTCGTACGCGGCATGAACGCGCTCACCAAGGAGCCGCTCATCGACGAGGCGAGGCTGCGGCTGGAGATCACCGCGCGGGACCGGGAGATCACGAACCCCTTTACCAAGGACCTCCAGGTCACGGCGATCCGCGGAGCCCGCAAATACCTGGGCGACAAGCTCATCCGCACGGCGGCGCCGCACCGCATCCTCGACCCGAAGGCCGGTCCGCTGATCGCCGTCCGGCTGAACATCCTCACCCGCAAGTCGCTCGGCGGCCTGGAGACGGACCTGTCCTCGCGGGTGCTCAGCGATGACGGCGAGCCGCTGGCGGGTCTGTACGCGGCGGGGGAGGCGGCGGGATTCGGCGGGGGTGGGGTGCACGGCTACCGCTCGCTGGAGGGCACGTTCCTCGGCGGCTGCATCTTCTCGGGCCGCGCGGCGGGCCGGGCGGCGGCGCGGGCGGTGGGGTAGGAGGCGGTGCGCCTGCGGCGGGAACGCCGGACGGGCTGGATGTGCGGCCAGCCGCACATTTCAGCCTCGTGGGGGTCCCCCAGGGACGAAGTCTGGGGGAGTTTGAGGCGCGGGGGTCCGGGGGCAGCGCCCCCGCCACGCGGCGGAGCCGCAAAGTGTCACAGCGGGAAGGGGCGGGGTGGGGAACAGCCCCGCAGGGCACCAGCCGGTCGCGCCGGGCACGCCGAGTGTGACGGAAGTCTGACGTGCGGCCCGATCCCCTGGCATCTCCCGGCCCCGAGTGTTCGAATCGAACCGTGACCACACACCACCCCGACGCCGAGGGCGCCCCCGTCGGCCGCCGCCTGGTGCTCGGCATGATCGGGCTCGGCGGGGCCGCACTCGCGGCCGCGCCGTATCTCCAGCGAGGGCTCGAGTCCTTTCTGGGCGCGGCCTCGGACAACGACCCGACCGGCCTGACCGGACTGCTTCCCAACGGCGGCGGCTTCCGCTATTACTCGGTCGCCTCCTCCGTGCCGCACAAGAGCGAGCAGAACTACCGCCTCACCGTCGACGGCCTCGTCGACCGCCCCGCGATGTACACGCTCGACGAACTGCGCAAGCTGCCGCAGACCCGGGCCGTGCGCGACGTCCAGTGCGTCACCGGCTGGCGGGTCCCCGACACCCCCTTCTCGGGTGTGAAGCTGTCCCTCCTGCTCGACGCCGCGGGTGTACGCCCCGAGGCCAAGGCCATCCGTTTCACCTGCTTCGACGGCACGTACAGCGAGAGCCTCACCCTCCCGCAGGCCCGCCGCGACGATGTTCTGGTCTGCCTGAAGATGCAGGACAAGCCGGTCAGCCACTCGCACGGTGGCCCGGTCCGGCTGTATGTGGCGCCGATGTACTTCTACAAGTCCGCGAAATGGCTCTCCGGGATCACCGTCACCTCCCGCGTCCGGCCCGGCTACTGGGAGGAGCGGGGTTATGACGTCGACGCCTGGGTCGGCCGGTCCAATGGCCGCAGTGACACCCCCACCGTCTGAACGGCCCGCCCGCGTCAAGCGGTTCAGCCGGGCCGAGCGCTGGGTGCACCGTACGACCGCCGGGCTGATGCTGCTGTGCGTGGCGACCGCGGCGGCCCTGTACGTACCGCAGATCGCCGAGCTCGTGGGGCGCCGCTACCTGGTGGTCACCGTCCATGAGTGGTCCGGGATCCTGCTGCCCGTGCCCTTCCTGCTGGGCCTTGCCTCGCCCGCCTTCAGAGCCGATCTGCGCAGGCTGAACCGCTTCGGGCCGCACGATCGGACCTGGCTGCGCGCTGCCCGGCGGCGTGATCGCAGGCCCTCGTCGCGTCCGGCGGGCAAGTTCAACGCCGGGCAGAAGGTGTACGCGGCGTGGATCGCGGGCGCGGTGCTCGTGATGCTGGCGACCGGGCTGCTGATGTGGTTCACGCATCTGACGCCGCTGGTGTGGCGTACGAGTGCGACGTTCGTGCACGACTGGCTGTCGCTGGCCGTCGGCATCGTGCTGGCCGGACACATCGGAATGGCGCTCGCCGACCCGGAGGCACGCAGGGGTATGCGTACGGGGTCGGTCGAGCGCCCGTGGGCGAAGCGGGAGCACCCGCTGTGGCGCGAGGACGAGTAGAAGCCACCCGCAGGTGTGACGCCTGCTTGGCGCGCGTCCCTCGATGACCTTGCTTTACTGCGCCGTAACCTCTGAAACACCTCAGATCTATATCTGCGTGACCTTGGCCACTGCCAAAATCCCAGGGTTGCCTTGAATATGTGCCGTCGGGTCATGGCACGGTGACGCCCCCCACCGGCCACGGCCGGGACCGCCCATATCCCCTCACGAAGGCGAACCCCTCCATGAGTGACCGCACCACTGCGGCCGAAACGCTCGCCGCCGGGGCACCGGCGAAGAGCACCCCCCACGTCGACGCAGGAGACGCCGGCTACAGCAAGGACCTCAAGTCCCGCCACATCAACATGATCGCGATCGGCGGAGCGATAGGCACCGGCCTGTTCCTCGGAGCCGGCGGCCGGATGGCCAGTGCGGGCCCCTCCCTCGCCATCGCCTACGCGGTCTGCGGCGTCTTCGCCTTCTTCGTCGTCCGCGCGCTCGGCGAGCTGGTCCTCTACCGCCCGTCCTCCGGTGCCTTCGTCTCCTACGCCCGTGAGTTCATGGGCGAGAAAGGCGCCTTCGCGGCAGGCTGGCTCTACTTCCTCAACTGGTCGACCACCGCGGTCGCCGACATCACCGCGGCCGCCACCTACGCCCACTTCTGGGCCATGTTCAGCGACATCCCGCAGTGGGTTCTCGCGCTGATCGCGCTCGCCGTCGTCCTGACCGCCAACCTCATCTCGGTGAAGTACTTCGGCGAGATGGAGTTCTGGTTCGCGATCATCAAGGTCGCCGCGCTCGTCGCCTTCATGCTGGTCGGCATCTTCCTGGTGGTCACCCAGCACCCGGTCGACGGCCACACCCCCGGCTTCTCCACCGTCACCGACAACGGCGGCATCTTCCCGACGGGCATGCTGCCGATGCTGCTGGTCATCCAGGGCGTTGTCTTCGCGTACGCATCCGTCGAGCTGTGTGGCGTCGCGGCCGGCGAGACCGAGAGCCCCGAGAAGATCATGCCCAAGGCGATCAACTCGATCATGTGGCGCGTGGGGCTGTTCTACGTCGGCTCGGTGGTGCTGCTCGCGCTGCTCCTCCCGTACACGGCGTACTCCGGTGACCAGAGCCCGTTCGTCACCGTCACGGAAAAGCTCGGTGTCCCCGGCACAGCCCACGTGATGAACCTCGTGGTGCTGACCGCCGCCCTGTCCAGCCTGAACTCCGGGCTGTACTCCACCGGCCGCATCCTGCGCTCCATGGCGCTGTCGGGCTCCGCGCCCAGGTTCACCGGCCGGATGAACAAGGGCCAGGTGCCCTACGGCGGCATCCTGCTGACCGCGGGCTTCGGTGTGCTGGGCGTCGCGCTCAACTACAAGGTGCCCGACGAGGCCTTCGAGATCGTTCTGAACCTCGCCTCGATCGGCATCCTCGGCACCTGGGGCATGATCATGCTCTGCTCGCTGCTGTTCTGGAACCGCGCCCAGGACGGCCGGGTCACCCGCCCCTCCTACCGGCTGCCCTGGGCCCCCTACACCCAGATCGTCACGCTGTTCTTCCTGGCCGGCGTGGCCTTCCTGATGTGGTGGGGCGGCGGCGTCGGCCGTACGACCGTCATGCTGCTGCCGCTGATCGCGGCGGCGCTGGTAGGCGGCTGGTTCGTCGTCCGCGGCCGGGTGCGCGCGATCGCCGCGGAGCGCCAGGACGCCTAACGCCCGGCGCTTGGCGGCTCTGCTGCGGGGACGGGCCACTGCGTCAGCCGCAGGCGGCTCTCGAAGCGGTACGGCTCTCCCGTCACCGGATCGGTGAACTCCAGCGCCTTCGAGAGGAGTTGCAACGGCCGGGAGTAGTCGTCGGGCCCCGGCTCCTGGACGACCGGATAGACCGGGTCGTTCAGGAGCGGGAGCCCGAGGCTGTTCATGTGGACCCGCAGCTGATGGGTGCGGCCGGTGGCCGGCAGCAGCCGGTACCGGCCGAGCCCGCCCCGGTGATCCAGCAGCTCGATCCGGCTCTCGCTGTTCGGCTCGCCGGGCTCCTCGCGTGCCGCCATGACCCCGCGCTCCTTCACGATCCTGCTGCGTACGGTCACGGGCAGGGCGAGCGCCGGGTCGTACGGCGCGATCGCCTCGTACTCCTTGCGCACCCTCCGGTCCCGGAACAGCGTCTGGTACGCGCCGCGGTCCCCGGGCCGTACGACGAAGAGCGCGAGCCCCGCGGTCAGCCGGTCGAGCCGGTGCGCGGGCTGCAGTTCGGGCAGAGAGAGATCGCGTCGCAGCCGCGCGAGCGCCGTCTCGGTGATGTGCCGGCCGCGCGGGGTGGTGGCCAGGAAGTGCGGCTTGTCGGCGATCACCAGACGCTCGTCGCGGTGGACGATCCCGACCTCGAAGGGCACGCGCTCCTCGGGCGTGAACTCGCGGTGGAACCAGAGATAGCGCCCGGCGGTGTACGGCTCGTCGGCGGCGACCGGACCGTCCGTGGAGACGATGCGCCCCTCCCGGAACAGGGCGTCGACCCTGTCCGCCCCGATGGCATCGGCGTACCGGGCGAGGAGATGGTCCTGCACCGTCTTCCACGCGCCGTCGGGATCGGCGGGCAGCCGCAGCCGTACCGGATCGATGCCGTCGCGCTGGGGGAGCGGCGCGCGCGGGGCCTTGTGTCTGCGTCTCACCAAGACGACTGTATGCGCACCCCGTAGGCGCACCGTCTCGCGAACAGGCAGAACGCGAAGATCCCCACGGGATTCCGTGGGGATCTTGGTGGTGTCCGAGGGGGGACTTGAACCCCCACGCCCGATAAAGGGCACTAGCACCTCAAGCTAGCGCGTCTGCCATTCCGCCACCCGGACAAGGTGTCTGTCTCGCGGCTCTTGGCCGTTCCGACGTGGAAAACCATAGCAAACATTCGGACGTGCCCGATCACGCGCCGGTCCTTGTGAAGAGCGCATGACGGCGGACCGCCGCCTTGGGGTCCGGGCCCGCGCGCGGGAGGATGAGGAGGAACCACCAGCAGCGACAGTGGGAGGAATCAGCGTGAGCGAGTCGAACACGGCCCGTACCGTCTCGGGCGAGGACGAGGTCGTGGACCTCTGTCGTGAGCTGATCCGCATCGACACCAGCAACTACGGCGACCACTCGGGGCCGGGGGAGCGGGGCGCGGCCGAGTACGTCGCGGAGAAGCTCGCCGAGGTCGGACTCGAACCCAGGATCATCGAGTCCCACAAGGGGCGCGCCTCCACGGTCGCCCGGATCGAGGGCGAAGACCCGTCGCGGCCCGCGCTGCTCATCCACGGTCACCTCGACGTCGTACCGGCGAACGCCCACGACTGGACCCACGACCCCTTCTCCGGCGAGATCGCCGACGACTGCGTCTGGGGCCGCGGGGCGGTCGACATGAAGGACATGGACGCGATGACCCTCGCGGTCGTACGGGACAGGCTGCGCAGCGGCCGCAAGCCCCCGCGCGACGTGGTGCTGGCCTTCCTCGCGGACGAGGAGGCGGGCGGCACATACGGCGCGCGGTATCTCGTCGACAAGCACCCGGACCTCTTCGAGGGAGTCACCGAGGCCATCGGCGAGGTCGGTGGCTTCTCCTTCACCGTGAACGAGAATCTGCGGCTCTACCTCGTCGAGACGGCCCAGAAGGGCATGCACTGGATGCGCCTCACCGTCGAGGGCACCGCGGGGCACGGCTCGATGACCAACAACGACAACGCCATCACCGAGCTCTGCGAGGCCGTCGGCCGGCTCGGGCGCCACAAGTGGCCGGTCAGGATGACCAAGACCGTACGGTCCTTCCTGGACGAGCTCTCCGACGCGCTCGGCACGCCGCTCGACCCGGAGGACATGGACGCGACGCTCGCCAAGCTCGGCGGCATCGCGAAGATGATCGGCGCGACGCTGCGCAACTCCGCGGCGCCCACCATGCTGGGCGCGGGCTACAAGGTGAATGTCATCCCCGGGCAGGCGACCGCACACGTCGACGGGCGCTTCCTGCCGGGCTACGAGGAGGAGTTCCTGGCCGACCTCGACCGGCTGCTCGGCCCGCGCGTCAAGCGGGAGGACGTGCACGGCGACAAGGCGCTGGAGACCAGCTTCGACGGGGACCTCGTGGACGCGATGCAGATCGCGCTCAAGGCCGAGGACCCCATCGCCCGCGCCGTTCCGTACATGCTCTCCGGCGGCACCGACGCCAAGTCCTTCGACGATCTCGGTATCCGCTGCTTCGGCTTCGCGCCCCTCAAGCTGCCTCCGGAGCTGGACTTCGCGGGAATGTTCCACGGGGTCGACGAGCGGGTGCCGGTCGACGGTCTGAAGTTCGGTGTGCGGGTGCTTGACCGATTCCTGGACGGGTGCTGAGTCGCTGCGGGTGAAATCCGCTGAAAAGAAACTCCAATAATCGTCAATGTGTGCGCACTTGACTGAAAAGAGTGAAAGGAGTCAGGGGCTCGTAGCCCACCCCTCTCCTCCTCGTTACAGGTGATGCGGTCCGCGGCTGGGATCGCATTGCCAACAAGGAGGAATAATGATCAAGAAGGTCGTCGCTGCTGCGGCTGCCACTGGCGGTCTGGTGCTCGCTGGTGCGGGTGTGGCCATGGCCGACGCGGGTGCCCAGGGTGCCGCCGTGAACTCCCCCGGCGTGCTCTCCGGAAACGTCGTGCAGGCACCCGTCCACGTGCCGGTGAACCTGTGCGGCAACGCGGTCTCCGTGATCGGGCTGCTGAACCCCACCTTCGGCAACACCTGCGTCAACGACTGACGTTGTGACTCGGCCCACCAGGGCCTGGGTTTGAACTCGGGCGGTCCCGGAGTGCGTGCCATGCACTCCGGGGCCGTCGGGCATTCCAGCCCCGGGCACGACGTCCGGGACTTCCTGAAGCGGAAAGCAGGGAACAACCTCATGCGACAACTCTCTCGCAAGGGTCTGATCACCGTCGCGGCTGCGGGCGGAGTACTCGCCCTCGGCGGCGGTTATGCGCAGGCGGATGCCGGCGCATACGGGAGCGCATCGAATTCTCCGGGCGTGGCGTCCGGGAATGCGGTCCAGGTCCCGGTTCACGTGCCCGTCAATGTGTGCGGGAACACGGTCAATGTCATCGCGCTGCTGAACCCCACGTTCGGCAACGGCTGCGCGAGCGACAGTGGCGACGGGTCCGGCGACGTCTCGACCGGCGGAGCCCACACCGAGGGGGCGACCACCAACTCGCCCGGTGTCGCCTCGGGCAACACCGTCCAGGTCCCGCTCGATGTCCCCGTGAACGTCTGCGGGAACACGGTCGACGCAGGCGCGGTGCTCAACCCGGCGTTCGGCAACGAATGCGGCAACGGCGGCGGCGACGAGGCCAACACGCCGCCCTCCGTCCCCAACGAGCCGGGGAGCCCGCAGGAGCCGGGAAGCCCCGAGGAGCCGGCAACCCCCGGTGAGCCCACCACCCCGGCTGTCCCGGCTGTGCCCGCGACGCCCACCACTCCGCAGCCGGTCACTCCGGCCGTGCCGAACACCCCCGGCACGCGGAACGTCGACCAGGGCGACACCCCCGGCCAGCTCGCGCAGACCGGATCCAGTGCGCTCGGCCTGCTGGCCCCGGCGGGTGCGGGTCTGCTGCTGGCGGGAACGGTGCTCTACCGTCGCGCCCGCGCCTCCGCGTAACCACGCAATCACCGTGAGGTTCAGCGGTACGAAGCTGTACGAAGGTGCATGAAACGGAGCGGGTCCCGCGATCGCGAGGCCCGCTCCGCTGCACTCACTCGCTCACCAGGTGGCGCGCACCTGACGGATGATGCGCCGGCGCAGCCGCACCCTGCGGCTGCCGTCCCGGTGCAGACTCAGTCGGTCCAACTCCCAGTGCCCGTACTCGGCGTGGTCGGTCAGCAGACGGGTCGCTTCCTTGCGGGAGACCCCGCGCGGCACGTACACGTCGACAAATTCGTATTCCGGCATCGCATCTATTGTGCGGGCAGAGCCCCAGTACGGATAGCGTCTGCACTATGTCTGATGCTGCGCAGCCCACCGCTGCCGAGGTACGTGCCGCCGCCGAGGCGGTCAAAGCCGCACTGGACCGTCACCTCGCGGCGGTCGAGAACCGCTCGGGTGAGGACGACCCGGCCGTTTACGACGCGTTCAACATCCTTGCCGCGGCGGCGGAGGCGTACGACGAACGCCTCTACGACCGCTATGACGAGGTGACGCCCTTCGAGATCCCGGGCGCGGACGACTCGCTTCCGCCGTACGCGGGCCCCGAGGAGCCGAACGCGCTCAGCGTGCTGATCCGCCGGGACTACGCGGTGGTCGAGCCGCAGCGGCTGCTCGCACAGGCACAGCGCATCGCCGATCTGGACCCCGAGGAGGACCGCTCGGAGGATGCGCCGGTGGTCGGCACGAGCGTGCACGCGGCGCTCGGTGTGCTCTTCGGGGAGTACGAACCGGATGAAATCGCTTCCCGGCACAAGGAATTCGGCCTGGAGGAGGGCGACTCCACGCTGTGGGTGTCGGCCGCGGACGATCTTCCGGAGCCGGGGGAGTGGCTGAGCACGCCCTTCGACCAGGCGGACCCGCAGCGGGTCGTGTGCCGCTTCGACGTCAGCTCGGTCTTCGACGAGGACGAGCTGGGCGAGGGGATGGACGATCTCGACGAGTCGGAGTCCTGACCGGAGCCGGCCGGTTTGATCTTCAACGCGGCCCCCGTCGCATCCCGGCGACGGGGGTCTCGCGCCTTTCTGCCTGTGGCTTCGGTGCCGGATGTGCCTACGGATTCGGTTCCGGGGCGAGCAGACCTTCGAGCAGCGGCCGCAGCCGGGTCGTACGGCCCTGGGACGGGATCTCTGCCACCGCACGAGGCAGCGCCTGGTCCACGCCGTGCACCACCGACAGATGACGCTCGCCACGGCTGAACGCGGTGTAGACCCACGGCCGGCTCAGCCCCTGCGCCGCATCGCCCGGCAGCACCACCACCGCCGCGGGCCAGCGCATCCCGGCTGCCTGGTGCGCGGTGAGCGCCCAGCCGTGGCGCACGCCCGACTCGACCCGCTCCTTCGGTACGACGACGGGCGTGCCCTCGCAGTCCAGGTGCAGGCCGTCCGCGTCCGCCGAGTCGACGGTGCCGGCAAGCGTCCGGCCGAGCGCCGGGGCGTAGGCCACTCGGTCGCCCGGGTCGAAGCCGCCGAACCGGCCCGGACCGGGGTTCAGCCGCTCCTTGAGGGCCGCGTTGAGCGCGCGGGTGCCCGCGGAGCCGCCGTGCCCGACGGTGATGACCTGGGTCTGCTCGGTCGGCACCCCGATGGCCCGCGGCACCGAGTCGGCGACGAGCTGGACCGTACGGTGGACCGCCTCGCCCGCGTCGCGCACCGGGACGATGACGACCTCCTTGCCGGGCGCCTCCACCTGGTTCAGCTCGCCGATCCCGATGCCCGAGACCAGCTCCCCGATCGGGCCCGGATCCGGCGTGCGCGAGGCGATCTGCGGACACACCCCGGCCGCCAGTACATCGGCGAACACCCGGCCCGCGCCCGCCGACCACAGCACACCGGGATCGCCGCTCAGCACCAGACGGCTCCCGTCCGGCATCGACTCCACCAGCATCGCGGCGCTCTCCACATCGAGCTGCGGCGCGTCCAGCACCACCAGCAGGTCGAGTGCGAAGGCCCCGTCCGTGTCCCTGCCCGGTCCCTGAGAACCCGAGATCAGCCCGGCGAAGGTGACCGCGTCGCGCTCGCTGCCCAGCCGCCTGCTGCCGTTCTCGCTGTGGACCGCGATCACCGCGCGCAGCCCCAGCTCCGCGGCTGCCTCGGCCAGCGCGACCGGCTCGGCGCGCGCCGCCTCACCTCCGGTGTGTACGACCAGACCGCTCGCCGCGACCGCGCGGATCAAGTCGGTCGGCTCCGCCGCCTCCCATCGGGCGTCGGCGCCGGTCTTCGCCAGCCGCGCCAGGCCGTCCGCGAGGCTCTCCTCGGCGAGCGCGTAACGGTCGAGGCCCAACAGCACCGGGACGGCGGGCTGTTCGGACTCCGACTCCTCCCCGGTCTGCTCGATCTCCTCGACGCCGTCCTGGAAGACCAGCACAGCGCCTTCCGCGATGGCCTGCTGCAAGGCCTCGTCCGGATCCGGCACCGAGCGCTCGGCCAGCGCAGCGCGCACGGCCGACGACTCCAGCGCGGTGTGACCCTGCAGCGCCGCCCGCTCCAACTGCCAGCCGACCAGGGCCGTCGTGCGGCGCTCGTCCCCCGGTCCGCATTCGGCGCCGAGCAGCGCCCGGGCGAAACCGTCGACCTGCTCCGGCCGCACCCCGGGCACCGACAGCAGCCGCCACGGATCCTCGCGCAGGATCTCCGCGGCCTGCTCCCCGAGCGCCTGCGCGACCTGCGCGGCCAGTGCCTCGGGCGCACCGCCCTCGACGAGCACGGACCGCACGCCGTCGACGGTCTCCGGCGCGGTCGGCCGGGGCGCCCCGGCCGGCTCGGGAACCCGTGGCCGCACCGGCTCGGCCGCCGCAGGGGCGGGTCGCCTCGGCGCTGGTGCCGGGGAGTCGAAGAAAGCGGTGCCGGACTTCTCGCCGCTCTCCACGGCCCGTACCGCAGCGAGCAGATCGGCGGCCGTCCCGCTCAGCTTGGTGCCGGCCTCGATGGGAGCCGCCTTCTCGGCCTTGCGCTGCTCGATCCTGGCCCTCAACTCCCGCTGCGCGGCGAGCTCGGCCTCGGCCTCGGACAGCTCGGCGGCCTTCCCGGCGCCAGGGGCGGCGGTGTCCGCCGCGCCTTCCTCGGGCGAGGCGGCCTCAGCGGTCTCGTCGGCGGCGGCGTCCGGAGCCTCGATGGCGTCAGCGGCCTCCGTGGCGTCAGCAGCCTCAGTGGCGTCCGCGGCCTCGGGCGCGTCCGGCTCGGTCACAGCGTGCTCCAGTCCTGGTCGGGATATCGGTGCACGGGCGCGGACACATCGTCGAGCGCCTGGCAGATCTCGTCAGGAAGACTAAGCGCCTCCACTGACAACGCGGCCGTGAGCTGCTGTGCATTGCGCGCGCCGACGATCGGGGCCACCACTCCCGGCCGGTCCCGCACCCATGCCAGCGCCACCTGGAGTGTCGTCGCCGCAAGCCCGTCCGCCGCCGTCGCCACCGCGTCCACGATGCTGCTCGCAGCCTCGTCGAGATAGGGCTCCACGAACGGCGCCAACTGCTCCGAAGCGCCCCGCGAGTCCGCCGGAGTCGCATGCCGGTACTTCCCCGTCAGTACCCCGCGGCCGAGCGGCGACGACGGCAGCAGGCCGACCCCCAGGTCCAGCGCCGCGGGCAGCACCTCCCGCTCGACGCCCCGTTGCAGCAGGGAGTACTCCATCTGCGTACTCGCAAGTCGCGTGCGCACCCCAGGCGACGCAAGCTGCCACGTCGCCGCCTTCGCCAGCTGCCAGCCACAGAAGTTGGACACGCCCGCATAGCGCGCACGCCCGCTGCTCACCGCGATGTCCAGCGCCTGGAGCGTCTCCTCCAGCGGGGTTTCCGGATCGAAGGCGTGGACCTGCCACAGATCCACATAGTCCGTACCGAGGCGCTCCAGCGAGGCGTCCAGAGCGGCGAGGAGATGCCCGCGCGAGCCGTCGAAGCGACGGTCCGGATCCGGCACGCTGCCCGCCTTGGTCGCGATGACCAGATCGCGCCTCGGCACGAGCCGTTCGACGAGCTGCCCCAGCAGATACTCGGCATCCCCGCCGCCGTACACATCTGCCGTGTCGACCAGCGTGCCGCCCGCCTCCCAGAACGCCTTCAACTGGTCGGCAGCGTCATGCTCGTCGGTGTCACGCCCCCAAGTCAGGGTGCCGAGCCCGATCCGGGACACGCGCAGGCCGGTACGGCCGAGATGCCTCTGCTCCATGGGCGCGAGATTACTGGCCATCGGCCCACCCTGAGAGAGCCTGTGGACAACGTCCCTCTGCCGGATCGCCCGAACCCGCGCTAGAGTCCCCGGAACAGGGACGTTACTGATCAGTAAGAGGGAGCGGTTATGCGGCTCGGCATCAACCTCGGCTACTGGGGCGCGGGGATGGACAGCGACAATCTCGCCGTCGCCAAGGAGGCCGACCAGCTCGGCTACGACGTCTGCTGGGCCGCCGAGGCCTACGGCTCCGACGCCCCCACCGTGCTCGCCTGGGTCGCCGCGCAGACCGAGCGCATCGACGTCGGCTCGGCCATCCTGCAGATCCCGGCCCGCCAGCCCGCCATGACCGCGATGACCGCCGCCACCCTCGACTCCCTCTCCGGCGGCCGCTTCCGCCTGGGCCTCGGCGTCTCGGGTCCGCAGGTCTCCGAGGGCTGGTACGGCATCAAGTTCGACAAGCCCCTCTCCCGCACCCGTGAGTACGTCGAGATCGTCCGCAGGGCGATGTCCCGCGAGCGCCTGTCGTACGAGGGTGAGCACTGGACGCTTCCGCTGCCGGGCGGACCGGGCAAGCCGATCAAGCTCACCGTGCACCCGGAGCGTGAGCACATCCCGCTCTACATCGCCGCGATCGGTCCCAAGAACCTGGAGCAGACCGGCGAGATCGCGGACGGCGCGCTGCTGATCTTCCCTTCCGCGGACCATCTCGAGGACACCGCGATCAAGTACCTTCGGGCGGGCCGCGAGAAGGCCGGGCTGACGATGGAGGGCTTCGACGTCTGCCCGACGCTGCCGCTCGCGGTCGGCGACGACGTGGGCGGTCTGGCCGACATGTTCCGTCCGTACACCGCGCTGTACGTGGGCGGCATGGGCAGCCGCAAGCAGAATTTCTACAACCAGCTTGCGCAGCGCATGGGTTACGAGAAGGAAGCGGCCGAGATCCAGGACAAGTACCTGTCCGGCGACAAGGCGGGCGCGGCCACGGCGGTCCCGCACCAGCTGATCGACCAGACGACGCTGCTGGGTCCGGTGGAGCGGATCGCCGAGCGGATGCAGGCATACGCGGCGGCCGGAGTCACGACGCTGACGCTCGCGCCGGCCGGCTTCACACTCGACGAGCGCCTGACCGCCCTGCGGGCGGGTACGGAAGCGCTGGAGCGCGCGGGCCTGGCGTAACCCGGTCGGCCCCCTGGAGCCGACAAGCCGGGCAATGCGAGCGTCGCCGCCCGGGTGACCATGCGGGCCGCCCGGGCCCGGGGAAAGCCGAAAACAAGTCCGCGGCCGTGGTGCCTGGGTGACCGTATGGGCCGCCCGGGCCCGGGGAAAGCCGAAAACAAGTCCGCGGCCGTGGTGCCCGGGTGACCATTGGGCCGCCCGGGCCCCGGGGAGAGCCGAAAACAAGCCTGCGGCCGTGGTGGGGGCTCGGGGGTCTTCCCCGCCACGGCCGTCATGCAGCACAACGCCCGACAGGCCTTCAGGGTTACTCCCCGAAGCCCCCTTCGTGTCGCGTACCGCTGTCGTCCGTTCGGCGGAGTTGTACGACTTACCTGTTGCCTCGCCTCCTGTACCGCATTTGACTCTTTATTTGCGGACATCTTCTCGGAGGTGCAGTGATGCTTTCGGCCCGAAGTCTTTTCCAAGAAATCGTCGACAGCGACGACGCATTCCAGCTCTTCTGCTCGATCGCCGCCAGCGGCGAGACGCAGGGCGGCTGGGAGAACGGCCGTATCGCCGCCCTCGTCCCCGAGAGCATGCGTGCCCTCGCACCCAAGATCGCCCGGCACGGCGCCGACGAGGACAAGCACGGCAGACTCTTCAACGCCCTGCTCAAGAAGCGGACTCTTCAGCCTGTGCCCGTCCCGCCCGAGACCGACTACACGATGCTGCTCGAGCAGCGGGGCATCGGACTCACCCACGAGAAGCTGCGCCGCGACCAGCCACTGACCGAGCAGGACATCGTCGTCTACCTCTCGCACAGCCGGGTCACCGAACAGCGGGCCGCGGACCAGATGGACATGCTGGTGAAGTACTTCGGCGACCACCCCGAGCTGGGCAAGGCCATAACCATGATCTGCAACGACGAGGACAACCATCTGGCGTACTGCCACGAGGAGTTGCTGCGTCTGGCCGCCGCGGGTCACGGCCGCACCATCCAGCGGGTCCTGCGCGAGAGCGCCCTCGCCGAGATCCAGGTCTACCGCGATGTCAGCCTCGCGGTGATGGATCACATGGGACGCCTGCTGCACTGGCCCAGAGCCAAGTCCCTTGCGCTGAGCGCGGGCATCCACGCGATGTACGGCTACGAACGCTTCGGCGGCTGGCACCGGATGGTCAGCCTGCGGATGCCGGTCCGCCGGGGCGCGCTCGACGGCCCGCCGACGGCCGCCCCCGCCTTCTGACGGCCTGCGCGACCGGACAGGACCTACAGCCAGCCCCGGCGCTTGAACTGCCGGAACAGGCCGTACACCGCACCGGCCATCAGCACGACGACCACCGGATACGCCCACACCCACCGCAGCTCGGGCATGTGGTCGAAGTTCATGCCGTAGATCCCCGCGACCATCGTGGGGACCGCGACCATGGCCGCCCACGCCGAGATCTTGCGCATATCGTCGTTCTGCCGCACGCCCATCTGCGCGAGATGGGCGGACAGGACGTCCGACAGAAGCCGGTCCAGCCCCTCCACCTGCTCGTTCGCCCGCGTCAGATGGTCGTTGACGTCCCGGAAGAACGGCTGGGAGTGCTGGTGGACGAACGGCACGCCCGCGCTCGCGAGACGAGCCATCGGAGCCGCCAGCGGCCCGGCGGCTCGGCGGAACTCCAGCACCTGCCGCTTGAAGGTGTAGATCCGCACCGCGCTGTTGCGCGCACCGCCGCCGACCGGTGCGAAGACCTCGGTCTCCAGTTCCTCCAGGTCCACCTGGAGCTCGCCGACGACATCGATGTAGTGGTCGACGATCGCGTCGCTGATCGCGTACAGCACCGCCGTCGGGCCGTGCTTGAGAACCTCCGGCTCGGCCTCCAGGCGCAGCCGTACGGCATGCAACGGCGAGCTCTCGCCGTGCCGCACGGTCACCACGAACGAGTCACCGATGAAGACCATCAGCTCGTCCGTCGTGACGGCGCCGCTCTCCGGCGCGTACACGACCGGCTTGAGGACCACGAACAGTGAATCGTCGTACACCTCGAGCTTGGGCCGCTGGTGGGCGTCGAGTGCGTCCTCCACCGCCAGCGGATGCAGCCCGAACTCCGCCGAGACGTGGTCGAACTCCTTCTCCGTCGGCTCGTACAGACCGATCCAGAGGAAGGCGTCGCCCGTGGCCCGCGCCTCGGCCAGGGCATCGGAGAAGTCGGCAGGGCCCGGCGTTCGGCGCCCCTTGCGATAGATGGCGCAGTCCACGATCACGAAGGCATTCTTCCCCGCTCACGGCCCGGGCGCACCCCTGGGCTCAGGTCGGCCTAGGCTGACGGGCATGGCCACGCTGATCCTCGTACGCCACGGACGCTCCACCGCCAACACCGCGGGGGTGCTCGCCGGCTGGACCCCCGGTGTCTTTCTCGACCAGCGCGGCGCCGCGCAGGCCGCCGGGCTGCCCGGACGCCTCGCCGATGTGCCGCTCGCCGCGGCCGTCAGCAGCCCGCTGGAGCGCTGTGTGCAGACGCTGCAGCCCCTCCTCGACGCCCGGCCCGGACTGGAGCTGCAGACCGACGAGCGGATCGGCGAGTGCCACTACGGCGACTGGTCCGGCCGCAAGCTCGCCGAGCTCGCCGACGAGCCGCTGATGGAGGTCGTCCAGCAGCATCCCTCGGCGGCGCAGTTTCCCGGCGGCGAGTCGATGCGGGCGATGCAGGCGCGGGCCGTCGATGCCGTACGCGACTGGAACGCGCGCGTGGAGGCCGCGCACGGCGAGGACGCGGTGTATGTGATGTGCTCGCACGGCGACCTCATCAAGTCCCTGGTGGCGGACGCGCTGGGCATGCACCTCGACCTGTTCCAGCGGATTCATGTGGAGCCGTGTTCCGTCTCCGCGATCCGGTACACACGCACCCGCCCGTTTCTCCTGCGCCTCGGTGACACCGGGGACTTCGGCTCGCTGGTGCCGCGTGGGAACGGCGGTGGCGGGGCCGGAGTCGTCGGAGGCGGCGCGGGCGCCCCGTGATCGCTCCGCGCAGTAGGGTGGACGGGCCGAAAACCCGTATGCCCGCTCGATAACCTTCCGCAACTTTCCGCAATCGTCCCGAGGGAGACAGAACGTGTCCCGTCAGGTGTTCCTCTACGACCCGCCGGACCGGTTCGTGGCCGGTACGGTCGGGCTGCCTGGACGCCGTACGTTCTTCCTGCAGGCTTCGGCCGCAGGGCGCGTCACCAGCGTGGCCCTGGAGAAGACCCAGGTGGCCGCGCTCGCCGAGCGGATCGACGAGTTGCTGGACGAGGTGGTACGCCGCACGGGGGGCAATGCGCCGGTGCCGGCCGTGGCGCCCGCCGACGTCTCGGACACGGCGCCGCTGGACGCTCCGGTCGAGGAGGAGTTCCGGGTAGGCACGATGGCGCTGGCCTGGGACGGCGAGGAACAGCGCATGATCGTCGAGGCGCAGGCGCTCGTCGAACTGGACGCGGACTCCGAGGAGGATCTCGCCGAGGCCGAGGAGCGGCTCCTCCAGGACGAGGAGAACGGCCCGCCGATGCTGCGCGTCCGGCTGAGCGGTGCGCAGGCCAGGGCGTTTGCCAAACGCGCGCTGGACGTGGTCAACGCCGGTCGGCCGCCGTGCCCGCTGTGCAGCCTGCCGCTCGATCCGGAAGGACACGTATGCCCGCGCCAGAACGGATACCGCCGCGGAGTCTGACGGCAATCGATCTCCTCACCAAGGGGGAGCTCAAGGTGCGCGGACGGGTCCGCGAGGCGTCCAACGCGGTGCTTTACTGCTCCGTCTCGTACGAGGGCGAAGAGGCCCACTGCGTGTACAAACCGGTCGCCGGGGAGCGGCCGCTCTGGGACTTCCCGGACGGGACACTCGCGCAGCGCGAGGTCGCGGCGTACGAGGTCTCCGAGGCGACGGGGTGGGGCCTGGTCCCGCCGACGGTCCTGCGGGACGGGCCGTACGGCGAGGGCATGGTCCAGCTCTGGATCGAGGCCGACCCCGAACAGTCCCTCCTCGCCCTGGTCGAGGAGGAGGAGCCGGGCGAGGGCTGGAAGGCGGTCGGCTTCGCGGAGGTGGGCGAGGGCCGTACGGCGCTGCTGGTCCACGCGGACGACGTGAGGCTTCGGCGGCTGGCCGTGCTGGACGCGGTGATCAACAACGGCGACCGCAAGGGCGGGCATCTGCTGCCGACGGCTGACGGTCATCTGTACGCGATCGACCACGGGGTCACGTTCAACGTGGACGACAAGCTGCGGACGCTGCTGTGGGGGTGGGCGGGGGATCCGCTCCCGGCGGACGCTCTGTCGTCACTGGCGGCCCTGGCGGACTCCCTGTCGGCGGACGGGCTGCTGGCCACCCGTCTGGCGCAACTGCTGACGGCGGCGGAGGTCGAGGCGCTGAGGGGGCGGGTGGAGGCGTTGAGGGGGGCGGGGAGGCATCCGGTGCCGTCGGGGGAGTGGCCGGCGATTCCGTGGCCGCCGGTGTGAGGCGGGGTTTGTTCCCCCACCCCGCCCTCCCCCTACGGCCTGGCGGCCGTGGGAGGTACCCCCATCCCGAAACTGGGGGCAAGCCCCCAGCCCCCCGACCGGGGATTAGGGGGGAACGTGGGGGCTGACGCCCCCACAGCCCCGAAGCGCCCGCTTCGCGGCGCGAGCTGAACGCCTCCCGGCGCCTGCGTGCGGGGCGACGAGGCTCGCCTCGCGGCGCGCGACTTCGCGGCGCGAGCCCTACCCCTCCCGCCTCGCGGCGAGGGGGGACCAAGGCGTCTCCCTGCAAGGGGGCCGTGGAGCGGGTGGAGTCGGGACGTAGAGCGTGATTTGTGGCGCACGTACGCCCGCGCCCCGCGGCAGACCAGAGACGCGCCGTAAATCATGCAGTCCCGGCTGCACCCCGGAGCGGACCCCGAACGGCGCGCCCACGGCACCGGGTAACCCCGCGACCCGCGCCGCCGGACGGCACCCCGCGCCGCCGGGTAATCCGAACCGACTCCGGGTCGTATGTGGAAGCGGCGTCCGGTTAGGCTCGTGTCATGCATGCCTGGCCCGCTTCTGAGGTCCCCGCCCTGCCTGGCAAGGGCCGCGACCTCCGGATCCACGACACCGCGACCGGTGGTCCTGTGACCCTCGACCCCGGTCCCGTCGCCCGTATCTACGTCTGCGGCATCACTCCGTACGACGCGACCCACATGGGTCACGCGGCGACCTACAACGCGTTCGACCTCGTTCAGCGCGTGTGGCTCGACAACAAGCGGCAGGTTCAGTACGTCCAGAACGTGACGGACGTCGACGACCCGCTCCTTGAGCGCGCCATCCGTGACGGGCACGACTGGACCGAGCTCGCCGAGCGCGAGACCGCGCTCTTCCGCGAGGACATGACCGCCCTGCGGATGCTTCCGCCCCAGCACTACATCGGCGCCGTCGAGGCCATACCCGGCATCGTGCCGCTCGTCGAGCGACTTCGGGACGCCGGCGCCGCGTACGAGCTCGAAGGCGACGTGTACTTCTCGGTCGAGTCCGACCCGCACTTCGGTGGGGTGTCCCACTACGACGCCGACGTCATGAAGGCGCTGTCCGCCGAGCGCGGCGGCGACCCCGAGCGCCCCGGCAAGAAGAACCCGCTCGACCCGATGCTCTGGATGGCCGCCCGCGAGGGCGAGCCGAGTTGGGACGGCGGCAGCCTCGGCCGCGGACGGCCCGGCTGGCACATCGAGTGCGTGGCCATCGCCCTCGACCACCTCGGCATGGGCTTCGACGTGCAGGGCGGCGGATCCGATCTCGCCTTCCCGCACCACGAGATGGGCGCGTCGCACGCCCAGGCGCTCACCGGCGAGTACCCCTTCGCCAAGTCGTACGTCCACGCGGGCATGGTCGCCCTGAACGGCGAGAAGATGTCGAAGTCCAAGGGCAACCTGGTCTTCGTCTCCAAGCTGCGCCGCGACGGCGTGGACCCCGCCGCGATACGCCTCGCGCTCCTCTCGCACCACTACCGGGCAGACTGGGAGTGGACCGACGACGTGCTGCGGGACGCCGTGGAGCGGCTCGGCCGCTGGCGTGCGGCCGTCTCCCGGCCCGACGGGCCGTCCGCCGACGCGCTCGTCGAGGAGATCCGCGACGCCCTCGCGAACGACCTCGACGCCCCCGCCGCGCTCGCCGCAGTCGACCGCTGGGCCGCGCTCCAGCAGTCCGAAGGCGGCATGGACGAGGGCGCGCCCGGCCTCGTCTCGCGCGGTGTCGACGCCCTGCTGGGCGTAGCCCTGTAGACCGCTCCGGCCGCTCCCGGGCTTCGATAAGTCCAGGAGCGGCCGGACACAAGTCCATGGTCATGTACGCGGCAACGCGTTACACACAGCGCCATGAGATCCCCAAAACGCTTCAGATCAGCGGTCGTTGCCGCGCTCCTCGGTCTGTTCGCCGCCCTTGTGCCGCAGGTCACGGGCGCACAGGCCGAACCGGCCGACACGACGGTCGGTGACGTCACCGGGTTCGCTCACGACGGAGCCGTCTTCCGGCTGACCGCCGGCCGCTCCACCGCCCGCGTCAGCTTCGTCTCCGCCGAGACCTTCCGTATCGAACTCGCCCCGGACGGCACGTTCACCGACCCCACCGGCACGGACATCGTCCTGCCCCAGGGCGCCCCGCCCGCGACCACCTGGCGCGACAGAGGCGACCGGTACGAACTGGGCACCTCCAAGGTCACGCTGCGCGCGTACAAGTCGCCGCTCCGCTTCGCCCTCCACCGGGCCGACGGCACCCTGCTCTGGGCCGAGACCAAGGGCCTGACCTGGAATCAGGACAGGACCACCCAGACCCTGGCCCGCGGCGCCGACGAGCAGTACTACGGCGCCGGAATGCAGAACGGCCGCGGCAACACCTCCCATCGCGGCAAGACCGTCGAGGTCGGCGTCGACTACAACTGGAACGACGGCGGGCATCCCAACTCCGTGCCGTTCTACCTCTCTTCGGCCGGCTACGGCGTCTACCGCAACACGTACGCGCCCAATACGTACGTCTTCGACGAACCGGTGACGGCCACCGCCAAGGAACAGCGTTTCGACGCCTACTACTTCGCGGGCCCGAGCGCCAAGGACGTCATCGGCCAGTACACGAGGCTGACCGGCAAGCCCTTCATGCCGCCCGTCTACGGCCTCGAAATCGGCGACGCCGACTGCTACTTGCACAACGCCAACCGCGGCGAGCGCCACACCCTCGACGCACTCAAGGTCGCCGACGGCTACGTCCAGAACGACATGCCAGGCGGCTGGATGCTCGTCAACGACGGCTACGGGTGCGGCTACGAGAACCTGGCGGAGACCGGCCAGGGCCTTGGGGACCGCAAGATGCAGATGGGCCTGTGGACCGAGGACGGCATCGGCAAGCTCGCCGAGCAGGTCAGGGCGGGCCAGCGCGTCGCCAAACTCGATGTCGCCTGGGTCGGCGAGGGCTACAAGTTCGCGCTCGACGGCTGCAAGGACGCGCACAAGGGGATCGAGGACAACAGCGACGCCCGCGGCTTCACCTGGGCGCCGGAGAGCTGGTCGGGCGCGCAGCGCTGCGGAGTGCAGTGGTCAGGCGACCAGTCGGGCAACTGGGAGTACATCCGCTGGCAGATCCCGACCTACGCGGGCGCGAGCATGTCCGGTCTCGCGTACACCACGGGCGACGTGGACGGGATCTTCGGCGGCAGCCCCAAGACGTACACCCGCGATCTGCAGTGGAAGATGTTCCTGCCGGTCACGATGACCATGGACGGCTGGGCGCCTCACGACAAGCAGCCCTTCCGGTACGGAGAGCCGTACACCTCCGTCAACCGCGGCTATCTCAAGCTGCACGAGTCCCTGCTCCCGTACATCTACTCCTACGCGCACGAGGCGACGAGCACGGGCGTGGGACTGGCCAGGCCGCTCGCCCTGGAGTACCCGGACGACCCCAAGGCGGCCACGGACGCGGCCAAGTACGAGTTCCTGAGCGGTGAGGACTTCCTGGTCGCGCCCGTCTACCAGGACGCCGTCAAGCGGGACGGGGTCTATCTGCCCAAGGGCACCTGGATCGACTACTGGAGCGGACGGACCTACGAGGGGCCGGTCACCGTCGACGGCTACAGCGCTCCGCTCGACACGCTGCCGCTCTTCGTGAAGGCCGGGGCTGCCGTCCCGATGTGGCCGGGCATCCGCTCGTACGCGGACCGCACGGCCGATTCCCCGCTCGCCTGGGACATCTACCCGCAGGGGCGCTCGTCCTTCACGATGTACGAGGACGACGGCGTCACGCGCGAGCACCGCGCGGGGAAGTACGCCACCCAGCGCGCCGACGTGGCCGCGCCGAGCGGTGGAGCCGGCGATGTGACCGTCCGGATCGGGGCGAGCCAGGGGCAGTTCACGGGCAAGCAGGCCACACGCCCGTACCGCTTCAGCGTGCACACCGGCGACGCGCCGAGCAGGGTCGCACTCGACGGCCGCGCGCTGCCGAGACTGAGCTCGAAGGCGGAGTACGAGAAGGCCGCGCAGGGCTGGTGGTACGACCGGGACGACCGCGGCGGAGTGGTGATCGTCAAGACGCCGTCCCTGCGCACCGACCGGAGCTTCGGCCTTGAGCTGAAGGACACCAGCGCCGTCGGCGGCACGGTGGCCACAGCCGCCGCCACCCTCGCCGTCCCGGCCGGTCAGGAGCTCGGCGCGGGCGTCGCGGGCACGGTCGCCGTCGACGTCACGGCGGGCACCCGGGACGCCACCGCGGTCCAGGTCTCGCTGAACACCCCGGCCGGCTGGCAGGTGAGCCCGGCCCAGACCGTGGACCGTATCCCGGCAGGGACCACGCGGCGCGTCGAGGTGGCCGTCACTCCGGCCAAGGACGCCACACCCGGCGAGGCGACGCTGACCGCGCTCGCTCGGCACCGGGCGGCGGGCGTCGACCGTACGTCACTCCAGCGGTTCGCGGTCGGGGTGATGCCGCAGCCGCCGGTCGCGGACGCGTGGGCGAGCGATCTTCTCTGGCTCACCGCGGCCAACGGCTACGGTCCCGCCGAACGCGACCGCAGCAACGGCGAGTCGGGCGCGGCGGACGGGCACGTACTGACCCTGGCGGGCAAGACGTACGAGAAGGGAATCGGCGCCCATGCCGACTCCGACATCGAGGTCTATCTCGGCGGACGCTGCACCGCGCTGACCGCCGACGTCGGCATCGACGACGAGATCAACGGCTATGGGGAGGTGGCCTTCTCGGTCGAGGCGGACGGCAAGGTGCTGTGGACCTCGCCCAAGGTGACGGGCGCGTCGGCGACCGTACCGGTCGATGTGCCGCTCGTCGGGGCGCGGCATGTGCGGCTGAAGGTCACCGACACGAACGGCTCGAAGTCGGGCGACCACGGCGACTGGGCGGCAGCCCGCTTCAGCTGCGCGTAGGTACGTGGCCGGAGCATGATCGGGCGCCGGGTGGTCCCTTGCCCACCCGGCGCCCTCTGTGCGGGAGTTGGCGCTACTGCTTGTTCACGATGACGGCCTGGATGACGTCGTTCGTCGACTCGTAGATCCCGATGACCTGCTGCCCGAAGGCGAAGGCTTCCTGGACCTCGTCATGCGTCACCGCGTTGGGGTTGACCAGCCGGCGCCAGCCGTTGTTGATGAACAGGTAGAGGATGGACGGCTGGCCGGGCAGCGGGGTCACGACGTCCCAGAACTTCGTCGCGATACCGCTCGTGATGGCCTGGCTGTCGACCGCGCCCGGCAGCACCAGCGGCTGCTGCTGCTGGTGTTGCTGCCCGGCCAACTGCTGGAGCAGGTGCTGGTAGGGCTGCTGCTGGCTGAGCTGCTGCATCTCCTGTGCGAGCGGGATGTGGCTCTGCTGGCTCTGGAGGCCCATCTGGGGCGGTGCCGTGCTCGCGCCCTGCTGCGCGTACTGCTGCTGTCCGTACTGCTGGCTCATGGTGCTGGGGTTCATCTGCGGGGTGGTGCTCATGCGATGTTCACCTTCCCTTTCGATTTCCTCCGGCGGTTGATCCGGCGGTTGATCCGGCGGTTCATCCAGCGACGACCAGGCCCACGACCTCGTCGTCCGAGTACCAGACGCGAACGTCCGGCCGTCCCCCCGCGAAGGCGGCATGGACCGCCTGGCGGATGTCGGGGGCGGGGTGGTTGAGGTTGCGCCACGCGCCGGCCACGAACAGCCTCATGCGCGGCGGAAGTTCACGGGGATACGGCAGCAGCTCGTCCCAGTACCGCTCCGCCCGGCCCGAGCCGACCGAGGCCGGGATCAGGTGGGTGACGGCGGCCTTGATGTCGGGGCGGTTGCCGATCCGCTGCGAGGCGGGCCGTCCCGGGGCGTCCTGCTGCGGCGAACCGGTCCTGCGCAGGACGTCGCGCGCCTGCTCGGGGCTCATCGCGGCGAGCTGTGCCGCCCTGAGGATGCCCTGCAGGCAGGCCAGCGCGCCGACCACGACCGGCGAGGCGGACGAGGTGCCCGAGAAGGTGTCGGTGTACCAGGCGATCTCCTCGGCGCCGCCCTGGAGATCACCCGCCCGGTCCCAGAAACCGCCGGTCGTGGTGACCTCGCGGCCCCAGCCCTGGGCGTCGATACGCGCCCCGTAATTGGAGAACGCCAGCCGCGAGCGGTCGGGACCGTGGTCGCGGCCGTGCGTCCCGGGCGGGGGAGCGCCCGCTCCGACGAGGATCGCCCCGGACGACTGGTTCGACGGGTTGAAGGGGTTGCGCCACCACTCGGGGAACTCGTCGGGCCTGCGCTCGTACAGCGCGTCGTCCAGACTCTCGGCGCCGTTGCCCGCCGCCTCCACGACCAGGACGCCCTTCTCGCTCGCCCAGCGGATCGCCGCGCAGTCGTCCGGCCACCACTCCAGCGCGATGTAACCGCGCTGGTCGTCGCGCTCCTCGAAGTCGAACCGCGGTCCCGGCCGGTGGAGTTCGACGAGGAGGATGTCGCCGGGGGAGAGCCGTTCGGCCGCCGCGTGGATGGCCGCGGCCGAGCCGGTGCCCTGGAACGAGGCGGCCGCGGTCACCGCCTCCGGAGCGATCCCGGTGATGCCCTTCTCGTCGCGGTCGCCGCCGATCACGCCGAGGACCGCCGTGCCGTGGTTGCGCCAGGCGACGTCCTGGACCGGATTGCCGACGACGATGCCCGCGAGCCTGTCCGCCAGGTCCTCGTGGCCCAGCTGCCAGGCGCCCTCGACATCGACGACGGTGACACCCTGTCCGGAGCCGCCGGGACGCTGCCAGGACCAGTACGCGTCCACTCCTTCGGGCGCGGACCGCAGATAGCCCTGGCGGCCGGTGTAGTCGGGGGTCGCGGGCGCGCCCTCCTTGAGCCGCTTGGCCTCTTCCGTCAGGGCGGGCGGCGCCGGCGGGCCCTGTGGTGCCGTCCGTGCGGGCACGGCGCCGGGCTTGACGTACGCCGTCTCGATCTCGGGGAGGGCCGCAAGCCGGGCGGTCAGCTCCAGGGCCCGGTCGGCCCGGTCGCCCCCGCCCCGTACGCGATAGAAGAGCGAGAGGTCCGGCATGGCGCCCCGTCCGGCCGGCCCGGCGGGCGGCGAGGGCAGGGCGGACCGGGTCCGCTCCTCGTTGCCGAACAGCGGCTCCAGGGCGAGCTGTTCGTCGCTGAGGAACATGTTGAGGGCGGAGAGGTCCGCCCCGGAGGCCGACCGTACGCGATCCGTGCCGGCGCGCAGCCGGGCCTCGGCCCGTGCGACGACGATCAGCTCCGGCTCGGCTCCTTGATAGGTGAATCCAGCTCCGTCGGGTCCAGGGCCCGTCGTTCCGGGGCCCTGACCTGGGAGTGCCTGATCGGTCATCGCGGTGACCGCTCCCTTCGGGTGCGTGCTCCGTGTCTGTGCCGGGTGCGTGCTCCGTGGCTGTGCTCCGTGCTGCCGGTGGCCACCCTGCTACCGACACCGCGGTACGTCCACCCCGCTGCGCGAAATACGTTTGAATTCAAGCTGGTTGGGCAGCCCGTGCATTTCGGCTTGAAGGCGATGTCACGCCGCAATTCGGCCAAACACTGCAGAGTCGTGTGGTGTGTGCTGAGGTGAGAGCGTCTGTGGAACGTGTGTCGGAAGGACGCTCAATGAACGGTCCCTTAGCACGTCGAAGAGTTCTCGGGGCCCTCGCCGCACTCGGCGGCGCGGCTCTGCTCGCCCCTCTCGAAGGGGTGGCGCGCGCGGCCGAATCCACCGGGGCGCGATGGCCCACCCAAATCCCGTTGCCGAATGGCTTTCAGCCCGAGGGCATCACCATTGGAAAGAGTCCCTGCGCCTATTTCGGATCGATAGCGAATGGCGACATCTACCGAGCGAACCTGGCCACGGGCCGTGGACGCGTCATCAGCCAGGGCGGCGGCGCCGCTCACCCCGTCATCGGACTGAAAATCGACCGGCGCGAGCGCCTGCTGTTCCTCAGCGGCGGCCCGAGCCGGGAGATCCGCGTCGCCGATGTCCGGTCGGGGAAGCTGCTGAAGACCTTTACCGTCGGCTCGGCCTCCACCTTCGTCAACGACGTGATCCTCACGCCGGGCGCCGCCTGGTTCACGGATTCGTTCGCACCACAGATCTACCGGCTCCCACTGGACCGGCACGGCGACCCTGGTGACGCGGTGACCACCGTCCCGCTGACCGGCGACTGGCAGCAGGGCCCGAGCTTCACGGCCAACGGCATCGAGCGCACACCGGACGGCAGCGGGCTGCTGTTGGTCAACGCCTTTGCCGGCGGCGGAGGTCTGATGCGCGTCGAACCGCGCACAGGAGTTGCCCGCAGCGTCGACATCGGCGGCACCAAACTCCCCAACGGAGATGGCCTGTTGCTGCTCGGCCGCACGCTCTACGTCGTACAGCAGCAGCAGAACGCCATCGACGTGCTGCTGCTCAACCAGTCCGGCACCCGCGGCACGGCGATCGCGCGTATCACCGACCCGCGCTTCAAGATCCCCACCACGGCTGCCGCCTGGGGCGAGCGGATCTATCTGCCCAACGCCCGCTTCGATGTGGAGCCCACACCCGCTACGACCTACGACGCCGTAGCGGTGGATCAGGTCTGAGCACCTGACGGGAGCGGGGCGGCACCGATGAGGTGCCGCCCCGCTCTCATGTCCCGGCCTCAGTGCCGCACTCAGTCCTCCGACGAATCGTCCTCGTCGCCGGTATCGCCGTCCGCGTCGGCCTCGGGCTCCGCACGGGGCGGCATTGGCGGCCGGGTGCGCCCGCTGGAGGTGTCGCGCAGATAGGAACCGCCCTCGCCGCCGTCGGTCGCATGCCCCGGACCGCCGTCGCGCCGCCGCAGATACCGTTCGAATTCGCGGGCGATCGCCTCGCCCGTGGCCTCGGGAAGCTCCGCGGTGTCCCGCGCCTCCTCCAGCGTCTGGACGTACTCCGCCACTTCGCTGTCCTCGGCGGCCAGTTGGTCCACGCCGAGCTGCCACGCCCGGGCGTCCTCGGCCAGTTCACCCAGCGGGATCCGCAGACCGATCAGGTCCTCCAGGCGGTTGAGCAGCGCCAGCGTCGCCTTGGGATTGGGCGGCTGCGACACATAGTGCGGCACCGCGGCCCACAGGCTCACCGCCGGAACACCCGCGTGGGTGCAGGCCTCCTGGAGAATGCCGACGATCCCGGTCGGACCCTCGTATCTGGTCTCCTCCAGATCCATGGTCCTGGCCAGGTCCGGGTCCGAGGTGATCCCGCTGACCGGCACCGGCCGGGTGTGCGGGGTGTCGCCGAGCAGCGCGCCCAGAATCACCACCATCTCGACGCCCAGCTCATGGGCGAAGCCCAGAATCTCGTTGCAGAACGAGCGCCAGCGCATGGATGGCTCGATGCCGCGTACGAGCACCAGGTCGCGTGGCTTGTCGCCGCCGATGCGGACCACGGAGAGCCGGGTGGTGGGCCAGGTGATCTTCCGTACCCCGCCGTCCAGCCACACCGTGGGTCGGTTGACCTGGAAGTCGTAGTAGTCCTCGGCGTCGAGCGCCGCGAACACCTCGCCCTTCCACTCCCGGTCCAGGTGTGCGACCGCGGTGGAGGCGGCGTCGCCGGCGTCGTTCCAGCCCTCGAACGCGGCCACCATGACCGGGTCGATCAGCTCGGGTACCCCCTCGAGCTCGATCACCCAGTGCCTCCTTCCGAAGTTCCCTTGTCTACGCCCCAACCTTACGGCTTACCTGGTGCCCGGCCGCAGCCCCCGTGCACGGCAGGGTGAACTTCCGCTCTATAGGGCATACGTCGGAGAACCCCCGTACTCACCCCTCGATTCATCCGAGCTGTGCACGAGAATACGGTCCTGGGCCTGGACGGTGGCCCGTGAGCGGCGCTATACATCGGATGACCGGCAGAGGTCCGATGTTCTACCCGCGGGGGTGCGTGTATGAGCCAGACCGTCACCCAGTTCGAGGTTCACGACATCCGCTTCCCCACCTCGCAACAGCTCGACGGCTCCGATGCCATGAACCCCGACCCCGACTATTCCGCCGCCTATGTGGTGATCCGTGCGACCGACGGGGCGGAGGGACACGGCTTCTGCTTCACCATCGGGCGCGGAAACGATGTCACCGCCGCCGCCATCGAGGCGCTTCGCCCCTATGTCGTCGGACGCCCGGCCCCTCGGACCGCAGCCGACCTCGCCGCGCTCCACATCGAGCTGACCCATGACTCGCAGCTGCGCTGGCTCGGCCCGGAGAAGGGCGTGATGCACATGGCGGCCGGCGCGGTCGTCAACGCCGCCTGGGACCTGGCGGCCAAGCGCGCGGGACAGCCCGTCTGGGAGTTCCTCGCCTCGATGAGCCCCGAAGAGCTGGTCTCGCTCGTCGACTTCCGCTATCTCACCGATGTCCTCACCCGCGACGAAGCCCTGGCCATCCTCCGGGCGGCCGAGCCGGGCAGGGCCGAACGGGCCGCGCGGCTGCGCGAACGGGGCTACCCCGCGTACACCACGTCGCCGGGCTGGCTCGGCCACTCCGACGAAAAACTCGTGCGACTCGCCAAGGAGGCCGTCGCCGACGGATTCGGCCAGATCAAGCTGAAGGTCGGCGGGGACATCGACGACGACATCCGGCGTATGAAGCTCGCCCGCGCCGCCGTCGGACCGTCCATACGCATCGCCGTGGACGCCAACCAGTGCTGGGACGTCGGCGATGCGGTGCGCTGGATGACCGCGCTCGCGCCGTACGAACCCCACTGGATCGAGGAACCGACCAGCCCCGACGACATCCTCGGCCATGCCGCCGTACGCGCTGGCCAGCCCGTCAAGGTCGCCACCGGCGAACACGCCGCCAACCGGGTCGTGTTCAAACAGCTGCTCCAGGCAGGGGCCGTCGACTTCGTTCAGATCGACGCCGCCCGCGTCGCCGGCGTCAACGAGAACCTCGCCGTCCTGCTGCTCGCCGCCAAGTACCAGGTCCCCGTCTGCCCGCACGCCGGCGGCGTAGGACTGTGCGAACTCGTCCAGCATCTGGCCATGTTCGACTACGTCGCCGTCTCCGCCAGCTGGGAGGACCGCGTCATCGAGTACGTCGACCACCTGCACGAGCACTTCACCGACCCCGCCGTGATCGACTCCGGACGCTATGTCGCCCCGCGCGCCCCGGGCTTCTCCGCCCGCATGTTCCCCGAGTCGATCGCCGCCCACAGCTATCCGCACGGGCCCCTCTGGCAGGCCCGGCGCGCCACGGAGGAGGTCAACTCATGACGCAGCCGAGGGACTTCGAGTCACTGGCCGCAGTGGTGACCGGCGGTGCATCGGGCATCGGGGCCGCCGTGGCGAGGCTGCTCCTCAGCCGCGGGGCGCGGGTCGCCGTACTCGACCGGGAGATCGCGGGAGTGCCCGGCGGTGTCCTCGCCCTCCAGGCCGACGTGACCGACGACGAGGCCGTACGCCGCGCGGTCGACCGGGCGGCCACGGAGTTCGGCGCGCTGCACACCCTCGTCTCCAACGCCGGTGTCGGCGCCGTCGGAACCGTCGCCGACAACGACGACGAGGAATGGCAGCGCGTCCTCGACATCAATGTCCTCGGCATGGTGCGCGTCGCCCGGCACGCCCTGCCGCATCTGCGCCGCGCGGCCGCCGAGCGCCCGGGCCATGTCTCGATCACCCACACCTGCTCCGTCGCCGCCACCGCCGGGCTGCCCCAGCGTGCCCTCTACAGCGCCGGCAAGGGCGCCGTCCTCTCCCTCACACTCGCCATGGCCGCCGACCATGTGCGCGAGGGAATCCGCGTCAACTGCGTCAACCCCGGCACCACCGACACCCCATGGATCGGCCGCCTGCTCGACCGGGCCGACGACCCCGCCGCCGAACGCGCCGCCCTGGAAGCCCGCCAGCCCACCGGACGCCTGGTCGCGGCGGACGAGGTCGCCGCGGCCATCGTGTATCTCGCCAGCCCTGCCGCGGCCGCCGTCACGGGCACGGCCCTCGCGGTCGACGGCGGACTGCAGGGCCTGCGCCTGCGGCGGGCGTTTCCCCCACCCCGCCCCTTCCCGTAACCGGGGCTCCGCCCCGGACCCCGCTCCTCAAACGCCGGACGGGCTGAATTATTCAGCCCGTCCGGCGTTTGAGGACACGCGCGAAGCGCGTTCGGGGGTCTGGGGGCTTGCCCCCAGTTCGGGAAGGGGCGGGGTGGGGGCAAAGCCCGCCGCAGGCGACCTACAGCGTGGACCTCAGCCACTGCTCCACGCTGGCGATATGCACCGTCGCCCACGACCTCGCCGCCTCCCCGTCCCCCTCCCGCAGCGCCGAAAGAATCGCCCGGTGCTCGTGGAGCGTGCGGCCGACCGCGTCCTCCTGGGTCAGGCCGCGCCACACGCGGGCCCGGGTTGTCGGACCTGAGAGAGAGTCCAGCAGGGAGCACAGCACCGAATTGCCCGACGACCGGACGATTCCGCGGTGGAATTCGAGGTCGGCGGCGACCAGCTCCTCCACCGATGGCTGCGGCCCCAGCGCGTCCAACTGCGCGCTCAGTACGTCCAGTTCGCGCTCGCTGATCCGCGTCGCGGCCATCGCCGTGGCGGCGGGCTCCAGGATGCGGCGTACGGCCAGGAACTCCAGCACGGTGTCGTCCCGGTGGAAGTCCACGACGAAGCTCAGCGCCTCGAGCAGCAACTGCGGGTCCAGGCTGGTGACATACGTGCCGTCGCCCTGCCGCACATCGAGGATGCGGATCAGGGACAGCGCGCGCACCGCCTCACGCAGTGAGTTGCGGGACAGGCCCAGCTCGGCGGCGAGTTCGCTCTCCTTGGGGAGGCGGTCGCCGGGGCGCAGCGCACCCGAGACGATCATTCCCTTGATCTTCTCGATGGCCTCGTCGGTTACGGCCATGGGCCACCTCCATACATCCGATGTATCGGCCTCATTATGCGTCGCCCAGGGAGCATGCGTAAGGGGCGGCCGCCCAAGCGACCGCCCCTTACCAACCTGCGCTACTTGCCGAGCAGATCCTCGACCTTGCTCCGGATCTCGTCCGTCGCGAGACCCCGGATCGTCAGCGTCGTACGACGGCGCAGCACATCGTCGGCCGTCTCGGCCCACTCGTGGTCACGCGCGTACACGACCTGCGCCCAGATCTCCGGAGCGTCCGGGTGGATGCGCTCGGCCAGCGCCGGGTCGTCGTTGGCGAGCCGGGCGATGTCGAAGGAGAGCGAGCCGTAGTGCGTGGCGAGGTGGCGCGCCGTGTCCGCGGCCATCCGCGGGCCCGGCGTACCGCCGTCGACCAGCAGCCGGTGCGCCACCGCGTTCGGGTTGGCGATACCGGGCAGCGGGACCTTCTTCGGCAGCCGCGAGATCGGCTCCATGTCGTCGGCCAGCGGCTGCCCGGGCAGGGCGGCCAGCTTGTTCATCACGGTGCGGCCGATGTGGCGGAAGGTCGTCCACTTGCCGCCGGCCACCGACAGCATGCCGCCGCGGCCCTCGGTGACGACCGTCTCGCGCTTGGCCTTCGAGGTGTTGCCGGGACCGCCGGGGAGCACCCGCAGACCCGCGAAGGAGTACGTGATCAGATCGCGGGACAGCTGCTGGTCGCGGATGGAGAACGCGGCCTCGTCCAGGATCTGCGTGACGTCCTTGTCGTTGACCGCGACGTCCGCCGGATCGCCCTCGTACTCCTCGTCCGTCGTGCCGAGCAGCAGCATGTCCTCCCAAGGGAGGGCGAAGGTGATGCGGTACTTGTCTATCGGGGTCGCGAGCGCGGCCTTCCAGGGCGAGGTGCGCTTGAGCACGAGGTGCGCGCCCTTGGACAGCCGGATGGACGGGGCCGCGTTCGGGTCCTCCATTGTGCGCAGGTGATCGACCCAGGGCCCGGTGGCGTTGAGTACGAGACGCGCGCTGACGCCGAACTCTGTGCCGTCCATGCGGTCCTTGAGCTCCGCGCCCGTGACCCGGCCCCTGGTGAAGCGCAGGCCGGTGACCTCGGCGTGGTTGAGCACGGTGGCGCCTGAGGCGACGGCCGCGCGGACGGTCATCAGCGCCATCCGGGAGTCGTTCATCTGGTCGTCGCCGTACACGGCAACGGCCTTCAGGTTCTCCGTACGCAGTTCGGGAACGTCGCGCTGCGCCTTGGACGCGCTGATGACATGGCCGACGCCGTCACCGAACGCGGAGAGCGCGGAGTAGGCGAAGACGCCCGCGCCGAGCTTCGCCGCGCCGTGCGGTCCGCCCTTGTAGACGGGCAGATAGAAGGTGAGCGGGTTCGCCAGGTGGGGGGCCACCTGGCGGGAGACCGCGCGCCGTTCGAAGTGGTTCTCCGCGACCAGCTTCACCGCGCCGGTCTGCAGATAGCGCAGACCGCCGTGGAGGAGCTTGGAGGAGGCGGATGAGGTGGCGCCGGCGAAGTCGCCGGCGTCCACCAGAGCCACCCGCAGCCCGGACTGCGCCGCATGCCAGGCGGTGGAGATGCCCAGGATGCCGCCGCCGATCACCAGGAGGTCGTATGTCGCCTTGGAAAGGTGCTCCCGAGTCTCGGCGCGGCTCGGAAGGGAGCCGGCCGGGTGCGTCCCCAGGGCAGGGACGCTCTGCAGGGTGGTCATCTCGAATTACTCCTCGTCAGCGTCGTCTTCGAGCCAGCCCATGGTCCGCTCGACGGCCTTGAGCCAGCTCTTGTACTCGCGGTCCCGTTGGGCCGCTTCCATGTGGGGGGTCCACTCGGCGGCCCGGCGCCAGTTGGCGCGCAGCGCGTCGGTGTCCGGCCAGTAGCCGACGGCGAGGCCGGCGGCGTAGGCAGCGCCGAGGCAGGTCGTCTCGGCGACCATCGGGCGCACCACCGGTGCGTCCAGGAAGTCCGAGAGGGTCTGCATCAGCAGGTTGTTGGAGGTCATGCCGCCGTCGACCTTGAGCGCGGTCAGCTCGACGCCGGAGTCCTTGGTCATGGCGTCACTGATCTCGCGGGTCTGCCAGGCGGTGGCCTCGAGCACGGCACGCGCGATGTGCGCCTTGGTGACATAGCGGGTCAGGCCGGCGATCACCCCGCGGGCGTCGTCGCGCCAGTACGGGGCGAACAGTCCGGAGAAGGCCGGTACGAAGTAGGCGCCGCCGTTGTCCTCGACACTCAGCGCGAGAGTCTCGATCTCCGCGGCAGTGCTGATCAGGCCCATCTGGTCGCGCATCCACTGCACCAGCGAACCGGTGACGGCGATGGAACCCTCCAGCGCGTACACGGGGGGCTGGTCGCCGATCCGGTAGCCGACGGTCGTCAGCAGGCCGTTGTACGAGTTGACGGGCTCGTGACCGGTGTTCATCAGCATGAAGGTGCCGGTGCCGTACGTGGACTTGGCCTCGCCCTCGGAGAAACAGGTCTGGCCGAAGAGCGCCGCCTGCTGGTCACCGAGCGCCGAGGCGACCGGCACACCGGCGAGGGCGCCGCCCTTGGCGACTCCGTACACCTCGGCGGAGGAGCGGATCTCCGGCAGCACCGCGGCCGGCACGTCCATCGACTGGAGGATCTTCTCGTCCCAGTCGAGGGTGTGCAGGTTCATCAGCATGGTGCGCGAGGCGTTGGTGACGTCGGTGACGTGGTGGCCGCCGTCGACGCCGCCGGTCAGGTTCCAGATGACCCAGGAGTCCATGGTGCCGAAGAGGATCTCGCCGCGCTCGGCGCGCTCCCGCAGGCCCTCGACGTTGTCGAGCAGCCAGCGGATCTTCGGTCCGGCGAAGTACGAGGCGAGGGGAAGGCCCGTCTCGCGCCGGAAGCGGTCCTGGCCCACGTTGCGGCCGAGCTCCTTGCAGAGCGCGTCGGTACGGGTGTCCTGCCAGACGAGAGCGTTGTGCACCGGCTCGCCGGTGTTCTTGTCCCACAGGACGGTGGTCTCGCGCTGGTTGGTGATGCCGATGGCCTTGACGTCGGCGGAGGTGATGCCCGCCTTCGCGACGGCGCTGTCGACAACCTCCTGGACGTTGGTCCAGATCTCGGCGGCGTTGTGCTCCACCCAGCCCGGCTTCGGGAAGATCTGCTCGTGCTCCTTCTGGTCGACGGAGACGATACGGCCGTCGGTGTCGAAGACGATGCAGCGGCTGGAGGTGGTGCCCTGGTCGATGGCCGCGATGAACGGGCCGGTGGTGTGTGCGTCGGTCACGGGGTGCTCCTGCGAGATCGAAGGGAGGGCTTAGGCGAACGCGAGGTTGTAGATACCCGCCGCGAGGGCTCCGCCGGCCAGCGGTCCGACGACGGGGATCCAGGCGTAGCCCCAGTCCGAGCCGCCCTTGTTGGGCAGCGGAAGCAGGGCGTGCACGATACGCGGGCCCAGGTCGCGGGCGGGGTTGATTGCGTAGCCCGTCGGGCCGCCGAGCGAGAGGCCGATGCCGACCACGGTGAGCGCGACGATCAGTCCGCCGATGACGCCCAGACCCTTGCCGCTGTCGTTGAGGCCCTGTGTGAGTACCGCGAGGACGAGCACCGTGGTGCCGATGATCTCGGTGGCCAGGTTCTGCCACACCACGCGGACCTCCGGTCCGGTGGAGAAGACACCGAGCACCGGGCCGGCCTTCGGCGCGGCCTCTTCGCTGACGAGACCTTCCTCGTGCGGAGGCGCGGAGATGATCTCCGGGTCCGTGAGGTGAGCCTGGAACTGTCCGTAGTACGTGATCCAGACCAGGGCGGCACCGAGCATGGCGCCGACCATCTGTCCGGCGATGTAGACCGGAACATTGCTCCAGTCACTGTCCTTGATCGCGATGCCGACGGTGACAGCCGGGTTCAGGTGGGCGCCGGACAGTGTGCCCGTCATGTAGACCGCGATCAGAACCGCGAAGCCCCACCCGAAGGTGATGGCCAGCCAGCCGGCGTTCTGCGCCTTCGAGCGCTTGAGTACGACTGCGGCGACCACGCCGCCGCCGAGCAGGATGAGAACGGCGGTACCAATGATCTCGCCGATGAAGATGTCGGAGTTGGACACCCGCGACTCCTTTGTCCTTCGGGGGAAGGCGAACCCCGGGTCCCTCCGGTGGTCCGCGCCCTCAGGTGAGGGCGTTCTCGGCTTGGCGTTGCCACACTCTAGCGTGTATTGCCGGTAGGTGTTCGGCAATGCCGACCGATGCACGGCAGTTTTGCCCCAGGGTTAACACGACGTCAAGGGTTGTGTGGCCGAAAATCGGATCGTTATCGATGATGCGACAGAACGGTCAGAATCGCCCTGCGCCGAGATCGCGCGAAACCGAGCGTGCGCAGTCCCGTACTGCCGCGACCAGCTCCGACCGCAACTCGCCCGCGCTGCATACCCGTTCGACCGCACCTGTGATGGCGACAGCCCCGACAGGCATCCGGCGCCGGTCGTGGATGGGGGCGGCGACCGCGGCCACGCCCTCCCAGGTCTCTTCCACATCCGCCGCCCAGCCCCGGGCCCGGGTGTGGTCGAGCACCAGCTCGAACTCCTCCACGCCGGTCACCGTCCGCGGGGTGAAGCTCTTGCGCTCCACCTCCATGACCTCGGTGTGGGCCACCGGGTCGAACGCCGAGAGCACCTTGCCCAGCGCGGTGGAGTGCAGCGGCTGCATGGCCCCCACCTCCAGCACCTGGCGGCTGTCGTCGGGCCTGAAAACGTGGTGCACGATGAGCACGCCGTGCTGGTGCAGCACCCCGAGATGGACGCTCTCGCCGCTGGAACGCGCCAGGTCGTCCGTCCAGACCAGAGCGCGGGCACGCAGCTCGTGGACGTCCAGATAGCTGTTGCCGAGCCTGAGCAGCTCGGCCCCCAGCTGGTAGCGGCCGGATGCCGCGTCCTGTTCGACGAAGCCCTCGGCCTGCAGCGTGCGCAGAATGCCATGGGCGGTGCCCTTGGCAAGATCGAGCGAGGAAGCGATGTCCGACAGGCCCAGTCGGCGTTCCCCGCCCGCGAGCAGTCGCAGCATCGCCGCCGCCCGCTCGAGTGACTGGATGTTTTTCGCCATCGCTCGGCCCTTCTCACTGCGGTTCGACAATGCTGAACACTATCGGTCGATGCCGACCTTGGTCACCACAGAGTGAATCCTTCGCGGCCGAAAGGCCATTTTGGTGCGGCGAGGACATGATGCTGTCCCGTCCCGTGGGACGGCCACGCCCTGTTTCGGCAGGCACGGCTAGGCTGGCTCCGTGCGCCTTCCACCGGAGGGCGCAAAGCCGACAGCCGTCGCATCCCAGGGAGCACATCCATGGCCTCGCTGCCGACCCCTTCCGCTGACAGCCGGACCCGAATCGACGCCCTTCGCGAAGCGCTCGCCACCCGAGTGGTCGTAGCCGACGGGGCGATGGGCACGATGCTCCAGGCCCAGGACCCGACACTCGAGGACTTCGAGAACCTCGAAGGCTGCAACGAAATCCTGAATGTGACCCGCCCGGACATCGTCCGGTCCGTCCATTCGGCCTATTTCGAGGTCGGCGTCGACTGCGTCGAGACGAACACCTTCGGTGCGAACCTCGCGGCCCTCGGCGAGTACGACATCCCCGAGCGGGTCTTCGAGCTCTCCGAGTCCGGCGCGCGGATCGCACGCGAGGCCGCCGACGAGTTCACGGCGTCCACCGGGCAGCAGCGCTGGGTGCTGGGCTCGATGGGACCGGGCACCAAGCTGCCGACCCTGGGACACGCCCCGTACGTGAAGCTGCGCGACGCCTACCAGCAGAACGCCGAAGGCATGATCGCGGGCGGCGCCGACGCCCTCCTGGTGGAGACCACCCAGGACCTGCTCCAGACCAAGGCCGCCGTCCTGGGCGCCCGCCGCGCCCTGGAGGCGACCGGCACCAACCTCCCCCTCATCTGCTCCGTGACCGTCGAGACGACCGGCACGATGCTGCTTGGCTCGGAGATCGGCGCGGCGCTGACGGCGCTGGAGCCGCTGGGCATCGACATGATCGGCCTGAACTGCGCCACCGGCCCGGCCGAGATGAGCGAGCACCTGCGCTACCTCGCCCGGCACTCCCGCATCCCGCTGTCCTGCATGCCGAACGCGGGCCTGCCGGTGCTCGGCAAGAACGGCGCGCACTACCCCCTGTCGGCGGGCGAGCTGGCCGACGCGCAGGAGACCTTCGTACGCGAATACGGCCTCTCCCTGGTTGGCGGCTGCTGCGGTACGACCCCGGAGCATCTGCGTCAGGTCGTCGAGCGCGTACGCGATCTCGCGCCCACCGAGCGCGAGCCGCACCCCGAGCCGGGCGCCGCGTCCCTCTACCAGACCGTGCCGTTCCGCCAGGACACCTCCTTCATGGCCATCGGCGAGCGGACGAACGCCAACGGGTCCAAGAAGTTCCGCGAGGCCATGCTGGACGGCCGCTGGGACGACTGCGTGGAGATGGCCAGGGACCAGATCCGCGAGGGCGCGCACATGCTCGACCTCTGCGTCGACTACGTGGGCCGGGACGGCGTCGCCGACATGGAGGAACTGGCCGGCCGTTTCGCCACCGCGTCCACGCTCCCCATCGTGCTCGACTCCACCGAAGTCGACGTCCTTCGGGCCGGGTTGGAGAAGCTGGGCGGCCGCGCGGTCCTCAACTCCGTCAACTACGAGGACGGGGACGGGCCCGAGTCGCGGTTCGCGAAGGTCACCGGGCTCGCGGCCGAGCACGGCGCCGCGCTCATCGCGCTCACCATCGACGAAGAGGGCCAGGCCCGTACGGTCGAGAACAAGGTCGCCATCGCCGAGCGGCTCATCGACGACCTGACCGGCAACTGGGGCGTGCACGAGTGCGACATCCTCATCGACACGCTGACCTTCACGATCTGCACCGGCCAGGAGGAGTCCCGCAAGGACGGCATCGCCACCATCGAGGCGATCCGTGAGCTCAAGCGTCGCCGCCCCGATGTGCAGACCACGCTGGGTCTGTCGAACATCTCCTTCGGCCTGAACCCGGCCGCCCGGGTCGTCCTCAACTCCGTGTTCCTCGACGAGTGCGTCAAGGCAGGCCTCGACTCGGCCATCGTGCACGCATCTAAGATCCTTCCCATCGCGCGTCTCGAGGAGGAGCAGGTCAAGGTCGCCCTGGACCTGATCTACGACCGCCGCAGCGAGGGCTACGACCCCCTGCAGAAGCTCATGGAGCTCTTCGAGGGCGTCAACATGAAGTCGATGAAGGCGGGCAAGGCCGAGGAGCTCCTCGCCCTGCCGCTGGACGAGCGCCTGGCACGCCGCATCATCGACGGCGAGAAGAACGGCCTGGAGGCCGACCTCGACGAGGCGCTCCAGACCCGCCCCGCCCTCGACATCGTCAACGAGACGCTGCTGGACGGCATGAAGGTCGTCGGTGAGCTCTTCGGCTCCGGCCAGATGCAGCTGCCGTTCGTCCTGCAGTCCGCCGAGGTCATGAAGAACGCGGTCGCCTACCTCGAACCGCACATGGAGAAGTCCGACGCGGAGGGCAAGGGCACCATCGTCCTCGCGACCGTCCGCGGCGACGTCCACGACATCGGCAAGAACCTCGTCGACATCATCCTCTCCAACAACGGCTACAACGTCGTCAACCTGGGCATCAAGCAGCCGGTCTCGGCGATCCTGGAGGCGGCCGAAGAGCACCGCGCCGATGTGATCGGCATGTCCGGCCTGCTGGTGAAGTCCACGGTGATCATGAAGGAGAACCTGGAGGAGCTCAACCAGCGCAAGATGGCCGCCGACTACCCGGTCATCCTCGGCGGAGCGGCGCTGACCAGGGCGTATGTCGAGCAGGACCTGCATGAGATCTACGAGGGCGAGGTTCGCTACGCGCGCGACGCCTTCGAGGGGCTGCGTCTGATGGACGCGCTGATCGCGGTCAAGCGCGGCGTCCCCGGGGCGGCCCTGCCCGAGCTCAAGCAGCGCCGCGTGCGCGCCACGACGAACGCCGTGGTCGAGGAGCGCCCGGAAGAGGGCGCCGTGCGCTCCGACGTCGCCATCGACAACCCGGTCCCCGAGCCGCCGTTCTGGGGCACCCGGGTGATCAAGGGCATCCAGCTCAAGGAGTACGCGTCCTGGCTGGACGAGGGCGCGCTGTTCAAGGGCCAGTGGGGCCTCAAGCAGGCCCGCGCCGGCGACGGACCGACCTACGAGGAGCTCGTCGAGACCGAGGGACGGCCGCGGCTGCGTGGCTGGCTGGACCAGCTGCACACCCGGAACCTGCTGGAGGCGGCCGTCGTCTACGGCTACTTTCCGTGCGTGTCCAAGGGCGACGACCTGATCCTGCTGAACGAGGACGGCTCCGAGCGCACCCGCTTCTCCTTCCCCCGCCAGCGTCGCGGCCGCCGCCTGTGCCTCGCCGACTTCTTCCGGCCCGAGGAGTCCGGCGAGCGGGACGTCGTGGGGCTTCAGGTCGTCACCGTCGGCTCGAAGATCGGTGAAGCCACGGCAGAGCTCTTCGAGTCGGACTCGTACCGCGACTACCTCGAACTGCACGGCCTGTCCGTCCAGTTGGCGGAGGCGCTGGCCGAGTACTGGCACGCCCGGGTGCGTGCCGAGCTCGGCTTCGGCGGCGAGGACCCGGCCGATGTGGAGGACATGTTCGCCCTGAAGTACCGGGGTGCGCGCTTCTCGCTCGGTTACGGAGCGTGCCCGGACCTGGAGGACCGGGCGAAGATCGCCGAGCTGCTGGAGCCCGAGCGGATCGGCGTCCAGCTCTCGGAGGAGTTCCAGCTCCACCCCGAGCAGTCCACCGACGCGATCGTGATCCACCACCCCGAGGCGAAGTACTTCAACGCACGTTAGCCGCCCGAGACGTAGACTTGTCGGTCCAGTGCAGGCCGGTTGCCTTCCCCACTTGGGAGGCGGCCGGCCTTCTCGTCCCTAGTGGAGGTGTGCCGGATGACCAGTACGGTCCCCGCGTCCCTGACCCGTTCGGCGGAAGGCTCTGCCCTTCAGGCCGTGTTTCTCGACATGGACGGCACCCTTGTGGACACCGAAGGCTTCTGGTGGGACGCGGAGGTGGACGTCTTCGCCGACCTCGGCCACGATCTCGACGAGGCATGGCGGGATGTGGTGGTCGGCGGCCCCATGACGCGCAGTGCCGCGTACCTCATCGAGGCGACCGGCGCGGTCATCACGCTCGCCGAGCTGACTGTGCTGCTCAACGATCGCTTCGAGGACCGGATCGGGCGCGGCGTGCCCATGATGCCGGGCGCCGAACGGCTGCTGGCCGAGCTGGCCAGGCACAATGTGCCCACCGCGCTGGTCTCCGCCTCCCACCGCCGCATCATCGACCGCGTCCTCGCCTCACTCGGCCCGCACAACTTCGCACTGTCGGTAGCGGGCGACGAGGTGCCGCGCACGAAGCCGCACCCCGACCCCTATCTGCTGGCCGCGCGCGGACTGCGGGCCGTGCCCGCGAGATGCGCGGTCATCGAGGACACAGCCACCGGTGTCGCCTCCGCCGAGGCCGCGGGCTGCCGGGTGGTGGCCGTGCCGTCCGTGCACCCGATCGCGCCTGCCGACGGGCGTCTGGTCGTACGGTCGCTCGAAGAAGTGGACCTTGGATTTCTGCGCACGCTCATCACCACGATGAACTGATGCATGTACTGTCCGTGTTTCTCGAATGCAGTGGAAACTCTGGGCAGCCGAGCATGCCTTTTCCGTGACGAGGGCGGACGGTTATCCGGTGCCGTTGGTGCAGAATTCACGGCGTGACGTTCGTCACTGTGAGTGGCCTGGGTGATGTTGGTCCGGACCACTCCATACCCCTTCCGCGGGTGCGGGACGCGCCATTGTGTCCGCATTGGTGGAGATGTATACGAATCGTTCCACCGTGGGGGCATCCACTCACAGGCATAACCGATCACTGAGCGAATACGCCCCCAACTCGGGCCCGGTCACGCTTTCCTGGCGTTGCCGACTAATCTCGTCGCGAGAACTTCGTCGCATCATCGATGTGTCTCGGCGCCACCCAGTCATGGGGAACTCAGTGCCGATCGCTCTGTTTCCCCGACCCGGTCGCACCGCTCCGAACGGGTGGCCGCGACCAAGGCTCCCGAAGACATCGCTGTATCCCAGTGCCGGATGAGGAGAACGTCCAGGATGAACCGTAAGACTTTGGTGCTGCCGGCCTTGGTCGGCCTGCTCGCGCCAGTGCTTGTCGCCTGCGGCGGGGCGAAAGGCGGGTCCGGCGGGGGTGACGCCATCGTCGTGGGCACCACGGACCAGTTCATCGCCACCAAGGACGCGCCCGCGCCGCTCGACCCGGCCTACGCCTACGACACCGGTTCGTGGAGCGTGCTGCGGCAGACCGTCCAGACGCTGATGCACGCCCCGCGCGGCGGCGGCGCGCCGGTGCCCGAAGCGGCCCAGTCGTGCGACTTCACGGACAAGGTCAGCGAGAGCTACCGCTGCAAGCTGCGCAGCGGGCTGAAGTTCGCCGACGGCAGTGCCATCACCGCCGAGGACGTGAAGTTCTCCATCCAGCGTGTCCTGGACATCAACGCCGACAGTGGAGTGGCCTCCCTCCTCGCGAATATCGACACGATCGAAGCCAACGGCGACGAGGTGGTCTTCCACCTCGCCACGCCGGACGCGACCTTCCCGTACAAGCTGTCGACGCCCGTTGCCGCCATCGTCAGCAAGGAGAAGTACGAGGGCAAGAAGCTCCGCGAGGGCTTCCAGCTCGACGGCTCCGGCCCGTACACCATGAAGGCCGAGACCAAGGACGGCCACGTCGCCAAGGTCACCTTCAACAAGAACCCCAACTACACGGGTGACATCAAGCTCCGCAACGACAAGGTTGAGCTGCGGTCCTTCGCCGACTCCGACGCGATGGGCAAGGCGCTCGAGTCCGGCGACATCGACATGATGACCAGGGCGATGTCGCCCGAGCAGATCAAGAGCATGTCCGAGAGCCCGAAGGAAGGCATCGAGCTCACCGAGATGCCGGGCCTGGAGATCCGCTACCTGGCCTTCAACACCAACGACCCGTCGGTGAAGGAGAAGGCCGTCCGGCAGGCCATGGCCGCTGTCGTCGACCGTGGCCACATCGCGGGCAAGGTGTACGGCTCCACCGCCGAGCCGCTCTACTCGCTCATCCCGGCGAGCATCGGGGCGCACACCAACTCCTTCTACAACAAGTACGGCGAGCCGAGCCAGAAGAAGGCCGCGGAGCTGCTGCGCAAGGCCGACATCACCACCCCGGTGAAGCTGAAGCTCCACTACACGACCGACCACTACGGCGCCGGTACGGCCAAGGAGTTCGAGGCGCTCAAGCAGCAGCTGAACGCCACCAAGCTCTTCGACGTCACCGTCGAGGGCACCGAGTGGTCGAAGTTCGTCCCCGCCCAGAAGCGCGGTGAGTACGCGGTCTACGGAATGGGCTGGTTCCCCGACTTCCCGGACCCGGACAGCTTCATCGCGCCGTTCCTGGACAAGGGCAACTTCCTCAACACCCCGTACGTGAGCACCGAGGCGCGGGAACTCATCCCGCAGTCGCGGAAGGCCGCCGACCGCACCTCCGCGTCCCAGGCCTTCACGCAGATACAGGAGATCGTCGCCAACGACGTGCCTTTCCTGCCGCTGTGGCAGGGCAAGCAGTACGTGGCGGCCCGCACCGGCGTCACCGGCGTCGAGCGCGTGGTCAACTCCAGCTCGGACCTGCAGCTGTGGGAGCTGGGCCGCGGCACCGGGTGACCGTTCCTGAACAACCGGGCGGCGGCGGGCTGATGCCCGCCGCCGCTCGCTGTGTTGCGTAGAGATACCGCGATACCGCGCGAGAACTACTGCGCGCCGGGGCGCACCAGACCGCTCTCGTACGCGTACACCGCGGCCTGTACCCGGTCCCGCAGGCCCAGCTTCGTCAGCACATGGCCGACATGCGTCTTGACGGTCGTCTCACTGACGAAAAGATCCGCCGCGATCTCGGCATTGGACAGCCCCCGCGCGACCAGCTTGAGCACCTCCACCTCGCGCTCGGTCAGGGTGTGCAGCGTGTCCGGGACCGGCTCCTCGCCCGAGGGCAGATGGTCCGCGTACTTGTCGAGAAGCCTGCGGGTGATGCTCGGCGCGAGCATCGCCTCGCCCGCCGCGACCACCCGGATCGCCTGGACCAGCTCATTGGCGGGCGCGTCCTTCAGCAGGAAGCCGCTCGCCCCCGCCCGCAGCGCCTCCACCACGTACTCATCGAGGTCGAAGGTGGTCAGCACCAGCACCTTCGCCGGGCCGTCCCGTCCGGGGCCGGTGATCTGACGGGTCGCCTCGACACCGTCCATGCGGGGCATCCGGATGTCCATCAGCACCACATCGGGCTGCAGCGCACGCACCTGGTCGAGGGCCTGCAGACCGTCCCCGGCCTCGCCGACCACCGCGATGTCCTGCTCCGCCTCCAGGATCATCCGGAAGCCGGTGCGCAGCAGCGGTTGGTCGTCGACCAGTAGGACGCGGATAGCCACGGGTACTCCTTAGTTAGACCGGGCCCATTCTGCCCTGACCATCCTCTGCCGAAGCGGTCGGGGAGATGCTCAGCGGATATACCGGGGGAGTGCCGCCGAATTCCGGACAGACCGCCTGGTGGTCGCACCAGCCGCACAGCTTCGTCGGCCGCGGCCGCCAGTCGCCCGTCTCGGTGGCCAGCCTGATCGCGTCCCAGAGCGCAAGCAGCTTGCGCTCCACGCGCTCCAGGTCCGCCGGGGCCGGGTCGTACGTCAGCACCTCTCCGCTGCCCAGATAGACGAGCTGGAGGCGGCGGGGCACCACGTTCTTCAGCCGCCAGATCACCAGGGCGTAGAACTTCATCTGGAACAGCGCGCCCTCGCTGTACTCGGGACGCGGGGCCTTGCCCGTCTTGTAGTCGACGATCCGGACCTCGCCAGTGGGAGCCACATCGACCCGGTCGATGACACCGCGCAGCCGCAGCCCCGACTCCAGCTCCGTCTCGACGAACAGCTCCCGCTCCGCCGGCTCCAGACGGGTCGGGTCCTCCAGCGAGAACCACCGCTCCACCAACTGCTCCGCCTCGGCGAGCCAGCCGGCCAGCCGCTCGCCCTCGGAGTCCTGAGCGAACAGCTCGGCCAGCTCCGGCTTTGTCTCCAGCAGCCGGTCCCACTGACCCGGGATCAGGGCCTTGGCACGCGGAGCCGTCCGCTCCGCGGCCGGCGCGTCGAAGAGCCGCTCCAGCACCGCATGCACCAGCGTCCCGCGGGTAGCCGCCTCGCTGGGCTTCTCCGGCAGCTTGTCGATCACCCGGAACCGGTACAGCAGGGGACACTGCATGAAGTCGCTCGCACGCGAGGGCGACAGCGATGTGGGCTGCTGACTCGTACTCATGACGCAGACCCTACGGCCCGCCACTGACAGCGAGCGGAATACCATCGACGTCAGACCCTCGAAACTGCATGATCGAACGAGCGAAGCATTCGCGGCACATTCGCGACAAAAAGGGGACCCGTGGACGAGGACGACACGAGCGGCGAGCGTGAGCGGGCGCAGTCCGGTGCGGGAGGAACGGACCCCGAGGGCAGCAAGCCGCGGCGTTCGGACGGCCCCGGTGGTGGCATTCTCATGGGCCGTCCCTTCGGTGTGCCCGTCTATGTCGCCCCGAGCTGGTTCATCGTCGCCGCGCTCATCACCTGGGTCTTCGGTGGTCAGCTCGACCGTGTGCTCCCCGAGCTCGGCGGCACGCGCTATCTCGTCTCGCTGTTCTTCGCGGTCGCCTTCTACGCCTCCGTACTGGTCCACGAACTCGCCCACACCGTCGCAGCGCTGCGCTTCAAACTGCCGGTACGCCGTATCCAGCTGCAGTTCTTCGGCGGTGTGTCCGAAATCGAGAAGGAGTCCGAGACGCCGGGCCGCGAGTTCGTCCTGGCCTTCGTCGGACCGCTGCTCTCCCTCGTCCTGGCCGGTCTCTTCTACCTCGGGATGCAGGCTGTCGAGCCCGGTACGGTCCCCGGCGTGCTGCTCGCCGGGCTGATGATCTCCAACCTGATCGTCGCCGCGTTCAATCTGCTGCCCGGTCTGCCGCTCGACGGCGGCCGTATGCTGCGCGCCGTCGTATGGAAGATCACCGGCAAGCCGATGTCGGGCACCGTCGCCGCGGCCTGGGTGGGCCGGGCGCTCGCCGTCGCGGTCCTCATCGGCCTGCCGCTCCTCACGCACACCGGCGCCCTCGGCAATGCCACCGAGGACATCGGCGGCATGGAGACGGTCACTGACGCGCTGCTCGCCGCGATCCTCGCCGCGATCATCTGGACCGGGGCGGGCAACAGCCTGCGCATGGCCCGGCTGCGCGAACACCTCCCCGAACTCGAAGCCCGGACACTCACCAGGCGCGCCGTCCCGGTCGAGTCCGACACCCCGCTCTCCGAGGCCCTGCGCCGCGCCAACGAGGCGGGCGCCCGCGCGCTGGTCGTCGTCGACGGCCACGGTGACCCGACGGCCCTGGTCCGTGAGACGGCCATCGTCGGCGTCCCGGAACACCGCCGCCCCTGGGTCGCGGTCAGCGGCCTCGCCCAGGAGCTCACCGACGGCATGAAGGTCTCGGCGGAGCTGGCCGGCGAGGCGCTCCTGGACAAGCTCCGGGCCTCTCCGGCGACGGAGTACCTGGTGGTCGAGGAGTCGGGCGAGATCTACGGCGTCCTGTCCACGGCGGACGTCGAGCGCGCCTTCGTCGCCGCGATGGCCCGGCCCGCGTCTTCCTAAGGGCTCGGTTCGCCTCCGGGGCGCCGGGCCCGCCGGGTCTCGCCGTGGTGAACGGGTCCGTTCCGGGCCGGTAGGCTGGTCACATGTCCGAACCGACCGGTGCCGCCCGCCGACGCGGGCCCTTCAAGGTCGGGGACCAGGTCCAGCTCACCGACCCCAAGGGACGCCACTACACGTTCACGCTCGAGGCCGGGAAGAATTTCCACACCCACAAGGGTTCCTTCCCCCACGACGAGCTGATCGGAGCTCCCGAGGGCAGTGTTGTCCGTACCACGGGAAACGTCGCCTACCTCGCGCTGCGCCCCCTGCTCCCCGACTATGTCCTGTCCATGCCCCGCGGCGCCGCCGTGGTCTACCCCAAGGACGCGGGGCAGATCCTGGCCTTCGCCGACATCTTCGCCGGCGCCCGCGTCGTCGAGGCGGGCGTGGGCTCCGGCTCGCTCAGCGCCTTCCTGCTGCGAGCCATCGGCGACCACGGCATGCTGCACTCCTACGAGCGCCGCCAGGACTTCGCCGAGATCGCCCAGCAGAATGTGGAGCGCTACTTCGGCGGCCCGCACCCCGCCTGGCAGCTCACCGTGGGCGATCTTCAGGACAACCTGACCGACGCCGACGTCGACCGCGTGATCCTGGACATGCTCGCCCCGTGGGAGTGCCTGGAGGCCGTCTCCAAGGCCCTCGTCCCCGGCGGCATCCTTTGCTGCTACGTCGCGACCACCACCCAGCTCGCGCGCACCGTCGAGTCCATCCGCGAAATCGGCTGCTTCGCCGAGCCTCAGCCCTGGGAGTCGATGATCCGCAACTGGCATGTCGAAGGCCTGGCCGTCCGCCCGGACCACCGGATGATCGGCCACACCGGATTCCTCGTCACGGCCCGCCGTCTCGCGGACGGTGTGGAGCCCCCGATGCGACGCCGCCGCCCCGCCAAGGGCGCGTACGGCGACGACTACGAAGGCCCCAACAAGGGCTGACGGAACGCCCCAAAACGGGCTGACGCCCGCACAACGTACTGACGCCGCCGCCGAGTTCCCCAGGAATCCTGGGGAACTCGGCGGCGGCGTCTTCGTGTTGACCGCTTTCCCGACCTACACACTTTCTTGACCTACACACTCGGACCCCGCTGTTCCGCACCCGCTGTGACGTATGGCACGATGCAGGCCATCCCCGCCGGTTCCGCCTTCTCAGGAGACATCCCGCGTGCAGACCTCCGCCGTCCCGGACCTCGCGCACACGCACGCCCGCCCGGTGCACTGGCTCGCCACCGCGACCGCGATGGCCGGGGTCGTGGCCGCCGCCGGACTGCTGCAGCCCACGGCCCAGGCCGCTCCCCAGGCAGGCCCGCAGAACACCGGAACGGCCGCTGCGCCGGCCCCCGCGCCCGATCCGGCCGGAGTGCGGCTCCCGCTGGAGTGCGGCGGCGCGAAAAGCGTGGTGACCAAGAAAGCCTCGGGCGACCTGGACGGCGACGGCAGCCTCGAAACCGTGGCGGTGGCCCGCTGCGACGCGGGCTCCGGCACCCCGCCGAGCGGCGTCTACGTACTGACCCAGGGCAGGGGTACGGGCCCGCGCGTCGTCGCGACCCTCGTGGAGCCCGCACAGAAGCTCAGCGTCAAGGACTTCGCCGTACGTGACGGTGCGATTACAGCCACCTTGCTCGGCTACTCCTCGCCGGACGTGCCGAGCTGCTGCCCCGACCAGCTCGAGAAGGTCAAGTGGCAGTGGCAGGGCGGGAAGTTCGTCCGTACCGCCCAGCCCGAAGCACGCAGTATGTGATCCGTCACTCTGCGTCGGGCCCGAAGACCTCGACCCTGTCCGAAACGCGGCGGACATGGATGCAATCGCCCGGGCACTCCTTGGCGGAGTCCACGACATCGCTCAGCAGCGGCAGCGGCACGGGCGTTGTGGCGCCCGGGTTCTGGAGCAGTTCGTCGTCGGTGCTCTTCACGTAGGCGAGCCCGTCGATGTCCAGCTCGAAGACCTCGGGGGCGTACTGCACGCAGATCCCGTCTCCGGTACAGAGGTCCTGGTCGATCCAGACCTCAAGGGCCTCGCCGACGGCTTCCGTGGGGACCTCGTGCTGCACGGTCATCTCTCCTGCCGTTTCCTTCGCCGGGTGTAGCAAAATGAAGCAAGTCGCGCCAGCCCTGACGGGTGTTGAACACTTCGACGATACCTCCGCCCGCTTTCCGATGTTGATGGGTGGGTATTCACCTGGCGTGAGGGAGAGCGCAAGGGTGAAGATCGGACACACCTCTACCGTCTTTGTGATCTAGGGGTTTCAATCACCACCCACCCAGGTAGGGTCAGGAAGCGTCCAGCTCCCCTTGGAGGAGGTGAGGACCGTGGCAGCCCACGACGACGACATCAACCGCGGCATCCGGCCGGGGCGGGGGTCTGAAGACCCCGCCGGTCAGGTTGCCTATCTCGAGCAGGAAATCGCCGTCCTGCGCCGCAAGCTCGCCGACTCTCCGCGTCATACGAGGATTCTCGAAGAGCGGATCGTCGAGCTACAGACAAACCTGGCCGGCGTCTCCGCACAGAACGAGCGGCTCGCCAACACGCTCCGTGAGGCCCGCGACCAGATCGTGGCCCTCAAGGAGGAGGTCGACCGGCTCGCACAGCCGCCGGCCGGCTTCGGTGTCTTCCTGCAGGCCAACGAGGACGGCACATGCGACATCTTCACCGGGGGCCGCAAGCTCCGGGTGAACGTCAGCCCCAGCGTCGAGCTCGAAGAGCTCCGGCGCGGCCAGGAAGTCATGCTCAACGAGGCGCTCAACGTGGTCGAGGCCATGGAGTTCGAGCGCGCCGGGGACATCGTCACCCTCAAGGAGATCCTCGAGGACGGCGAGCGCGCCCTGGTGATCGGGCACACCGACGAGGAAAGGGTGGTGAGGCTCGCGGACACGCTGCTGGACACCACCATCCGCCCCGGCGACGCCCTGCTGCTCGAGCCCCGCTCCGGCTACGTCTACGAAGTGATCCCCAAGAGCGAGGTCGAAGAGCTCGTCCTCGAAGAGGTCCCGGACGTCGACTACACCAAGATCGGCGGTCTGGGCAGCCAGATCGAGATGATCCGCGACGCGGTCGAGCTTCCGTACCTCTACCCGGACCTCTTCAAGGAGCACGAACTGCGGCCGCCGAAGGGCATCCTGCTCTACGGCCCGCCCGGATGCGGCAAGACGCTGATCGCCAAGGCCGTCGCCAACTCCCTTGCCAAGAAGGTCGCCGAGGTGACCGGCCAGCCCGCGGGGAAGAGCTACTTCCTCAACATCAAGGGCCCCGAGCTCCTCAACAAGTACGTCGGTGAGACCGAGCGGCACATCCGCCTCGTCTTCCAGCGTGCCCGGGAGAAGGCGAGCGAGGGCACCCCCGTCATCGTCTTCTTCGACGAGATGGAATCCCTCTTCCGCACCCGTGGTTCCGGCGTCAGCTCGGACGTGGAGAACACCATCGTCCCGCAGCTGCTCGCCGAGATCGACGGTGTGGAGGGCCTGGAGAACGTCATCGTCATCGGCGCCTCCAACCGCGAGGACATGATCGACCCCGCGATCCTGCGCCCCGGCCGGCTCGATGTGAAGATCAAGATCGAGCGTCCGGACGCGGAGGCCGCGAAGGACATCTTCGCCAAGTACCTGACGTCCTCGCTGCCGCTGCACGCCGACGACCTCGCCGAGCACAGCGGCTCCAAGGACGCCGCCGCCCACGCGATGATCCAGTCCGTCGTCGAGCAGATGTACGCCGAGTCCGAGGAAAACCGCTTCCTCGAGGTCACGTACGCCAATGGCGACAAGGAAGTCCTGTACTTCAAGGACTTCAACTCCGGCGCGATGATTCAGAACATCGTCGACCGGGCCAAGAAGATGGCCATCAAGGCCTTCCTCGACCACAACCAGAAGGGCCTTCGGGTCTCCCATCTCCTCCAGGCATGCGTGGACGAGTTCAAGGAGAACGAGGACCTGCCCAACACCACCAACCCGGACGACTGGGCCCGGATCTCCGGAAAGAAGGGCGAGCGGATCGTCTTCATCCGCACCCTCGTCACCGGAAAACAGGGCGCGGACACCGGACGTTCCATCGACACGGTGGCGAACACCGGTCAGTACCTGTAGAACGCAGACCGGCTGCGGATGCCCGGCCGGGCATCCGCAGCCGAATGCTTTTCCGACAGGTCCAGCCATACCGGAGCAATGACGAAATTGATCTCCCCACCAGCGCAGAGGCGTTCTAGGCTCGTCGGTACCGCCGAGTCGCGCAGTGCGGGGACGGGCACCGCACACGCACCGGAGCTACAGCGGTACTTGAGCGCCGTTCCCGGAGGGGAGCGCCGCCGGGCAAGGAGGGCCGCATGACCGTACGGCGAGTAATGGGCATCGAGACGGAGTACGGCATCTCCGTCCCTGGCCACCCGAACGCCAATGCCATGCTCACCTCGTCCCAGATCGTCAACGCCTACGCGGCGGCGATGCACAGGGCGCGGCGCGCCCGCTGGGACTTCGAGGAGGAGAATCCGCTGCGGGACGCCCGCGGCTTCGACCTCGCCCGCGAGGCCGCCGACTCCAGTCAGCTCACCGACGAGGACATCGGCCTGGCCAATGTGATCCTCACCAATGGTGCCCGGCTGTACGTCGACCATGCGCACCCGGAGTACAGCTCGCCCGAGGTCACCAACCCGCGCGACGCCGTGCTGTGGGACAAGGCCGGCGAGCGGATCATGGCGGAGGCCGCCGAGCGCGCGGCCCAGCTCCCCGGTGCCCAGCCGATCCACCTGTACAAGAACAACACCGACAACAAGGGCGCGTCCTACGGCACGCACGAGAACTACCTGATGAAGCGGGAGACCGCCTTCTCGGACATCGTGCGCCACCTGACGCCGTTCTTCGTCTCCCGCCAGGTCGTCACCGGCGCCGGACGGGTCGGAATCGGCCAGGACGGCCATGAACACGGCTTCCAGATCAGCCAGCGTGCCGACTATTTCGAGGTCGAGGTCGGGCTCGAGACCACGCTGAAGCGGCCCATCATCAACACCCGCGACGAGCCCCACTCCGACGCCGAGAAGTACCGCAGGCTCCATGTGATCATCGGCGACGCGAACCTGTCGGAGATCTCCACGTACCTGAAGCTGGGCACCACGGCCCTGGTGCTCTCGATGATCGAGGACGGCTTCATTGCGGTGGACCTGGCGGTCGAGCAGCCGGTGCGCACCCTGCACCAGGTCTCGCACGACCCGACCCTCAAGCGGCTGGTCACGCTGCGCAGCGGCCGGACACTCACCGCAGTGCAGCTTCAAATGGAGTACTTCGAGCTGGCCCGCAAGTACGTCGAGGAGCGCTTCGGCGCAGACGCCGACGAGCAGACCAAGGACGTCCTGATCCGCTGGGAGGACACCCTCAACCGGCTCGAGAACGACCCGATGAGCCTCGCCGGGGAACTGGACTGGATCGCCAAGAAGGAGCTCATGGAGGGCTACCGCAGGCGAGACGGCCTGGAGTGGGACGCGGCGCGGCTGCACCTGGTGGACCTCCAGTACGCCGACGTACGCCCCGAGAAGGGCCTGTACAACCGGCTGGCGGCCCGCGGGAAGATGAAGCGGCTCCTGGACGAGCAGGATGTCGTACGCGCCGGGACGAAGCCCCCCGAGGACACCAGGGCGTATTTCCGCGGCCGCTGTCTGGAGCAGTACGCGGACGACGTCGCCGCGGCCTCCTGGGACTCGGTGATCTTCGATCTGCCCGGCCGTGACTCGCTGCAGCGGGTGCCAACCCTCGAACCGCTACGCGGAACGCGTAATCACGTCAAGGAGCTCCTTGACCGGTGCCGGACCGCGGAAGACCTGGTCCGGGTGCTGTCCGGCGGCTGAAATGGCTCAGGTCCGGGAATCATCGAGGTGGTCCCCGGACGTTGAGGAAAGTGCGGGGCCGATGTCGGACCCTGCTTGTAGGGTCTGATCTTGACCGAACGAACTCACGTCAGGGCAAACCGAGCGGGGTGAGGGATATGGCGACCAAGGACACCGGCGGCGGACAGCAGAAGGCGACGCGTTCCACGGAGGAGGTCGAGGAGCAGGCGCAGGACGCGCAGGCCTCCGAGGACCTCAAGGAGCGCCAGGAGAAGCTGTCGGACGACGTCGACTCCGTACTGGACGAGATCGACGACGTACTCGAGGAGAACGCAGAGGATTTCGTGCGTTCCTTCGTCCAAAAGGGCGGAGAGTAGGTCCCCCAACTGCACAGGGGGGTACCCCCTGTTGTCCGTCCTCGGGCTGTCGGCGAAAGCCGGTGGCACCGGGGCGGATGACCGGCGACGGCGCGGGTAATGTCCGTGCACAGTTCGAAAGATCGGCCCGCGCCCGACGTGGCGGGCCGCCGCCAATCCGGAAGGAAACGCGTGGAAGCCAACCCTCGTACCACCGGGCGTCTGCCGGCAGCCTTCCTGACGCCCGGCTCGTCCTCGTTCATGGACTTCCTCGGTCAGCACTCCCCGGAGATGCTGCCCGGAAGGCGGGTCCTGCCGCCCGTGCAGGGTGCCATCGAGGCACCGCACGGCACGACCATCGTCGCGACGACGTTCCCCGGCGGTGTGGTGCTCGCCGGTGACCGGCGGGCGACCATGGGCAATATGATCGCCCAGCGCGACATCGAAAAGGTCTTCCCGGCAGACGAGTACTCGGCCGTGGGCATCGCCGGCACCGCCGGCCTCGCGGTGGAGATGGTCAAGCTGTTCCAACTGGAGCTGGAGCACTTCGAGAAGGTGGAAGGCGCCCAACTCTCCCTGGAGGGCAAGGCGAACCGGCTCTCCACCATGATCCGCAGCAACCTGGGCATGGCCTTGCAGGGCCTGGCCGTGGTGCCGCTCTTCGCCGGATACGACGTCGACCGCGAGAAGGGCCGTATCTTCTCGTACGACGTCACGGGCGGCCGCTCCGAGGAGCACGGATTCGCGGCCACCGGCTCCGGCTCGATCTTCGCCCGGGGCGCCATGAAGAAGCTCTACCGCGAGGACCTGACGGAGCAGCAGGCCACCACCCTGGTCATCCAGGCGCTGTACGACGCGGCCGACGACGACTCGGCGACCGGCGGACCCGATGTGGCCCGGCGGATCTATCCGATCGTCACGGTCATCACAGACGAGGGCTTCCGCAGGCTCACCGAGGCCGAGTCCTCCGAGATCGCCCGCTCGATCCTGGAGCGCCGTCTCGAACAGCCCGACGGCCCCCGCGCCGCGCTGCTCTGATGACCCCCTCTTCTGAACACATGCCACTGACAGAAAGGGACGGATAACCGGTGTCGACGCCGTTCTACGTCTCACCCCAGCAGGCCATGGCCGACCGGGCGGAATACGCCCGCAAGGGCATCGCCCGTGGTCGCAGCCTCGTTGTGCTGCAGTACTCCGACGGCATCGTGTTCGTCGGCGAGAACCCGTCCCGTGCACTGCACAAATTCAGTGAGATCTACGACCGGATCGGCTTCGCCGCGGCCGGTAAGTACAACGAGTACGAGAACCTGCGGATCGGCGGGGTGCGCTATGCCGATCTGCGCGGATACACCTACGACCGTGACGATGTGACGGCCCGTGGGCTCGCCAATGTCTATGCCCAGACGCTGGGCACCATCTTCTCCAGTGCGGCCGAGAAGCCGTACGAGGTGGAGCTGGTCGTCGCGGAGGTCGGCGCGACTCCCGAGGGCGACCAGATCTACCGCCTGCCGCACGACGGATCGATCGTGGACGAGCACGGCTCGGTCGCGGTCGGCGGCAATGCCGAACAGATCAGCACCTATCTCGATCAGCGGCACCGCGACGGGATGTCGCTGGCGGAGGCGTTGAAACTGGCCGTACAGGCCCTGTCCAACCAGTCCAACGGCAGCGAGCGGGAGATCCCCGCGGATCGCCTGGAAGTCGCGGTCCTGGACCGGACGCGACCGCAGCAGCGGAAGTTCAAGCGCATCGTCGGACGACAGCTGGCCCGGCTGCTGGAGGCGGACGGTGCCGCATCGACCCCGACGGACGCGCCGTCGGACACGGAGGAGACCGAGGACGGCGGGGAGAGCGAGGAGTAGCCCTGCCGGAGCCTCGGCGACACGCGCGACTGCGCCCCGGACCGCCCGTGCGGGCCGGGGCGCAGCCGTCTGCCCGGCTCCTGCCCGCTCAGGGGAGCGCCCAGTGGTGGAGGCGTTCGCGGTCCCGGGTGAGCCAGCTTCCGTCGCCCAGCGGGGTCACATCGCCCCCGACCGCCACCGGATACCGCAGCCGTCCCAGGGGGCGGAGCGTCGCGGTGTCGCACAGCCAGTGACGGATCGAGACCGGCCGCCCGGGCAGATAGATCCGGCCGGTGACCAGGACATGATCCGCGTCGATCAGGAACGCGCCGGCGACCTCGTCGTTGTCGCGGTCGGCCGCAAGCTCCCCGAGATCGAAGAGACCGGCCGGGTCGTCGGCGGCCACATCGTGCGAGGCGAGTTCGTCGCGGTCGTCGTTGTGCGCGATGCCCTCGGCGCGCCGCAGGGTGAGGACTCGGCCCTGGTCCGGCAGGAAGTCGATCACCTCGCGCATCGTGGTGCCGCCGCGGATGTGCAGCCCGTCCTGGCGGGGCTCGATCCACCACGTCGACCAGCTGTACCAGGCCGTCCAGCAGGAGAGGGCGAGCAGTGAGCCGTCCGGATGCCATCGCTGTGTCACGTCCGAGGAGACCGCCCCGATGGGGCGCCGGGCCCGGATGTCGCCGGTCGCTGCGTCGAGCAGGAGCAGCGTGTCCCGCCCGTAGCGCTGCCGTGGCGGCTTGTCGCAGATCAGCATGGCCGCCCGGTTGCCCATGGCCGGCGTGGGCACGAGGACGCTGACGAGGGCCCCGTCCGGGCTCACGGCGGGCCTGCCGGGCGGGCGGGGGTCGCGGTGTGCGCCGTGCCAGCGGGCGTGCGACAGCTCCCAGCGGGTGGCTCCGTCGGGACCCAGTGCGCGGATCCTGCTGCCCTCGGCGACGACTGCGGCGCCTCCGGGCAGCGGGGCCGCGGCGCAGTACGGCGGGAGGCGCAGGCTCCGGGTGGGCGCGCGGGTGCCCGAGAGGAAGGTGTCCGCGTCGTGTATCTCCAGCCCTTCGTCCGTTCTGACGGAAAGCCGCCCGTCCGATAGCGGTGTCACGGAGCCCGCAGCGGGGGCCGTCCCGATCAGCGTCGCGTCGATCGGGCTCTCCGCCGTACTCATCATGATCGTGATCGTTCCACGGCGGACGTCGCGGTCTCAAGGCCGCTGGGTGAGGACCATACGTACGGGTTCGCACGGCCCAGACGTTCGGGTTCACACGATCCGGGCGGGGGCCGAGGAGCCGCGTACGACCAGGCGGACCGGGAGGTCGCCCTCCTCGGGGCGGCGGCCCTCGAGAACGGCGAGCAGGGCCGCCATGCCCCGCTCGCCCACGCGTTCCGCGGGCAGGCTGAGCGTGGTGAGCTCGGGCTCCACGGCGGTGGCGAGCGCGAGGTCGTCGAAGCCGGTGACGGACACGTCCTCGGGTACCCGCAGGCCCACGCGTCGTACGGCCTTGCAGGCCCCGGCGGCCATGATGTCGTCGTCGCAGATGATCGCGGTGGGCCGGGGTCCGGGGGCGGCCAGCGCCTGCTCGGCAGCTTCACGCGCGCCGTTGACTTCCAGGGGTGCGGAGACGGTTTGCACCACCGCGCCGGGGAAGGTGCGCAGCGCCTCGTGGAGTGCCCGGGCCCGTACGTCGAAGGTCCAGGAGCTGATGGCCGACGCGAGATGGATGAAGCGGCGATGGCCCAGCGAGAGCAGATGGTCCGTCATCTGCCGCATGCCGTCGGCGATGTCGAGGTTGACGTGAGCGGCCGCGCCGGGATCCGCCGGGTCGCTGTCGAGCATCACGAGCGGGAGATCCGTGCCGCGGATGGCGGTCAGCGCCTCGGCGGCCATCGAGGAGGCGATCACGCCGTCGAGGGCGGCCCGCGCCGAGGCGAAGGGGTCCTTGGCGGGTCCGACGCCCTCGGGGGACGGGTAGAGCACCACGCCGAAGCCGTGCTCGGCGGCGACGGTCGCGGCGCCGGTGTAGACGCGGGCGAAGAACTCATTGGTGAGCGCGGGCACCACGAGCAGCGCTGTCCTGGTCCGCCCGAGCCGCAGGTTCCGCGCGGCGAGATTGGGCCGGTAGCCGAGCTCGCGGGCGGCGTCCCGCACCATCCCCGCGGTCCGCTCGGAGACGCGCCCGCGCCATTTCTCACCGAGGACGAGGGAAACGGTGGCCTGCGAAACCCCGGCAGCCCTGGCGACATCCCGGCTGGTGGGGCGCACGCCCCCGGGCTGGGTGGACCCGTGTGCCATCGATGCCGTCCCTCAGCCCTCGCCGCTCGCCGTGCCTCCGCGGTGGACCCGCGGACTGCCGACATGGTACGTATGACGGAACACGTTATACGTAAAACCTCGGGTCGCACCCGTGGAAAGCCGGGGGAAGAGGAGCAGAGAATGGCCGAGGGAACCGCCGGCTACCGGGACATCCTCAAGGCGCCGCACGCCGCGCGGCTGCTCACCGGCACGCTCGTCGGGCGGCTGCCCAACGCCACCGCGCCCGTGGCGATCGTCCTGTTCACCCGCGCCGAGGGCGGCAGCTACAGCCTCGCCGGCGGGCTCGCCGCCGTGTACGGCATAGCCACCGCGATAGGCCAGCCCCTCCTCGGCCGGGCGGTCGACCTGCACGGGCAGCCCCGCGTCCAGTTCCCCGCCGCCGTCGTCTCGGCCCTCGGCATGGTGCTGCTGGCCGCCGTCGGGATCGGCGCGCTGCCGCTCGCGTACGCGGCCGTCGCCGTCGCGGGCGTGTTCACACCGCCACTCGAAGGCGGCCTGCGGGCCCTGTGGCCCGGCGTCCTCGGCCGCGAGGACCGGGTGCACCGGGCCTACGCCATGGACGCGGTCGCCCAGGAAGTGATGTTCACCGTCGGCCCCCTGCTGGTGACGCTGCTCGTCTCGCTCTGGTCGGCCGCAGCCGCGCTCCTCGTCATCAACGTGATCGGCGTCATCGGCGCGCTCTCCGTGGTCCTCTCGGAGCCCTCCCGAGGCTGGCGCTCCGCACCCCGCGAGGCCCACTGGCTGGGCGCCCTGCGCTCGCCCGGGCTCCTCGCGCTCCTCGGGGCCCTCTTCTTCGTCGGCCTCGCGCTCGGCTCGATCACCGTGGCCGCAATCGCGTACGCGGACGACCACGGTCAGGAGTCGGTGTACGGCTGGCTGATGGCGGCGCTGGGCCTCGGGGCCCTCATCGGCGGCACTGCGTACGGCGCGCGGCAGTGGGCCGGAGCCCCCGAGCGCCGGCTGCGTGCCATCGTCGCCCTGCTCGCCCTCGGCTATCTGCCGCTCGCGCTCACGCCCGGTGTCGTCGCCATGACGGCGCTGGCCGCGCTCTCCGGTGTCTTCCTCGCACCCGCGATCGCCTGCGCCTTCATCGTCGTCGACCGGCACGCCCCGAGAGGCACGGTCACCGAGTCCTTCTCCTGGCTCGTCACCACCTTCGGCGTCGGCGCGGCGGTCGGAACGGCCGTCGCGGGCCCGGCCGTCGAGCTCGGCGGAACCTCCTGGAGCTTCGCCGTCGCGGGAGCCGGAGGCATTGCCGCATTCCTGGTTCTGATGACCACTCAGCGGGTCCTGGCAGTTCCCGCTCGCAGCAAGGGCATCGCGGTCGCAATCCCGGGCTCATCGGAAAATGATCGAAACGGTGCTGCCGAACCCGGTTTCAGCTCAGGCCGTGAGGCGTAATGTTCAGACATGGACCGCCGCATTTTCGGGCTGGAGAACGAGTACGGCGTCACGTGCACGTTCAGGGGACAGCGCCGACTGTCACCTGACGAAGTGGCGCGCTACCTCTTCCGCCGTGTTGTCTCATGGGGCCGCAGCAGCAATGTCTTCCTGCGGAACGGCGCCCGCCTCTACCTCGACGTGGGTTCGCATCCGGAATACGCAACTCCCGAATGCGACAACGTGACCGAGCTGGTCACCCACGACAAGGCCGGCGAGCGCATTCTCGAAGGCCTGCTCGTCGACGCCGAACGCCGCCTGCACGAGGAGGGAATCGCGGGCGACGTCTATCTCTTCAAGAACAACACCGACTCGGCGGGAAACTCCTACGGCTGCCACGAGAACTATCTCGTCGCCCGCCACGGAGAGTTCTCCCGGCTCGCGGACATCCTCATCCCGTTCCTGGTGACCCGTCAGCTGCTGTGCGGCGCGGGCAAGGTGCTGCAGACCCCGCGCGGCGCGGTCTACTGCGTCAGCCAGCGCGCCGAGCACATCTGGGAGGGTGTCAGCTCCGCCACCACCCGCTCACGCCCGATCATCAACACCCGCGACGAGCCGCACGCAGACGCCGAGCGCTACCGCCGCCTGCATGTCATCGTCGGCGACTCGAACATGTCCGAGACGACCATGCTGCTGAAGGTCGGAGCGACCGATCTCGTCCTGCGCATGATCGAGGCGGGCACCGTGATGCGTGACCTGACCCTGGAGAACCCGATCCGGGCGATCCGCGAGGTCAGCCACGACATCACGGGCCAGCGCAAGGTGCGCCTGGCCAGCGGCCGTGAGGCCTCCGCCCTGGAGGTCCAGCGCGAGTACTTCGAGAAGGCCGTGGACTTCGTCGAGCGGCGCGGGATCCGCACCGGCATCGTCGAGCAGGTCCTGGAGCTCTGGGGCCGCACGCTGGACGCGATCGAGGCCGAGGACCTCGACCGGATCGGCACCGAGATCGACTGGGTCATGAAGTACAAGCTGATCGAGCGCTACCGCGCCAAGCACAACATGACCATGTCGCATCCGCGAGTCGCCCAGATAGACCTCGCCTACCACGACATCCACCGCCGCCGGGGGCTCTACTACCTGCTGGAACGCAAGGGCCAGGCCGCTCGCATCTGCAACGACCTGAAGATCTTCGAGGGCAAGTCGGTGCCCCCGCAGACCACCAGGGCGCGGCTGCGCGGCGACTTCATCCGCCGGGCGCAGGAGCAGCGGCGGGACTTCACGGTCGACTGGGTGCACCTCAAGCTCAACGATCAGGCGCAGCGCACCGTGTTGTGCAAGGACCCGTTCCGGTCGGTCGACGACCGGGTGGAGAAACTGATCGCAGGGATGTAACGACACGTTGAGTGGAACGCCACTCGGGCCCCGTACGTTCTCGTACGGGGCCCGTTGCATGCCCCTGGGGGGTGCTCGGCCGATCCTGCCCGGCTCCGACAGGATCGGCCGAGCACCCCCTAGAGTGTCCGGGACCTACTGTGCCGTCTGAGATCTGAGGAACACGTGCGCCGACTAGCCGGCCTTCTCGTCATCCCCTTGCTGCTGCTGTCGGCAGTGGCGTGCGGCAGCGACGACAAGGACTCCGACTCCACCTCGTCCAGCGGGCTGCCCGCCATCACCGCAGGCGCCAAGTTCGGCGAGAAGCCGACTCTGGCCAAGGGTGAGGGTGATCCGCCCAAGGATCTGAAGGTCGTCGTGATCAGCGAGGGCAAGGGCGCGAAGCTGAAGAAGGGCGACCAGGCCCAGGTCAACTACCTCGGCCAGATGTGGGACTCCGACAAGCCCTTCGACAACAGCTTCGACCGGGGCCAGCCCTTCGACGTGACGATCGGCGGCGGCGGTGTCATCGAGGGCTGGCAGAAGGCCCTCGACGGCCAGAAGGTCGGCAGCCGTCTCGAGGTGTCGATCCCGCCGGCGCTCGGCTACGGCAAGCAGGGTCAGGGCGACATCAAGCCCAACGCCACGCTCGTGTTCGTCATGGACATCGTCAAGGCCACCGTCATTCCCGTCTCCGCCAAGGGCACCGAGGTCGCGCAGGACAACATCGATCTGCCGAAGGTGGGCACCAACACCGACGGCAAGGCCCCCTCGGTGACCTTCCCCAAGAAGGCCGACCCGCCGAAGAAGCTCGTCTCGAACTACGTGATCGAGGGCACGGGTCCGGTGCTCACGGCGAAGGACACCATCGTCGTGAAGTACGAGGCCTTCCTCTGGGCCGGCGGCAAGAAGTTCGACAGCACCTACGCCGCGGGCAAGACCCAGACCTTCCCGCTGGCGCAGGTCACGCTCAAGGGCCTCAAGGACGGCATCATCGGCAAGAAGGTCGGCAGCCGTGTGCTGCTGGTCATCCCGCCGGACCAGGCCTTCGGCGCCAAGGAGCAGCAGGGCATCCCGAAGAACTCGACGCTTGTCTTCGCCATGGACCTTCTGACGAAGCCGTAAGGGCAAAGATGTAAGACTGTCCTGGTTGCCCCGTTCATCATTAAGAGGAGCAGTTCAGTGAGCATCGAGAAGCCCGAGATCGACTTCCCGGGTGGCGAGCCGCCGGCCGACCTGGAGATCAAGGACATCTGGGAGGGCGACGGCCCGGTGGCCAAGGCGGGCGACACCGTCTCCGTCCACTACGTGGGCGTGGCCTTCTCCACCGGCGAGGAGTTCGACGCTTCCTGGAACCGCGGCACCCCGCTGCAGTTCCAGCTCGGTGTCGGCCAGGTCATCTCCGGCTGGGACCAGGGCGTGCAGGGCATGAAGGTCGGCGGCCGCCGCCAGCTGATCATCCCCGCGCATCTCGCGTACGGCGACCGCGGCGCCGGTGGCGGAGCCATCGCCCCCGGCGAGACGCTGATCTTCGTCTGCGATCTGGTCGCCGTCTGATCACGTACGGACAGTAAGAGGGCCCATGCCGGTCGGCATGGGCCCTCGGCTTTGCCGCGACACCCCGGGGCGGTACGGTCGACGATCAGAAGCACCGTGAGGAAGGGCGTCGATGGCCATTGCCAAGGCCGAGCGGCTGATGAATCTGGCGCTGTGTCTGCTGGGCACCCGCCGCCCGCTCAGCAAGCGCGAACTGCGCGGGTCCATCGAGGCCTACCTGGAGGCCGGTTCCGACGACTCCTTCAATCGGATGTTCGAGCGCGACAAGGACGACTTGCGCGAACTCGGCCTGGTCATCGCGACGGTGGAGAATCTCGAGGGTGAGACCGGTTATCTCGCGCGCCGCGACTCCAACAGGCTGCCCGCCATCACACTCGACGCGGAGGAGGCGGCCGCACTCGGCCTCGCGGCCAAGGTCTGGCAGCAAGCGCGCCTCGCCGGAGCCGCAAGCGGCGCTCTGCAGAAGCTGCGTGCGGCCGGTATGCCCGAGGCAGAGGACTCCTACGAGGCGCACCACAGCGCTCTCGAACCCCGAATTCCCGTGCACGAGGCGGCCTTTGAGCCGCTGATGCTCGCCTGCCGCGACCGCCGCCCCGTCGTCTTCGACTACCGCAAGGCCAACGCCGCACGCCCCGGGCAGCGTCATGTCGAACCATGGACTCTCGAATGCTGGCGCGGGCACTGGTATCTGGCGGGCTGGGACCGCGACCGCAGGGCCGAACGGGTCTTCCGGCTTTCGCGTATCACCGGTCGGGTCCGCTCGCGCGCCGGCTCGTTCACCGCGCCCGTTCCCGATGTCGTCACCGTCCGGGAGACCGTCGAGACCTGGGCCGGGGAGACCGCCACCCGCTCCGCGCGGATCCGGCTGCGCACCGGCTGTGGCTACCCGCTGCGTTCCAGGGCGCAGTCCATACGGGAACTGGGGGAGGGCTGGGACGAGTTGGAGATTCCGTACGGACACGGGCTCGACGCCTGGCTCGTGGAGTTCGGCCCGGACGTCGTCGTACTGGAGCCCGCGGATCTGCGGGCCGATGTGGTCGAGCGGCTGCGCGCCGTGGCCAAGGGCTGAGGGGGACTCGGACAACCATGGCCGCCAATGCCATCGACCAGACCCGGCGGATGCTCTCGCTGGTGACCTATCTGCGCGAGCGCCCCGGCGCGCGCGTCGGTGATGTCGCCCGCGCCTTCGGCATCACCGAGGACGAGCTGATCTCCGACCTCGACGTCCTGCCGATGTGCGGGACGAGCTTCCGCGGTGGCGATCTGCTCGACATCGACACAGACGGTGACCGCATCTGGTGGCACAACCCCGACGATGTCGCCGAGCCGCTGCGGCTCGCGGCCGACGAGGCGACGGCGCTGCTGGTCGCCGCGCGCGCCGTGGCCACACTGCCGGGCCTGCGCGAGAGCGACCGGCAGGCGCTGCTGCGCGCCACCGCCAAGCTGGAGACCGCCGCGGGGGAGGTGGCAGGGGCCAGCTCGCGGCTGTCGGTCACCTTCGAGTCCGAGGGCGGCGTCTTCGCCGAGGTCGACCGGGCGATCTCGGAACGGCGCCGGCTGTGGCTCAAGTACTACTCGCCCGCGCGCGACGAGCTCACCGAGCGGGAGGTCGACCCGATCAGGCTCTTCGCCGTGGGACACACGTATATGGAGGCCTGGTGCCGTCTCTCCGAGGCACGCCGGACCTTCCGTCTCGACCGGGTGGCGGAGATCAAGTTGCTCGATGCACCCGCGGCGCCGCCCGAGATCGAACTGCGTGATCTTTCGGAGGGGCTGGTCCAGCCGTCCGCCGACGATCCCGAGGTCGTGGTCGAGGTCGGCCCCGGCGGGCGCTGGGTCGCGGAGTACTACCCGCACGACAGCGCGGAGGAGCTGCCCGACGGCGGGCTGCGCATCACGCTGCGTACGCCTGCTCCCGCCTCGCTGCGACGGCTCGCCCTGCGGCTGGGACAGGACGGCCGGATCGTCTCGCCGCAGGACCTGGCGGACAGCGCCCGGCTCGCGGCGCGCGAAGCGCTCGAGGCCTATGACGGTCAGGAATAAGGAGATCTGCGCCGGATGTCTCTGATGTCTTCCATCCCTGGCCACGTGGGCCCGGTTCTCTTCAAGGCGGCGTGCCCCGAGTGCCGGGCCCGCTTGGAGCTGTCGGCGGGGGCGCTGCGACTGGCCATCGGCGCCAGCCGTCGCACCACCTTCTACTCCTTCACCTGTCCCGAGTGCGAGAGCGCCGTCCGCAAGCCGGCCGGTGAGCGCATCATCGAACTCCTCACCGGGGGTGGAGTGCGGACGCTGCGCCTGCACTCCACCGTCTAGAACGGTCTAGGCTCTGCGCATGTTCTGGCCCATGCTCGCCATCGCCCTCGGTTTCCTCGGGATCGCCGTGCTCGGCATCCTCGGTGTCCGGGTCTTCGTCGAGGCCCAGCGCCTGGGCCGTGAGGTGGCCCGCACCACCGAGCGGATCAACCGCGCGGCGGAGGATCTGGAGCACGCGGCGACCGATCTGGCCCATACCGGCGAGGCCCTGCGCTAGGGCCTGTCGTTCGGATCCGGCCGGACAGGGCCTGGAAGATCCGCCGGCACGGGTGCACCCTCATGCGGGGGTGACGCGGGCGGTAGGCTGATACATGGCGGCAACAGGCAATGAGGCGCCGGCCGCAAACGGGAGTATGCAGAGGGATTGCCCTGCGTTTACCCGTGAGAGTTACGATCGCAGCCAGTCGCGCCTCGGACACCAGTCCACCGCGATCAGCAGCTCAGCCCCATGCCGCCTCGGTGAGAAGGTAGACACCAATTATGTTCCGACAGATCGGCCCCACCGAGATCATTCTCATCCTCGTCGTCGTGGTCTTGCTCTTCGGAGCCAAGAAGCTTCCCGAGATGGCCCGCTCGCTGGGCAAGTCGGCCCGGATCCTCAAGAGCGAGGCCAAGGCCATGAAGTCCGAGGGTCAGCCGGCTGCCACTCCTGCCGACCCGCCGCAGGACCCGGCCCAGGGTCAGGCCGCTCCTCGGACGATCCAGGCATCCCCCGGCGATGTGACGAGCGCTCGCCCGGTGACCGAGCCGACCGACACCACCCCCCAGCGCTGACCCCAAGGCCGCTCACAGCGGCCTGCCGCACGAGATGAGGACGTGGGTTGCTCAAGCCTGCCCGCTCTAAACAGAAGGAGAAGGACCCCGAGGGGCGGATGCCGCTCGCGGACCATCTGCGTGAGCTCCGCAACCGGCTTGCGAAGGCGATGCTTGCGGTCACGATCGCGTCTGTCGCGGCCGCGTTCTACAGCCAGGAGCTGATGCATCTCCTGGCCTCGCCGGTCACCGCCTGTGAAAAGGGCGTGCTCGAGACCGGCGGCAAGTGCGCCACGATCGTGTACACGGACCTGCTGTCGCCGTTCACCACCACCGTGAAGGTGGTCATGATGGCGGGCATCATCGCGTCCTGCCCGGTCTGGTTCTACCAGCTGTGGGCCTTTGTGGCCCCGGGTCTGCACAGGAACGAGAAGAAGTACACGTACTACTTCATCGCCGCGGCCGTTCCCCTCTTCGCGGCCGGTGCCTATCTCGCCTTCGTGGTCATGCCGCTCAGCATGAAGGTGCTGCTGAGCATCACTCCGGACACCGCCGCGAACTTCCTCGAGGTGGACAAGATCCTCGATTTCGCCGTCCGGATGGTGCTGATCTTCGGCTTCTCCTTCGAGCTGCCGCTCCTGCTGATCATGCTCAACGCGGCCGGCATCGTCACCGGACGCCGGATGGCCGGCTGGTGGCGGGGTGTGGTCATGGGGATCTTCGTCTTCGGAGCCGTTGCCACGCCGTCGACCGACCCGCTGGGCATGGTCGCGCTGGCAGGGCCGATCATCGTGCTCTACTTCCTGGCGGTCGGTTTCTCGATCCTCAACGACAAGCGGCGCGCTCGGAACAACCCCGACGCCGAACTCGACGACGACGAGGCGTCCGACCTCGACCTCACCCCCGGGGACATCGGCGAGATCGAGTCCGTACCGGCCAGCCGTGTCCTGCCCGAGCAGGCGGACGGCAGCCGCTCGGAGCGGCTCAACGGTTACGACGACATCACCTGAGACGCGGACTTCGCGAGGGGCCGGATGGGAATCCATCCGGCCCTTGCTCATGGCCGTTGGAATATCCTCGCGCGGTCCCCGAGGTGAGCACCCACCGCGTCCGGACGATCACGCTCCAGGCCGACGGGGTCATGTACCGCGTGCCCGGTGCGGTGCGGGTGCTCTGGCCGGTGCTTGCCCCGGTCAATTAAAGATCGCCTGACTGTCAGTGGTGGCGGGTAGGCTCGTGAGCAAGATGACCGAGGACCTCTCTCCCGCCGAGCGCTACGCCGCCGCCCGCATCCGCGCTGTTGAGGAGGCCACTGCGCTGGCCCCCTTCCGCGCGATGTACGAATTCGAGCTGGACCCCTTCCAGATCGAAGCCTGTCGGAGCCTGGAGGCGGGCAAGGGTGTGCTCGTCGCCGCGCCCACCGGCTCCGGCAAGACCATCGTCGGCGAATTCGCCGTCCATCTGGCCCTTCAGCAGGGCCGCAAGTGCTTCTACACCACGCCCATCAAGGCCCTTTCCAACCAGAAGTACACCGACCTGGCCAAGCGCTACGGCCCGGAGAAGGTCGGCCTGCTCACCGGCGACAACAGCGTCAACTCCGAAGCCCCCGTGGTCGTGATGACCACCGAGGTGCTGCGCAACATGCTGTACGCGGGCTCGCAGTCGCTGCTCGGACTCGGCTATGTGGTCATGGACGAGGTGCACTACCTCTCCGACCGCTTCCGCGGGGCCGTGTGGGAGGAAGTGATCATTCACCTCCCCGAGTCGGTGACTCTGGTGTCCCTGTCGGCGACCGTGTCCAATGCCGAGGAGTTCGGCGACTGGCTCGACACCGTCCGCGGAGACACCGACGTCATCGTCTCCGAGGAGCGGCCCGTGCCGCTGTGGCAGCACGTCATGGCCGGCCGCCGGATGTACGACCTCTTCGAGGAGGAGACCGACCACGGCGGTCGCGGCCCCGGCCGGCGCGAGGTCAATCCCGAACTCGCCCGTCTGGCACGGATGGAGAACCAGCGCACGTACAACCCCAAGGACCGCCGCCGCGGGAAGATGGTGCGCGAGGCCGACCGGGAGCGCGAGCGGCGCCAGCGCACCCGGATCTGGACACCGGGACGGCCGGAGGTCATTGAGCGGCTGGACGCGGAAGGGCTGCTGCCCGCGATCACCTTCATCTTCAGCCGCGCCGCGTGCGAGGCCGCCGTACAGCAGTGCATGTACGCGGGACTGCGGCTGAACAACGACGAGGCGCGTGCGAGGGTGCGCGAAATCGTCGAGGAGCGGACCTCTGCCATTCCGTCCGAGGACCTTCATGTCCTTGGCTATTACGAGTGGTTGGAAGGACTTGAGCGGGGCATCGCCGCGCACCACGCGGGCATGCTGCCGACCTTCAAGGAGGTCGTCGAGGAGCTCTTCGTCCGTGGTCTGGTGAAGGCCGTCTTCGCCACCGAGACCCTGGCGCTCGGCATCAACATGCCCGCCCGCTCAGTGGTGTTGGAGAAGCTCGTCAAGTGGAACGGCGAGCAGCATGCCGACATCACCCCCGGTGAGTACACCCAGCTCACCGGACGGGCAGGGCGGCGCGGTATCGACGTCGAGGGCCATGCGGTCGTGCTGTGGCAGCGCGGCATGGATCCCGTCGGTCTCGCCGGACTCGCGGGCACGCGCACCTACCCCCTGCGCTCCAGCTTCAAGCCCTCGTACAACATGGCCGTCAATCTTGTGCAGCAGTTCGGGCGGCACCGCTCGCGCGAGCTGCTCGAGACGTCGTTCGCGCAGTTCCAGGCGGACAAGTCCGTTGTCGGCATCTCCCGCCAGGTGCAGAAGAACGAGGAGGGACTTGAGGGCTACCGCGAGGGAATGACCTGCCACCTGGGGGACTTCGAGGAGTACGCGCGGCTGCGCCGCGACCTCAAGGACCGCGAGACGGAACTGGCCAAGCAGGGCGCGCTCCAGCGCCGGGCGGCTGCTGCCACGTCGCTGGAAAAGCTGAAGCCGGGCGATGTCATCCATGTCCCCTCGGGCAAGTTCGCGGGGCTCGCGCTCGTCCTGGACCCGGGGATCCCGGCGGGACGGAGCAACGGCCACCGCGGATTCGAGCACCACGACGGCCCCCGTCCGCTGGTGCTGACGGCCGAACGGCAGGTCAAGCGGCTGGCGTCGATGGACTTCCCTGTGCCGGTGGAGCCGCTGGAGCGGATGCGGATCCCGAAGTCCTTCAACCCGCGCTCGCCGCAGTCGCGCCGCGACCTGGCCTCCGCGCTGCGGACGAAGGCCGGGCACATCGAGCCCGAGCGGCACCGCAGGCACCGGGCGGCCGCGGCCGACGACCGCGAGATCGCGCGGCTGCGCACGGAGTTGCGGGCGCACCCGTGCCACGGCTGCGACGAGCGCGAGGACCATGCGCGCTGGGCCGAGCGTTACCACCGGCTGCAGCGTGACACCCACCAGCTGGAGCGCCGTATCGAGGGCCGGACGAACACCATCGCCCGCACCTTCGACCGGATCGTGGCGCTGCTGACCGAGCTGGACTATCTGCGCGCCGACGAGGTCACCGAGCACGGCAAGCGGCTCGCCCGGCTGTACGGGGAGCTGGATCTGCTGGCGAGCGAGTGCCTGCGCGACGGCGTGTGGGAGGGGCTCAGCCCGGCCGAACTGGCCGCGTGTGTCTCGGCGTTGGTGTACGAGGCGCGTCAGTCGGACGACGCCGTCGCCCCCAAGGTCCCGGCGGGGAAGGCGAAGGCCGCGCTCGGCGAGATGGTCCACATCTGGGGTCGGCTCGACGCGCTGGAGGAAGAGTTCAAGATCAACCAGGCGGAGGGTGTCGGGCAGCGGGAGCCGGATCTCGGCTTCGCCTGGGCCGCGCACCAGTGGGCGTCTGACCGGACACTGGACGAGGTGCTGCGCGAGGCGGAGATGCCCGCGGGTGACTTCGTACGGTGGACGAAGCAGGTCATCGACGTGCTCGGGCAGATCGCGGCCGCGGCGCCGCGCGAGGGCAGCACGGTCGCGAAGAACGCGCGCAGGGCGGTCGACGCGCTGCTGCGGGGCGTCGTGGCGTACAGCTCCGTCGGCTGAGCAGGACGACGCGCGACGGCCCCGTGCACCGCTCTTCGGCGGCGAACGGGGCCGTCGCGCGTCTCCGGCGAGGCAACGGGTGCCGTAGGCGCCCTCTCAGGCCGCCCAGAACGCGTCCTCCTCGTCGATGTCCTCGCTGCACTCGTCAATGTCGGTGATCTTGCCGCCGACGATCGTGAAGAAGAGCCCCTGGCGGATCTCGATGCCGCGGTCGCCCCGGTCGGCCCGGGTCAGATGGAGTGACATGGCGTGCCCGCGCCCGTCGGCGAGCACCGCTTCGAGTTCGACCTGCATGGAGCCGTTGGTCTCCTCGCCCAGGCGGCGGTACAACGTGAGAACCGCGTCCCGGCCCTTGTGGTGCCCGGAGAGGATGTTGTTCCCGGGCACGTGGTGGACGACGTCCGCCGTCATCAGAGAGCCGAGTGTCTCCATGTCACCCGCTCCGAACGCTGCGTAACCCCGGCGTACCAGGGCACTGTCCGGGTGCTCAGCCATGCGAATCACGCCTTCCGTCCCGATAACTTCCCCTTTGTTCCATGTTCCGCCGGGCGTGGAGGGCTGTCCACGCAGGCCGGGCGGTCTCGGGCCTGGCGGGGGCGATGGCGGACGCGGCACTGCGGATAGTGGGGGCGTCGCGGGACTGAGACGGGGCGGGTCCGTCGCGGGTGCGGTGCGGGGGTCCGGTGCGCGGGCTCGTCAGTCCCCACCGCTCCCGTCAGGCCCTTCGGGAAGGGGCGGCCCGCATCGTCACTCCGCCAGCGCCTCCGCCAACCCCACCAGTTCCCCGACCCTCAGCACCCGGTCCCCGAACCCCGGCAGCGGCACGTGCAGCGCTTCCACCCACGGCTCCGGGATCGCCCCGAAGCCGTACACCGCTCCCGCCAGCATTCCCGTCACCGCTGCCACCGTGTCCGTGTCGCCGCCGAGGTCGATCGCCGTCGCCAGGGACTCTTCGTACGAGGACGTCGTACGCAACGCCCAGAGCGCCGAGCCGAGGCACGGCCACACCGCGCCATTGAACTCCGTTGCCGCGGACGGGTGCCAGTCCGGGGCGAGGACCGTCGCCCAGCGGGTGCGGTGGGCGAGGGCGATGTGGGCGAGTGCGGAGGGGACCGCGGCCAACGGGTCCCGGCCGTCCAGGGCGATGCGTATCAGCTCGTGCAGGATGGCCGTGCCGGCCCAGGCCGCCCCATCGCCGTGAGTGAGCGCCGCGATGCGGCCGGCCGCCGTCATCGTGGCTTCGCGGCCCGCGGCAGCGAAGCGCACAGCCGAGGTGGAGGCGCGCATCAGAGAGCCGTTACCTGCAGAGCGGCCGGTGGTCTGGAAGTGGAGCGCGGCCGCGAGGTCCCACGCTTCGCCGCTTGTGAGGACGTCCTCCGTCTGGAGGCCGATGTCCTTCGGCTCGGCCGCCGCCCAGCGCTGGAACCGCCCGAAGATGTCGGGCAGGTCCAGGCCGCCGCGTTCGAGTAGCGACTCCCCGACCAGCACTGCCATCTGCGTGTCGTCGGTGGCCTCGCCGGGGTCCCAGCCGCCGCCACCGCACATCTCGCCTATGCCGTCGGGGAATTGGGCGGTGAAGACGCCCGGCTCACGGAACTCGAAGGGGGCCCCAAGAGCGTCCCCGACGGCCGAGCCGACGACCGTGCCGACAACCCGCTCCATCCGCTGCATCGGGACAGTTTAGGGGGATCAGAAACGAGCATCCCGCCGACCGGAGGCGTACCGAGCGTTCGCAGAAAGATCCCGCCGCGGTACCAATCCGCGGCCGCCCCCGCGCCGAATGCCCACTGAGGACGGCGCCACCGTCGCCATGTCCAGTGGAGTCCGGCTCCCCAGGAGGGTGTGAATTGAGCGTGTCCCTGTCCCCGGCATCCTGGTCCCAGGCCCGGCCAACCGCGCCCGTCGCCGCACGCCGTTGGCCCGATGTGGCAAGCCTGCCCCCGTCCTCCCGGCTGCGGACGGCCGCGGCCGGACGGCGTGTTCGGCATGCGCTCGGCGCGCTGCCGCTACGGGTGCGCTTCGGCGGCGACGCGGTCGGCCGGGGCGGACCCCTCATGGAGGTGCGCGATCCGGCCGCCTTCTTCCGCAGGATCGGCGCCGGTGGTCTCGTCGGCTTGGGTGAGTCGTACATGGCGGGTGAGTGGGACGCGGGCGATCTCGTCCGTGTGCTGACCGTGCTCGCCGAGCACGGGGCCGCCCTCGTTCCCAGGCCGCTCCAGCGGACGCACGGAGCCCAGAAGCCCGACGGCCGCCCGCGCCCGTACCCCTCCGGCGAGCTGTTCGCGCTCTTCCTCGACGAGACGCTGACGTACTCCTCCGCGCTCTTCCGCGGCTTCCCGGCCGAGCAGCATCTCCTCGCGGCGGCGCAGCACCGCAAGACCGACCGGCTGCTCGACCTCGCGCAGGTACACAGCGGCACCCAGCTCCTCGAACTCGGCACCGGATCGGGTGAGTTGGCGATCAGGGCGGCGCAGCGCGGCGCGCGGGTGCTGACCGTCGCCCAGACGTCTGAGCAGCAGGAACTGGCACAGCGGCGCATCCGGGACGCGGGCTTCGAGAGCCGCGTGAGTGTCCTGCTGCGCGATTTCAGCAGGGTGCTCGGCCGTTTCGACGCCGTCGTCAGCGTGGAGATGATCGAGGCCGTCGGCGAGGAGGGCTGGGCGCAGTACTTCATGACGCTCGACCGCGTGCTCGCGCCCGGCGGACGGGTCGCCCTGCAGACGAGCACCATGCCGCACGACCGGCTGCTCGCCTCGCGCGGCACCCGCACCTGGACCCAGAAGTACATCGTTCCCGGCGGGTTGGTGCCGTCGGCCGAGGCGATCGAACGCTTCGTCACCCGGCGCACCGGGCTGAGCCTGGCCGGACGGGACAGCTTCGGCCCGCACTACGCCGAGACGCTGCGGCTGTGGCGCGAACGCTTCACGCACAACGCCGCGCACGCCGACGCCCTCGGCTTCGACGAGATCTTCTGCCGGATGTGGACCTTCCACCTTGCCCAAAGGGAGGCGGGCTTCCGGTCCGGGACGCTGGATGTGCAGCAATTGCTGCTCACGAAGGAGGAGTTGGCGGACTAAGGGGGATCAGCCGAGGCCGCGGGCCCGCTGGAACCGGGCCCGCCCCTCCGCGTGGTCCACCAGCGGATCCGGGTAGTCCAGCCGGGCCCGCTGGAGCATGTCCAGCTTCCACGGCTCATGGACGGCGGGCCCGGCCAGCTCCGCGAGCTCCGGCACCCAGCGCCGGACGTAGTCGCCGTTCGGGTCGCAGCGCATGGCCTGCGCCGCCGGATTGAGGACACGATGGGGGCGGGTGTCGGTCCCGGTGCCCGCCGCCCATTGCCAGTTGAGCTGGTTGTTGGCGATGTCCCCGTCCACCAGCAGCTCCAGGAAGTGACGGGCGCCGACGCGCCAGTCCACGTACAGCGTCTTGGTGAGGTAGCTCGCCGTCAGCAGCCGCGCCCGGTTGTGCATCCAGCCCTCGTGCAGCAGCTGGCGCATCGCGGCGTCCACGATCGGGCAGCCGGTGCGGCCCTCCTTCCACGCGGCGATCTCCTTCTCGTCGCCGCGCCAGTGGTCGTCGCGGCCGCGGTAGTCGGCGTGGGACGCGTCGGGCCGGGCGGCGAGCACCTGATGGTTGAAGTCCCGCCAGGCCAGCTGCCGTACGAACGCGTCGGCGCCCGGGCCGCCCTTGGCGCGTGCCCGCTGGACGACCTCGGTCGCCGACAGCGTGCCGAAGTGGAGGTGCGGGGACAGCCGGGACGTGGCATCGCCCGGCAGATCGTTCTGCCGCCCGTCGTACGCCGCGATGCCGTGGCTTTCGTCGGCGAGCCACGTCCGCAGCCGCCGTCTGGCCTCCGTCTCCCCGCCCAGGGCCAGCCCCGGCGACACCCCGCCGACCGCGGTGCGCCGGGGCATGGGATGACCGGCGAGTTCCGGAACCGGCACGGCGCGCGGAGCGGGCAGCGCCTCGCGCGGCGCGGTCTCCTTCCACCGGCGGAAGTACGGCGTGAACACAGCGAAGTGGTCGCGGCCGTCCGGTGTCACCCGCCCCGGCGGCAGCGCGGTCACCACCCCGTCGTGGACGTACAGGGCGCAGCGGAGCGCGCTCAGCGCCTCCCTCAGCCGCTCCTCCCTGCGCAGCGCGTACGCGCTGACGCCACCCGCGACATGCACCGAACGGGCGCCGCTCTCGGTGATCACCCGGCAGACCTGCTCGGTGACATCGCCCGTACGGACCACGAGCCGGCCGCCGCGCTCGCGCAGCCCGGCGTCCAGCGCGTGCAGAGCGTCGGCCAGAAACGCCCGCCGGTTGGGCGCGTCGAAGCCCGCCTTCCGTATGCCCCTGTCCAGCACGAACAACGGCACGATCTCGTCGGCCTCGCGCAGTGCGGCACTCAGCGCCGGCTGGTCGTGGAGTCGCAGATCGGAGGTGAAGAGCATGACCGCAACGCTCATGCGGCGTCCTTCCTCGGACGGGGCGTCGGACAGGCAGCGGACAGGCGTCGGACCCGGCCGGTCACGTCGCGAACCGCACCAGGGCCAGCGGATCGGTCGTCGGCTGTGCGGAGCCGCCGGCCGGTTCGACCGTGATCCCCATGCCCGACGCGGCGTCCAGCGGACCGTCCATCAGTACGGCGTTGTTGGTGACGACCGGGTCCATCAGACCGGCCGAGCGGAACTTCCCCCCGTCGGAGAACCAGAGTTGGTAGACCTTGCCCTGCGGCGGCCTGGGCAGCCCCGAGGTCAGGAAGGCAGCCTTGTTCTCGCTCCGCGAGACCACGACCGTGCCGCGCGCACCGTCCGGCAGCTTCGCGATGCTCACCCGGGCGTCGGGCGCGGCGAGCACCGAGGCCAGCTCCTCGGTCCGCTGCTGTGCGCGCTGCGCCTCCTGGCGCGCGTCCTGGGCCTCCTGGTGCTGCCAGAACGAGACACCGCCGAACGCGGCGGCAGCGGCCAGACAGGCGGCCAGGACGAAGCGCGACATTCTCCGGCTGCGGTGGGCGCCACCGGAGCGGCCCTGTCGTGCGACCCGGGGCGGATCCTGTCGTTCCGCGGCGATCCGCCGCAGCACCTGCTGCTTCAGCGCGGGCGGCGGCGTCACAGCCACCGCGAGGCCCAGCTTCCCGACGGTGGCGGCCAGTTCACGCACTTCCTGGGCGCACGCAGAACACACCAGCAGATGCCGCTCGAACTCGGCACGCTCGTCCGGAGCAAGCGCGTGCAGCACATAGGCGCCGGTCAGCGTGTGCAGATCAGCGGTGGTCATGCGCTCACCCCCAGGCAGTCGCGCAGCCGGATGAGCCCGTCGCGCAGTCGTGTCTTGACCGTGCCGAGTGGCACGGCGAGCAGTTCGGCCACTTCGCGGTAGGCCAGCCCGCGGTAGTACGCGAGCGTCACCGACTGCCGTTGCAGCTCGGTGAGGGTGCGCAGGCAGCGTCGTACCTGTTCGCGCTCAAGTCGGGCCTCGACCTGTTCGGTGACCTCGTCGTAGGCGGGCGTCTGTTCCAGCAGCGCCGCCCTGCGCTCCCGGTCGGTGGCGGCCTGGGCCGAGCGGACCCGGTCCACGGCCCGCCGGTGCGCGAGCGTCAGGATCCAGGTCATCGCAGATCCGCGGGACGGCTGGAAGCGCGCCGCGCTGCGCCAGACCTCGATGAGCACTTCCTGGGTCACCTCCTCGGATTGGGCCGGATCGCGCAACACGGCGCGCACCAGCCCCAGGACCGGACCGCAAACAGCGTCGTACAGGCGGGAGAAGGCCTCCTGGTCCCCGCGGGCGACCAGTCCGAGCAGCTGTTGCAGATCGGGTCCCGCCGAGGCGGGGCCGCCGATGTGTACGGCTTCTTTCACGCGGCTTTCCTCCACTGTGCGGGCATGTAGTCCGGACAGGATTTCACCAGGCATTCGGAGCCAGCGAGGCGGTGGATTGGTAGTGATGCGCAGATGGTTGCACGCGAGTCTCCGGAAGCCTCACAGATTCGCGATATGTCGTGGTTGACGAGGTGCCCGTCTCGCGATATGTTCGGTCACGAGTATTCGGGAGCGAGGTGATCGGAATGGCCACCAAGAGGCGCAGGCTCAGCAACCCGCTGGCACTCGTGGTGATGGTGCTGCTCTCCGAGCGGGCCATGCATCCCTACGAGATCGCGCAGACGATCCGCCAGCGCGGCAAGGAGAACAGCGTCAAGGTCAACTTCGGCTCCCTCTACACCGTCGTGCAGAACCTCGAGAAGCACGGCCTGGTCGAGGTCACCGATGTGCAGCGCCAGGGCAACCGGCCCGAGCGCACGCTCTACGGCATCACCGACGCCGGACGCGCGGAGATGGCGGAGTGGCTGTCCGATCTGCTCGCGGTACCCGCCCGTGAGTACCCGCTCTTCGAGACCGCGCTCTCACTCATGGCCGTCCTGCCGCCCGACGAGGTCATCCCGCTGCTCGCGGACCGGCTCGCCGCCCTGGAGGTCCAGATCGCCTCCGCGCGTGGCGCGCTGCAGATGCTCTACGGCACGCTGCCCCGGATCTTCGTCGTGGAGAACGAGTACCAGCTCCACATGCTCGAGGCCGAGGCGGAGTGGGTCCGCGGCTTCCTCAAGGAGGTCGAGCACGGCACCTACCAGGGTGTCGCGGAGTGGCGGACCTTCCACGAGACCGGTGAACTGCCCCCGGAATTCAAGGAACTTCAGCAGAGAGCCGAGGGCCGCTCCACGGACACGTAACCAGAAAAGACCCCGGCGGAGGCTGTTGGAGCAGCTCCCGCCAGGGTCTCGAACCCCGGACCGGACCCGCCGAGAAGGCAGACCGGGCGATCGAGGTGCGGCACACCCAGGATAGCCCGATGCTCTTCACGCGGTTCGGCCCGGCATACCCGAGAAGCCGACGAACCCCGAGGAGAGCTCCGTCATGAGCACCCCTGTGCCCGCCGTCGCGGCGAGGCAACTGATCAAGACCTACCCCGGTGATGTCACCGCCCTGCGCGGCATGGATCTCACCGTCGAGACCGGCACCGTCTTCGGACTGCTCGGTCCCAACGGCGCCGGCAAGTCCACCACCGTCAAGATCCTCACGACGCTGGCCAGGCCCGACAGCGGCAGCGCCGTCGTGGCGGGCCACGATGTGCTGCGCCACCCCGACCGGGTGCGCCGCTCGATCGGCGTCGTCGCCCAGAAGTCCGGCGCCGACCCGGTCGCCACCGGCCGTGAGAACCTTCTGCTCCAGGGCAGGCTGTACGGGCTCGGAGGCGCCGCGCTCGGCCGGCGCGTCGATGAGCTGCTCGTCCGCTTCGACCTTACCGGCGCCGCGAAGCGCCAGGTCAGGGGATACTCCGGCGGTATGCAGCGGCGCCTGGACGTGGCGCTGGGACTGGTGCACCGCCCCGAGGTGCTCTTTCTGGACGAGCCGACGACGGGCCTCGACCCCGAATCCCGTACCGCCATGTGGGAGGAGATCTCCCGCCTCGCCGGTGACGACGGCCTGACCATCGTCCTCACCACCCACTATCTGGAGGAGGCCGACCGGCTGGCCGAGCGGATCGCGATCGTCGACCGCGGCAGGGTCGTCGTCGAGGGCACCCCCGAAGGGCTCAAGGGCGAACTGCGCGGCGACGCCGTGCACCTGGAACTGCGGACGGACGGGGACCGGACGCAACTCACAGGAGCCCTCGCCCCGCTGCCGGGCATCCACGAGGTCCTCGTCGACGGCCGCCGCGTCAGCGTCCGCGCCGACGACGGCGCCGCCGCCGTGCCCGTACTGCTCGGCGCGCTGGAGCGGGCGGGAGCCGCCGTCGCCGCGGCGACCGTCGCCCGGCCCTCGCTCGACGACGTCTATCTGCGGTACGCGGGACGCCGGTTCGCCGAAGCCGAGTCGGCACCGGATCCGATCGACACCCGGGACGAGCCCGCACTCGCCACCGCGGGAGGCACCCGATGAGCACCGACGCAGTGACGCAGACCTGGTACATGACGCAGCGCCAGCTGGTGGCCGTCGCACGCCAGCCCGCCTATCTGGTGATGATGCTGATCCAGCCCGTGATCTGGCTGTTCCTCTTCGGCAATCTCTTCAAGAAGATCGTGGAGCTGGGCGGCTTCGGCACCACGACCTATCTCGACTACCTGATCCCCGGCATCGTGGTGATGAGCGCGCTCAACTCCAGCATGTGGGCCGGGATGGGCACGCTGGAGGAGATCGAGCGCGGCACGCTCAACCGCTTCCTGACCACGCCCGTGAGCCGCAGCGCGCTGATGAACGCCAATGTCGTGCAGAACGGCATCAGTACCGCCCTGCAGTCCGTGATCATCGTGCTGCTCGGACTGGCCGGGGGAGCGCAGTACCCCGGCGGCGCGGCCGGGATCGCGGTCCTCGTCCTCGCCTCGGTGCTGCTGGGCGCGGTCTTCGGCGCGTTCTCGAACGCGGTGGGCATGCTGGTCCGCCAGCGTGAGTCGATCATCGGCTTCAACACCTTCCTGCTGCTCCCTCTGACCTTCCTCTCCTCGGCCTTCATGGCCCCGAGCCAGATGCCGTCCTGGATGGCCCGGATCGCGGACTTCAACCCGGTCAACTGGGCGATGGTGGCGGGCCGTTCGGCGCTGGCCACCGAGCCGGACTGGGGCGATGTGCTCGGGCGCGGGGGAGCGCTCGCGGGCCTCGCGGTGGCCGCGGTGTGGCTGTCGACCCGCGCCCTTCGCTCGTACCAGAAGTCGGTCTAGCCACAACGGGGGCCACAACGCGGGCTGAAACGAGGCTAGTACGACGAGGGTTGTACGGCCCGGTCCTCGACTCCGGTCGCGGACCGGGCCTTCGCCGCGCGCAGCGCCAGGAAGATCAGCAGCCCGATCGGCGAGAGCAGGATCGTGAGCACCAGCAGCGGCCCCATCACCAGCGGATGGATCCCCAGCCGGCGCGACTGGAGGAACATCCACTGGCCCAGCAGCAGATCCCAGGCGATGACCTGCGCCCAGACGGCTCCCGCGCCGTTCGCGAGGGCTGCCAGATCCCGGAATCCGTCGAGGGACGGGCTGCTCACGGCCGCCCACAGCTCGGGGAAGACGGGAATCGCCATGGTCAGATAGACCGCCAGGATCGGGATGACCGTCAGCGGCGAGGCGGCGATCCTGGCTGTGGGACGCCAGTTGGGGGCGAAGATCATCAGCAGCCATATGGGGCTTGCCAGGTAGAAGGACAGGTCGAAGAGAAATTCGGTCATGTCACGAGCTCCTTGTGGGTGTCGTCTGCCGTACGGGACGGGGGAGTTGTCCGCAGTGCGAGGAGTGATCCGGCCGCCGCGGCGACGAGGATCGCGGCCGCGGCGGTGAGCGTCGCGCCGTCGGGGTGGATCAGGGCCTGGCCCCGCAGCGCCTGCCAGGTGACCAGGGCGACCACGGCGGCGTACACCCCGCAGGCCACGAGCACGAGCCGCAGGCGTACGCCCTCGTCACGCAGCCGGGCGAAGCGCGGCGCCAGAGCGAGGAGGGCGAGCAGGAAGAGGGGGATGAGCTGAAGGGCGTGCATCCCGACGAAGTGCGGGATGCGCAGATCACCGCCGGTCGTCGACCAGCCCGTGATCGGCAGGGAGGGGCCGCCCTCCGCAACGCCGACGTTGTGGGAACCGATGACCTTGGCGAGCTCGCCTTCCGCCCGCTGCTCGGAGGTGGGGCGCGTCATCAGGTTGCCGAGTCCCGCGCCCACCAGGGCGATGGCCGCGCCGAGCCGCATGGCCCAGGCGGCGGCGCGGTCGGCGAGCTGTGAGCGGAAGAGCAGGAACGCGATCAAGATCGAGCTCACCCAGAGCGTGATGATGGTGGCGCCCATGATGTTGAACAGCAGGGTGTCGAAGGCGGTTGCGTAGTTGAAATGGCTGCGCTTGCCGCGGATCACCTGTCCCACGATGATCAGCATCTCGATTGCCCCGGCGAGGGCTACGACCGTGCCTGCCCACCAGCCCACCCGTCGGCCGCCGGTGGCCATCGACAGCATCCAGGCCAGCGTCGAGGCGTACATCATCAGCGAGATCGAGAACTTGAAGGGTTTGAACCAGATCGGTGAGCCGACCAGAACGCGGTCGTCGGCGATCATGCCGATGCCCGACACCACCGTCAGTACGGCCATCGACGCGGCGAAGATCATGAGCGGCCGGTGCCAGGAACGCCATGAAGGCATGCGGAACTCCCTCCCGAGTAGAATGGATAGTGACACCATCTGCTATCCGGTAGTGAAACTATCTATGCTGGGGTGTGGCGTTGGCAAGGGCGGAAGGATGAACGGGCAGTGCGCATTGGCGAGTTGAGTCGCAGAACCGGTGTTCCGGTACCGACGATCAAGTACTACATACGGGAAGGTCTGCTCCCCGCCGGGCAGCTGACCAGCCCCAATCAGGCGAGCTACGACGAAGCGCACGAGCGCAGGCTTCGGCTGATCCGCGCGCTCCTCGACGTAGGAGGGCTGAAAGTAGCGGCCATCGCGGAGGTCCTCACGGCGGTGGACGAGCCCGGCACATCGGTCCACAAGGTGCTGGGCGTGGCGACGGAACTGATCGTCCCGACCTTTGCGGACGTCGAGCCCGACGCCGCGCTGGACGCGGCCCGCAAGGAGGTCCGGGACCTCATCGCCCGGCGTGGCTGGCTGACGGACGACGACTCTCCCGCCGGCGAGGCGCTCGCCATGGCGCTGGCCGCGCTGAACAGAGCCGGACACGGTGCATTCGCAGAGGTACTGGACGCCTACGCGGACGCGGCGGAGCAGATCGCACGCGCCGACCTCGCCTATGTGGCCCGGCTCGCGGGGCTGGACGACCTGGTGGAGAGCGCGGTCGTCGGCACCGTGCTCGGGGACAGCCTGATCGCCTCGCTGCGCAGGCTCGCCCAGGCCGACGGCTCGGCCCGTGTGTACGAGAACGACGAGGCGGGGGCGGACGACGAGACGCCCGGCGACGATGCTCGGGCTGACGACGAGGCGGGGGCGGACGTCAAGGCGCCGCCCCGCGACAAGGCCCGGGCGGACGGCAAGGCCCGAGGCGGCCTCAAGACCCGTGCGGGGCGCGGGACTTCCGCCGACGACAAGACCCCCGGCTGAGGCAGCCGGGGGTCCGTGGGGCAGCGGGCGTCAGGCCACGCGTTCCTGCTCGCGCTCCACCTGCTCGTTCCACTCGCGCTTGACCGCGCGCCAAGCCTCGTCGCTCTGGCCGAGCCGCCAGTAGCCCGAGATCGACAGCTGCTCGCGCGGAATCTGCCGGTCCAGGCGCAGATGGCGGCGCAGCTCCTTCACGAACGCCGCCTCGCCGTGGACGAACGCGCAGACGGCGCCCTCGGGGAAGTCCAGCGTCTTCACCGCCGCGACCAGCGACTCGCCCGCCGGGAGGGTCCCGCGGTGCAGCCAGGTGATCTCGACGCCGTCCGGCGTGACGACCTTCTGCTCCTCCTCCGGGCCCGCGACCTCGACGAAGGCGTGGACGACCGCGCCCGGAGGCATCCGCTCCAGGGCCGCGGCGATCGCGGGCAGGGCGCTCTCGTCGCCCACCAGCAGATGCCAGTCGGCCTCCGGCGCCGGGGCGTAACCACCGCCGGGGCCGTTGATGCGCATGATGTCGCCCACCTGCGCCCGCGCCGCCCAGGGACCGGCCAGCCCCTCGTCGCCGTGCACCACGAAGTCGACCGCGAGTTCGCCGAGGACCGGGTCCCAGCTCCGTACCGTGTAGGTGCGGTTGGCGGGCCACTGCTCGCGCGGGAACTCCTCACGGATCCGCTCGATGTCGAATGGTTCGGGATAGCTCACGCCCTCGGGCGCGAACAGGAGCTTGATGTAGTGATCGGTGTACGCGCCGAGGGTGAAACCGGTCAGCCCCTCACCGCCCAGGACGACGCGCACCATGTGCGGGGTGATCTGCTCGGTGCGAACCACCCGCGCCTCGTACGGCTTGGGTGCCTTGCGGGCGGGTCGTTCTGCCACGGCGTTCTCCCTGGGCTCGTGCGTGCTTAGGCTTGCCTAAGTTAACACCTCAGCCCTGAAGTGTGGACAGCAGCCGCTGGAGCGCTCCGCCCAGTCCCCAGCGGGACGCCAGTTCATCCAGGGTCGCCGGATCGCGCGGCTCGGCGGGCAGGGCCGGATCGAAGTCGGGCAACCGCACGTCCGAGGCGACCCGCACCACCTTGGGGGCGACCGCGACATAGTCCCTGGCCTCGTCCAGCCGCTTGCGCTGCGCGGGTGTCAGCTTGGCGCGCGGATCGTCGACCGCGGCCATGATCCCGGCCAGATCGCCGAAGGTGTCCAGCAGTTTGGCCGCGGTCTTCTCGCCGATCCCGGGCACACCCGGCAGCCCGTCGCTCGGGTCGCCCCGCAGCAGCGCCAGATCGACATAGCCCGGCCCGTCCACGCCGTACCTCTCGCGCAGCCACGCCTCGTCCGTCACCTGGAGCGTCCCGACGCCCTTCAGCGGATACAGCACCCGCCGGCCGCGGGCGTCGTCCACCAACTGGAAGAGGTCCCGGTCCCCGGTGACGATGTCGACGGGGCCGGTGGCCCGCCCGGTGAGGGTGCCGATGATGTCGTCCGCCTCATAGCCGTCGGCTCCTACACGGGCGATGCCCAGCGCGTCGAGGACATCCTCGATCACCGGGACCTGAGGGGAGAGGGTGTCGGGGATCTCCTCCGCGTCGGGTCCTGTCTCCGTCTCGACGGCGACGCGATGCGCCTTGTACGAGGGGATCAGCTCCACCCGCCAGTGCGGCCGCCAGTCGTTGTCCCAGCAGGCCACCAGGTCGTCGGGGCGGTGGTCCTGGACCAGCCGTGCGATGAAATCCAGCAGTCCGCGCACGGCGTTGACCGGGGTGCCGTCGGGGGCACGGACCGAGTCGGGGACGCCGAAGTAGGCGCGGAAGTACAAGGAAGCTGTGTCGAGGAGCATCAGGCGTCGCGTCACAACCCTGATGATGCCGCACGGCACTGACAGTCACCGTCCTTGCCGACCCTGGACCTCGTTGGTCCTGGAGGAGCCGCGGCTGCCGGCTCGAGGATTTCACGAGCCGTGGTGGAGCGTTCGGGCACGGACGAGATCGCTCCGCAGTAGCCTGCAGTACGCACAAGGGGTGGTCCTCGCCGGTGGCGGGGCCACCCCTTCGGGCTGCCCCACCGGTAGTGGACCCGTGCTGCACCCGGGTGCGGTGGCCTGCGCGGGAAACCGGAGCCGGAAGCTGCGTAAGGTGAGACAGGACCAGGGAAGGGGAGGGGAGCCCGCCAGATGGACGCGAAGGACGCGAAGGACCCGAAGGAGACCGAACCCCTTCGGGTGGGCGCCGCTGTCCGCAGACGCCGCCGCGCCCTGGACCTCACGCTCGCCGCGGTGGCGGAGCGCAGCGGCCTCTCCGTGCCCTTCCTCAGCCAGATCGAGAACGAGCGGGCCCGCCCCAGCACCCGCTCGCTCCAGCGGGTCGCCGACGCCCTGGAAACCACGACCGCACGGCTGCTCGCCGCCTCCGACGCGGCCCGCACCATCAAGGTCGTACGTGCCCCGCACGGCGGTGAGCTGCCGGCCGCTGCGATGACCCGTCGGCTCGTACGGGGGCAGCACCAGCTGCAGGCCCTCGAATTCACCGGGGAGCAGGACGCGGGGCGCGAGTTCGAGCACCGCAACGACGAGCTGATGTACGTCGCCGACGGCGCGGCGGAGGTCGAGGCGGAAGGCCGCGCCTACCGCCTGGCACGGGGCGACACCCTCTTCCTCTCCGGAGGCGTACGGCACCGCTGGCGCGCGACCGCGCCGGACACGCGGATCATCGTCGTCACGGTCTCCGACCACATCGAGACGCCGGAGCCGTAGGAAGCCGTCATGCGCGTCGTCTCCCTGGTGCCCTCGCTGACCGAGGCCGTGGCCGTCAGCGCGCCCGGGCTGCTGGTGGGGGCCACGGACTGGTGCAGCCATCCCGCCGGACTCGATGTCGTACGGATCGGGGGCACCAAGAACCCGGACGTGGCAGCCGTGATCCGGATGCGGCCCGATCTGGTGATCGCGAACGAGGAGGAGAACCGGGCGCCCGACCTGGCCGCGCTCAGGGCGGCGGGCATCCAGGTGCTCGAAACGGAGATCCGCGACCTCGACCAGGCCTTCCGCGAGCTGGAGCGGGTCCTGGTGGGCGGGTGCGGCCTGACGCGGCCCCGCTGGCTGGACGAGGCGCAGGCGGCGTGGGCCGGGCTCGCGCCGCTGGGGGAGGTGCGGGCGGTCGTGCCCATCTGGCGGCGGCCGTGGATGGTGCTCGGGCGCGACACCTTCGCCGGTGATCTGCTGGCCCGGCTCGGCGTCGGCAATGTGTACGCGGGGCACGCCGAGCGTTATCCCCGTATCCCGCTGGAGGAACTGCGGGACTGCGGCGCCCGGTTGGCGGTCCTTCCGGACGAGCCGTACCGCTTCACGGCGGACGACGGGCCCGAAGCCTTTCCTTCGCTGCCGGCCGCGCTGGTCAGCGGCCGGCATCTCACCTGGTACGGGCCGTCACTGGCCGAGGCGCCGGCGGTTCTCGGCGCTGCGCTGCGACGAGGACTCGGCCTGTAGCTGCCTGATACCTGCGTTCCTTCCGGATTCCGTCGGACGGCGCAGGGGCGTCTCCCACCACTCGCTGTAACCGAGGTGTGGACATAGCGTGGCAGGCAAGCTGATTTCGGACGTGAATCGAGGAGCTGAGATGGCAGTTCTGGTGCAGAACTACGGCGCGGGCTGGAACGAGGAGTTGTACCAGGCGACCTTCGACCGGGCGATCCCGGACCGTGCGAAGCCGCCCGCTGGGCTCGTCGCCCACATTGCGGCGCCCGGGGAGAACGGTGGCTGGCAGGTCGTCGACGTATGGGAGTCGGAAGCCGAGTTCCGGCAGTTCGTGGAAGGGACGCTCATGCCGGTCGCACAGGAGCTGGGAGCGCCGCCCTTCGACACGTCCGTGGTCGAGCTGTACAACTCTCTGATCCCGTAGTCACGTCTGCCGGGGCGCTGCGAGCAGCGCTCCGCCGATCAGGCCGCGCAGCGTACGGAAACCGGTCACCGCCCAGGCGGTGACCAGGAGGGCGTACAAGCCGACGGCGAGCCATTCGAGGGCAACAAGGCCGGTGTGGTGGGCGAGGCCCTCCGCGCCGGTCACACACGTGCCGACCGGGAACGTGAAGGCCCACCAGCTCATCGTGAAAGGCATGCCCCTCTTCAGGGCCCGCACCACCATCGCGGTGGCGAGGACCAGCCACAGCAGGGCGAAGCCCAGCACCGGTACGCCGTAGATCACGGCGAACGCGGCGAAGCCCTGCGCGTACTGGGCGTCGATCGCGCCCGGGGCCGCGTCCGCGAGCTTGTTGACCGCGGTCGTGGACTGGCCCAGCGGGCCGAGTACCAGGAAGAGGGAGGGGGTGAGCGCGAGGGGCAGGGCGCCGTGGTGGATCAGCCGGGAGAAGACCACCGGCAGGATGATGAGCGTCGCGAGCAGGCTGATCCCGAACATGGCGTAGCTCGCGAGGAGCAGCGCCTCGCGCCACTGTCCGGCGGGCAGATGCGGCACCAGCAGGGGGCCGAGCGACGCGGAGACCATCGGCGGGACGACCGGAAGCAGCCATACGGGTGAGGCGGTGGCGGGCCCGACGCGCCGTCGTACGACCATCAGGTACGGGACGACGACGGCGGCGGCGAGGCCGATGAGCGTGCCGGCGCCGAACAGCCCCGCCGCCGTCGCCACCGCGGCTCTGTGGCCGATCACGTCCTGGCCCATGGTCAGGGTGCCGGCGCCGACGGCCAGCAGTGCCATCGCCAGACAGCCGTAGAACGGCGCGATCGCGGGGTCAATGAGATGGTCGCGGGCCTGGTCGCGGTGGCCGACCCAATGGGCGGCGCGGGCGGTCAGAACGACGGCGAGCATCGCGGCCGACAGTGCCCACACCGCGGTACAGGCGGTCCGCAGGCCGGGCATATCGACCGGGAGGCCGGCGCCGGCGGTCGCGACGATGGCCGTGCCCATGACTGTCGCGTACCACTGGGGTCCGAAATGGCGGAGCGACGGCAGCCGGACGGTGGTGAGAGCTGACGCGGTCGTGTGGGTGCGGGGCTGCACGGCTGTGACCATTTCCCCACTGTCACGCCCGGCCCGGCTCCCCACCACGGACCGCTGCCCTATGGCCCCATAAGCTGGGTTTATGAGCGATGGGGATGAAGAGCGGATTCCGCTCGCACACCGGGTGCCGGATCTGGGTGCGCTGGAGCTGCTGCTGGCCGTCGCGCGGCACGGCAGCCTCGGGCGCGCGGCGCGTGAGCTCGGGATCACCCAGCCCGCCGCGAGCAGCCGGATCCGCTCGATGGAGCGCCAACTGGGAGTGGCGCTCGTCGACCGTTCCCCACGCGGCTCCCGGCTCACGGATGCGGGGGCGCTCGTCACCGACTGGGCGCGGCGGGTCGTGGAGGCGGCCGAGGCGTTCGACGCGGGGGCGCAGGCGCTGCGGGGGCGACGGGACTCGCGGCTGCGGGTGGCGGCCTCGATGACGATCGCGGAGTATCTGCTCCCGGGCTGGCTGATCGCGCTCCGTGCGGCACGGCCCGGCACGGCCGTCTCGCTGTCGGCCGGAAACTCCGCGGCGGTCGCTCAGCGGCTGCTCGCGGGCGAGGCTGACCTGGGGTTCGTCGAGGGCCTGTCCGTGCCGGAGGGTCTGGACGGGGCCGTGATCGGCCACGACCGGCTCGTGGTGGTGGCGGCGCCGAGCCATGCGTGGGCGAGGCGCCGTATGCCGCTCTCGGCCCCCGAACTGGCGGCGGCCCCGCTGATCCTGCGGGAGCGGGGGTCGGGGACGCGTCAGGTCCTCGACTCGGCGCTGAGCGGGTGCGGGGGGCTGTCGGAGCCGCTGCTTGAACTCGCCTCGACGACGGCGGTCAAGGCGGCGGCGGTGAGCGGGGCGGGGCCGGCGGTGATGAGCGAACTGGCCGTCACGGAGGAACTGGCGTCGCGCCGCCTGACGCGCATCCCGCTGGAGGGGGTCGACCTGCGCCGGGCCCTGCGCGCGGTCTGGCCGACCTCGCACCGCCCGACGGGCCCGGCGAGGGATTTGCTCACGCTCACGAGGTCGGGATGAGCGGTCCGCGGTGCGGGTCGCGGGCGTGCCCGGTGCCTTTTCGGTGCGGGCCGCGGGGTTGCCCGGTGCCGCGGGGTGGCCGTCCGGCGGTGCGGGCCGCGGGGTTGCCCGGTGCCGCGGGGCGCCGTTTGGGGTCCGCTCCGGGGTAGAGCCGGGACTGCATGATTTACGGCGCGTCTCTGGTCTGCCGTGGGTGCGGGGGTCCCCGCGCCACAAATCACGCTCTACGTCCCGACTCCACCCGCTCCACGGCCCCTGCCGGGTGACGCCTGTCGATTCCCCCTCGCCGCGAGGCGGGAGGGGGCGGGTTTCGCGCCGCGAAGTCGGGCGCCGTGAGGCGGGGCGGGAGGCGTTAAGTTCGCGCCGCGAAGCGGGCGCGTCGGGGGTGTGGGGGCGTCAGCCCCCTGGGGGCTGGGGGCTTGCCCCCAGTTTCGGGGAGGGGCGGGGTGGGGGAACAAACCGCCCGCGCCCCGAAACCGGCGCCCCCGGAACGGCACGCTGGAAACTCACCCCGCCGCCCCCACCAGCGCCGACATCACCCGCACGTCCTCCCCCGCCTCGGGATGCCACTGCACCCCCAGTACCCACCCCGCCCCCTCCAGCTCCGCCGCCTCAACCGTCCCGTCCTCCGCGTGGGCGCCGGCCGTGAGCGCGGTGGCGAGGCGGTCCACCGACTGGTGGTGGTAGGTCGGGACGGACGTCGCCTCCGGCACGATCGAGGCGTACCGCGTCCCCGGAACCGGCTTGACCGTGTGGCGGCCGAAGACGCCGACACCCCCGACGTGCCCGTCCAGGTGCTGGACCAGCGTCCCGCCGAGCGCCACGTTCAGCAGTTGCAGGCCGCGGCAGATCCCGAGCAGGGGGGTTCCGGCCGCCAACGCCGCCCGGATCAGGGCGAGTTCCCAGGCGTCCCGGTCCCGCGCCGGTGGGCCCGTGCGCGGGTCGGGCTCGGCTCCGTACCGTACGGGCTCGACGTCCGCGCCGCCCGCGACGACCAGGCCGTCCAGCCGGGCCACGACCGACTCGGCCGAGGCCGGGTCGTCCGGCGGGAGCAGTGCGGCGAGGCCGCCCGCCGCCTGGACGAGGCGGGGATATCCGGCGGGCAGTACAGCCGCGGGCATCTTCCACACGCCCCACGCGGCCGTTTCCAGGTAGGTGGTGACACCGATGAGCGGCTTGGACACAGCGACTCCCGTTCCGTTCCGGTCCTGTTCAGTTGCGTTCGAGTTCGGCCTCCGCCGCCGCCAGCGCCGCGAACTCCTCCTCCGGCGCGCGAGCGACCAGATGATGCCGACTGTAGATCGCGAAGTAGGCGAGGGCGACGGCGTAGACGCCGAGCGCGATGAACGCCGCGTCCTTGTCCACCAGAAACGTCGCCACCAGCGCGGAGAGTGCCAGTACGAACGCCACCGAGGAGGTCAGCACACCTCCCGGCGTGCGGTAGGGGCGCTCGAGGTCCGGCTCGCGGCGGCGCAGGACGATGTGTGAGAGGGCCATCAGCGCGTACGAGATCGTCGCGCCGAAGACCGCGATGTTGAGCATCCGCGCGCCGTTCCCGGTACCCGCCGCCAGCGCGAAACCGATCGCCCCGGGGATCAGCAGCCCGAGGTACGGCGACTTGCGGCGGCTGGTGAGGGAGAGGAAACGGGGGAGATAGCCGGCGCGGGAGAGCGCGAAGAGCTGGCGCGAGCCCGCGTAGATGAGCGAGAAGAAGGACGCGACCAGGCCGGCCAGGCCCGCGTAGTTGACGAAGCGGCTGAGCGGGGTCGGGTCCCCGTTGCCCTGGAGGGCGACCACGAGCGGGTTGCCGGCTTCCTGGATGGCCGCCGAGCCCCGCGCGCCGGTCGACGCGAAGAAGGTCACCACGGCCAGCAGCACCAGGATCGCCATCGAGATGGCGAGTGCCCGCGGCATCGAGCGCACCGGGTCCTTCGCCTCCTCCGCCGCCAGCGGTACGCCCTCGACGCCCAGGAAGAACCACATGCCGAAGGGGAACGCCGCCCAGATGCCCAGCAGCCCGAACGGCAGCCAGGAACCCGAGCCGAGGGCGTCCTTGTCGACGGGGATGTCGTTCAGATTGCCCGTACTGAAGTCCGTGAACGCGCCGACCGCGAAGATCAGCAGTGCCGCGACCGCGATCGCCGTCACGATGAGGCTGAAGCGCAGCGCCTCGCCGACGCCCCACAGATGGATTCCGATGAAGACCGCGAAGCAGGCGAGATAGACGGGCCAGCCGGACTCCAGGCCGAACAGGCCGAGCGATTCGACGTAGTCGCCGATGAAGATGGAGATCGCGGCGGGGGCGAGGATGTACTCGATGAGAATCGCGGTGCCGGTCAGGAACCCGCCCCAGGTGCCGAGCGCCCGCCGGGCGAAGCCGTAGCCGCCGCCCGCGGTGGGAAGGATCGCCGACAGCTCGGCGAGTGCGAAGACGAGACAGGCGTACATCACGCCCATCAGGAGGGTCGCGATCGCGAGCCCGCCGAAGCCGCCCTTGGCAAGGCCGATGTTCCAGCCGGAGAAGTCCCCGGAGACGACGTACGCGACGCCGAGGCCGGTGAGCAGCAGCCAGCCGGCGCTGCCGCGGCGCAGCGTGCGGGCCTTCAGATAGGCGTCGTCGGCTGGGGAGGATTCGCGCGTGGTGGTGCCCTGGGCCATGAGTCGCTCCTGGCAGGCAGAGGTTCAAAGGTTTGTGCGGACACCATTGCGGCAGCCGTCGGGAATGCGCAAGCCCCGTGCGTAAATCTGTGGTTACGGCTGGGCCGACGACGGGTGTCAGGACAGGAAGCCGCGCAGCAGCGCCGCGGTGCCCTCGCAGTGCTCCCGCATCACCTCGCGCGCCGCGTCCGCGTCCCCGTCCAGAACCGCCTCGACCAGGGCCGTGTGCTGATGCTGGGAGTGCTCCAGATTGCGTACGAGCAGCGGAATGCAGTCCAGCAGATCGTTCAGCGTCGCCCGCACGGCGGCGTACTGCGCGGTCAGGGTGGGGGAGCCGGAGAGCTCGGCGAGGGTCAGGTGCAGCAGGGTGTCCTGGCGCCGGTACTCGGTCAGCGGCGCGTCGTGCGTCGCCGAAAGCGCCGTACGCAGCCGGTCCGCGCCCTCGTCGGTCAGACCGTGGGCCGCGCACAGTCCGGCGGCCCCCACCTCCAGGACCTCGCGGAAGCGCAGGGTGTCCTCGACGTCCACCCCCGCGACGCGCCTGCGCAGCTCGTCCTCGCCATGGGCGCCCGGGCGGTGCAGCACGAAGGTGCCGCCGTACCGGCCGCGCCTGCTCTCCACGAGCCCCTGGTCGGTCAGCACCTTCAGCACCTCGCGCAGCGTGACCCGGCTGATCCCCATCCGCTCGGCGAGCTCACGTTCCGCGGGCAGCCGCTCGCCGCCCGGGACCAGGCCGAGGCGCAGCAGCTGAAGAATCTGTTCCAGCGCCTCTTCGAAGCCGTTGCCCGCGCGTACGGTGCGCAGTACGGGTGTCAGCCGGTCGCCCGCATCGTTCTTCTTCACCACGTCGCCGTTTCCTCTTCCCAGGCAATGGTCTTGGGTAATACCTTATGGCTTCCGGCTGACCCAAGGAGGCGTAATCCCGTGGCAGACCGCAAACCCCCGCTCGGGGTCGAGGAGCTTCGCGCTCTCGTAGCGAGCGGTGAGATCGACACAGTCGTCCTGGCCTTCCCCGACATGCAAGGGCGGCTCCAGGGCAAGCGGTTCGCCGCACCCTTCTTCCTGGACGAGGTCCTGGAACACGGCACCGAGGGCTGCAACTACCTCCTCGCCGTCGACACCGAGATGAACACCGTCGACGGCTACGAGATGTCCTCGTGGGACCGCGGCTACGGCGACTTCGCCATGCACCCCGACCTCACCACACTGCGCCGGGTGCCCTGGAACCAGGGCACCGCTCTGCTCGTCGCCGACCTCGCCTGGAACGACGGCTCACCCGTCGTCGCCGCACCCCGCCAGGTCCTGCGCCGGCAGCTGGAGCGCCTCGCCGAACACGGCTTCACCGCGCATGTGGGCACGGAGCTTGAGTTCATCGTCTTCAAGGACACCTACGAGCAGGCCTGGGACCGCAACTACCGCGATCTCACCCCGGCCAACCAGTACAACATCGACTACTCCGTCCTCGGCACCGGCCGTATCGAGCCGCTGCTGCGCCGGATCCGCAACGAGATGGCCGCGGCCGGCCTCACCGTCGAGTCCGCCAAGGGCGAGTGCAACCCCGGCCAGCACGAGATCGCGTTCAAGTACGACGAGGCTCTGGTCACCTGCGACCAGCACGCCGTCTACAAGACCGGCTCGAAGGAGATCGCCGCCCAGGAGGGCGTCTCGCTCACCTTCATGGCCAAGTACAACGAGCGCGAGGGCAACTCCTGTCACATCCACCTCTCGCTCCAGGACGCCGACGGCCGCAATGTGATGGCGGGCGAGGGACCCGGCGGAATGTCGCGGGTCATGCGGCACTTCCTGGCCGGACAGCTGGCCGCGCTGCGTGACTTCTCGCTGCTGTACGCGCCCAACATCAACTCCTACAAGCGCTTCCAGCCCGGCTCCTTCGCGCCCACCGCCGTCGCCTGGGGCTACGACAACCGCACCTGCGCGCTGCGCGTCGTCGGCCACGGCCGCTCCATGCGCTTCGAGAACCGGCTGCCGGGCGGCGACGTCAACCCGCACCTGGCCGTCGCCGGACTCGTCGCCGCCGGTCTGTACGGCATTGAGCAGCAGCTGGAACTCCCGGACGAGTGCACCGGAAACGCCTACACCGCCGGGTACGAACAGGTCCCCACCACGCTGCGCGAAGCCGCCGAACTGTGGGAGAACAGCCCCATCGCCAAGGCCGCGTTCGGCGACGAGGTCGTCGCGCACTACCGCAACATGGCGCGGGTCGAACTCCAGGCCTTCGACGCCGCGGTGACCGACTGGGAGCTGCGCCGCTCCTTCGAACGTCTGTGAGGAACCAGTTGTCGTACGAGCTCCAGGTACTGAACCCGGCGACCGAAGAAGTCGTCGCGAGCGTCCCCGCGACGACGGCCGCCGAGGTCGATGCCGCCGTCGCCCGGGCCGCGAAGGCACAGCAGGGCTGGGCGGCGGCCGCACCCGCCGACCGGGCCAGGCTGCTGCGCCGCTTCGCCGTCGTCGTCGACGAACACCTCGAAGAACTGGCCCGGCTGGAGGTCCGGGAGGCCGGACACACCATCGGCAACGCCCGCTGGGAAGCGGGCAATGTACGCGATCTCCTCGACTTCGCGGCCGGGGGAGTGGAGCGCCTCAGCGGCCGCCAGATCCCCGTCGCGGGCGGCCTCGACATCACCATCCTCGAACCGCTCGGGGTCATCGGTGTGATCGCGCCCTGGAACTTCCCCATGCCGATCGCCGCCTGGGGCACGGCCCCCGCCCTGGCGGCCGGCAACGCCGTCCTGCTCAAGCCCGCGGAGACGACCCCGCTGACCGCACTGCGGCTGGCCGAACTCGCCCTGGAGGCAGGCCTTCCGCAGGATCTGTTCCAGGTACTGCCCGGCGCGGGCGACGTGGCGGGCAGCGCGCTGGTCGAGCACCCCGGCGTCGCGAAGATCGTGTTCACCGGATCGACCCGGGTCGGCAAGAGCATCATGGCCAGGTGCGCCGAGCGTGTGAAGCGCGTGACACTCGAACTCGGCGGCAAGAGCCCCAACATCGTCTTCGCCGACTCCGACATCGAGGCCGCGGTCGCCGCGACCCCCATGTCCTTCCTCGACAACAGCGGCCAGGACTGCTGCGCGCGCACGCGCATCCTGGTGCAGCGCTCGGTGTACGACCGATTCCTTCAGCTCCTCGCTCCGGCGATCGAGTCCGTCGTCGTCGGCGACCCGGGCGACGAGAAGACGCAGATGGGCCCGCTGATCTCCCGGGTCCAGCTGGACCGGGTGCGTTCGTACGTCACCGACGAGCTGCAGGGGATCCGCGGCACCGCCCCCGAGGGCCCCGGCTTCTGGTTCCCGCCGACCGTTCTCACCGGCCTGGCTCCGGACGCCCCCGCGGCCTGCGAGGAGGTCTTCGGCCCGGTCGCCGTCGTTCTCCCCTTCGAGGACGAAGCCGACGCCATCCGGCTCGCCAACTCCACCGAGTACGGCCTGTCGGGGTCGATCTGGACCCGCGACATCGGCCGCGCGATCCGCGTCTCGCGTGCCGTCACGGCCGGCAACCTGTCGGTCAACTCCCACTCCAGCGTCCGCTACTGGACGCCGTTCGGCGGCTACAAGCAGTCCGGCCTCGGCCGTGAACTGGGCCCCGACGCCCTGACCGCTTTCACCGAAACCAAGAACGTCTTCATCAGCACGGAGGCCTGAACCATCATGACCGTTGAGACCCCCATCTGCCGCCGCCTCGTGGGCCGTACCGCAGTCGTCACCGGCGCAGGCAGCGGCATCGGGCTGGCCACCGCGCGCCGCCTCGCCTCCGAGGGCGCGAACGTCGTGTGCGCCGACATCGACGAGAGTGCGGGCAAGGCCGCGGCCGACGAGGTCGGCGGCACGTTCGTACGCGTCGACGTCACCGACCCCGAGCAGGTCGAGGCGCTGTTCAAGACGGCGTACGACACCTACGGCAGCGTCGACATCGCCTTCAACAACGCGGGCATCTCGCCCCCCGACGACGACTCCATCCTCACCACGGGCCTGGATGCCTGGAAGCGCGTGCAGGAGGTCAACCTCACCTCCGTCTATCTGTGCTGCAAGGCCGCCATCCCCTACATGCGCCGCCAGCGCCGCGGCTCCATCATCAACACCGCGTCCTTCGTGGCCCGGATGGGCGCGGCGACCTCGCAGATCTCGTACACCGCATCCAAGGGCGGCGTGCTCGCCATGTCGCGCGAGCTCGGCGTGCAGTTCGCGCGCGACGGGATCCGCGTCAACGCGCTGTGCCCGGGGCCGGTCAACACCCCGCTCCTGCAGGAGCTGTTCGCCAAGGACCCGGAGCGTGCCGCGCGCCGCCTGGTGCACATCCCGGCCGGACGCTTCGCGGAGGCGGACGAGATCGCCGCCGCCGTCGCCTTCCTCGCCAGCGACGACTCCTCCTTCATCAACGCGACGGACTTCCTCGTCGACGGCGGTATCGCGGGCGCGTACGTCACTCCCGCATGACGCCTGTGGAATGGGCTCGTTCGGCACCCTAGGGTGGCCGGATGAGCATGACGTCCCCGGCAGGCTGGTTCCCGGACCCGAACACGCCCGGCACCGAACGCTGGTGGGACGGGACCGCCTGGACCGCGCACACCCGCCCGGTCCAGGCGCAGGTCCCGCTCCCGCCGCCCCTTGCGGCCGGGCCCGCGGGTTTCGGGCCGCCGACCGTGCCGATGGCGCAGGCGGCGTCCGGAAGCGGCGTCCGGGGGCGGCTGTTGGCGCTCGCCGCCGCGGGTGTCGTCCTCGTGGGCGCTGTCGCCGTCGGTGCGGTACTGCTCGGGAAGGGGGACGACTCGGACCCCGGCGCCGCGCCGAACGTCTCGGAGCCGGCCGAGACCACGGCGGACCCGAAGAACAGCCAGTCCGCGACTCCGCCCGCGACGGACGACTCCGGGTCACTGACCGACCAGCTCAACGGGATCACCCTCCCGATCCCCGAGGGCTGGGAGAAATCGGACAGCTCGCTCGACGAGGGCGCGACGATGGTCACGGACGAGACCTACGACTGCCCGGCCGGCGGCTCGCCGCTCTGCCGACGAGGCCGGGTGTCCTCGATTGCCGCATCGCGTGCGGACGGGAAATCGCCCGCGGCGCTGGCCGAGCAGGACATCGTGACGGCGGCGGACAAGGCGTACGAGGAAGACGCCGTAGGCACCCGCATCTACGGCGGCATCAGGTCTCACACCGTGCTCAAGTCCCAGTCCGTCGCGGTCGCCGGGCGGGCCGGCCATCTGGTCCGCTGGCGGGTCGTCACCGGAGCGGGCCCCGGCGGGTACGTACAGTCGCTGGTCTTCCCCTCGTCGGTGGGGAGCGAGTCGATGGTGATCGTCCGCTTCGCCTTCGACGCGAGCCCCGAGGCGCCGAAGCTCGCGGACATGGACAAGATCGCCGCGAGCATCCGGCCGATCGGCGACGCGACGAGCGGCGGGGTGGGCAGCAGCATCGGCCCGGGCTAGGACTGCTCGCCTCTTACCCGGGCTAGGCCGTGTCTGACAAATCTCGCCTGGCGCGCAACGCCCGGCACGCACACTCGCTGCGTTGTCGGAGTCATCCAAGTACGTCCAGTACGAGGATGATCCTCCGCCTTGCGATTGCTCGCACCGGACGCCGCGCACCCCGCCCTGCGGGCGGACGGCGCTATTTGTCAGACACGGCATAGGACTGCTCGCCTCTTACAGGAAGGTCTGGCCCTCGCCCCGATAGGTGGGCGCCGTTCCCGTCACGCGTTCGCCCTCGATCAGATGCAGCGTGTCGAAGCGCTCGCACAACTCCCCGGCCTTGGCGTGCCGGAACCACACCTTGTCGCCGATCAGCAGATCGTCCGCAGGTGAGCCGAGCAGCGGGGTCTGTACCTCGCCCGGGCCCTCCTGCGGGTCGTAACGCAGTCCTTCCGGGAGATACGGCACCGGCAGCCGGTCCGCGCCCGCGGCACCCGAGGCGGGATACCCGCCGCCGAGCACGGTCACCACGCCCACGCCCGGCCTGCGCACCACGGGCAGCGCGAACAGGGCGGCCGGACGACCCGTGAACGACGTGTAGTTGTCGAACAGCCTCGGGACATACAGCCCCGAGCCCGCGGCGATCTCGGTCACCGCGTCCTCGGCCGCCGTGTGCTGGACGCTGCCGGTGCCGCCGCCGTTCACGAACTCCAGGTCCGGTGTCACCGCCCGCACCGCACGCACGACGGCGGCCCGCCGCTCGGCCAGCTCCCTGCGGGCGGCTGCCTGCATGAGCCTGATCGCCCGCGAGCGCAGCGGACGGCCCGCGAGCGAGTCGCCGACACCGGCGACATGCCCCTCGTACGCCATCAGCCCCACCAGCCGGAAGCCCGGGCGGCGCGCGATCGAACGGGCCAGCTCGGCCAGCTGGGCGGGCTCACGCAGCGGCGAACGGCGTGCCCCGATCCGTACCCGGCCGCCCAGCAGTCGCAGCGCGGTGTCGAGTTCCAGACAGACCCGGATCTCCTCCTTGCCACCGGAGCGCGAGCGGTCGATGAGTTCCAGCTGAGCCGCGTCGTCGACCATCACGGTCACGGCGGGAGCGAACTTCGGATCAGCCGCGAGCTCGGCGAAACCGGACCGGTCCGCGGACGGATAGGCCAGCAGTACGTCGTCGAACCCGGCCCGTGCCAGCCACAGCGACTCGTCCAGCGTGAACGACATGATCCCCGCGAATCCGTCCCGCGCCAGGACCCGCTCCAGCAGCGCACGGCAGCGTACGGACTTGCTCGCCACCCGGATCGGCTTGCCGCCCGCTCTGCGCACCAGGTCGTCGGCGTTGGCGTCGAACGCGTCGAGATCGACGACCGCGAGCGGCGCGTCGAGATGGGCGGTGGCCCTGTCGTAGCGGGCCCGGTCAGCGGCGAGGGGCGTCATGGCCCGAGCTTGCCAGACCGGATTACCGCAGGGTAGGGGGATGTTCTGGGCAGATCCGCCCGGACCCCCGGTCTCGTTGCCGCCGGGTGCGTTCGAGCCCGTAGAGTGACACACACGCGGTGACGAACGGGCCTGCCCCGAAAGGCGATCCGTCGGTATACGTGGACGAGGAACAGGGGGCGGGATGAGCACGGAGGCACAGCGCCCTTCCGGCTCCGGCTCGTCCCAGTCCGACGACGGGGGGACGACGCCCGGCGCGTCGCGCATCACGGATGCGCTGGTCCCGCTGGAGACAGCCCCGAAGGAACGGCGCATCTCGGGCATCGCGAAGCTGCTGCCCCCGGACCCGAGCGACGACGCCCGCGCCGGAGCCCCGGCGCCCGCGGCGGGTCGCCCCGACGTCGGCGGGCCCCGCCGCCCCGCGCCAGCACCTGCGGCCGGTCGCCCTGAGGCCGACGCTTCTCGTGGTCCCGCGCCTTCGACGCCGGTCCCGGCTCCTGACGGGCCTCCCGGTCCAGCTGGTGGAGCAGGTCGACCGGCGCCCGCGGCCGGTCGCTCCGAAGCCGACGGACCTCGTCGCCCGTCCGCCCCCGCCCCGTCGCCGAGCACGCCCTCCACCGGGGCCCGTCCGCCCGCCGCCGCGCGGACGGAAGCGCCCTCGCGCGCGCCTCGGCCCGCACCCGGCTCCGCCCCGTCGCCGAGCGTGCCCGCGCACCGGCCTCCGACCGGTACACCCCCGCGTCCCGAGCCCACCCCGAGCGCCCCCGCGTCCCAGCCGCCGGCCGCCATACCCCCGCGTCCCGACGCACCGCCCGTGCGGCCGTCCGCCGGCGCGGAGCCGCCCGTCGCACCCGTCGAGACCACCGCCAGGCTGCGGCCCATCGCCGCCCCCCGCTCCGCACCCCTGCCGCCCGAGGCCCCGCCGCGGCCCGTCGTCGCCCCCGCCCGCCGCAGGCCCGTCGGTTCCGTCGACCTCACGCCTCCCGCACCCGGCACACGCCCCGCGCACCCGGGACCCGCCGCCTACTCCTGGGCGCCGCCGGAGACCCCGGCCGAGATGACCACCCGGCTCCGCCCCGTACGGACCCGGCGCCCCGCACGGACCGTCGGCGCCCTCGCCTGCGTCGTACTCGGCCTCGGACTGATCGGCGGCGCCGCCACCGGCAGCTGGCTGACCGGCGACTCGAGTGCCGACCCCACCGCCCGCACCGGGTACACCGAGACCCGGACGCTGTGGCACAGCGTTCCCGTGAACACGCTCTTCCCCCGCACCCTCAAGGGCGAGGGTGCGGGACCCGGCGGCGCGGACCGCCTCTGGACGCGGATCGCCGTCGCGCCGGACGGCGCCTGCGCACCCGCACTCGACCCGCTGCTGCTCAAGACGCTCCAGCCGGTCGGCTGCGTCCGGGTGCTGCGCGCCACCTATACCGACGCCACCGCGAGCAGCGTCACCACGGTCGGAATGATCTTCACCGAGGCCGACGCGGAAGCGATGGGCACACTGAACTCCCGTTTCACCGAGCAGGGTCTGGACGAGCGCCGCGATCTGATGCCCCGCACCCTGCCCGCCAAGGGCACCGCCGCCGCGGGCTTCGGCGACCGGCAGCGCGCGAGCTGGACGGTCAGCGTCCTGACCGAGATGCCCGTCGTCGTCTACGCCGTGTCCGGCTTCGCCGACGGACGCACCGTCACCGACCCGCTGCCCGCCGCCGAGGCCAAGGCGGACGGCGCGACGTCCGCGCCGGCGCAGGCGGGCCTCGGCCATGAGGCGACGGGCATCGCGGACCGGATCGAGGGCGGTCTGCGCAAGTCCGTCAGCACGGCCACGGAGAAGCCCGAATGAACCGCCGCCACCGCCACCGCGTCGCCGCAACCCTCGCGGCGGCCGCTCTCGCCCTGCTCCCGGCGACGCCCGCGCACGCGGACGGCATCCGGGCCCAGCAGTGGGGCCTCGACGCCCTGCACACCGACCAGGCCTGGAACACCACCAAGGGCAAGGGCGTCACCGTCGCGGTACTCGACACGGGAGTCGACGACAGCCACCCCGACCTGGCGGGCTCGGTCCTGCCCGGCAAGGACTTGATCGGCTTCGGCGCCGAGCAGGGCGACCGCTCCTGGGCCCGGCACGGCACCGCGATGGCGGGCATCATCGCCGCCCACGGCCACGGCCTCGACGACGAGGACGGTGTCATCGGCATCGCTCCCGAGGCCAAGATCCTCCCCGTCCGCGTCATCCTCGAAGGCACCGACACGGCCCGCGAGAAGGCCCGTAAGACCCGCGGCACCGCCCTCGCCCAGGGCATCCGCTGGGCCGCCGACCACGGCGCGGACGTCATCAACCTCTCGCTCGGCGACGACAGCGAGTCCGCGCACCCGGAGGCCGGTGAGGACGCCGCCGTGCAGTACGCGCTCGCCAAGGGCTGCGTCGTCGTCGCCTCGGCCGGCAACGGCGGTGAGAAGGGCGACCACATCTCGTATCCCGCCGCCTACCCCGGTGTGATCGCCGTGACGGCCGTCGACCGGTTCGGCACCCACGCCGCCTTCTCCACCCGCCGCTGGTACGCCACTGTCAGCGCCCCCGGCGTCGACATCGTCATCGCCGACCCCGACCGGAAGTACTACCAGGGCTGGGGCACCAGCGCCGCGTCCGCCTTCGTCTCCGGCGCGGTCGCCCTGGTGCGCGCGGCCCATCCCGGTCTCACCCCGGCCCAGATCAAGAAGCTCCTCGCCGACACCGCCCGCAACGGCCCCAAGGGGGGACGCGACGATGCCAAGGGCTACGGCAGCGTCGACCCGGCCGCCGCAATCAAGGCGGGCGCGAAGCTGCGCCCCGCGGATCTGAAGGCCGCATCCGCGGGCTACGGCAAGCCGTACTTCGGCCCGGGCCCCGCCCGCGCGGACAAGGACTCGGAACCGGCCGCCTGGCTCGCCCCGCTCGCGGGCGGCATGGGCGTCCTGGTGCTGCTGGGCGCGGCAGCCCTCTGGCGCGGCGGCCCGGTCAGAGGGAACTGACCGCTTTTCGCGCGGCCGCCTCGACGAGCGCGATGCCCGCCTCCTTCGTCGCGTGCCCGTCCGAGAGGACCGCCACCAGGCAGACCCGGCCGTCCACCGAGACCCGGCCGATGCTGTTGACGTCCCACAGCCCGGTGGCGGTCCGCGGCATCCAGCCGTTCTTGAGCGCCCAGCCACTACCGGCCGCCGACACCCCCCAGTCCTGGTCCGTCGAGATCTGCTCCATCAGCCCCTGCAGATACGTACGGGATGCCTCGCCCAGCACCGAGTCCGTACCGAACACGGCCTGAAGCAGGGCGAGTTGATCGCGTGAGGTGGTCTGCGTCAGCCCCCAGGCACCGGCCCCGGCCGTCTCGGTGAGACCGAGCCGCTCATTGGCCGCGTCGAGCCCCTTCGCCCCGCCGATCGTCTGCCACAGCGCCGTGGCCGCCGTGTTGTCGCTGAGCCGGATCATTGCGGCTGCCTGCGTCTTCTCCTGTGCGGTGAGCGAACGGCCCGCGTCCTGCGCCGCCAGCAGCAGAGCCGCGAGAATGTCGACCTTGACGATGCTCGCGGTGTCGTGCGTCCTCTCGCCGAACACCGCGCTCTCCCCGCTCCCGGTGTCGAGCACCGCGACCGACAGCGACGCGCCGGACCGGGCGACGACCGGCTCGACCGCGGCGGCGAGCACGGTATCGAGATCCACGGTGACCTCCGCTGCTTCGGGAGTCCGCGACGGGGACTCGGACGGCGGGGCTGACGATACGGCGCGGGGCGCGGCGTCCTGCGAGCGCCCGAGGGAGTACGCCCCCGCCGCGACCGAACCCGTCACCAGCGCCGCCGCCGCGACCGCCGCGCAGGCAACGGATCTGCGAGCACGGGCTCTGTGGCGAGAAGGCATGTCCCGGACGCTGGGATCCGCGCCTGGGAGCGGCCTGTGTCCAGCCTTCGGGTCCGGTGAGAAAACGCCGGCGCGGGGGCGGCTAGGCTCGTCGCGTGGCGCTCAAGAACATCCCTGACCCCGGTTTCTCCGACGACGACGGCACCGCCGATCCCCGGCTGACCGCGGCCCTCGCCGCGTGGTCCGCCGACCGCACGGCCGAGGGGTCAGTGCTCGAAGCCCTCAAGGGGGCCCGGCTGCTCGTCCCCGTCGTCGCCGTCCTCGGCGAGGTCGAGGAGGACGAGAACGGCCTGCGCCGTGAGAAGACCAGCGACATGGCCGTGCCCACCCTGACGGCGGGCGACCGCCGCGCGCTGCCCGCCTTCACCTCGATCGCCTCACTCGCCCGCTGGGACCCCGAGGCGCGCCCCGTCGCCGTGCCGCTCCATCAGGCACTCCAGGCGGCCGCGCACGAGAAGGCCGACACGCTCGTACTCGACCTGGCCGGGCCCGTCACTTACCAGCTGACCGGCCGCGCGCTGCTCGCCCTCGCCGAGGGGCGCACCAGTACGGACCCGCTGCACGACCCGGCCGTCACGACGGCTGTACGGGACGCGGTGGCGGCCGAGCCCGGGGTGCTCCGCGCCCATCTGGGCCCGGGCGGCGCGGACGGCACCCTCGCCCTGGTTCTCGCCGCGGACGCCGACCCGGCCCGGTCGGCCCGCCGCGTCGCCGAGGCGCTGGCAGCCGACGACGTACTGAGGGCCCGCCTGGTGCGGGGCCTCGACCTGGCGCTGCTGCCGGCCGAGGCGTCGCTTCCGGGCGAGCCCCTGTTCGTACGTGAGTAGCGGTTGCCGTCGTAGCGGCTAGCCGTAGACCGGACCGGTGTACTTCTCGCCCGGACCCTGGCCCGGCTCGTCCGGGACCAGCGAGGCCTCGCGGAAGGCCAGCTGCAGCGACTTGAGCCCGTCCCGCAGCGGTGCCGCGTGGAAGGAGCTGATCTCCGTCGCGCTGGCGTCCATCAGGCCGGCCAGCGCATGGACCAGCTTCCGGGCCTCGTCCAGGTCCTTGTGGTCGGCGCCGTCCTCGGTCAGGCCGAGCTTCACGGCCGCCGCGCTCATCAGGTTCACCGCGACCGTGACGATCACCTCGACGGCGGGGACCTCGGCGATGTCGCGGGTCATGTCGTCGAAGCCGGGGGACTCATTGGGTGTGGTCGCGTCACTCATGACGCACACGATATGCCCCGCCGCCCGGCGGCCGGTCCCGGCCACCGGTTAGCCCGTTCCGGCCAGAGCTGCTAACCTTGTGTAACGACCGGCCGGACACGTGTGTGCCCGGCCCACAAGTGGAGGCTCCGATCTCCCACCTGACTGTCCTCCGGGACGGCGGGTCACCGGTCAGGCGGCGCCCATCGTTCCGTACGGACGATGGAGCCACCCGATAAGCCCCGCGGTTGTACGCGGCGGTGTTCCGGTATTCCAGGAGCTCCCGCCTGTGTCCCGTCCGGGGCATTTTTGATGTTCCGGTGCGGTTGGTCCAACAAAACAGACGTTACGCGGCTGCCTGCCAGCCAGCCGTGTGGTGCTACCGAGGAGGATCCATCAGCGCCGAGCCCCGCATCAACGACCGGATTCGCGTTCCCGAAGTGCGACTTGTCGGTCCCAGCGGCGAGCAGGTCGGGATTGTTCCGCTTGCCAAGGCCCTTGAGCTTGCTCAGGAGTACGACCTCGACCTCGTCGAGGTGGCGGCGAACGCCCGCCCGCCCGTGTGCAAGCTCATGGACTACGGGAAGTTCAAGTACGAGTCGGCCATGAAGGCCCGTGAGGCGCGCAAGAACCAGGCGCACACGGTCATCAAGGAGATGAAGCTCCGGCCGAAGATCGACCCGCACGACTATGACACCAAGAAGGGTCACGTCGTCCGGTTCCTCAAGCAGGGTGACAAGGTCAAGATCACGATCATGTTCCGTGGTCGTGAGCAGTCCCGCCCCGAGCTTGGCTTCCGCCTGCTGCAGCGTCTCGCTTCCGACGTCGAGGACCTCGGATTCATCGAGTCGAACCCCAAGCAGGACGGCCGGAACATGATCATGGTTCTCGGCCCGCACAAGAAGAAGACCGAGGCCATGGCCGAGGCACGTGAGGCTCAGGCCGCTCGCAAGGCGGAGCGCCAGGGCTACGCGAACGAGGAGACCTCGGACGAGGCTGCTGAGGCTCCGGCCGAAGCACCCGCCGAGACTTCCGAGGCGTGACCTGAGGGGCGGCCATCCAGGCGCCCCGGGTCCCGCCCGGAACCACAAACCAAGATCTGACGCTCCTGTTGTCCGGTGTCCGCACCGGGGAGCGCCACTGACGAGGAGATACGGCGCGATGCCGAAGAACAAGACGCACAGCGGTGCCAAGAAGCGCTTCAAGATCACCGGCTCCGGCAAGGTGCTCCGTGAGCGTGCCGGCAAGCGCCACCTGCTCGAGCACAAGTCGTCCAAGCTGACGCGTCGCCTCACCGGCAACGCCGAGATGGCCCCGGGTGACTCGAAGACCATCAAGAAGCTTCTCGGCAAGTGACGTTCGTGTCCCCGGTCACCGGGGACACGCGCCGAGACCGGGACCAATTCGTTTCCGGGCCGTGTGAGTCCAACCACGGCCCCGCTACAAGGAGTTAACAAGTGGCACGCGTCAAGCGGGCAGTCAACGCCCACAAGAAGCGCCGGGCAATTCTCGAGGCCGCCAGCGGTTACCGCGGTCAGCGTTCGCGCCTGTACCGCAAGGCCAAGGAGCAGGTCACCCACTCCCTGGTCTACAACTACAACGACCGTAAGAAGCGCAAGGGCGACTTCCGTCAGCTGTGGATCCAGCGCATCAACGCCGCTGCCCGCCAGAACGGCATGACGTACAACCGCCTCATCCAGGGTCTGAAGGCCGCCAACATCGAGGTGGACCGCAAGATCCTGGCCGAGCTCGCGGTCAACGACGCCAACGCGTTCGCCGCGCTGGTCGAGGTTGCGCAGAAGGCGCTGCCGAGCGACGTCAACGCGCCGAAGGCCGCGTCGGCGGCCTGACGGCCGCGCCGACCCGACCGGACCCGCAGGCCTTCGGCCTGCGGGTCCGGTGCGTTTGGCCTTGCTTCGGGCCCCCGCCCCGGTCGGCCTGCGGGCCGCCCAAGCAAGGGACCGGTCGGCTCGGGCCCGGACGCCCCGGCCCCGGTCGGGGACCTGCACGTGGCTCGTACGGGACTGCAGCCTGCTCCGGCGGGTGCGTTCCGGCAGGTGTCGCCCCCGGGGGGCGAGCCGAGCCTGCCGGTACGGGCCCGGGCTTGTGCCTGGCCCGTACGGGATTTCCGGACGCTGGCCCCGGACATGTGCGCGACCCCGTCCCGTGTCCGGGATGGCCCGCACCCCACCGGTGCCGCCACCCACCACACCCGCAGGCGCGTCCGGGACACCCCCCGGACCCGAGTCAGAGAGCCTCAGGCACATGCCTACTCCCGAGCTGATCTCCCCGCGATCCCCGCGCGTCACCGCCGCACGGCGGCTGGCCAGGCGTGCCTTCCGGAGCAAGGAGCGCCTGTTCATCGCCGAGGGGCCGCAGGCCGTGCGCGAGGCCGTCGCGCACCGTGGGCCCGGCGGTGAGCCCACCCTCGTGGAGCTGTTCACCACCGTCGAGGCAGCCGAGCGGTACGCGGACATCGTGGATGCCGCCCGGGACGCCGGAGCCCGGGTGCACTACGCGTCCGACGCCGTCCTCGCCGAGGTCTCGCAGACCGTCACCCCGCAGGGTCTCGTCGGCGTGTGCCGTTTCCTCGATTCGCCCTTCGGGGAGATCCTCGCGGCCCGGCCGAAGCTCGTCGCCGTGCTCGCGCACGTACGCGACCCCGGCAACGCGGGCACGGTGCTGCGCTGTGCGGACGCCGCAGGCGCCGACGCCGTCGTCCTCACCGACGCCTCCGTGGACCTGTACAACCCCAAGTCCGTACGCGCCTCGGTCGGTTCGCACTTCCATCTGCCGGTCGCCGTGGGCGTCCCGGTCGAACAGGCGGTGCAGGGACTGCGCGACGCCGGAGTGCGCGTACTGGCCGCCGACGGCGCGGGCGAGGACGACCTCGACGACGAGCTGGACGCGGGCACCATGGGCGGACCCACCGCGTGGATCTTCGGCAACGAGGCCTGGGGGCTCCCCGAGGAGACCCGCGCCCTCGCCGACGCCGTCGTACGCGTCCCCATCCACGGAAAGGCCGAAAGTCTGAACCTCGCGACCGCCGCAGCCGTATGCCTGTATGCCTCGGCGCGCGCCCAGCGCGCAGGCAGTGCTCGCTGAGCTCGAGTACTCGCTCAGGGGGTCCGCTCCGTCACTTCAAGCTAGTAGGGTGACGGGCTCGGGGGCCCACTGCGCCGGCGGAGAGGTGGGGTACGGGGATGGCTGTCGGGACGAGCAGGCCCGCGGAGACACACGGGGCACTGCTGTGCCGTTCCGGCGCCCCCGAGGTGTTCGGCATCGACCCCGACGACCTCCCCGACGGACTCGTCGTCGCCGACGAGAGGGGCCGGGTGATCTGCTTCAACGACGCGGCCGTCAGGATCACCGCCGTCGCCAAGGCCGATGCGCTCGGACACCCGCTGGAGACGGCGCTGCCGCTGGAGGACCTCAAGGGCCGCCGCTGGTGGACGCTGACTGATCCGTACGGCGGACTCGCCACCCGCGTCGGCCAGCCCGAGCGCAATCTGCTGCTGCCCGGCGGCCGCGAAGTCCTCGTCTCCGCGCGCTATGTGCGCGAGCGCCCCACCGGGCCGATACGCCGCCTGGTCATCTGCCTGCGCGGCACCGAGGCCCGGCGCCGCACCGAACGCAGCCACGCCGAGCTGATCGCCACCGTCGCCCATGAGCTGCGTTCGCCGCTCACCTCCGTCAAGGGCTTCACGGCGACGCTTCTGGCCAAGTGGGAACGCTTCACCGACGACCAGAAGCGGCTCATGCTGGAGACCGTCGACGCCGACGCCAACCGCGTCACCCGGCTCATCGCCGAACTGCTCGACATCTCCCGTATCGACTCCGGCCGGCTCGAAGTACGCCGCCAGCCCATCGACATCGCCGCCGCCGTCGGACGCCACATCCAGGCGCACATAGCCAGCGGCCAGTCCCCCGACCGCTTCTTCGTCCGCATCCAGCGCCGGCTGCCCGATCTGTGGGCCGACCCCGACAAGATCGACCAGGTGCTCGGCAACCTGCTGGAAAATGCGGTGCGCCACGGCGCCGGAACGGTCACCATCGAGGTGGCGCCGGCAGCGGCGAAGGACGACGAGAAGGGTACGGCCGTCACCGTGAGCGACGAAGGCCCCGGCATCCCCGAGGAGTCGATGGGCCGCGTCTTCACCCGCTTCTGGCGGGGGAGCAAGCGCGGCGGCACGGGCCTTGGCCTCTACATCGTCAAGGGCATCGTCGAGGCGCACGGCGGGACGATCACCGTCGGCCGCGGACCCGGCGGCGGCGCCGAGTTCCGATTTATTCTGCCCGTCGGCGCCCCTGCGTATCTCGCTTAGCGGCCCACGGGCTCATTCGCCACTCCACACCCCGTTAGACTCGGCCTTTGGCACCTTTACGTCCTCGGTCCGTCCCAGGTCGACGAGCGGGGGCCCCAGCCAGCCCATCGGAAGTACGGGAAGAGATGTCCGCACCCAATAAGTCGTACGACCCTGTTGAGGTCGAGGCACTGAAACCGGAAGCGATCGAGCGCATGCGGGACGAGGCGCTCGCCGCCTTCGCCGCAGCGGGCGACCTCGAAGAGCTCGCTCACGCGAAGGTCGCGCACACCGGCGGTGCCTCGCCGCTCGCGCTCGCCAACCGGGAGATCGGCGCGCTGCCGCCGCAGGCCAAGGCCGAGGCCGGCAAGCGCGTGGGCCAGGCCCGCGGCGCCGTGAGCAAGGCGCTGGCCACCCGCCAGGCCGAGCTCGAGGCCGAGCGCGACGCCCGGGTGCTCGTCGAGGAGGCGGTCGATGTCACGCTGCCCCACGACCGCATCCCGGCCGGCGCCCGCCACCCGCTGACCACGCTCATGGAGCGGCTCGAGGACATCTTCGTATCCATGGGATACGAGGTCGCCGAGGGCCCCGAGGTCGAGGCGGAGTGGTTCAACTTCGACGCCCTGAACTTCGTGCCCGACCACCCGGCCCGGCAGATGCAGGACACCTTCTTCGTCCAGGGCCCCAAGGGCACCGTCGACGACGAGTCCGGCATCGTGCTGCGAACGCACACCTCCCCGGTGCAGGCCCGCACGCTGCTCGACCGCGAGCCGCCGGTCTATGTCGTCGTACCGGGCCGTGTGTACCGCACCGACGAGCTGGACGCGACGCACACCCCGGTCTTCCACCAGATCGAGCTGCTTGCCGTCGACGAGGGCCTGACCATGGCCGACCTCAAGGGCACCCTGGACCACATGGTCCAGGCGCTCTTCGGCCGGGACATGAAGACGCGGCTGCGCCCGAACTTCTTCCCCTTCACCGAGCCGTCCGCCGAGATGGACATGGTCTGCTACGTGTGCCGCGGCGAGTCCGTCGGCAACCCGGACCGGCCCTGCCGCACCTGCGGCAGCGAGGGCTGGATCGAGCTCGGCGGCTGCGGCATGGTCAACCCGAAGGTGCTCATCGCCTGCGGCGTCGACCCCCAGAAGTACAGCGGATTCGCCTTCGGGTTCGGCATCGAGCGGATGCTGATGTTCCGCCACAACGTCGAAGACATGCGAGACATGGTCGAGGGTGACGTCCGGTTCACCCGGCCGTTCGGGATGGAGATCTGATGCGGGTCCCGCTTTCTTGGCTGCGGGAGTACGTCGACCTGCCGGCGACGGAGACCGGCCGTGACGTCCAGGCCAAGCTCGTTGCCGCCGGCCTCGAGGTCGAGACCGTCGAGCAGCTCGGCGCCGGGCTCAAGGGCCCCCTCGTCGTCGGCAAGGTCCTCACCATCGAGGAACTGACGGAGTTCAAGAAGCCCATCCGCTTCTGCACCGTCGACGTCGGCCAGGCCAACGGCACCGGTGAGCCGCAGGAGATCGTCTGCGGCGCGCGCAACTTCACCGTCGGCGACAAGGTCGTCGTGGTCCTGCCGGGCGCCGTGCTGCCCGGCGGCTTCGCGATCGCCGCGCGCAAGACGTACGGCAAGACCTCGCACGGCATGATCTGCTCCACCGACGAGCTCGGCATGGGCGACGACGGCAGCGGCGGCATCATCGTGCTGCCGCCCGAGTACGAGGTCGGCACCGACGCCATCGAGCTGCTCGAGCTGGTCGACGAGGTCCTCGACATCGCGGTCACGCCCGACCGCGGCTACTGCCTCTCGATGCGCGGAGTCGCCCGCGAGACGGCCATCGCCTACGGCCTGCCGCTGCGCGACCCGGCGCTCCTCGACGTCCCCGCCCCGAACTCGTACGGCTATGTGGTGAAGGTCGCAGACCCCATCGGCTGCGACCGCTTCACCGCGCGTACCGTCGTCGGCCTGGAGCCCGAGGCACGCTCCCCGATCTGGCTGCAGCGCAGGCTGCAGAAGGCCGGAATGCGCCCGATCTCGCTCGCCGTCGACGTCACCAACTACGTGATGCTCGAGCTCGGCCAGCCGCTGCACGCCTACGACCGCGCCCGTCTCGACGGGCCGATCGGGGTGCGCCGCGCCGAGCCCGGCGAGAAGCTCACCACCCTCGACGGCGCCCAGCGGGTGCTGGACGCCGAAGACCTGGTGATCACCGACAACCGCGGGCCGATCGGTCTCGCGGGCGTCATGGGCGGCGCCAACACCGAGATCGCCGACCACGAAGACGAAGCCGGTGCCACCACCGGGGTCGTCATCGAGGCCGCGCACTTCGACGCGATTTCCATCGCCCGTACCGCGCGTCGCCACAAGCTGGCCTCCGAGGCGTCCAAGCGCTTCGAGCGCGGCGTCGACCCGCAGGCCGCGGCCGCCGCAGCCCAGCGGACCGTCGACCTGCTGGTGCTGCTCGCGGGCGCCACCGCCGAGGCCGGGGTCACCGAGATCGCCGCCCCGTCCGCGCCCCGCACGATCACCATGCCGGCGGACCACCCCGACCGTGTCGCGGGTGTCGGCTACGGCCGCGAGACCGTCGTACGCCGCCTCCAGGAAGTCGGCTGCGACGTCTACGGACAGGACGAGCTGGTCGTCACCGTCCCGTCCTGGCGTCCCGACCTCGTCGAGCCGAACGACCTCGCCGAGGAAGTCATCCGTCTCGAGGGGTACGAGAACCTCCCCTCGACGCTGCCCAAGCCCCCCCCGGGTCGCGGGCTCACCGAACGGCAGCGGCTCTACCGCCGCGTCGGCCGGGCGCTGGCCGGTGCCGGTTATGTCGAGGCGCTGAACTACCCGTTCATCGGCGAGCCGGTCCTCGACCAGCTCGACATCCCGGCGGACGACGAGAGCCGCCGGCTGGTCAAGCTGGTCAACCCGCTCTCCGACGAGGAGCCCGCGCTGCGCACGACGCTGCTGCCCGGGCTGCTCGGCGCGCTGCGCCGCAACGACGGGCGCGGCAGCCACGACCTGGCGCTCTTCGAGACCGGCCTGGTCTTCCGGGCTCCCGAGGAGGAGGGCATCGCGGTCCGGCTGCCGGTCCACCGCCGTCCGACCGACGAGGAGATCGCCGGTCTGAGCGGAGTGCTGCCCGTGCAGCCGCGGCATGTCGCGGTCGTGCTCGCCGGTGCCCGCGAGCAGGCCGGCTGGTGGGGCAAGGGCCGCCCGGCCGACTGGGCCGACGCGGTCGAGTCCGCCCGCGCCGTCGCCCGCGAGGCCAAGGCCGAACTGATCGTCCGCCAGGGCCAGTACGGTCCGTGGCACCCGGGCCGCTGTGCCGAGCTGGCCGTGGTGATCGACGGAGTGGAGCAGACCGTCGGTTACGCCGGTGAGCTTCACCCGCGCGTGGTCAAGGCGCTGCATCTGCCCGCGCGCAGCTGCGCGATGGAGCTGAACCTGGACCTGCTGGAGCGCTCCTCCCAGGGCGCCCTCCAGGCACCGCGGATCTCCACCTTCCCGGTGGCGACCCAGGACGTCGCGCTGGTCGTGGACCACAAGGTTACGGCCGCCGAGGTCGAGGCTGCGCTGCGTCAGGGCGCGGGTGAACTGCTGGAATCCATCCGGCTTTTCGATGTGTTTGCCGGGTCGCAGATCGGCGAGGGCAAGAAGTCGCTGGCGTACGCGCTGCGGTTCCGTGCCGCGGACCGGACGCTCACGGTCGAGGAGGCATCGGCCGCCCGTGACGCCGCCGTGGCGCTGGCCGCGGAGCGCACCGGGGCGGTCCTGCGCGGAGCCTGACCGCGTGTGATCCGCCGTACCGCCTGATGAGGGGCTCACCCGGACCACCGGGTGAGCCCCTCACTCATTCGGGTGAGAACACGGGGCGACGTTCCCGCGGGGCTCGATTGATCGACAGAATCGACGCGGCCGCGGGGGCCTGCCTGCGTGCCGGAGGGCCTACGAGGGGACCATCCGCATGATCCGTTTCAGGTCTTGGGATCCCTCGGGGACCCTGGCGAGGGCAGCGCACGCCGGCGGCTCACGGATCAGACGACTGCTGCCTCTGCTGCTTCCCGCCGCGTGGGGCGTCGCGGCCGTGATCTGGAGGGTCGTCTGGCCGCCGGACCAGCCGGAGAGCCTGGTCCGGCGGATCGTCACCGCCGTTGTCTTCTTCGCCATGGGCACCGGTTTTGTGCTGGGCATCCGGCGGGAGCTGAGCCGCGAGCTCAGACGGGTGCGCGAAGTCGCCCATGCCGCACAGCGGGTGCTGCTGCGACCGCTGCCACCGCGTCTGGACGGTCTGGCGCTCGCCGCCGGGCAGCTTTCGGTGAGCCGCGGCGCCGCGGTCGGCGGTGATCTGTACGAGGCGGTGGCCACCGAGTACGGCGTACGGATCGTCATCGGCGATGTCCGCGGTCATGGCCTGGCCGCGATAGGGGCGGTCGCCGCGGTGCTCGGCAGCTTCCGGGAGGCCGCCCATGACGAGCCCGAACTGGGCGGTGTGCTCGGCCGGTTGGACCGGGCGGTCCAGCGGCACCTGCGGGAGCGTGGCAGGGACGAGCATCCGTCCGCCCGCGGAAGTGAGCCCGACTGCCCGTCGGCGGAGGAGTTCGTCACCGTACTGCTGCTGGAGATCGCTCCCGACGGCAGCCTGGTGGCTCTCAACTGCGGTCACCCCTGGCCCTACCGGCTCGGCTGCCACGGGGTCTCGCCGCTCGCCTGTGTGGATCCGCTGCCACCGGTCGGCCTGTTTCCGCTGCCCGCCGAGCTGCCCCTGCACCGGTGTGCGCGGCTGCTTCCCGGTGAGGCGCTGTTCCTGCACACGGACGGGGCGGCGGACGCCCGTGACGCGTCGGGGAAGTTCTTCGCTCTGGAAGCCGTGCTCGCCGAGGCGGCGCTCGGCTCGCCGGTCTCGCCCGCCGCCGTGATCACCACCGTTCACTCGCAGTTGCTGCGGCACACGCGTGGGCGGCTCGCCGACGATGTGGCGCTGCTGGTGCTGCGCAATGACCGCTCCCGGGTGCCGGCGCAGTGCGGGGACGCCACACTGCGCCGTACCCGGCCGGAACCCTCCAATCGATAGCCGTCACCTGCAGCCATGTGCAGCTTCGGCAACCAAGGGATTGCCGTGCGGCCGGCGCCGCCCGCCCTGCCGCGGAGTGTCGGGCAGATCAGCAGGGCAGACGACGCGATCGAGGGCCGCCGCACTGTACGAGGGGGAGCCGGCGGCCCGGCCGCCTCTGTGAGAGGCATTTCAGTCAACCGGGGTGTGCGGTAGGGCGGCAGAGCGCGCGAGGCACAGATCGGGGCACTTGGTTCACACCCCGTGCGAATCCTCCTCCACTACGCTGAGGCCACCGAGCCACCGGAGTTGCCCCATGCAGCCCAACACCCTGCTCGACGCCCTGCTCGACGAGGCGGGTATCTCCAACGCGGGCCTCGCCGCCCGCGTCAACCAGGCGGGCCGGGCACGAGGCCTGTCGCTGCGCTACGAACACACGGCCGTGGCACGCTGGTTGAAGGGCCAGCGTCCCCGCGGCCAGGTGCCCGACCTGATCTGTGAGGTCCTCGCGGGCCGGCTGCGCCGGGCCATAACACTCGGCGACATCGGTCTCGGCGGGCCCGGCGAGCTCGACACACCGCCCGGCTCGCCGCTCTGCGGCTTCGTGGAGCGCGCCACCGCACTGTGGCGCTGCGACGAACAGCAGCGGCCGCACATCATCGAGGCGCCCGCCGTCACCGGCACCCCCGCCGTGATGCCCGTATGGGAGTGGGAGAACCCGCCGGAGGACTCCGACGTCTCGCGCTCCGGGCAGACCCGCGTCAGCATGGCCGACATCAAGATGCTGCGGGCCGCACGGGCACACTACGAGCTGATGTACCGCAAGGCGGGCGGCATCGCGACCCGCGCCCGCATCGTCGGCTTCCTCAACGCCGAGACCGCGCCGCTGCTGCGGGGCGGCTACAGCGACGCGCTGGGCCGCCAGCTGCACCGGGCGACGGGCGGTCTGGTGGCGGTGGCCGGTATCTGCGCGTACGACTCCGACGCGCACGGTCTCGCCCAGCGCTACTTCCACCAGGCGCTGCGGCTTGCAAAAGCCAGCGGGGACAGGGGACTTGGCGCGTATGTCATCGCGCTGCTGGTCAACCAGTCGCTGTTCATGGCCGAGCACCGGCAGGCGGTGGCCTTCGCGGAGGCGGCCCTGCGGGCGGCCGGGCAGCAGATCACCCCCGCGCTGGCCGCGGATCTGTACGCGATGCAGGCCAAGGCGTACGCGCATCTCGGCGACGGCAGCAGCGCGCTGCGGTGCATCCGGCGGGCCGAGCTGGAGGCGGAACGGATCCGTCCGGGGTACGAGCCGGACGAGACGGGTTATGTCCAGCCGGGCCTGGTGAACGTCCAGGTCGCGGAGGCCCTGCTGAGTCTCGGTGATCTCCCGGCCGCGCGCGAGCACGCCACGGCCGCCGTCGACACCCCCGCGCACGACCGCGGCCGGGTCCACCGGCTCGCCATGCTCAGCCAGATCGAGCTGCGCCAGGGCGAGGTGGACCGGGCGGCGAGCACGGCCGCGGAGATGGTGGAGCGGGCGAGGGGGATGGAGTCGCAGCGTCTGAGGGACCGGCTGCGCGCGGTGCGGGAGCATCTCGTGGCGAGCGGTTGCACCAACGCGGACGAGGCGGCCGAACTCATCGACGGGGCGCTGCGCGTTCCCCTCTGACCTAGCTCCTGCTGCGATATTGCCATCTACTTGTCGGAAGGTGGCAGAAAAGTGCAGTGGACGAACTTAAGCGAACAAACTGTGTATGAAAACCGCTGGTTCAGGGTCAACCTGGCAGACGTCGTACTCCCCGACGGCCGGCACCTGGACCACTTCCTCATACGGCTCCGCCCGGTCGCCGTCGCGACCGCGGTCAACCGGGCCAACGAGGTGCTGATGCTCTGGCGGCACCGCTTCATCACCGACAGCTGGGGCTGGGAGCTCGCCGCGGGGGTCGTCGAGGACGGCGAGGACATCGAGGCCGCGGCCGCCCGGGAGATGGAGGAGGAGACGGGCTGGCGCCCGGGCCCCCTCCAGCACCTGATGACCGTCGAGCCGTCCAACGGCCTCACCGACGCCCGGCACCATCTCTACTGGTCCGAGGACGCGACGTACATCGGGCACCCCGAGGACGACTTCGAGTCCTCGCGCCGCGAGTGGATACCGCTCAAGCTGGTCCCGGACATGATCGCCCGGGGTGAGGTCCCGGCCGCCAACATGGCGGCCGGGCTGCTGATGCTTCACCATCTGCGGCTGGGCTGACCTCAACAGCCAGGCCCTGTCCGGTCCTAGTGTCCGAGCGCCTGCCAGACCGCCACCGCCAGCGCTCCGAGCGCGGTCAGCGCGGCCACGGCGGGCAGCGGCCACCTGGCGTGCTCGAGTGCCCCGACGCGCGCGGCCAGATCGGTGAGATCGCGGTCGATCTGGTCGTTGCGCTGTGCGAGCAGTGCCAGATGCCCGTCGATACGGGCGAGGCCGACGTCGAGGCAGCGGCGTAACTCGGCGAACTCCTCGACGACCACTAAATGATCAGGGTCGGTGGTCACGGATTCAACTCCTCTTCGGAAGGTTGTACAGCGGACCCTTGGCTGAGCGGAACCGAGTCAACTCTCCCTGGCAGGAGGGCGGGAGCGTGTGCGCACGGCATATGCGGGCACGCCCCGCACACTCCGTGTGAATCAGGAGTACGGATAGAACCCGGAGCCCGTCTTGCGGCCGAGGCGACCCGCGTCCACCATCCGCTGCAGCAGCGGGGGAGCGGCGTACAGGGGCTCCTTGAACTCCGCGTACATCGAGTCGGCGACCGAGGCCACGGTGTCCAGGCCGATCAGGTCGGAGAGCTTGAGCGGACCCATCGGGTGGGCGCAGCCCAGCTCCATGCCGTTGTCGATGTCCTCGCGGCTGGCGATGCCCGACTCGAACATCCGGATCGCGGACAGCAGATACGGGATGAGCAGGGCGTTCACCACGAAGCCTGAGCGGTCCTGGGCGCGGATCGGGTGCTTGTCGAGCACCTGCTGCACCATGGCCTCGGAGCGCTTGATCGTCTCCTCGGAGGTGGTGAGCGCGGGGATCAGCTCGACGAGCTTCTGGACCGGGGCCGGGTTGAAGAAGTGGATGCCGATGACCTGGTCGGGGCGGGAGGTCGCGACGGCCAGCTTCACCAGCGGGATGGAGGAGGTGTTGGAGGCGAGGATCGCGTCCTGCCGGGTCACCACCTGGTCGAGCACCTGGAAGATCTCGGTCTTGACCTGCTCGTTCTCCACGACGGCCTCGATGACGAGATCGCGGTCGGCGAACTCCCCGAGGTCGGTGGTGAAGCTGAGGCGCTCCAGGGTCGCGTCGCGCTCCTCCTCAGTGATCTTGCCGCGTTCGGCGGCCTTAGAGAGGGAGTTGTAGAGGCGGGTGCGACCGATCTCCAGGGCCTCGCCCGTGGTCTCGGCGACCTTCACCTCGAGGCCGCTGCGGGCGCACACCTCCGCGATGCCTGCGCCCATCTGGCCGCAGCCGACCACTCCGACGCGTGCAATGTCGGCCATTGAGTCCGTCACCTCGTGCCTTTCGCTGATTCGTGCGGCGAGTCCCCCGTGTGATTCCGGCGCCCGCCTCGACCCCCCGACGTTACTCCGGATGTGCGCGGCCACGACGGCTAGGGGGTGCCCTTCGGGGCGGGCATGCTGTGTGGATACGACGGTCGGCAGCGAGGGAGCTGAGGGCGCCATATGGGGCGGATCGGGAGAAGAGGGTTCGTGATGACGGCGGCCGGAGCCATGGCCGCACTGGCGGCGGCCGGGGACGCGACTCCTGGGGACGCGGCGGCGCAGTCAGCGGCACAAGCGTCGCGACGGTATGCGAGAGCCCGGGAGTTCCGCGGCATGTGGATCGCGACCGTCGCCAACCGTGACTGGCCCTCCGCGCCCGGCCTCACCCCGGACCGGCAGCGCGCCGAACTCTGCGCCCATCTCGACACCGCGGTCGCCCGGAAGCTGAACGTCGTCGTCCTCCAGGTCAGGCCCACGGCGGATGCGTTGTGGCCGTCACCGTACGAGCCCTGGACGCAGTACCTCACCGGATCACAGGGGCGAGACCCCGGCTGGGACCCGCTCGGTACAGCCGTGGCCGAGGCCCACCGGCGCGATCTTCGGCTGCACGCCTGGTTCAATCCCTACCGCGTCGCCGTGCACACCGATCCGTCCCGGCTGGTCGCGAGCCACCCGGCCCGGGTGCACCCGGACTGGGTCCTTCCGTACGGCGGGAAGCTGTACTACAACCCCGGCATTCCCGAGGTCCGCGGCTTCGTCCAGGACGCGATGATGGACGCCGTCCGCCGCTACGACATCGACGGCGTGCACTTCGACGACTACTTCTACCCCTATCCGGTCGCGGGCCAGGTCTTCGACGACGACGCGACCTACGCACGCTACGGCGCGGGCTTTCCCGACAAGGCCGCATGGCGGCGCGACAACACCGACCGGCTGGTGCGCGAGATGGCCGACCGGATCAAGAAGTCGAGAAAGAGAATCCCCTTCGGGATCAGTCCCTTCGGCGTGTGGCGCAATGCCGCCACCGATCCGCTCGGCTCGGACACCGCGGCGGGCGTCCAGACCTACGACGATCTGCACGCCGACACCCGCAAGTGGGTCAAGAAGGGCTGGATCGACTACGTCGTACCGCAGATCTACTGGAACATCGGGTTCCTGGTGGCCGATTACGCCCGGCTGCTCCCCTGGTGGAACGACGTCGTACGAGACACGGACGTCGATCTCTACGCCGGTGAAGCCCTCTACAAGGCGGGTGACCCCGCCCAGCCCGCGCCCTGGCAGGACCCCGCCGAGCTCTCACGCCATCTCACGCTGGCCCGCGGGTACGAAGGAGTACGCGGGCACTGCTTCTTCGCGGCGAAGGAGGTCAGGACGGACCGGATCGGGGCGATGGCCAGGGTGGTGGCCGATCACTATCCGACCAGAGTGCGTCCGCCGGACTGAGTCAGGTCTGCTCGTGGTGGCGTACGACGGTGTCGGGGCCCGGAGACAGCAGAGCCTCGTGGCCGTCGTCGAAGCGCACCCGGTACGGGGGGTTGCCTTTCTGCCCCAGTACCTCGACGACTTCGGCGGTCTTGTCGTGCTGTCCCACGGTCCTGCCGTGGACCAGCAGTGTGTCGCCCACGTTCGCTTGCATCGGGAGTGACCTCCTCGAAGGCGGTGGTCCGTGTTTCGAGTCTAAGGCCGGGGCCGGGAGTTGCACCCCCGAGGCTCTCGGTCGTTCCCGGCGCCCGGTCGTCAGCTGCGGGCCCGCTGGGTGACCGCGATGCACACCAGGACCGCGACGGCCGCGACCGGTGCGGCGGGGGAGAGCCGCTCGCCCAGCAGGGACACCGACCAGACCAGGGTGAGCAGCGGCTGCGCGAGCTGGAGCTGGCTGGCCTTGGCGATGCCGATCGAGGCCATGCCCCGGTACCAGACGTACAGACCGAAAAAGGTTGAACCTGCCGCGACCCAGGCGAGTCCGATCACCCCGTGCGCGGTGAGCCGGACCGGCTCGACGGACAGGGCGAGAGCCGAGCCGGCAAGGCTCAGCGGGAGGCAGAGGATGAGCGCCCAGCCCACCACGTGCCAGCCCGGCATCCGGCCCGCCAGCCTGCCGCCCTCGGTGTAGCCGGCCGCGCAGACCAGCAGCGCGGCGAAGAGATACAGATCGCCTCTCTGCAACGCCCCGCCGCTCTGCTGCACGGTGAAGGCGATGACCACCGCCGCGCCGGCCAGCGCCGCCAGCCAGAAGGTGCGCGAGGGGCGGCGGCCGGTGCGCAGCGCGGCGAAGGCGGCGGTCGTCAGGGGCAGCAGTCCCACGACCACGGCGGCGTGCGAGGTGGTGGAGGTCTGCAGGGCCAGCGTGGTGAGCAGCGGAAAGCCGATGACCACACCGCCCGCCACCACGGCAAGGCCCGCCCAGTGGCGCGACTCGGGCGGCGGGACGCGCAGCGCCAGCAGAAAGCCGCCCGCGACGACGGCCGCCAGGACGCTGCGTACGCCGACGAGCGACCAGGGGCCGAAGCTCTCCAGGCCCCAGACGGTGGACGGGAAGGTGAGCGAGAACGCGACGACGCCCAGTGCGGCGAGGAGGGTGCCGCTGCGTCCCGCGGCGGGCCTTCGGTGCTGAGACGCGAGAGTGTCGGCGCGGTCGGTCGTGGTGCCGTGCGCCGGGCCGGCGACCGCTATCGAGGTGCGTGCAGTAGCGCTATCCTTTGCCTTCATGTATGAGCGTAGCAGTGTCGCGGAACTGGCGAACTCCCTGAAGCGTGAGCTTGACCGCTACTCACCGGGTGAGAAGCTGCCGTCGAGTCGGGCGCTGGTCGAGCGATACCGCGTCTCCCCGGTGACCGTCTCGCGCGCGATCGGCCAGCTCGCCGCCGAGGGTCTGGTCGTCACCCGCCCCGGCGCGGGAGCCTTCCGGGCGCAGCCCCGTACCGGCACCGGTCCCGCGCCCGGGGACACCTCCTGGCAGGAGGTCACCCTCAGCGCGGACGCGGCGACCGAGCTGGTGCCGCGTGCCGTGGACGCCTCCGGAGTCCTCGCGACGCTCGCCGCTCCGGCGCCGGGCGTCGTGGAGTTCAACGGCGGCTATCTGCACCACTCCCTCCAGCCGGAACGGGCCATGGCCGCCGCACTGGCCCGGGCCGGACGGCGGCCCGGCGCCTGGGGCCGGCCGCCCACCGACGGGCTGCCCGAGCTGCGCGAATGGTTCGCCCGCAGCCTCGGCGAAAACAGCGGTGCGGCCGATGTGCTGATCACGGCCGGCGGCCAGTCGGCGCTGACCACCGCCCTGCGCGCGCTCGCCCCGCCCGGCGCCCCCGTCCTTGTCGAGTCACCCACCTACCCGGGCATGCTGGCGATCGCCCGCGCCGCCGGGCTGCGGCCGGTGCCCGTCCCGGTGGACGCCGAGGGGGTGCGTACGGACCTGCTCGCCGCCGCCTTCAAGGCCACCGGCGCCCGCGTCTTCGTCTGCCAGCCGCTCTTCCAGAATCCGACCGGTGCGGTGCTCGCGCCCGAGCGCCGCGGCGACGTGCTGCGCATCGCCCGCGAGGCCGGTGCGTTCGTCGTCGAGGACGACTTCGCCCGCCGACTGGTCCACGAGGACGCGGGCCCGCTGCCGGGTCCGCTGGCCGCGGACGATCACGACGGAGTCGTCGTCCATGTCAGCTCCCTCACCAAGGCGACCTCGCCCAGCCTGCGGGTGGGCATGCTGGCGGCCCGCGGTCCGGTCCTGGAGCGGCTGCGTGCCATCCATGTCGTCGACACCTTCTTCGTGCCCCGCCCGCTCCAGGAAGCAGCTCTGGAGCTGGTCGGCTCACCGGCGTGGAATCGCCATCTACGCTCCGTGGCCGCCGAGTTGAAGGCCCGACGTGACGCCATGTCAGCCGCCCTGAGCCTCGGCATGCCCGAACTCGCCCTCCCGCACATCCCGTCCGGCGGCTACCACCTCTGGCTGCGACTCCCCGACGGCACGGACGAGGCGGCCCTGCTCTCCGCCGCCTTGCGCGCAGGCGTCGCCATCGCCACCGGCCGCCCCTACTTCTGCGCCGAACCCCCGGCCGGTCATGTGCGGTTGAGCTTCGCGGGTGTGGCGGGCCCGGCCGAGATCGCCGAGGGTGTCCGAAGGCTGCGCGCCGCCTGCGACGAAGTGCTCGGCCGACGGGCCGTCAGTGGCGACCCCGGCGGAGCAGCCGCACCCCCACAAACCCGGCGGTCCTGAACCGGCCGGGCCCCCGCCAGGGCCGCTGATCGCCCGGAGTGCGACCCTCCGGTTGCCTCTTGACCTGCGGGGCATTGGGAACCACGATCACGCCATGACTGTCCGGATCACGTTGGTCGCCGCGGCCCGCAGCTCCGCCGTGCTCGCGGAGCGCTTCGACGACGACCGGCCGCTCGACTACGCGGGCTGGCACGAGGTGCAGCTCGCCGCGTACGCCCTGGTGCCGCTCAACACCGCTGAGCTGCGGTACTGCTCGCCGACCGCCCGCAGCCGGGCGACCGGCGAGGCCCTCGGCTTCGCGCCGATCGCGCAGCCCGCCCTGCGCGACTGCGACATGGGCCGCTGGCGCGGCTACACCCTGGCCGAGGTCGCGGCCCGCGAGCCCGCCGCCGTCGATGCCTGGCTCGCCGACCCGCGCTCGGCGCCGCACGGCGGTGAGCCACTGCTCGCGTTCATCTCGCGCATAGGAAGCTGGCTGGACACCAGGCCCGCCGAGGACGGCGGCTCCATGGTCGCCGTCGCCGAACCGGCGGTCGTCAGGGCAGCCCTCGTCTACGCGCTGAAGGCACCGCCCTCGTCGTACTGGAACGTGGACGTGCGCCCCCTGTCGACCGTGACGCTGGCAGGCCGGGCGGGCCGCTGGAGCCTGCGCCTGGGGACGACCGTCTGACGCGCCTCCCGCCAGGGCCTGTCGTTCGGATCAGGCCCTGGGCCGGCAGGTGTCACCCGGCGGCGCTGCCCACCACCCGCTCGGGCGTGATCCGGATGACGATGCGTACGACCTCCGGCGGCAGTTCCAGATACTCCTCGCCCGCGCCCGGCCCCTCGTACTCCTCGGCCAGCGACACGGCGAGCTTTCTCCCGGCGTCCTCGCTCACGGTGGCCGTGCCGCGCACCTCGATGTACTGGAGCGGGTCGTTCCGGTCGTACACGCTGAGGCTGACCCGCGGCTCGCGCCGGATGTTCTTGTCCTTGCGGCGTCCGGCTTCGGTGGAGATGAGTAGTTCGTCCCCGTCACGGGCCACCCAGACGACCGAAGTCTGCGGGCTTCCGTCCGGGTTGACGGTCGCCAGGACCGCGGGGTTCGGCTCGTCGAGCAGTCTGAGTGCGTCTTTGCCGAATGTGATGGACATGCCCAGGAGGGTACGCCGCAGGAAGGCGCGCTCGGCCGAATTTCCGGTGCGCTCGATCGCGGCCTCGTAGGCTCGGGCAGCCTGGGTCTTGTGCCCCAGGCGACGCAGCAGATCCGCGCGGATCGCGTGGAAGAGGTGGTGCTCGTCGAGATCGAGATCGTCGACCAGGGCGAGCGCCGCCGCCGGGCCCTCGACCTCGGCCACCGCGACCGCGCGGTGGAGAGACGCGACCGGATGCGGACCGAGGGCGAGCAGCTGGTCGTACAGCTGGAGGATCTGCCGCCAGTCGGTCGTGGCCGGGACCGGTGCGTCGCTGTGGACCGCGTTGATCGCCGCCTGGATCTGGTACGGGCCGGGCTGATCGCGCCTCAGACACTGCCGGACGAGATCCTGGCCCTCGGTGATGAGACCGCGGTCCCAGAGCTCGCGGTCCTGGTCGGCCAGCCGTACGAGATCGCCGTCCGGCGTGGTGCGGGCGGCCCGGCGCGACTCGGTGAGCAGCATCAGCGCCAGCAGCCCCTTGACCTCCGGTTCGTCGGGCATCAGCTCTGCCAGCAGCCGGCCGAGGCGGATCGCCTCCGCGCAGAGGTCCTCACGGACGAGCCGCTCGCCCGAACTCGCGGTGTAGCCCTCGTTGAAGATGAGGTAGACGACGGCGAGCACGGCCCGCAGACGGTCCGGCAGATCGGCGTCGCGCGGGACCCGGTAGGGGATTCCCGCATCACGGATCTTTCCCTTGGCGCGGACCAGCCGCTGTGCCATGGTCGGCTCGGCGACCAGGAAGGCCGACGCGATCTCGGCCGTGGTGAGCCCGCCCAGCAGGCGCAGCGTCAGCGCGACCCGGGCGGCGGGTGCCAGCGCCGGGTGGCAGCAGGTGAAGATCAGACGCAGCCGGTCGTCGCGCACGGGGCCCTCCTCGAACGGTTCGCCGTCGGCGGACAGCAGGGCGGCCTGCGCGTGCCGGTCCGCGCGTGACGCCTCCCTGCGGAGCCGGTCGATCGCCCGGTTGCGGGCGGTGGTGATGATCCAGCCGGCCGGACTGGGCGGCAGCCCGGCGGACGGCCACCGTTCCAGAGCCGTGGTGAACGCGTCCTGGACCGCCTCCTCGGCGATGTCGATGTCACCGAAGACGCGGACCAGGACGGCGACCGCGCGACCGTACTCCTCGCGGAACACCCGCTCCATCACCGACGCGGTCACCTCCGGCATGCCGGAACTCACTCGCCGGACACGTGCTGCAGCGGCCTCACTTCGATCGGGAGGGTGATTGCCCGGGCGAGCTTGCGGCCCCATTCGAGGGCGGCGTCGAGATCGGCCGCCCGGATGACCGTGAACCCGCCGATGTGCTCCTTGCCCTCGACGTAAGGACCGTCGGTCATGAGCGCCTCGTCGTGCTTCACCCGTACGACGGTGGCCGTGCTCGGCGGGTGCAGACCCCCGGAGAACACCCAGGCACCGGCCGCCTTGATCTCGGCGTTCACCGCTTCGAGATCCCGCATGATCGGATCCAGGACCTCGGGCGGCGGCGGGCCCCCGTCGGGCTGGTAGATGCTGAGCAGATAGTGCTGCATGGCGTCCCTCCTCGGTGCGGTGGCCGGTGCCGGGTGGCCGGCCTCTCACCCCCTATACGAATGGCCCGGGGCCGGATCGACATCACACCCCGGCCAGGCCGGTCTGCAGCCGACGGGAACGGGCGCGGGGCGGCATCGGGTCAGTCAGCCCGTCCGGAACACGCCCGCGAGGTGGGCGGCCAGCTCCTGGGTGGTCGGCGGGCAGAGCCGGGCTCCCAGGTAGCCGTCCGGGCGCACGACGAATGCCGTCGGCTCCTGTGCCTGGTAGATCCGCCCGAACTCGCCGCGGCTGTCGCGGTACACCGGCAGCCGCGTTCCGTCGGCCGACCCGCGATCGGCGAGCACCGCGCATGCCTCCACCCGCCCCTGTGACAACTCCCTTGCAGCGGCGGCGAGTTCGTCGAACCGGTTGCCCGCCGGGTCGTGCCCGTACAGCAGCAGCACATGCCCGCGGTCCCGCAGTACGTCGTACAGCCGCGACGGGTACGCGGCGATCTCACCCGCGAGGCCCCCGCAGTCCGGGGCCCGGTCGCCGGGCTGGGGGCCCTTCCCGTTGCTGCCCGGGTCCGGCCGTCCCACGATCGGGCTGTCTCGGTAGGCGACGAGCAGCTGCGCTTCGCGCAGCATCAGGGTCGCCGGGTCCGTCGGGTCGGCCTGGATGCCCTCGGCGGCGTGCCGTACGGTGCGGCCGACGACCTCCTCGCCGACCGGCCGGCGCTCGGCGTCGTAACTACCGAGCAGCCGGGGATCTGCGGCACCCTCCGCCGCGAGGGCGAGCTTCCAGGCCAGGTTGTACGCGTCCTGGATACCGGTGTTCATGCCCTGCGCCCCCGTCGGCGGATGGATGTGCGCCGCATCCCCGGCGACGAAGACCCGGCCCTCGGCGTACCGGTCGACCATCCGGTGGCTGATCCGGAACACCGAGGACCAGCGCATGGCGGACGCGGTGGTCGGCTGCGGCGCCAGCCGGTCCAGGACCGCCTGGATGTGGGGGAGTGAGGGTGCCCGGCCGCCCTCCAGACCATGCTCCACCCGGCTTCGGTCGGCTCCCTCGGTCTGCCGGGCGGTCGAGAGCTCGGGCGGCGCCGGCATCGACATCCGGTACCGGCCCCGGCCGGGCAGCGGAATGCACACCAGCAGGTCGTCGACGACGCCGTCGGCACCGCGATGCATTGCGCGTACGCCGTACCCGTGCGGCAGGTCCCAGTCGGCTTCCACGTCGGCGAGCATGTACTCCTGGGGGAAGGCGCCCCCTTCGAAGGAGAGCCCGAGTGCCTTGCGGACAACGCTGTGCGCGCCGTCGCAGCCCACCAGGAACCGGGAGCGGACCTCCTCCTCCGCCCCGGAGGAGGTGACCAGCCGGCTGGTCACACCGTCGGCGTCCTGGGTGAACGACACGAGTTCGGTGCCGCGTTCGATCCTGGTCCCGAAGCGGGCCAGGAACTCGTCGAGGATTCGCTCGGTCTCGTACTGCGGCAGCGCGGCGAATCCGTACGGCACCTCGGGCGGCAGGGCGAGATCGATCCGGGCCTGTTCCGTGCCGTTGACGTAGGTCAGCTGCCCGCGCATCGGGACGGCCGCGTCCAGCGCGTCCCGTACCAGGCCCATTCGGTCCCAGATCTCCAGGGTGCGCGGCTGGATGCCCACGGCCTTCGCGAACGGCAGCCTGGCCGGCAGCCGGTCGACGATGCGGCAGGCGACCGACCGCCGCCGAAGCTCGGCGGCCGCGGTCAGCCCGACAGGGCCGGCGCCCGCGACCAGTACGTCCGTAACGTCGGTGTGCACCACTGGCGTCTCCCGGCGAGAGGCCCCCTTATGGGCGGATCCACCTCAATGGTCGCCCGCCGGGTGGTGCCCAGCCACCGCTGGCCGCCGGGCGGAAGACGTGACGAAGCGTGCTCAGCAGTCCGTCGCGGGCAGGAGGTGGCCGAGTCCCTCCGCGCAGCCCTTCGCGGCCTCGGCCGAGCGCGGCAGCATGACGCTCTCGTAGGCACGGACGCCGTCGTCGAGGGTCGGTTCGGTGACGAGGGCGTGGGCGAGGTCGGTGCCATCGAGCATGGCGAGGTTGGCGCCCAGCCCCAGAGGGGGCATCAGGTGCGCGGCGTCGCCCAGCAGGGTGACGCCGGGGGTGTGCTCCCAGATGTGCGGGACGGGCAGCGCGTACAGGGGGCGATTGACGAAGCCGCTGTCGCTGTACCGCAGGAGATGGAGCAGGCTCTCGTGCCAGCCGTCGAAGATCTTCAGCAGGTGCGTGCGCACGGCCGTCGCGTCATCGAGGTCCAGGCCGGCGGCCACGTGCCAGTTCTCAGGGGCGCGGAACGCGATGTAGGCGCGGATGTGGCCGTTGCTGTTGCGCTGGGCGAACAGGGCCTTGCCGCCGGCCTTCGCGAGCATGGTGCCGTCGCCGACCATCCGCGCGAGCCCTGCATGGCGGCTGTCGCAATCGTCGAAGCCGGCCTCCACGAAGGTGACACCGGTGTAGCCGGGCGTGGCGTCCGACAGGGCAGGGCGGACCCGGGACCAGGCGCCGTCGGCGCCGACGACCAGGTCGAAGTCCTCGGCGGTGCTGTCACTGAAGAGCAGGCGGCAGGTGCCGTCCCCGAGCGGGGTGACCCCGCTGACGGCGCGCCCCCACCGCACGGTGCCCGTTGTGAGGGACTCCAGGAGCAGGCCGCGCAGTTGGCCTCGGTCGATTTCCGGCCTGTCGTCGGCGCCCTCGTCGTCCGCAGGCCCCTGATCAGGCAGGAGGGCGGCCGTGGCGGTGTCGAGCAGGCGCCACTCCTGGCCTTCGGGACGGGAGAGGGTGCGGAACGGGTCGAGCAGGCCCGCCGCGCGCAGGGCGATCTGCCCGGTGTCGGCGTGCATGTCGAGAGTGCCGCCCTGGGGGCGGGCGTCGACGGACGCCTCGCCTTCGAAGACGGTTACGGAGCGTCCGTGGAGTTGCAGGACGCGGGCGCAGGCAAGGCCGCCGAGGCCGGCGCCGACGACCGCGATGCGGGAGTCATGGGCGGAGTGCATGGGGCTGTCCCCTCGGAAGGTGGGTGTTCGCCGGGAGGTCCGCGGCGCATCACCAAGAAAGCACATTCGCTAAATAAGTGCAATGACTAAACTTTCGTAGTGAGTGAGGCTTGAGATACGGTGTGCCCGTGACCGAACCGACCGGGCGCCGTGAGCGCAAGAAGGCCCAAACCCGCAGGTCCCTGGCCGACGCCGCGCTCGAGCTCTTCCTCGACCGCGGATACGACCAGGTCGGCGTCAAGGACGTCGCCGAGGCCGCCGACGTGTCGGTGACCACCCTTTTCAAGCACTTCCCCAGCAAGGAAGCGCTGGTCTTCGACCAGGACGACGACGTCGAGGCGGCGCTCGTCGCCGCGGTGCGTGAACGCGCTCCAGGGCAGTCGATCCCGCGTGCCCTGTGCGAGCACGCCCTGCGGGCGCAGGCTCCCACCGCGGACCCGCGGTTCGGCGAGTTCATGCGCATGGTGGAGGAGACTCCTGCGCTGCGTGACCACGCCCACCGCATGTGGATGCGCCACGAATCGGCGGTGGCCCGGGCCATCGCCGAGGAGGTCGGCGCCCCCGAAGGCGATGTCACCTGCGCCGCCCTGGCCCGTTTCGCATTGGAGGCCCGGGATCTCGTGGGGCGGCATCCCGACCCGGCGCGGGCCGCCGGAGAGGTCTTCGCCCTGCTCGAACACGGCTGGGCGGCCGCCCAGCCCGACGGCTGATCACCGAACACGACTGCCCCCTCGGGTCGACTTGGTCTGATTGCATAAACGTGCGTCACTGCGTATAGTCATGCCATCACTGATGGAGGGTTCGATGGCAGTACGAGCAGCAGTCGCAGGAGCGAGCGGATACGCGGGCGGGGAACTGCTCCGACTGCTCCTGGCCCACCCCGGGACCGAGATCGGCGCCCTCACCGGCAACTCCAACGCAGGCCAGAAGCTCGGTGGCCTGCAGCGGCATCTGCTGCCGCTCGCCGACCGGGTGCTCGAACCGACCACCCCCGAAGTGCTCGCCGGGCACGACGTCGTCTTTCTCGCCCTCCCGCACGGGCAGTCCGCCGCCGTCGCCGAGCAGCTCGGCGACGATGTGCTCGTCATCGACATGGGCGCCGACTTCCGGCTCAAGGACGCCGCCGACTGGGAGACGTTCTACGGTTCCCCGCACGCCGGGACCTGGCCCTACGGCCTGCCCGAACTGCCGGGCGCCCGCGCCGCGCTGGAGGGGTCCAAGCGCATCGCGGTGCCCGGCTGCTTCCCGACCGCCGTGCTGCTCGCGCTCTTCCCCGCATACGTGGCCTCCCTCGCCGAGCCCGAGGCCGTGATCACCGCGGCGTCCGGTACCTCCGGCGCGGGCAAGACGCCCAAGCCGCATCTGCTCGGCTCCGAGGTGATGGGGTCCATGACCCCGTACGGCGTCGGCGGCGGCCACCGCCACACGCCCGAGATGATCCAGAACCTCAGCGCGGCGGCGGGGGAGCGGGTCACCGTCTCCTTCACGCCGACCCTCGCGCCGATGCCCCGCGGCATCCTCGCCACGTGCAGTGCGAAGGCCAGGCCGGGCACGACCGCGGCCGATGTGCGGACCGCCTACGAGAAGGCGTACGCGGACGAGCCGTTCGTCCACCTGCTCCCCGAGGGGCAGTGGCCCTCGACCTCGTCCGTCTACGGTTCCAACGCCGTTCAGGTCCAGGTCGCGTACGACGGAGCCGCGGGCCGCATCATCGCGATCAGCGCCATCGACAACCTCACCAAGGGCACCGCCGGCGGCGCGGTGCAGAGCATGAACATCGCCCTCGGGCTCCCCGAGGACACAGGACTTTCCACGATCGGAGTGGCACCGTGAGCGTCACGGCAGCAAAGGGATTCACGGCGGCCGGTATCGCCGCCGGGATCAAGGAGAACGGCGGTCCGGACCTGGCCCTCGTGGTCAACAACGGGCCGCGCCGCGCCGCCGCGGGCGTCTTCACCTCCAACCGCGTCAAGGCCGCCCCGGTCCTGTGGTCCGAGCAGGTCCTGCGCGGCGGCGAGGTCAGTGCCGTTGTCCTCAACTCCGGCGGTGCCAACGCCTGTACGGGCCCCAAGGGCTTCCAGGACACCCACGCCACCGCCGAAAAGGTCGCCGAGGCTCTCGAAGGTCACGGTGCCTCCGAGGTCTCCGCAGGAGAGGTCGCCGTCGCGTCCACCGGCCTCATCGGCCTGCTGCTGCCCATGGACAAGCTGCTGCCGGGCATCGACAGGGCCGCGGCCGAACTCAGCGAGCACGGCGGCGAGAAGGCCGCCATCGCCATCAAGACCACCGACACCGTCCACAAGACCTCCGTGGCCTCCAAGGACGGCTGGACCGTCGGGGGCATGGCCAAGGGCGCGGGCATGCTCGCCCCGGGCCTCGCCACCATGCTCGTCGTCCTCACCACCGACGCCGACCTCGAAGCCGCGACCCTCGACAAGGCACTGCGCGAGTCGACCCGCCTGACCTTCGACCGGATCGACTCCGACGGCTGCATGTCGACCAATGACACCGTGCTGCTGCTGGCGTCCGGAGCGAGCGGGATCACGCCCCGGTACGAGGACTTCGCCGAGGCCGTGAAGAGCGTCTGCGACGACCTCGCCCGTCAGCTCATCGGTGACGCCGAGGGCGCCAGCAAGGACATCCGTATCGAAGTTGTCAACGCCGCGACCGAGGACGACGCCGTCGAGGTGGGCCGCTCGATCGCCCGTAACAACCTCCTCAAGTGCGCCATCCACGGCGAGGACCCCAACTGGGGCCGGGTCCTGTCGGCCATCGGCACCACGAAGGCCGCGTTCGAGCCGGACCGGCTCAATGTCGCCATCAACGACGTGTGGGTCTGCAAGAACGGCAGCGTCGGCGAGGACCGCGACCTCGTCGACATGCGCTACCGCGAGGTGAAGATCACCGCCGACCTCGCCGCCGGGTCCGAGTCCGCCGTCATCTGGGCCAACGACCTCACCGCGGACTACGTCCACGAGAACAGCGCGTACAGCTCATGACCAACACCACGCGCAAGCACACCGCACTGCCCAAGGCCCAGATCCTCATCGAGGCGCTGCCCTGGCTGACCCGGCACAACGGCAAGACCGTCGTCATCAAGTTCGGCGGCAACGCCATGATCGACGAAGATCTCAAGGCAGCCTTCGCCCAGGACGTCGTCTTCCTGCGCCAGGCCGGGCTCAAGCCGGTCGTCGTGCACGGCGGCGGCCCGCAGATCAACGCGCAGCTGGACCGGCACGGCCTGGTCAGCGAGTTCAAGGCGGGCCTTCGGGTCACCACGCCCGAAGCCATGGACGTCGTACGCATGGTGCTCGCCGGGCAGGTCCAGCGCGAGCTCGTCGGGCTGCTCAACCAGCACGGGCCGCTCGCCGTCGGCATGACCGGCGAGGACGCCCACACCATGACCGCGACCAAGCACCAGCCGCAGATCGACGGAGAGCTCGTCGACATCGGCCGGGTCGGCGAGATCACCGAGATCGACACGGGCGCCATCCAGGCGCTCCTCGACGACGGACGCATCCCGGTCATCTCCTCCATCGCGCGCTCCGCCGACGACCACCACGTCTACAACGTCAACGCTGACACCGCCGCGGCCGCGCTGGCCGCGGCGCTGGGTGCCGAGACGCTGATGGTTCTCACCGACGTCGAGGGTTTGTACGAGGACTGGCCGCAGAGCGACGAGGTGATCAGCAGGCTCACCGCGAGCGAGCTGGAGAAGCTGCTGCCGGACCTCTCCAGCGGCATGGTCCCCAAGATGGAGGGCTGTCTCTTCGCCGTACGCAACGGAGTGAACACCGCCCGCGTGATCGACGGCCGCGTACCGCACTCGATCCTGCTGGAGATCTTCACCGACGAGGGTATCGGCACGATGGTCCTGCCCGACGGACTGGGGGAATCATGAGCAACCAGGAGTTCACGCAGCGGTGGAAGGGCGTGATGGCGGACAACTACGGCACGCCGAAGCTGTCGCTGGTCCGCGGAGAGGGTGCCACCGTCTGGGACGCGGACGGCCTGCAGTACACCGACTTCGTCGGCGGTATCGCCGTCAACGCGCTCGGCCATGCCCATCCCGCCGTCGTCGAGGCCGTCTCGCGCCAGATCGCCTCCCTGGGCCATGTCTCCAACCTGTACGTCGCCGAGCCGCCCGTCGCGCTCGCCGAGCGGCTGGTCCAGCTCTTCGGTCGCCCCGGACGCGTTTTCTTCTGCAATTCCGGCGCGGAGGCCAACGAAGCCGCCTTCAAGATCGGCCGGCTCACCGGCCGCCGGCATATGGTCGCCACCGTCGGCGGCTTCCACGGCCGCACGATGGGCGCCCTCGCGCTCACCGGACAGCCGGGAAAGCAGGAGCCGTTCCTGCCGCTGCCCCCAGATGTCAGCCACGTGCCGTACGGGGACGCCGAGGCGCTGCGGGCCCAGGTCACCGAGGAGACCGCGCTCGTGATCATCGAGCCGATCCAGGGCGAGAACGGCGTGGTCGTCCCGCCCAAGGGCTATCTGGAGGCCGCCCGGGAGATCACCCGGGCCACCGGAACGCTTCTCGTGCTCGACGAGGTCCAGACGGGCATCGGACGGACCGGCCACTGGTTCGAGCACCAGGCCCACCAGGGCATCGAGCCCGATATCGTCACGCTCGCAAAGGGGTTGGGCGGCGGACTCCCCCTTGGCGCGACGATCGCGTTCGGCGAGGCGGCCGAGCTGCTGAAGCCGGGGCAGCACGGCACCACCTTCGGCGGGAACCCGGTCGCCTGCGCCGCCGGACTCGCCGTACTCGACACCCTCGCGGCCGACGGAATCCTCGACGAGGTCAAGCGACTCGGCGAGAAGATCAGGGACGGAATCGAATCCCTGGGCCATCCGCTGGTCTCTCATGTCCGTGGCGCGGGCCTGTTGCTGGGTATCGTGCTCAACGAGCCCCTCGCGCCCCAGGTGCAGCAGGCGGCTCAGAGCGCCGGCTTCCTGGTGAACGCCCCCGCCCCCGATGTCGTACGGCTGATGCCGCCGCTGATCATCGGCGAGGCGGACGTGGACGGATTCCTCAGGGCCCTGCCGGGCGTTCTCGACGCAGCCAACGGGGATGGACGAGCCGGAGAATGAGACGACGATGACCGAGGCGCAGGACACCGAGCACGGCGGGCCCGCCGTACCCCAAACGCGTATGGCCCGCCACCGCCGGATCGTGGACATCCTCAACCGGCAGCCGGTGCGCTCGCAGAGCCAACTGGCCAAGCTCCTCGCGGACAACGGACTGAGCGTCACCCAGGCGACGCTCTCCCGGGACCTCGACGAACTGGGCGCGGTGAAGATCCGCAACACCGGCGGCGAGCTGATCTACGCGGTGCCCAGCGAGGGCGGCTTCCGCACCCCACAGGCGCCGCTCGGTGAGTCGGCGAAAGAGGAGCGGATGCGGCGCCTGTCCGCGGAACTCCTCATCTCCGCGGAGGCCTCTGCCAACCTCGTGGTCCTGCGTACGCCGCCGGGCGCCGCGCAGTTCCTTGCCTCGGCCATCGACCAGGCCGAACTGCACGACATCCTCGGCACCATCGCGGGCGACGACACCCTGATGCTCATCAGCCGGGACCCGGCGGGCGGCCAGGCGCTCGCCGACCACCTGCTGCGGCTGGCTCAGAACCACCGCTGAGGCCGCCGGCGTCCGGCCGTCAGACAGCCAACTTCGCCGTGTGGCGGACGAATCCGCTGGTCCGCCAGGTGCTGCCGTCGGCATTGACCGCAAAGCCCTCGGTGTCGGGCAGCTCCTCGAGCCAGTCCCGGGCCCGCCCGCCCATGGCGTACGCGGCGGTCGCCCGGGCGTCCGCGTGGGTCAGCCCCGGGCAGACGACGGTCATCGACGCCATGGGCTCGGCGGGTGGCCGACCGGTGTGCGGGTCGAGAATGTGGCAGCCGCGCTCGGCCGGACCCGAGGTGGCGACGGCGAGGCCCTCGTCGGCTTCGATCACTGTGAGGAGCCCGCCCGGGTGCAGTGGGTCGCTGACGCCCACCCGCCAGGGGCCGCCGTACAGCTGGATGTCGCCGCCTCCGTTGAGGCAGACCGAATCCGCACCGGAGGAGGCGAGCATGCGGACGGCGCACTCCACCGCCCAGCCCTTGACCAGGCCGGTCGGATCCAGCTCACCGGCGTAGCGGGCGGTGAACCAGCCTTCGCTCTCCCGCTCGGCGGCTGCGCACAGATCGAGCACTTCGGCGACCTCGGTGACGCAGTCTCCGAGCAAGAGATCGCCGCGGGCGAGCCGGCTGAGCTGGCTGTCCGGACGGTAGGTCGAGAAGGTTTCGTCCACACGGTGCAGCCCGGCGACGGCGGCGGCAAGTCCGGCGCGCACCCTGGGTGAGGCGCCGGCGTCGGCGATACGGATGTCGAACGAGAAGGCCGTGCCCATGGAGTGCTCGACATGGCGCAGACGCTCCCGGCCGCCGGGCATCACAGACCCGCCTTGTCGAGCGCGCTCTGCAGGGACTTGATGTAGCCGGCGCTGGTGTAACTGGCCCCGGAGACGGCGTCGATCTGTGCGCTCTGCGCCGTGATTGCTGCCTGGTTGAGCTTGGGCACGGCGTTGGCGGCGATCCGCCGGCTGTTGGCGTCGGAGTCGGGTGCCTTGACGGCGTCGGCCGCGGTGATCTTGCCGCCGCTGACCGTGATCCGGACCTGCACCGGGCCGTACTGCGTGTCGGCCACGTTGCCGAGGACCGTCTTCGCTGCCGGGGCGCCACCTGAGCCGGAGCCGGAACCCGAGCCGTCGGCATCCGCGGAACCCGAACTCCCTCCGGGCTGCGTCCCCGGTCCTGGTTGTGTCCCGGCCTGTGCGCCGGACCCGTCACTGCCGGAATCCGCGGCACCCGAGCCCACCGCCCCCGCCTTGTCGAGCGCGCTCTGCAGGGACTTGATGTAGCCCTCGCTCGTGTAACTGGCCCCGGAGACGGCATCGATCTGCGCGCTCTGCGCCTTCAGCACGGCCTGGTTGAGCCGGGGGATCGCGGCGGCGGCGATCTCTCGGCTCTTGGCCTCGGCGCTGGGCGCCTTCACCGCCTGCGCCCCGGTGATTCTGCCGCCGCTGAGGGTGAGCTGGACCTGGACCTCGCCGTACTGCGTGCCGGCGCTGTCACCGAGCACCGTCTGTCCCGCGCCCGCCCCGTTTCCGGCGGACGCCGAGCCGGCGGGCGGCACCTGCGAGCCGGTCTGCGACGACGCCTCCGCCACGCTGGTGCCGGGCTGCTTCAGTGCGAGCAGAAGGACGACGCCGGATGCGGTGGCGGCGGCGCCGATCATGATCCGGCGAAGTGGATGTTTCCTCTTCAAGGACGGCCTCACATCTCGAAGGACTCGTGGTGGATCCGGCGGGTCGGCACTCCCGCTTCGCGCAGTGCCTGGTACGACTCCTCGGCGAGGCCTGGCGGCCCGCAGAGATAGACGTCGTGCTCGTCGATGTCGGGCAGCACTTCCTTCAGCCGCCCGGCGGTGATCTCGGGCCGGGCTCCGTCCGGACCGTTCACCGCGTACATCAGCTGTGCGTCCCTGCGCTCGGCGATCTGCTGGAGCTCGCTCCAGAGCGCCAGGTCCTGCTTCTTGCTGGCCCGGTAGAGCAGCGTCAGGTCGCCCGGGCCGCCGGGCAGCGTCTCGAACAGTGCCCGCAACGGGGTGATTCCGGCGCCGCCCGCGATCAGCAGCACCTTGTTGCGGCTCCGTCGGCCGGCGGTCATGGCTCCGTACGGGCCCTCGGCCCAGATCCGCGTTCCCGGCTCCAGCCGGGACAGGGCCGTGCTGTGCTTGCCGACCGCCTTGACGGTGATACGCATCAGAGTGGGGCGGGGCGCGGCGGAGAGTGAGTACGGATTGGCGCTCCAGCGCAGCCCCTTGGTGAGGAACCGCCAGCGGAAGAACTGACCGGCCTCGGCGCCCAGCCGGTGCAGCCGTCGCCCGGTGATCAGTACGGAGACCACACCGGGTGCCTCGTCCACGGTCGACTCGACCCGCATCCGGTGCCAGAAATTGAGCCGGACGGGCGCGAGGACGCGGTACCAGACCAGCAGCGCGCCGACCGCTGCGTACAGCACGTACCAGACGGTGCGCACCGTCGGGTTCGCCACGAACTCGGAACCTGTCGCCAGCTGGTGCCAGAAGGTCAGATACACCGCGACATAGGTGAGAAGGTGCAGGTAGTACCACGTCTCGTACGACATCCGCCGGCGCACCGCACCTGCCGAGACGAAGCCGATGAGCAGCAGGAGCCCGGTGCCGATCGCCGCCTTGATCATTTCGGGGAAGTCGACGACGACGGTGACGGTCTGCTCCACGAGGCCGGTACGGGCCTGGACGGCGTACCCCCAGACGGTCAGCACGACATGCGTGACGATCAGACTGATCGCGTAGCGTCCGCTCATCGCGTGCCAGCGGGTCACCCGGTCGGAACCCACCCGCCGTTCCAGAGCCGGGACGCGTGCCATCAGCAGCACCACCAGCGCGATCACGTATCCGCCCAGCAGGCCGGTGATCCTGCCGGCACCGATCAGCCACTCGGCGGTGGTCATGTGCACCACCGCCGTGTTCTGCCACCACAGGGAAAGGACGGCCACCGCCCCTGCCCAGGTGACGGCCAGCAGCGCCACCGCCGGGTCACGCCGCGGGCGGATCGCACGCATGGTCTGACGCCTTGCGGCTCGACCGCTCTGCAACATCACCACGGCTGCTCCTCGCCTGTACCACCTTCGCGTACGGGGATACGCATACGAGGCGCCTGGAGTTCAACTGGAGGGGCGCTTGTGCAATCTGTGGTTCGGCCGCCCCGGTCAGTAGCGCGTGAGGGCCGTGCGTCCGGAAGCGGTGCCGATGGCGATGTGCGGGTTGTGCCGCGGATCGGCCCAGGCCAGGATCCGGCTCATGGCAGCCTCGGGCACCGAGACACAACCGGCCGTCGCGCCACGCCCGTTGACGTGCAGAAAGATCCCCGCGCCGCGGCCGCGCACCGGACGGTCGTAATTGAAGCCGATGACCATCGCGTGGGCGTACTGGGGGCGGTAGGCAGTCAGATGCTCGGACTCGGCGGCCCGGCAGTCGGCGGGCAGTGACTCCACCCAGCGGTTGTACGCGCGGGACGCGGTGTCCTGGCACCACCAGGATGTCTTCGTCACGCGGCGATAGGTGTATTCGGTCCCGGCGGGCGCCGCCTCGATCCCGAAGGCGTACGGCAGCCGGTACAGCCCGGTCGGCGTGGTGCTGGTGCCCTGCTTTCGGCCGGCGCCCTCGACCAGTCCCTTCGCGCCGAACCGCGCCACGGCCGATCCCGCGACCACCCACCGCCCGTCACTGAGGCGGTCCCACCAGGTCACCGTGCCCGTGGTGGAGCCGGGTCGCGCGGCCTCGGCGGTGATCAGCTGGGACCCGCCGCCGGTGTCGGCCATCCGCGCGGGCAAGGGCGGCACCTGAACCTGCGCGCGCACAGGCGCGTGAACCGGCGCCGCGCCCGCCGATGCGGACAGCACGAAAGCGATCACGAAGGAGACGGCGAACAGAACAGGACCGAGGACAGAAGCCTTGCGCATAGGGGCGACCGTATGCGTTCCCGGCCACGGCGGCAGCTCCGTTGGTCCGTACGGCTCAGGGTGTCGGCGGCAGCGGCAGCGGGAGCCCCGGAAGCCCGTCCATGCTGCTGGCGATGTCCGGCTTCTTCTCGAAGTACGCACTGAGCGACGCGTCGTCCTCGCGCGAGAACCGCCGGCCGTGCGTCTCGCGGTCCCCGTCGTACGTCATGTACGGCACCGCGAATCCGCAGCTGTCCCTGACGACTTCGGCCCGTACGACGATGATGGCGCGCAGCCCGTGCGGGGTGGTGTCGATGTCCGGAAAGTGAGCCAGCAGGTCCTTCCAGCGTGGATCGTCCCGGAAGACGGGCTCGCCGTGGCCGTGCACCCGCACGATGTTCGGCGGCCCCTGGAAGGCGCACCACATCAGGGTGATGCGGCCGTTCTCGCGGAGGTGGGCGATGGTCTCGTTGTGGCTCCCGGCGAAGTCGAGGTAGGCCACGGTCCGGTCGTCGATGACGGCGAAGGAGCCCGTCAGACCCTTGGGGGACAGATTGACCGTCCCGTCGCCGGACAGCGGCGCGGTCGCCGTGAAGAAGAGGGGCTGTTCCTCGATGAAGGTGCGCAGTCTGCCGTCTATCCGTTCGTAGAGCTTTCCCATGCCCCGATTATCCGTGCCGACGCCAGCCGTTGGTGCTCCAGGTCGTGCCCCCGGCCGTAACGGCGTACGCCTCGGCCCCCGGCAGCGCCTCCAGCCAGTCGCGGGCCTCGGTTCCCATGGCGTATGCGGCCGTCGCCCAGGCGTCCGCGTCGGTCAGCCCCTCGCAGACCACGGTCACCGAGGCGAGTGCGTCCGCCGGGGTCTCGCCGGTACGGGGGTCGACGATGTGGCAGCCGCGTTCCGCGGGGCCGGACGTCGCCACCGCGCACATGCCGCTGCCCTCCACGACGGTCGCAAGTCCCCCGGGGGCCAGCGGATCCGTCACGCCGATCCGCCAGGGGCGATCCGGTGCGGGAGCGCCGTACAGCTGCACATCACCGCCGCCGTTGACGCATACGGCAGTGGCGCCCGCCTCGGCGATCAGCCGCGCGGCCCGTTCCACCGCCCAGCCCTTCACCAGTCCGGTGGGGTCCCAGGAACCGGCGTACGAGGCGGTGAAACTCCCGCCGCTGAGCAGCTCGGCGCGCTCGCACAGCCGCCACACCTCTGTGACCTCCGGGTCGCACTGAGGCAGGGTCAGTTCGTCCCTGGCCAGCCTGCTGACCTGGCTCTGCGGGCGGTAGGTGGAGAACACCTGGTCCACTTGGTGCAGCGATCGCACGGCCGACGCGAGGGCAGCGGGAACCCCCTCATCGTCGGCGCCTCGTATGTCGAAGGAGAACACCGTGCCCATCGCCTCCTCGACATGGCGCAGACGCTCAGACACCGGCCTTGTCCAGAGCGCTCTGCAGCGAGTCGACATAGCCCTCGCTGGTGTAGCTGGCGCCGGAGACGGCGTCGATGTCCGCGCTCTGGGCGGACAGGGTCCGCTGGTTGAGCGTGGGGATCGCCGTCGACGAGATGTCGCGGGAGCGCGGCGTCTCCGACGGCGACTGCACGGCGGAGGCTGCCGTGATCCGGTCGCCGGACAGAGTGATCCTCACCTGCACCGGGCCGTACTTGGTCTGCACCGTGCTGCCCGTCACGGAGCGGGTGGTGACGGTCTGCTTGGCGGGTGCGGACGGCGGCTTCGATGCGCTGCGCGTCGCCGTGGGCGCCTTGGTCCGCGGGCCCTTCGAGGCGGACGCAGCGGCCGACTTCGACGCGGAGGGCGAGGGCCGGACACTCGCCGAGGCCGTCGCCGTGGGGGTTCTTGACGGCGCGGGAGCCACAGACCGGGTGGGATCAGCCGCCTGTACGGAGGTGCCGGGCACGGTGTGCGGCTTGAGCGCGAGCATGAGTACGACGCCCGAGACGGTTACCACGGAGCTCAGTACGACCCGGCGCAACGCGCCCTTTCTCGTGGTGCTCACAGTTCGAAGATCTCCTGGTGGATGTGACCGGCCCGGACCCCGGCCTCGGCCAGCGCCTCCCGGGCGGCCTCGGTCATCGCGGGGGGACCGCACAGATAGACGTCGTGCTGGGTGATGTCGGGAACCACCTTCTGCAGGGTGGACGCGGTGAGGCGGGCTCCCCGCCGGCCGTGCACGCTGTCGACCGAGTAGTACAGCCGTGCGCGGCGGGCGTCGGCGATCGCCTCAAGCTCGCCGCGCAGTGCCAGGTCCCGCTCGGTGTGGGCCCAGTAGAGGAGTGTCAGATCGCCGGGTCCGGCCGGCAGCGCTTCGAACAGAGCCCGCAGCGGGGTGATCCCCACCCCGCCGGCGACCAGGAGCACCTTGCGGTGCCTGCGCCGGGCTGCGGTGAGCGCGCCGTACGGCCCCTCGGCCCACACCCGGGTCCCCGGGCGGACCGTGGCGAGGGCGGCGCTGTGCCCGCCGGCGGCCTTGACGGTGATCCTCATCAGATCCGGCCGGGGCAGGGCGGACAGCGAGTACGGATTGGCGGACCAGCGCAGCCCCCTGGCCATGAAGCGCCAGCGGAAGAACTGGCCGGGCTCGGCGCGCAGCTTGTGCAGCCGCTTGCCCCGGATCAGCACGGACAGCACGCCGGGCGCCTCGGCGACGACGGCCTCGACGCGCATGCGATGACGGAGGTTGAGACGTACAGGAACGAGGATCCGGTACCACAGGACCAGCAGTGCCACCCCGCCGTACAGCACGTACCAGGCGGCGCAGGCGGCCTTGTTGCCGAGGAATTGAGAGCCGTTCGTCAGCTGGTGCCAGAAGGTCAGATAGAGCGCGGCATAGGTGGTGAGGTGCAGGTAGTACCAGGTCTCGTAGCTGACCCGGCGGCGTACCGCACCGGCCGAGACCAGGCCGACGACGACGAACAGCGCCGTGCCGACGGCCGCCGTGATCATGTCCGGGTAGTCCAGGACCAGGGTGACCGTCTGTACCACCATGCCGGTGGCCCCCTCCTTCGCGTACCCCCAGACGATCAGGAAGAGATGGGCGAGAACGAGGCTGAGGGTGTACCGGCCGCCCATCGCGTGCCAACGGGCGATGCGGTCGCTGCCGACCCGGCGCTCAAGACCGGGGACCCGGGCCATCAGACCGACGAGGACGGCACAGCCGTAGCCGGCGAGGAGACCGGTGATACGGCCCGCGCCGATGATCCACTCCGAGTCGCCGACGACAGCGGGGGTGCTGCTCCACCACAGGGCCAGCACGGCGGCGGCGCCGCCCCAGACGAGGAGCAGGACAGGAACGGCGGGAGAGCGCCGTTTGCCGTGCAGAGATGCGGCATACCGGCGGGCGGTGCGTGCGCCGTAGGCCGTGGACATGGGGAGCTCCCAGTACGTGCTGCCTGCCGCCGGGTGCCGCAGAGCATGAGTGCGCGGAAGCCCGCACCCGGGACATTCCGAACAGGGCGGGTTCCGCCAATTGGACGCTGGGGGACGCCGTGCGGAGGCGTGACCGCCGGGCGATCGTAGGCGCGCCTGCCGGGTCGGACAACCGCGTGCGCCCGGTGTGCCACGGAAAGCGGAATATGCCGCACCGTTTTGTGGGTGTGGCGCGGATCGCGGGGACCGCGTTGACGAAACATACGGAGTAGTGCATAGTTATGCCTGTCGTTGAATGCACCGTAAGGAGAAACCCGTGACCGAGCGCGTCGTACTCGCCTACTCGGGCGGCCTGGACACCTCCGTCGCCATCGGCTGGATCGCCGAGGAGACGGGCGCCGAGGTCATCGCCGTCGCCGTGGACGTCGGCCAGGGCGGCGAGGACCTGGACGTCATCCGCAAGCGCGCGCTCGCCTGCGGTGCGGTGGAGGCCGAGGTCGCCGACGCCAAGGACGAGTTCGCGGACGAGTACTGCCTTCCGGCGATCAAGGCCAACGCCCTCTACATGGACCGCTACCCGCTGGTCTCCGCCCTCTCCCGGCCGACGATCGTCAAGCACCTCGTCGCCGCCGCCAAGAAGCACGGCGCCGGCATCGTGGCCCACGGCTGCACCGGCAAGGGCAACGACCAGGTGCGGTTCGAGGCCGGTATCTCCGCCCTCGGTCCCGACCTCAAGTGCATCGCCCCGGTCCGGGACTACGCGATGACCCGGGACAAGGCGATCGCCTTCTGCGAGGAGAAGCAGCTCCCGATCGCGACCACCAAGAAGTCGCCGTACTCCATCGACCAGAACGTCTTCGGGCGCGCAGTCGAGACCGGCTTCCTGGAGGACATCTGGAACGGGCCGATCGAGGACATCTACGAGTACACCTCGAACCCCGCGGTGCAGCGGGAGGCCGACGAGGTCGTCATCTCCTTCAAGGAAGGCGTCCCGGTCGCCATCGACGGCAAGCCCGTCTCCGTCCTGCAGGCCATCCAGCAGCTCAACGAGCGGGCCGGCGCGCACGGCATCGGCCGGATCGACATGGTCGAGGACCGGCTCGTCGGCATCAAGTCCCGTGAGGTGTACGAGGCGCCGGGCGCGATCGCGCTGATCACCGCCCACCAGGAGCTGGAGAACGTCACGGTCGAGCGCGAGCTCGCGCGGTACAAGCGGCAGGTCGAGCAGCGCTGGGGCGAGATGGTCTACGACGGCCTGTGGTTCTCCCCGCTCAAGCGGGCCCTGGACGGCTTCATCAACGAGGCCAACCAGCACGTCACCGGCGACATCCGGATGACCCTCCAGGGCGGCCGCGCCGTCGTCACCGGCCGGAGGTCGGAGGAGTCGCTGTACGACTTCAACCTCGCTACCTACGACTCGGGCGACACGTTCGACCAGTCCAAGGCGCAGGGCTTCATCGAGATCTTCGGCCTGTCGTCGAAGATCGCCGCGAAGCGCGACCTCGCCTGATTCCATACTCGTACCAGGCCGCCTCCCCGTTGCTCCGCGGCGGGGAGGCGCTGCACATCCACCCTCATGAGGAGCTTCAGCTGTGAGCAGCAACAACGGTGACGTCCGGCTCTGGGGCGGCCGGTTCGCCGACGGTCCTGCCGAGGCGCTGGCCAAGCTGTCCGCGTCGGTCCACTTCGACTGGCGTCTCGCGCCGTACGACATCGCCGGTTCGCGGGCGCACGCGCGCGTGCTGCGCACGGCGGGCCTGCTCACGGACGACGAGCTCCAGCGCATGCTGGCCGGGCTCGACCAGCTCGAAGCGGATGTCGCCGACGGGTCCTTCGTGGGCACGATCGCCGACGAGGACGTGCACACCGCCCTCGAGCGGGGCCTGCTGGAGCGCCTCGGCCCCGACCTCGGTGGCAAACTGCGGGCCGGGCGGTCGCGGAACGACCAGGTGGCCACCCTCTTCCGGATGTATCTGCGGGACCACGCCCGCATCATCGGCGGTCTGATCGCCGAGCTCCAGGACGCGCTGGTGGGTCTGGCCGAGGCGCATCCGGACGTCGCGATGCCCGGCCGTACGCATCTTCAGCACGCACAGCCGGTGCTCTTCGCCCACCACGTCCTGGCACATGTCCAGTCGCTGTCCCGCGACGCGGAGCGGCTGCGGCAGTGGGACGAGCGGACCGCGGTCTCCCCCTACGGCTCGGGCGCGCTCGCCGGCTCCTCGCTCGGCCTCGACCCGGAGGCGGTCGCCGCGGACCTGGGCTTCGAACACGGCTCGGTGGGCAACTCCATCGACGGGACGGCTTCGCGGGACTTCGTCGCGGAGTTCGCCTTCATCACCGCGATGATCAGTGTCAATCTGTCGCGGATCGCGGAGGAGATCATCATCTGGAACACGAAGGAGTTCTCCTTCGTGACCTTGCACGACGCGTTCTCGACCGGGTCGTCGATCATGCCGCAGAAGAAGAACCCGGACATCGCGGAGCTGGCGCGCGGCAAGTCGGGCCGTCTGATCGGCAATCTGACGGGCCTGATGGCCACGCTGAAGGCCCTGCCGCTCGCGTACAACCGCGATCTGCAGGAGGACAAGGAGCCGGTCTTCGACTCCTGCGACCAGCTGGAGGTCCTGCTCCCGGCCTTCACCGGGATGATGGCGACGCTGACGGTCAACCGCGAGCGGATGGAGGAGCTGGCCCCGGCAAGTTTCTCGCTCGCGACGGACATCGCGGAGTGGCTGGTCAAGCAGGGCGTGCCGTTCCGGGTGGCGCACGAGGTGGCGGGGGAGTGCGTCAAGGAGTGCGAGGCGCTCGGCGTCGAACTCGACCAGCTCACGGACGCGCAGTTCGCGAAGATCTCGCCCCATCTGACCCCGGAGGTCCGCACGGTCCTGAACGTCCCCGGCGCCCTGGCCTCGCGAAATGGCAGGGGCGGCACGGCACCGTCGGCGGTTGCGGTGCAACTGGCCGAGCTGAAGGCGGACTTGACGGTCCAGCACGCGTGGGCCACTGAAAAGGAGTAGGAGCCTACGCCGCCGCGTAGCGCCTATGCCGCCGCCCAGTCCGCGAGCGCGTCGAAGTCCGGCCGGGTCAGCCCGATGCCCTCATTGATGCGCAGCAGTAGGGCGGCGGCGAGGTGGTGTTGGTCCACCCATTCGCGGTCCAGGTCGGTGATGTCGTCGTCGACCCAGGCGAACGGCCGCCCCGCCGCGTACTCCAGGATGTACTGCGTCTTCCAGAAGGTCCCGCGAGGGGCCTTTCCGTGCATCTGGGGCCAGTCGATGAACGGCAGTTCGGGCAGGCCGAGATGGGGACCTATCCACTCGTTCGCCTCGCCCTTCCAGGTGGTCGCCCAGACGAGCTCGTACGCGTCGGCCAGCGCCAGCAGCTCCACCCCGTGCTCCGGGTTGAGCCAGACGCGCAACGGCTTGCCGTCCGTCCAGCCGGACGGCCGCATCCGGTGGGTGCGGTATCCCTCCGGTCTGCGCTGTGCCCGCGCCGCGTACGGATTGAGCGGGCCGTCGATGTCGATCAGTAGCAACGGCTTCATGCGCACATGCTCCCTTTTCCGCGTCGGATGAGGCGACGCAATATCGCGTGAGACATTCATGTCTCACATGGGCTATGGTTGTCTCATGACTCTCGACCGGGACCAGGTGCTTCGCGCCGCCGCCGCCCTCCTCTCCCGCAAGTCCACCGCCACCATGGACGAGGTCGCCCGCGCCGCCGGTATCGGGCGGGCCACCCTTCATCGGCACTTCGCGGGGCGGGACGCGCTGGTCAAGGCCCTGGAAGCGCTCGGCATACAGGAATTCGAGGCCGCGCTCGACCGGGCGCGGCTGGAAGAGGGCGGGGCGGGGGACGGGCTGCGGCGGCTCATCGCCGAGATGGAGCCCGCCGCCGACCTGCTCGCGTTTCTCGTCACCGAGAACCAGCTCTTCGAGGGCGAACAGGTCCACGAGGGCTGGGCACGGCTCGACGCCCGGGTGTCCGCGCACTTCAAGCGCGGACAGGAAGAGGGCGAGTTCCGGATCGACCTGACGCCCGCCTGGCTGACCGAGGCTCTCTACGGCCTGATCGGGGCCTGTGCCTGGTCCGTCATGGACGGTCGCGTCGCCAAGAAGGACTTTCAATACATGATCGCCGAGCTGCTGCTCGGCGGAGCACGACGGAGTGTGGAGAAATGAGCATCACCGTCCAGCGCCCGAGCCGGACGGACGAGACCCTGTACCGCCCCGGGCGCTGGCTCGCGCTCGCGGTCCTGGTGCTGGCCGTCCTGCTGGTGGCCGTGGACGCCACCGTCCTCGGCCTCGCCACCCCGTTCCTCAGCGAGGACCTCAAGCCCTCCGGCACGCAGCTGTTGTGGATCGGCGACGTCTACTCGTTCGTCATCGCGGGCCTGCTCGTCTCCATGGGCAGCCTCGGTGACCGGATCGGCCGCAAGAAGCTTCTGCTGGTCGGTGCGGTCGCGTTCGGCGCCGTCTCCGTCCTCAACGCGTACGCCACCACCCCCGAGATGATGATTCTCGCTCGCGCTCTCCTCGGCGTCGCGGGCGCGACCCTCATGCCGTCGACCCTCGCGCTGATCCGGAACATCTTCCACGACCCGAAGGAGCGCAGCCTCGCCATCGGGATCTGGGGCGCGATGGCCTCCGCCGGTGCGGCGGTCGGGCCGGTCGTCGGCGGCTTCCTGCTGGAGCACTTCTGGTGGGGCTCGGTCTTTCTGATCAACCTGCCCGTGATGGCCGTACTGGTGCTCGTCGGTATCAAGCTGCTGCCGGAGTCGAAGAGTCCCGTGTCCGGGCCCTGGGACCTGATCAGTGTCGCACTGTCCCTCGTCGGCATAGTCGGCGTCGTATACGGCATCAAGGAGGCGGCGACCCACGGACTGACCTGGGAGGCCTGTGCCGCGGCCCTCATCGGGCTCGGCGCGCTGTACGGCTTCGTCCGCAGGCAGTTGACGCTGCCGGCGCCGCTGCTCGACATGAGGCTGTTTCGCCACCGGGGCTTCTCCGGCGCGGTTCTGGCCGACCTGCTGACCATCCTCGGGCTCTCCGGCCTGGTGTTCTTCCTGTCGCAGTTCCTGCAGCTGGTCCAGGGCAGGGAGCCGTTCGAGGCCGGACTTGCCGAACTGCCCGCCGCGATCGGCGCGGTGGCGACCGGTCTGATAGCGGGCACCGTCGCACGGCGGTTCTCCGTACGGTCCGTGGTGGCCGGCGGGCTCGCCGCGGTGGGTCTCGCCCTGGCCGCGATGACGATGATCAGCCAGTCCACCGGCTATCCGCTGCTCGGAGCGGCGCTGCTCTTCGTCGGTGTCGGCGCGGGATTCTCCTTCACCGTCACCGCCGACGTCATCCTGTCCAGCGTGCCCAAGGAGCAGGCCGGCTCAGCGTCCGCCGTGTCCGAGACGGCCTACGAACTCGGGGCGGCCCTCGGTATCGCACTGCTGGGCTCCGTCGTCACCGGTGTCTACCGTGAGTTCGCGACCCCGGCCGGCGTCCCGTCCCAGGCGGCATCCGCTGCCCATGAGTCGCTCGGCGGGGCCGTCGATGCGGCGGGCGCACTGCCGCAGCACCAGGGTGCGGCCCTGGTCGGCGCCGCCCAGGAGGCGTTCGTCGACGGCCTGCGGTTCGCGACGGGTGTGGGCGCGGCGGTGCTGCTCGCCACCGCGGTTGCCGCATGGTTCCTGCTGCGCGGCCAGAAGCTCGAGGACGGCCTCGAACACCCCTAGCCGGAAGGGCCGGACCCCACGCCGGGTCCGGCCCATCTCACGCCAAGAGGCCGTCAGGCCCTCACGCCGCCTTCGCCTTCGTTGCGTACATGTCCACGTACTCCTGACCGGACAGCTCCATGACCTCCGTCATCACCGAGTCCGTCACCGCACGCAGCACATAGCGGTCGCGGTCCATCCCGTCGTAGCGCGAGAACTCCATCGGCTTGCCGAACCGGATCGTCACCCGGCCCGGCCGCGGCAGACCCGCGCCGCCCGGCTGCAGCTTGTCCGTGCCGATCACCGCGAACGGGACCACAGGCGCGCCCGTCATCAGGGTGAGCCGGGCGATGCCCGTACGCCCCCGGTACAGGCGGCCGTCGGGGGAGCGGGTGCCCTCCGGGTAGATGCCGAAGATCTTGCCTTCCTCCAGCACCCGACGGCCCGTCATCAGCGCGGCCACACCGCCGTTCGCACCGTCGCGGTCCACCGGGATCATGCCGCAGCCGGTGAAGAACCAGGCCATCATCCGGCCCTTGACGCCCTTGCCCGTGACGTACTCGTCCTTGCCGATGAAGTAGACCGGACGGGCGCACACGAGCGGGAGGATCATCGAGTCGATGAACGTCAGATGGTTGCCGGCGAGGATGACGGGTCCGGTCCCCGGGATGTTCTCGGCGCCTTCCACGCGCGGGCGGAACATCAGGCGCAGGATCGGTCCTAGCACGGCCTTGATGAGCGACAAGCGGGACAACGGGTCCTCCGGTGTCATACGGCGGTGGCGTGGGGGCGGACGGTAACGGCGGCGAAGTCTGTGCAGGTGAGGACCATACTCGCGGGTCGCACCTGATCGCACATCGGGTTCACGGAGCGGATACGCAGTGTTGACGTGAGTTTTCGCTGCGTTCGTCCACGGTCTGCCGCAGGTAAGGCGCGGCTGCCTACCATCAGGCGGTCGCTTGGCAGGTGCGGGACATCACACGGAGGAATGTCGATGACACAGGGTGCGGACAGAAGTCCCGGACGTCGTACGGTCCTGGGCGCGGCGGTAATCGGTACGGCAGCTCTCGGTGTCGGCGGCCTCACCGCCACAACTGCCGAGGCGGACGAGCGCCGAGTGAGCCATGACGGACACGGTTCGTCGTACAGGGATCTGCCCTCCCCCACCATCATCGGCCACCGCGGCGCCAGCGGCTACCGGCCCGAGCACACTCTCGGCTCCTATCAGCTCGCACTGGACCTCGGCGCCCATGTCATCGAGCAGGACCTGGTGCCCACCAAGGACGGCCATCTCGTCTGCCGTCACGAGAACGACATCACGGGTACGACGGATGTCGCCGCCCACCCGGAGTTCGCCTCCCGCAAGACCACCAAGTCCGTCGACGGCGTCAGCCTGACGGGCTGGTTCACCGAGGACTTCACGCTCGCCGAGCTCAAGACGCTGCGCGCCAAGGAGCGGATCCCGGCCAACCGTCAGGAGAACACCCTCTACGACGGCCGCTGGACGATCCCCACCTTCGAGGAGGTGCTGCGCTGGGCCGAGAAGGAGGGCCGCCGGCGCGGCCGTCCCGTATGGCTCCATGTCGAGACCAAGCACCCCACGTACTTCCGGGGGCTCGGCCTCGGTCTCGAGGAGCCGCTCGCCCGGCTGCTGCGCCGGTACGGCCGCGACCGCCGCAACTCGCCCGTCTTCCTTCAGTCGTTCGAGCCGAGCAGCATCCAGCGACTGGCGAAGCTCGTGTCCTCGCCGCGCGTCGTGCTGCTGTCCGGGGCGAGCAGCCGCCCGTGGGACTTCGTCGTGGCGGGCGACCCGCGTACGGTCGCCGACCTCGTCAAGCCCGAGGGTCTGCAGTGGATCGCGTCCTACGCGCAGGGCATCGGTCCCACCCTCGACCTGATCATCCCGAAGGACGCGACCGGCAAGCTGGGCACGCCGACGACGCTGGTGGCCGACGCGCACGCCGAAGGCCTGATCCTGCACTCGTACACGATGCGCAACGAGAACGCCTTCCTGCCCGCCGACTTCCGGCGCGGCACCGACCCGAACGCCTACGGCGACGCGTTCGGAGCGTTCAAGATCTACTTCGCGACCGGCATCGACGGCATCTTCACCGACAACGCCGACACCGGACTGCTGGCGGCCGCCGACTTCAACGGCTGACCCCCGGCCGACAGCAGATAAGGCCCGGCAGCCCGTACGGGTGACTGTGCCGTCGCACGGCAACCGCCGCCGTGCGACGGCACGTCCCGCCGGTCATGACGCTCCTCGAAGAACTTCGCCCGCTCGTGAGCGCCGAGGCGACGGCCGAGGCCCCCGCCGCCGCGATGGAGGCCCGCGATCTCGAACAGGCCGTCTGGGTGCGGCTGCTCGAACGCCTCGACGGAGCCGGTCCGCCGCCGGACGCCGCCCGCTGGGTCAGGTCGGCCGTACGCGCGGAAGCGCGCCGCGCCCGGCGCACCGCGGCCCGGGAACGGCCCTACGGTCCCGAGCCGTCGGCGGACCCGGCGGGCGGCCCGGAACGGGCCGCGCTGTGGTCCGAGCGCCGCCGTGCCCTGCGCGCCGCGATCGCCCGCACCCCGGGAAACTGCCCGCGGCTGCTGAATGCGATGCTGTCGCCCGACGACCCGACCTACCGCGAAATCGCAGGGGAGTTGGGAATCTCACAAGGCAGTCTGGGGCCGATGCGTTCCCGTTGCCTGGGATGCCTGCGCAGAATGCTGACGGCAGAGGTTGCGGCTCCTGAACCTGGGGGAAAGGAGCGGTAGACAACCGGCGGACAGGTGAGCGGGAGGCATGCGCACATGGGCATGAGCGTGACCATCTCAGCGGCAGGAGCACAGGACGCGGAGCAGATCCTCAAGCTGCAGTATCTGTGTTACCAGAGCGAGGCCGAGCTGTACGGCGACTACGGAATCGAGCCCCTCACCCAGTCCCTGGACGACCTGAGGGCCGAAATAGCCCAGGGGCACGCGCTGGTGGCCAGGCTCGGCGACGAGGTGGTCGCCTCCGTGCGCGGCAGCGTCGACGAGGGCGGCACGGCCCGGATCGCCAAGCTGATAGTGCACCCCCGGATGCAGCGCCACGGTCTGGGCGGCCGGCTGCTCGACGCGATCGAGAAGCGTCTTTCGGGCGAGGACGCAGCAAAGCGCTTCCAGCTCTTCACCGGCCACCGCAGCGAGAGCAATCTGCGACTGTACCGCAGCCGCGGCTATCTGCAGGTCTCCAGCGAACAGGTCGGCCCGCGGCTGACGCTGCTCACGCTGGAGAAGGAGGCCGTGGCGCGCGACTTCGCCGCGAGCGCGTAGCGGCGATCAGGCGGCGGGCTGCGCCACGTCCGTACGGGAGCGGCGCAGCCAGAGCATTCCGGTGACCGGCAGCAGCACCGGGATGAAGATGTAGCCCATGCCGTACGCCGACCAGACCGTCGAGTCCGGGAAGGCGGAAGGCTCCACCACCGTCCAGGTGCCCACGATCAGGACGCCCGCGAGCTCGGCGGCGCAGCACACCAGCGCCGCCCTGCGGGCCCGTTCCCCGCCACGCACCAGCGTGTACGTGATGAACGCGTACACGACGGCCGCGACGGCGGAGAGTGTGTGGGCCAGCGGCGCCGAGTCGTAGTCGGTGGCGATCTGGTAAACGGAGCGCGAGACGGCGCCCACCGACATCACTCCGTACACCCAGACCAGCAGCAGTCCCGGGCCCTGGACCAGCCGGGTCTTCTTGCTTTCCGCGGTCTCGGTCATGGTCAGCCGTTCCAGATGTCGTAGAGCCGCACTTCGAGCACGGCCAGGACGATCGCGCCCGCCGCGACCGTCACGGAGCCCCAGCGGGTGCGCTCCGTCAGCGAGAGGAAACCCGCCGCCGGAACCGCCGCGAACGCCCCGATCAGATACGCGACGAAGATCACCGAACCCTCGTCGGCCTTCTCGCCACGTGCCAGCTGCACGATCCCGACCAGCAGTTGCGCCAGCGCCAGCACCGACACCACGGCCATGCCGATGAAGTGCCAGTCCTTGGTGGGCTGGTCGCGAAGGGCGGCGTAACCGCACCAGGCGGCGAGGGCGAGCGCGGTCACGGCGACCGCGACCGTCAGGGCGTCAAGCATGGCCCCGAGCGTATTACGGGCCAAAAGGCCCGATGCGCGCGGCCCCGGCCGCCGCGTGGGGTCGACCACCGCTCGGGGCCGTGCGCCCCGGCGCCGGCCCGGCGCGCTGCGTGGTCTTCGAGGACGCCCCGGCGGGCTGACCGCGGGCCGCGCGGCGGGTATGCGGACCGTGGCCTTGGCCACAACGCACGAGCGTTCCGAGCTGTTCGCCGATGTCGTCGTTCACGACCTCTCGGCCGCGTCCGCGCAGGCCACGCACGGGGGAGTGGAGATCACTGCCGCCGGCTGAACCCGTCACATAGTGTCCGAATGCTGAGGCAGAACGTTCCGTTATTCGGACAGCGCTGATCGCTTCGTACCCCTGTCTGCTTTACTTGCCGACATGACCACGACGAGCAGCCGCATCCTTGCGACCGAGGCGATCACGACGCCCGGTGCTCGTTGTATGTGTCGAATGTGCGCCAGCTGAGGGCCCCTGCCTGAGCCTCGCGCCCCGAAGCGAGACCGACAGCCGAGCCGACTCCGGTGCTCCGCCAGGACGCATCGGTGCGAGCCTGCCGCGCGCCCGCGTTGCCCCCGGCCAAGGCCGAATCAGCCGTGCGGCGCCCGACTGTCCTGAACCCGAATGCCCCGTGCCCGGCGGACACTTCGCCGTGCACTCGAATGTGACGGAAACCTCCTGTGATCACCACTACGGGCCTTACCAAGGTCTACGCCTCACGAGGCCGCGAGGTCACCGCCCTGGACGGCGTCGATCTGCATGTCCGTGAGGGCGAGGTCTTCGGCGTCATCGGCCAGAGCGGCGCCGGAAAGTCCTCGCTCATCCGCTGCGTCAACCTGCTCGAGCGCCCCACCGCCGGCACCGTGACCGTGGCCGGCCAGGACCTCACCGCGCTCGCCGGCCGCGGCCGCCGCGCCTCCAGGGAACTGCGCGAGGCACGCAGCCGTATCGGCATGGTCTTCCAGCACTTCAACCTGCTGTCCTCGCGCACCGTCAAGGACAACATCGAGCTGCCGCTGGAGATCCTCGGTGTCTCCGGCGCCGAGCGCTCGCGCAAGGCACTCGAACTGCTCGACCTGGTGGGCCTCGCCGACAAGGCGAAGGCGTATCCCGGCCAGCTCTCCGGCGGCCAGAAGCAGCGCGTCGGCATCGCCCGGGCGCTCGCCGGCGACCCCAAGGTGCTGCTCTCCGACGAGGCGACCAGCGCCCTCGACCCCGAGACCACCCGCTCGATCCTGCAACTGCTGCGCGACCTCAACCGGCAGCTCGGACTGACCGTCCTGCTCATCACGCACGAGATGGACGTCGTCAAGACCATCTGCGACTCGGCAGCACTGATGAAGAAGGGGAAGATCATCGAATCCGGCACCGTGAGCGAACTGCTCGCGACCCCCGGCTCCGAGCTGGCTCAGGAGCTGTTCCCGGTCGGCGGCGAGGCCTCCGGCCCCGAAAGCACCGTCGTCGACGTCACCTTCCACGGTGAGTCCGCGACCCAGCCGGTCATCTCCCAGCTCTCGCGCACGTACAACGTCGACATCTCGATCCTCGGCGCCGCGATGGACACCGTCGGCGGCAAGCAGATCGGCCGGATGCGCATCGAGCTGCCCGGACGGTACGAGGAGAACGTCGTCCCGGTCGGCTTCCTGCGCGAGCAGGGCCTGCAGGTCGAGGTCGTCGACTCCGGAGCCCCCGCCGAGCAGTTCGCCCTCCACGCGCACAGCACCGCCGCGCTGGTCGAGGGGGTCGCCAAGTGACCTGGTGGGAGATGCAGCCGCTGCTCAGCCAGGGCACCGTGGACACCCTCTACATGGTGATGTGGTCGACCCTCGTCACCGTCGCGGGCGGACTGCCGCTCGGTGTGCTCCTGGTCCTCACCGACAAGGGCGGACTGCTGCAGAACACCCCGGTGAACAAGGTCGTCGGCGTGATCGTGAACATCGGCCGCTCGCTGCCGTTCATCATCCTGCTGATCGCGCTGATCCCCTTCACCACGCTGGTCGTCGGCACCTTCATCGGCCCCACCGCGATGATCGTGCCGCTCGCCGTCGGCGCGATTCCGTTCTTCGCCCGGCTCGTCGAGACGGCGATCCGTGAGGTCGACCACGGTCTGGTCGAGGCCGTCCAGTCGATGGGCGGCTCGATCCCCACGATCGTCCGCAAGGTGCTGCTGCCGCAGGCGCTGCCCTCGCTCGTCTCCGCCGTCACGACCACCGTGATCGTGCTCGTCGGCTACTCGGCGATGGCAGGCGCGGTCGGCGGCGAAGGGCTCGGATCCAAGGCCGTCACCTACGGATTCCAGCGCTTCGAGACCCAGTTCATGCTGATCACGGTCGTCGTCCTGATCGCCGTCGTCACCGCCGTCCAGCTCATCGGCGACGGAGTCGTACGACTCCTTGCTCGCCGGGGCCGCACCGCTTCCTGACCCCCAGACCTTTCCCCTGCACAGCCCGCACTCCTTGTCCGGGCGCCGTTCCGCTCCACCAGAAAGAGGCACTTTTCGTGCGCAAGAACAGCAAGCTCACCGTGTCCGCCGCCGCTCTCGGGGCCCTCGCCCTCGGCCTCACCGCCTGCGGCACCGCGTCCGACCCGGCCGCCAGGGCCGACTCCGGCGCCAAGGCCGACAAGTCCACGGCGCTGGTCGTCGCCGCGTCCCCGACGCCGCACGCCGACATCCTCAACTACGTCAAGGACAACCTGGCGAAGAAGGCCGGACTGAACCTCGAGGTCAAGGAGTTCACGGACTACGTCCTGCCGAACACCGCCACCGAGAGCGGCCAGGTCGACGCCAACTTCTTCCAGCACAAGCCCTACCTCGACGACTTCAACAAGAAGAACAACACCCACATCGTCCCGGTCGTCAACATCCACCTGGAGCCGCTCGGCCTCTACTCCAAGAAGGTCAAGGACCTCAAGGACCTCAAGCCCGGCCAGAGCGTGGCCGTGCCGAACGACACCACCAACGAGGGCCGTGCGCTGGGGCTGCTGGCCGACAACGGCCTGATCACCCTCAAGGACGGCGCGGGCACCGGCGCCAAGCTCTCCGACATCAAGGACAGCAAGGGCCTGAAGTTCAAGGAGATCGAGGCCGCCACGCTGCCCCGCGCCCTGAACGACGTCGACGCCGCGGTCATCAACGGCAACTACGCCATCGAGGCCGACCTCAAGCCCGCGACGGACGCCCTGGCGCTGGAGAAGGCCGAGGGCAACCCGTACGCCAACTTCCTCGCCGTCAAGCAGGGCAACGAGAAGGACGCGCGCGTGCAGAAGCTCGCGCAGCTCCTCAACTCCCCCGAGGTGAAGAAGTTCATCGAGGACAAGTACGCCGGCTCGGTCGTCCCGGCCTTCGGCGCCGTCAAGTAGCCCTTGGGGCAAGCCCCTTGAGCGAGGCCCGGCGCACCGCGGCAGGTGCGCCGGGCCTCGCCCAACTCGCCACCCGGCCATACGCATCCGTCACCGGATGCTGCATGCTGTGCCTTTACGGCTACGACCCTTCTCACACGGTCTTCGGCATGGAGCTGCGCATGACTACCACCTTCCCGGACGTGTCCATCAGCACGGAGCGGTTGGTGCTGCGCCCCTTCGAAGAGGCCGACATCCCGGCGTACACCGAGATGATGAACGACGAGATGGTCACCGCCTGGACCTCGGTGCCGCACCCGTACACCGCCGCACACTCAGATGCGTGGATCCGCAGGATCGCTCCTGCAGAGCGCACCGAAGGCCGCGGAATCGTTCTGGCGGTCACCGAGTTCCTCACCCAGCGGCTCGTCGGCATCGTCCACCTCAAGAACACCGACTGGCGCACCCTCGCCACCGAGGTCGCGTACGTCACCGCCCCCTGGGCGCGCGGCGAGGGTTACGCCACCGAATCGGTGCTCGCCGTCGCCCAGTGGCTGTTCCGCGTCCAGAAGTTCGAGCGACTGGAACTGCGTACCGCCGCCGACAACACCGCCTCCCAGCAGGTGGCGCAGAAGATCGGCTGCATCAGCGAGGGCGTCCTGCGCAACGCATGGATAGCGCGTACCCAGACCGAGGACGGTGGCTGGGCCGACATCCGTACCGATCTGATCGTCTGGAGCCTGCTCCCCGAGGACCTCGAAGGCGTCTCGGGTCAGATGGCGGACGCGGGCTACGCCTCCTTCACCGACTGGAACTGAGGCCACCCGGCCACGACCGACCGCGGCCCGCTCCAGGTACTCTCGCCATGCCCGCACCTGCGGGCTGCCCGACCTGCGACGACACCAGGAGACTGACGACGATGGCCGACCGCGTCACGGTGATCGGCTGGGACGGTTCGCCACTCACCGCAGCGGCCAGGTCCGCCCTCTCCGCCGCCACGCTGGTGGCCGGAGCCGCGCACCATCTGGCGCTGCCCGAGGTACCGGTCGGTGCCGAGCGCATCCGGCTCGGCAGCGTGGGCCTCGCCGCCCGGCGGATCGCCGGGCACCGCGGCAGCGCCGTCGTCCTCGCCGACGGCGACCCGGGCTTCTTCGGTGTCGTACGCACCCTGCGCGCGCCGGAGCACGGCCTGGAGGTCGAGGTCGTGCCCGCCGTCTCGTCCGTCGCCACGGCCTTCGCCCGGGCCGGGATGCCCTGGGACGACGCCCAGATCGTCGTCGCACACCGCCGTACGCTGCGCCGCGCCGTCAACGTGTGCCGGGCGCACTCCAAAGTCGCCGTTCTCACCTCCCCGGGCGCCGGGCCCGCCGAGCTCGCCCTCCTGCTCGAAGGCGTGCACCGCACCTTCGTCATCTGCGAGGAACTGGGCACGGACCGCGAACAGGTCACCGTCCTGACCTCCGACAAGGCCGCCGACCACGCCTGGCGCGACCCCAACGTCGTCATCGTCATCGGGGGAGCGGGGACTGCGGCCGTCCAGGGCGGCGGCTGGATCGCCGGCCACGAGCCCGGCTACCCGCCGCCGGTACGGGGCTGGGCGCTGCCTTCGCAGGCGTACGGACACGCGTACGCAGAAGGACTCGGCGAGGGCGAATCGGTGCAGCTGCGCGCCGCCCAACTGGCCCGCCTCGGGCCGCGCATCGGCGACCTCGTCTGGGACATCGGCTCGGGCAGCGGCGCACTCGCGGCGGAGGCGGCCCGCTTCGGCGCCGCGGTCATCGCCGTCGACGCGGACCCGGACGCCTGCGCCCGCACCGACGCCACGGCCCGGCACGCGGGCGCCCAGCTCCAGGTCGTCCAGGGGCGCGCGCCGCATGTGCTGGAGCGGCTGCCGGAGCCCGATGTCGTACGGATCGGGGGCGGGGGAGTGCCGGTGGTGACCGCGTGCGCCGACCGGCGGCCGCAGTGCATCGTCACGCATGCCTCGACCCGCGACGAGGCGGAGGCGATCGGCGCGGCCCTCGCGGCCGGCGGCTACGAGGTGGAGTGCGCGCTGCTGCAGTGCGTCGACATGGACACGACGGCTTGGGCAGAGCGGGAGCGTTCCGTCGTCTTCCTGCTCTCCGGCCGGCGGGTGGAGAGCGCCCCATGACCCTGCCGCCGGACGGCGCGCGGTAGGCTGGCCGATCGTTGTACCGCACCCGGACGTTCGTCGCTTCGTTCGTCAATGTCCGGAAAATGGGGCCGCTTTGGTTCCGATATGTGGTACGTCAGAACCGGGGGAAGCGCAACGTGGCGCAGCCCACAACGGGCCGTGGCAGATCTCATGGCCGCGGCGCCGAACGGCCGCGAGAATGCTTGGAGACCGTGGGGGCATCGTGCCGCGCGGCGCACACGCTCGTTCTTGTTGACGGGCGTCAGGTGTGCCGCGATCGGGCGTCCCGGGCGACGGGCGAAGGAACACAAGCGATGGGCGAGGGGTACGCATGACTGACACCGGCCAGATCCCGGGCGAGGGGCTGCCGGAGAACGCAGGCATGGTGGAGCAGCCGGGCATCCCCGCTCCTGGCGCGTACACCTACCTCGACCCCTCCGAGAACGGCTCCGAAGAGGACGATCTGCTGTTGATGCCGGGCGCGCAGGGGGCGTGGAGCGATCCGCAGCCGCTGCAGCCCGTGCAGTCGGTGCAGCCTGTCCAGGCGATGCAGTCCGTGCAGTCCGTCCCCATGCAGCCCGTCTCCGTGCAGCCCGTCTCCGTACAGGCCGTGCAGCAGGGCCCGGTGGCTCAGGCGCCGGCCGGTCACGGGTCCGCGGGATCCATGGAATCCGTGGGACAGGCTCCGGTGGCCGTGCCGCCGCCCGCGCCGACGGCTGAGACCTCCGCTCCCGAGCATCTCGTCTCCGAGCACCATGGCGCCGAGTCCTTTGTGTCCGAGGTTCATGCCGAGGCGTTCGTGGAAGTGCAGCCGCCCGCCGGACCGGAGTACGCGGCGCCGGAGTACGCGGCTGGCGAGTTCGCCGCTCCCGCGCCGGTTGCGGCCGAGTTCGGAGAGGAGCAGCCCGCCTCGGAGCCTGTCGCCGAACCGGCTCTGGCGGCCGAGGCGGTGGCACCCGCCCCGCCTGTCTTCGACGCTCACGAGTCGGGCGCTCACGAGGCCGGTGGCCGGGACTCCGGTTCCGTCGACCTCAATGGCGTACGCATTCCGCCCACATCGGGCATGCCGACGCCTCCGCCCCCGCGACGCCCGCTGCACATGGGCCCGCCGCTGCCCGACACCTCGGGCGGAGTGGTGCGCTCGCTCGCCGACCGCGGTCCGGCGGGCGCGCGCCCGCCCGCGATGGCGGTCGCCAACCCCGGGCCGCCCACTGCGGGTCCGGAGTACCTCGACATCCCGCGTGAGGGGCCGGCAGCCGTGTTGCCCGGACCGCAGCTGGGCGAGATTCCGCCGCAGGGCGGGGCTCCCTGGAATCCGCAGCCGCCGCAGTCCCATACGCCTCCTCCGGCGCCGGCAGAAGCCTTCGTCCCGGAGCCCGCTCCTGTCACACCGGTCCCTCCGGTTCTCGCTGAGGCTCCTCTCGCGGCCGCCGAGCCCGAGCCGCATGCGCAGTCGGAAGCGGAATTGGAGCCCGAGCAGCCGTCGGCCGGGCAGTTCGTCCCGGTCAACGGGTCGCTGCCGACCACACCTCACCTCGCGCCGACACCGGTCCCCACGGTGGTGCAGGCCGAGCCCGAACCGGCGCCCGAGCCGGTGGAGGAGGTCGAGGCCGAGTCCGTGGCAGCGGTCACTGAGCCGCAGGCGGAGCCGCAGTTCGTGCCGGAGCCGGCTGCTCAGGCCGAGCCGATCCTCGTGCCCGCGCCGCGCGAAGGCGACCCGGAACCGCTCGCCGAGGCGGCCGGCGAGCCAGCCGCGGTACCTGCTGACCTGCCTGTCGTCGAGGCGGCCCTCGAGCCCGCCGCCGAGCCCGCCGCCGAGCCCGCCGCCGAGCCCGCCGCCGTTCCTGTCGCCGAGGCCGGGCAGATCGTGGCTCCCGAGGAGATCGTCGTGGCCGAAGAATCCGTGCCCGAGCCCGCGTTCGAGCCCGAACCGGAGCCGGAGCCCGCCGCCGTCCCCGCGCCCGAGCCGGTTGCAGCCGGTCGAGCGGCCGCGCCCGGCTACGACGACGCCGAGCGCGAAGCCGTACTGCGCGTCATGCGCGAACGCCGGGACATCCGTAACGGCTTCCGCAGCGACCCCATCCCGCACGAAGTGCTGCTGCGCGTCCTGGAAGCCGCCCACACGGCGCCCAGCGTCGGCCACTCCCAGCCCTGGGACTTCGTCGTCATCCGCTCCGCCGAGACCCGGCGGACGATGCACGAACTCGCCCAGCGGCAGCGCGAGGCCTACGCGAAGTCCCTGCCGAAGGGCAGAGCCAAGCAGTTCAAGGAACTGAAGATCGAGGCGATCCTCGACACCCCTGTGAACATCGTGGTCACCGCCGACCCGACGCGCGGCGGCCGCCACACCCTGGGCCGTCACACCCAGCCGCAGATGGCCCCGTACTCCTCCGCCCTCGCCGTCGAGAACCTCTGGCTCGCCGCCCGCGCGGAAGGCCTCGGGGTCGGCTGGGTCAGCTTCTTCGACGAGCGCGAGATGGTGCGTGCGCTGGGGCTGCCGGAGCACTTGGAGGTCGTGGCGTACCTGTGTGTCGGTTACGTCGACGAGTTCCCCGAGGAGCCCGAGCTGATGCAGGCGGGCTGGTCCAAGCGCCGTCCGCTGTCGTGGGTCGTCCACGAGGAGACGTACGGGCGTCGCGCCCTGCCGGGTGAGGAGCCCCACGACCTCCTCAAGGAGACCGTCTCCAACATCCGTCCGCTGGACGCGAAGGCGCTCGGCGAGGCGTGGGAGCGCCAGAAGCGGATGACCAAGCCCGCGGGGGCGCTCGGGATGCTGGAGATCATCTCCGCGCAGCTGAGCGGACTGTCACGGATGTGCCCGCCGCCGATCCCGGAGCCCGCGGCCGTCGCGATCTTCGCGGGCGACCACGGTGTGCACGCGCAGGGCGTCACGGCCTGGCCCCAGGAAGTCACCGCCCAGATGGTGGCCAACTTCCTCGGCGGCGGCGCGGTCTGCAACGCGTTCGCCAACCAGGTGGGCGCCGAGGTCTGCGTCATCGACGTCGGCGTGGCCGGGGACCTGCCCGCCACGCCCGGACTGCTCCCGCGCAAGGTCCGGCCCGGCACGGCCGACTTCACGACCGGGCCCGCGCTGAGCCGCGAGGAGGTCCACTCCGCCGTCGAGGTCGGCATCGAGACGGCGCGGGATCTGGTGGCGGCGGGCAACAAGGCGCTGCTCACCGGTGAGATGGGCATCGCGAACACGACGGTCTCGGCCGCGCTCATCGCCGTCTACACGGGCATCGACCCGGGCGAGATCACCGGCCGCGGTACGGGCATCAACGACGAGATGCACGCGCGCAAGGTCGACGTGGTGCGCCGCGCGCTCGAACTGCACGCGCCGGACCCGGCCGACCCGATCGGCGTCCTGTCGGCGGTCGGCGGCCTGGAGCACGCCGCGCTGGTCGGCTTCATCCTCGGCGGCGCGTCACTGCGTACGCCCGTGGTGCTGGACGGCGTCTCGGCGGGCGCGGCCGCGCTGGTCGCCCGGGCGATCGCGCCCGAGGCCCTGGCGGCGTGCATCGCGGGCCACCGCAGCGCGGAGCCGGGCCACGTGGCGGCCCTCAACAAGCTGGGCCTGCGGCCGCTGGTCGACCTGGACCTGCGGCTGGGGGAGGGCACGGGCGCGCTGCTGGCGCTGCCGGTCGTGCAGAGTGCTGCGCGGGCGATGCACGAGGTGGCGACGTTCGACTCGGCGGGCGTCACGGAGAAGTAGCCGGCGGCGGGCCCTTCGGCCGAGTGGTGGGTACGCCCGCCGCACGCCCGTTCCGGGCGACCCGCTGGCTCGCCGCCGTCGGTGACTGCCGCCGGGTGGTGGGTGCGCCCGCGTTCGGCGGGCTGTTGTCCCACCCGCCCGCCCGTTTCAGGTCGACCGGTTGCCGGCGGCCTCTGGTGGGTGGCCGCGCGCCGTCGGCGGCTTCCGCCCTGTGGTCGGCAGGCTCGCCGCCCGTTCAGCCCGTTCCGGGCGACCGGTCGGTAGACGCCTCCGGCGACCGATACACCGGCCACCCGCCCCCGGGGCCGAGGTCCGCGGCGCGAAGCTGCCGCCGCGGGCCGTGGGGGCGTCAGCCCCCACGTAGCCCTCCCCCCACGGGGTCTGGGGCACCGCCCCAGTTTCGGGAAGGGGCGGGGCAGGGGAGAAACCCCCCACCCCCTTAAGGTATTCGCAGGGCCCCACCCCACCCCACCAGCCGCTTCACCGCCGCAGCGGTCCCGTACAAGCACCGCCCCGCACGAGGAGCCACGACCGCCATGGCCGAGCACGCAGAGCCCGCTGAGCAAGCCGCGCACGCTGAGCAAGCCGAGCACCCCGCCTACCCCGTCGGACTCCGCCTCACCGGGCGCCGCGTCGTCGTCCTCGGCGGTGGCCAGGTCGCCCAGCGGCGCCTGCCCGCGCTCATCGCGGCCGGTGCCGACATCGTCCTCGTGTCCCCGGAGGCGACGCCCTCCGTCGAGGCAATGGCCGCGGCCGGCGAGATCGGATGGGAGCGGCGCCCGTACGCCGAGGGCGACCTCGCGGACGCCTGGTACGCCCTCATCGCGACCTCCGACGCAGAGGCGAACGAGCGCGCGTCCGCCGAGGGCGAGCGCACCCGCACCTGGTGCGTACGCTCCGACGACGCCGGCGCCGCCACCGCCTGGACCCCGGCCACCGGCCGGTCCGAAGGCGTGACCGTCGCCGTGCTGACGGGACGCGACCCGCGCCGTTCGGCAGCCGTGCGGGACGCGATCGTCGAGGGCCTGCGCGACGGCTCCCTCGCGGCGCCCCACCACCGCACCCGTACCCCCGGCGTCGCCCTCGTCGGCGGCGGTCCCGGCGACCCGGATCTGATCACCGTCCGCGGCCGCCGGCTCCTCGCCGAGGCGGACGTCGTCATCGCAGACCGCCTCGGCCCGCGGGACCTGCTGGACGAACTCCCGCCCCACGTCGAGGTGATCGACGCCGCGAAGATCCCGTACGGCCGCTTCATGGCCCAGGAGGCCATCAACAACGCCCTGATCGAGCACGCGAAGGCGGGCAAGGCGGTCGTGCGCCTCAAGGGCGGCGACCCCTTCGTCTTCGGCCGCGGCATGGAGGAGGCCGAAGCCCTCGCCGAGGCGGGCATCCCGTGCACCGTCGTCCCCGGCATCTCCAGCTCCATCAGCGTCCCCGGCGCCGTCGGCATCCCCGTGACCCATCGCGGGGTGGCCCATGAGTTCACCGTGGTCAGCGGCCATGTCGCCCCCGACGACGAGCGTTCGCTCGTCGACTGGGAGTCGCTCGCCAAGCTCCGCGGCACGCTCGTCGTCCTGATGGGCGTGGACAAGATCGGCGCGATCGCGCAGACCCTCGTCGCCTACGGCAAGAGCCCCGACACCCCCGTGGCCCTGGTCCAGGAGGGCACGACCGCGTCCCAGCGCCGCGTCGACGCCACCCTGGCGACCGTCGCCGAGAGGGTCCGCGCCGAGGACGTACGCCCGCCCGCGGTCATCGTCATCGGCGAGGTCGTCACCGTCGGCCCGCGCAAGGCATAAGCGTTCCGCGCCGCGTAACCGCCAGTAACCGACCTGCGCCCAGCCGTTGGCACCACACCCAGGAGAAGGCAGTATCACCCTGTGGCTGATCTCATCACTGTCGAGGACCCCGACGACCCGCGTCTGCGCGATTACACGGGTCTGACCGACGTCGAGCTGCGGCGCAAGCGCGAACCCGCGGAGGGCCTGTTCATCGCCGAGGGCGAGAAGGTCATCCGGCGCGCCAAGGACGCCGGTTACGAGATGCGGTCGATGCTGCTCTCCGCCAAGTGGGTCGACGTCATGCGGGACGTCATCGACGAGCTCCCGGCACCCGTGTACGCGGTGAGCCCCGAGCTCGCCGAACGGGTCACCGGCTACCACGTGCACCGCGGCGCGCTCGCCTCCATGCAGCGCAAGCCCCTGCCCACGGCCGACGAACTGCTGCTGACCGCCCGCCGGGTGGTCGTCATGGAGTCGGTCAACGACCACACCATGGGTCTCCAAGATTCCGCAGGTCAGCGCATCGCAGTCTTCGAGGGATTCGTCGATCACGCCAATCTCGGGGCTGCCTTCCGCAGTGCCGCCGCCCTCGGGATCAAGGCCATCCTGCTGTCCCCGGACTGCGCAGACCCTCTCTATAGGCGAGCGATCAAGGTCTCAATGGGTGCCACCTTCACCCTCCCGTACGCCCGACTCGAAGACTGGCCGGGCGGGCTCGATACCGTCCGCGAAGCGGGGTACAACATCCTCGCCATGACCCCGGACGAGAAGGCGACGCCGCTCGACGAGCTGGACCCCGGCCGCTTCGAGAGGTGCGCCATCATGCTCGGGTCCGAGGGCCACGGGCTCTCCACGTACGCCCTTCGAGCGGCGGATGAGTGGGCACGAATCCCCATGGCCGCGGGAATCGACTCGCTCAACGTGGCGGCAGCCTCAGCCGTCGCGTTCTACGCGACCCGACCTCGGCCCGCCTGAGCGTCAGTCGGGACCAGGGAAGCATCGGCGCTTCAGGCGATCGCGGCACACCCTGACGATGTGGGTCGCTACCGGCTCCCGCACGGGAGCCCCAGATCTGGGGGCCTCGCGCGACCCACAGCCGCGCACAGCTGCATACAGCTCTTCTAGAGCTGCTGGGCCGCCGCGATTCCGAGCGCCACGATCAGCGTCACCACGACGAAGACGATGATGCGCTGGCGCAGCAGCCGCGGATTCGCGGGCCGCCGCCCGGGCGAGGTCGGGCGCACACCGGGCTTGGTGCCCTGACGCCCGTTCGTGCGGGAAGTGTTGCGCGGCGCCTGAGGGCGCGTGCCGCCCGTGCGTGACGGCTGCGCCGCGCGCGGCATGGACGTGCCCGCCGTCCTCCGCTCGAGGCGTTCTGTCCGCTCCATCCTCCCGGAGCGCTCCACGCGCTGCGTCCGCTGCGGATAGCGCGAGGTCGGCCGGTCCTGTTCGATCCGTTCGCGCTGGGCGGGCGGACGGGCCTCCGACAGCCCCTGGGCCTCCCTGGCCGCGATCTCCTTGAGCCGCATCGACAGCTGCAGCGTGCTGGGCCGCTCCTCGGGGTCCTTCGCCAGGCAGGCCCGTACGAGCGGAGCAAGCGCGTCCGGAACCCCGTACAGCTGCGGCTCCTCATGCACCACCCGGTACAGCATGACTTCCGAACTGCCGTGTCCGAAGGGTGAGTCGGCGGTCGCCGCGTACGCGAGCGTGGCGCCCAGCGCGAAGACGTCCGTCGCCGGGGTGACCGCGGCGCCGCGCACCTGCTCGGGCGCGAGGAAACCGGGGGAGCCGACCGCCGTGCCGACGTGCGTGAGGGTGCTCGCGCCCGTCGCCCAGGCGATGCCGAAGTCGATGATCCGCGGGCCCTTCGGCGACAGCAGGATGTTCGACGGCTTCAGATCCCGGTGGACGACTCCGGCCTCGTGCACCGCAACCAGGCCCTCCGACAGGGCGGCCCCGATCGCGGCCACCTCGGCGGCCCGGAGCGTGCCGTCCTCGGCCACCTTGTCGTGCAGGGAGGGACCGGGGACGTACTGGGTGGCGAACCACGGGCGCTCCGCCTCCAGATCGGCGGCCACCAGCCGTGCCGTACAGCCGCCGCGGATCCGCCGCGCGGCCGAGACCTCGCGCGCGAAGCGCGATCTGAACTCCTGGTCCTCCGCGAGGTCCGGCCGGATCACCTTCAGAGCCACGCGCTGCCCCCGCCGGTCGGACCCGAGGTACACAACCCCCATGCCACCCGCGCCGAGCCGCCGGTGCAGCCTGAACGAGCCGACGACACGCGGGTCCTCGCGCCGGAGCCGCATCATCGCCATGTCCGTCCCCTACCTACGGTGGGGAGACCCCACCCCCGCTGCCACGGTCGTCCGTTTGACGTGGCACAGCTTACGTACCCCTGCCCCGGTGTGCTCATAGGCCGCGCCCTCGCGGCCCGATCGATTGTCAGTGCCGGGTGGGAAACTTGAAGAGTGGTCAGGGGGCCGCGGATCGGGCCCCCGTGGGCCGTGCGAGATCTCAAAGGTCCGTCGCAGAAGGGGGATTGGATCGATGAAGGGTGACCGCGTGGAGATAGTCGTGGACGCGGGAGACACGACTCGTACGTACGAAGTGGTGGCAAGCCGGGCAGGTCGCAGGGTCGAGACGGCGGTACGCAGAGGGGTGGTGGAAGTGAGCGAAGTCACCCGCACGGGGACGGTGGTGCGGACGGCGCGCTTCATGGCCACGAGGGTGCTGGCACTGGTCGAGCAGCCCGTGCCGCGGGAGGACTCCTCGGAGCGTCCCCTCGGGGAAGACCCCAAGTCCTAGGAGCTCGTCTCCACCCAGGGGAGTACGTCACCGGGGCGCTGCTCATCCTCCGGGAGGCCCGGCAATCGGTACGAGGGCATGACGCCTGGGACCCCCCGGGTCCCTAATGTTGAGGTCAAGCGGCGGGTGCAGCACTCGTCCCCCGAGGTCAGACACCCGCCGCTGCCACATACGAACGGGAGAGGGACCATGGCCGACACGGCAACGCGGACGATGATCCGCACGCAGGGACGCAGGGCATTCACCGCGTTCGGCGGCCGCACGTCGGGCCGACGCCATCCGCTGGTGGCGACGGCGATGGTGCTCCCTCTCGCGGCCCTGCTCGTGGTCGCCTTCGGCGGCTGGGAAGCAGTGGTCACACAAGCGTCGTCCGTGGGCGTGATGCTGGGGCGCTGAGCGGCGCCCCGGGCCCGGAAGAGCGGTCCGGGTCGGGGACATCCGGCCAACAACCCCGTGGGGACGGGGGTGCGGCGGACGGCAGCGTTTGGCCGGTCAGCTGGGGAGCTGACCGGCCATCGCGCTGCCCGCCCCCTTTTCTGCACGCGCCCTCGCACCGCACGGCCCTGACGGGCCTTACCGCTGCGCCGGACTCCGTCCGTCGTGAAGCAGAGGTTCGCTGCCGCTGTGCGGACCACGAAGCCCCCTGAGCCGCACGCCTGGTCGGCTCCGCGTGCGCGTCCACCGCGCCGCGCAGCTGGTCCTCTGCGGTGCCAACACCGCGCTGCGAAGCCCGGGTCCCGGGGTCCGGGTGCCCAGCGCCGCGAAGCCCCAGCTTCGCGAGGGCACGGTCTGCCGCCGTGAAGCGGGCGCTCCACGGCGGTGCGGGCCGTCGCGCCGCGAAGCCTGAGGGTCCTCTGGGGCACGTGCCCTGCGCCGCGGTGGCCGGTTCGCGGGGGTTGCGTGGCCCGCGCCGCGAGGGCGGTGCTCCACGGCGGTACGGGCCTCGCGCCCAGAACCCGGCGCGTGGCGTTACCCGCCTCGCGCTGCGAAAGCCGACGGCGGGGCTACGGGCCGCGCCTCGCGCAGGCCCACGCTTCACACGGGGGTACAAGGCTCGCGCCGCGAACCAGGCGCCCGGGTGTGTGGGGGCGTCAGCCCCACGTTCCCCCCTCCTCGCGGGGTGGGGGAAAGCCGCCGCCCGCACCCCCGCCGCGTAGGCTCCCGCCAGGGAAACCGCACCCCGGGGGGAGACCGTGACCGCAGACGTCGTCCGCACGCTCGCCGATGTCGCCCGCGACGCCGCCCACCTCGTCACGCCGCGCCGGTCCTGCCCCGCCTGCGGGCGCGACGAGTCCGTACTCGCCGAGCGGGACGACGGCGCCGTCGTACGGCACGGCGAAGCCGTCGCCAAGGCGCACGCCCCCGGCACCGACCCCGGCGCGCACCACGCCCGCCTCGCCGTCGCCGCCCACCCCCGCCTCACCGGCATCCTCCTGGCCCCCGTCCCGCTCCCCGCCGGTGACGTCAACGGCCGGCCCGTCACCGCCTGGCCCTACGGCCGGCCCGTGGACCCCGCGGATCCCGACGCCGCCCCCTGGGAGGAAGCCGCCGTTCTGCTGGCCCGGCTCCACCGGGTCGAGCCCGCCGGGCTCCCCGGCCCCCTCCCGCCCATGCGCGGCCCTGCCAAGGCCGCCGCGGCCCTGGTACGGATGCGTGCGGCTGCGGGCGACCACCCCGCGGCCGCCACCGTGGAGCGGGCCTGGGCGCGCCTGCCCGCCTGGGCCTGCGACGAAGAGCCCCCGCCCCGCGCCGACATGCTCTGCCACGGCGACCTCCACCTCGGCCAGCTCGTCCGCCATCCCGCCCCCGCCGGCCCTTGGCTGCTCATCGACGTGGACGATCTCGGTCTCGGCGACCCGGCCTGGGACCTGGCCCGGCCCGCCGCCTGGTACGCGGCCGGTCTGCTGCCCCCGGAGATCTGGGGGCGTTTCCTCGGGGCTTACACGGCCGCACAGGGGCCCGCGGTCAGCGTTGACGGCGACCCCTGGCCCCAACTCGACGCGCCCGCCCGCGCGCTGACCGTCCAGACCGCCGCCCTCGCCCTCGCGAAATCCGCCGCAGAACACCGCGAACCGGACGAGGTCGAGCAAGCCATGATCGACTCCTGTGCCCGAATTGCCGCCCTCCCGCCCGAGTTGGAGTTCGAGCCTCCGTCGTAGGCTGAACCACCTGTCACCGGGCATGCATCCCGGCGACGTCGACCGAACGGCGAGGAGCTGAGCAGATCATGCAGTGTCCCAAGTGCCATGCAGCGATGCACACGTACAACCGCAATGGCGTTCAGATCGAGCAGTGCAGCGGCTGCCGGGGGATATTCCTCGACTACGGCGAGCTGGAGTCCCTGACCCGCCTGGAGTCGCAGTGGACGCAGGCCCCGCCCGCGCCGCCGGCCCCGCAGGCCTACCCCGCACCCGCCGCGCCCGCCTGGGGCGCCCCGCACCACGGCGGACACCACGGCGGCCACTACCGCCAGAAGAGCTTCGGCCGGATGCTCTTCTCCTCCTGAGCCGCCCCACGGACGACAGAACCCCCGGCCGTCGAGGCGGCCGGGGGTTCTGGCTGGTGCGCGATACTGGGATTGAACCAGTGACCTCTTCCGTGTCAGGGAAGCGCTCTCCCGCTGAGCTAATCGCGCGGGACGATCTTGAGTTGTGCTGCGGTCCTGCGTGGTACTGCGTGCGCGATACTGGGATTGAACCAGTGACCTCTTCCGTGTCAGGGAAGCGCTCTCCCGCTGAGCTAATCGCGCGGGAATCCTTGCGGATCCAGTGGACGATACTGGGATTGAACCAGTGACCTCTTCCGTGTCAGGGAAGCGCTCTCCCGCTGAGCTAATCGTCCTTGGAGGTGGAGACGGGATTTGAACCCGTGTAGACGGCTTTGCAGGCCGTTGCCTCGCCTCTCGGCCACTCCACCCGGAGTGCAGGGGTTCGGGAAGATCCCCCACTTTCCTGCGAGCGGACGACCAGGTTCGAACTGGCGACCTCAACCTTGGCAAGGTTGCGCTCTACCAACTGAGCTACGTCCGCTTGTCGTTTCCGGCCCGCTTGCGCGACCCGGCGACGTGTTGAACTCTAGCGGATTCCTGGTCCAGCACAAAAACGCGTTTCCGCAGCGTGCTGAGGTGTGTTCACGCCGCAGCAGCCCGTCGGCGCCCGCCATACACTCACAGACGTGCACGACCTTGCTCCTCTGGCCCGCTTCGGCCACGTCCTCGCCACGGACCTCCGTGATGTCACCAGCGACCCGGAAGCACTCGGCTCGGCCGGCTTCTGGGCGGTCGCCGCGGACTTCGAGGGCGCTCTGACCTGCGCCCGCTTCGACAATGTGCGTACGCAGCCGGTACCCGAGCCCGTGCCGGGGCGCTGGCGCGGACCGGCCGCCGGCGACTGGACCTCCTCGCTGGACCGGCAGGCGTACACGGCCGGTGTACACCGCATCCGCGAACACATCGCGGCGGGCGAGGTCTACCAGGCGAACCTCTGCCGAATTCTCTCGGCGCCCCTGCCCGACCCCGATGCGGCCGACGTCGACGCACTGACCGCCCTGCTGGCGCGCGGCAATCCCGCTCCGTATGCCGGAACGATTCGGCTGCCCGCCCACGGCGTCGAGATCGCCACCGCGTCCCCCGAGCTCTATCTCAGGCGCGACGGGCAGATCGTCGAGTCCGGGCCGATCAAGGGCACCGGACGCACCGCCGCGGACCTGCAGGAGAAGGACCGCGCGGAGAACGTGATGATCGTGGACCTGGTCCGCAACGACCTGGGGCGGGTGTGCGCCACGGGCACGGTCACCGTCCCCGCCCTGTGCGCCGTCGAGGCCCACCCCGGTCTGGTGCACCTCGTCTCGACCGTCCGCGGCGAGCTGGGGCCCAAGGCGGGCTGGCCGGAGCTGCTGGCGGCCACCTTCCCGCCCGGCTCGGTGACCGGCGCGCCCAAGTCCAGCGCGCTGAAGATCATCGACGCGCTGGAGACGGCACCCCGGGGCCCGTACTGCGGAGGCATCGGCTGGGTCGACGCCGACCGCCGCACCGGCGAGCTCGCCGTCGGCATACGCACGTTCTGGATCGACCGCGACCAGCCCCGGGGGCCGGTACTGCGCTTCGGCACAGGCGCCGGGATCACCTGGGGCTCCGACCCCGAGCGCGAGTGGGACGAGACCGAGCTGAAGGCGTCCCGGCTGCTCGCGGTAGCGTCGGGGGTGTACGCGGCAAGCGGAAGGACAGCTGGATGAAGCTCTGGGTCAATGGCGGCCTCACGGACGCCGAGAACGCCCGGGTATCCGTGTTCGATCACGGTCTGACCGTGGGCGACGGCATCTTCGAGACGGTCAAGGCGGTGCACGGACGGCCCTTCGCCCTCACCAGGCACCTCGACCGGCTGACCCGCTCGGCCCGCGGCCTCGGCCTGCCCGACCCCGACCTGGACGAGGTGCGGCGCGCCTGCGCGGCCGTACTGGAAGCCAACCCCATGGAGCTCGGGCGGCTGCGTATCACCTACACCGGCGGCCCCTCGCCGCTCGGCTCCGACCGCGGCACCGAGGGGCCCACACTGGTCGTGGCGCTCGGCGAGAGCCGGCGCCGCCCCGACGCCACCGCGGTGATCACCGTCCCGTGGACCCGCAACGAGCGCGGCGCCCTGACGGGGCTCAAGACGACGTCGTACGGCGAGAACGTCGTCGCGCTCGCCAGGGCGAGCGAGCAGGGCGCGTCCGAGGCGCTGTTCGCCAACACCGTCGGACAGCTCTGCGAGGGCACCGGTTCCAACGTCTTCGTGGTCGTCGACGGCGAGCTGCACACCCCGCCCGTCTCCTCCGGCTGTCTGGCGGGCATCACCCGCGCCCTGACCGTGGAGTGGACCGGGGCCAAGGAGACCGACCTGCCCTACGACGTGCTGGAGCGGGCCGAGGAGATCTTCCTGACCTCGACGCTGCGCGACGTACAGGCGGTCCGGCGCGTCGACGACCGCGCGCTCACGGAGGCGCCGGGACCGGTCACCGCCAAGGCCATGCGGATCTTCGAGGAGCGCTCGGCCGCCGACGTGGATCCGAAGGCCCTGTAAAACCCCGTGACGAGCGGCCGCAGGGCAGGTAGAACACCCCTGATGACCACCACCCTGCGGCCGACCGGGCCGCTTCAACACGAGGCGGACGGCGCGCAGTCACGCCTCTACGAGGTCTGTGTCAACAGCCGTCCCGTCGGCCGGATCGAGATCGCCACCTTCCCCGCTCTCAGCGCCACCGCGGGCACCATCCGCTCGCTGGGCATCGACGAGCGGGACCGGCGGCGCGGGCGGGGGACCGTCGCCGCGCTCGCCGCCGAGGAGGTGCTGCGCGGCTGGGGCTGTACCCAGGTGCAGGTCGCCGTTCCGCCTGAGGCGACCGCAGCAGCGCGGCTCGCGACCGCACTCGGCTATGTCGAGCGCGGCCGCAACATGCTCAAGGAGCTGCCCGTCGGACCGCCCGCCCTGCCGCCGGACGTCGAGAGCCGCCCCATGAGCGAGGCGGAGTTCGCGCAGTGGCGTGCCACGGCCGTCGAGAGCTACGCACGGAACTGGATCGACAGGGGAGTCCCCGCGGCCGAGGCGCGCGCCAAGTCCGAGTTCCAGCACGGCGCGCTCCTGCCCGACGGGCTCGACAGCCCCGGCATCCGGCTCCACGTCCTGGAGTGGGAGGGCGCCGTCGTGGGCCATGTCCTCGTCGGCCGCCGCGAGGTGCGTCGCGGTGAGACGGGGGCGTACGTGTACGACGTCGAGGTCGCCGAGGGACAGCGCGGCCGCGGCCACGGCCGGTCCCTGATGCTGCTCGCCGAGCGCGTCGCGCTGGACGCCGGGCTGCCGCTGCTCGGACTGCACGTCTTCGCGGACAACACCCCGGCGCTCGGGCTGTACGAGTCACTCGGCTACGAGACGACCCACATCAACAGCTTCAAGCAGCTCATCTAGCCGGCGCTAGCCGAGCAGGCGGTCCGCAATCTCCTCGATGCGCTCCCGCAGCCCCTCTTGGCTCCTGCCGCCGTCGAGACGCTCGCCGTCGATGACGTACGTCGGCGTGCCCGTCACGCCGATCGCCTTGCCCTCGGCCTGGTCGGCGTCGACGATCAGGATGTGCCGGCCGTCGATCAGGGCGGTGTCGAACTCCTCGGCGTCCAAGCCCAGTTCACGCGCGACGTCGAGCAGGAGCGGCTCGCCCTTCGCGGCGAGTTCGTCGACGCGTCCGAGCACCGCCTCGACGTACGGCCAGCCCTTGCCCTGCTCTGCGGCCTCCTCCGCGGCCTGCGCCGCTGTGAAGGCGTGCTTGTGCTTGTCGAGGGGGAAGTGCCGCAGCCGCAGGTCGAGCCGGTCGCCGTAGCGCTCGCGCAGAGCCCGCAGATCCTTCAGGGCGCTGCGGCAGTCGGGGCACTGGAGCTCGCACCAGACGTCGAGCACGACGGGGCGGGCGGTGGTGGAGTCGCTCATGGGCCCAGTGTCCCAGCCCGTGGCCACCCGGACCGACCGGGACCTGGGGAGGAGACCGCCCCCGAGATCTCCCTGAGGTCCTGCGGGACCGTGGCCGCAATGCGGCCCGACGGTGCACGATGGAAGGGACGTACCCCCTCATGCCCGTCTGAGCCTGGAGGACCGGATGCTTGCCGAGACCATTTGTTCCGCGGTGTCCGCGGCGGGCCTGGGCATCGCCGCCGTCACGGCGTACCGCAAGCGTTTCCTCGCGGCGGCACGCATAGCCGCCTACTCGCTGATCCCCATCGGCCTGGTGCTGACCGGCGCGGTCGAATGGGCGGTGGACACGGCCTTCAGCCCGTCCGCCTGGTTCGGCTTCGCCCTGCTCGGCGGCGCCTGGCTGCTCTTCATGACCACCCGGGCCATCGAGCGGCGGGGCGGCGGGACCCGCAAGGAACGCAAGGCTGCCGCCAGGGCGGCGGAGCAGGGGGTTGTGGCCCCGGCAGCGTCGGCGCCCTCTCTCGGGCCGGGCAGCCGTCCCGCGACCCAGCCCAAGGCGAAGCCGAAGGCCGCCGGCTCCGGCGAGGACTTCAGCGACATCGAGGCGATCCTCAAGAAGCACGGCATCTGACGTATCACGTCATGGCCACAAACACGGGATCTGGTGAACTCCCGCAGTCGAGGGGCGTGTTGATCGATCACGGCAGGCTGCTCTGCGCCATCATCACCCCGAGATGCTCGATACCTCACGGGGCGAGGCCCCCGCACCGACCGAAGAGCCGCGTGGCTGCCTCTTCGCACTCTCCCAGCCGCCCCTGATGATCTTTCTCGCGGTGATCGGCTTTCTGCTGCTCATGGCCGCGGTACACGATCTCTTCCTGCTGTGAGGGGATCGGGGCCCCTCAGCCGGCCGCTTCCTTGCGGCGCGCGCGGTACGCGGCGACATGCAGGCGGTTGCCGCAGGTGCGGCTGTCGCAGTAGCGGCGTGAGCGGTTGCGGGAGAGGTCGACGAAGGCGCGACCGCAGTCCGGCGCCTCGCAGCGCCGCAGGCGCTCCTGTTCGCCCGCGACGACGATGAAGGCCAGCGCCATCCCGCAGTCCGCCGCGAGATGGTCGGCGACGGATGCACCCGGCGCGAAGTAGTGCACGTGCCAGTCGTAGCCGTCGTGGTCGGTGAGCTGCGGGGTGGTGCCCGCGGCCGCCACCAGTTCGTTGACCAGCTCGGCCGCGGTGCGGCTGTCGGGCGCCGCGAAGATCTCCGCGAACTGCGTCCGCACGCCCTGCACGGCCTTCAGGTCCCGCTGGCTCAGCTCGCCCACGCCGCTGACACTGTGGCTTCGTACGAAGTCGTACAGCGAGGCGACGTCGCCCAGCACGTCGTCCTGCCCGCTCTCCGGGGCGGTGTTCACCAGATCGACGACGGTGTCGAGGGCGATGCGGGTGTCGTGGGGGATCAGCACGATTCGCTCCCTGCCTGCTGCGGGCCGGTGCCCGCCGAATTGCGCTGACTCTAGCGGTTCGTGCCCAGGTCCTGTCCGGCCGATCTTGCCGGGCTCGCGCCTGATCGACCGGACAGGACCTGGAGCGCACCGGCGCCGTCACTGCGGTGGAATCCGCGGTGACGGCGCCGGTGTCTGACGTGTGTGGTTTCCGCGCGGCGCCGTCGCCCCGAGTCGGACGGCGCCGTGCAGCTTCGGCCTGGCTCAGCTCTCGGCGAGGATGTGCGAGAGCTCCGTGTCGAGATCGAAGTGACGATGCTCGGTGCCGGGTGGCACCGCGGCGTCGGTCCGCTTCAGGAACGACTCCAGGGCCCGCGCCGGGGCCTCGAGCAGGGCTTCGCCCTCCGGGGAGCTCAGCGCGATGCAGACGACGCCCTGGCCATGACTCCGTGACGGCCAGACTCTGACGTCGCCCGTGCCGGTGGGCCGGTGCAGACCCTCGGCGAGAAGATCGCGGGCGAAGACCCACTCGACCGTCTCTTCGGCTCCGGTGTGGAAGGTGGCGTGCACGGCGTAGGGATCGGCCGTGTCATACCGCAGGCCCGCGGGTACAGGCAGTGAAGACTCGCTCGATACAACGAGGCGCAGGTGCAGCTCGCAGCTGACCGTGGTGTTCATAAGCGCCAGGGCCTTTCGCTCAGTGTGCGCTCGGGGATTCGCACGTCGGCGAAATCGACATGCCACCTACGGTGCCGTTGTAAACCCCTCTGACCGTTTTGTGATCCTTCATGTCGCTCGTATAGCGGTGCATCACTTTGTGTTATAGGGCCATTCCGGTGACCACGCCGAATCCGGTACGTTTGGCTTCATGAATGCGGAGAGTGACGAGCGGGGCGAGGTCGTCGAAAAGACGACCGAGGTTCCCGCCACGGGGGACGTGACGGCGGCGACGGAGCCGGAGCTGGGCTCGAGGGCGCCCCACTTCATCAAGCGGTCCAGGCCGCTGCATCTGAGCTGGCAGGTCGGCGTTTTCGTGGTCGGCCTCGCGGTGGTCGGCGCCGGCATCGTGATGCTGCCGCTGCCCGGACCCGGCTGGCTGGTGATCTTCGGCGGCATGGCGATCTGGGCGACGGAGTTCGTCTGGGCGCAGCTGGTGCTGCGCTGGACCAAGCGGAAGGTGACCGAGGCGGCGCAGCGCGCGCTCGACCCGAGGGTCCGCCGGCGCAACATCATCCTGACCACGATCGGCCTGGTGATCATCGCGGTGCTGGTCGGGATCTACGTCTGGAAGTTCGGCATCGTGATGCCGTGGAAGATCAAGGAGTGACCTGAAAATGGTCTGGGGGACACTCTGACATGGGGTAATCTTTGCGGAGTGCCCGGGCGATTAGCTCAGTGGGAGAGCGCTTCGTTCACACCGAAGAGGTCACTGGTTCGAACCCAGTATCGCCCACCCGGACCGAAGGCCCGGAGACGTCAAGTCTCCGGGCCTTCGGCGTTCGTGCGTCCGGGGCCGGGTCAGCGCATCCGGCCCAGGGTGTCCCGCAGCCTGCGGGCGTCGCGCAGGCGCTGCTCGTAGGTCGCGCCGACGGCGAGGAGCAGGAGTCCGGCGAGCGCGGGCGGCAGCCAGCGGGGGAGTGCGCCCACGACCTGGACGACGTACGGCGCGAGCTCGTGCAGCGCGTCGAGGGCGAGCACCGTGCCGCCGAGCACCAGCAGCGCCTGAAGGCGCAGCCGGGCGCCGGTGAGCGTGAGGGCCAGGGCCGCGAGGCCGAGCAGCAGTGGGCGCAGCCAGTGGTCGTCGCCCCATGCCGCGACGAGGCTCGGCAGCAGTGTCGCGGCGAGACCGGGTCCGTACGCCGTCCAGGACGAGGAGCCCGGGTCGCGGCGGCGCCGCAGCACGCCGACGGCGAGCGCGGGGAGGGTCGCAGGCAGGGTGTACGCCTCCGGGGTGGTGATGTCGGATGCGTACAGCCGTACCCAGGTGGCGAGCACGAACAGCACCGCGGCGAGATGTCCGGCGGCGGGGCGGCGCTCGGCCCGTACCGCGGTGCCCGCGGCGATCACGCCGCCGAGCGCCAGCACCAGGGCGAGGGTCGGCCTGTCCCCGGCGGCGAGGACGACCGCGACAAGGCCCGCGGCCGCGCCGGTGAGTTCCATGGGGAGAGCCACGGGGTGTCGGCCCAGCCGGGCCCCGAGCAGTGCCACGGCGGTGGGGACGGCGAGGATCAGCAACGCGGCCCGGTGGGGCGGGAGTTCGGCGGCCGCGGCGACGGCGCCGAGCAGCGCGGTCGCGAAGCCGGTGGCGGTGCAGGCGAGGACTGCCTGCACGGCGCGCGGGCCGCGGGCGGCGAGCGCGGCCGCGGCGAGGGCGGCGGTCAGGGTGCCGAGCACGGTGAACGTCGCGGGCCGCGTGGCCAGGGACAGTACGGCGACGCTCCCGGCGCCCGCGAGAGAGCAGGTGAGGGCAACGGGGACGGCGGCCGGGGCAAGCCGGGCGGTCCACGCGGGACGCGCGGCCAGCGCCAGGGCGGCGGCGGTGAGGAGCATGTGCAGTGTCAGGGTCGCGACGTAGTCGAGATCGAGCGCGGGCGGCACGACGAACAGCCCGGCCCATGCGAGGGCGAGGGCCCCGGTGCCCGCCGCGGCACGGCGGTCGGGTCGGGCTGCCGGGCCCGAGGGAGCGCCGGTGGTCGGGCCCCAGGCGGGCCAGGCGGCGGCGGTGGGCGACGGGCCCGCGGAGGGTTCTGCCGGTCCGGCCGGGGGCGGCGTACCCGGCGTGCCGGGCTCCGGGGCGGGGTGCCCCGCCGGGGTCGGTGCTTCCGGCGCGCCCGCACGGTCGTGCTGTGTGGTCTCGTCCGGGGCGTCCCCGGGAGCGGCCGTCCGCGTCGCCGTCGGCGACAGCCACCAGCGCGACGCCGTCGCCAGCGTCGCCGCCACGATCAGCAGGACGAGCGGGGACGCCGTCAGGCCCGACTCCGGGAGCGGTACGCCCAGTGCGCCGCGGGCGGTCGGCCCGGTGGCCGACGACCAGACGGTGTCCGTCGTCGACAGCGGGCCCGCCAGGGTGAGCGCCACCAGGGGGAGCATCAGCAGGGCCGCGAGCGCGTGGACCGCGCCCGCCGCGGCCGTCAGACCCGGACGCAGTCGCCGCGGCGAGAGTGTCCGTACGAGAATCAACAGGCCGACCGCGCACAGCAGATACCCCAGCACCGACCATCCCTCGGGGACGCCGGCGCGGGCCACTGCGCCGAGCGCCGCGATCGTCGCGAGACCGGCCACGGCGGAGCAGGGCACCGCGGCCGACGGCGAGCGCCAGGCCGCGAAGAGCGCCACGCCGGCCGCCGCGAGGAGCAGCCCGGCCGGGGCGAGCGCGTCGAGCGGCGTGTCCGCGGTCACCGACTGCGCGCCGCCGATGAGCAGCGCCCAGCCACCCGTCACCGCGGCGCCGGTGGCTGCGAGGGGCCGGAGTCCCGGCTTAGTGGGTGTCCACAGCGCGACCGCGACATCGAGCGAGGCGGTCGCCAGCAGGGCCCACTCCATCGGCGGCGCACCCGGGCCGGCGGTCAGCGACCAGAGCGGCAGCGGGAGTTGCGCGGTCAGCACGGCCGCCGGCAGCGGAACCCGCAGCCGCTCCAGCGACAGTCCGTACGCCGACCAGAGCGCCGCGAGAACGGCCGAGGCGACGGCCGCGAAGGCGAGCGGGCCGGTCTCCGCCAGCGCGACCCGGTGCAGGGCGTAGGCGTCCAGCACCATCAGCACCAGGCCGAGACCTGCCAGGGACTCCGCCGTGGCGGTGAGCGTGCGCCGCAGCAGCGCGACCGGTGCGGCCAGCGCCGCGACGGTCACGGCGCCGAGAACCGCCGAGCGCCCGCCGATGCCCAAGTGACCCCAGCTGACCAGCGTGAACGCGATCGCGGCGATGGCCAGCAGAATGCCGCCGAGGGTGAGCAGCAGGTTCTGCACACTGCGCGGCGCGGCGTCAGGCGGGGGAGCGGCGAAGGGGCGCGCCGCCGGAGGCGGCGGCGGCGCCACATGCTGCTGTACGACGGTGAGCAGCCAGGCTCTGCGGGCCAGCAACTGGGCCCGGCGGGCGTCCAGTCGGACGAGCTCGCGGTCGAGGATCGCCAGTTCCTCGGCGGGTGGCGGAACGTTCTCCATAGTGCGGAGTGTGGCCACCGCCACATCCCAGGGCATGGGCGCGCATACTCAGTTCGCGTGTGAGTACTCCCGCCGTACACCTTCCCGGGCGCAGACTTGGGCCATGAACTGGTGCCGATACCGCTTCCGCAGCATCTGGGACCTGACCGCCCGGCCCACCGCCGTGTTCGCGGTGCTCGAGCGGGCCGAGGACTACCCGCGCTGGTGGCCGCAGGTGCGAGAGGTGACCCCGCTCGACGAGTTGACCGGGACGGCCCGCTTCCGCTCGTTCCTCCCGTACGAACTGCTCGTCACCGCCCGCGCCCACCGGCGTGACCCGGCGGCAGGCGTGCTCGAAGTGGGGATGGAGGGGGACCTCGAGGGCTGGGCGCGGTGGACGCTGTCGGCGCGCGGCACCGGCACCCGGGCGCTGTACGAACAGGAGGTGGAGGTGTGCAAGCCGCTGATGAGGCGGCTGGCGGTGCCGTGCCGCCCGGCCTTCCGGGCCAACCACGCGGTGATGATGCGCGGCGGCAGGCGGGGACTTGCCGCCTACCTGGACGGAGTTTGAACCAAGCCCGCCGGGGCCTGTATGGTTCAGTGCGTTCCCGGGCGATTAGCTCAGTGGGAGAGCGCTTCGTTCACACCGAAGAGGTCACTGGTTCGAACCCAGTATCGCCCACCGGGAGAGGCCGGTCCGTCAGTCGACGGACCGGCCTCACTGTGTTTTCCGGGCTTCAACTCCCGGGTTGGCGGCGACCGTTGTCCCGCGTCCGCTCTTGACGTGAGCGCGCCACTCCGCTCTAATCCGCCTCGCAGGTCCAGACCAATCGTGGCGCCGCGTCCGGTCCGAACGACCCGCCCCCACCCCTTCACCGGGAGGTCATGTGCGTATCCGAAATCGCCTACTGGCCGGACTCGGTGCGGCGCTGCTCGCCGCAGCCGCATCGCTCGCCGTGCCCGGCACGGCCCAGGCCGCCAACCTGCTCAGCAACCCCGGCTTCGAAACCGGCTCCCTGTCCGGCTGGTCCTGCACCGGCGGACTCGGCTCGGTGGTGAGCAGCCCCGTGCACAGCGGTACGAAGGCGCTCGCCGGTGCCGCGAGCGCGAGCGACAACGCCAAGTGCACCCAGACCGTCGCCGTGCAGCCCAACACCGCGTACACACTCTCGGGCTGGGTGCGCGGCAGCTATGTCTTCCTCGGCGTGACCGGCGGGACGTCCACCTGGACCCCGTCCGCGACCGGGTACACCCAGCTGTCCGTCTCGTTCACGACCGGCGCAGCACAGACCACCGCCGAGATCTACGTCAACGGCTGGTACGCGCAGGGCACTTACTACGCCGACGACATCAGCCTCGACGGTCCCGGCGGCGGAGGCGGCGGCGACACCCAGGCGCCCACCACGCCCACGAATCCGCGCTCCACCGGCAAGACCTCGTCCAGCGTCTCACTGGCCTGGAACGCGTCGACCGACAATGTCGGCGTCACCGGCTACGACGTCTACCAGGGCTCGACGAGAGCCACCACGGTGACCGGCACCAGCGCGACCGTCAGTGGCCTGGCGGCCAGCACCGCGTACAGCTTCACGGTCCGTGCCCGCGACGCGGCAGGCAATCTCTCACCGGCCTCGACTGCCGTCTCTGTGACGACCGACGCGGGCGGCGGGGGTGGCACCGGCTTCAAGCAGGCGGCCCCGTACCTCTACTTGGGCTGGGGAGACCCACCCAGTGCCACCTCGGTGATGAGCGCGACCGGCATCAAGTGGTTCACCATGGCCTTCATCCTCTCCTCCGGCGGCTGCAACCCCGCCTGGGACGGAAACCGCCCGCTCACCGGTGGCACCGACCAGTCCACCATCAACGCGATCCGTGGCGCGGGCGGCGACATCGTCCCGTCCATCGGCGGCTGGAGCGGCAACAAGCTCGGCCCGAACTGCTCGACCCCCGAGGCGCTGGCCGGCGCCTACCAGCAGGTGATCAGCGCCTATGGGCTGAAGGCCATCGACGTAGACATCGAGAACAGTGACGAGTTCGAGAACGAGGTCGTCCAGGACCGGATCCTCGGCGCGCTGAAGATCGTCAAGCAGAACAACCCCGGCCTGAAGACGATCCTCACCTTCGGCACCAGCACCACCGGCCCGACCTGGTGGGGCAGTCGGCTCATCGAGCGCGCGAACGCACTCCAGGCCGACATCGACGTCTTCACGATCATGCCGTTCGACTTCGGCGGCGGCGCCGACATGTACGGCAACACCGTCAACGCCACCGAGGGGCTCAAGACCAAGCTCAAGAGCACCTTCGGCTGGTCGGACGACACCGCCTACGCCCATATCGGCATCTCGGGCATGAACGGCCTCAGCGACCAGCAGGAACTCACCAGCCCGGCGACCTGGACCCAGATCAAGGACTGGGCCAACTCCCACCACATCGCACGGCTCGCGTACTGGTCGGTCAACCGTGACCGTCCCTGCCCCGGCGGCGGCGTGGTGAGCAACTGCTCCGGCATCAGCCAGAGCAACTGGCAATTCACCTCCATCACCGCGGGATTCACCGGCTGACGTCATCGGCCGACCAGATCGGCCGACGCGACCGGGTGGCGCCCAGATCGGGGCGCCACCCGGACTCAGGCCGCGGCGGGAAGGTCCGTACGCAGCGGCCAGTGCGGGTCCACCTCCTCCGGCGCACCACTGCGGGCGAACCACGCCTGCAGCCCGCGCGCCTGCGCCGCATGCCACACCGCCTGCAGCGTATGCAGTTCCGAGGGGGCAAGACGCTCCAGCCGAGAGGCGAAACGGCGCCCCACCGCCCGGGTGACCTCGAGCGCCGCCATCGCGTCCGCGGCCGCGTCATGGGCGCCGTCCAGCACCACCTCGTACTGGTCGCACAGGTCCGAGAGAGTACGGCGGCCCTTGCGGTAGCGGTCCAGATGCTTGTCCAGGACCCTCGGATCCAGCACGCACAGCGGGACGTTCTCCAGATACTGGGCCAGCGACGCCGTGCGATGGCGCCGCAACTCCCGGTCGAGGATGGTCAGATCGAAGGGAGCGTTCATCACCACGAGCGGGCGGGCCGCGGCGCACTGCTCGGCAAGCAGCCTTGCTATCTCCTCCACCACGGGCGCCGGCCAGCGGCCGTTGCGCTGAAGGTGATCGTCCGTCAGCCCGTGCACCTCGGTGGCTCCCGGGGGCACGGGCACCCCGGGATTGACCAGCCAGCGTGTGACGCGCGGGCGGCCGCCCGTCATGTCCTGGACGACGACCGCAGCCGAAACGATGCGGTCCTCCTCGACGTCGACTCCGGTTGTCTCAGTGTCAAATGCGGCCAGGGGGCCGTCATACCAGCGCGTCATCCCCGAACTCCTCGCACATGCGTGGCAGATGGCGTGATCCCCCTGCCCGAATCGGTGATACCCGGGCTGTTTGCGCCGTACGCCGGGCGGTGACAACACAGATGACGGGTACGCGAGTTGACGTCCCGTCCAGGGGACATCGATCGGCACAGCCCGGAAGGCACGAGGAGCCATGGCGCTCACGCAGCCTGAGTCTGGGGGTACCTCCCAGGCCGAAGGTCGAGGGGGAGGGCTGCTGCACCAGCGGACCGTACCGCTGCGCGGAGCACTCGCCACCACCGCCTGCATGGAGACGCTCCAGGTGGGCTATCTGCACGCCGTTGCCGCAGCGGCGGGCTGCTCCCTGTCGCAGCCCTTTCCGGACAACGGCATCGACTGGCATGTCAGCCACAGCTCGGCCGGTCACACCGTCGACGACGAGGTGACCATCAAGGTGCAGCTCAAGTGCACGTACCAGATCCCACCGCACCCACCGGGACCCGCGTTCTCCTTCACCCTCGACAACGACCATCTGGTGAAGCTGGCCCGCACCCCGGTGTCCGTGCACAAGATCCTCGTCGTGATGCTCGTCCCCCGGACCCAGGGCGAGTGGCTGCGCGCCAGTCACGACCGGCTCGATCTGCGGCACTGCTGCTACTGGACCAACCTGGCAGGCCACCCGGTGACGGGCAGGAGCAGGACCACTGTGCGGATCCCGACCTCGCGGATCTTCGACGACCGGGCGCTCTGCGAGATCATGACCAGGGTTGGGGCGGGAGGGAGACCTTGATGCAGCGGCCTTTCGACGAGTCGGTACGGCCCCAACCGGCGGGCGACCTGAAGGGCGCCTGGTACGGGAGCGGCGAACCGGACCCCGCCCAGGTCGACCCCGTCGTCCTCGGGGCGCTCCTGGACCGGCACGGCTGGCGGCGGCGCGGCGGAGCGGCCGGGCGCTATGCGCGCTGGACGCCGCCGGGACCCGGGGCGGGCGGTACGAGTCTGCTGGTGCCCGAGAGCAGGTCGTTCCCGGACTGCGAGGACCTGCTGGGCGAGGCGCTGACCGCGCTCGCGCGCAGCGCCGCGCCCTCGGCCCGTGAGGTGCTCGTCGGGCTGAGCGTGCCGAGCGACGAGATCCGGTGGTGGCGTGATGTGCCCCCGGGTCCTTCGGGCGCGGCTTCGTGGACCGTACAGGAGCAACTGCGGGGAGCCGCACGGCAGATGCTGATGGCCGGAGCGCTCGCGGCGCGCGGCCGCGCGGGGTACTACGGCGCGCGGCACCGGCGGCAGGCGCAGGCCTCGCTGGACGGGGTCCTGGTGGGACCGGCGCCCGGCGGGCGCAGCCTGACCGCGTTCGTGCCGGTGCAGAGCGGGCGTGCGGTCGTGGTGCGGCTGTACCACGCCTTGCAGGCGGCGCGGGAGGCGGCGGACTACCAGCGCGCGACGGGCGGGATGGAGGCGTTCGACGCCGCCGTCGAGGCGGGAGTCAGCCGCGAGCTGACGGAAGCGATCATCGCGCTGGTGCGGGGGTCCGAAGGGGCGCGGGTGGCGCTGGAGTGGTCACCCGCGGCGGGAGTCCCGGCAGGCTGCGCGCCGCGGAACGAAGCGGTCGAGTTCTCGCCGGGCGACCTGCCCGCGCTGCGCGAGGCCGGCGCCCGCTATCTCCAGGACGAGCCGTCCGTGCCGGTCCGCGTCACCGGCACGGTGGTCCGGATGCGCCGCTCCGGGCCGCGGGGGGCGGGGACGGTACGGCTGCGCGTACTGGCGGGAGTGGAGGTGCCGCACGTCCGGGTGGCACTGGACGAGGACTCCTACCGCACGGCGGGCCATGCGCACCTGGTCGGCCTGCCGATCCGGGTCGTGGGGCGCCTGGAGAGCCGAGGGGGGTTCCGGCGGCTGACGGATGCGTCGAATGTGGTTCCGGTGCAGGTGGATGAGGCGGAGCGGGACCGGCTGATGAAGTCGCTCCAGGAGAACCTGGACTTCTTCGAGGAGGCGTGTCAGGGGGAGTGAGGGGGCGGTGGTGCCGGTGCGCCTGCGGCGGGGCTGTTCCCCTGCCCGCCCTCCCCCTACGGCCTGGCGGCCGTGGGAGGTACCCCCATCCCGAACTGGGGGCAAGCCCCCAGACCTCCGTACGCGCTTCGCGCGTGTCCTCAAACGCCGGACGGGCTGAACTTCAGCCCCTCCGGCGTTTGAGGAGCGGGGGTCCGGGGGCGGAGCCCCCGGCTAACCGTTTCGCGACGGACCCCACCGGCTCGGTACGATTCGTAGCGCGCCCACTACCAACGCGGCGTCCCCCTTCAGTCAGGAGAGACCGGTGTCAGACGTCCGTGTGATCATCCAACGCGATTCCGAGCGGGAAGAGCGCGTGGTGACCACGGGCACCACGGCAGCCGACCTCTTCCCCGGCGAGCGCACTGTCATCGCCGCCCGCGTCGCCGGTGAGCTGAAGGACCTCTCGTACGAGGTCAAGGACGGCGAGGAGGTCGAGCCCGTCGAGATCTCCTCCGAGGATGGCCTGGGCATCCTGCGGCACTCCACCGCGCACGTCATGGCGCAGGCCGTGCAGGAGCTCTTCCCCGAGGCCAAGCTCGGCATCGGCCCGCCGGTCAAGGACGGCTTCTATTACGACTTCGACGTCGAGAAGCCCTTCCACCCCGATGACCTCAAGGCCATCGAGAAGAAGATGCAGGAGATCCAGAAGCGCGGCCAGCGCTTCTCGCGGCGCGTGGTCACCGATGAGGCCGCCCGCGAGGAGCTCGCCGGCGAGCCGTACAAGCTGGAGCTGATCGGGCTCAAGGGCTCCGCCTCCTCCGACGACGGTGCGAACGTCGAGGTCGGCGCCGGTGAGCTGACGATCTACGACAACCTCGACGCCAAGACCGGCGAGCTGTGCTGGAAGGACCTGTGCCGCGGTCCGCACCTGCCCAGCACCCGTAACATCCCGGCGTTCAAGCTGATGCGCAACGCCGCCGCGTACTGGCGCGGCAGCGAGAAGAACCCGATGCTGCAGCGCATCTACGGCACCGCCTGGCCCTCCAAGGAAGAGCTCAAGGCTCACCTGGAGTTCCTCGCCGAGGCGGAGAAGCGCGACCACCGCAAGCTGGGCAACGAGCTGGACCTGTTCTCCATCCCGGACCAGATCGGTTCCGGTCTCGCGGTCTTCCACCCCAAGGGCGGTGTCGTACGCCGGGTCATGGAGGACTACTCCCGCAAGCGGCACGAGGAGGAGGGGTACGAGTTCGTCTACACCCCCCACGCCACCAAGGGGAAGCTCTTCGAGACCTCGGGTCACCTGGACTGGTACGCCGAGGGCATGTACCCGCCCATGCAGCTCGACGAGGGCACGGACTACTACCTCAAGCCCATGAACTGCCCGATGCACAACCTGATCTTCGATGCGCGCGGCCGCTCCTACCGTGAACTGCCGCTGCGTCTCTTCGAGTTCGGGACCGTGTACCGCTACGAGAAGTCGGGCGTCGTGCACGGCCTGACCCGGGCCCGCGGCTTCACCCAGGACGACGCGCACATCTACTGCACCAAGGAGCAGATGGCGGACGAGCTCGACTCGACGCTGACCTTCGTGCTGAACCTGCTGCGCGACTACGGCCTCACCGACTTCTATCTTGAGCTGTCCACCAAGGACCCGGAGAAGTTCGTCGGCTCCGACGAGATCTGGGAGGAGGCGACCGAGACGCTGCGCAAGGTCGCCGAGAAGCAGGGCCTCCCGCTGGTCCCCGACCCGGGCGGCGCCGCGTTCTACGGGCCGAAGATCTCCGTGCAGGCCAAGGACGCCATCGGCCGTACCTGGCAGATGTCCACCGTCCAGCTCGACTTCAACCTGCCGGAGCGCTTCGACCTGGAGTACACCGGTCCCGACGGCACCAAGCAGCGCCCGGTCATGATCCACCGCGCACTGTTCGGCTCGATCGAGCGGTTCTTCGCGGTGCTGCTGGAGCACTACGCGGGCGCGTTCCCGGCCTGGCTCGCGCCGGTCCAGGCGCTCGGCATTCCGATCGGCGACGCGCACATCCCCTACCTGCAGGAGTTCGCCGCCAAGGCGAAGACCAAGGGGCTGCGGGTCGAGGTGGACGCCTCCTCGGACCGCATGCAGAAGAAGATCCGCAACGCGCAGAAGCAGAAGGTGCCCTTCATGGTCATCGCGGGCGACGAGGACATGGCGGCCGGCGCGGTCTCCTTCCGCTACCGCGACGGCTCGCAGGAGAACGGCATCCCGGTCGACGAGGCCATCGCGAAGATCGCGAAGGTCGTCGAGGAGCGCGTCCAGCTCTGATGTCCGCCGCCCGCGCGGCAGTGGGCACGCACACCGTACGAGACCCCCGCAGCGCGATCGGCGCTGCGGGGGTCTCCCGTCTGCGCGGCCGGGCGAAGTCATATGCTGCACAGCATGACGCTTGAGCCGGAGCAGCAGATCGGAGTCGGGACGCAGGATGCGTTCCAGCGCCTGTGGACACCCCACCGCATGGCGTACATCCAGGGAGAGAACAAGCCGACCGGTCCGGGGGCCGACGACGGCTGTCCCTTCTGCGTGATCCCCTCCACGTCGGACGAGGACGGGCTCGTCATCGCCCGCGGCTCGCACGTCTACGCGGTGCTCAACCTCTACCCGTACAACGGCGGGCATCTGATGGTCGTGCCCTACCGTCATGTCGCCGACTACACCGAACTGGACGACGCGGAGACCGCCGAGCTCGCGCTGTTCACCAAGCACGCGATGACCGCGCTGCGCAAGGCGTCGGGCGCGCACGGCTTCAACATCGGAATGAACCAGGGCACGGTCGCGGGCGCCGGGATCGCCGCGCATCTGCACCAGCACGTCGTGCCGCGATGGGGCGGGGACACCAACTTCATGCCGGTCGTCGGGCACACGAAGGTGCTGCCGCAGCTGCTCGCCGACACCCGCAAGATGTTGGCGGAGGCCTGGCCCGCCTCCTGAAGGGGCGGGCCGCTCCCACGCGTCGTACGGGCCGCTCCTACGCGTCGTAGAGGTCGGCCTTGCGGGGCGAGGGGTCCTGGACGAAGCCGCTCACGATCATGGAGCGGTTGCCGAAGCGCTCGGTGTCCACGCCGTTCTCCTCGAGCACCTTCATCGCCGCCGCGTGCGTCACGCGCAGGACGGGCGTCGCCGCACGCATCGCGTCGTCCGCCATGAAGCGGTGCCGCCAGGGCTTCTCGGCCCAGGCGTGGCGCAGCCCGAAGGGCTCGGGGAGCACCAGCTTGCCGCCGAGGAAGTCGAGCAGCGGCGGATACCAGGTGAAGGGCGCCCGCACCGCGAGCCGCACCACCTCGGGCGTCTCCACCAGCGGCAGCGCCCGGTCGACGGTCTCCCAGAAGCGGACCGTCTTGGCGACCGTGACGGTCTTGGGTGCGGGCTTGGTGGTGAACAGCGAGTGCACCGGGCCGAGCGCGTGCCCGGTCACCTCGACGCGCAGCGTCTCGTGGAGCACGGTCACGGTGATCATCATGGTGATCACCAACTGGCCGTCCCAGAGCGTGAACTGCACGCCCAGATAGTGGCGGTTCCCGCCGCCGAACTGCTGGTGATTGCAGATCCGCTGTATCTCGTGGCCCTTGACCTGGAAGGTCTCCACGTCCTGGCCTTCCGGCCGGGACACCTCTCCGGCGTTCTCACCGACCGGCGCCACGATCCAGTGCTTGACCGAGGGAGTGGGGAAGCCGCCGGAGTTCAGCGGGCCGCGCTCCAGCATCTTCAGCTTGTCGTGGACCGCTCGTATCACGTCCCAGCTGCGGAACTGGTTGATGTCCTTGCCGGCCTCCTTCGAGACCAGCTCCTCGGCCATCTGCCAGCTCCCCCAGCGGGTGCCCATGCCGAGTATGCCCTTGGGGCCCGCGTAGAAGACCGCGTTGGACTGCTGCTCGGCGGTGAGCTTCTCAAGTCCCTGGCGCAGTTGCTCGCGCGCGGTCTCATTGGGGTGACCGGGGACCGCCTCGGGGACCTTGGCGCCGAGACCGCCGCCCGACAGCAGGCTGTCCCAGCGGGCGCGCAGATCCTTGGCCGTGGACTCGCAGATCCGCTTGGCCAGTACCCAGCCGATGACCGGCGCCACGATCATGCCGCGGATGTAGTAGCCGAGCAGCCCGCCGAACGGCAGCTTGATCAGGAAGATCACGGCCAGGCCGCCGATGCCGACGAGCAGCAGGGTGCCGAGGGCCCCCGCCCGCTTGTTGGATGCCCCCGCGATCGTCCGCCGGAGCTGGAACACGACCAGCCAGAGCAGCAGTCCGGGCAGGAAGAGCAGCCCGAAGACAGCCATCACACCGGTGAGTCTGGCGTCGCGCTCCTTGCGGATCCGGGTGGCGGCCAGGCAGTGCTCGACCACCGCCTGCGGCTCCGTGCCGAAGGACTGGATCAGCGCCTTGCGTGCGCCGCCGAGCATCCGCAGCTGCACCGCCCGCGAGAACGCCTCGCCCAGATTCGGCTCGAACAGCGAGAACTTCCCCGGCTTCACCTCCGACTTGTGCCACTCGCTGTTGGCCTTGAGCAGGTCCTTGACCGGGCTGTCGCGGTACGCGGCGGAGGCGAGCGCATGCGTCGCCGCCGTCTGTCCGGCCGAGCCCAGGAGCGGGACCTGTGCCCCGGGAGTGAAATCGAAAGCGTCGTTTGCCACTACCGCCCCCATCGCCGCAAGCATCCGCACTGCGGCCTGTTCCCAACTACCGCGCCCCGCACACCTTCTGAGCTGGGGCACTACAGCGTATCGGGGGCGCACGGCCCACGTCACAGGTTTGAAGTGCCGCCCGCCCCACAGCGGTCGGCGGGCGGCACCCTCAACTATGCGCCGTGCTCGGCCTGTTCGCGGATCTTGTCGGCCAGCTGCGGCGGCATGGCCTCATGCCGGGCGTAGGAGCGGCTGAACTGCCCGGTGCCGTGCGAGATCGACCGCAGGTCCACCGCGTACCGCCCGATCTCGATCTCCGGCACCTCGGCCCGTACGAGCGTGCGCCCCCCGCCCGCCTGCTCGGTGCCCACCACCCGGCCGCGCCGCCCCGACAGATCGCTCATCACCGGACCCACGTACTCGTCCGAGACCAGCACCCGCACCTCGGCCACCGGCTCCAGCAGATGGATGCGCGCATCGCCCGCCGCCTCCCGCAGCGCGAGCGCGCCCGCCGTCTGGAAGGCCGCGTCGGAGGAGTCCACCGAGTGCGCCTTGCCGTCCAGCAGCGTGATCCGTACGTCGACGAGCGGATATCCGGCCGCGACCCCGCGCGCCGCCTGCGCGCGTGCGCCCTTCTCGACGGACGGGATGAACTGCCGCGGCACCGCGCCGCCCACCACCTTGTCGACGAACTCGATCCCGGAGCCCGCCGGCAGCGGATCCACCTCGATCTCGCAGATCGCGTACTGGCCGTGCCCGCCGGACTGTTTCACATGCCGCCCGCGTCCCGCCGACCGCTCGCCGAAGGTCTCCCGCAGCGACACCTTGTGCGGTACGACGTCGACCTGGACGCCGTAGCGGTTGCGCAGCCGCTCCAGCGCGACATCCGCGTGGGCCTCACCGAGGCACCACAGCACCACCTGGTGGGTCGCCTGGTTCTGTTCGAGACGCATCGTCGGATCCTCGGCGACCAGTCGCGAAAGCCCCTGGGAGAGCTTGTCCTCGTCCGGCTTGCTGTGCGCCTGGATGGCCAGCGGCAGCAGCGGATCGGGCATCGTCCACGGCTCCATCAGCAGTGGGTCGTCCTTCGCCGAGAGCGTGTCCCCGGTCTCCGCCCTGACCAGCTTGGCCACACAGGCGAGATCTCCGGCGATGACGTGGCCGAGCGGGCGCTGCTGCTTGCCGAAGGGCGCGGAGAGCGCGCCGACGCGCTCGTCGACGTCATGGTCCTCATGTCCGCGGTCGGACAGACCGTGCCCGGACACATGGACGGTCTCGTCGGGGCGCAGGGTGCCGGAGAAGACCCGTACGAGCGAGATCCGGCCGACATAGGGGTCGGACGCGGTCTTGACCACCTCGGCCACCAGCGGACCGTCCGGGTCGCAGCTCACCTGCGGGCGCGGCGCGCCCTGCGGGGTGGTCACGGAGGGGGCGGTGGTCTCCAGCGGGGTCGGGAAGCCGCCGGTGATGAGTTCGAGAAGCTCGACCGTGCCGAGCCCCTGCTTGGCACCCTCGGGGGCGGGGGCCGCGGCCAGCACCGGGTGGAAGATGCCGCGCGCCACGGCCTTCTCCAGGTCCCCGATCAGCGTCTTGAGGTCGATCTCGCCGCCGCCGAGGTAGTGGTCCATGAGGGTCTCGTCCTCGCTCTCGGCGATGATCCCTTCGATCAGCCGGTTGCGGGCCTCCTCGATCAGCGGTGTCTGTGCCGGATCGGGCTCGGTCTCCTTCCGTTCGCCGGAGGAGTAGTCGAAGATCTTCTGGGACAGCAGTCCGACGAGGCCGGTGACCGGGGCGTGCCCGTCGGGATTCTGCGCCCCGTACTGCGGCAGATACAGCGGCAGTACGGCGTCGGGGTCGTCTCCGCCGAAGATGTTCCCGCAGACCCGGGTCAGCTCCTCGAAGTCGGTCCGCGCTGTCTCCAGATGCGTGACGACGATCGCGCGCGGCATTCCGACCGCCGCGCACTCCTCCCACACCATCCGGGTCGCGCCGGCGATCGCGTCGGCCTCCTGCGCGGCCGAGACAACGAAAAGGGCCGCGTCCGCGGCTCGCAGACCGGCCCTGAGCTCCCCGACGAAGTCGGCATATCCGGGAGTGTCCAGGAGATTGATTTTGTACCCGCCCCATTCGAGGGGGACCAGGGACAGCTGGACGGAACGTTGCTGCCGGTGCTCGATCTCGTCGTAGTCCGAGACCGTCCCGCCGTCCTCGACCCGGCCCGCGCGGTTGACCGCTCCCGCGGTCAGCGCCAGGGCCTCGATCAATGTTGTTTTTCCCGATCCGCTGTGGCCGACCAGCACCACGTTCCGTACGGATGAGGGCTGGTCGGCCGTAGCTGCCCTGCCGGCGGCTCCGGGGTGTGCGTTCTTGTCGCCCATGATCTTGCCTCCCGATCGATTGCCCGGTGAGGAGAGTGGGGCCGCGGGCGCGGGGAGCCATGAGGGAGGTCCCGGACGGCGTCCGGGGGCAGCTCCGGCGATGCCCGCGGTCGTCTTTCGAGCTTTCCACTCCCGTCAGGTTGCGTCCATACGTCGTACGCGACGGCGGGAGGCGGGTGTGCCTCGGTGGAGCACGCGGGGCCTGGCTACGATGGGCCAGCCGGTGGCCATTGGGGCCACTCGGCCCACCGACCCTCGGGAAGGCCATGCTGAACAAGTACGCGCGTGCATTTTTTACGCGTGTCCTCACACCGTTCGCCGCGTTTCTGCTCCGCCGAGGGGTGAGCCCCGACGCGGTCACCCTCATCGGCACGGCCGGAGTGATGGCGGGTGCGCTGGTCTTCTTCCCCAGGGGAGAGTTCTTCTGGGGCACGATCGTCATCACCTCCTTCGTCTTCTCCGACCTCGTCGACGGCAACATGGCGCGGCAGGCGGGGGTTTCGAGCCGGTGGGGAGCCTTCCTGGACTCGACGCTCGACCGGGTCGCGGACAGCGCGATCTTCGGCGGATTCGCGCTCTGGTACGCGGGCACGGGGGACGACAATGTGATGTGTGCCGTCGCCATCTTCTGTCTGGCGAGCGGCCAGGTCGTCTCGTACACCAAGGCGCGCGGGGAATCGATCGGTCTTCCGGTCGCCGTCAACGGGCTGATCGAGCGGGCCGAGCGACTGGTGATCTCATTGGTCGCCGCCGGGCTCGCGGGTCTGCACACCTTCGGGGTGCCGGGGATCGAGGTACTGCTGCCGATCGCGCTGTGGATCGTGGCCGTCGGCAGCCTGGTCACGCTCGGGCAGCGGGTCGTGACGGTACGGCGGGAGTCCGCGGAGGCCGACGCCGCCGCGGCGCAGGGGAACGAGGCTGAGGCGACGTGATGCGGGAGCGGCTGACCGACGGGCTGTACGGCCTGGGCTGGAGCACGGTCAAGAAGCTGCCCGAGCCGGCGGCCGCCGCGCTCGGCCGCACCATCGCGGACATCGCGTGGAAGCGGCGCGGCAAGAGCGTGCTGCGGCTGGAGTCCAACCTCGCCCGCGTCGTGCCCGACGCGGGCCCCGAGCGCCTCGCCGAGCTGTCGAAGGCCGGTATGCGCTCGTACATGCGGTACTGGATGGAGTCCTTCCGGCTGCCCACCTGGAGCGCCGAGCGCGTCACCGACAACGTCCAGATCAAGGACTCCCATTATCTGACGGACGGCCTCGCCTCGGGCCGAGGAGTGATCCTCGCGCTGCCGCACCTGGCGAACTGGGACCTCGCGGGCGTGTGGGTGACCAGAAGCCTGGGCGTTCCCTTCACCACGGTCGCCGAGCGGCTCAAGCCCGAGACGCTGTACGACCGGTTCGTCGCCTACCGCGAGAGCCTCGGCATGGAGGTGCTGCCGCACACGGGCGGCTCCGCCTTCGGCACGCTGGCCCGGCGGCTGCGTTCCGGCGGCCTGGTCTGCCTGGTCGCCGACCGTGATCTGTCGGCATCGGGTGTCGAGGTGAAGTACTTCGGCGAGAGCGCCCGGATGCCGGCCGGGCCGGCGATGCTGGCCCAGCAGACCGGCGCGCTGCTGCTGCCGGTGACGCTGTGGTACGACGAAGCGCCGCTTATGCGGGGGCAGATCCACCCGCCTGTGGAGGTGCCCGAGACAGGTACCAAGGACGAGAAGACGTCGCTGATGACACAGGCGCTGGCCGACGCCTACGCCACGGGAATCGCCGAGCACCCGGAGGACTGGCACATGCTGCAGCGGCTGTGGCTCGCGGACCTCGAGGAGCGGCCGCTGTGAAGATCGGCATCGTCTGCCCGTACTCCTGGGACGTACCGGGTGGCGTCCAATTCCACATCAGAGACCTGGCGGAACATCTGATCCGGCTCGGCCACGACGTGTCGGTGCTGGCACCGGCGGACGACGAGACACCTCTGCCGTCGTACGTGGTCTCGGCGGGGCGGGCCGTTCCGGTCCCGTACAACGGCTCGGTGGCCAGGCTCAACTTCGGCTTTCTGTCCGCCGCGCGGGTACGGCGCTGGCTGCACGACGGCACCTTCGACGTCATCCACATCCACGAGCCGACGTCGCCGTCACTGGGCCTGCTCAGCTGCTGGGCCGCGCAGGGCCCGATCGTGGCCACCTTCCACACCTCGAACCCGCGCTCCCGCGCCATGATCGCGGCGTATCCGATCCTGCAGCCCGCACTGGAGAAGATCAGCGCCCGGATCGCGGTCAGCGAGTACGCCCGGCGGACCCTGGTCGAGCACCTGGGCGGCGACGCGGTCGTCATCCCGAACGGCGTCGACGTCGGCTTCTTCGACAAGGCCGAGCCGAAGGCCGAGTGGCAGGGCGACACGATCGGCTTCATAGGGCGCATCGACGAGCCCCGCAAGGGCCTGCCGGTGCTGATGAAGGCCCTGCCCAAGATCCTCGCGGAGCGGCCGGCGACCAGACTGCTGGTGGCCGGGCGGGGCGACGAGGAGGAAGCCGTCGCGTCACTGCCCGTCGACATGCGGCGGCAGGTGGAGTTCCTCGGCATGGTCAGCGACGAGGACAAGGCACGGCTGCTGCGGAGCGTCGACGTGTACGTGGCGCCCAACACCGGCGGGGAGAGCTTCGGCATCATCCTCGTCGAGGCGATGTCGGCGGGCGCGCCGGTGCTCGCCTCGGACCTGGACGCCTTCGCCCAGGTCCTGGACCAGGGCGCGGCCGGCGAACTCTTCGCCAACGAGGACGCGGACGCCCTGGCCACGGCGGCGATCGGCCTCCTGGGCGACCCGGTCCGCCGGGAGGAACTGCGCGCCCGGGGCAGCGCGCACGTACGCCGCTTCGACTGGTCGACGGTCGGGGCGGACATCCTGGCGGTCTACGAGACGGTGACGGACGGGGCGGCGTCGGTGGCGGCGGACGAGAGGTCGGGGTTCCGGGCGAGGTTCGGGCTGGCGCGGGACTGAGTTTTCCCCGACCCGCCCCTTCCCGAACTGGGGGCAAGCCCCCAGACCCCGCCGGGGCTTCGCCCCGGACCCCGTATGCGACCTTCGGCCGCATGTCCTCAAACGCCGGACGGGCTGAATGTGCGGCCCTGCCGCACATCTCAGCCCCGCCGGCGTTTGAGGCGCGGGGGTCCGGGGGCAGCGCCCCCGGTTGAACAGCCCCGCCGCAGGCGACACGCCGCCACCGGTAGCCTTGCCGCCCGTGACCGTAACCCTCATCTGGATCGTCGTCGCCCTCGTCGCGATCGGCCTGTATCTGAGCTGGACCGCCGGACGGCTCGACCGGCTGCACTCCCGTATCGACGCCGCCCGCGCCGCGCTCGACGCCCAGTTGTTGCGCCGCGCCTCGGTCACCCAGGAGCTCGCCACCTCCGGCGTGCTCGATCCGGCCGCGTCGATCGTGCTGTACGAGGCCGCGCACGCCGCCCGCCAGGCGGAGGAGGAGCAGCGCGAGGTCGCCGAGAGCGAGCTCAGTGCCGCGCTGCGGGCCGTCTTCGGCGAGGCCGCGCAGGTCGAGGCCGTACGCGCGGTCCCGGGCGGCGAGGATGCCGCGGGCGAGCTTGCCCAGGCCGTACGCCGCGTCCCGATGGCGCGCCGCTTCCACAACGACGCCGTACGCGCGGCCCGCGCCCTGCGCCGGCACCGCAAGGTCCGCTGGTTCCGGCTGGCCGGCCACGCGCCGTTCCCGCTGGCCTTCGAGATGGACGACGAGCCCCCGGTCGCCCTGGCGGACCGCCCCGGCACATGACCGGCACCTGAGCGACCCGCACCTGAGCGACCCGCACCTGACCTTCGAAAACGATCCACCGGCTGTTCATTGGCCCTTGCAGTGGACTGGTCCACGCATGTTCCATCGGTGAGGCACTACAACGTCGTCTCCGAGTGAGGTCCATCCGTGTCCAGCACGCTTCCCACCATCCCGCAGGCCCCCGAGACCGGCACCGCGCGCGTCAAGCGCGGCATGGCCGAGCAGCTCAAGGGCGGTGTGATCATGGATGTGGTCAACGCCGAGCAGGCGAAGATAGCCGAGGACGCGGGCGCCGTGGCCGTCATGGCCCTGGAGCGGGTCCCCGCCGACATCCGCAAGGACGGCGGCGTGGCCCGGATGTCCGACCCCAACATGATCGAAGAGATCATCGAGGCCGTCTCCATCCCGGTCATGGCCAAGTCCCGGATCGGCCACTTCGTCGAGGCCCAGGTGCTGCAGTCCCTCGGCGTCGACTACATCGACGAGTCCGAGGTGCTGACCCCGGCCGACGAGGTCAACCACTCCGACAAGTGGGCCTTCACCACCCCCTTCGTGTGTGGCGCCACCAACCTGGGCGAGGCCCTGCGCCGCATCGCCGAGGGCGCGGCCATGATCCGCTCCAAGGGCGAGGCCGGCACCGGCAACGTCGTCGAGGCCGTCCGCCACCTGCGCCAGATCAAGAACGAGATCGCCAAGCTGCGCGGCTTCGACAACAACGAGCTGTACGCCGCCGCCAAGGAGCTCCGCGCCCCGTACGAGCTGGTCAAGGAGGTCTCCGAGCTGGGCAAGCTGCCGGTGGTCCTCTTCTCCGCCGGTGGCGTCGCCACCCCCGCCGACGCCGCGCTGATGCGCCAGCTCGGCGCCGAGGGCGTCTTCGTCGGCTCCGGCATCTTCAAGTCGGGCGACCCTGCCAAGCGCGCCGCGGCCATCGTGAAGGCCACCACCTTCTACGACGACCCCAAGATCATCGCGGACGCCTCCCGCAACCTCGGTGAGGCCATGGTCGGCATCAACTGCGACACCCTGCCGGAGACCGAGCGCTACGCGAACCGAGGCTGGTAATGACCACTCCCGGCTCCCCTGTGATCGGAGTTCTGGCTCTGCAGGGCGACGTACGGGAGCACCTGATCGCCCTGGCCGCGGCTGACGCCGTGGCCAGGCCGGTGAGGCGCCCCGAGGAGCTCGCCGAGGTCGACGGCCTTGTCATCCCCGGCGGCGAGTCCACCACCATGTCCAAGCTTGCGGTTCTCTTCGGCATGATGGAGCCGCTGCGCGAGCGGATCGCCACCGGCATGCCCGTCTACGGCACCTGCGCCGGTCTGATCATGGTCGCCGACAAGATCCTCGACCCGCGTTCGGGCCAGGAGACGCTCGGCGGCATCGACATGATCGTCCGCCGCAACGCCTTCGGCCGGCAGAACGAGTCCTTCGAGGCGGCCGTCGAGGTCGCGGGTGTGGACGGTGGACCGGTCGAGGGTGTCTTCATCCGCGCCCCCTGGGTGGAGTCGGTCGGCGCCCAGGCCGAGGTTCTCGCCGAGCACGGCGGCCACATCGTCGCCGTACGGCAGGGCAATGTCCTGGCCACTTCGTTCCACCCTGAACTCACCGGCGATCACCGGGTGCACGGTCTGTTTGTGGACATGGTGCGCGCCGCCCAGTGACGTCGTCCCGGTAGGATCTCTGCCGAACGCAGCAGGAATGGGTTACGCGAAGGAGACAGGCAGATGTCCGGCCACTCTAAATGGGCTACGACGAAGCACAAGAAGGCCGTGATCGATGCCAAGCGCGGCAAGCTCTTCGCGAAGCTGATCAAGAACATCGAGGTCGCGGCCCGCACCGGCGGCGCCGATGTCGAGGGCAACCCGACCCTCTTCGACGCCATCCAGAAGGCGAAGAAGAGCTCGGTCCCGAACAAGAACATCGACTCCGCCGTCAAGCGCGGCGCCGGTCTCGAGGCCGGTGGCGCCGACTACGAGACGATCATGTACGAGGGCTACGGCCCCAACGGCGTCGCGGTGCTCATCGAGTGCCTCACGGACAACCGCAACCGCGCGGCCTCCGACGTCCGCGTCGCGATGACCCGCAACGGCGGCTCGATGGCCGACCCCGGCTCGGTCTCGTACCTCTTCAACCGCAAGGGCGTTGTCCTCGTCCCCAAGGGTGAGCTCGCCGAGGACGACGTGCTCGGTGCCGTCCTCGACGCGGGCGCCGAAGAGGTCAACGACCTCGGTGAGTCCTTCGAGGTGCTCAGCGAGGCCACCGACCTGGTCGCGGTGCGCACCGCGCTCCAGGAGGCCGGCATCGACTACGACTCGGCCGAGGCCAACTTCGTCCCGACCATGCAGGTCGAGCTGGAGGAAGAGGGCGCACGAAAGATCTTCAAGCTGATCGACGCGCTCGAGGACAGCGACGACGTGCAGAACGTCTTCGCCAACTTCGATGTCTCGGACGAGATCATGGAGAAGGTCGACGCCTGACAGGCAGTCAAACGGCGGGCCGACGGGACACACCCCGTCGGCCCGCCGCTTTGTCAGTGGCTCCGGTTAGCCTGACGACCGCAACCATCAAATTGAGAAGGCACGACGGCGAGTGACCACCTCCGCGAGAGCGGCGGCGGTTTAGCCGCAAGGAGGGGGGCGGGGTGCGGGTACTCGGTGTGGACCCGGGGTTGACGCGTTGCGGTGTCGGCGTGGTCGAGGGCGTCGCGGGCCGTCCCCTGACCATGCTCGGCGTCGGTGTCGTACGAACCCCGGCGGACGCCGAGTTGGGCCTGAGGCTGGTCGCCATCGAGCAGGGCATCGAGCGGTGGCTGGACGAGCACCGGCCCGAATGCGTCGCGGTGGAGCGGGTGTTCAGCCAGCACAACGTGCGCACGGTCATGGGCACCGCACAGGCCAGCGCGATCGCTATGCTCTGCGCGTCCCGCCGCGGTATCCCGGTCGCCCTGCACACGCCCAGCGAGGTCAAGGCCGCCGTCACCGGCAGCGGCCGGGCCGACAAGGCGCAGGTCGGCGCGATGGTGACCCGGCTGCTGCGGCTCGACGCTCCGCCCAAGCCCGCCGACGCGGCGGACGCTCTCGCGCTCGCCATCTGTCACATCTGGCGGGCGCCCGCGCACAATCGCCTCCAGCAAGCCGTCGCCGCACATCGCACCGTGCACGCACCGAAAGGCCGTACCGCATGATCGCCTTTGTGAGCGGCCCGGTCGCCGCCCTCGCCCCCACCACCGCGGTCATCGAGGTCGGCGGGGTCGGCATGGCCGTCCAGTGCACCCCGAACACCCTCTCCGAGCTCCGTATCGGCAAGGAGGCCAAGCTCGCCACCTCCCTCGTCGTACGGGAGGACTCGCTGACGCTGTACGGCTTCGCGGACGACGACGAGCGCCAGGTCTTCGAGCTGCTGCAGACCGCGAGCGGCGTCGGACCGCGCCTCGCCCAGGCGATGCTCGCCGTGCACACCCCGGACGCGCTGCGCGTCGCCGTGGCCACCGGTGACGAGAGGGCGCTGACCGCGGTGCCGGGCATCGGCAAGAAGGGTGCGCAGAAGCTGCTGCTCGAACTGAAGGACCGGCTCGGCGAGCCGGTCGGCGCCCACATCGGCAGGCAGGGCATCGCCGCCGCGGCGGCCCCCATGGCGTGGCGCGACCAGCTGCACGCCGCGCTGATCGGCCTCGGCTATGCCACCCGCGAGGCGGACGAGGCTGTCGCCGCTGTCTCCCCGCAGGCCGAGGCCGCCGAGGGAGCGCCTTCGGTGGGCTCGCTCCTCAAGGCCGCCCTGCAGACCCTGAACCGCACCCGCTGACTCCAGCCATCGACGCGCGAGGCAATCCACTGTGAACTGGGACGACACCGCACCGACGACCGACGACATCGCCGCTGAGCGGCTCGTCGGCGCGTCCGCCGACGGCGAGGACCAGGCTGTCGAGGCGGCACTGCGGCCGAAGTCGCTGGACGAGTTCGTCGGCCAGGAACGGGTCCGGGAGCAGTTGGACCTCGTCCTGAAGGCGGCTCTCGCCCGTGGCGCCACCGCCGACCATGTCCTGCTCTCCGGCGCCCCCGGCCTCGGCAAGACCACCCTGTCCATGATCATCGCGGCGGAGATGAACGCCCCGATCCGGATCACCTCGGGCCCGGCCATCCAGCACGCCGGTGATCTGGCCGCGATCCTGTCCTCGCTCCAGGAGGGTGAGGTTCTCTTCCTCGACGAGATCCACCGGATGTCGCGGCCCGCCGAGGAGATGCTCTACATGGCCATGGAGGACTTCCGGGTCGACGTGATCGTCGGCAAGGGCCCGGGAGCCACCGCCATTCCGCTGGAGCTGCCTCCGTTCACGCTGGTAGGGGCCACCACCCGGGCAGGGCTGCTGCCGCCCCCACTGCGCGACCGCTTCGGCTTCACCGCGCACATGGAGTTCTACGAGCCCGCGGAGCTGGAGCGCGTGATCCACCGCTCCGCACAGCTTCTCGACCTCGACATAGAGGCCGACGGCGCCGCAGAGATCGCCGGACGCTCCCGCGGCACGCCCCGCATCGCCAACCGGCTGCTGCGCCGCGTCCGGGACTATGCCCAGGTCAAGGTGGACGGCCTGATCACCCGCGAGGTGGCAGCCGCAGCCCTGAAGGTGTACGAGGTCGACGCCCGCGGACTCGACCGCCTCGACCGTGCCGTCCTTACGGCGCTGCTGAAGCTCTTCGGCGGGGGCCCGGTGGGGCTGTCGACGCTCGCGGTGGCCGTGGGGGAGGAGCGCGAGACGGTCGAGGAGGTGGCCGAGCCCTTCCTGGTACGGGAGGGACTGCTGGCCCGCACGCCGCGCGGCCGGGTCGCCACCCCTGCCGCATGGGCCCACCTGGGCCTCGTACCGCCTCAGCAGGCCCCCGGCACAGGCGGACAACAGGGTCTGTTCGGGACGTGACGGCGCGGATACTCGCCGGGCCAGGAACCAGGGTGGGATGCTGGGCGTTGTTCCAATGATGCGGACTCGCTTAGACTCCGCCGATGCCGCCCTTAAAGGTCGGCGTGCCCACCCCCGTAGATCAGGCCGTTCATCCGCGCGGTCGTGCGAAGGAATTCCGCCCCGTGAATATCTTGACCCTCCTCCCCTTTATCGTGCTCATCGGGGCCATGTTCCTGATGACCCGCTCCGCCAAGAGGAAGCAGCAGCAGGCCGCGCAGATGCGTGACCAGATGCAGCCCGGTACCGGCGTGCGGACCATCGGCGGCTTGTACGCCACCGTCAAGGAGGTCAACCACGACACGGTTCTCCTCGAGGCGGCCCCCGGCGTGCACCTGGTGTTCGCCAAGAACTCGATCGGGGCGGTCCTCGACGACGAGGAGTACAACCGCATCGTGCACGGCGACGGCGACCTCAAGTCCGACAGCCCCATCGTTCCGGACGACGCTTCCTCGCTGACCGAGGCCACCGACTCCGACTCCTCGGACGACGCCAAGATCGACCTCGGCAAGAAGCCCGAGGCCGCCGACGCCGAGGCCGCCGACGCCGAGGCCGACGACACCGAGGTCGCGGACGCCGAGCCCGAGGACGCCGAGACCAAGAACGGCAAGGCCGACGGCGAGACCGACGCGAAGTAGCCATGGTCGGGGACCGCGCGAGCGCCTACCGGTGCCCGGCGGTCCCACGGTCGTGTTGAATTCTGCGGGGGCAGGTCCCCACAACACTTCGTGGCCGCCCCGGCGCACACCCGGCGCGGGGCGGTTGGACAGGGAGAAACGAGAAGGTGGCAGCACCGAATAGGGGCCGAAGGCCCGCGGGGGCTCAGGGCAAGCCGGGGCGCGCCCTGGCTCTGATCCTGATCGCCATGGTCGCGCTCACTGGCGGGATGTTCTTGGCGGGACAGCTCACGCCGCGTCTGGGTATCGACCTGGCGGGCGGTACGTCCATCACGCTCGAGGCGAAGAACGAACCCGGTAAGCCGGACGCGATCAACGAGACCAACATGAACACCGCGGTCGGCATCATCGAGCGCCGTGTGAATGGTCTCGGCGTCTCCGAGGCCGAGGTTCAGACTCAGGGCGAACGCAACATCATCGTCAACATCCCCAAGGGGACCAACTCCCAGCAGGCCCGTGAGCAGGTCGGCACCACCGCCCAGCTCTACTTCCGGCCGGTGCTGACGGTCGCCGCGGGCACCCCCACCGCTCCCCAGCCCACCCCGAGCGCCTCGCCGTCCGGCAAGGCCAAGGACGGTAAGGCCAAGGAGACGGGCAAGCCGACGGCCAACGCGCCGTCCGGCACCCCCTCGGCCACACCGACCACCCAGGGCCGCGCGGTGACCGACGCCCTCAAGGCGCCGAAGCCGACCCCGACCCCCGCCGGTTCGGGCAAGCCCTCCGGGACGCCGAAGCCGCCCCCCTCCGGGGACACAGCGGGCGCCGACAAGCTGCAGAAGCAGTTCCTGGCTCTCGACTGCACGAACAAGGAGGCCCGCGTCGCGGCCGGTGTCGGCGTCAAGCCCAGCGACCCGCTCGTCGCCTGCGGCAAGAACTCCGACGGGCAGTGGGAGAAGTACGTTCTCGGCCCCGCCGAGGTCAATGGCAAGGACGTCGACGACGCCAAGGCCACGATCGACCAGCGGACCGGTCAGTGGATCGTGCAGATGGACTTCACCGACGGTGGCTCGAAGAAGTTCCAGAAGATCACGAGCAAGCTGTCGCAGCAGCAGCCTCCGATGAACCAGTTCGCGATCGTCCTTGACGGTGAGGTCGTCTCCGCGCCTTCGGTGCGCACGACCTTGAGCGCGAACGCCGAGATCTCCGGCAGTTTCACTCAGCAGTCCGCCCAGGACCTGGGCAACATCCTGTCGTACGGTGCGCTTCCGCTCTCCTTCCAGGAGCAGAGCGTCCAGACCGTCACGGCCGCCCTCGGCGGCGAGCAGCTGCACGCGGGCCTCATCGCCGGTGCGATCGGTCTCGCGCTGGTCATCATCTACCTGGTGGCGTACTACCGCGGCCTGGCTCTGATCGCGATCCTCAGCCTCGTCGTCTCCGCGATCCTGACGTACACGATCATGGCTCTGCTCGGCCCCGGTATCGGCTTCGCCCTGAACCTGCCCGCGGTGTGTGGTGCGATCGTTGCGATCGGTATCACCGCGGACTCGTTCATCGTGTACTTCGAGAGAATCCGCGACGAGATCCGCGAGGGCCGTACGCTGCGGCCCGCCGTCGAGCGTGCCTGGCCGCGCGCCCGGCGCACGATCCTGGTCTCCGACTTCGTGTCCTTCCTCGCCGCCGCGGTGCTATTCATCGTCACCGTCGGCAAGGTCCAGGGCTTCGCGTTCACTCTCGGCCTGACCACCGTGCTCGACGTGGTCGTGGTGTTCCTCTTCACCAAGCCGATCATGACCCTGCTCGCCCGCAAGAAGTTCTTCGCGGACGGTCACCCGTGGTCCGGCCTCGACCCGAAGCGGCTCGGTGCCAAGCCCCCGCTGCGCCGCTCCCGTCGCGCCTCCGCCCCCATCGACCCGAAGGAGGCGTGAGATGTCGCGACTTGGCACTCTCGGCGCCCGTCTCTACCGCGGCGAGGTCGGCTACGACTTCGTCGCCAAGCGGAAGATCTGGTACGGGGTTTCGATCCTGATCACCATCACGGCCATCCTCGGCCTGGCGGTGCAGGGTCTCAACCTGGGTATCGAGTTCAAGGGCGGCGCCGTCTTCACCACCCCGAAGACGAGCGTCTCCGTCAGCCAGGCACGGACGTACGCCATTGACGCCTCGGGCCATGAGGCGATCGTCCAGAAGCTCGGCAACGGCGGTCTGCGGATCCAGGTCAGCGAGCTCGACCAGGCCCAGGCCAACAAGGTCAACGAGACGCTGTCCGACAAGCTCGACATCCCGGTGAACAAGATCAACGCCGAGATCGTCGGCCCCAGCTGGGGTGAGCAGATCGCCAACAAGGCATGGACCGGTCTCGCGGTCTTCATGCTCCTGGTGGTCATCTACCTCGCGATCGCCTTCGAGTGGCGCATGGCCATCGCCGCCCTGATCGCGTTGATTCACGACCTCACCATCACCATCGGTGTGTACGCACTCGTGGGCTTCGAGGTCACACCGGGCACCGTGATCGGTCTGCTGACGATCCTCGGTTACTCCCTCTACGACACCGTCGTCGTCTTCGACGGTCTCAAGGAGGGCTCGAAGGACATCACCAAGCAGACCCGCTACACCTACAGCGAGATCGCCAACCGCAGCCTCAACGGCACGCTGGTGCGTTCCATCAACACCACCGTCGTCGCGCTGCTGCCGGTTGCCGGACTGCTCTTCATCGGTGGCGGCGTCCTCGGTGCCGGAATGCTCAACGACATCTCGCTGTCGCTGTTCGTCGGCCTCGCGGCCGGTGCGTACTCCTCGATCTTCATCGCCACGCCGCTCGTCGCCGACCTCAAGGAGCGCGAGCCGCAGATGAAGGCCCTGAAGAAGCGGGTGCTCGCCAAGCGCGCCAAGGCAGCCGCCGAGGGCGCGTCGGCGGAGGACTCCGAGGAACCACAGGACGACGTGTCGGGCGACGTGGCACCGGCCGGCGCCGTCGTGGGTCCGCGCGGCAACCGGGGCCGTGGCCGTCCCTCGGGCAAGCGCCGATGACCGCCGCCGCCTCGGAGCTGCTGCTCAGCCGCATCCGTGACGTCCCGGACTATCCGAAGCCGGGCGTGATGTTCAAGGACATCACGCCCCTGCTCGCGGACCCGGAGGCCTTCACGGTTCTGACCGACGTGCTCGCCGAGCTGTCCACGCGTTACGAGGCCACGAAGATCGTCGGTCTGGAGGCGCGCGGTTTCATCCTGGGCGCACCGGTCGCCATCCGGGCCGGGCTCGGCTTCATTCCCGTACGCAAGGCGGGCAAGCTCCCCGGAGCGACGCTCTCCCAGGCGTACGAGCTGGAGTACGGCACCGCCGAGATCGAGGTGCACGCCGAGGACCTGCGCGCGGGCGACCGCATCATGGTCATCGACGACGTCCTCGCCACCGGCGGCACCGCCGAGGCCTCGCTGGAGCTCATCCGGCGGGCCGGAGCCGATGTCGCGGGCGTCGCGGTGCTGATGGAGCTCGGCTTCCTCGGCGGCCGCACCCGTCTGGAGCCTGCGCTGCGCGGGGCTCCGCTGGAGGCGCTGATCACGCTCTGACCCGATGGGTCGATCGAGGAACGGGCGCCCGGGATCTTCCCGGGCGCCCGTTCTTTGTGCGCCGTCCCCCGGCGGCGCGCAGTGACGAGAGGACACCCGAAGCGATGGGGGTGCCCTCTCCTGTCATGTCCGGACCTGCGGCCTCCTGAGCACCAGAACTCCGAGGTCGATACCATGGCTTCTCCGGGCCTGACCGGGGGACCCGGAACCGCACGAGGAGCGCTCTTGCCAGACGAGGCCCAGCACGCCGCCGCGCAGCCCGACCAGCAGGCCGAAAAGGCCGCGGCAGCCCCTGTCACGCCCGAGAACAAGCCGGCCGAGAAGCCGGAGCCGGGAGTGTCCGAGCGGAGCGAGATGGGGATCCCGCCGGCCGAAGTCCCCCAGCTGCCGCTGGGAGGTGCTTCCCAGGGAAGTGCGAACGGTGCGGCCCCTGTCCCCGCGCCCCTGCCCACGACCACCCCCAGGCCCACGCCCGCGGCCGTCCCCCGGACGGGCGGCTCCTCGAACCGGGTGCGCGCCCGTCTGGCCCGTCTGGGCGTCCAGCGTTCGTCGCCGTACAACCCCGTCCTGGAGCCGCTGCTGCGGATAGTGCGCAGCAACGACCCCAAGATCGAGACCTCCACGCTGCGTCAGGTCGAGCGTGCCTACCAGGTCGCCGAGCGCTGGCACCGCGGCCAGAAGCGCAAGAGCGGCGACCCGTACATCACGCATCCGCTCGCCGTCACGACGATCCTCGCCGAGCTCGGCATGGACCCGGCGACGCTGATGGCGGGGCTGCTGCACGACACCGTCGAGGACACCGAGTACGGCCTGGACACGCTGCGCCGCGACTTCGGCGACCAGGTGGCCCTGCTCGTCGACGGCGTCACCAAGCTCGACAAGGTCAAGTTCGGCGAGGCCGCGCAGGCCGAGACCGTACGCAAGATGGTCGTCGCCATGGCCAAGGACCCGCGTGTCCTGGTCATCAAGCTCGCCGACCGGCTGCACAACATGCGCACGATGCGCTATCTCAAGCGGGAGAAGCAGGAGAAGAAGGCCCGCGAGACCCTTGAGATCTACGCGCCGCTTGCTCACCGGCTGGGCATGAACACCATCAAGTGGGAGCTGGAGGACCTCGCCTTCGCGATCCTCTACCCCAAGATGTACGACGAGATCGTGCGGCTCGTGGCCGAGCGGGCGCCCAAGCGCGACGAGTACCTCGCCATAGTGACCGACGAGGTCCAGTCCGATCTGCGCGCCGCCCGTATCAAGGCCACCGTCACCGGGCGGCCGAAGCACTACTACAGCGTCTACCAGAAGATGATCGTCCGCGGCCGTGACTTCGCGGAGATCTACGACCTGGTGGGCATCCGTGTCCTCGTCGACACCGTCCGGGACTGCTACGCGGCGCTCGGCACGGTCCATGCGCGATGGAACCCGGTCCCCGGCCGGTTCAAGGACTACATCGCGATGCCCAAGTTCAACATGTACCAGTCGCTGCACACCACTGTGATCGGTCCCAACGGCAAGCCCGTCGAGCTGCAGATCCGCACCTTCGACATGCACCGCCGTGCCGAGTACGGCATCGCCGCGCACTGGAAGTACAAGCAGGAGACCGTCGCCGGCACCTCCAAGGTCCGTACCGACGTGCCCAAGGCGGGCAAGGGCACCGCCGGCCAGGACACCGTCAACGACATGGCGTGGCTGCGCCAGCTCCTGGACTGGCAGAAGGAGACCGAGGACCCCAGCGAGTTCCTGGAGTCCCTGCGCTTCGACCTCTCCCGCAACGAGGTCTTCGTCTTCACGCCGAAGGGCGACGTCATAGCGCTTCCGGCGGGTGCCACTCCCGTCGACTTCGCCTACGCCGTCCATACCGAGGTGGGCCACCGGACCATAGGAGCGCGGGTCAACGGGCGGCTCGTACCGCTCGAATCGACCCTCGACAACGGCGACCTGGTCGAGGTCTTCACCTCCAAGGCCGAAGGCGCCGGCCCCTCGCGAGACTGGCTCGGCTTCGTCAAGTCGCCGCGGGCACGCAACAAGATCCGCGCCTGGTTCTCCAAGGAGCGCCGCGAGGAGGCGATCGAACACGGCAAGGACGCCATCGCGCGGGCCATGCGCAAGCAGAACCTGCCGATCCAGCGCATCCTCACCGGCGACTCGCTCGTCACGCTGGCGCACGAGATGCGCTACCCCGACATCTCGTCCCTGTACGCGGCGATCGGCGAGGGCCATGTGGCCGCGCAGGGCGTCGTACAGAAGCTGGTGCAGGCCCTGGGCGGCGAAGAGGCCGCCAACGAGGACATCGCCGAGAGCACACCGCCCTCGCGCAGCCGCTCCAAGCGCCGGGCCAACGCCGACCCCGGTGTGGTCGTCAAGGGTGTCGAGGACGTCTGGGTCAAACTGGCCCGCTGCTGTACGCCGGTCCCCGGTGACCCCATCATCGGCTTCGTCACGCGCGGCAGTGGCGTATCGGTTCACCGGGCGGACTGCGTCAACGTCGACTCGCTCTCGCAGCAGCCGGAGCGCATCCTCGACGTCGAATGGGCCCCGACCCAGTCCTCCGTCTTCCTGGTCGCCATCCAGGTCGAGGCGCTGGACCGGTCCAGGCTGCTCTCGGACGTCACGAGGGTCCTCTCCGACCAGCACGTCAACATCCTGTCTGCGGCCGTCCAGACCTCCCGCGACCGGGTGGCCACCTCGCGCTTCACCTTCGAGATGGGCGACCCGAAGCACCTCGGGCACGTACTGAAGGCGGTACGGGGCGTGGAGGGCGTCTACGACGTCTACCGCGTGACCTCGGCGCGCAGGCCTTAGCGCAGAGCAGAGGAAGGGCCCCCTGTACGCGACGCGCGACGTACAGGGGGCCCTTCCATGCAGCCTTTCAGCCGCCGAACTCCTCCAGGCCCTTCAGCGCCTGGTCCAGCAGCGCCTGCCGGCCCTCGAGCTCCTTGGCGAGCTTGTCGGCCTTGGCGTTGTTGCCCGCGGCGCGCGCCGCGTCGATCTGACCGCGCAGCTTGTCCACGGCCGCCTGCAGCTGACCGGTCAGACCCTCGGCACGCGCACGCGCCTCCGGGTTCGTCCGGCGCCACTCGGTCTCCTCGGACTCCTGCAGTGCCCGCTCCACGGCGTGCATCCGGCCCTCGACCTTGGGACGGGCGTCCCGCGGCACATGGCCGATGGCCTCCCAGCGCTCGTTGATGGCCCGGAAGGCGGCTCGCGCGGCCTTCAGATCCGTGACCGGCACCAGCTTCTCGGCCTCGGCGGCGAGCTCCTCCTTGAGCTTGAGGTTCTCGCCCTGCTCGGCGTCCCGCTCGGCGAATACCTCGCTTCGGGCAGCGAAGAAGACGTCCTGGGCGCCGCGGAAACGGTTCCACAGATCGTCCTCGGCCTCGCGCTGGGCGCGACCAGCGGCCTTCCACTCCGTCATCAGATCGCGGTAGCGGGCGGCCGTCGTGCCCCAGTCCGTGGAGCCGGACAGCGACTCGGCCTCGGTGACCAGCTTCTCCTTGGTCTTACGGGCCTCCTCGCGCTGAGCGTCCAGCGAGGCGAAGTGCGCCTTGCGGCGCTTGGAGAACGCCGAGCGGGCGTGCGAGAAGCGGTGCCACAGCTCGTCGTCGGACTTCCGGTCGAGCCGGGGAAGGCCCTTCCAGGTGTCCACCAGCGCCCGCAGCCGCTCACCGGCGGCCCGCCACTGCTCGCTCTGCGCCAGCTCCTCGGCCTCGGTGACCAGGGCCTCCTTGGCGTGGCGCGCCTCGTCGTTCTGCTTCGCCTTCTGGACCTTGCGCTCCTCGCGGCGCTTGTCGACCGTCGCGACGAGCCCGTCGAGGCGCTTCCTCAGTGCGTCGAGGTCGCCGACGGCGTGATGCTCGTCCACCTGCTGACGCAGATGGTCGATGGCGGTCTGGGCGTCCTTGGCCGAGAGATCGGTGGTCTTCACCCGCCGCTCGAGGAGGCCGATCTCGACCACCAAGCCCTCGTACTTGCGCTCGAAGTAGGCCAGAGCCTCCTCGGGAGTCCCTGCCTGCCACGATCCGACGACCTTCTCGCCATCGGCAGTACGCACGTACACGGTGCCCGTCTCATCGACACGGCCCCACGGGTCGCTGCTCACAGCGCCTCCTCCACCTGATGCCTGCGAGGGGGTTCGCCCCCGGGCATCGTCCACAGTTTCCTGGACGGGCCGCGCCCGCCCTCCACAACGCAACAATCCGGGCCGCGCTGCACACCGCCCAATCTAGGCGACCGGCCGCCCGGCTGTCCGCACTCAGCGCGGCCGAAATTCCCCGGCTCACGCCTTCGGGACGACCGCCTTCTCAATGGTGACAGCCTTCTTGGGCGCCCCGTCCTTGGCTCCGCCCGCGACTCCGTCCTTCGCCACGGCCTGTACGGCCTTGAGGCTCGCGGCGTCCATCGTTCCGAACGGCGTGTAGCTCGGCGGCAGCTTGGAGTCCTTGTAGACGAGGAAGAACTGGCTGCCTCCTGAGCGCGGCTGGCCGGTATTGGCCATCGCCACGGTCCCGGCCGGATAGGTCACCGTGCCGTCCGCGCCCGCCTTGCCCAGCGCGGTCAGATTCTCGTCCGGGATCGTGTACCCCGGCCCGCCCGTGCCGTCGCCCTTCGGGTCTCCGCACTGCAGCACGAAGATCCCCTCCGTGGTCAGCCGGTGGCACTTCGTACCGTTGAAATAGCCCTTGTCCGCCAGAGCCTTGAACGAGTTCACGGTGTGCGGGGTCTTGGCCGCGTCCATCGCGAACTTGACGGCGCCCTGATTCGTGGCGAGCTCCATCGAGTACTTCGCCTTCTTGTCGATCGACATGGCGGGCTCGGGGGAGGCGCTCTCGCTCTGGGAAGGGGCGGCGCTGGGGGACTGGCTGTCGCCCGCCGAGCCGTCGGCCTTGGTGTCCCCGTCGGACAGCCCGATCGAGGCATAGGCGGCGGCGCCCGCGGCGAGCACCACGGCGAGCACCGCCGCGACGATCGTGTACCGCTGCTTCTTCTTGCGGGACTGGGCCCGACGCTGCTGCTGGCGCTCGAACTTCTCCCTGGCGAGCTGCCGCCGCCGCTGATCGCTGGTGACCACCGGGTGTTCTCCTTGTACGTCGCGTGATGCCGACCGGTCGAGTGTGCCCCGTACCGTATACGGGTTGGCTGTGGGACGAGCAGCGCCGGTAGGCTCTGATCTGCTGCTCTCCACCACCACACCGAGGACGATCGTGCTTATTGCCGGGTTCCCCGCCGGGGCCTGGGGGACCAACTGTTACCTGGTCGCCCCCGCCGCGGGTGAGGAGTGCGTGATCATCGACCCAGGTCACCAGGCCACCGAAGGCGTCGAGGAAGCACTCAAGAAGCATCGGCTCAAGCCCGTCGCCGTCGTCCTCACCCATGGCCACATCGACCATGTCGCCTCCGTCGTCCCCGTGTGCGGGGCCCATGACGTACCCGCGTGGATCCACCCCGCGGACCGGTACATGATGAGCGACCCGGAAAAGGCCCTGGGCATGTCGATCGGCATGCCGCTCATGGGCGAGCTGACCGTGGGGGAGCCGGACGACGTCAAGGAACTGGCCGACGGCGCGCAGCTGCGCCTCGCCGGACTCGACTTCTCGGTCGCGCATGCGCCCGGCCATACCAAGGGGTCGGTGACCTTCCGGATGCCCGAGGCCGATGACATCCCGTCGGTCTTCTTCTCGGGCGATCTGCTGTTCGCCGGCTCCATCGGACGCACGGACCTGCCCGGCGGCGACCACGCCGAGATCCTCGAGTCGCTGGCGCGTGTGTGCCTGCCGCTCGACGACTCGACCGTGGTGCTGTCCGGCCACGGCCCCCAGACGACCATCGGCCGCGAGCGTGCCGCCAACCCGTACCTTCGGGAAGTGGCCGCCGGCCTGGGAGCGGAACCCGCTCCTCGACGAGGAATGTGACGAGAGTTTCCGTGAGCACCTTTCAGGCCCCCAAGGGCACGTACGACCTGATCCCGCCGGAGTCGGCGAAGTACCTCGCGGTACGTGAGGCCATCGCCGCGCCGCTGAAGAACTCCGGCTACGGCTACATCGAGACGCCCGGCTTCGAGAACGTCGAGCTGTTCTCGCGCGGCGTCGGCGAGTCGACCGACATCGTCTCCAAGGAGATGTACGCCTTCGAGACCAAGGGCGGCGACAAGCTGGCGCTGCGCCCCGAAGGCACCGCATCCGTGCTGCGCGCGGCGCTGGAGGCCAACCTGCACAAGCTCGGCAATCTGCCGGTCAAGCTCTGGTACTCCGGCTCGTACTACCGCTACGAGCGCCCGCAGAAGGGCCGCTACAGGCACTTCTCGCAGGTCGGTGCCGAGGCGATCGGGGCCGAGGACCCGGCGCTCGACGCCGAGCTGATCATCCTGGCCGACCAGGCGTACCGCTCGCTCGGCCTGAGCCAGTTCCGCATCCTGCTCAACTCCCTTGGAGACAAGGAGTGCCGGCCCGTCTACCGCGACGCGCTGCAGGGCTTCCTGCGCGGGCTGGAGCTCGACGAGGACACCCGGCGCCGGGTTGAGATCAACCCGCTGCGGGTCCTCGACGACAAGCGGGCCGTGGTCCAGCAGCAGCTGGTGGGCGTGCCGTTGCTGCGTGACTTCCTGTGCGACGCGTGCAAGGCGTACCACGAGGAGGTGCGCGAGCTGCTGACCGCGGCGGGTGTCGCCTACCAGGACGACGAGAAGCTGGTGCGCGGCCTCGACTACTACACGCGCACGACTTTCGAGTTCGTCCACGACGGTCTCGGCTCGCAGTCCGCGGTGGGCGGCGGCGGCCGCTACGACGGCCTCTCCGAGATGATCGGCGGCCCGGCGCTCCCGTCGGTCGGCTGGGCGCTCGGCGTGGACCGTACGGTCCTGGCGCTGGAGGCGGAGGGCATCGAGCTCGAACTGCCCCCCACCACCAGTGTGTTCGCGGTCCCGCTCGGCGAGGAGGCGCGGCGCGTGCTGTTCGGTCTCGTCACCGAGCTGCGCAGGGCGGGTGTCGCGACGGACTTCTCGTACGGCGCGAAGGGGCTCAAGGGCGCGATGAAGAGCGCGAACCGGTCGGGGGCGCGGTATGCGTTGGTCGCCGGTGAGCGGGACCTCGCGGAAGGGGTCGTCCAGCTCAAGGACATGCAGTCCGGCGAGCAGTCCCCGGTGGCCTGGGACGCGGTCCTGGACGCGGTTCGCGAACGCCTGGCCTGACGGGGGGATTCTTTCCCCACCCCGCCCTTTCCCGAACCGGGGCAAGCCCCGGACCCCGTATGCGACCTTCGGCCGCATGTCCTCAAACGCCGGCAGGGCTGAACTTTCAGCCCTGCCGGCGTTTGAGGCGTGGGCCCGACCCGTTCACAGCAACCCGTTCCGCATCGCGCTCGTCACCGCCGCCGTGCGGTCGTCCACGCCCAGCTTCCCGAAGATCCGCAGCAGATGCGTCTTCACCGTCGACTCCCCGATGTACAGCCGACGCCCGATCTCCGCGTTCGTGCACCCCTCCGCCACCAGCCGCAGCACCGCCGTCTCGCGTTCCGACAGCCGCGGCCGCTCCGGCTGCCGGCGCAGCTGGTCGACCAGGCGCGCGGCCACCGAGGGGGCCAGTACCGTCTCGCCGCGGGCCGCCGCCCGTACCGCGTCGGCCAGTTCGCCGCGGGCCAGGTCCTTGAGCAGATAGCCCGCCGCCCCCGCCTCCACGGCACGCAGGATGTCCGTGTCGGTCTCGTACGTCGTCAGCACGATCACCCGGCAGGGCAGTCCGGCCGCCCGCATCCGGTTGATCGACTCGACGCCCCCGCCGCCCGGCATCCGCAGGTCCATCAGCACGATGTCCGGCTGGAGTTCGGCGCTCAGCGCCTCCGCCTGCGGTCCGCTCGACGCCTCGCCGACCACCGTCAGATCGGGCTCGGCGCCGAGCATCCCGCGCAGGCCCTCCCGTACGACGGGATGGTCGTCGGCGAGCAGAATGCGGATCACGTACCGCTCCTATCGGGTAGTGGCAGTCGTACGGTGACAGTCGTGCCCCGGCCCGGCGCGCTGCGTACGTCGGCGCGGCCGCCGACCTCGGCGGCCCGGGCCCGCAGCCCGTTCAGCCCGTAGCCCCGCAGCGGCACCGAGTCGTCGAAGCCGCAGCCCGTGTCGCGTACGGACACGGACAGGGCGGCATCGGAGTACGCGAGGGCGATGGCCACCGTCGTCCCGGGCCCCGCGTGCTTGGCGGCGTTGGCCAGGGCCTCCTGGCAGGTGCGCAGCGCCACCACCTCCAGTGCCGGGGCCAACGGCCGTGCGCTGCCCGTCACTTCGACGGACGCGGCCGTGTCCTGGCGCGCGGCGAGCCTGCGCAGCGCGTCCGGCAGCGAGTTGTCGTCCAGATCGGCCGGGGCCCCACCGGCCACCAGGGCGCGCGCCTCGGCGAGGTTCTGCCGTGCCGTGTCCGCCATCAGTTCCAGATGGCGGCGCGCTTGCGGCAGATCGCGCTCCAGTTCCGAGTCCACCGCCTGCAGCAGCATCAGCACACTGGTGAACCCCTGGGCGAGCGTGTCATGGATCTCGCGGGACATCCGTTCCCGCTCGGCCAGGGCCCCGCGGTCCGCCGAGAGGCGAGCGATCTCCTCCCGGCCGGCCTCCAGCTCGGCGATCAGCGCTGCCCGTTCCCTGCTCTGGTCGATGATCCGGATGATCCAGCTGCCGAGTACCGCCGAGAAGGCCAGACTGACGAGCGCGAACAGGGACTGGAAGAAGACGGTCTGGGCGTCGGGCCGCCACAGGACGGCCCACCCGACCACCGGGGCGATGTTGATGACCGCCACGGCGATCAGGGCGAGCCGCATCCGCAGCAGCATGAAGCACTGCGGGACGAGCGCGAAGGCGGCGATGCGCGTCTCGCCCACCAGAATCGCGGGAGCCAGGAACAGCAGCACCGACCCGGCGACATAGCGCACCGGGTACCGCTCGGCCCCGGCCCGGGCCATCAGCTCGGCCCGTCCGACCCACACGTACCAGGGAGCGAGCAGCACGAACAGCGCGGCCGCGACCAGACGGACCGGCCAGCCGGGGCTCGGGGTGGCGAGCGTGAAGATCAGCGTCGCCGTCCACACGACCGCGAAGTACATGTCCCAGGGCAGGAAGCTGCGGTCCCAGACGTCGGAGTCGCGCGCCCCGGCCGGCCCGCTCAGCCGTCGCGCCGGCTCTTCCAGCGGAAGGTCAGCAGACACAGCACCAGTCCTCCGATGCACCAGGCGCCCAGTACCAGGGCGATACGGCCGTACTCCCAGCTGCCCGCCTGTTCCAGCACGGAGGCCGACTCCGGCAGGAACACTCCGCGCAGGCCCTGGCACATCCATTTCAGCGGGAAGATCGCGCCGATGTTCAGCATCCAGTCCGGGATGGTGTTGATCGCGATGTACACCCCGGAGATGAACTGCAGTACCAGGAAGGGGAGTACGACCACGGAGGTGGCGCTCTGCCCCGACTTCGGCACACTGCTGATGGCGATACCGAGCAGCGCGCACCCGGTCAGGCCGAGGACGAATATCCAGCCGAAGGTGAGCCACTTGCCTACGCCGGTGGGCAGATCGACATCGTAGAACACGGTGCCGACAACCAGCAGCGCCGCCGTCTCCAGCAGCCCGGTGACCAGGACCAGCCACACCTTGCCGAGGAAGTACGCGGCCGGCGGCATCGGCGTCCCGCGCAGTCGCCGCAGCTGCTTCTCGTCCCGCTCGATCGCGATGGAGATGCCCAGCGACTGGAAACTGGTCGACATGATGCCTGCCGCGATCATCGCCGGCACATAGAGCTGGGACGCGGTGATGCCCGCGCCCTTCACGTCGTCGCTGAAGATCGACGCGAAGAGGAAGAGGAAGACGATCGGGAAGGCGAAGGTGAAGATGGCCTGTTCGCGCTGGCGGAAGAACGCCAGCACCTCCAGGCGGCCGCGCAGCAGCCCCAGCCGCCAGGCTCCGGGAAGCTGGGGTGATGTGCTGCGTACGCCGCTCTTCAGGTCCGTGACCGTGGTCATCGCGCCGCCTCCTGTCCGGTGAGCCGCAGATAGACGTCTTCGAGGGTCGGCCTGCTGATCAGCAGGCCAGGGATCTCGCCGTCGAACCGGCGCGTGAGCTCGGCGACGGTACGGGTCGGGGTCGCCGTCCGCTCGGAGCGCGGCGCTCCGTCCCGCTCCGTCCACGTGACGGTGGCGTGCGTGCCGTACTCCTCGCGCAGGCCGGCCGGGGTGCCCTCGGCGACCACCTTGCCCGCCGCGATCACGGCGAGCCGGTCGGAGAGGACCTCGGCCTCCTCCAGGTAGTGCGTGGTCAGGACGATGGTGGTGCCCTCGTTCGCCAGCCGCCGGATCAGCTCCCAGAACCGGCGGCGGGCGCCGGGGTCGAAGCCCGTCGTGGGCTCGTCGAGCAGCAGCAGTTCGGGACCGCCGATCACGCCCAGCGCCACATCCAGCCGGCGCCGCTGCCCGCCGGAGAGCGCCTTGATCCGGCTCGATGCCTTCTCCTCGAGACCCACGAGCGAGATGACCTCTTCGGGGTCACGCGGTTTCGGGTAGTAGCGGGCGAAATGGGACACCGTCTCCCGGACCGTCAATTCCGCGGGCGCCGATTCGTCCTGCCAGACGATGCCGATCCTGGACCTCCAGAGGCGGTTTCCGGTCGCAGGATCCGAGCCGAGTACGGTCACCTCGCCCGCGTCCCGGGAGCGATGCCCCTGAAGGATCTCCACCGTGGTGCTCTTTCCCGCGCCGTTGGGGCCGAGAATGCCGAAGACCTCGCCCCGGTCAATGCCCAGGTCCAGGTCGTCCACCGCTGTCACATCGCCGTACCGCTTGCGCAGTCCGCGCACGTTCACCGCGAGTTCTGTCATGGCAATGAGCTTCCCGCCGAAGTGAGCCCCGGGGGACGACCGTCCGTACATCCTTATGTCCATCGAACGGTGGACACAGGTGCGGGTGCGGCAGAATGACCGTGCCCCAGCAGGCCACCGAGCGATGGAACGGGATATGACGACTGCAGCGGTTGACGACGTGTCCTCCGAGCGGGAGAACGGCTCCAAGGGCATCGGCGGCAGTCGTGCCTTCTCCTGGCTTCTGGTGATCACGGGTGCGGCGGGTCTGCTGGCGTCGTGGGTGATCACGATCGACAAGTTCAAGCTGCTGGAGGATCCGGGTTTCACGCCGGGGTGCAGTCTGAATCCGGTGGTGTCCTGCGGGAACATCATGAAGAGCGAGCAGGCCTCGGCGTTCGGGTTCCCGAATCCGATGCTGGGTCTTGTGGCGTACTCGATGGTGATCGCGATCGGTGTGGCGCTGCTGGCGGGGGCGCGCTACCGGCGCTGGTACTGGCTGGGTCTCAACGCCGGGTGCCTGTTCGGGGTGGGGTTCTGTACGTGGCTGCAGTACCAGTCGCTGTACGAGATCAACGCCCTGTGCCTGTGGTGCTCGCTGGCCTGGATCGCCACCATCGTGATGTTCTGCTACGTCACGCTGCACAACATCGAGCACCGGATCATCAGGGTGCCGGAGGGGCTGCGCAAGGGACTGCTGGAGTTCCACTGGCTGCCGCCGGTGCTCTGGATCGGCATCATCGGGATGCTCGTCCTGACCCGCTGGTGGGACTTCTGGACCAGCTGACCGGCCACGGGGGACTGTCGGACCGCTGACATAGGCTGCACAGCGTGGAGCCCGACCTCTTTACCGCCGCAGCCGAAGAACGCCAGGAGAAGGATCCGTCCAGCAGCCCCCTGGCCGTCCGGATGCGCCCGCGTACCCTCGACGAAGTCGTCGGCCAGCAGCACCTGTTGAAGCCCGGATCGCCACTGCGCCGCCTCGTCGGCGAGGGCGGCGGAGGTCCCGCCGGCGCCTCGTCGGTGATCCTCTGGGGACCGCCGGGCATCGGCAAGACGACCCTCGCGTATGTGGTCTCCAAGGCGACCAACAAGCGCTTCGTCGAACTCTCCGCGATCACGGCCGGAGTCAAGGAAGTACGGGCGGTCATCGACGGTGCCCGCCGGGCCGCGGGCGGCTTCGGCAAGGAGACCGTCCTCTTCCTCGACGAGATCCACCGCTTCTCCAAGGCCCAGCAGGACTCCCTGCTGCCCGCCGTGGAGAACCGCTGGGTGACGCTGATCGCCGCCACCACCGAGAATCCGTACTTCTCGATCATCTCGCCCCTGCTCTCCCGCTCCCTGCTGCTCACCCTGGAGTCGCTCACCGACGAGGACCTGAGCGCACTGCTGCGCCGGGCGCTTACGGAGGAGCGGGGCCTGGGCGGAGCCGTCGGCCTTCCCGCGGACGCCGAGGCCCATCTGCTGCGGATCGCCGGCGGCGACGCCCGCCGGGCGCTGACCGCGCTCGAGGCGGCCGCGGGCGCGGCGATCGACAAGAGCGAGAGCGAGATCAGCCTCCAGACGCTGGAGGAGACGGTGGACCGCGCGGCGGTGACGTACGACCGCGACGGCGATCAGCACTACGACGTGGCGAGCGCCCTGATCAAGTCCATCCGGGGCTCCGACGTGGATGCGGCGCTGCACTATCTGGCCCGCATGATCGAGGCGGGGGAGGACCCCCGTTTCATCGCCCGCCGGCTGATGATCTCGGCGAGCGAGGACATCGGCCTCGCCGACCCGACGGCCCTGCCCACCGCCGTCGCCGCGGCCCAGGCGGTGGCGATGATCGGTTTCCCGGAGGCCGCGCTCACCCTCAGCCACGCCACGATCGCGCTGGCACTGGCCCCCAAGTCGAACGCCGCGACGACCGCGATAGGCGCGGCGCTCGCGGACGTGCGCGCCGGTCTGGCGGGAGCTGTCCCGCCGCATCTGCGCGACGGCCACTACAAGGGCGCGGCCAAGCTCGGCCATGCGCAGGGCTATGTGTATCCGCACGACGTCCCGGGCGGGATCGCCGCGCAGCAGTACGCCCCGGACGCGGTGCAGGGCAAGCGCTACTACGAACCGACGCGGTACGGCGCGGAGGCGCGGTACGCCGACGTGGTCGAGAAGGTCCGCGAACGCCTGCGCGGCGAGTAACCGGGGCCCGGCAAGATCGGCCGGACAGGACCTTAACGCGACGCGGCCTCGAAGAGCTTGTACATGGCCCGGCGCAGTTCCGCGACATCGCGCACCGGCGTGGGGAAGTCGAAGCGCGCGTCGAAGCTGCGCCCGCCTACGAACCGCACCCGCAGCCCGAACCGGTCCAGCGACAGCGGCACCGCCCGCTGCCCCTGCGCGCCCATCTCCTCGCCGAGCAGCCCGCACAGCTCCTGCACCTGCTCGCTGTGCGAGGAGTGCAGATGCTGCAGCAGCTCGGTCTCGTGCGCGACGAGCGGATCGACGGACGCCTGCGCGAAGTCCTCCGGCTCGACGCCCGACGCACCCCACAGATCGTCCACCCACGCCTCGCCCGTTTCGAGGCGCAGCATCATGGCGCCGGGCGCGGCCAGGCCGGGGGCGCAGGTGAGCCAGCCGTAGAGCCAGGCCCGGCCGCGGATACGATGGGGCACCGAGACCGGCGCGACATCGGTGATCTCCAGCACAGCGGAGAGCTCGTCGTCCTGCGCGTGCGTGGCGGCGCGCACGGCTGGGGAGTCCGCGGGAAACAGCAGGAACACCTCACCGTCGGTTCCCACGACCCGCGCCTGCGGGGTCAGCTGCTCGGGGCGTGCGGCGTCCACCCCCGGGATGAGCAGCACCGACGAGCATGTACTCTGTACGAGAGTTCGTGTGCGCTCGGCTGCTGACGGCATCCGCGCGATTTCAAGCCCGCTGGGACGCGGCTGACCATGAGCTGATCGGACCTCCGTCGCCTCGACGCCATTGGATGCGTCGACGTTCTTCGTGCTGTCCGTGACGCGCTTGGTGTTCCCAGGGCGAGACATGCGATCTCCTTGAGTAAGGTGAGCCTAACCTAACCTACAACGGAGGTCTGGAGAACGTGCCTAACCAGTCGCGTCCCAAGGTCAAGAAGTCTCGTGCGCTCGGCATCGCGCTGACGCCGAAGGCCGTCAAGTACTTCGAAGCCCGCCCCTACCCGCCGGGCGAGCACGGCCGTGGCCGCAAGCAGAACTCGGACTACAAGGTCCGTCTGCTCGAGAAGCAGCGTCTGCGCGCCCAGTACGACATCAGCGAGCGCCAGATGGCCCGCGCGTACGACCGCGCCAAGAAGGCCGAGGGCAAGACCGGCGAGGCGCTGGTCATCGAGCTCGAGCGCCGCCTCGACGCCCTGGTCCTGCGTTCGGGCATCGCCCGCACCATCTACCAGGCCCGCCAGATGGTCGTCCACGGCCACATCGAGGTCAACGGTGGCAAGGTCGACAAGCCGTCGTTCCGCGTCCGTCCCGACGACGTCGTGATGGTCCGCGAGCGCAGCCGCGAGAAGCCGCTGTTCCAGGTCGCGCGTGAGGGTGGCTTTGCCGCCGACGGTGAGACCCCGCGCTACCTGCAGGTCAACCTGAAGGCCCTGGCGTTCCGCCTGGACCGTGACCCGAACCGCAAGGAAGTTCCGGTCATCTGCGACGAGCAGCTGGTCGTCGAGTACTACGCCCGCTGATCTGATCACGGCGTAGCTCACACAGCTTCAGCCCGCCGCTCCCCCCTTACAGGTGGGGGAGCCGGCGGGCTCTCGCCTTTCCGGAGCCGTTCCCTTTCTCCCCGGCGGGAATGCGGTACGGGGTGCGACCCTGGGCGCGATAGGGTCGGAGGACGATTTCCGAGGTGTCCATCGACGAGCAGAGAGCGGTGCAGCGTGACCGGTGGAGAGGTTGCCGGGATCCTGGTGGCCGTCTTCTGGGCGATCTTGGTCTCCTTCCTCGCCGTGGTGCTGGTGAGGCTGGCCCAGACGCTCAGAGCGACCACCAAGCTGGTGGCGGACGTGACCGAGCAGGCGGTGCCCCTGCTGGCCGACGCCTCCGCCACGGTGCGCTCCGCACAGACCCAGCTCGACCGGGTCGACGCCATCGCGACGGACGTCCAGGAAGTCACATCGAACGCATCGGCGCTCTCCACGACGGTCGCCTCGACCTTCGGCGGGCCGCTGGTCAAGGTCGCAGCCTTCGGCTACGGCGTGCGCCGGGCCATGAGCCGCAAGAGCGACGACGCCCCCGCCGCGCCGTCGCGTCGAACGGTCATCGTCGGCCGTACCGTGCCGTCGCCCCGGCGTAAGCGGAAAGGCTGACGCTCCATGTTCCGCCGCACGTTCTGGTTCACCGCCGGCGCCGCAGCCGGCATCTGGGCCACCACCAAGGTCAATCGCAAGCTCAGGCAGCTGACCCCCGAAAGCCTTGCCGCGCAGGCCGCGAACAAGGCGATCGACGCCGGCCACAAGCTCAAGGACTTCGCACTCGACGTCCGGGCCGGCATGGTCCAGCGCGAAGCCGAACTGGGCGAAGCACTCGGCATCGACGCACCGGTCGACCCCGAACTGCCCGCGCAGCGCAGCTATGCCGCGATCGACCGGCCGGGGCCTTCCCACGACAAGCAGTCCTACAACTCGTACAACCGGAATGAGGACCACTGATGGAGTCGGCTGAAATCCGCCGCCGCTGGCTGAGCTTCTTCGAGGAGCGCGGGCACACCGTCGTGCCTTCGGCGTCGCTCATCGCGGACGATCCGACTCTGCTGCTGGTCCCCGCGGGCATGGTTCCCTTCAAGCCGTACTTCCTGGGTGAGGCCAAGCCGCCCGCCCCGCGCGCCACCAGCGTGCAGAAGTGCGTGCGTACGCCGGACATCGAAGAGGTCGGCAAGACCACCCGGCACGGCACCTTCTTCCAGATGTGCGGCAACTTCTCCTTCGGGGACTACTTCAAGGAAGGCGCCATCAAGTTCGCCTGGGAGCTGCTGACCAGCTCCGTCGCGGACGGTGGCTACGGCCTCGACCCCGAGCGCCTGTGGATCACGGTCTACAAGGAGGACGACGAGGCCGAGCAGATCTGGCGCGACGTGATCGGCGTGCCCGCCGAGCGCATCCAGCGCCTGGGCATGGGCCCCAACTTCTGGTCCATGGGCGTCCCCGGGCCCTGCGGACCCTGCTCCGAGATCAACTACGACCGTGGCCCGGAGTTCGGCGAAGAGGGCGGCCCGGCCGTCAACGACGAGCGCTACGTGGAGATCTGGAACCTGGTCTTCATGCAGTACGAGCGCGGCGCCGGCGAGGGAAAGGAGGACTTCCCGATCCTCGGCGACCTGCCGTCCAAGAACATCGACACCGGCCTCGGCCTCGAGCGCCTCGCGATGATCCTGCAGGGCGTACAGAACATGTACGAGACCGACACCCTGCGCGTCGTCATGGACAAGGCCACCGAGCTGACCGGCGTGCGCTACGGCGCCGAGCACGGCTCGGACGTCTCCCTGCGCGTGGTCGCCGACCACATCCGTACGTCGGTGATGCTCATCGGTGACGGAGTCACCCCCGGCAACGAGGGCCGCGGCTACGTCCTGCGCCGCATCATGCGCCGCGCCATCCGCAACATGCGCCTCATGGGCGCCACCGAGCCCGTCGTCGCCGAGCTGGCCGACGTGGTCATCAACACCATGGGCGAGCAGTACCCGGAGCTGATCACCGACCGCAAGCGGATCGAGGCCGTGGCCCTCGCCGAGGAGGCCGCCTTCCTCAAGACGCTCAGGGCCGGCACCAACATCCTCGACACCGCCATCACCGAGGCCAAGGCCGGCGGCGGCACGGTCCTCGCCGGCGACAAGGCCTTCCTGCTCCATGACACCTGGGGCTTCCCGATCGACCTCACCCTGGAGATGGCCGCCGAGCAGGGCCTTTCCGTGGACGAGGACGGTTTCCGCCGTCTGATGAAGCAGCAGCGGGACCAGGCCAAGGCCGACGCCAAGGCCAAGAAGACCGGCCATGCCGACCTCTCCGCCTATCGCTCGGTCGCCGACACGTCCGGCGCCACGGAGTTCACCGGCTACACCTCCACCGAGGGCGAGTCGACCGTCGTCGGCCTGCTCGTCGACGGAGTCCCCTCGCCCGCCGCCACCGAGGGCGACGAGGTCGAGGTCGTCCTCGACCGCACCCCCTTCTACGCCGAGGGCGGCGGCCAGCTCGCCGACCAGGGCCGCATCAAGCTCGACACGGGCGCCGTCATCGAGGTCCGCGACGTCCAGCAGCCGGTCCCCGGTGTCTCGGTGCACAAGGGCTCGGTGCAGGTCGGCGAGGTGACGGTCGGTGCCTCCGCCTACGCCGCCATCGACACCAGGCGCCGCCGTGCCATCGCCCGCGCCCACAGCGCCACGCACCTGACCCACCAGGCGCTGCGCGATGCCCTCGGCCCGACGGCCGCCCAGGCCGGTTCGGAGAACTCCCCGGGCCGCTTCCGCTTCGACTTCGGCTCGCCCGCGGCCGTCCCCGGCACGGTTCTCACCGACGTCGAGCAGAAGATCAACGAAGTGCTCGCCCGTGAACTCGACGTCCAGGCCGAGGTCATGAGCATCGACGAGGCCAAGAAGCAGGGCGCCATCGCCGAGTTCGGCGAGAAGTACGGCGAGCGGGTCCGCGTCGTCACCATCGGCGACTTCTCGAAGGAACTGTGTGGCGGCACCCACGTGCACAACACCGCCCAGCTGGGCCTGGTGAAGCTGCTCGGCGAGTCCTCGATCGGCTCCGGTGTGCGCCGTATCGAAGCCCTCGTCGGCGTCGACGCCTACAACTTCCTCGCCCGGGAGCACACGGTCGTCGCCCAGCTCCAGGAGCTCGTCAAGGGCCGTCCCGAGGAGCTTCCCGAGAAGATCTCCGGCATGCTCGCCAAGCTCAAGGACGCCGAGAAGGAGATCGAGAAGTTCCGCGCGGAGAAGGTCCTGCAGGCCGCCGCGGGTCTCGCCTCGGGCGCCAAGGACGTACGCGGTGTCGCGGTGGTCACCGGCCAGGTGCCGGACGGCACCGGCGCCGACGACCTGCGCAAGCTGGTCCTCGATGTCCGCGGCCGCATCCAGGGCGACCGCCCGGCCGTCGTGGCCCTGTTCACGATCGCGGGCGGCCGCCCGCTGACGGTCATCGCCACCAACGAGGCCGCCCGCGAGCGCGGGCTCAAGGCCGGTGACCTGGTCCGTACGGCTGCCAAGACCCTCGGCGGCGGCGGCGGCGGCAAGCCGGACGTCGCCCAGGGCGGCGGACAGAACCCGGACGCCATCGGCGACGCCGCGGCCGCAGTCGAGCGCCTCGTCACCGAGACCGCCTGATGCGCAGAGGCCGCCGCCTCGCGCTCGATGTCGGGGACGCCCGCATCGGGGTCGCCTCGTGCGACCCCGACGGGATCCTCGCCACCCCGGTGGAGACCGTGCCGGGACGCGATGTCCCGGCCGCCCACCGGCGACTCAAGCAGCTCGTCGAGGAGTACGAGCCCATCGAGGTCATCGTCGGCCTGCCCCGCTCGCTCAGCGGCGGGGAAGGCCCGGCCGCCGTCAAGATCCGCGGCTTCGCCCAGGAATTCGCCAACGGCATCGCCCCCATTCCGGTCCGACTGGTAGACGAGAGGATGACCACAGTGACGGCCAGTCAGGGACTCCGCGCTTCGGGCGTGAAGTCCAAAAAAGGCCGTTCCGTCATCGACCAGGCTGCCGCTGTGGTGATCCTTCAGAACGCTCTGGAGTCCGAACGGGCGTCCGGGACTGCTCCGGGCGAGGGCGTCGAAGTGGTTGTCTGATCGCGATACGGTAACGTTCCGCGCGATGCGGCGGTGTTCGAACAGCTGCCGCACAGAAAAGAGGCCGGCACGTTCCGCGTCGGCCTCGCGGCCCTAGGGGATCGATGACTGAGTATGGCCGGGGCTCTGGCTCCGAACCGTGGCATCCCGAGGACCCCTTGTACGGGGACCAGGGGTGGGGAGGACAGCAGGCCGCAGCCGGCCAGACTCCGTACGGCGGCCAGCCGCAGCAGCAGTACCCGCAGCAGCCGCAGCAGTACGGCAACCAGCAGCAGGACCCGTACCAGCAGCAACAGCAGTACAACCAGCAGCAACAGCAGCAGTACAACCAGCAACAGCAGTACAACCAGCAGCAGTACAACGCCAGTTGGGACACCGGCCAGCAGCCCGCCATGCCGTACGGAGCGGGCCCGGCCGACACCTACGGCGGCCAGCAGCCCGGCTACGCAAACCCGCAGGAAGCCGACTACTACGCCACTCCCGAGGCCTATCCGCCGCCGCAGCCCCCGGGCCGGCGCCAGGCCCAGCCGCAGCCCGCTCCCGCCGACTGGGACGCCGAGGCGCAGCAGGAGGAGACCCACCCCTTCTTCACCGGCGACGACGACCGTGACGACGACGGCGAGTACGACGACGACCCGGGTGAGTCGCGCCGGGGCGGCGGCCGTGAGCGTCGGGGCAAGACCAAGAAGAAGAGCCGCAACGGCTGCGCGTGCCTGGTCGTCTCGCTGGTGCTCGCGGGCGGCCTCGGCGGTGCCGGCTACTTCGGCTATCAGTTCTGGCAGGACCGGTTCGGCCCGGCCGAGGACTATGCGGGTGCCGGAACGGGGCAGACGCAGGTTGAGATCCCCAAGGGCGCGGGCCTGCTGGAGATCGGCAACATCCTCAAGACGGCCGGTGTCGTCAAGAGCGCGGGCGCCTTCGTCGCCGCCGCCGACGGGAAGGGCATCCAAGCCGGCGTCTACCTGCTCCCCAAGGGCATGTCCGGCAAGAACGCCGTGGCCCGCATGCTCGACCCGGCCAGCCGCAACAACCTGATGGTTATCCCGGGCAAGCGCAACTCCTGGGTCTACGAGCAGATCGACGCGCGCCTCGGCATCAAGGCGGGGACCACCAAGGCCGTCGCCAAGGCGAAGGCGAAGACCCTTGGCCTGCCCGAGTGGGCAAACGACAACAAGAACATCAAGGACCCGCTGGAAGGATTCCTCTACCCCGCGACCTATCCGGTCGCCAAGGGCATGAAGCCGGAGGCCGTCCTGCAGAAGATGGTCGCCCAGGCGAACAAGGAGTTCGACAAGAAGGACCTCAAGGCCGAGGCCGCCAGGCTGGGCCTGAAAACGCCGCTCCAGGTGATCACCGTCGCGAGCCTCGTCCAGGCCGAGGGCAAGTACAAGCACGACTTCGACAAGGTCTCGCGGGTCGTCTACAACCGCCTGAAGCCGAACAACGCCGAGACCGTCGGACGCCTCGAATTCGACTCGACGATCAACTACATCAAGAGCGAGAGCAAGCTCGACACCGGCGCCGTGGACGACCTGCGGCAGATCAAGGATCCGTACAACACGTACGACATAAAGGGCCTGCCGCCAGGACCGATCGGGAATCCGGGTCTGGACGCTTTCGGCTCGGCTCTGAATCCGACCCCCGGTCCCTGGTACTACTTCGTGTCGATCACCGAGGACAAGACGCTCTTCGCGGTCACCAACGCGGAGCACGAGCGCAACCGCAGGAAATACGAAGAGCAGCAGGAGAAGAACGGCCAGTGAGCACGACGAAGCGGCGTGCTGCGGTCCTCGGATCGCCGATCGCCCACTCGCTCTCCCCGGTGCTGCACCGCGCGGCCTACGCCGAACTCGGCCTCGACGACTGGTCGTACGACCGCTTCGAGGTGGACGAGGCCGGGCTGCCGGGCTTCGTGGAGGGACTCGACGACTCCTGGGCCGGTCTTTCGCTGACCATGCCGCTCAAGCGCGCGATCCTGCCGCTGCTCGACGGCATCAGTGACACCGCCGCCTCCGTCGAAGCCGTCAACACTGTGGTCTTCACCGAGGACGGCCGCCGTCTCGGCGACAACACCGACATCCCCGGCATGATCGCCGCACTGCGGGAGCGGGGCGTCGACAAGGTCGCGTCGGCCGCGGTGCTGGGCGCGGGTGCGACGGCGGCGTCCGCGCTCGCCGCGCTCGCCCGGATCTGCACGGGACCCGTCGTCGCCTGCGTACGCAGCCAGGCCCGGGCCGAGGAGATGCGCGGCTGGGGCGAGCGGCTCGGTGTCGATGTCGTCATCGCCGACTGGACCGAGGCCGCGACGGTGCTGGAGGCCCCCCTGGTCATCGCCACCACCCCGGCGGGCGCGACCGACGCGCTGGCGGCCGAGGTGCCCGAGCGGCCGGGAACGCTGTTCGACGTGCTGTACGAGCCGTGGCCCACGGCCCTGGCCGCCGCGTGGTCGGGCCACGGCGGGGACGTGGTCGGCGGCCTCGACCTCCTGGTCCACCAGGCGGTTCTCCAGGTCGAACAGATGACGGGCCGTGCCCCCGCACCGCTGGCCGCCATGCGGGCCGCCGGGGAGCAGGCGCTGAGCGGCGGCACAACGGCGTGAGGCGGCGGGCGCTGGCGTCCGGGTGATGGACCGGAGAAAGGGTCACGGACGCGGACGTGGGAGGATCGGGGGAGGCGGGCCAGGGCCGCGCACCCGGTCGCGCCGTCGCAGTTCCAGGCGCGAGCAGGAGGAGCACCGTTGAGCAGGTTGCGTTGGCTGACGGCGGGGGAGTCGCACGGACCCGCACTGGTGGCGACGCTGGAGGGTCTTCCCGCCGGTGTGCCGATCACGACGGAGATGGTGGCGGACCATCTCGCGCGTCGGCGCCTCGGTTACGGCCGCGGTGCCCGGATGAAGTTCGAGCGCGACGAGGTCACCTTCCTCGGTGGCGTACGGCACGGCCTGACGATGGGCTCGCCCGTCGCGGTCATGGTGGGCAACACCGAGTGGCCGAAGTGGGACAAGGTCATGGCCGCGGACCCGGTCGACCCCGACGAGCTCGCCCAGCTGGCCCGTAACGCCCCTCTGACCCGGCCGCGCCCCGGTCATGCCGACCTGGCGGGTATGCAGAAGTACGCACTCGACGAGGCCCGGCCGATCCTGGAGCGCGCCAGTGCCCGTGAGACGGCCGCGCGGGTCGCGCTGGGCGCGGTGGCCCGCTCGTACCTGAAGGAGACGGCGGGGATCGAGATCGTCTCCCACGTCATCGAACTCGCCTCGGCCAAGGCTCCGTACGGCGTGTACCCGACCCCTGCCGACGTCGACAGGCTCGACGCCGACCCGGTGCGCTGCCTGGACGCCGACGCGTCGAAGGCGATGGTCGCGGAGATCGACCAGGCTCACAAGGACGGCGACACCCTCGGCGGTGTCGTCGAGGTGCTGGCCTACGGGGTGCCGGTCGGTCTCGGGTCGCACGTGCACTGGGACCGGCGGCTCGATGCCCGGCTCGCGGCCGCGCTGATGGGGATCCAGGCCATCAAGGGCGTCGAGGTCGGCGACGGCTTCGAGCTCGCCCGCGTCCCCGGTTCCAAGGCGCACGACGAGATCGTGCCGGGACCGGACGGGATCCGGCGCTCGACCGGCCGTTCCGGCGGCACCGAGGGCGGCATGTCGACGGGCGAGCTGCTGCGCGTACGGGCCGCGATGAAGCCGATCGCGACCGTTCCGCGTGCGCTGGCCACCGTCGATGTCGCCACCGGCGAGGTCGCGGCGGCTCACCACCAGCGTTCCGACGTCTGTGCGGTACCGGCGGCCGGAATCGTCGCCGAGGCGATGGTCGCGCTCGTCCTGGCCGACGCGGTCGCGGAGAAGTTCGGCGGCGACAGCGTCGGCGAGACCCGCCGCAACGTCCAGTCGTACCTCGACAATCTCCACATCCGGTGAGCGTCCCCCTGATCGTCTTGGTCGGGCCCATGGGCTCGGGCAAGTCCACGGTCGGCGGGCTGCTCGCCGAGCGTCTTGGCGTGCCTTACCGGGACACCGACGCCGATATCGTCGCGGCGCAGGGCCGCGAGATCTCGGACATCTTCGTCGACGAGGGCGAGCCGTACTTCCGTGAGCTCGAGCGGCAGGCCGTGCGCGCCGCGCTCGCCGAGCACCCGGGCGTACTCGCCCTCGGCGGCGGAGCGATCCTCGACGACTCGACCCGCGAACTGCTCGCCGGGCTGCCCGTCGTCTATCTGTCGCTGGACGTCGAGGAGGCGGTACGGCGGGTGGGCCTCAACCAGGCGCGCCCCCTGCTCGCCGTCAACCCGCGGCGCCAGTGGCGCGAGTTGATGGACGCACGCCGCCATCTGTACACGGAAGTCGCACGCGTCGTCGTCGCCACCGACGACCGCACCCCCGAAGAGGTCGCCCAGGCGGTCCTCGACGCTTTGGAGCTGAAGGACGTATGACGGACCAGGCAGTGACCCGTATCCAGGTCGGCGGCACGGAAGGCTCCGATCCGTACGAGGTGCTGGTCGGCCGGCAGCTGCTCGCCGAGCTGCCCGGGCTCATCGGCCGGGCACAGCGCGTGGCCGTGCTGCACCCGGAGGCCCTCGCCGAGACGGGTGAGGCGATCCGCGAGGACCTCGCTTCCCAGGGCTTCGAGGCCATCGCGATTCAGCTGCCGAACGCCGAGGAGGCCAAGACCGTCGAGGTCGCGGCGTACTGCTGGAAGGCGCTCGGCCAGACCGGATTCACGCGCTCCGACGTCATCGTCGGCGTGGGCGGCGGCGCCACCACCGATGTCGCCGGGTTCGTCGCGGCGACCTGGCTGCGCGGGGTGCGCTGGATCGCCGTACCCACGACCGTGCTCGGCATGGTCGACGCGGCGGTCGGCGGCAAGACCGGTATCAACACCGCCGAGGGCAAGAACCTCGTCGGGGCCTTCCACCCGCCCGCCGGGGTGCTCTGCGACCTCGCCGCGCTCGACTCGCTGCCCGTCAACGACTACGTCAGCGGCATGGCCGAGATCATCAAGGCCGGGTTCATCGCCGACCCCGCCATCCTCGACCTCGTCGAGTCCGACCCGCAGGGCGCGCGCAGTCCCGCGGGACCGCACACCGCCGAGCTGATCGAGCGCTCCATCCGGGTCAAGGCGGAGGTCGTGTCCAACGACCTCAAGGAGTCGGGCCTGCGGGAGATCCTCAACTACGGCCACACGCTCGCCCACGCCATCGAGAAGAACGAACGCTACAAGTGGCGGCACGGCGCGGCCGTCTCGGTCGGCATGGTCTTCGCCGCCGAACTGGGCCGCCTGGCGGGCCGGTTGGACGACGCGACCGCCGACCGGCATCGCTCGGTCCTTGAGTCCGTCGGGCTGCCGCTGACCTATCGCGGCGACCAGTGGCCCAAGCTCCTCGAGACGATGAAGGTCGACAAGAAGTCCCGGGGCAACCTGCTGCGGTTCATCGTTCTCGACGGCCTCGCCAAGCCGACCGTGCTGGAGGGCCCGGACCCGGCGGTGCTGCTCGCGGCGTACGGAGAGGTGTCCGCATGACGCGTCAGGTGCTGGTACTCAACGGCCCCAACCTCGGACGGCTGGGCTCGCGCGAGCCGGACGTCTACGGCGCGACCTCCTACGCGGGTCTGGTGGAGACCTGCCAGGAGCTCGGCAAGGAGCTCGGCTTCGACGTCGACGTGCGGGAGACGAACGACGAGGGCGAGATGATCCGCTGGTTGCACGAGGCCGCGGACGGCTCAATTCCGGTCGTTCTCAACCCCGGTGCCTTCACGCACTATTCGTACGGGATGCGCGACGCGGCCGCCCAGCGGACCGCCCCGCTGATCGAGGTGCACATCTCGAATCCGTACACCCGTGAGGCATTTCGGCACACTTCGGTGGTCGCGGCGGTCGCCAGCGGCACGATCGCCGGCTTCGGCATCGGCTCGTACCGGCTCGCTCTACGGGCGCTGGCCGAGGAATTGACTGGCTGACAGGGCACTTCGGACGGCTCCCGGCCGTTCCCACTGGGGGCGAACGGGAAGGTACCGTTCGGTAGCAGGGCGGCCTGGAGGGCGCCTGACCAGCGTGAGTCGTACGAGACGGAGTGGCACCGGATGCAGCACGCAGTGGGGGGTCCGCTGCCTCCGCCCCAGGAACCGGGGCAGGGACCGGCCGGATGGACACACAGCGCCCAGCACCCGGGGCCGCCGCCGGGCGTTCCCGCTGGACCCCCGCCGCCGCACGGCCGGCCCTCGGCCGGACCACCTCCCGGCGCACCGGCAGGACCCCCGCCGCCGCATCCTTCGGCGCCGCCGCAGGGCCGGCCGCCTGCCGGGCCTCCGCACCCGCAGAGCCGGCCGCCCGCCGGGCCTCACCCGGGCGCTCCTGCCGGGCCGCCGCCCGGCGCACCGGGCGGCCCACCGCACTCGCAGGGGCAGCAGCCCGCAGGACCGCCCCCCGTGGCCCCCGCGCGGCCCCCGCACACCCACGGCGGGCACCCCGCGCCCGGCTGGACCGGTCCCACCCCGCGGCACGCCTCGGCCCCGCCCTCCCGTGAGACCACGGGTCACATCCAGCTGCCACCCGGCGGACCCGTTCCCATGCCCGCGCCGCCCCCGGCGGACAGCGGCACGGGCACGGCCACGCTCGCCGTACTGCTCATCGGCCCGGCCGGCGCGGGCAAGACGACCGTGGCCAGGCACTGGGCCGCCGCCCGTCGCGTCCCCACCGCGCACATCAGCCTCGACGACGTACGCGAATGGGTCTGCTCCGGCTTCGCCGACCCCCAGTCCGGCTGGAACGACCACTCCGAGGCGCAGTACCGCCTCGCCCGCCGCACCTGCGGATTCGCCGCCCGGAACTTCCTGGCCAACGGCATCTCCTGCATCCTCGACGACGCCGTCTTCCCCGACCGCCCGGTCGTCGGCCTCGGCGGCTGGAAGCGCCATGTCGGTCCCGGGCTGCTGCCCGTGGTCCTGCTCCCGGGCCTCGAGGTCGTGCTGGAGCGCAACGCCGAGCGCAGCGGAAACCGCCGCCTCTCGGACGAGGAAGTGGCCAGCATCCACGGCCGGATGGCCGGCTGGTACGGATCGGGGCTGCCGATCATCGACAACTCCAAGTACGACGTGGAGACCACGGCCCGGGTACTCGACGAGGTGCTGGCCCGGTCCATCGCCAGCCCGCCGAACTGGTGAGCCGCGGCCCGCTCGAACCCACCCCCGGTCGGACGCGCTGACCAGGCCGGACCGCGCAACCGCTCGTAGGCTCGGAACATGTCAGAGGTGTATGGGGTCCGCCGCGGCCGGCTGCGCGACCGGTGCGCGGCCACCGGCAGCGCCGGGGTTCTGGTCTCCCGCCCCGCGAACGTCCGCTACCTCGCGGGCGCCGCACCGCCCGGCGCCGTACTCCTGCTCGCCCCCGGCGAGGACGTCCTGCTCTGCCCCGGCACACCCACCAGTGATCCCGCCGACGGCCGCCCCGACGAACAGCTCCGGCTGACCGTCCTGCCCACCTCGGCCGGTGATCCGGCGGTCGCCGCCGCCGAGCAGGCGCGCACCGCCGGCGTCGAGTCGCTCGCCGTCGAGGAGCACCATCTGACCGTGGCCCGCCACCGCGCCCTGGCCTCGGTCGCGCCGCGGCTGCGCCTCGCCGACCTCGGCCTCGCCGTGGAGCAGCAGCGCCTCGTCAAGGACGAGGAGGAGATCGCCTGCCTGCGGATCGCGGCAGAGATCGCCGACCAGGCCCTCGGTGAACTGCTGGAGTCGATCCTGGTCGGCCGCACCGAGCGGCATCTCGCCCTGGAGCTGGAGCGGCGGCTCGTCGACCACGGCGCCGACGGCCCCGCCTTCCCGACCTCGGTCGCCACCGGACCCAATTCCGGCCGGGGGGGTCACCGCCCCAGCGACCGCCGCGTCGAGGAGGGTGATTTCCTCTCGGTCTGCGTCGGCGCGAACTATCGCGGCTACCGTTGCGAGATCGGCCGTACGTTCGTCATCGGGACGACCCCGGCGGACTGGCAGATCGACCTGTACGACCTCGTATTCGCCGCTCAGCGGGCCGCCCGCGAGTCTCTCGCACCGGGAGCCGGGTACCGCGACGTGGACCACGCTGCCCGCCAGATCCTGGACGCGGCGGGCCATGGGGAGGGCCTCGCACCCCGCACCGGGCACGGCGTCGGGCTCGAAATCGACGAGGACCCGCAGCTCGCCCCTGCAGCCATGGGTAAACTGGACGCTTGTGTGCCGGTCACCGTCGAACCGGGGGTCCACCTCCCGGGCCGGGGCGGTGTCCGGATCGATGACACGCTCGTCGTGCGCCAGGAGGCGGACGGCGGACCCGAGCTACTCACCATCACGACCAAGGAGCTGCTCGCGCTCTAGCTTTTCGCTGCAGCGCGCTTCCTCGGTCGTCCACCAGCGTCAGTCCAGGAGATTCCGCAACCGTGGCTTCCACGAACGACCTCAAGAACGGCATGGTGCTCAAGCTCGACGGAGGCCAGCTCTGGTCCGTCGTCGAGTTCCAGCACGTCAAGCCCGGCAAGGGCCCCGCCTTTGTGCGCACCAAGCTGAAGAACGTGCTCTCCGGCAAGGTCGTCGACAAGACGTTCAACGCCGGCGTGAAGGTCGAGACGGCCACCGTCGACCGCCGAGACATGCAGTTCTCGTACATGGACGGCGACTACTTCGTCTTCATGGACATGCAGACGTACGACCAGCTGCACATCGAACGCAAGGCCGTCGGTGACGCCGCCAACTTCCTGATCGAGGGCTTCACCGCCAGCGTCGCGCAGCACGAGGGCGAGGTGCTCTACGTCGAGCTGCCCGCCGCCGTCGAGCTGACCATCCAGCACACCGACCCGGGCGTCCAGGGCGACCGCTCCACCGGCGGCACCAAGCCCGCGACGCTGGAGACCGGTTTCGAGATCGGTGTCCCGCTCTTCATCACCACCGGTGAGAAGATCAAGGTCGACACGCGCTCCGGTGAGTACCTCGGCCGGGTGAACAGCTAACCGTGGCTGCCCGGAACAAGGCCCGCAAGCGCGCCTTCCAGATCCTCTTCGAGGCCGACCAGCGCGGGGCGTCCGTGCAGACGGTCCTCGCGGACTGGGTCCGGCACTCGCGGTCCGACGACCGGCAGCCGCCGGTCGGCGAGTACACCATGGAGCTCGTCGAGGGGTACGCGCAGCACGCGGACCGGATCGACGATCTCATCGCCACCTACTCGGTCGGCTGGACCCTGGACCGGATGCCGGTCGTCGACCGCAACATCATCCGGCTCGGCGCGTACGAGCTGGTGTGGGTGGACGAGACGCCGGACGCGGTGGTGATCGACGAGGCGGTGCAGCTCGCCAAGGAGTTCTCCACCGACGAGTCGCCGTCGTTCGTCAACGGCATGCTCGGCCGCTTCAAGGACCTCAAGCCGAGTCTGCGTCGCGACTAGCCGAGGGGCTGTCGGGGCTCGTTTCCCACCGCGCACCGAACGCCGACGGGGCTGGATCTTCCAGCCCCGTCGGCGTTTTCGGCTGTTGGCCGCCGCGGCTCGTCAACGCAGCGGAGGGCGAACCCGCACATGACGGGTTCGCCCTCCGACGTGACGTTTCTCCTGAAGTGGCGTCAGCCCTCTTCGTGGGTGACCGCGCGCCGCGCGTCCGCGTCGAGCACGCCCCAGCTGATGAGCTGCTCGGTCAGGACCGACGGCGACTGGTCATAGATCACGGCCAGGGTGCGCAGGTCGTCCTGACGGATCGACAGCACCTTGCCGTTGTAGTCGCCGCGCTGGGACTGGATCGTGGCGGCGTAGCGCTGGAGCGGGCCTGCCTTCTCCTGCGGCACGTGGGCGAGCCGCTCCAGATCAAGGACGAGCTTCGGCGGCGGCTCGGCGGCCCCGCCCGGCGTGGTGCCGGGAAGCAGCTCCTGCACCGGGACGCCGTAGAAGTCCGCAAGCTCGGCAAGTCGCTGTACGGTCACGGCGCGGTCGCCGCGCTCGTACGAGCCGACCACAACGGCCTTCCAGCGGCCCTGGGACTTCTCTTCCACGCCGTGGAGGGAAAGCCCCTGCTGGGTGCGGATGGCGCGGAGCTTGGCCCCGAGCTGTTTTGCGTATTCGCTGGACATATAGCTCCCCGGACGCTGAGACAACGTGCGGCTCCGCCGCGCGGCTGGTAACTCACTGTGAGGTTACGCAGCGTTACTTGGATGCGTCAAGCCGAAAAGGTCCGTCCGGATCTCCCACAGGGGCGGGACCCGGTGCGCGGCACGGCCCTGGTAGCGTGAGGGACGTAATTTCGACGTCCTTTAAGATCCGTCCCGTGAGGCGGAGAAGGAGGTCCGTTTCATATGGACACGCATGGCAGTTCCGATGCGGCACGCCCCGTTCTCGAGGCTCCCGACATCGCGCGGGTACTGACCCGCATCGCCCACGAGATCGTCGAACGCGCCAAGGGCGCCGACGACGTGGTGCTTCTCGGCATCCCGACCCGCGGTGTGTACCTCGCCCGGCGGCTCGCCGACAAGCTCGAAGAGATCACCGGCCGCACGATCCCGGTCGGCTCGCTCGACATCACCATGTACCGCGACGACCTGCGGCTGCGGCCCGCCCGCGCGCTGGCCCGCACCGACATCCCCGGTGACGGCGTCGACGGCCGCCTGGTCGTCCTGGTCGACGACGTGCTCTTCTCCGGCCGCACCATCCGCGCCGCGCTCGACGCGCTCGGCGACATCGGCCGGCCCCGCGCGGTACAGCTCGCGGTCCTCGTCGACCGCGGCCACCGCGAACTCCCGATCCGCGCCGACTACGTCGGCAAGAACCTCCCCACGTCGCTGCGGGAGACGGTCAAGGTCCTGCTCTCCGAGGAGGACGGTCGCGACACCGTGCTGCTCGGTGTGCGAGAGACCGCCCCGGCCGGCGAGCAGTAGCACCCCTCCGTACGCCCACCAGTCCCGTACGGACGTGCCACCTGCGCGCCCGCATGCCGCTGAGCCTGTCCGGGACCGCACCCCACCCGCGGCTCGGCCGCAGGCCCGGACCCACGACCTTCAGACAACGGAGCACACCCAGATGAAGCGCCACCTCATCTCGGCCGCCGACCTCACCCGCGACGACGCCGTGCTGATCCTCGACACCGCCGAGGAGATGGCCCGGGTCGCCGACCGGCCGATCAAGAAGCTGCCCACCCTGCGCGGCCGTACCGTCGTCAACCTCTTCTTCGAGGACTCGACGCGCACCCGGATCTCCTTCGAGGCCGCCGCCAAGCGCCTCTCCGCCGATGTCATCAACTTCTCCGCCAAGGGCTCGTCGGTCTCCAAGGGCGAGTCGCTCAAGGACACCGCGCTGACGCTGGAGGCGATGGGCGCGGACGCCGTCGTCATCCGGCACGGCGCCTCGGGAGCCCCCTACCGCCTGGCCACCTCCGGCTGGATCGACGGCGCCGTCGTGAACGCCGGCGACGGTACTCACGAGCACCCCACCCAGGCGCTGCTCGACGCCTTCACCATGCGCCGCCGACTCGTCGGGGCGGACGCCGGGATCGGGCGGGGCCTCGACGGCCGCCGGATCACGATCGTCGGCGACATCCTGCACAGCCGCGTCGCCCGTTCCAACGTCCTGCTGCTGGGCACCCTCGGCGCCCATGTCACGCTGGTCGCCCCGCCCACCCTGGTCCCCATCGGTGTCGAGAACTGGCCGTGCGAGGTGTCGTACGACCTCGACGAGGTGCTGCCGAAGTCCGACGCGGTGATGATGCTGCGTGTGCAGCGCGAGCGGATGAACGCCGCCTTCTTCCCCACCGAGCGCGAGTACTCGCGCCGCTACGGCCTGGACGGCGACCGCATGGCGCGGATGCCCGAGCACGCCATCGTGATGCACCCCGGACCGATGAACCGCGGTATGGAGATCACCGCTCAGGTCGCCGACTCCGACCGCTGCACGGCCGTCGAGCAGGTCGCCAACGGCGTCTCGACCCGGATGGCCGTCCTGTATCTGCTTCTGGGCGGCAACGAGCCCGCCGTCAGCCCCACCCATGGCCGCACCGAGGAGAACAAGTAACCATGAGCAAGATCCTTATTCGCGGCGCGAAGGTGCTGGGCGGCGAGGCCCAGGACGTCCTGATCGACGGCGAGACCATCGCCGCGGTCGGTACCGGCCTGCCGGCCGAGGGCGCCACGGTGATCGAGGCCGCTGGGCGCATCCTGCTGCCCGGACTCGTCGACCTGCACACCCATCTGCGCGAGCCCGGCCGCGAGGACTCCGAGACGGTCCTCACCGGCACCAAGGCTGCCGCCGTCGGCGGCTTCACCGCCGTCCACGCCATGGCCAACACCTTCCCGGTCGCCGACACGGCCGGTGTGGTCGAGCAGGTCTACCGCCTCGGCAAGGAGTCCGGCTACTGCGACGTGCAGCCCGTCGGCGCCGTCACGGTCGGCCTGGAGGGCAAGAAGCTCGCCGAACTCGGCGCCATGCACGACTCGGCAGCGGGCGTGAAGGTGTTCTCCGACGACGGCAAGTGCGTCGACGACGCCGTGATCATGCGCCGCGCCCTGGAGTACGTGAAGGCCTTCGACGGCGTCGTCGCCCAGCACGCCCAGGAGCCCCGCCTCACCGAGGGCGCCCAGATGAACGAGGGCGTCGTCTCCGCCGAGCTCGGCCTCGGCGGCTGGCCCGCGGTCGCCGAGGAGTCGATCATCGCCCGCGATGTTCTCCTCGCCGCCCACGTCGGCTCCCGCGTCCACATCTGCCACCTCTCCACCGCGGGCTCGGTCGAGATCGTCCGCTGGGCCAAGTCCAAGGGCTGGAACGTCACCGCCGAGGTCACCCCGCACCACCTCCTCCTCACCGACGAGCTGGTGCGCACGTACAACCCCGTCTACAAGGTCAACCCGCCGCTGCGCACCGAGGCCGACGTCCTGGCCCTGCGCGAGGCCCTCGCCGACGGCACCATCGACTGTGTCGCCACCGACCACGCCCCGCACCCGCACGAGGACAAGGACTGCGAGTGGGCTGCGGCCGCCATGGGCATGGTCGGCCTGGAAACCGCCCTGTCCGTCGTCCAGCAGACGATGGTCGACACCGGCCTGATCGACTGGGCGGGCGTCGCCGACCGGATGAGCTTCCGCCCGGCCGCCATCGGCCGGCTGGAGGGTCACGGACGCCCCGTCTCGGCAGGTGAGCCCGCGAACCTCACGCTCGTCGATCCGGCATACCGTGGAGCCGTGAACCCCGCGGGCTTCGCCTCCCGCAGCCGCAACACTCCCTACGAGGGCCGTGAGCTGCCGGGACGCGTGACCCACACCTTCCTGCGGGGCAGGGCCACGGTCGTCGACGGGAAGCTCGCGTGACATCACTCATCGTCCTGGCCGCCGGGGAGAAGTCGGCGGAGGTGACCAACTGGGCCGGACGCATCGGCTGGGTGGCCGGACTGCTGCTCTTCATCGCCCTCGTCTACTGGCTGATGCGCCAGGGGTGGAAGTGGCGCGGCAGCCTCCAGTCGGACCTTCCCGAGCTGCATGTCGCGCCCGAGTCGCCCGGCGAGGCGACACTGAGCATGAGCGGCCGTTACCACGGCTCCACGACCGCGGGGCAGTGGCTGGACCGGATCGTGGCCCATGGTCTGGGCACCCGCAGCCGCGTCGAGCTCACGCTCACCGAGGCGGGACTGGACGTCGTACGCCCCGGGGCGCAGGACTTCTTCGTCCCCACGGCGGCCCTGCGCGAGGCGAGGCTCGACAAGGCCATCGCGGGCAAGGTCCTCGCCGAGGGCGGACTGCTGATCGTCACCTGGGCGCACGGCGACAAGCTGATCGACTCCGGCTTCCGCTCCGACCACGCGGCCGAGCACGCCGCCTGGGTCGAGGCGATCAACAACCTGAACCAGCACAGCACGACGGAAGGCGCACGATGACGACCTCCACCCGGGGAGCCGCCAAGGTTCCCGCCGTACTCGTCCTGGAGGACGGCCGTACCTTCCGCGGCCGTGCCTACGGGGCCGTGGGGGAGACCTTCGGCGAGGCGGTGTTCAACACCGGCATGACCGGTTACCAGGAGACGCTCACCGACCCGTCCTACCACCGCCAGGTCGTCGTGATGACCGCCCCGCACGTCGGCAACACCGGCGTCAACGACGAGGACGACGAGTCCAAGCGGATCTGGGTCGCCGGCTATGTCGTACGCGACCCCGCGCGCGTGCCCTCCAACTGGCGCTCCCGCCGCTCCCTCGACGACGAGCTCGTCGCCCAGGGCGTCGTCGGCATCAGCGGCATCGACACCCGCGCGCTCACCCGCCACCTGCGCGAGCGCGGCGCCATGCGCGTCGGCATCTTCTCCGGCGCTGCGGTGATGGACGACGCCACGCTGCTCGGCAAGGTGCAGGACTCGCCGCAGATGAAGGGCGCCAACCTGTCCGCCGAGGTGGCCACCACCGAGACGTACGTCGTCCCCGCGGCCGGTACCAAGAAGTTCACCGTCGCCGCCATAGACCTCGGCATCAAGGGCATGACCCCGCAGCTGATGGCGGAGCGCGGCATGGAGGTGCACGTCCTGCCCGCCACGGCCACGGTCGAGGACGTGTACGCGGTCAACCCCGACGGCGTGTTCCTGTCCAACGGCCCCGGCGACCCGGCCACCGCCGACCTGACCGTGGTCAAGGCCGTCCTGGAGCGCAAGACGCCCCTGTTCGGCATCTGCTTCGGCAACCAGCTCCTCGGCCGCTCCCTCGGTTTCGGCACGTACAAGCTGAAGTACGGCCACCGCGGCATCAACCAGCCCGTGCAGGACCGCTCGACCGGCAAGGTCGAGGTCACCGCGCACAACCACGGATTCGCCGTCGACGCGCCGCTCGACAAGGTCTCCGACACCCCCTACGGCCGCGCCGAGGTCTCCCACGTCTGCCTCAACGACAACGTGGTCGAAGGCCTCCAGCTGCTCGACCAGCCGGCCTTCAGCGTCCAGTACCACCCCGAAGCGGCCGCGGGCCCGCACGACGCCGCGTACCTGTTCGACCGCTTCGTAACCCTGATGGAGGGCCAGCGTGCCTAAGCGCTCCGATATCCAGTCCGTCCTGGTCATCGGCTCCGGCCCGATCGTCATCGGGCAGGCCGCCGAGTTCGACTACTCCGGCACCCAGGCCTGCCGCGTCCTCAAGTCCGAGGGCCTGCGCGTCATCCTGGTGAACTCCAACCCGGCGACGATCATGACCGACCCGGAGATCGCCGACGCCACCTACGTCGAGCCGATCACGCCCGAGTTCGTCGAGAAGATCATCGCCAAGGAGCGCCCCGACGCGCTGCTGCCCACCCTCGGCGGCCAGACCGCGCTGAACACCGCCATCTCCATGCACGAGCAGGGTGTGCTGGAGAAGTACGGCGTCGAGCTCATCGGCGCCAACGTCGAGGCGATCAACAAGGGCGAGGACCGCGAGCTTTTCAAGGGCGTCGTCGAGGCCGTCAACACCAAGATCGGCCACGGCGAGTCCGCGCGCTCGGTCATCTGCCACTCGATGGACGACGTCCTGGGGGGCGTCGACGAGCTCGGCGGTTACCCGGTTGTCGTGCGCCCCTCCTTCACGATGGGCGGCGCGGGCTCCGGCTTCGCGCACGACGAGGACGAGCTGCGCCGCATCGCGGGACAGGGCCTCACGCTCTCCCCGACCACCGAGGTGCTCCTGGAGGAGTCCATCCTCGGCTGGAAGGAGTACGAGCTGGAGCTGATGCGCGACAAGCACGACAACGTCGTGGTCGTCTGCTCCATCGAGAACTTCGACCCCATGGGCGTGCACACCGGTGACTCGATCACCGTCGCCCCGGCGATGACCCTGACGGACCGTGAGTACCAGCGGCTGCGCGACATCGGTATCGCGATCATCCGCGAGGTCGGCGTGGACACCGGCGGCTGCAACATCCAGTTCGCGGTCAACCCCGACGACGGCCGGATCATCGTCATCGAGATGAACCCGCGCGTCTCGCGCTCCTCGGCGCTGGCGTCGAAGGCGACCGGCTTCCCGATCGCCAAGATCGCCGCCCGTCTCGCCGTCGGCTACACCCTCGACGAGATCCCCAACGACATCACCGAGAAGACCCCGGCGTCCTTCGAGCCCACGCTCGACTACGTCGTGGTCAAGGTGCCGCGGTTCGCCTTCGAGAAGTTCCCGTCCGCCGACGCCACCCTCACCACGACCATGAAGTCGGTGGGCGAGGCCATGGCGATCGGCCGGAACTTCACCGAGGCGCTGAACAAGGCGCTGCGCTCGCTGGAGAAGAAGGGCAGCCAGTTCTCCTTCACCTCGGAGCCCGGTGACAAGGCGGAGCTGCTGGAGACCGCCAAGGTCCCCACAGACGGCCGGATCAACACCGTCATGCAGGCCATCCGCGCGGGGGCCACGCCCGAGGAGGTCTTCGAGGCCACCAAGATCGACCCGTGGTTCGTCGACCAGCTCTTCCTGATCAAGGAGCACGCCGACGAGCTCGCCGCCGCCGAGAAGCTCTACCCCGAGCTGCTCGCGGACGCCAAGCGCCACGGCTTCTCCGACGCCCAGATCGCCGAGATCCGCGGGCTGCGCGAAGACGTCGTACGTGAGGTCCGGCACGCGCTGGGCATCCGTCCGGTCTACAAGACGGTCGACACCTGCGCTGCCGAGTTCGCCGCCAGGACCCCGTACTTCTACTCCTCCTACGACGAGGAGAGCGAGGTCGCGCCGCGCGAGAAGCCCGCCGTGATCATCCTCGGCTCGGGTCCGAACCGGATCGGCCAGGGCATCGAGTTCGACTACTCCTGTGTCCACGCCTCCTTCGCGCTGAGCGACGCGGGCTACGAGACCGTGATGGTCAACTGCAACCCGGAGACCGTCTCCACCGACTACGACACCTCCGACCGGCTGTACTTCGAGCCGCTCACGCTGGAGGACGTCCTGGAGATCGTCCACGCCGAATCGCTGGCCGGGCCCATCGCCGGCGTCATCGTCCAGCTCGGCGGCCAGACCCCGCTGGGCCTCGCGCAGGCGCTCAAGGACAACGGCGTGCCGATCGTCGGCACCTCGCCCGAGGCCATCCACTCCGCCGAGGACCGCGGCGCCTTCGGCCAGGTGCTCGCCGAGGCCGGTCTTCCGGCCCCCAAGCACGGCACCGCGACCACCTTCGCCGGGGCCAAGGCCATCGCCGACGAGATCGGCTATCCCGTCCTCGTACGCCCGTCGTACGTGCTCGGCGGGCGCGGCATGGAGATCGTGTACGACGAGACGCGCCTGGAGGCGTACATCGCCGAGTCCACCGAGATCAGCCCCACCCGTCCCGTCCTGGTCGACCGCTTCCTCGACGACGCGATCGAGATCGATGTCGACGCGCTCTACGACGGCAGCGAGCTCTACCTCGGCGGCGTCATGGAGCACATCGAGGAGGCCGGTATTCACTCCGGAGACTCGGCGTGCGCGCTGCCTCCGATCACGCTCGGCGGCTTCGACATCAAGCGGCTGCGCGCCTCGACCGAGGCGATCGCAAAGGGTGTCGGCGTACGCGGCCTGATCAACATCCAGTTCGCGATGGCCGGGGACATCCTGTACGTCCTCGAAGCCAACCCGCGTGCGTCCCGGACCGTCCCCTTCACCTCGAAGGCGACCGCCGTACCGCTGGCCAAGGCCGCGGCCCGTATCTCGCTGGGCGCGACCATCGCCGAACTGCGCGCCGAGGGCATGCTCCCGGCGAACGGTGACGGCGGCACCCTGCCGATGGACTCACCGATCTCCGTCAAGGAAGCCGTGATGCCGTGGTCGCGCTTCCGCGACATCCACGGTCGCGGTGTCGACACCGTCCTCGGCCCGGAGATGCGCTCCACCGGCGAGGTCATGGGCATCGACTCGGTCTTCGGCACGGCGTACGCCAAGTCGCAGGCGGGCGCGTACGGACCGCTGCCGACCAAGGGCCGCGCGTTCATCTCCGTCGCCAACCGCGACAAGCGCTCGATGATCTTCCCGGCGCGCGAGCTGGTGGCGCACGGCTTCGAGCTGCTCGCCACGTCCGGCACTGCCGAGGTGCTCAAGCGCAACGGCATCAACGCCACGATCGTGCGCAAGCAGAGCGAGGGCCAGGGCCCGGGCGGCGAGCGGACCATCGTCCAGCTCATCCACGACGGAGAAGTCGACCTCATCGTCAACACCCCGTACGGAACGGGCGGCCGTCTCGACGGCTACGAGATCCGTACGGCAGCCGTGGCGCGCTCCGTGCCCTGCCTGACGACGGTCCAGGCGCTCGCCGCGGCCGTCCAGGGCATCGACGCGCTCAACCGCGGTGATGTGGGCGTGCGTTCGCTCCAGGAACACGCGGAACACCTGACCGCGGCCCGCGACTAGCAAACGGCGAGGGGGACACCGGAAACGGTGTCCCCCTCTTCGTGAGGACACCAGCATGTACAAGTTCTTCTTCAACCTCGTCTTCAAGCGGATGGACCCGGAGCAGGCCCACTACCTGGCCTTCCGCTGGATCCGGCTCGCGGTCCGGGTCCCCGTCCTGCGTACATTCGTCACGGCCGTGCTCGCGCCCCGGTACTCGTCGCTGCGCACCGAGGCGTTCGGCCTGCGGATGCACGGCCCCTTCGGCCTCGCCGCCGGCTTCGACAAGAACGCCGTCGCCATCGACGGTATGTCGATGCTCGGCTTCGACCACGTCGAGATCGGCACGGTCACGGGGGAGGCGCAGCCCGGGAACCCCAGGAAGCGCCTCTTCCGCCTCGTTCCTGACCGCGCGCTGATCAACCGCATGGGCTTCAACAACGAGGGCTCCGCCGCCGTCGCCGAGCGGCTGCACGCCCGCACGGCGGTCTTCAAGACCGTCGTGGGCGTCAACATCGGCAAGACCAAGGTGGTCCCGGAGGACGATGCGGCCGCCGACTACGTGAAGTCGACCGAGCGGCTCGCCGCGTACGCCGACTACCTCGTCGTGAACGTCTCCTCGCCGAACACGCCCGGCCTGCGCAACCTCCAGGCCACCGAGTCGCTGCGCCCGCTGCTGACCGCCGTGCGCGAGGCCGCCGACCGCACCGTCACCGACCGCCGCGTCCCCCTCCTGGTCAAGATCGCCCCCGATCTCGCCGACGAGGATGTCGACGCCGTCGCCGACCTCGCCCTCGAACTGGGCCTGGACGGCATCATCGCCACCAACACGACCATCGCGCGCGAGGGCCTCGGCCTGAAGTCCGACCCGGCGCTGATCAAGGAGACCGGCGGCCTGTCCGGAGCACCGGTCAAGAAACGCTCCCTGGAGGTCCTCAGGCGCCTCTACGCGCGCGTGGGCGACCGGATCACCCTCGTGGGCGTCGGCGGCGTCGAGAACGCCGAGGACGCCTGGCAGCGGATCCTGGCGGGCGCCACGCTCGTCCAGGGCTACAGCGCCTTCATCTACGAGGGCCCGTTCTACGCCCGCGCGATCCACAAGGGCCTCGCGGCCCGGCTCGCGGCCTCCCCGTACGCAACCCTCGCCGACGCCGTCGGCGCCGAGACCCGGAAGGCGACCACGTGACCCTCGCACCCTTCGGCGCACGCCTGCGCCACGCCATGGACACCCGCGGCCCTCTCTGCGTCGGGATCGACCCGCACGCGTCCCTGCTGACCGCCTGGGGCCTGAGCGACGACATCGCGGGCCTGGAGCGCTTCACGCGCACGACCGTCGAGGCGCTGGCCGACCGGGTCGCCGTACTCAAGCCGCAGTCGGCGTTCTTCGAGCGCTTCGGCTCACGCGGCATCGCCGTACTGGAGAAGGCGGTCGAGGAGGCACGGGCCGCGGGCGCGCTGGTGCTCATGGACGCCAAGCGGGGCGACATCGGCTCGACGATGGGCGCGTACGCGGCGACCTACCTCGACAAGGACTCGCCGCTCTTCTCGGACGCGGTGACCCTCTCGCCGTATCTGGGCTTCGGCTCGCTGCGTCCGGCGCTGGACGCGGCCGCTGTCTCAGGTGCGGGCGTCTTCGTCCTGGCCCTCACCTCGAATCCGGAGGGCGCGGAGGTGCAGCGCTCCACGGCCGCGGACGGCCGGTCGCTGGCGCAGCTGATGCTCGACCACATGGCGGCTGAGAACGCGGGCGCCGCACCGATGGGGTCCGTGGGTGCGGTGGTCGGCGCGACGCTGGGCGACGCGGGGGTGAATCTCGACATCAACGGGCCGCTCCTGGCACCCGGAATCGGCGCCCAGGGCGCGACTCCCGGGGACCTTCCCGGAGTCTTCGGCCGGGTCGTGGGCAATGTCGTGCCGAGCGTCAGCCGCGGCGTCCTTCGGCACGGTCCGGACCTGGCGGCGCTGAGGGAGTCGGCGACGCGCTTCGCGGACGAGGTACGCGCGGCGGTCTCGAGCGTTTAGCCCCTGGCGGGGGGCCTCGAACACGTCGGCGAAAGTCCCTGCATCGACCACGTTGACGAAAACTTGGCTCAAAACCTGGACGATATGTCGGAAATGTCCTAGTCGGTCGATGCTGACCAGGACTTTTCGTCTGTTCTCGCTGACTGGAGCGGCCTTGGCCGCTAGTCTCCGTCGAAGAGCGAACGTGCACTGGTTGCCCGTTCCTCGCCTGGTGAGGCGCGCCAAGGTTCCTCACCGGTCCGTATCCGACAGTTCGACATCCGAGGTGACGTAGGCGTGGCTCTTCCGCCCCTTACCCCTGAACAGCGCGCAGCCGCGCTCGAAAAGGCCGCCGCGGCTCGCCGGGAGCGGGCCGAGGTCAAGAATCGACTCAAGCACTCCGGCGCCTCGCTCCATGAGGTCATCAAGCAGGGTCAGGAGAACGACGTCATCGGCAAGATGAAGGTCTCCGCTCTCCTTGAGTCCCTGCCTGGCGTGGGCAAGGTCCGCGCCAAGCAGATCATGGAGCGGCTCGGCATCTCCGAGAGCCGTCGTGTGCGCGGTCTCGGCTCGAACCAGATCGCCTCCCTGGAGCGCGAGTTCGGCGGCGGCGCCGCCTGACGTTCCCGGGCACTCCCGGGAACCTGGATAATCGCTGCATGGCAGCAGAGGTACGTCCGCGGCTGACCGTGCTCTCCGGCCCCTCAGGGGTCGGCAAGAGCACGGTCGTCGCCCATATGCGCAAGGTCCACCCCGAGGTATGGCTCTCGGTGTCGGCCACCACAAGAAAGCCACGCCCCGGCGAGCGCCACGGCGTTCAGTATTTCTTCGTCACCGACGAGGAATTCGACAAGCTGATCGCCAATGGCGAGCTGCTGGAATGGGCGGAGTTCGCGGGCAATCGCTACGGCACGCCGCGCCGTGCGGTCCTCGAACGCCTTGAGGCGGGCGAGCCGGTGCTGCTCGAGATCGATCTCCAGGGTGCGCGGCAGGTCAAGGAATCCATGCCGGATTCGCAGCTCGTCTTCCTGGCCCCGCCGAGCTGGGAGGAACTGGTCCGTCGGCTCACCGGCCGCGGAACCGAGTCCGCCGAGGTCATCGAACGCCGGCTGGCGGTCGCGAAGGTGGAGCTGGCCGCCGAGTCGGAGTTCGATGTCACCCTGGTCAATACCTCCGTCGAGGACGTGGCGCGTGAGCTGCTAGCCTTGATGGCAGTTGTTTGATCTTTGTCCGATCATTTTGTGCAAGTTCTTCGGAAGGCTAGAGAGTGTCCTCTTCCATCACTGCGCCCGAGGGCATCATCAACCCGCCGATCGACGAGCTGCTCGAGGCCACCGACTCGAAGTACAGCCTTGTGATCTACGCGGCCAAGCGCGCGCGCCAGATCAACGCGTACTACTCGCAGCTCGGCGAGGGTCTCCTCGAGTACGTCGGTCCGCTGGTGGACACCCACGTCCACGAGAAGCCGCTCTCGATTGCCCTGCGTGAGATCAACGCGGGTCTGCTGACCTCGGAGGCCATTGAGGGCCCGGCTCAGTAGCGTTCAACGCTTTTCACCACAGGCCCGGCGGCGCGTCCGCCGGGCCTGTGGTCTGTTCGGGGTCCCCGGGGGTCGTCCCCCCGGATTGATGCAGCATGGGCATGTACGAATCGTCGGGAGCGGGGAGTTCCGTGGTGGACAGGCCGAAGGTCGTTCTGGGGGTCAGCGGAGGCATCGCCGCGTACAAGGCGTGCGAGCTGCTGCGCAGGCTGACGGAGTCGGGCCACGACGTACGGGTGGTGCCGACCCAGTCGGCGCTGCACTTCGTCGGCGCCGCGACTTGGTCCGCACTCTCCGGCCACCCCGTGTCGACCGAGGTCTGGTCCGATGTCCACGAGGTTCCGCATGTACGGATCGGGCAGGGCGCCGACCTGGTCGTCGTCGCCCCGGCCACGGCCGACATGCTCGCCAAGGCGGCCCACGGCCTCGCCGACGACCTGCTCACCAATACGCTCCTCACGGCCCGCTGTCCGGTGGTCTTCGCGCCCGCCATGCACACCGAGATGTGGGAGCACCCCGCAACCCAGGAGAACGTCGCGACACTGCGCCGCCGGGGCGCCGTCGTCATCGAGCCCGCGGTCGGCCGGCTCACCGGCGTCGACACCGGCAAGGGGCGGCTGCCCGAGCCCGGCGAGATCTTCGAGGTCTGCCGGCGGGTGCTCGCCCGCGGCGTTGCGGCCCCGGATCTCGCGGGCCGCCATGTGGTCGTCAGCGCCGGTGGGACGCGCGAGCCGCTGGACCCGGTGCGCTATCTGGGCAACCGGTCCTCGGGCAAGCAGGGGTACGCCCTGGCCCGTACCGCCGCGGCCCGCGGCGCCCGCGTCACGCTCATCGAGGCCAACACCGGCATCGCCGACCCGGCGGGCGTCGACGTCGTCCACGTCGGCACGGCCGTCCAGCTGCGCGAGGCCGTGCTCAAGGCCGCGGCGGACGCCGACGCCGTGGTGATGGCCGCGGCGGTCGCGGACTTCCGCCCCGCCGCGTACGCGGAGGGCAAGATCAAGAAGAAGGACGGCCAGGAACCCGCGCCCGTCGCGCTGGTCCGCAACCCGGACATCCTCGCCGAGATCTCCGCCGAGCGGGCCCGCCCGGGCCAGGTGGTCGTCGGCTTCGCCGCGGAGACCGACGACGTGCTTGCCAACGGCCGCGAGAAGCTGCGCCGCAAGGGCTGTGACCTGTTGGTGGTCAACGAGGTGGGGGAGCGCAAAACCTTCGGCTCCGAGGAGAACGAGGCCGTGGTGCTCGCCGCGGACGGCGGTGAGACGCCGGTTCCGTACGGACCCAAGGAGTCCTTGGCGGACACGGTCTGGGACCTGGTCGTGCCGCGCCTTGGGTGAATTCTTGGGTTCGCTTCGATGTACGGATGAAATCCCAAGAAGTCCGGCATACTGGCCCAGGAACCCGGTCTGTCGCTCTGCAGCCCCGCGTCGAAACACACGTCACACAGCTCCCACGGAGCGAGACGGGTGGACCACGGTGGGAGAGCGCCGGATAAACTGCTCATGGAACGTCGCGGGGCGCAGCCCCCGGCCGGTCCGCCAATGATCAGCCAGCAGCCGCTGCAACCCCAGGGAGCATTGTGTCCCGTCGTCTGTTCACCTCGGAGTCCGTGACCGAGGGTCACCCCGACAAGATCGCTGACCAGATCAGCGACACGATTCTCGACGCCCTTCTGCGGGAGGACCCGACCTCCCGGGTCGCCGTGGAGACCTTGATCACCACCGGTCTGGTGCATGTCGCCGGCGAGGTGACCACCAAGGCGTACGCCGACATCCCCACGCTGGTGCGCAACAAGATCCTCGAGATCGGTTACGACTCCTCGAAGAAGGGCTTCGACGGCGCGTCCTGCGGCGTCTCGGTCTCCATCGGCGCACAGTCGCCGGACATCGCGCAGGGCGTCGACACCGCGTACGAGAAGCGTGTCGAGGGCGACGAGGACGAGCTCGACAAGCAGGGCGCCGGCGACCAGGGCCTGATGTTCGGCTATGCCTGCGACGAGACCCCCGAGCTGATGCCGCTGCCGATCTACGTGGCACACCGGCTCTCGCGCCGTCTGTCCGAGGTCCGCAAGAACGGGACCATCCCCTACCTGCGCCCCGACGGCAAGACCCAGGTCACCATCGAGTACGACGGCGACAAGGCCGTGCGCCTGGACACCGTGGTCGTCTCCTCGCAGCACGCGTCGGACATCGACCTCGACTCGCTGCTCGCGCCCGACATCCGCGAGTTCGTCGTCGAGCACGTGCTCAAGCAGCTCGTCGAAGACGGCATCAAGCTGGACACCGACGGCTACCGCCTGCTGGTCAACCCGACCGGCCGCTTCGAGATCGGCGGCCCGATGGGCGACGCCGGCCTCACCGGCCGCAAGATCATCATCGACACCTACGGCGGCATGGCCCGCCACGGCGGCGGCGCCTTCTCCGGCAAGGACCCGTCGAAGGTGGACCGCTCGGCGGCGTACGCGATGCGCTGGGTCGCGAAGAACGTCGTGGCCGCCGGCCTCGCGGCGCGCTGCGAGGTCCAGGTCGCGTACGCGATCGGCAAGGCCGAGCCGGTGGGCCTCTTTGTCGAGACCTTCGGCACCGCGGCGGTCGACGTCGACAAGATCGAGCAGGCCATCGGAGAGGTCTTCGACCTGCGTCCGGCGGCGATCATCCGCGACCTGGACCTGCTGCGCCCGATCTACGCGCAGACCGCGGCGTACGGCCACTTCGGCCGTGAGCTGACGGACTTCACGTGGGAGCGCACGGACCGCGTGGACGCGCTGCGCAACGCCGCGGGCCTGTAAGCGAGGAGCATGCCTGACGGCCCCGGACCGTGACGGTCCGGGGCCGTCGTGCGTCCTGGTGGCAGTGCCGGTCCCGGTCGCACTGTCAGTGACGTCTGGTAGGAATTTGGCTGTGAGCAGCGACAACAAGCAGCCCGAAGAGCCCGCCGCCGGTGGGCCGGAGCAGCTTGCGCTCATTCGGGAGACGGTGCGCAAGGCCAAGGTGCCCAAGGCGAAGCCGCGGACCTGGCGAGGGGCCGCGCTCGCCAAGGAATTGCCCGTGGCGCGGGTGATGGTCAACAAGGGCGTGCTGCATCTCGATCAGTACTTCGACTACGCCGTGCCCGAAGAGCTGGACGCGGAAGCGCAGCCCGGGGTGCGGGTGCGTGTGAGGTTCGGGGCCGGGGCGCACCGCGTGCGGGAAGGACGGCGCGAAGGGGGCGGCCTGATCGACGGGTTCCTCATCGAGCGGCGTGCCGAGTCGGACTACGGGGGAGCGCTGGCCGCGCTCGCCTATGTGGTCTCGCCCGAGCCGGTGCTCAGCCCTCAGATGCTCGCCCTGGCGCGTGCGGTCGCCGATCGCTACGCGGGGAGCCTGGCGGATGTGCTGCAGCTCGCCGTTCCGCCGAGGAACGGACGGGCCGAGGCGAAGCCCTCCCCGGAGCCGCTGTCGCCGCCCGGTGCGCCGGAGCCCGGGAGCTGGGTGCGGTACGGCCGGGGGGCGGCGTTTTTGGAGGCGCTCGCGACCGGCGGTGCGCCACGGGCGGTGTGGACCGCCCTGCCCGGACCCCAGTGGCCGGACGAGCTCGCGCGGGCCGTCGCCGCGACGCTCGCCTCGGAGCGGGGCGCGCTGGTCGTCGTGCCCGACGGGAGGCGCGCCGCGAGGGTCGACGCCGCGCTCACCGCGCTGCTGGGGGAGGGGCGCCACGCCCTGCTCACCGCCGAGTCCGGCCCCGAGAAGCGCTACCGGCAGTGGCTCGCCGTGCGACGCGGGTCCGTGCGCGCCGTCGTCGGCACCCGGGCGGCGATGTTCGCCCCCGTACAGAACCTCGGCCTGGTCGCGATCTGGGACGACGGCGACTCCAGCCACAGCGATGAGAACGCGCCGTTCCCGCATGTGCGCGAGGTACTGGAGCTGCGGGCCGCCCACGACAGGTGCGGCTTCCTGCTGGGCAGTACGAGCTGCACGGTGGAGGCGGCCCAGCTCGTGGAGAGCGGCTGGGCGCTGCCGCTGATCGCCGACCGCGAGCAGGTGCGCAGGGCCGCGCCCCTCGTGCGTACGGTCGGGGACGGCGAACTGGCACGCGACGAGGCGGCAAGGGTGGCACGGCTGCCGAGTCTGGCCTGGCAGACCGTGCGGGAGGGGCTGAAGAGCGGACCGGTGCTGGTCCAGGTGCCCAGGCGCGGCTATGTGCCCCGGCTCGCCTGCGAGCGGTGCCGTACGCCCGCCCGCTGCCGTCACTGCGCCGGCCCGCTGGAGGCGCCGGACGAGCGGGATCTGAAGTGCGGCTGGTGCGGGCGCGGAGCGCCCGACTGGCACTGCGTCGAGTGCGGCAGTACGAGACTGCGCGCCCGGATTGTGGGCGCCCGGCGCACGGCGGAGGAGCTGGGCCGCGCCTTCCCCGCCGTCCAGGTGCGCACATCTGGCCGCGACCATGTGCTGGACAGCGTGCCCGATCGGCCCGCGCTCGTGGTGAGCACCCCCGGTGCGGAGCCCGTCGCCGAGGGCGGATACGCGGCGGCGCTGCTGCTCGACGGCTGGGCGATGCTGGGGCGGCCCGATCTGCGGGCGGGTGAGGACGCGCTGCGGCGCTGGACAGACGCGGCCTCGCTGGTACGCGGGCAGAGCGAGGGGGGCACGGTGGTGGTGGTCGCCGAGCCGACGCTGCGTCCCGTACAGGCGCTGGTGCGCTGGGACCCGGTCGGGCACGCACAGCGCGAGCTGGCCGAACGGGCGGAGCTCGGGTTCCCGCCGGTGTCGCGGATGGCGGCGGTGTCGGGCCGGACGGAGGCGGTCGCCGCCTTTGTGGCGAGTGCCGAACTGCCGGGCGACACGGAGGTGTTGGGCCCCGTGCCGATCCGGGTCACGGACCCGGGCAGGCCCCGCAGGCCGGGTGATCCCCCGGTGGGCGAGACATGGGAGCGGGTGCTGCTCAGGGTGCCGCCGGGCAGCGGAGCGGCACTGGCCGCGGCGCTGAAGTCGGCCCAGGCGGCCCGGATGGCCCGCGGGGGCACCGAGCAGGTACGGATCAGGGTCGACCCGCCGGACATCGGCTGAGGGTGCGCCGGTCCGTACGGCAAGCGACTGCCCCCACCCGTCGGGGCAGGGGCAGCCGGGCGGGAGGTCAGCCGTTGCGCGGGCCGGGGAAGGCGCTCGGGCGAGCCTCCTCGCGGTGGGATTGGCTGGGGGCCGCCGGCTGCGGCGGCATCGCGCGGGCTGCCGGGACGGCCGACAGGCTGGGGCCCACCGGCAGCGTGCGGGTTGGGGCCGTCTCCCCGCCGTGGTCCACATCAGCGGCGCCCGCCTGCTGCGGGGCCCGCCGTGCTCCGTACCGGCGGTGCACCGCCTGCTTGGTCACTCCGAGGGCCGAGCCGACCGCGTCCCACGAGAAGCCCAGCGAACGGTCGAAGTCCACCGCCGCGGTCACCAGCGTCTCGACGCTGTCCCGCAGCTCCTGCGCCAGACGGACGGTCGGGGCCGGGGCTCTGCCGTAGACGACGAAGCCCGTGGAGGGGCCTGAGCGGCGCGGGCGGTAGACATTGCCCAGCTGGGCGGTGAGCGTGCGCAAGGCGTCCACCTGCCGGCGGACCCGCTCGATGTCACGCACCAACAGGTGCAGACTTGCCCGGGCTTGGGCGTCGTGGGTTGCGTGGTCGGCCATTGACAAGCCTCTCGAACCGGCGTTGAAAAGGGGCCGGGCCGCATCCGGGGCGGCCCGCTTCGGTCAATCTCTCTTGACCAACGCTCCACCCGGCGATGTGGTCACGGGGCAGGGGCGTATGCGTATGTGCGCGGGGCGCACGGCCGCCCGTACGCCCCCTGCAGCGCTGCCCCATAGACTGGTGTGCTGCTCGTCACCGCACGGACGAGTAGTTGCCAGCACGCATCAGCCTGAGAGGCAGTCAGCCACCGATGAAGCTCGTCTTCGCAGGCACCCCCGAGGTCGCCGTACCCGCCCTGGACGCCCTGATCGCCTCCCACCGGCATGAAGTGGCCGCCGTCGTCACCCGGCCCGACGCACCCGCGGGGCGCGGTCGCCGTCTGGTGGCCAGCCCGGTCGCCCAGCGTGCCGAGGAGGCCGGGATCGAGGTGCTGAAGCCGGCCAGGCCGCGCGACGAGGCGTTCCTCGAGCGGCTGCGCGAGATCGCGCCCGACTGCTGCCCGGTCGTCGCCTACGGCGCGCTGCTGCCCAAGGTGGCCCTCGACGTGCCCGCCCGTGGCTGGGTCAATCTGCACTTCTCGCTGCTGCCCGCCTGGCGCGGAGCCGCACCCGTCCAGCACGCGATCCTCGCGGGGGACGAGATGACCGGCGCTTCGACCTTCCTGATCGAGGAAGGCCTCGACTCCGGGCCGGTCTACGGCGTGATCACCGAGCATGTACGGCCCACCGACACCAGCGGCGACCTGCTCACCCGGCTCGCCTTCGCGGGCGCCGGGCTGCTCGCCGCCACCATGGACGGGATCGAGGACGGCACCCTGCAGGCCGTGCCGCAGCCGGCCGAGGGCATCTCGCTCGCGCCGAAGATCACCGTCGAGAACGCGCATGTGGACTTCAGGGCCCCGGCGCTGCGCGTCGACCGCCTCGTCCGCGGCTGCACCCCGGCGCCCGGCGCGTGGACCCTCTTCCGCGGGGAGCGGCTCAAGCTGATCCACGTGGCACTGGTGCCGGACCACACAGCGCTCAAGCCCGGCGACCTCTCGGCCGGCAAGAACAATGTGTACGTGGGCACTGGATCGCACGCCGTCGAACTGCTCTGGGTCCAGCCCCAGGGCAAGAAGCCGATGCGCGCGGCCGACTGGGCGCGCGGGGTGCGTATCGCCCCGGGAGAAGGAGTCGGCGCGTAGCGCCGGGCGGGAGCGTGGGCGCGGCGGACGTAGGCTGAGGGCGTTCGACCCTTTCGATCGCGGAGCACCTTTGAACGAGCAGGCACATCGCCGTCCCCCGAAGCCGTACCGCCGCCCCAAGAAGGATCCCGTGCGGATCCTCGCCTTCGAGGCGCTCAGGGCCGTTGACGAGAGGGACGCCTACGCCAACCTGGTCCTGCCGCCCCTGCTGAAGAAGGCCCGGGAGAAGGACGACTTCGACGGGCGCGACGCGGCGCTTGCCACCGAGCTCGTGTACGGGACGCTGCGCCGCCAGGGCACGTACGACGCGATCATCTCGGCGTGCATCGACCGGCCGCTGCGCGAGGTCGACCCGCCCGTGCTCGACGTGCTGGCGCTCGGCGCCCACCAGCTGCTCGGGACGCGGATCCCCACGCATGCGGCGGTCTCCGCGAGCGTGGAGCTGGCGCGCGTGGTGCTCGGCGACGGACGGGCCAGGTTCGTCAACGCCGTGCTGCGCAAGATCTCGCAGGACGATCTGGACACCTGGCTCGAACGGGTCGCCCCGCCGTACGAGGACGACGCGGAGGACCACCTGGCCGTGGTGCATTCGCATCCGCGGTGGGTCGTCTCCGCGCTGTGGGACTCGCTGGGCGGCCCCCGCGCCGGGATCGAGGACCTGCTGGAGGCCGACAACGAGCGGCCCGAGGTGACCCTCGTCGCCCGGCCCGGCCGCTCCACCACCGGTGAACTGTTCGATGTGCTGGGCGAGGAGTCCGCTCTGCCGGGGCGCTGGTCGCCGTACGCCGTGCGGCTGGCCGAGGGCGGCGAACCCGGCGCCATCGAGGCCGTACGCGACGGCCGGGCCGGCGTCCAGGACGAGGGCAGCCAGCTCGTCGCGATCGCCCTCGCCAACGCGCCGCTGGACGGACCCGACGCGCGCTGGCTCGACGGCTGCGCGGGACCCGGCGGCAAGGCGGCGCTGCTGGGCGCGCTCGCCGCGCAGCGGGGAGCATCGCTCCTGGCCTCCGAGAAGCAGCCGCACCGCGCCCGTCTGGTCGAGCGGGCGCTCGCCGGAAACCCGGGCCCGTACCAGGTCATCGCCGCGGACGGCACGCGTCCGCCGTGGCGTGAGGGCTCCTTCGACCGTGTACTCGTCGACGTCCCGTGCACCGGCCTCGGCGCGCTGCGCCGCCGTCCCGAGGCCCGCTGGCGTCGCCGTCCCGAAGACCTGGAGGGTTTCGCGCCGCTCCAACGCGGGCTGCTGCGCGAGGCGTTGAAGGCCGTACGGGTCGGGGGAGTGGTCGGATACGCCACCTGCTCGCCGCACCTTGCGGAGACCCGGGTGGTCGTGGACGACGTACTCAAGGGCCGCGGCGGCGAGGCCGTGGAGGCCGAATTGGTGGACGCGAGGCCTCTGATGCCAGGGGTTCCCGCGCTGGGTGACGGGCCCGATGTGCAGCTGTGGCCGCATCTGCACGGCACGGACGCGATGTACCTCGCGCTGTTGCGCCGTACGGCCTGAGACGAGACGGGCCGCCTCCCCGCCGACCGCCGCGCCGCCGAAGCCCAAGGCTGCGTAGACCCTGTGCGAGGAGACTACGGAGGGGCTAGTGATAGCCCCGAGCGGCCGCGGAGCCCGGCTAGGCATCCGCCCGCCGGCCCGCCGCCGTCAGCGCCTCAAATTGAGTGACCAATTTTCATCTTCATTACCCAATGCCTAGCCAATTGGCCATGGTACCGAGACAAAGTGGGGCAGCAACGCTGTTGTGGCCACTGGCCGGTCGGCGTCGCGGTGGTGTCGACAGATCAGCAGGACCTTAAGCCCCGTCTGTCGCAGGTAGAAGCGAAGATCGAGACCCCATGTGGCTTCGTCGGTATCGCATGCGCCTTCATCTGTTTCCGGCAGCTCCGCTGCTGATGTGGGCTCGCAACAGGTTCACCGCCAGGACGGGGGAGCGTTTGCTACCGATAGAGGTGTTTAGAAGACGTCTCACTTGGCCTCGACGCCGTCGGGATGCTGGTGTCGTTATGTGGGACTGGTCTTGCCCGAGCGCCCTTGTCTCCTGCTTGTTCTTCGGGATGGTGGACCCGTAGCGGGATCTTGGGGGGCGGTCGCCACGGGCGGCGGTGACTCCCAAGGCTGCGCGACATCACTCTCTGGGGTCCAGCCGTATCGTCGCAACTGCTCAGCTGAGCCGGTCTGGCCGTCCTCTTTGAGCAGAAGGTGAGCCGTGCCCCACCAGTCGCCCGTCGGGGAGCCCGAGGCGGCCTGCGACCGACACCAGGCCGCTGCTTGGTTGATGAGCCTGTGCTTCCGGAGCAGCGTCAGCGTCTCATCGAGCCACCCAGGTCGGTAACAGTCGCCGCCGACCGTGCGTAACACGCCAAAGGTGCCTCCTTGGTGTCCTGCTTCGCAGAGCTGCAGCAGGGTTCGAAGGATGTCGTCGCCCACCGGAAGTGCGGAGACTTGGGGCCGCGCGTGGGTGCCGCGCTCCACGGCCAACAGCCACGCGGCGTCCGGGGGTGTGTGGTAGAAGCTCACGTCCCGCCAGGCGCAGAGTGCATCCCCCTCCGCAGGCGGCGCCGGATCCCCGAGCTGCTGCGCCTCAAGGAACGCGTACGGGTCCCCCGCCTCCTGAGACCCACGGTGGTACCAGCGAGTGGCCTCGTCGGCGCGCCCCAGCATTGCCAGTGATCTGGCTACTCCTCGATACGCGAAGGCATCTCCTTCCTCCACCGCGCGCTTGTACCAAGTGATGGCGTCCTGGGGGCGTTCGAGCTCCGTCAACAGCCAGCCAGCCTCTCCCATCGCGAAGACATCGCCGGCGTCAGCCCGTTTGAGGAGTAGCTCAAGCGCTTCGTGAACGCGTCCGAGGCGCACCATCATGACCGCCACCCCTCTGAGCGCGGAGCTGTCACCGGCCTCTGCCGCATGCTGGTACCAGACGAGGGCATCCTCGGTACGGCCCTCGACCGCCGCGTGGCTAGCCATCACTCGGGGGTGGACAGCCTCGCCGAGCTCGGCGACCCTCCGATTCCATGCGACGGCCTCGTCTGTACGCCCTAGGCGGGCCAGCAATTGGACCAGTTCGGGCAGGAAACTGATGTCGCCTTCAGACACCTTGTGCTGGTACCAGAAGACCGCTTCGTCAGGGGATCCCAACCAACTGCTCAATCTGTCGCCGATGGTGCGGATGTCCACGCTGTGGCCAGCCTCGGCGGAGTGCTTGTACCAGGCCAGGGCCTCGTCGATGCGCCCCATGGACGACAGGAGCTGCACGAGCGCATCCAGCGCATCCGTGTCGCCGGTGGAGGCCAAGGTGCGATAGAAAGTGTAGGCGATGCGGTGTAGGTCGAATTGCTCGGCGCTCTGGGCCAGCCCGGCGTGCTTCGAGGACGGGGCGTGGTCGATCGACGCCAGCCACAGAGCGGTGGGCGGGTACACATGAGACCGGGTGCGACGCCCGTACTGTTCCAGATAGTCGGCGAGCCGGTAGTGGGGGCGAGCCGGGGATTCCTCGCCGTGGCGTGCGCGTAATCGGGTCAGCGCTCCCTGAGCGCCCCTTACCGGGCGGCAGGCGGAGGCGAGAGCCTCCTCGAACCAGCTCTCCGGAAGTTGACTCCACTGAGCGTCACTGAGGTAGCCCTCCGCGGCCACCTCCAGCAGTGCCTGCGGCAGAGCTGGGCCTAGACCCAGCCGACGGGCATCGATCGCCGCTTTGATGACGGCCCGCGTCGGTGCCGGAGCGGTGTGATATCGCTCCAACAGGGCGGGACCACCAGCCAGGTACTGCGTGATCTGGCCCTCTTCGGCCCGTTCGACGGCGTGAGCGAGGCGTGGGTCTGATAGGGCAGCGACGCGTAGAGCCTTGACGTCGTTCTCGTCGGAGAATGCCGACGGGACTCGTAGTTCGTGGTTTGCCAGTAGTTCCCGAGCCTGGTTGTGCGGATCCGAGCTCTCCAAGTCGTTCGGGTCGGGGACTGCGGTGAGCGTGGCCCAATACTCGGGCCAGATGGTTCCCAGCACGAGAACCGGCTTGCGGTCTGGATCACGGAGCAGCTCGCGCAAGCCTGCAGCCACCCTCTCACCCACACCGGCAGCCGGGGTCAGGAGATAGTGCTGGGCTTCGTTCAGCCAGACGACTGTGCGCGGACCAATGTCCTGCATCTCCGCGAGCGCGGCGTCGGGCCGGCACGGATCGATCGGGTGCCACAGCCGCCAGCCATCGGGGACAAGAGCCAGAGCTTCCCAGCAGGCGCGCGTCTTCCCCGTCGAAGAGCCGCCCACCAGCACCACCACTCGGCTGATGCCGCCAGCGGCCTCCCGCACGACTGAGCCCAGCCGCACATCGTGTGCTCGCGGGACATAGGTGGGGAGTGACGACCGTCCATTCGTTTCCTCCGGCTCAGCGCCGATCGCCCTGTGAACCTCGAGTGCGAAGGGATCCGAAAACAGAGATATCGGGCGGCCTGGAGCGGAACTCGCCGTGCGCTGGATGCGTGCGGACTGGGCCCGCTCCAGCAGTGTGCTCCAGTTTCCCTCGTGCGGCTCCTCGCCCGCTCAGAGGCTCCACAGCCGAACAAGTGCCCACACTTTCTCGCTGCTAGCGGGACTGGGGACTTTGGCCCCTGCCAGGTCGTCCGGGATCCAGTCGCTGATCCTCTGTGCACTCAGCTCAATCCGGAACGGCGCAATCTTCAGGGCCTGCTCTGTCTCGCGTCGCGAGTATGGTTTACCCGCCCGAAGACGAGATGTCTCGGCCCGCTTCTCCAAGGCGCGCAGCTGGTCGTATAGCGCGCGTCCCTGCTCGTTCAACGTGTCCCCCTCAAGAAGCTGCCCGCTGGCCGAACGTCCCGGAGCGGGACCAGCGGGCGCAACCCTGACCGGCAGAGTAAGGCCAATGTGCCCGCTGTGCCCGCTACTTGGGACGGGTGCCTCGCCCCGCTTGCAGGCTCGATCTCACTCCAAGTCGAGACAAGCAATTGAGGGAGCCACCATGAATTGCGATTCCACGGACAGGAACCCGAGTACGAAGCGGAGCGTGCGCCGGCTTGCCCGCACTGCTGTCCTTGGCCTGGTTCGCGGCGGCGCCTCAGCGGCGGGGTCCGCGCTTGTTGCGGGCATCCTGTGGTGGATCCAGCGCTGATGGAGCGCGGACGCTGCGACGGAGTCGGGTGGCCGGTCCTGCTCACCGCTACTCTGCTGCGGTCGCGCTTACGCACACCTGACCTAGAAAGTGATCCACCGCTACCGAGCTCGAGGAGTGCTTGCAGGACACGCGGATGCGACCGGAATCTGCCGTGAATTGAGCGGGGGTGAGAAGTGGCGGGCGCGGGTTATGTGCTGTTGCAGGTAGTCAGCCAGTCGGAGCGTGAGGTTGGAAAAGCCTTCACAGACCATGAGGTTGTGGCCGGTTCCGGTCCGCGCAGCACCGGCCCGCTATCCGCGGAAGCGTCGCAGGAGGCCGGTCCGGCCCTCGGGCCTGGCCCGTCCTTCGTGCCGTACCGAGACCCGGTCGGTGGGGAGGGTATCCAGGCCGTGGACCTTGCCGGCATCCACCAGCGTGACGTTGACCTGTCCGCGCAGCACGTTCCGCAGCAGGGAAAGGTCGACGGCCGCCTGGTAGCTCTGGCAGGTCAGTCGAAGGGACAGGGAGGTGAGCGAGGGGAACGCTTCGGCGAAGTCCGGGACCTGTGAGCCCGTCAGGACGCCGTCCATGTCGAGTGAGGTGACGTGGGAGAGCGGCACCTCGGGGAGCGGGATGCCCTGCGGGGAGGACAGAGTCAGGGACCTCAAGTTAGAGGCCCGGGCAAGGAAGGTGAGGTCCGCCCCGTCCGGCAGCCGACGCAGGGCGAGTTCCTCGGCCGGGCTCTCGCCGAGCGCGGCCAGGTCTGTGATGACGTCGCAGGACTCGACGGCGAGCCGACGTAGCCTGGTCAGCGGCGCCAGTGAGGGCAGAGTGAACGACACCGCGCTGGAGGGTGCGATCGACAGGGAGTGGACCTTCAGCCGGGCCAGGGCGTCGACGAGGTCGGCCGTCAGCATCTGGCCTCTCAGGGAGAGGTGCGGGACCCGGTCGAGCACATCGAGGCAGGCGATCTGCTCCGGGCCAGACAGGTGCAGCGTCAGGTCGTCCACCGGCAGCCCGGCCAGGACCGCCTCGGCGAAGGAGCGGGCGTCGAAGTACGGCCAGGACATGGCGACTTCCTGCCGTACGTCGCGGTCGGGGACGCGCTTGAAGCGGGCCAGCTGGTCCAGTGCGGCCTCCCCGCCGATGCGGGCGATGGTCATCACCGTTGCCCGGGCCTGCTCCGGCGTCAGCTCCTCGGGGCCGGGCAGCAGGTCAAGGACGATGTCGCCGGCGGTGGCCAGCTCTTCCGCGTCCGCCGGGGTGTCGGGGGGAATCAGGGCGGATGCTCTAAGGGACACCGCGGCGCGGGCGGCCGGGTCGAGGGTCGTGGCGTGTTCGAGGGCGGCGGCAGCGAGTAGGTGGTAGCGGCGGCGAAGCCGCGGGTCGACGCTCTGGTCGCCTAGCTCGACCAACTTGCGGAGAAGGTAGGCGCGTTCACCGTCTCGGGCGTGGCCAATGGCGAGTCGGATCACATCCTCCCACTGGTCATCACGGCCGGACTCGGCCAGCAGGTCGAGGTCCTCGGCCTCGACGGCGGCCTTGGCCCCGAGGTAGTCCTGGAATGTGCGGTGGATGAAGTCCACGGTGCCTACCGAAGGCTCCCGCAGCAGTCCGCTGCGCAGCAGCAGGTAGTGGAAGACGTCTTCGGCGCGGTCGGGCGGCGCCATGTGCGGCATGGCCGGGAGCTTCTCGCGGATGATGCGTACCGCGGTGGCCTGGGCCGCCTCGGAGCGTCCGTTGCGGATCAGCCAGTACGCGATCCGCTGGAGCAGCTGGACCTGTGCCTCCTCCGTGGGTGCGAGCCCGTCCGGTACGGGAATCTCGCGCTCCTTATCACGGCGCACGAGCAGCATGGTGAGCGCGGCGGCGTACAGCTCCATGCGGCGCTCGGGGAGATGGGTGAGCCGGTCGCGGTGCAGGGCGCAGATGAGCGCGCACATCAGGGGGTTGGTGGCCAGCCGGTACAGGTCGTGCTTCTGCCTGAGGGTGGTCCGCAGGGCGTCCCGGCACTGTTCGATCGCTTGCCGTTCATCGGGTTCGTCGACCGTGGTCAGGACGGCATCATGCCACCGGCGGACGAACCGGTCGACGTCGTGGCGATTCATCGGGAGCAGATTGAACTCGGCGAAGTCGACCTCCGTCAGCCAGTGAGCGTCCACGGCGGACGGTCGGGAAGTGACGAGGAAGAAGGTTTCCGGGTATAGGTGGACGAGGTCGAGCAACCAGCGTCGGACGACCGGCCGTTCACTCTCGGAGACCTCGTCCACGCCGTCGATCAGCACCATGCCTCGGCCGCTGCCCAGCACCCGGTCGGCCCAGTGCTCGGGCTGTAATCCGTGCAGGATGTTGCCTGCCGCGCCGAGGAACTGCTCGGGGCGCGGCAGCCCCGGGTCCTGGGCGAGCGCGCGCAGCGGGAGCATGAACGGGACGCGGCCGCGCAGGGCCGCCAGCTCGTCGGGGAAGGAGTTCTGCGCGGCGGAGACGGCCAGCCACTGCAGCAGGCTGGTCTTGCCCGATCCCGCAAGGCCGCGCAGCATCGCCCGGTTGCAGCCGGAGAGGGCTTCCTCGACCCGGCGGCGGTTGGCGGACGGCGAGCCGCCGTCGCGCTGCGAGGCCAGTTCCAGGTTCAGGTAAGCGGTGTCCATCGGCCAGCGGGCCCGGCTGGGGTTGCTCAGGTCGAGGCCGAAGATGTTGAGCTTCCCGTACTTGCGTTCGATATATGCCAGATAGCGGGTCTCGAACTCCTCGTCCGCGCTGCCAGGCCGCGGAATCCGGTCCACCAAGGCGTCCACCAGGCGCAGCATCTCGTCAAGCATGCGGGTCTGAGCGACCTGGGCGTTGGCGACGAAGGTCGAGCGTTGGGTGAAGAAGTGCAGGATGTGCAGACAGCTCAGATCCAGCAGGCTGTTGTGGAGGGCGGTGGCGTCGCCGGACAGGTCACGGGTGGCGTCCGGGCGTGCGGCGGTCAGGCGGCGTGACAGCTCCGCGTGGCCAAGACGGACCGCCTGGACGTCGTCCATGTCCAGCTCGCCGAGCGCGCTGAGTGTCGCGGCCAGGGTGTCTGCAAGGGCTTCGCGTTCGTCGGACGCCACCGGGGGTTCGTGCGGGTTCGCCTCGACGGCCGCCTTCACCAGTTCCCTGGCGATCTTCCACATGTCGAGCCCGTTCAGGCTGCGTTTCTCGCCGCCCCACCTCACCAACCGTGACACCCGGACCGGTTCGTCGACGAGCCCCGCGCCGTGGCTCTCCTTGACGAAGAGTCGGGCGATGATTGGTCGCGCCACCGACGAGGCGATTCGGGCGGTCGTACCGATACTGGCCGGATCCATCAGGCCCCCCGAGCCGACACCACGAGGACAACTTCCCCACCCGTAAAGGTCCCTAGATCATAGGGGGTTGAGGCCGCCGAAGGCAGGGGAACGGGTGGGGTCGCGCGATAGTCAGCGCAGCTCCGCCCGGAACGCCACGGGGTATCGTCCCCGTGTGCAGGTGGAAGAACTTCGAGGAGTTCGCCGCGTCGGGGGACTCACCTGCCAATCAGCCAGGTTGGAAAGGGCTCACTGTCCTCGCGTTCCGACAGGCGTGCGTCTTTGCACCGTTCGCGAAGGCCTGCGAGGACTTCTACGACAGCCGCCCAGTGCCTGGGACCTTTAACCGGCATGCTGCCGGTCCGACTCAGTACACCGAGGCTAATGCGCTGACGGCGATCAGCACTGACCGTCAGTCTCGTCCGGGAACTGGAGCGGGGGCGATCTGTCGAGCCAGATTCGCAGCTGAGATAAAGACGCGATCGGGCGCTGGGTTCGGTCCAGGAGCTACGTCCTAGATCGGGGCGTCGAGAGCGAGCCGGTGTACCGCTGGAAACCGGCTCAGAACGGAGGCACGGTCACTTCTCGGCTGCGGCCTGCGCGAGGTTGATCAGTGCCTTCACGGTTTCCAGTGGCACTGCTGCCCGGTGCGCGATCTCGACAGGCTCGGCGGTCGCGAGCCCGAGGGCGGTCAGGCGGGCATTGATGTCGACCCACTCCAGCAGGCGACGATCGAACGCCTGCTTGTCCTCCGCCTCCCGCTCGTGCTTCTCCCACAGGTAGTTGGCGTAGCCGTCCCAGCTGACGATGTTGATCCGCTCGACGGGACGCAGACACAGATATGGACTGTCAGCTCGAGAGCCGTCCAGGGCTCGGTCGCGCTCGTTGAGGAGCGTAGCGGCCCTCCGGGTCCTCGGGAGCGCCTCGAAGTCCCAGTGGGGCAGGGCCTGTCGTTGCTCCTTGGCCGCGGGCTCGTCGATGAAGGACCAGTACAGGCAGGCGGGCCGACGGTCGCCGCGTAGCCGGCGCGCTCCCCAGTATTGATGGACCCGCCAGACGACGCCGCGTAGTTGCCTGTGCGGGGGCGCGGCCCAGCCGACTGTCGAGGAGGCCGGCACGGGCCCTTCGTGATGGTCGAATTCCGCAGCGTACAGCGTTGCGCCTTCCCCGGCCGATGCGGCGCGTCAGGGGTGGAGCATAGAACGCCCAGACCCTGTCTTTTGTCGCACGAGGAGCCACGGATCCTCATGACCAGCCCAGCATCCCGATCCCGAGCGGTTGCTCAAGATTGTGAGACAAAACAGGGACGATCACTACACGAGACAACCACGGACCAGCAGGTCAGGGCTTCGACGGTGGCCATGAAAGATGAGAACCTACAACGGCGAGGCCGGGCTGCTCCCTCCGTGAAGAAGGGAGCAGCCCGGCCCCGTCACGACGCTGCGCTGGATGATCGCGGTCGGTCAGCCTCCGAACGTGCCGGTGGTGACCGCCTTCCAGGTAGCGCCCGCGACCTCGTAGACGGTGAGCTGCTTGTTGGTGGCGTCGCCGTATTCGTCGAAGGAGACCTTGCCCATGACTCCGTCGAAGGAGACCCTCTGCAGGGCCTCGGTGACGCTGGCGCGGGCGTCGGAGGGCAGCTTGCCGTCCTTGGCCACGGCCTTGACCGCCTGGATGATGGCCCAGGCCGAGTCGTAGGAGAAGCCGCCGTAGGCTCCGTACGCCTCTTTGTACCCGGCGGCCTTGTAGTCCTCGATGAACTTCTTGGCGGAGGGCAGGTCCTCGACAGGTGCGCCGACGGAGGTGGCCATGTCGCCTTCGCCGCGGTCGCCGGTGAGCTTGACGTACTCGTCGCTGTAGATCGCGTCGCCACCGATGAGCGGGATCGCGGCACCCGACTTCTTGACCTGCGCGCTGAGCGGGCCGGCCACGGGGTACTCACCGCCGTAGTAGACGACGTCCGCGCCCGAGTTCTTGATCTTGGTGGCCACGGAGCCGAAGTCCTTGGCCTCCGGGTTGACGTGCTCGGTGCCGACGACCTCGCCGCCGAGCTTCTTGAAGTGGGCGGAGAAGGTCGCTGCCAGGCCGGCACCGTAGGTCTTCTTGTCGTCGACGACGTAGACCTTCTTCTTCTTGGCCGTGTTGTACAGGTACTCGGCGGCGAACGGGCCCTGGATGGCGTCCGTGGTCGCGGTCCGGAAGTACGACTTGAACGGCCGGATCTTCTTCCCGGTGTCCCACTTGTCGCCCTGGGTGAGGGCGGGGTTGGTGTTGACCGAGACCTCCACCACCTGGGCTGCGTCGAAGACCTTCTGCATGGACTGGGCCACGGAGGAGTTCAGCGGGCCGACGACGCCGAGGACGCTCTTGTCGGCGACGAGCTTGGTTGCGTTCTGCTGGCCGGAGGAGGGCTGTGCCTGGTCGTCGAGAGCCACGATCTTGAAGGTGACGCCCGGCACCTCCTTGTTCTTGTTGGCCTGCTTGACGGCGAGGTCGACCGAGTTCTTCATGCCGAGGCCGAGAGCGGAGAGCTCCCCGGTCAACGGCGCGTCGAAACCGATGGTGACGACGGTGGAACCGTCGCCGGCGGCGTCGTTGGCCTTGCCTGTGTCACGGGAGCCGCACGCTGTGAGCGAGAGTGCTCCGGCGGCGAGCGCGGCGGTGACAGCTATGAGAGATCGGTTGCGCACGTTCGGTCCTTCCCCTTCGAGGCGCTTGACCGCGCTGTCGGGCCGAAGCTCGGTCCACTGGCACGGCGGCTGGCGTGACTCTAGATGGCGCCCACCGAAGTGAGCAGAGGGGACGAACCGATGTGATTCTCTTGTGATGGCGCTCGGGCGAAGGACTTGCCCTCAGGGGGCCGGTTCCGCGGTCACGGTGCGGCGGTGGAGCGGGTGTGGACCGTCTGTGGCGGATGGCGGGCCGCTCATTCCCGGGACGGCCGGACGACGAGGGTGCCGTCCGGCCCGGACTCGACGCGGGAGCCGAAGCGGTGGCTGATCCGGTCGAGGACGCCGTGCAGCCACCGTGCGTCCTCGGGCGAGGCGTGCCGCAGACGCATCCGCCGGGCCTGCATCGGTGTGATGCGTACGTCGTGGAGCCTGCCGGTCCCGGGGTCCAGCGAGACGAAGTACAGGAGCCGCAGGTCGTCCCGGTACTGCTCGTGGCCGCCGATGCCCTCGTAGTCGTCGATCAGGTCGCCGCAGCCGTAGACGATGAGCTTCCCGCCGTACACCTCCAGCGGCCTGGGGTGGTGCGAGGAGTGCCCGTGCACGACATCCACTCCGCCGTCGACGAGTGCGTGGGCGAAGCGGATCTGGTCGCGCGGGACGTCGTAGCCCCAGTTGGAACCCCAGTGGATCGAGGCGACCGTGATGTCGCCCGGTTGTCTGGCCTGCCGTACCCGTGCGGCCACGTCGGCCGCGGTGGTGAGCGAGGGGGCCGCGAAGTCGATCCCGCTCCGGTCGTCGGTGGCGGCCCAGCTCCGCGGAATGCCGCTCGATGCCATCCCGAAGGAGAAGACCAGGACACGCCGGCCGTGTCCCGCCGGGACGATCGCGGGGCGCCGGGCCTCGCCGGAGCTGCGTCCCGCGCCCGCCGTACGCAGCCCGGCGGCGTTCAGCGCGTCAAGTGTCTCCTCCAGCCCGCGGCGGCCGTAGTCCAGGACGTGGTTGTTGGCCAGTACGCACACGTCAGGACGGGCGGCGGCCAGGCAGGGCAGGTTGGCCGGGTGCATCCGGTAGTGGACTTCCTTGCCGGGTGCGATCTCGTCGTGCTGCGTCACGCTGGTTTCCAGATTGATGATCCGCGCGTCGGGCGCGGCCTCGTCCAGCACCGGCAGGGCGTCGCCCCAGGGCCAGGTGAAGTCTGCGGGCCGTGGAATCGGGCCGTTCGCCGCCTCCGCGAGCTCGACGTAGGCGCGGGCGTCCCGGAGCCAGATCTCCGGCAGCGTCGGGTCACCGGGGTGCGGAAGGATCTGGTCGACACCGCGGCCGAGCATCACGTCGCCGCTGAGAAACAGCGTGGCCGGTTCGCCGCGCACACCCTCAGGCTAGGACCCTTCGGGCTCGTTCGGCGAGGACCCGCCGCCCGACACCCCGCTGCCCGCCACCGCGGGCTCCGGTGTCCGTGGCTCGTCCTCGTGGGCCATTCGGCTCGGCCACCACATCTTCGGCCCCACGTCCAAGAACAGGGCCGTGACCAGCACGGACCGTACGACGAAGGTGTCGAGCAGCACGCCGAGCGCCACCGCGAAGCCGATCTCCGCGAAGGCGACCATCGGGAGCGTGCCCAGCGCCGCGAAGGTGCCCGCCAGGACCAGGCCCGCCGAGGTGATGACCGCGCCGGTCGCCGCCAGGCCGGTCAGCACGCCACGTCTGGTGCCCTGCCGACCCGCCTCTTCGCGGATACGGGTGGTCAGGAAGATGTTGTAGTCGATGCCCAGGGCCACCAGGAAGACGAAGACGAACAGCGGGAAGTCCGTCGACTCACCGGCGTAGTCGAAGATGTAGCGGAACGCGAGCGCGCTCAGGCCCAGCGCCGCCGCGAAGGACAGGACCACCGTCCCGATCAGCAGCAGCGGGGCGATCAGGGCGCGCAGCAGCAGTGTGAGCACCATCAGCACCACGACCAGGACCAGCGGAATGATCACATAGTTGTCCCGTGTGGTGGCGGTCTCCGCGTCCAGCACGGCTGCCGTGCCGCCGCCCACCTGCGCGTCGGCGTCCGGCACCGCGTGCACGGCGTCGCGTACCCGCTCGACCGTGTCCCTGGCGGCCTGGCTGTCGGCGGGATCCGACATGGTCGCCTCGAACAGCACACGGCCGTCGTTGACCGGTTTGGTGCCGGGCGGGATGGTGATCGACCGGGGAACCACGCCAGGGGTCGTGGCGACGGTCTCGCCGACCGTCCGTGACTGTGGCGCATTGGTGATGATCACCAGGGGGTCACCGCTGCCCGCGGGGAAGTACTGGGCCTGGACGGTCTGCCCGACAACCGAATCGGGTTCGCCGGTGAAGGCGTCGGCATTGCTGATGCCCTCGGCTCGCAGCTGGGTCAGCCCCAGGGCGAAGGCCGAGAGAATGACGGCGGTGACGGCCCAGGTCGCGCGCGGCCGGCCGGCGATACGCCGTCCCGTACGGGACCAGAAGCCCCGCTCGGTGGGTTCGGCCGAGCCGAGGTGCGGGATCGCGGGCCAGAACATCCAGCGGCCGAAGATCACCAGCAGGGCGGGGAAGAGCGTCACCATGGCCACCAGGGCGACCGCGACACCGATCGCGGCCACCGGGCCGAGACCGCTGGTGGAGTTCATTTCGGCGAACAGCAGGACCAGCATGCCGAGCACCACGGTCGCGCCGCTGGCCAGCACCGCGGGCCCGGCGCGGTGCATCGCCAGGGCCATCGCCTCGTGCCGGTCCTCGTGGCGGCGCAGCTCCTCCCGGTAGCGGGCGACCAGCAGCAGGGCATAGTCCGTCCCCGCGCCGAAGACGAGGACGGTCAAAATGCCCGCGCTCTGCCCGTTGACGGTCAGATCGGCATGCGTGGCCAGGAGATAGATCAGCGCCTGGGCGGTGGAGAGCGCGACGATCACCGAGATCAGCGGGATCAGCAGCAGCGTCGGACTGCGGAAGGTGATCAGCAGCATCACGATCACGACAGTCATGGCCGCGAAGAGCAGGGTCGAGTCGATGCCCTCGAAGGCTTCGGAGAAGTCGGCGGCCGTGCCGCCGGGGCCGGTGACGTGCACCTGCAGTCCGGTGCTGCTCTTGCCCGTGATGTCGCGGATGGAGTCGACGGCGGGCGCGATCCGGTCCCAGCCCTTCTCGTCCATCGTGATCGGTACGAAGACCTGGGCGGCCCGCGGGTCGACCGGCCGGTCCAGAACGGGACCGCGGGTCTCGTTGCCGCGCACTCCGTGGTCCCGAAGCTGCTTGATCTCCGCGACGTCCTCGTTGATCTGCTGCCGGTCGGCCGGGGTCAGCCCACTGTCGCGCGCGTATATGACCACCGCCGGGATGACCTCGGGCCTGAACCCCTTGGACTCCTCGAGCACCTGGGTCGATTCGGCACTGCCCGGCAGCCAGGACGCGGCGTCGTTGTCCTGGGCGTCGCCGAGCTTCGATGCCAGCGGGAAGGCGAGCACCATCACCGCCAGCCACAGCACCAGGACAACCCATTTGCTGCGCCGCCCGCAGACGAAATGGGCGACACCCTTCTTGGGCCGCTCCTGTCCCTTGATTGCGTCCGGCATGACGCCCCCAATTACCCCTCGCGGCGGGCCGCATGGCCCTCGCTGGTGGGCCGAAACGCCAGGATTGCACGGAGTGTGCTGATCCCGGGAGCCCCTCGTCCGTACCGGGAGTCGTACCGCGGAAGGGAAGCGTCCCGGAACGTGGCAGGCTTGGCCCATGGCCGTACAGATCAGCCCCAGTATCCTCTCCGCCGACTTCTCGCGCCTGGCGGAGGAGGCGAAGGCAGTCGAAGGCGCCGACTGGCTGCATGTCGATGTCATGGACAACCACTTCGTGCCCAATCTGACCCTGGGCGTGCCGGTCGTGGAATCTCTCAGCCGGGCGACGGACACTCCCCTGGACTGCCATCTGATGATCGATGCCCCCGATCGGTGGGCTCCGCAGTACGTCGAAGCGGGGGCCGGATCCGTCACCTTCCATGTCGAGGCGGCGGCCGCGCCGGTACGCCTCGCGCGGGAGATCCGGGCCAAGGGCGCCCGCGCCTCGATGGCCCTCAAGCCCGCGACGCCCATCGAGCCGTACGAGGACCTGCTCCCCGAGCTCGACATGCTGCTGATCATGACGGTGGAGCCCGGCTTCGGTGGTCAGGCCTTTCTCGACATCATGCTGCCGAAGATCCGCCGCACCCGTGAGCTGATCTCCAAGCACGGCCTCGAGCTGTGGCTCCAGGTCGACGGCGGAGTGTCGGACGCGACGATCGAACGGTGTGCCGAAGCCGGCGCGGATGTGTTCGTCGCCGGTTCGGCGGTCTACGGGGCCAAGGACCCGGCGCAGGCGGTGCGCTCGCTGCGCGCCAAGGCCGAGGAGACCATCTCCTCGGCGGCGTGGGCTTGCAACCACTGAGCCACAAGCAAGTGAACTCAACCCAACAGGGCTGATCAAGAACCGCCGGATCTGACAGGATGACGGATCCGGAGTGTGTACAGCAGTGAGGAGATCGCGGTGTCGACGGGCCGGTCAGCCATGCGGATGGGACCCGCTGAGCTGGTGCAGGCGGCGGCCATGGCCCGCCGCTTCTATCTCGAGGGCAAATCCAAGATCCAGATCGCTGAGGAGTTCGGCGTCAGCCGCTTCAAGGTCGCCCGGGTCCTGGAAACCGCACTCGAACGTGATCTCGTAAGGATCGAGATCCGCGTACCCGCAGAGCTGGACGCGGAGCGCTCGGACGCGCTCCGCGCCCGCTACGGACTGCGGCACGCGGTCGTCGTCGAATCCCCGGCGGAGGGCGAGGACGAGTCGCCCGACCCGGAGAACCTCGGCGAAGTGGCCGCCGACCTCCTCGGCGAGCTGGTCAACGAGGGCGATGTGCTCGGGCTGGCCTGGGGCCGGTCCACCATCCACATGGCCGCCGCGCTCGACCGGCTGCCACCGTGCACCGTCGTGCAGCTCACGGGCGTGTACGACGCCGGGACCGCCGAGCGCGGCTCGGTCGAGGCCGTCCGTCGCGCCGCGCAGGTCTCCGGCGGCGAGGCCCACCCCATCTACGCCCCGATGCTGCTGCCGGACCCGGCCACCGCCGCGGCACTGCGCAACCAGACCGGCATCGCCCGTGCCTTCGAGTACTTCGACAAGGTCACCGTCGCCGCCGTCTCCATCGGTTCGTGGGAGCCGGGCATCTCGACCGTGCACGACATGCTCAGCGACGAGGAGCGCGCGCACTACGCCTCGCTCGGCGTCGCTGCCGAGATGTCCGCGCACCTCTTCGACGCGGAGGGCCGCCGCGTCGGCCGTGACCTGGGCGAACGGTGCATCACGGTCGAGGCCGACCGGCTGCGCCGTATCCCCGAGGTGGTGGCGATCGCGGGCGGTCAGCGCAAGGCGGAGGCGATCGCGGCAGTCCTGCGCTCCGGGCTCGTCACCAGCCTGGTGACGGACACCGCTGCCGCGGACCATCTGCTGGCGGCGCCCCCGGGACCGCGGCCCGCGCTGGACCGGGCGGACCCGGACGACTGACACCCGCAGGGACGGGACCGTTTGGAGGATCTGCCGGGGACCATGCCCGTGAGCTGGAGTTTTTGCCCGGGCATCACATGCGCACGGCCATGGGACAATGAAGTACGTGCGATTTCCCCGGCTGAGATGCCCGGGGGCCAACTCCGATCGACTGGGATGTTCTGCACGTGCGTTTCCTCAATGACCTGAAGCCGCCGTACGACCTGACGTACGACGACGTATTCATGGTGCCGAGCCGCTCGGCCGTCGGCTCCCGCCAGGGTGTGGACCTGTCCTCCCCCGACGGCTCCGGCACCACCATCCCGCTGGTCGTCGCGAACATGACCGCCATCGCGGGCCGCCGGATGGCCGAGACGCTCGCCCGCCGCGGCGGCCTCGTCGTCATTCCCCAGGACATTCCGATCGACGTCGTCACCGAGGTCATCACCTGGGTCAAGACGCGCCATCTCGTCCTTGACACCCCGATCGTGCTCGCCCCCGGCCAGACCGTCGCCGACGCGCTGTCCCTGCTGCCGAAGCGTGCCCACGACGCGGGCGTCGTCGTGGACGCCGACCACCGGCCCGTCGGTGTCGTCACCGACGCCGACCTGTCGGGCGTCGACCGCTTCACGCAGCTGTCCGAGGTCATGTCCCGGGACCTGCTGCTGCTCGACGCGGACATCGACTCGCGCGACGCCTTCAACAAGCTCGACCACGCCAACCGCCGCTACGCCCCCGCCGTGGACAAGGACGGCCGGCTCGCCGGCATCCTCACCCGCAAGGGCGCCCTGCGCGCGACCCTCTACACCCCGGCCGTCGATGCCAACGGCAAGCTGCGCATTGCCGCCGCCGTCGGCATCAACGGCGATGTCGCCGGCAAGGCCAAGCAGCTCCTCGACGCCGGTGCGGACACCATCGTGGTGGACACCGCGCACGGCCACCAGGAGTCGATGATCAGCGCGATCAAGGCGGTCCGCGGGCTCGACCCGCAGGTGCCGATCGTCGCGGGCAACATCGTCGCCGCCGAGGGCGTACGCGATCTGATCGAGGCCGGCGCGGACATCATCAAGGTCGGTGTGGGCCCCGGCGCCATGTGCACCACCCGCATGATGACGGGCGTCGGCCGCCCGCAGTTCTCGGCCGTGCTCGAGTGCGCCGCCGAGGCGAAGAAGTACGGAAAGCACGTCTGGGCCGACGGTGGTGTGCGCCACCCGCGCGATGTCGCCATGGCGCTCGCCGCCGGTGCCTCCAACGTCATGATCGGCTCGTGGTTCGCCGGGACCTACGAGTCCCCGGGCGACCTCCAGCAGGCCGCCGACGGGCGCCTGTACAAGGAGTCCTTCGGCATGGCGTCCGCGCGCGCCGTGCGCAACCGTACGAGCGAGGAGTCGGCGTACGACCGCGCCCGCAAGGCGCTGTTCGAGGAGGGCATCTCCACCTCGCGCATGTTCCTGGACCCGACCCGTCCGGGCGTCGAGGACCTGATCGACTCGATCATCGCGGGCGTCCGCTCCTCGTGCACCTACGCCGGTGCGGGCTCGCTGGAGGAGTTCGCCGAGAAGGCGATCGTCGGCATCCAGAGCGCCGCCGGTTACGCCGAGGGCAAGGCGCTGCACGCCAGCTGGAACTAGGCCCTGTCCGGTCGATCAGGCCGGACAGCACCCGGGAGAGACCACACCACGTCCGGCCCTCGCGTAGCTCGCGGCGGCCGGACGCGGCAATTCCTCAACTCCCGATCGCGTAGGCATGCGTGGCGCATGCCTGGGTATACGCGCCCTGCACTGACCACGAGCAGGGGAGGACGAAGTGTCCACGGCGAGCACGGTCACGACCGAACTCACACAGCCTGGCACACAGCGCCCGAACATGGCGGAGCTGGATCTTCCGTCTGTGCCGAATCCTGGAGAGGTAGCCCCCAGAGACGCGCGCGAGATCTCGAAGCTCTTCTTCGTACGGCTGGCCTCGCTGGACGAGGGGACGCATGAGCACCAGTACGTACGGAACACGCTCATCGAGCTGAACCTGGCGCTGGTCAGGTATGCGGCGGGCCGGTTCCGCAACCGGGCCGAGCAGATGGACGACATCGTCCAGGTGGGCACCATCGGCCTGATCAAGGCGATCGACCGGTTCGAGCTGAGCCGCGAGGTGGAGTTCGCGACGTTCGCCGTTCCGTACATCGTCGGAGAGATCAAGCGGTTCTTCCGCGACACCAGCTGGGCCGTCCATGTGCCGCGCAGGCTGCAGGAGTTGCGGATCGATCTGGCGAAGGCGACCGACGAGCTCTCCCAGGAGCTGGACCGGGCGCCGACCACGGCCGAGCTCGCCGGGCACCTCGGGCTCGGCGAGGAGGAGATCATCGAGGGCGTGGTCGCCAGCAACGGCTACACCGCGGGCTCGATCGACATGCCCATGGACGACGCCTCCGACCACGCACCTGTGCCGCTTTCCGACCGGCTGGGCGCGCCGGACGCCGATCTGGAGATCGCGGAGAACGTCCAGGCGCTCAAGCCCCTCATCGAGGAGCTCGACGACCGGGACAAGAGGATCCTGCGCATGCGCTTCGGCGAGGAGATGACCCAGTCGGAGATCGGCGTGGAGCTCGGCGTCTCGCAGATGCATGTGTCGCGGCTGCTGACGCGGATCACCAAGCGGCTGCGTGAGGGCCTGCTCGTCGTGGAGTGATCCACCCGTCGCCCCCGAGGACCCCCCACGGGAGAAAGCGGCGTCCCGGCCGTCCGGGACGCCGCTTTCCCGTGGGTACAGTCAGCGCGCCTGTCGCAGCCAGGTCGCCTGCACCCGCTTTCCGTACGGCAGGGGGCAGACCTCCACCTGCGCGGCGAGACTCAGCACCATGTGCCAGCCGAAACCGCCGCCACCGGCGAAGTCGGGCTCACGTGGCACGGGAGGCAGCGGGCTGGAGTCGTCCATCTCCACCACCAGCGTGTCCTGTCCCGCCCTCAGATGCAGCTGCCACCAGCCGGCGGTGTGCCGTACCGCATTGGCGACCAGTTCGGAAACGACCAGCAGCACCGCGTCCAGGTCGGCCCAGGGGCAGTGCTGCAGCAGAAACTCCGCGGTGGCCCCTCGGGCCCCCGCGCTGTCTCTGTGTGGCGAGTGGTCGATCACCACATGTGATTCCGCGTCCATCTCGGCTCGCCTACCCCACTTGTCGCACTTCTATCAGCCGGTTCCTCGGACAAGTTTCGTGCGCAGGACGCCGGCGACCGCGGCCGCCATCGCGGCATGGCCCTCGTCGTCGGGGTGCACGCCGTCGGCCAGCTGGGAGGCGCCGATCAGGTCCCGTCCCGGCAGAAGGAAGAGCCGCCCGTCGCCGGTGGCCTCCCCGCTGTCCAGGACGGCCCGCTCCATCGCCGTACGCAGCTCGGCGAGCGTCGCGCCCAGCCGGTTGGGGGTCCGCTCGGCCTCGGGCCGGAGCACGGGGGAGAGGACCAGCAGCGGGATCCGCGGATGCCCCTGGCGTACGACCGCGATGAAGGCGCGGGTCGTCTCGTACAGCAGCGGGGCCGAACAGGGAACGCCGGTCCAGCAGTTGGTGCCGAAGGCGAGGGTGATCACATCGGCGGGGAGGGCCGACATCTGCTCCGCGGTGGCCAGTTCGCCGCGTGCCGCACCCGCGTAGCCGAGGTTCACGGTGTCCAGGCCCAGCATCCGGCCGGCGGTGGCGGGCCAGGAGTGGGCGGGGCGGGTGGACCACCAGCCCTCGGTGATGGAGTCGCCGTGGACGAGCCAGCGCGGCTGAGGGGGCGCGGGCGCGATGGTGCCCCCGATGCCGCGCAGACCGAGGATCACAGGGGACTGGGCCTCCGGTGGATGGACCGTGAACCGGCCGCGGGCACCGGGCGGGAGGGCAACGGTGACCACCGTCTCCTCGGCGGGCTCGGCGATCGTCTCGGAAATGAGGCCGCTGTTCTGCCAGAGGGCGAAGCAGTGGGCGACGGTGCGCAGGGCGTCGGTCTGTCCCGGCACCGAGGCGCGGTAGCGGATCTGAACCGCCTGCGCGCCCTCGGCGGTGAACTCCAGCCGCACGCTGATGGGCAGCGCCGCACGCTGCCCGGTGTCCCACGGCAGCCTGCCCAGATCCGAAGGGTCCGCGCGCACCGCGCGCCCCTCCTCCAGCCAGGCCACACCACACAGAAAGGGGCGGGGATCGAGCCAGCTCACCGGGGACCTCCAGGGGTTGGGAGCGGTTACCTCCAGGAACATTGCGTTGTCCCTGTTTCGTCGCGTAGCTTGACTGCCCCTACCGGGGGGTAACCACCGCTGATCAGTTGTCCTATTGCTCTGGGGAGACCATGCGCCGGCGATTGCGCCGCCCCACGATCCGTGGACGGATCGTGACTCTGACGGTCATACCCGTCATCGCACTGATGGCGCTGTGGACCTTCGCCATGGTGTCGGTGACGGGAGACCTGCGGGCCCTGATCCGCGTACAGGGTGTGTACGAGAGTTTCGGCACGCCCGTCGACACCGCCATCGGCCAGATCCAGATCGAACGCCGGATCTCCGCCGAGTATCTGGGAGCCGGGCGCAAGGACAGTTCTGCGGCCGTCGCCGCGCTGACCCAGCAGCAGCGCTCGACCGACCGGGCCGTGCGCGCCATGCGCGAAGCCATCGGCGACGGGGACCGGCGCGAGGATCTGTCCGGACGTCAGCGCCAGTCCCTCGACACGATGGCCCGTTCCGTCGACGGTCTCGAAGACCTGCGGGAGAAGGTGATGGCGCGGACGATCTCCTGGGACGGCGCCGTCGACGCGTACACCGCCATGGTCGAGCCGACCTTCGACGTGCAGTCGACGCTCACCGCCCTGCAGGCCGGTCAGATGGCCCGTGAGAGCCAGGTCGTCGTCGAGCTGGTGCGCGTACGGGAGTTCGTCTCCCGTGAGGACGCGCTCGTGGCCGGGGCGCGGGCCTCGGGCCGCCTCACCGACCAGCAGTACGACGCGCTCACCGCGACCATCGAGGACCGGCGGGTCTTCCACCGTACGTATGTCGCCGATCTCCCCGACGACTCCCGGCAGTTGTTCACCGACTTCGAGAAGGGCGAGGAGTACCGGGCGCTGACCGCGGGCGAGGACGCCCTGCTGCGCGCCGGCGCGTCCGGCGCGGGCAAGGCCATGGCCGCCGAGTCGTGGCGGACCACGACGGACCGCGCGGTCAAGCGGTACATGCTGCTCTGCACCGACTCGGCACTCAACACCGCCGACCGCGGGCGGGCCTTCGCCTACCGCGAGATGGTCAAGGCTGCCGTCGTCGGCGTGCTGGGGCTGGTCGCCGTCGGTCTGTCGATCCGGTTCTCGATGGTCAGCGGGCGGCGCATCTCGCGCCGCCTGGAGGAGCTGCGCGACGCCGCAGATGTGCTGGCCACCCGTCAGCTTCCCGACGTGATGGAGCGGCTCGGCGCGGGCGAGGAGGTGGACGCGGCAGCGGTCGCCCCGCCACTGGACTTCGGCGACGACCACCGGGGCCCGGACGAGATCGGTCAGGTCGGGCAGGCGCTCAACGCCGCACGTCTGGCGGCCGTCGAGGCCGCCGTCAAGCAGGCGACGCTGCGCCGCGGAATCTTCGCCGTACTGCTCAACATCGCCCGCCGCAACCAGGCACTGGTCCACCGTCAGTCGAAGCTGGTCGACACGCTGGAGCGGCGCACCAGCGACCCGGACACGCTGGAGGACCTGTTCCGGATCGACCACCTGACGACCCGGATGCGACGCCATGCGGAAGGGCTCATCATCCTCTCCGGTGCGACGCCGGGACGCCGCTGGCGCCGGCCGGTGCCGGTGGCCGACATCGTGTCCGCGGCGGCCGGTGAGATCGAGGACTACACCCGGGTCGTGGTGCCGCCGATGCCCGCCGTCGGTATCAGCGCGGAGGCCGTGGCCGACGTGGTGCACCTGCTCGCCGAACTCATGGAGAACGCCGCCGCGTTCTCCCCGCCGCACACCCAGGTCACCATGCGGACCTCGGACGCCCGCAACGGCTTCGTGCTCGAGATCGACGACCGCGGGCTCGGCATGGACGCGGCTGAACTGGAGCAGGCACACCGGACACTGTCGCATCCCGGCGACTTCGACCCGGCGCAGGACGAGCGCCTCGGCCTGTACGTCGTCGGGCGGCTCGCCGAGCGGCACGGGATCGGTGTGACCCTCACCAGGTCGCCGTACGGCGGCACAACCGCCGTGGTGCTCCTGCCGCACGCGATCCTCGCGCCCGTCGACGAGCCGGCCGCCACCGAGCCCCGGGACCGGCCCCGGCCCGTGCGGGCCGTGCCCGCTCCCAGGGCGCTGGAGGCCGTGCCCGCGGTGCACGACCGTGCCCCGGAGGAACCCGAGCCCGCGCCACCGGTCGCACCGGGTCCGCCCCTGGGGGGCCTGCCCACCCGGGTCCGCCAGGCCTCGCTCGCCGCCCCGCTGCGCGAGACGCCCCCGGCAGCTGCCGGCGGACCCGAACGTGAGGTGTCCCCGGAAGAGATGCGCTCGATCTTCGGAGCTTTCCAGGCAGGCCTCGACCGTGGCCGCAAGGGCGATAGCGTCGGCCCCGCGTCGCCGAGCGCTGCACGGCGCCCCCGCACGACAGATGAAGGGACGGACGACGATGGCTGAGACAAGCACCGGCGATCAGTCGGGCCTCGGCTGGCTGCTGGACGATTTGCTGGCCAGGACCGACCACGTCCGCCAAGCGGTGCTGCTGACGGCCGACGGTCTGGTCAGCAGCGCGTCCCGCGGCATGGTCAGGAGGGACATCGAGCATCTGTCCGCCGTGTGCGCGGGCTTCCACAGCCTCGCCAAGGAAGCGGGCGACCGCTTCGAGGCCGGGAGCGTCCGCCAGACGATGGTCATGCTCGACAACGCCTTCCTCTTCATCACCCCGGCCGGCGACGGCAGCAGGCTCGCGGTGCTCTCCGACATCGAGACCGACGTCGGGCAGCTCGCCCACGAGATGGCACTGCTGGTCAAGCGGGTGGGCCGGCACATGGCCGTCCCTACGCGCTCGGCCGCCGAGGCCACCGACGCCTGACCCGTGAGCGACCACTGGTACGAGGACGAGACCGGTCCCCTGGTGCGGCCCTACACCGTCACCCAGGGCCGGACCCGTCCCGCCTCCGAGCACGGCATCGATCTGATGTCCCAGGTCACGGCCCTGGATCTCGACGGGTCCGCGCCGCCGCTCGACCATGCCCGCAGCTCGCTGCTCGAACTGGTACGCCGCGGGCCGCGCCCCGTCGCCGAGATTGCCGCCGACGCGGATCTGCCACTGACCGTCGTCCGTGTCCTGCTCGCCGATCTGGTCGAAGCCGGACTCATCAGGGTCACCGCACCGGTTACCCACGAGGGTCTCGACGACCCCGGGCTGCTGCGCGAAATCGTCGACCGTCTTCGGGAGCTGTGAGGCTTTCGTTCACCGGAGCGCAATGTTTCCCCGTGGCGCCCGTCATCGCGCAATGATCGTTCGCGGATGCGCAACAACCCTGCATTACGGGCACGAGCGTGCGGCTCGTAGGCTCACTCTCCGTACCAGGAGTGGCGGTGACCGTCCGCTCGGCGGTTCCCTCCCCTCATGCGCGGGCTTCTTCGCCATGCCCGCGGGCCGCCGGTCACCCGCCGCCGACCCGCAGCCATGAAGGAGCCCCGCAGTGCTTGACGCCGGCGCAGCCCCACCCGCCACCGAGCCGTCCACCGCCCAAAGCCCGGGCCTCGGCGCCCGGCTGATGCGGCGTAAGCCCGTCGAGCAGCTGGTCGCCGAAGGCGGCCAGGGTGAGGGCGGCGCACTGCGCCGCTCGCTCACCATGTGGCAGCTGACCATGATCAGCATCGGTGCGACGCTCGGCACCGGCATCTTCGTCGTGCTCGGCGAGGCCACCCCGCTGGCCGGCCCGGCGGTCGCGATCTCATTCGTCATCGCCGGCCTGACCGCGCTGTTCTCGGCGCTCTCCTACGCGGAGCTGGCCGGATCCATCCCCGTCTCCGGCTCCTCCTACTCGTACTCGTACGCCACCATGGGCGAGATCGTCGCCTGGATCTGCGGCTGGTGTCTGATCCTGGAGTACGGCGTCTCGGTCGCCGCCGTGGCCGTCGGCTGGGGCGAATACCTCAACGAGCTGCTCGACGGCACCATCGGTGTCACCATCCCCGACGCGGTCTCCGCACCGCTGGGCGAGGGCGGCCTCATCAACCTGCCGGCGCTGGTCGTCGTGCTGCTCGCCATGGTCTTCCTGATGGGCGGCGCCAAGGAGAGCGCCCGGATCAACACGATCATGGTCGGCGTGAAGATCGTGACGCTGCTGCTCTTCATCGGCATCGGCTTCATGGGCATCAAGGCCGGCAACTACACCCCGCTCGCCCCGCTCGGCGTCACCGGGATCAGCGCCGCCGCGGCCAGCCTGTTCTTCTCGTACATCGGCTTCGACGCTGCCTCCACCGCCGGTGAGGAGGCCAAGAACCCCAAGCGGGACCTGCCGCGCGCGATCATGCTGTCGCTGCTGATCGTCACCGTGCTGTACTGCCTGGTCGCGCTCGTCGCGGTCGGCGCCATGCCGTGGCAGGACTTCGAGGGCACCGAGGCGGCCCTGGCCCAGATCATGAAGGACGTCACCGGGCAGAGCATCTGGGGCGTCGTACTCGCCGCGGGCGCGGTCGTCGCCATCGCGTCGGTCGTCTTCGCCGTGCTCTACGGCCAGACCCGCATCCTGTTCGCGATGTCCCGCGACGGCCTGGTTCCCAAGCTGTTCGCCAAGGTGAACCCGCGCACCGGTGCCCCGCGCGCCAACACCGTCATCGTCTCGCTCTTCTGCGGTGCCCTCGCGGCCTTCATCCCGCTGGGCGAACTGGCCAACGCCACCAGCATCGGCACGCTCTTCGCCTTCGCGCTGGTCAACGTCGCCGTGGTGATCCTGCGCTACAAGCGCCCCGACATGAACCGCACCTTCACGGTGATGCTCTTCCCCCTCACCCCGATCCTCGGCTTCGCCTTCTGCGCGTATCTGATGTACACGATGCCTGGCACCACCTGGATGGTCTTCGGTGGCTGGATGATCGTCGGCCTCGTGTTCTACTTCGGATACGGCATGCGCCGCTCCCGACTGGCCACGGCAGAGAAGTGATCCACCCGCAGTGCGACTGAACGAACTCGACGAACGCATCGTCCACGCCCTCGCCGAGGACGCCCGCCGCTCCTACGCGGACATCGGCTCCGAGGTCGGTCTCTCCGCGCCCGCCGTCAAGCGGCGGGTCGACAGGCTGCGCGCCGAAGGCGCCATCACCGGGTTCACCGTCCGGGTGGACCCGGCGGCGCTCGGCTGGGAGACCGAGGGCTTCGTCGAGATCTACTGTCGCCACAACACCTCGCCCGACGCCATCCGCCGCGGCATGGAGCGCTACCCCGAGGTCGTGTCCGCCTCCACCATCACCGGTGAGGCGGACGCGATCGTCCAGGTCTTCGCCTCCGACATGCGCCACTTCGAGCGGGTGCTGGAGCGGATCGCGGGCGAGCCGTTCGTCGTCCGCACCAAATCGGTGCTGGTGCTCTCCCCGCTGCTGCGGCGCTTCTCCTCGGGCGCGCCCGCCTGACCGGACGGATCCCGGACTGTTTCCGCGACGGGGCTCGGGTCTGTGTCGCCGCTCCGATCCGGCGGCACGCAACGAATCACCGCCCCGGGCGGGCACGGCGCAATGGATCGGCCATCGACACGCAACGGTCGCGGGTTGTCCCGGCGGGAGTCCGGACCGTACCGTTTTAATGTCTTCTTCACCCCGCATACATCGCCCAGAGGTTGCCGATGCCCCCGCTGCGCACCGCCCTGCTCCAGAGCTCCGGCCGCCCGGGCTCGGTCGCCGAGAACCTCAAGGTGCTCGACGAGGCCGCTGCACGCGCAGCGGCGGCCGGTGCCGGACTGCTGATCGGCCCCGAGATGTTTCTGACGGGGTACGCGATCGGCGACCAGGTTCCCGTGCTGGCCGAGCCCGCCGACGGCCCCGCCGCCCGGTCCGTCGCCGAGATCGCCCGTCGCCACGGCATCGCGGTGATGTACGGCTATCCCGAGCGGGACGGCGAGAAGATCTTCAACTCCGCGCAGCTGATCGGCCCCGACGGCGAGAGCCTCGCGAACTACCGCAAGACCCATCTCTTCGGCTGCTTCGAGCAGCAGTGGTTCACCCCGGGCGAGCAGCCGGTTGTCCAGGCCGAGCTCGGCGGGATCCGGATCGGCATGCTGATCTGCTACGACGTGGAGTTCCCGGAGAACGTCCGGGCGCACGCGCTCGCCGGCACCGATCTGCTGCTGGTGCCCACCGCCCAGATGCACCCCTTCCAGTTCGTGGCCGAGTCGGTCGTCCCGGTGCGGGCCTTCGAGAGCCAGATGTACATCGCGTACGTCAACAGGACAGGCCCGGAAGGGGAGTTCGAGTTCGTCGGACTCAGCTGCCTGGCGAGCCCCGACGGCACGACCCGCGTCCGCGCCGGGCGGGGCGAGGAACTGGTGGTCGGCGAGGTCGATCCGGCCCTGCTGAGCGCCTCCCGCGAGGCCAATCCCTATCTGCGCGACCGCCGCCCGGGCCTCTATGGCTCCCTGATCTGAACCTCTCCCCGCTCGCCGCACACGCTTTCCCCGCAAGGAGTCCGTACCCCATGACGTCCACGGTGCCCACCACTGCTGTCCAGCACACCGACGAGCAGCCGCCGATCACCATGTTCGGTCCGGACTTTCCTTACGCCTACGACGATTTCCTTGCCCACCCGGCGGGCCTGGGCCAGATACCCGCGACCGAGCACGGCACCGAGGTCGCCGTCATCGGCGGCGGGCTCTCCGGCATCGTCGCCGCGTACGAGCTGATGAAGATGGGCCTCAAGCCGGTTGTGTACGAGGCGGACAAGATCGGCGGCCGGCTGCGTACCGTCGGCTTCGAGGGCACGGGCACCGACGAGTTGTCCGCCGAGATGGGCGCGATGCGCTTCCCGCCCTCCTCCACCGCGCTGCAGCACTACATCGACCTGGTCGGTCTGACCACGCAGCCGTTCCCCAACCCCCTGGCCCCCAGCACCCCCTCGACCGTCGTCGACCTCAAGGGCGAGTCGCACTACGCGGAGACCATCGACGACCTGCCGCAGGTCTACCGCGATGTGATGGACGCCTGGAACGCCTGTCTGGAGGAGGGCGCCGACTTCTCCGACATGAACCGCGCCATGCGCGAGCGCGATGTGCCGCGCATCCGCGAGATCTGGGCGAAACTGGTCGAGAAGCTCGACAACCAGACCTTCTACGGCTTCCTCTGCGAGTCCGAGGCCTTCAAGTCCTTCCGGCACCGCGAGATCTTCGGCCAGGTCGGCTTCGGCACCGGCGGCTGGGACACCGACTTCCCCAACTCCATCCTGGAGATCCTGCGCGTCGTCTACTCCGAGGCCGACGACCACCACCGCGGCATCGTCGAGGGCAGCCAGCAGCTGCCGCTGCGGCTCTGGGACCGCGAGCCCGCCAAGATTACCTACTGGGCGCCCGGTACCTCGCTGGCCTTGCTGCACGAGGGCGACCCGAAGCCGGCCGTGACCCGGATGAACCGCACCGCGGGCAACCGGATCACCGTCACCGACGCTTCCGGCGACATCCGTACGTACAAGGCGGCCATCTTCACCGCGCAGTCCTGGATGCTGCTCTCGAAGATCGCCTGCGACGACTCGCTGTTCCCCATCGACCACTGGACGGCGATGGAGCGCACCCACTACATGGAGTCGTCCAAGCTGTTCGTCCCCGTCGACCGGCCGTTCTGGCTGGACAAGGACGAGGTGACGGGCCGTGACGTCATGTCGATGACGCTCACCGACCGGATGACCCGCGGCACGTACCTGCTCGACAACGGGCCCGACAAGCCGGCCGTCATCTGCCTCTCGTACACCTGGTGCGACGACAGCCTCAAGTGGCTGCCGCTGCCCGCGAACGAGCGGATGGAGGTCATGCTCAAGTCGCTGGGCGAGATCTACCCGAACGTCGACATCCGCAGCCACATCATCGGCAACCCGGTCACCGTGTCCTGGGAGAACGAGCCGTACTTCATGGGCGCGTTCAAGGCGAACCTGCCGGGCCACTACCGCTACCAGCGCCGACTGTTCACGCACTTCATGCAGGACGGGCTGCCCGAGGACAAGCGCGGCATCTTCCTCGCGGGCGACGACATCTCCTGGACGGCGGGCTGGGCCGAGGGCGCCGTGCAGACCGCGCTGAACGCGGTGTGGGGCGTGATGCACCAGCTCGGCGGGGCGACGGACCCGAGCAACCCGGGCCCCGGTGACCTGTACGACGAGATCGCTCCGGTCGAACTGCCGGAGGACTGAAAACGACCGTCCGGGGCCGGCCGCGATCCGGCCCGCCCCGGACGGTGTTCAACTGCTCAGGCGACTGCCGCCCGGACGCTCTGTCAGCGCCAGGGCGTGAGCAGACAGCGCCCTACGAGACCGACACCCGTGTCGAGTCGCTCGGTGAACTCCTCGGCCAGGCCGGGGAGTTCTCGCAGTCCCCACAACAGTCGCGCCGCCGACCAGGCGCCCTCGCGGGCCCGGTCGAGGCTCCAGGAGCCGACCAGGTGGGTGAGCGGATCGGCGATCTCCAGCAGATCGGGGCCCGGCATCAGATCCTCGCGGATGCGCTCCTCCAGGAGCGTGAGGATGTCGCCGACGCGGTCGAACTCGGCCTCGAGACCGGCGGGTTCGCAGTCGAGCGCCCGGCAGGCGTCGACCACGGCGAGTGCCAGATCGTGCCCGATGTGCGCGTTGATGCCTGCGAGCGCGAACTGCAGCGGCCGTACGCCGGGATGGCGCCGGTACTGGAAGAGCGGCCGCCAGCAGGCCGGCGGACGACGTCCTTCCGCCGCCGCGTCCACGGCGTCCAGATAGCGGCGGGCGAAGAGCACGTCCAGCGTGACGGCGGCCCGCCGGTTGGGGAGGCCGCCGCCGTCGATGTGCCGGTCGATCTCCTGCGTGACGGCCAGATAGACCCGGTTGAAGACGGAGACGCCGTCCGTGGCGGGCCAGTCGTCGCGCAGCGCGTGCATCCGTTCCACCACTGAGTCGACCGGTGAGGGGTGACGGTCGGCCCGGGCCACGACATGTTCCATCTGCGCCATGGAGGCAGCGTCCCAGCCGGCGGCGAAATGGCGCGGTGACGGGCCGGGGCTTCCCCGGAACGGAGGACGCGCTCCTGGGCGTCGTGTGCCGGGGTTCACGGGGACCGCCCGCGCGCCGGCCCCATCCGTGAATCGTGCGCACGGCGTTGTCACCCGTACCTGGCGGCTCTACGCTCACACGGTCCCGTTCATGAATTCCGTTCACATACTTGATGGGGGCATGTGATGACCGGAAGACCCCGACGGCGCCTGGGAGTTGTGCTCACCGCCGTCGCCGCCTGTGCCACCGTGCTCGTGCCGACCGCGTCGTCCCGGGCCGCAGCCACGTCCGGCTCGCATCCGGCACCGAAGACGGTGGTGATCGACGGCAAGCGGCTCACAGAGGCCAAGTCGCGGCTCGACCACGGCGATCCGGCACTGCGCAAGGCGGCCCAGGACCTTGTCGTACGCGCCGACGGCTGGCTCGGACAAGGGCCCTGGACCGTCGTCGACAAGCCCAAGCCGGCACCGAGCGGCGATGTCCACGACTATCTGAGCCAGGCGCCCTACTGGTGGCCCTCGCAGCCCAAGACGCCGGAGAATCCCTGGGGTTGCCCGTACGTCCAGCGTGACGGCGAACGCAATCCGGAGGTCGACACCGGCACCGACCGCCCCGACATCGGCAAGGTCGTGAACTCGGTCACCACGCTGAGCCTCGCCTGGTACTACACGGGCGGGAAGCAGTACGCCGAGCACGCGTCGCGAATCCTGCGCACCTGGTTCCTGGACCCGGCGACCCGGATGAACCCGCATCTGAACCACGGGCAGTTCATCCCCTGCAAGTACGACGGGCGGGCGATCGGCATCATCGACTTCTCGCAGCAGTACACCAGCGTCCTGGACGCCGTCGCGATCCTTCAGAGCGGGGCGCCCGGCTGGTCGAAGAGCGACCGGACCGCCATGCGGGCCTGGAACGCGTCCTTCCTGGACTGGCTGGTGAACTCGCGCTTCGGCAAGGAGGAGTCGGCGGCCAAGAACAACCACGGCACGTTCCACGACATGCAGGTGGCGGCCCTGGCGCTCTCCACCGGCGACAGGGACCTCGCACGCAAGGTCGTCCTCGACGCGCGCGGCAAGCGGATCGACCCGCAGATAGCCGCCGACGGCAGCCAGCCGCAGGAGCTCGCGCGGACCCGCAGCTGGCACTACTCGACCTTCGACCTCGTCGCGTACACCCGGCTCGCCGACATCGGCAGGCAGGTCGGCGTGGACCTGTGGGCGTACCGGGGCCCGCAGGGACAGAGCCTGTTCAAGGCGGTCGACTATCTGCTGCCCGCGGCGACGGGCGCGTCGGCGTGGCCGCATCCCGAGCTCGAGTTCTACCGGTACGCGGCGAGCGACGTGGTGCATGCGGCGGCGGACGCGGGTGACCCCACGGCGAGGGCGGCGGTGCCGCGGCTTCAGACACCGCCCGGCGGTGACCTGTGGGCGCTGCGGCCCGCGGCGGAACAGCTGGACTCGATCGCCGGCTGAGCGCCTCGGCCGAGGGCGTACACAACACGCCCTCGCGTCAGGGCAGCCGCTCGACCACCGCGTCCGCGACGCCGGACCTCACGCTGTCCCGCCCTGCCGACCGCAGTACCCCCGCGCCCACGACCAGCCCGAACGCAAGCGCCGTCACCAGGCCGAAGGAGACCACCAGACTCGTCGCGTCGGCCACCGCCCCGATCGCCGAGGGCGCGATCAGCCCCGAGGTGTACGTGATCGTGGCGACGCCCGCGATCGCCTGGCTCGGGTTCGGCCCGCTGCGCCCCGCCGCCGCGAAGGCCAGCGGTACGACTACGGCGACCCCGAGCCCGATGAACGCGAAGCCGGTCATCGCCACGGCCGGATGCGACGCGAAGACCACAAGAAGCCCGCCCGCCGTCGCCAGCACGCCTCCCACCCGCACGGTGCGCACCGGCCCGAAGCGGTCCACGATCCTGTCGCCGGCCAGCCGCGCCACCGCCATGGTCAGCGCGAACGCGGTGGTGGACGCGGCGGCGAGACCCGCGGATGAGTCCATCTCGTCCCGCAGATACACCGCCGACCAGTCCAGGCTCGCGCCCTCCGCGAACACCGCGCAGAACCCGATCCCGCCGATGACCAGCGCCGACCTGTGCGGCAGCGCGAACCGCGGCGGCGGTGCCTCGTCGGGAGCGCTGCGCAGGTCCAGTACGCCCTGACAGGCGGCGAGCCCGAGCAGGGTCAGCGTCAGGGCGGCGAGCGCGTGGTGCACCCGGGCGTCGCTGGCCAGGTGCGCCGCGAGCGTGCCGCCCGCCGAGCCGATCAGCGCGCCCACGCTCCACATCCCGTGCAGCCCGGACATGATCGACCGGTCGAGCCGGTTCTCGGTCTCGACGCCGAGGGCGTTCATGGCCACGTCGGACATCCCGGCCGCCGCCCCGAACACGAAGAGCGCCGCGCACAGCGTGAGCAGATTGGGGGCCAAGGACGGCAGAGCCAGCGAGAGGGTCCACAGGACGATCAGCCCCCGCAGTGCGTTGCGCGCGCCGAAGCGGTGGCTGACCGCCCCGGCCAGCGGCATGGCCACGGACGCGCCGAGCGCGGGGAAGGCCAGCGCCAGACCGAGCTGCCCGGCGCCGACCGATGCGTGGTCCTGGATCCAGGGGATCCGGGTGGCGAAACTGCCGGTGACCGCCCCGTGCACGCAGAAGACGGCGGCGACGGCATAGTGCGCCCGCCTCAATCTCTGCCGACCGAAGACCACTTCGTTCGCCATGCCCTTGCCCCTCCCCGTCATCGTGCCGCGTAAACTATCAGGAACCCTGCCTGATAAATAGTGAGGGCGGGGATCTGGAAGGATTCCGGCATGCCCGCATCACCGAGCACCGCCCGTGCCATCAATGACCGGCACGCCCTGCAACTGCTGCAGCAGGAAGGGCCGTTGACGGCAGGGCAGCTGAAGACCAGGACCGGACTCTCCAGGCCCACCGTCGCCGATCTGGTGGAGCGCCTGCAGGGCTCCGGCCTGATCCAGGTCGTCGGCGAGGCGGGCGCGGAGCGCCGTGGCCCCAATGCCAGGGTGTACGGGATCGTCGCCGACCGCGCGCATCTGGCCGCTCTCGACGTACGGACCCAGAGCGTGACCGTCGTCGTCGCGGATCTGCTCGGTGCCACCCTGGCCGAGGCCTTGCTCCCTATCGGCAGCGACACCGGCACCGAGCCGGCGGTCGAGCAGGCGGTCGCGCTGCTGGAACGGACCGCACGCGAGGCGGGCGCGCCCCGGCTGCACAGCGTCGGCATCGGTGCGCCCGGCCTGATCGACCCGGTCACCGGCGAACTGCGCGACACCTCCGGCCTGCCCGCCTGGCACCGCCGTCTGGTCGCCGCCCTCCAGGAGAGGCTGCCTGCCAGGGTGCTCGTCGAGAACGAGACCAATCTGGCGGCCGTGGCGGAACAGCGCCTCGGCGCGGCCCGCGACCGCGACACCTTTGTCTTTCTGTGGCTCGGACATGGCGTCGGGGCGGCCCTCTTCCTCGATGGCAGGCTCCGCAAGGGTGCCTCCGGAGGCGCGGGGGAGATCGGCTTCCTGCCGGTGCCCGGCACTGCGGGCACACCTTCCGCGGTCGACTGCGCCGGCGGCTTCCATTCACTGGCCGGATCCGCCGCGATCTGCGAGCTGGCCGCCGAGTACGGCATCGGGGCCGACCGGCGCGGGGAGCCCCCGGCCGCGGCGCTGGTTCAGTCGGCGGTGGCGGACGGACGGGGCGACTTCCTCGACGCCCTCGCCCACCGGCTGTCCCTCGGCGTGGCCGCGGTCGCCGCCGTACTCGACCCGGGCTGTGTGGTCCTCGGTGGCGAGGTCGGCCACGCCGGCGGCACGGAGCTGGCGGCCCGGGTCGAGTCCCGGCTGGCCGGGCTCTCCCCGCTGCGTACGGTGGTGCGTGCCGGGGAGCTGGGCGGCTCGGCGGTGCTGAGCGGCGCGCTGCTCACGGCGCGCGAGGCGGCACAGGACGAGCTCTTCGCTCCACGGGGGTGAACCGCACGCGAGGTGCCCCTCAGCCGAGTCGTCGCGTCAGGAACTCCTCGAACGTGACCTTCCCGACGGCCCGTTCGGGCGTCAGATGCGATCCCTCGCGGAAGCCCGCGTACGCCTTCCCGGCCAGCCGCACCGGCAGGATCGGGCGGCGCTTGCCTGTCGTGCGGAGATAGGTGCGGGCCAGATCCGCGAGCGGGCGGACCTCCGGGCCGCCCATGTCCGCGACCCGGCCCGCCGGAGCGTCCAGCGCCAACTCGGCCAGCCGGTCGGCGACTTCACCCGTGTCGATCGGCTGCACGCTCACCCCAGAAGGCAGCGCAAGCACCGGCAGCCGTGCCGCGCCCGCGACCAGGCGGAACACCAGATCGTGGAACTGAGTGGTCCGCAGCACCGTCCAGCCGGAACCCGACTCCTCGATCATCCGCTCGACCTTGTGCTTGACGCCGTAGTAGCCGAGCGGCACTCGGTCCACGCCGACGATCGAGACGTACACGAGATGCGGCACCGCGGCCCCGCGTGCGGCCGCGAGCAGCTGCCCGGCCGCCCTGTCGTCATCGCCGCGCGGACTGGTCGCGCAGTGCACGATCGCGTCCACGCCCTCGACTGCCGCGTCCAGGCCCGTACCCTCGCGCAGATCGACGGCGTACGGCTTCGCATGGCGGCTGAGCACCCGGATGTCGTGTCCCCGCCCGCGCAGCCGCTCGCACAGCAGGCTGCCCAGCGTTCCCGTACCGCCCGTCACCAGGATCGTTGCCATGGCATCAGCCTGTCAGAGGCCGAAGACCCGGCGGCGGCAAGGGCCGGTTCTCCGCCGCCGGGCGGTCGACACTCCACGGACAGCGGAGGTGGGGCCGAGATTAAAAGGACTAGACCAGGGCGGTCAATAGGTGAGAACCGGCCGACCGGACGGAACCTTGTGAGCCAGTCCACAGTTGGTCACTCGTACAGCCCATGCGTGGCATGGCACACTGGCCCTGTATCAGCAGCAGCGCACTCCGGGGTCGGTGTAATTCCGAACCGGCGGTTATAGTCCGCGACCCGTCCGCATCCAGCGGCCGGTTGACCAGGTGAAATTCCTGGACCGACGGTGAAAGTCCGGATGGGAGGCAGTGCGCGGCGGGCGACCTTTCCGGTACGCCGGCCGTAGTGGCTGATCGCCGTTCTGCGGCGGTCGGTGTGCTCGGCCTCGGCGACTGCCGTGAAATGTTGTTCCGCTCTCTGTCGTCATCGACAGGCCCCGGAGTCCGTGCCCGAAGAGGCAGGAGGACCCGGTGGCCACCGCAGCCGACGTGGACGCCATGCGCCGAGCCATCACGCTCGCCGCCCGCGGACTCGGCTCCACCAGCCCCAACCCGGTCGTCGGGTGCGTCATCCTCGACGCCTCCGGCGAGCCCGCGGGCGCGGGTCACCACCAGCGCGCCGGCGGCCCGCACGCCGAGGTCAACGCCCTGCGCGACGCGGGCGATCGGGCCCGCGGCGGCACCGCGTACGTCACCCTCGAACCCTGCAACCACACCGGCCGCACCGGCCCCTGCGCCCAGGCGCTCATCGAGGCCGGGATCAGCCGGGTCGTCTACGCGGTCGGCGACCCCAACCCGCAGGCCACCGGCGGCGGCGACACCCTGCGCGCCGCCGGAGTCCGGGTCGAGTCGGGCCTGCTCGCCGACGAGGCCGAAGCGGGCAACATCGCCTGGCTCACCTCCGTGCGCCTCGGCCGCCCCTTCGTCCTGTGGAAGTACGCGGCCACACTCGACGGCCGCATCGCGGCCAAGGACCGCAGCAGCCGCTGGATCACCTCGCCCGAGTCGCGCGCCGACGTCCACCGGCTGCGCGCCGAGGCCGACGCCGTGGTCGTCGGGTCCGGGACCGCCCGCGCCGACGACCCGCATCTCGCGGTGCGCGGCATCGAAGGCGCCGTCCAGCCCCTGCGGGTGGTTCTCGACTCCGAGGCCACCGCGGTCGGGCCCGGTGCCCGTGTCCTCGACGACGCCGCGCCCACGCTGATCGCCGTCGCCGAGGACGCCGAGCCCCAACTGCCCGACGCCGCAGAGGTCGTGAGGCTGCCTCGCGCCGGGCGCGGCCTGTCCGTGGCGGCCCTGCTGCAAGCCCTCCACCGGCGTGGCGTCCGCTCCGTCCTTCTCGAAGGCGGCCCGACGCTCGCCGGAGCCTTCGTCGCCGCGGGCGCCGTCGACAAGGTCGTCGGCTATCTCGCCCCCGTACTCCTCGGCGCGGGCCCCGCCGCCCTCGCCGACGCAGGAATCTCCACGATCACCGAAGCGTTGCGGCTCGAGCTGACCGAGACCGTACGCATCGGCCCCGATCTGCGCATCACTGCCGTACCCCAAACCGCCCCGAAGGAGCGCTGAGCGTGTTCACCGGAATCGTTGAAGAACTGGGTGAGGTCACCGCCGTCGAGAACCTCGGCGACTCCTCCCGCTTCCGACTGCGCGGCCCCGTCGTCACCGAAGGTGCCAAGCACGGCGACTCCATCGCCGTCAACGGTGTCTGCCTCACCGTCGTCGACTTCGGTGACGGCGAGTTCACCGCCGATGTGATGGCCGAGACGCTGAGCCGCTCCAGCCTCGGCGCGCTCCAGGAAGGCTCCAGGGTCAATCTGGAGCGGCCCATGGCAGTAGGTGGCAGGCTCGGCGGGCACATCGTCCAGGGTCATGTCGACGGCACGGGCACCGTCGTCGAGCGGAAGCCCTCCGAGAACTGGGAGATCGTGAAGATCTCCCTCCCCGCCGACCTCACCCGCTATGTCGTCGAGAAGGGCTCCATCACCGTCGACGGCGTCAGCCTCACGGTCGTCGACGCCGGACCCGACTACTTCACCATCAGCCTCATTCCCACCACCCTCGCGCTGACCACGCTCGGCATCAAGCAGCCCGGCGACCCGGTCAACCTCGAGGTCGACGTCATCGCCAAGTACGTCGAGCGGCTGCTCGGCGCGCGGTCGGCGGACGCCGCGGACGCCGAGGAGCGCGCGAAGTGAGTGCCGTCGACTGGCTGAACAGCGAGGCCTTCACGGCCTTCGGCCAGCACATCAAGTGGGCCGACATGATCGGCAACATGGTCGGCCTGACCGCCCTCGCGCTCGGCTGGCGGCGCTCGATCTGGACCTGGCCCGCGCAGTTCGCCTCCGGTCTCATCCTGCTCGTCGCGTTCGCCTCCGCGCATCTCACCGGCAGTGCGGGCAAGCAGGTCGTGGTCATGGTCGTCGCGGCCTGGGGCTGGTCGCAGTGGACCCGCGGCCGGCAACAGGCGCAGGACGGCTCGATCGCCGTCCGCTTCGCCACCTGGCGCGAGCGAGGAGTCCTCGCCGCGGCCGCGGCCGTCGGCACGCTTGCCGTCGGCGGCCTGTTCACCCTCTACCCGTCGCTGTCCTGGGACGCCTGGCCCGACGCGTACATCTTCGTCGGCACGCTGGTCGCCATGTACGCCCAGGCCCGCGGCATGGTCGAGTTCTGGTTCGCCTGGCTGCTCGTCGACCTCGTCGGCGTGCCGCTCAACTTCGCCAACGGCTTCGCCTTCTCCGGTTTCGTCTACGTCATTTACGGCGCGCTCGTCCTGTGGGGCATGCGCGACTGGTGGCTGCGCTCCCGTACGAGCGCCCAGCCCTCCCTGGAAGGAGCGGCAGCATGACTGCTCAGCCCACCTGGTACTCCACCGACAACGTCGAGGACTTCGCCCTCGACCCGGTCGAGCACGCCATCCGAGACATCGCGGCGGGACGGCCCGTCGTGGTCGTCGACGACGAGGACCGCGAGAACGAGGGCGACCTCGTCGTCGCCGCCGAGAAGGCCACACCCGAGATCGTCGCCTTCATGATGAGCGAGTGCCGCGGCCTGATCTGCGCCCCCATGGAGGGCGAGGAACTGGAGCGGCTCGACCTGCCGCAGATGGTCGAGCACAACACCGAGTCGATGCGGACGGCCTTCACCGTCTCCGTCGACGCGGGTCCGGCCTTCGGCGTCACCACCGGTATCTCCGCCGCCGACCGCGCCACCACCCTCCAGCTGCTGGCCGGCGGCAAGGCCGAGGCCTCCGACTTCGTACGCCCCGGGCATGTCTTCCCGCTGCGGGCCAAGCCCGGCGGGGTCCTGGTGCGCAACGGCCACACCGAGGCCGCCGTCGACCTCGCCCGGCTCGCGGGCCTGCGCCCGGCCGGTGCGATCGTGGAGATCGCCGGCGAGGACGGGGTCATGCTGCGGCTGCCCGAGCTGATTCCCTTCGCCCGCAAGCACGGCCTGACGATCATCTCCATCGAGGACCTGATCGCCTACCGCCGCTCGTCCGAACCGACCGTCAAGAGGGAGGCCGAGGTCAATCTGCCCACGTCCTTCGGTCAGTTCACCGCCTACGGCTACCGCTCCACCGTCGACGGCATAGAGCATGTCGCCCTCGTCCACGGGGAGATCGGCGACGGCGAGGACGTCCTCGTCCGTGTGCACTCCGAGTGCCTGACCGGCGACATCTTCCACTCGCTGCGCTGCGACTGCGGCCCCCAGCTCCAGGCCTCCATGGAGCACATCACCGAGACCGGCCGCGGTGTCGTCGTCTATCTGCGCGGTCACGAGGGCCGCGGCATCGGCCTGCTGTCCAAGCTGCGCGCGTACGAACTCCAGGAACGCGGCCGCGACACCCTCGACGCCAATCTCGAACTCGGCCTGCCGGCCGACGCCCGCGACTACGCGGCGGGCGCCCAGATCCTCGAGGACCTCGGCGTACGCAGCCTCCGGCTGATGACCAACAACCCCGACAAGATCACCGCGCTCGTCCGGCACGGACTCACGGTCCACGGCCGCGAGCCGATGCCCGTCCAGGCGGGCGAGCACAACCTCCGGTATCTGCGCACCAAGCGGGACCGGATGGGACACGACCTGCCCTGGCTCGACGCCTCCACCGCGTCCGCCTGCGGCAACCAGTAACCAGCACGAGAAGCACGACAGAAAAGCGTCAAGGGAGAAAAATGAGCGGCAAGGGTGCACCCGAACTGTCCGTACGCAACTGCGGCGACCTCCGGGTGGCGGTGATCGCGGCCCAGTGGCACGAGAAGGTCATGGACGGCCTCGTCGACGGCGCCCTGCGCGCCCTGCACGAGGTGGGCATCGATGAGCCGACGCTGCTGCGTGTCCCCGGCAGCTTCGAGCTCCCGGTGGTCGCCAAGGTGCTGGCCGGCCGCGGTTACGACGCGATCGTCGCGCTCGGTGTCGTCATCCGTGGCGGCACCCCGCACTTCGAGTACGTGTGCCAGGGCGTCACCCAGGGCCTCACCCAGGTCTCCATCGACACCGGCGTCCCCGTCGGCTTCGGTGTGCTGACGTGCGACACGGAGGAGCAGGCGCTGGACCGGGCCGGTCTTGAGGAGTCGAACGAGGACAAGGGCCACGAGGCGGTCACCGCCGCACTCTCCACCGCGACCATCCTGCGTTCAGTATCTGAACCCTGGCGCTGAGGAGAAGGCCCTTCGTCGTAGGGTGGGGACCATCATGGCGAACAAAACCTTCGAAGAGCTCTTCGCCGAGCTGCAGCTCAAGGCGAAGAACGGCGACCCTGCCACCTCCCGCACCGCCGAACTGGTGGACAAGGGTGTGCATGCCATCGGCAAGAAGGTCGTCGAGGAGGCCGCCGAGGTGTGGATGGCCGCCGAGTACGAGGGCAAGGAAGCCGCCGCCGAGGAGATCTCCCAGCTGCTGTACCACGTCCAGGTGATGATGGTCGCCCGCGGGATCTCCCTTGACGACGTCTACGCCCACCTCTGAGCACCGCCCCCTTCACATACGCACGAACAAAGGAAGCCCGTCTCATGCTGCGCATCGCCGTCCCCAACAAGGGTTCACTGTCCGGACCTGCGTCGGCGATGCTCCATGAGGCCGGCTACCAGCAGCGCAAGGAGTCCAAGGAGCTCGTTCTCGTCGACCCCGAGAACGACGTCGAGTTCTTCTATCTGCGCCCGCGCGACATCGCTATCTATGTCAGCTCCGGCAAGCTCGACATCGGCATCACCGGCCGCGATCTGCTGCTGGACTCCGGGGCCAACGCCGAGGAGATCCTCCAGCTCGGCTTCGCCCGCTCCACCTTCCGTTACGCCACCGAGCCCGGCACCGCCAAGGATGTCGGCGACTTCGGCGGAATGACCATCGCCACCTCCTACGAGGGCATCGTCGCCAAGCACCTGGCCGACGAGGGCATCGACGCCTCCGTCGTCCACCTCGACGGCGCCGTCGAGACGGCGATCCAGCTCGGCGTCGCGCAGATCATCGCGGATGTCGTGGAGACCGGCACCAGCCTGCGCAACGCGGGCCTGGAGGTCATCGGCGAGCCGATCATGAAGTCCGAGGCGGTCGTCATCCGCCGCACCGGCGCGGAGGCCGATGACCCCAAGGTGCAGCAGTTCCTGCGCCGCCTCCAGGGCGTCCTGGTCGCCCGCAGCTACGTGATGATGGACTACGACTGCCGCGCCGAGCACCTGGAGCAGGCCGTCGCCCTCACCCCGGGCCTCGAGTCCCCGACCATCTCTCCGCTGCACAACGAAGGCTGGGTCGCGGTCCGCGCCATGGTCCCCGCCAAGGAGGCGCAGCGGATCATGGACGACCTGTACGAGCTCGGCGCGCGGGCGATCCTCACCACGGCCATCCACGCCTGCAGGCTCTGAGAATGCCGGAGACCATGTCCGCCGACGCGCCCCAAGTCCCCGCGCTTCCGGTCACGTTCAGGCCCACCCGAACCCGGGTCGTCCTGCTGACCGTGGGCGCGGTGATGTTCGCCGTGATCACCGCGGTCGCCCTGCTGCTCGAAAAGCTCAGCGCGGGGGAGCGGAGCAGCTTCATCTTCACCGCACTGCTCTTCTTCGGCGTACTGGCCCTGCTGAGCAGGCCCAAGGTCGTCGCCGACGAGAACGGCGTCACCGTCGTCAACCTCACCCGTACGCGCCGTCTCGAGTGGGCCGAGATTGTGCGGGTGAATCTGCGGCCCGGTGACCCGTGGGTCTTCCTCGATCTCAGCGACGGCACCAGCCTGCCGGTGCTCGGCATCCAGCCCGGCATCGCCAGGGCACACGCCATCCGTGACGCCCGCGCGCTGCGGGCCCTCGCGGAGAGCCGTGGCACCCGCCCGGACAACGACTGAGACGAGGACCACGGCGAGCCGCGCGGTGATGCCCCTGCCGCGTCCGCGCCTGTCGTGCTTACTCTGATGACGGTGGCGCCAAGTGCGCCACCTCCCGCACCACCCGGCCGGCCCCGGCCCGCGGGACACCTGCGACCCGAGGAGTGACTCCCTCCAGCAATGGACGGATCGTCCGGTAGTACCTGCGCCGCCCCCTCCCTGGAGGCGGCGGCATGATCATCGCCCTGTTGCTGCTCGCCGCGGCATTCCTCCTGATCCTCGCCAACGGCTTCTTCGTGGCGGCCGAGTTCGGCCTCGTCACGGTGGAGCGGCCCGACGCCGAACGCGCGGCCGCCGACGGCGACCGCCGTGCCCGCCGCGTCGTCACGGCGCTGAGTGAGCTGTCCTTCCAGCTCTCCGGCACCCAGCTCGGCATCACCATCACCTCGCTCGTCGTCGGCATGCTCGCCGAACCCGCGATGGCCCGGCTGCTCCACTGGCCGCTGACCGCGACCGGGCTGCCCGAAGGGGCAGTCCCCGGCATCGCGGTGGTGATCGGGATGCTGCTCGCCTCCGCCGTCCAGATGGTGATCGGAGAGCTCGTCCCCAAGAACTGGGCGGTCTCCCGGCCGCTGCAGGTCGCGCGCTTCGTCGCCGGACCGCAGCATCTCTTCTCGACCGCCTTCCGCCCCGTCATCACCCTGCTCAACACCGTCGCCAACCGTCTCGTACGGCTGCTCGGCGTCGAACCGGCCGACGAGCTGGCGTCCGCCCGTACCCCCGGCGAGCTGGTCTCGCTCGCGCGCCACTCGGCGCGGGCGGGCGCGCTGGAGCAGGACACGGCCGATCTGTTCGTACGGACCCTGTCCCTCGGGCATCTCACCGCGCAGCATGTGATGACCCCGCGGGTGAAGATGAGCGCCCTGCAGTCCGACGCCACCGCGGCGGACGTCCTCAACCTCACCCGGGCGACCGGCCTTTCGCGCTTTCCCGTCTACCGGGAGCGCATCGACGAGATCGTCGGCATGGTGCATCTCAAGGACGCCCTCGCGGTGCCCGTCGAGGAGCGGCTGCGCACCCGGGTGGACCGGGTGGCGCTCGCTCCGCTGCTGGTGCCCGAGACGCTGCCCGTGCAGCAGCTCCTGGAGCGGCTGCGCAGCGAGCAGCCCATAGCCGTGGTGGTCGACGAGTACGGCGGCACCGCCGGGGTGGTCACCCTTGAGGACATCATCGAGGAGCTTGTCGGCGAGGTCCGCGACGAGCACGACGCCGAGGCCGACGCCCGGCCCGAACTCGCTCCGGCGGCGGCCGAGGACGGCCATCCCGCCTGGGATGCCGACGGCAGCTGCCGCGTCCTCACCCTGCGCCGGATAGGCCTCGATGTGCCGGACGGTCCGTACGAGACCGTGGCCGGCCTCGTCGCCGATCTGCTGGGGCGCATCCCCGCCCCCGGCGACCGGGCCGAACTGCCCGGCTGGCGGCTCTCCGTGCGCCAGGTGGACCGCTATCGCGCCGAGCGGGTACGCCTGGTGCGCACCGCCGACGTTCCGGCCCTGACGGAGGCCCCGCGATGAGCCTCCTGCAACTGCTGTTCGCACTGCTGCTGGTGCTGGCGAACGGATTCTTCGTCGGAGCCGAGTTCGCCCTCGTCTCCGTACGCCGCAGCCAGATCGAACCGCGTGCCGCCGAGGGCTCCTCGCGAGCCCGGCAGGTGCTGCACGGACTGGAGAACCTGCCGCAGATGATGGCGGCCGCGCAGTTCGGCATCACCATCTGCTCGCTGACCCTCGGCGCGGTGGCCGAGCCGACCGTGGCCCATCTGCTGGAACCGGTCTTCCACGCCGCCCATGTGCCCGAGGGGCTGATCCATCCGCTGGGCTATGTCATCGCCCTGGCCGTGGTCGTCTTCCTGCATCTCGTCATCGGCGAGATGGTCCCGAAGAACCTCGCGATGGCCGCGCCCGAGAAGACCGCGATCTGGCTGGGCCCGGGCCTGGTCGGTTTCGCCCGGCTGTGCCGCCCGGTCACGGTGGGCCTCGGCGCCTGTGCCCGGCTGGTGCTGCGGGCCTTCCGGGTCGAGCCCAAGGACGAGGTGGAGGCGGTCTTCACCAGCGAGCAGCTCAACCGGCTGGTCGAGGACTCGGGCCAGGCGGGGCTGCTTGAGCCCGCCGAGCAGGAACGTCTCGAGGACGCGCTGGAGCTGGGCAGCCGCCCGGTGACGGATGTGCTCATCGACCGCTCCACCCTGGTGACGGTTCCGCCGTCGGTGACCCCGCGCCAGATCGAGGAGCTGACGGTACGCACCGGCTACTCCCGCTTCCCCGTCTGCGCCGAGGGCACGGGACCCTTCATGGGCTACCTCCACGTCAAGGACGTACTCGACCTGGAGGACGGCGAACGGGCCGTGCCCCAGCAGATCTGGCGCCCCATGGCGACCCTGCGGGCCGAGCTCCCCCTGGACGATGCCCTCACCGTGATGCGCCGCGCGGCCACCCACCTCGCCCAGGTCGCCGACGCGTCCGGGCGGGTGCTGGGTCTGGTCGCGCTGGAGGACGTCCTGGAGATGCTGGTCGGCGAGGTCCGTGACCCCTCCCACCGGGTCACGGTGCCAAGGACGCCCCAGCCGTCCCTGGACAGCGCCCTGGTGGGCTGAGTCCCAGGGGGGTGTCTTTTGGATCAGGCCGGATCAGGGAGCGGGGTCTGGTGCGTGCAGCTGCAAGGCGGAGGAAGGAGCCCACGCGGAGCGTAGGCGACTGACGACAACGCAGCAGATGTGCGTGCCAGGGCACGCGAGCCCGGCAAGATCCGAAAGACACCCCCTAGGGGCTGGTCAGACAGGTGGAGGATCCTGCGGGCCGCGGTCCACCGGACCGCGGCCCGACAGGACCTCGCCGTACGCCTGCATCAGATCGGGCAGCCGCAGCGTCGAGAGGTCCTCGCGGGTCGGCGTGCCCGGGTATCCGGACAGCCGCAGATCGCGGTAGGCACAGCTCTTCTCGTACAGGGTGCGCAGAAAGCGGCCGTTGCCGAGCTCGTCGATCCAGCCCTGGTCGACCACATGCCCGCTGATGGAGCGCAGCTCGTCGCGGGCCTCGTCGTCCCACAGATCGCCGTTCTCGGCGGCCAGCACCTCACCGATCGCGGTCAGTTCGAGCGGGCGGTACGAGGGGAAGTCGACGCGGGTGGTGAAGCGGGAGGACAGGCCGGGGTTGGTGGCGAGGAGGCGGTCCATTCCCTCGGGGTAGCCGGCCAGGATGACCACCAGATGGTCGCGGTTGTCCTCGGCGCGCTTGAGGAGGACCTGAAGGGCCTCGTCGCCGTATGCGTCGCCCTTGGAGTAGCCGGAGTTGGAGAGGCTGTACGCCTCGTCCACGAACAGCACGCCGCCGAGCGCCGAGTCGATCAGCTCATTGGCCTTCACCGCCGTCTGGCCAAGGAACTCGCCCACCAGATCCGAGCGCTGGGCCTCCACGAGATGGTCGCCGCCGAGCAGCCCGAGGGCGTAGAAGACCCGGCCGAGGATACGCGCGACGGTGGTCTTGCCGGTGCCGGAGGGGCCCGAGAAGACGAAATGACGCTTCGGTGGCTGGACCGGAAGGCCCTGGCCAGCTCGCAGCCGGGCCATCTTCAGCTGTGCCGACAAGGCTTTGACCTGCCGCTTGACCGGCTCAAGGCCCACCATCCGCTCCAGCTCGGCGAGCGCCTCGGCGAGCAGTACCGGATCGGTGGGGCCCGCCGGGAACGTCGGCGGCGAGGGCTGTACGGGAACCACCGCCTTGCGCCGTACCCCCTCGGGCGGGACGCTCGGCACCGAGCCGGGGAGCTGGGTCTGCGGATCGGGGCCGCTCCGCGGCTCCGCAGCCAGGGGCCCGTCCCCCTCGGCCTGCGCGTCGGCGACGTCCTGGCCGACACCGGCGATGGACACCGCCGCGAGCCCTGCCGAGTCGTCGTATCCGTCGATGCCGTCGTACTCCGCGATCGCGGCGAGGCGCGCCGAGGTGTCCATGAAGGCCGGATCGATCCGGTGCACCGCCCGGTACAGCGGCAGGGCGGCGGCACTGCGGCCGGTGCCCTCGTGCGCCCGCGCCAGCCAGTACCGCAGTTCCTTGCGCTGTGGCTGCTCGCTGCGACAGCGCATCAGGGCGGAGGAGAGCAGCGGCTCCGCCTGCCCGTACATCTCCAGGCGCACGCGGGCCATGCCGCCGAAGAGGCCGGCCTCGATGCCCAGCAGCGGATCGCTGACCAGCGGCTCGGTGTGGCGTACGAGCTGTTCCCAGTCCTTGACCAGATAGGCCCGGCAGGCGTGCAGAAAGCGCACCTGCGGGTCGGCGTCCACCGGAGGCAGCCCGGCGAGCGCCCGGTCCAGCTCCGGCACATGGCGGCCGTCGAGCCAGTGGGAGGCGTGTGCCAGTAAGAGATCGCGCGGGCTCTCGAGGACCGGCTGGACCCACCAGCCCAGCCAGTACCAGGAGTTGAGGGTGCGGCGGTGGCGGGCGCGCTGCTCGCCGAAGCGTTCGCGTGCGCGGTACATGCGCAGCAGCGCGGTGGTCGTGTCGACGCGCAGCGCGTGCAGTCCGAGCCAGCCGTCGGCCATACCGGGATCGAGCCGCACGGCGGTACGGAACTCCTCCTCCGCCTGCGGATAGGCGCCCATCGTGTAGGCGTCCACGCCGCGCACCCAGGCGAGGTCGGCGGGGGCCGGTGCGCCCTGCGTGCCGATGTCCATCAGGTCCCCCACAAACGTGCACGTGTGCTGAGCCGACGCACTGAACCGCCTTGCCGTGGACGGGAATTGACCCCACCGACGTGCATCGTACCTGCGCAAAGGGGTTGCCACTAAGGGCGCACAAGGGAACCGGTGGCCGTGACCCTGGGTAAGCGGACTTCGCTCGCCATGCCGGTGAAGTGGGGAGGGGGCAGAACGAAGCCCCCGATCACGGGGGAACAACCGGGGGCTTCGCGTCTGCGGCGGCTCCGAAAAGCCGCACATTGAGAACGTAAGACCTGTACGCCCCGTCGGTCAAGAAGAGTTCGAGCCCTCTTGCCGTGTCATTTCCGACTGCTCAGTATGCGGGGGAATGCCGGTCACCCTGTGTGATGGATCGGTTCGGTCATGCTGTCGCAGCAGGTCCCGGGTGCCACTCGTATCCCTCGCGGCACTCCCGTATCAGGGCATCCGCGAACGGACGGGAAGGGTCCGTCGTGAAATGGCGTGTCTCCGCCACCGTCCAGTCGTCCCAGAAGGCGGAGAGTTCGCTTCCGTCGCGTTGACGGCCCCGCTGCCAGGACTCTTCGGCCTCTCTCTCCATCCACAGCAGTCCCGCCAGATACGGGCGCAACACCCGTCTCCCGGCACCGACCCCCTCGATCAGTACGACGGGAGCCGCTTCCAGCGCGTGTGGGGACCCGAAGCGGCGCAGATTCCAGTCGTACGGGTGAAAGTGTGCGGTTCTGCCGTTCGAGAGCGGTTCGATCACCTCGGCCAGCATCCGGTCCGTCCAGCTGAAGAGCTCCTCATGGCTGGCCAGATCGTCGAGATGCAGCACCGGTACGCCAGTGCCATCAATGGTGCCGCTGACGGCCGCGGCGAGCCGGGCAGCGAAGGTGCTCTTCCCCGAGCCCGCGTGGCCGTCGACCGCGATCAGCCGCACCGGTCCGCAGGAGGGCGGCAGCGCGCGCAGCGCACGGGCCCGCCGATCGAGGTCGCTCATCCGGCCAGCCTACGAGGCGCGTGCGACCCGCCCCGGCTCAGCCGGTGGACCAGACCCACATCGGTGGGCCGGGTCGCTCCACCGATATTGGTGGAGCGACTCGGCTCCGGATGCTGGCAGAGGGCCACCGTGACCCGCGATAGTTGCCCCACTGTCGCGTACCTGACTTGGGGGTCCCATGTCCAGACCTGCTTCGCGCAGAACCGTGCTGAGCGCAGCGATCGCCGCGGCGGCGGGCGCGGGCACACTCTTATCGTCCGCCGCAGCCGCGCCTGCCGCCCCCGCCTCGAAGCCGACGGGACTCGGCCTGCCGCTGCCGCCGGTGAACAACCACTTCTGGACCTCGTACACCGACTGGCGCAGTGGCGCCGCCACAGGAACCCAGGCCGTCGCGGGCCCCCGCCCCGGCCTGGTCATCGGCGCCGCCGCGGGCCGCCGTGTCTATATCGACCCGCACACCGGGAAGAGCGCCACCTGGGAGTACGCCACCTGGACCTCGCCCGTCCATGTCTCCCCGGTGCCCGCGACCGAGGTCATCGCCTCCTGGAACGCCCATACCCCGGCCGGGACCTGGCTTCAGGTCGACATGCGCGGCCGTTACTCCGACGGCACCGCGACGCCCTGGTTCGTGATGGGCCGCTGGGCGGCGGGTGACGCTGACATCCGCCGTACCTCGCTCGACGACCAGACGGACGGCAAGGCCACCATCTGGACCGACACCTTCTCGATCGACGATGCGGCGAGTGGCCTGCGGCTGAACTCCTACCAGCTTCGCCTCACGCTCTACCGCAGGCCGGGAACGAGCCTCACGCCCACGGTCTGGCGGCTCGGCGCGATGGCCTCCGACATCCCGGACCGCTTCACGGTGCCGGCGTCGACACCGGGGCTCACGCGTGAGCTGGGGGTGCCGCGCTACTCGCAGAACACGCACGTCGGCCAGTACCCGGAGTACGACAACGGCGGTGAGGCCTGGTGCAGCCCCACCTCCTCGCAGATGATCATCGAGTACTGGGGGCGCAGGCCCAGCGCCGCCGACCTGGCCTGGGTCAATCCCGCCTTCGCCGACCCCCAGGTATGCCACGCGGCCCGCTTCACCTTCGACTACCAGTACAGCGGCTGCGGGAACTGGCCCTTCAACGCCGCCTACGCGGCGAGCTACCCGGACATGAGCGCTGTCGTCACCCGGCTGTCCTCGCTCACCGACCTGGAGACGCTGATCCGGGCCGGGATCCCGGCCATAACGTCCCAGTCCTTCCTCAAGGAGGAGCTGACCGGCGCGGGCTACGGCACATCCGGCCATCTGATGACCGTGATCGGCTTCACCGCCGGGGGCGATGTGATCGCCAACGACCCCGCGTCGCCCAGCAACGCCGCCGTGCGGCGCGTCTACAAGCGTGCCGAGTGGGAGAAGATCTGGCTCCGCACCAAGCGCTACAACGCGAGCGGCAGTGTGGTCTCGGGCACAGGCGGCGTCTGCTACCTGTACTGGCCGGCGCGCCCGACGGCCGCGCAGCGCCTGGCTCTGGCGAGCTTCGGCATCCGCTGAAGTCCGAGCCGATACCGGGGGACGCCCGCGCCCGGCGCGTAAGGGGAGCGCATGCACAGGTCTGCCATACTGCGGAGATCCTGTGGCAGTTGGAGACTAGGGCTCAATTTGAATAATAGTCAACAGCGCGGCGCGACCGAACGATCGCAGGTGCGCCGCGGTGAACTCATCGCAACCGGGCGGAAGTTGTTCGCCGACACTTCCTATGACGCGCTGTCGATGGATGACATCGCGAAACACGCCGGAGTCGCCAAGGGCCTGATCTACTACTACTTCAAGAGCAAACGCGGCTACTACCTGGCCATCATCGAGGACTCGGTCGCCGACCTCGTCTCGCGCGCGGCGGGCGAGACCGAGTTGCCGCGCGCCGAGCGCGTGTACCGCACGGTGGACGGCTATCTGCGCTACGCCCACCATCACCAGGCGGCGTTCCGCACCATCGTCACCGGCGGAGTCGGCTTCGACACCCAGGTGCAGTCGATACGTGACGCGGTGCGCGAGGAGCTGATCGCGACCATCGCCGAGGGCGCGTACGGCAGGCGCGACCTCCCCGTGCTCGCCCGCCTCGCACTGCTGGGCTGGCTCAGCAGCGTGGAGGGAATCACTCTCGACTGGCTGGGCCGCCGCGAGCTCCCGCGGGAGACCGTGTGCGCGCTGCTGATGCGGATGCTGCGCGGCACGCTCCATACGATCGCCGAGTTCGAGCCGGAGTGCCCGGAACCGCCCAGGGAGCCCTGGCCCGCCGCGCTCACCGGCGCCGGTTCCGTGCCCACACCGGTCGAGGCGTGAGTCGAGGGCGGGCCGCCGGGCGGCCCGCCCTCGACTCGTCTCACCCGCACGTCAGTTGATGGCCTTGATCAGCTCTCCGTTCGAGGTGTCACCGCTGAGCTCCCAGAAGAAGGTGCCGCCCAGGTTCTGCTGGTTCTTGTAGGTCATCTTCCCGGCGATGGTGGAGGGAGTGTCGTAGCTCCACCACTGATTGCCGCAGTGGGCGTACGCGGTCCCGGCGACGGTTCCGTTGGCCGGGCACTTGGACTTCAGCACCTTGTAGTCGTCGATTCCCTGCTCGTACTTGCCCGGCGCGGGCCCGGTCGCCGTGCCACCGGGTGCCTTCTGGGTCACGCCGGTCCAGCCGCGTCCGTAGAAGCCGATTCCGAGCAGCAGCTTCGAGGAGGGGATGCCGAGGCTCTTGAGCTTCTTGATCGCGGCGTCGGTGTTGAAGCCCTGCTGCGGAATACCGGTGTAGGAGGTGAGCGGGGAGTGCGGGGCCGTGGGGCCCTGTGCCGCCCAGGCGCCGAAGAAGTCGTACGTCATCGGGTTGTACCAGTCGACGTACTGGGCGGCGCCCGCGTAGTTCGCCTTCTCGATCTTGCCGCCGGACGAGGCGTCCGCCGTGATCGCCGCCGTCACCAGGCTGGAGCTGCCGAACTTCGAACGCAGCGCGGACATCAGGTTCTTGAAGGACTCCCGGCCGCTGGTGTCGCAGCTCAGACCGCAGGCGTTGGGGTACTCCCAATCGATGTCGATGCCGTCGAAGACATCCTTCCAGCGGGGGTCCTCGACCAGGTTGTAGCAGGACTGGGCGAAGGCGGCCGGGTTGGCCGCGGCCTGGCCGAAGCCGCCCGACCAGGTCCAGCCGCCGAAGGACCACAGGACCTTGAGGCCCGGGTGCAGCTTCTTCAGCTTGCGCAGCTGGTTGAAGCTGCCGCGCAGCGGCTGGTCCCAGGTGTCGGCGACGCCGTCGACGCTCTGCGCGGCGGTGTAGGTCTTCTCGTAGTCGGCGAAGGAGTCGCCGACCGTGCACTTGCCGCCGGAGACATTGCCGAAGGCGTAGTTGATGTGGGTCAGCTTGTTCGCCGACCCGGACGTCTGGATGTTCTTGACGTGGTAGTTGCGGTCGTAGACGCCCCATTCGGTGAAGTAGCCGATCACCTTGCTCCCGGCCTTCGGGGCGGCGGCGGCCTTGGCGGCGGGGGCCGATTCGCCGGCGGAGGCGAAGTGGGCGCCGGTGAAGAGGGTCGCGCCGAGGGCTGCGGTACAGGCGGCGGCTACGAGCGCCCGGAAGCGGGCGCGGGGACGGTGTGATCCGGGCATCAGGTCTCCTCGTGGGGAGGGAGATCGGGTGGGGGATGTGCGGTCGGCCGTCGGGCTTCTTTGGCATGAACGCGGTCATGCGCTGGGGGGAAACGGTAGAAGGACTAGACCATTTGGTCAATGGTTCGGACCAATCTCGCCCACGGCGCCGGGGTGTGGAGCCGGAATTGCCGCCCCGTGACGGAACTGAGCTGATCAGGCATACTCGACGCGCCAACAGCCGCCGTCTGCCACTTCCGTGATCCGGAAGGGCAGCATCGGCCTGGCAGGAAGACCGGCGGCGCGCCCACACCCTTCGCGCGCGACGCCGCAGCGCCCGACAGGGAGGAGAGCGCCGCAATGCCCGACCGCGCCCCGCAGCCGGTGGAACGTCAGCTGCCCACCGAGGAGTCCAGGGATCTGATCACCCTGGTACGCGACATCGTCCAGCGGGAGATCGCCCCCAGGGCGGCCGAGGAGGAGGATGCGGGGCACTTCCCGCGCGAGGTCTTCTCGCTCCTTTCCGAGTCCGGGCTGCTCGGCCTCCCGTACGACTCCGAGTACGGCGGAGGAGACCAGCCGTACGAGGTCTACCTGCAGGTTCTTGAAGAGCTCGCCGCCGCCCGCCTTACCGTCGGCCTCGGCGTCAGCGTCCACTCCCTGTCCTGTCACGCGCTGGCCGGCTACGGCACCAAGGAGCAGCAGGCCGAGCATCTGCCCGCGATGCTCGGTGGCGGCCTGCTCGGTGCGTACTGCCTGTCCGAGCCCGCCTCGGGATCGGACGCCGCGTCCCTGCGTACCAAGGCGGTGCGCGACGGGGACAGCTGGGTGATCACCGGTACCAAGTCCTGGATCACGCACGGCGGCATCGCCGACTTCTACACGGTCATGGCCCGCAGCGGCGGCGAGGGTGCCCGCGGCATCACGGCCTACCTCGTCCCCGGCGACGCCCCCGGCCTGAACGCCGCCGCGCCCGAGAAGAAGATGGGCATGAAGGGCTCGCCCACCGCCCAGCTGAACTTCGACGGTGTACGCGTCCCCGACTCCGGTCGGATCGGCGAAGAGGGCCAGGGCTTCGCGATCGCGCTCTCCGCCCTCGACTCCGGCCGGCTCGGCATCGCGGCCTGTGCCATCGGGGTGGCCCAGGCGGCCCTGGACGAGGCGGTCTCGTACGCGACCGGGCGGCAGCAGTTCGGCCGGCCCATCGCCGACTTCCAGGGGCTGCGCTTCATGCTCGCCGACATGGCGACCCGGATCGAGGCGGGCCGCGCGCTCTATCTCGCCGCCGCGCGGCTGCGCGACGCGGGACGGCCGTTCTCCCGGCAGGCGGCGATGGCGAAGCTGTTCTGCACGGACACGGCGATGAGCGTCACGACCGACGCGGTCCAGGTACTCGGCGGCTACGGCTACACGCTGGACTTCCCGGTCGAGCGCTATATGCGCGAGGCGAAGGTGCTGCAGATCGTCGAGGGCACCAATCAGATCCAGCGCATGGTCATCGCCCGCCACCTGGCCGGGCCTGAGACGCGCTGATCTGCAGGGCCTGTCCGGCTGGGCAGGCCCTAGGGCCTGTCGTTCGGATCTTGCCGGGTTCGCGTGCCCTGGCACGCACTCCCCCGTAGCCCTTCGGGCACGGGAGGTGCCCCCACGCCGCGTTGTCGTCAGTCGCCGACGCTCCGCGTCGGCTCCTTCCTCCGCCTTGCGATCGCACGCACCAGACCCCGCTCACTGGTCCGGCCTGATCCAAACGACAGGCCCTAGGTCCGGTCCGGGTTCGTGGGCGGCGTGGGCCAGGGCGGGCTGATCGTCGCCGTCCGGTAGGTGGTCTCGGCGGCTCGCACCCGAGTGGCCCGCGCCGACGCGAAAGCCGGCGGCGCCGCGAGCCTGCTCCATTCCGGGTCGCGGCGCCCCGGCAAGGTTCTTCCTCTGCTCGCCCAGAGCTGGAGCAGCTCCCGGTAGATCGGCGGATCGGCCGGGTGCGGAACCGATTCTTCGGGTGCCGGTGTCGCGAGGCGGCGGCGGTCGTGGGCCGGCTTCGAGTACAGCAGGGTCATGCCTGGCCAACGCCCCCGGTCCGGGACGGGTTACCACCCGGGCAAATCGGCCCCCTGTTCGCGGGGCACCCCGTGGGCGCCCGCATCTGGTCTTCGGCAGGGTTTCTGACGTACCGTCAATTCCCCTGCCGCCCAGGAGGTCAGCCGTGTCCGACGACCGCCCGATCGCCCTCGACGAGTACCCCGTCCACCAGGCCCCCCTGTCGATGAAGCACCTGGTCACCAGCGACCGCAACGCGTATGACCGGTGCATCTTCCAGGTCTTCGACCACGAGGGCCGCGCCCTGCTCATCGCCGGTCTCGGGGTCTACCCCAACACCGGGGTCATCGACGCCTACGCCACCCTGCGCCTCGGCGACCGGCTGCATGCCGTACGCGCGTCCGACGCCCTGACCGACGACCGGATGAACCTCGCCGTCGGACCCCTGCGCATCACCGTCGACGAGCCGCTGCGCCGCCTCACCCTGCACTGCGACGCCGACCCGGACGACCCCGGCTCGCTCTCGTACGACCTCACCTGGAGTTCGGACTTCCCCGCCGTGTGGGAGCCGCACCACATCCAGCGCCGCGGCGACCGGCTGATGCTCGAAGGCCGCCGCTTCGTCCAGGCAGGCAGCTGCACCGGCGTGATCCGGGTCGCCGGGGAGGAGATAGCGGTGACAGCGGGGGAGTGGACGGGTACCCGCGACCGCAGCTGGGGCGTGCGGCCCATCCCGGGTGAGGAGGGCGGCCGCGCCGCCGAAGAGCTGCGGCCCGAGGGCTTCCACTGGCTCTGGATCCCCGTCCGCTTCGAGGACCGCTTCCTGATGGTGATCGTCCAGGAGGACGCCGACGGCCACCGCAGCCTGAACGAGGCGGTGCTCGTACGCGACGGTGAGCACGACATCCAGCTCGGCTGGCCCCGTACCGACATCACCTACCGGGCCGGAACCCGCGATCCGCGCAGCGCCGTCGTGCATCTCACGGACCAGGCTCGCAAACCCCTCGAACTCGGCGTCGAGATCCTCGCCTCCTCGCCGCTGGCCGTCGGCGCAGGCTATCCGCCCGCTGCCGACTGGCAGCACGGCACCTGGCAGGGCCGCGGCTGGACCGACCGGCACATCTATGACATCTCCGATCCCGCCGCCCATCCCATGGCCGCCTACGGCGTCACCGACCACTCCGCCCGCTTCACCCTGGACGGCCGGACCGGGCACGGGATCTTCGAGCACGGCAGCTTCGGCCGGCACGACCCGAGCGGCTTCACCGGATACGAATCGGTCGCCCCCTGACCTCCCGAGAGGACCTTCCGAGAGGAACCGGCAGATGGCAACGGCACCCCGCCCCCGCACCACCACCCGCGACCCCGAGGAGCTGGCCCGTCGTCTGACCGCCTGGCTGGATGCCCGGCTGCCCGGCGCGAAGGCCGGCGGCATCCGGGTCCCCGAGTCCAACGGCATGTCCAGCGAGACGCTCCTCTTCGACATAGAGCACCCCGAACCGCCCGTCAGGGCCTGCGCGTTGCGGCTCGCCGCCGACCCCGACGCGTACACGATCTTCCCCGTGTACGACATGGCGCTGCAGTACCGCACCATGCGGGACGTCGCCGAGCACACCGACCTCCCCGTCCCGCGCGTGCTGTGGCTGGAGGAGGACCCCGCAGCCCTGGGTGCGCCCTTCTTCGTGATGGAGCGCGTGGAGGGCCGGGTGCCGCCCGACGTCATGCCCTATACGTACGAGGGCAATTGGCTGCACGCCGCGAGCGACGCCGAGCGCGCCCACCTCGAAGCCGCCACGATTTCGCTGCTTGCCCGGCTGCACGACCAGTACCCCGTCGAAGCCGCCGACGGCAGCGCGCTGCGCCGTCATGTCGATGCCCAACGGGCGTACTACGCCTGGGTGGTGAACGGGCTGCCGCGTTCACCGCTCATCGAGTCCGGCTTCGACCGGCTTGACGCCCGCTCGCCGGCCGACGAGGGCGCACCCGTCCAGAACTGGGGCGATGCCCGCATCGGCAACATCATCTACGACGGCTTCGAGCCCGCGGCCGTACTCGACTGGGAGATGGCGGCACATGCCCCGCGCGAGGTGGACCTCGGCTGGACGGTCTATCTCCACCGCTTCTTCCAGGACCTGACCGTGAGCTTCGGCCAGCCGGGCCTGCCCGACTTCCTGCGCCGCGACGCCATCGAGCGGCGCTATGCCGAACTCACCGGTCACACACCGCGCGACATGGACTTCTACACGCTGTACGCGGCGCTGCGGCACGCGATCGTCATGCTGCGCGTCGCCTACCGCCAGGTCCACTTCGGCGAGGCCCGGATCCCCGAGGACCCGGACAGTCTGATCCTGCACCACGGCACTCTCGCGGCCATGGTGCAGGGAAGCTACTGGACGTAGGAGGTCAGGCCGCGTCGCGCCGCATGTGCGGCACGCGCAGGGGACGCGAGCCCGGACCGCCGACGTGCGAGAAGGGCTGCGTCCGCCAGTCGAGACCCTGAGGGAGCGTCAACAGGAGTGCGGTGTCCTGCTCCTGGACCTCCAGGCTCTCGTCAGCGGGACGCGCCTGCGAGGCGGAGCGGCCGGTCCCGGCGCACACGGTGAGCCCGAAGGGATTCCAGGGCGTGGGGCACAGCGCGTGCTCCGGCAGGACGTCCTCGTCCGCCAGCAGCGCGATCGGCTGTGCGCAGTCCGGGCAGATGACCCGGTACATCTCAAAGGTGTCGTACGCGTCGAGCTCGTCGATCTCGGCCGGTTCGGCCGAATCGACGGGCTCCGGTTCGGTACGTCCGCTGTTCTTGACACTCTGCATGGTGAATCTCCCCCTCGGGTGGGCCGACCAGCCACGTGCGGCCTCGACCACAGCAAGCAATTCCCCACCGGCTCGGGAGGTAACCGTGCGGTCACGAGGGAGCGGCCCGCGAACCTGTGGCATTCGTCACATGCCCGCCGCAGGTGCCTCCGGGTGCCTCCGCCGACTGTGCCGGAAGCTGCCCGGGGCAATAGGTTGATCCGCATGGAGGAGCTGGACAGACAGATCGTGGAATTGCTCGTCAAGGACGGACGGATGAGCTACACCGATCTGGGCAAGGCCACTGGCCTGTCCACATCGGCGGTTCACCAGCGCGTCCGCCGCCTGGAGCAGCGTGGCGTCATCCGCGGCTACGCGGCGGTCGTCGACCCGGAGGCGGTCGGGCTGCCGCTCACCGCGTTCATCTCGGTCAAGCCCTTCGACCCGAGCGCGCCGGACGACATCGCGGAACGTCTCGCCGACGTGCCCGAGATCGAGGCCTGCCACAGCGTCGCGGGCGACGAGAACTACATCCTCAAGGTGCGCGTCCCGACCCCGCTGGAGCTGGAGCACCTGCTCACCCGCATCCGCTCGCTGTCCGGGGTCTCCACGCGTACGACCGTCGTGCTCTCCACCCCGTACGAGGCACGCCCGCCGCGTATCTAGGCCGGCCACGAATCTAGGCTGGTCCCATGACCGAGAGCACCGCCCCCCAGAGCGAACACCGCACCGTGCTGCTGCGCGGTGGAGAAGTCCACAGCCCCGCCGACCCCTTCGCCACCGCGATGGTCGTCGAACGAGGACATGTCGCCTGGGTGGGCTCCGAGGGCGCGGCCGACGCCTTCGCCGCAGGCGTCGACGAAGTGATCGACCTCGAAGGGGCACTGGTCACCCCGGCATTCACCGACGCACATGTGCACACCACGGCGACGGGCCTCGCCCTCACCGGGCTCGACCTGTCCCGGGCGGACAGCCTGACCGACGCGCTTCGTCTCGTACGGGAGCACAGCGCCGCACACCGGGACGACAAGGTGCTCCTCGGCCACGGCTGGGACGCCACACGCTGGCCCGAGCAGCGACCGCCGTCCCGCGCCGAACTGGACGAGGCGACCGGCGGGCGCCCCCTCTATCTGCCCCGGATCGACGTCCACTCCGCCGTCGTCACCACAGCCCTGCTCGACCTGGTCCCCGGTGTCACAGGCCGCACCGGCTACCACCCGGACGCGCCGCTCACCGCGTCCGCCCATCACGCCGTGCGCGCGGCGGCCCATGGCGCGATCACCCCTCAGCAGCGCGCCGCGGCCCAGCGGGCCGCACTCGACCGGGCCGCGTCCCTGGGCATCGGAAGCGTCCATGAATGCGCCGGACCCGACATCTCCGACGAGGACGACTTCATGTCCCTGCTGGCGCTGGCCGAGGCGGAAGCCGGGCCCAGGGTCGTCGGGTACTGGGCCGAACGGGTCGCGAATGCGAAGGACGCCCGGCGCATCCGCGAACTCGGCGCGATCGGCGCGGCCGGGGACCTCTTCGTCGACGGCTCCCTCGGCTCGCACACCGCCTGCCTGCACACCCCGTACGCCGATGCCGCGCACACCGGCACCGCGCACCTGGACGCCGCCGACGTGGCCGCCCATGTCACCGCCTGCACCGAGGCCGGGCTGCAGGCCGGCTTCCACGCCATCGGCGACGCCGCGCTGACCGCGGTCACCGAAGGCATCAGGGCCGCGGCCGACTCACTCGGCCTCGCCCGCGTCCGGGCCGCCCGCCACCGTGTCGAGCACGCCGAGATGCTCACCCCCGAAACCATCGCCGCCTTCGCCGAGTTCGGCCTCACCGCCTCCGTCCAGCCCGCCTTCGACGCGGCCTGGGGCGGCGATACGGGCATGTACGCCCAGCGTCTGGGCGTCGACCGGGCCCGCACGCTCAACCCGTACGCCGCACTCCTGCGCGCCGGAGTCCCGCTCGCCTTCGGCTCCGACAGCCCGGTGACGCCACTGGATCCCTGGGGGACCGTCAGGGCGGCCGCCTTCCACCGCACTCCTGAGCACCGGGTCTCCGTCCGCGCGGCCTTCACCGCTCATACGCGCGGCGGCTGGCGGGCCGTCGGACGTGACGACGCAGGTGTTCTGGTCCCCGGCGCGCCCGCGGACTACGCCCTGTGGCGCACCGGGGAACTGGTCGTCCAGGCCCCCGACGACCGGGTCGCCCGCTGGTCCACCGACCCGCGTTCCGGCACCCCGGGCCTGCCCGATCTCACCCCCGGCGCCGAACTCCCGGTCTGCCTGCGGACAGTGGTCTTCGGACGTACCGTCTTCGAGCGGCCGAACGAGTGACGTGCGGAAATTTCGTACCGCCGATCGAAGTTCCGGGCGCTCGGCCGCGACCTGCGGATCTTCGGCGCTGACCTGGTGATTTGGGCAAAGCTCGCAGATCAGACGACTGTTGACATGGAGCGCCCACCGGCGGGTAGGTTCGGCCGAGTCCACCACGGGACGTCCTACCGGCAACTTCCACGCAGTCTTCGAACGCCGCTGGGTCATGGGGCAGCGTGCCGCACCGGCGCACTGCCACTGGGAGCCAGGTTCAGCGCCCGCGCCTCGGGGGCGAGGGAAGGTTTCAGCCGGTTGGCAGGTGTGACCCGGGTGGGGTCCGGCGTTCAGTAGACAACGGCTCTCGGTCGACCCGCAGCCAGCGGGTCCCAGGTCGGCCCGAAGGACGCCGGGCCCCGATCCGCAGGCTGCCCACCCCCCTCCGGCCGCTATCCGCGTGCCTTCGCGCAGGCTCCGCCGGGCCCCCTCACCCCCCAGGTCCGTGCCGCCGCAGCCGCGCTCCGAGGGCTCGCTATGGTGGGGCTCTGTGCACGGACTTTAAGGGGCAGCAGTGAACGACGGCGGTCAGCGGCGGTACGGCCCGCTCGGCAGAGCCTTGGTGATCATCCCGACCTACAACGAGGTCGAGAACATCAAGCCGATCGTCTCCCGGGTGCGCACAGCCGTGCCCGAGGCGGACATCCTGATCGCCGACGACAACAGCCCCGACGGAACGGGCAAGGTCGCAGACGAACTCGTGGCCCAGGACGACAAGGTGCACGTCCTGCACCGCAAGGGCAAGGAAGGCCTCGGCGCGGCCTATCTCGCGGGCTTCGCCTGGGGCATCGAGCACGGCTTCGGCGTACTCGTCGAAATGGACGCCGACGGCTCCCACCAGCCCGAGGAGCTTCCGCGGCTGCTGACCGCCCTCAAGGGCGCCGATCTGGTCCTCGGCTCGCGCTGGGTCCCCGGCGGGCGCGTGGTGAACTGGCCCAGGCATCGCCAGTTCCTCTCCCGCGGCGGCAGCACCTACTCCCGCCTGCTGCTCGGCGTCCCCATCCGGGATGTCACCGGCGGCTTCCGCGCCTTTCGCGCCGAGACCCTCCAGGGCCTCGGGCTGACCGAAGTCGCCTCCCAGGGCTACTGCTTCCAGGTCGACCTGGCCCGCCGGGCCGTCGCCGCCGGTTATCACGTCGTGGAAGTGCCGATCACCTTCGTCGAGCGCGAGCTGGGCGACTCCAAGATGAGCCGGGACATCGTCGTCGAGGCGCTGTGGCGGGTCACCGCATGGGGAGTCGGCGACCGGGCGAACCGCCTCCTCGGCCGCAAGCCCTCCTGACCGGCCCCTTACTGACCGCCCTCCTGCTGACCGGCCCCTTACGCCGCTCGGGCGGACGCCCAGGCACACTGGGAGCATGACGACCGGTTCACCCACCCCGACGGCCCCCAAGCGCTCACGCGCCCGCACCTTCGTCCCGCTCGGCATCGCCGCCTGGGTGGTCCTGGAGGTCTGGCTGCTGACTCTCGTCGCTTCGGCGGCGGGCGGGCTGACCGTGCTGGCTCTGCTCGTCGGCGGCGCCGTGCTCGGCGCCGTCGTCATCAAGCGCGCCGGCCGGCGGGCCTTCCGCAGTCTCACCGAGACCCTGCAGCAACAGCAGCAGGGTCAGAGCCCCGCGGCGAGCAACGGCGACGGCACGGGCACCGGCACCACGGGCAACGGCTTCCTCATGCTCGGCGGTCTGCTGCTGATGCTGCCCGGCCTGATCTCCGACGTCGTGGGTCTGGCGCTGCTGGTGCCGCCGGTCCGCACCGCGCTCGGCCGGTACGCGGAGCGGTCGCTGGAGCGCCGGGTGCGCGCCGCATCGCCCGGCAGCCTGGGAGACGCTTTCCAGCAGGCCAGAATTCACCGGCCGGACGGGAAAGTCGTGCAGGGTGAGGTCATCCGGCCGGACACGACGCAGCCTTCGCGCGGTTACGAGGACGAGGGGCCCCGGCCCCCGCTGAACCCTTGAGATCACAACAGCCGCGGGCCGTCTCACAGTGATGTGAGACGGCCCGCGGCTGTTGTGTATTGATGACGCTGTTCGTGCGGTGTTACGCGGTCAGGCGGACTTCCGGCTGTCCCGCGGATGCACGGCGATGTTCATGGCGCCGGAACGAAGGACCGCCAGCCTCTCGGCCAGCACCTCCTCGAGCTCCTCGCGAGTGCGCCGCTCCATGAGCATGTCCCAGTGCGTCCGCGCCGGCTTGCCCTTCTTCTCTTCGGGGCCATCCCCGTCAACCAGGAGTGCCTGGGTCCCGCAGACCTTGCACTCCCACTCCGGCGGAATTTCCGCCTCAACCGAGAAGGGCATCTCAAAGCGATGGCCCTTCTCGCATGCGTACTCCACCGCCTGGCGCGGGGCCAGATCGATGCCGCGGTCCGTCTCGTAGCTGGTCACCACGAGTCGCGTACCGCGGAGAGCTCGCTCACTCATGAATCGTGCCTCCCGGGCTTGTCGCCCACAGGACAGGTGTCGCTGTCGTCGTCATCCGGTCAACGTCCGGTCGGCGGTAAAGATTCCCGTTCCGGGTCATGCGTCGCCCGTCGTGCCGCCCCTTGTTGTACCCACCAGTGCCCGGTTTGTCACATCTGATAGAAAGTGTCACCCAGTGAATTCACTTCTTCAGCGCGCAGTAACGGTCCGCCTGGCAAGCCAAAGGCGTACACTACCGGCCTTTCACTTCAACGTCTAAATTCGCTCCGGCACCGGGTTGCCCGCAGCGGCCACCGCCTGCTTGATCGGTACCCGCGTGAGCAGTACGGAACCGAGCACGAAGAAGACCACCAGAGAGATGATCGCGTCCCGATAACTGCCGGTCAGCTGGTACGCGAGGCCGAACACCAGCGGTCCTAGCCAGCTCAGCCCCCGGTCGCTCATCTCGTACGCGGAGAAGTACTCGGCCTCCTTGCCGCGCGGCACCAGATGTGAGAACAGCGACCTCGACAGCGCCTGGCTGCCGCCCAGCACCAGACCGATCGCCCCGGCCAGAGCGAAGAACCAGACCGGCGCCCCGGCCGGCAGGAAGTATCCCGCCGCCAGAATCAGTGTCCAGACAGCGAGCGAGGCGAGAATCGTCCGCTTGGCCCCGTGGGTCCGCGCGAGCCGCCCCATGCCCAGCGCGCCCACGACCGCGAGCACCTGGACCAGAAGCACCGCGGTGATCAAGGTCGTCTGATCGAGGCCCAGCTCCTCGGAGCCGTAGACCGACGCCTGCGAGATCACCGTCTGGACCCCGTCGTTGTAGATCAGATACGCCAGCAGGAACGACAGCGTCAGCGGATGACGGCGCATGTCCCGCAGCGTTGCCAGCAGCTGCCGCCAGCCGGACCCGACCGCGCCCTCGCCGCTCGGCGCCACCCGCCGGTCCCTCAGGCGCCGCAGCGGTACGAGAGTGAAGGCGCCCCACCACAGTCCTGCCGACGCCAGGCAGATCCGTACCGCCGCCGACTCCGAGAGTCCGAAGGAATCGTGGCCCGAGTACAGGACCAGATTCAGTACCAGCACCAGCGCCCCGGACGTGTAGCCGAAGGCCCAGCCGCGCGAGGAGACCGCATCTCGTTCCTCCGGCTCCGCGATCTGCGGCAGATACGCGTTGTAGAGGACCATCGACACCGACAGCGAGGCGTTCGCGACGATCAGCAGGAACGCGCCGAGCAGATACCGCTCGCCCTCCAGGAAGAACATTCCCGTCGTCGCCGCCGCCCCCACGTAGGCCGCCACCGCCAGCATCGGCTTCTTGCGCCCGGTACGGTCCGCGGCCGCGCCCGCCAGCGGCATCACCAGTACGGCGACGACGACCGAGACCGAGACCGCGTACGGGAAGACCGAGCCCGCGCGCACCGGGATGCCCAGCGGATGCACAAACCCGTCGGCGTCCGCGGCGGCCTTCGCCACCGCGGTCAGATAGGGCCCGAGGAAGACGGTCAGCACGCTCGTCGAATAGACGGAGCACGCGAAGTCGTAGAAGTACCAGCCGCGTTGCTCGCGTCTGCGCTCATTCGTCCCGGTGGTCCGGTCCGCGGTGTCGGTCGTCACGCCGCGCCCCCTCGCTCGTCCCGTTGTGCAGACGTACGAGGTTCAGACCCAGACTCCCCGGTCGGTCAGTACCGTGCGCAACGTCTCCAGATGATCGGTCATGATGCCATCCACGCCGAGGTCCAGGAGCGCTGCCATCCGATCCGGGTCGTTCACGGTCCAGACATGGACCTGCAGACCGCGCTCGTGTGCCGCCCGCACGAAGCGCCGGTCCACCACCCGGATGCCGTTCTGCGACTCGGGGACCTGTGCGCACACCGCGCCCATCCGCAGGGCGGCGGGAATGCCGTACGAGCGCAGCCGCAGGCCCAGCACACCCCGCACGCCGTACGACGTCGCGAGGCGCGGACCTGCCAGCCGCATGGCGCGCGCCACCCGGCCCTCGGAGAACGAGCCGATGCACACCCGCTCCCAGGCGCCCGCCCGGCGAATCAGATCGACCAGAGGGACCAGCGCGGGTTCGGCCTTGATGTCGACGTTCCAGCGGGCGTCCGGGAACTCCTCCAGCAGCTCCTCGAACAGCGCCAGCGGTTCCCTGCCGCCCACCCTGGCCTGCTGCACCTCGCTCCAGGGCAGCGCGGCGATCTTGCCCCTCGCGTCCGTCACCCGGTCCAGCGTCGTGTCGTGGAAGGCGACCAGCCTGCCGTCCGCGGTCGTGTGGACATCGGTCTCGAAGTAGCGGTAACCAAGATCGGCGGCTCGCCGGAAGGCGGCCGCTGTGTTCTCGATCCCGTCGGCCGCACCGCCGCGATGGGCGAAGGCGAGCGTGGAGGGATGGTCCAGATAGGGGTGGAGTACGCGCGTCACTTTGGCAGTATCGCCTGCTCCGGTGTCCCCGCGGCGACGACCGTGCTGACAGTGCCCTGATCGGAGATGGCGAAGACGCGCAGGAACAACTGCGCCAGGGGACCGATCGCCAGCGCGTAGGCGACCGTGCCGACGCCGACCGTGCCGCCGAGCACGAAACCGGTCGCCACCACGGCCACCTCGATGGCCGTACGGACCAGCCGGATCGAGCGGCCCGTGACCCGGTGCAGACCCGTCATCAGGCCGTCACGCGGCCCGGGGCCGAAGCGCGCCGCGATATACAGGCCCGTCGCCACGCCGTTGAGCACGATGCCGCCGATCAGTACCGGAATCTGCACCGCCAGTCCGCGCGCGTCCGGCACCAGGGCGAGCGTGCCGTCCATCGCGATACCGATCACGAAGACATTGGAGACCGTGCCGAGCCCGGGCCGCTGTCTGATCGGGATCCACAGCAGCAGCACAGCCGCGCCGACAATGATCGAAACGACTCCGATCGTCAGCCCCGTCCGCTCGGCCAGACCCTGATGCAGCACCCCCCAGGGTTCGAGCCCGAGACCGCCGCGCACCAGGAGCGCCGAGCTCACTCCGTAGAGGGCCAGACCGATGTAGAGCTGCAGCAGCCTGCGGGTGAGAGGAGTGGACACTGCGGTCACTTGACGCCCCCTGGTGGCGGGTGTGGACTGGCTCATGACACTCTGTGGCTACGGAACAGATACCAACCATGGCCAATTCGAGGAAGGTGGACTGACTTCCATGACGCAGTGGACCTCTGCGGTGGGGGCGGCGCAGCTCGCCCGGCAGCTCACCTCCCAGCAGCCCCGCCCGGCCGGGCCCGGCGCCCGCAAGCCGCCCGCCTACCGCGCACTGGCAGACGGCATCCGGCTGCTCGTCCTCGAAGGCCGCGTCCCCGTCGCCGCCCGGCTGCCCGCCGAACGTGAGCTCGCGCTGTCGCTGTCGGTCAGCCGCACGACCGTCGCCGCCGCCTACGAGGCACTGCGCGCCGAGGGCTTCCTCGAATCCCGCAGGGGAGCGGGCAGCTGGACGGCCGTGCCCGCCGGGAACCCGCTGCCCGCACGCGGCCTGGAACCCCTGCCGCCCGAGTCGCTCGGCTCGATGATCGACCTCGGCTGCGCGGCCCTGCCCGCCCCCGAACCCTGGCTCACCCGCAGTGTCCAGGGCGCACTCGAAGAGCTGCCCCCGTACGCCCACACTCATGGCGACTATCCGGCAGGGCTGCCCGCGCTGCGGCAGATGCTCGCCGACCGCTACAGCGAGCGCGGCATCCCGACCATGCCCGAGCAGATCATGGTCACCACGGGCGCGATGGGCGCGATCGACGCGATCTGCCATCTCTTCGCCGGACGCGGTGAGCGCATCGCCGTCGAGTCCCCCTCCTACGCCAACATCCTTCAGCTGATGCGGGAAGCGGGCGCCCGGCTCGTGCCGGTCGCCATGGCCGAAGGGCTGACGGGCTGGGACATCCCGCGCTGGCGTCAGGTGCTGCGGGACGCCGCACCCCGTCTCGCCTATGTGGTGGCCGACTTCCACAATCCGACCGGCGCCCTGGCCGACGAGGACCAGCGCCGCCGCCTCGTCGACGCGGCACGCTCCGCCGGCACGGTACTCGTCGTCGACGAGACCATGTCCGAGCTCCATCTGGACGAGGGCATCGGCATGCCCCGGCCCGTCTGCGCCTTCGACCCGGCGGGCAGCACGGTCCTCACGGTCGGCTCGGCCAGCAAGGCCTTCTGGGCGGGGATGCGCATCGGCTGGGTGCGCGCGGCTCCGGATGTGATCCGCTCGCTGGTCTCGGCCCGTGCGTATGCCGACCTGGGCACGCCCGTCCTGGAACAGCTCGCGGTCAACTGGCTGATGCAGACCGGCGGTTGGGAGGAAGCGGTCGCCATCCGCCGCGGCCAGGCGCGGGAGAACCGCGACGCTCTGGTCGGGGCGCTGCGCAGGGAGCTGCCCGACTGGGAGTACGACGTGCCGAGCGGCGGGCTCACGCTCTGGGTGCGCACCGGCGGTCTTTCCGGCTCCCGGCTCGCCGAGGTCGGCGAACGGGTGGGTGTGCGGGTGCCCTCGGGGCCCCGCTTCGGAGTCGACGGGGCCTTCGAGGGCTATGTCCGGCTGCCGTTCACGGTCGGCGGACGGGTCGCGGACGAGGCGGCAGCGCGGCTGGCAGCCGCGGCCCGGCTGGTCGAGACGGGCGCGACGACAGGGACGGAAGCGCCGAGGACGTTCGTCGCCTGACGGGACGCGTCAGCTCTCGGCCGGTACGGGAGCCGCCACGGGTTTTGCCAAGGGATCCGCGACCGGATCGGGTACGGCTCCGGTCTCCGCCTGGTCCTGCCGCTCCGGCAGCAGCGCCAGCACAGCACGGCGCTGTGCCTCGCTCGTCGCCTCGTCGTACGGGTCCGGCGTCGCCGGCACCTGGATCCTGAGCACCGGACCCGTACCGAGCCGTGCGTAGCCGCGACCCGGCGGGACCTCGGGCGTAGGCGTGGTGTGCGGCCGGGTTCCGAGGACGGACTCGACCTGCTCGAAGGCGGCCGGGCCCAGCACGATCCGCGCGCGGGTGTGCGTCCGCAGGGTCTCGGTGAGCGAGTCCAGGCTGTCGAACTGCTCGGCCACCACCACCGTGACCTGTGCGGCCCGGCCGTGACGCAGCGGCACCTGCAGCAGCTGCTGCGGATCGGTGTCCCCGTCGGCCGCCGCCAGATGACCGAAGATGCTCGGCCTGTCCAGCAGGATCCACAGCGGGCGCCTGGTGTCGTCGGGCGCAGGATGCCCGGCCTGCCGGGCACGGTTGGCGGCGATCAGCCGCCGCTCGGTCTCGTGCGCCGCCCACTCCAGGCTCGCCAGCGCACCGGCGAGAGAGCACTCGACGGCCAGCACGCCCGCCCGCCCCGTGAGACAGGCGTACTCCCCGGTGCCGCTGCCTTCCACGATCAGTACGTCGCCGTGCTGCAGGGCCTGGAGCGCGATGGATCGCAGCAGGGTCGTGGTGCCGCTGCCGGGCCCGCCGACCGCCAGCAGATGCGGCTCCGTCGAGCGCGGTCCGGTGCGCCAGAGGACCGGAGGGACGTCATGGGTCTCCGCGCCCTCCGACACCGGCACGGTGCGCCGCACGGCGTCGGCATCGGTGAAGCCCAGCACGGTCTCGCCGGGGACGGTGACGAAACGCTGGGCGGCGATGGCGGTGGACAGGGCCGGCAGCACGCTCATCACGAGCCGGTTGCCCTCCTCGTCCCAGGTGAAGAGATACTCGCGGCCGCGCCCGGACTTGGCGTGCAGCAGCTGCTCGATGCGGGCCCGGGACTCGGCCTCGCCGTCGGTGAAGTAGGCGGGATAGGCCACCCGGAGCCGGGTGAGGCGCCCATTGCCGTCGAACTCGTAGTCGCTGAAGGCCTTGCTCCAGTCGCCGCCGTGGGCGAACAGCGGAGCCGGGTCCTCGGCGACGGAGAAGTGCGGCACGAGCGCCTCGTAGAGGGCTCGCAGCCGGCCGGCCTCCGCCTCGTCCGGGCCGTTCTTCACCGGCGTACGCACCCGGCCCTTCCAGGCGGCCGCGGCCATCACCGAGATCAGGGCGACCAGCGGCCCGTACGGGATGAGCGCGACCACCAGGACGCAGGACGCGACCAGGAACAGCGTGGGACCACGCCTTTCCTTGGGTGTGGCGGCCCATCTGTGCCGGGCCATGACGGCCAGCTGCCGCAGGCCGCGGGTGATGGTGATCAGCGGATGGAGGACGTCTGTGGCGCTGTCGGCGGCCGTGCGCGCGATCTCCCGGCTCCGGGCGATCTGTGCGCTGCCGCTGCTGAGAATGCGGGGGAGTGGTCGCCGGGCCACATCGGTCTCCTGAAGGTGCTGGGGGTGCACATGGTGTCGGCCGGTACTGCGGGAGTCAGAACTTGATCCCGCCCAGGAGGCTGGCGAGACTCGCGCTGCCGGCCTTGATGCTCGGCGCGATGGCCGTGCCCGAGATGAAGAAGCCGAAGAGCGAGCAGACGAACGCGTGCGAGCCCTTGAGCCCGTCCTTCCTGAAGAAGAGGAAGACGATGATGCCGAGCAGCACGACGCCTGAGATGGAGAGGATCATGAGTGGTTCTCCTGGTTGAGGGGACAGTCACCATGAGTACTTCCATGCTCACAGGAAGCATCTATGTGATAAAAGGTGCAAATGGGTGAAATTCCCCTGATTTCACTCGACTGGCGGACGCCGGACTTCCGGCCGGGGGGCACACTGCGCGGTTGCGCTGCACAGTGCCTTCCCCGTGGTGATCCTCTGCCGCGGCCGGGCCGCCTCTTGTCGCAGTGCGGGCAGTACCCTGTCGATTCACTCGTACGGCTGCTCCTGCCGTGCGCCCCAGGTCAACGCAGTGAAAGGCGGTCCCTCCGATGAGCGAAGCCCCGGATCCCGAGGTGATCGAGCTCGCCACCAAGGTCTTCGACCTGGCGCGCCAGGGAGAGACCGAGGCGCTCGCCGCGTACATCGACGCCGGGGTGCCCGCCAACCTCACCAATGACCGTGGCGACACCCTCGTGATGCTGGCCGCCTACCACGGGCACGCCCCGGCCGTGAAAGCGCTTCTCGCCCGCGGCGCCGAGCCGGATCGGGCCAACGACCGCGGCCAGACGCCGCTCGCTGGTGCCGTTTTCAAGAGCGAGGACGCCGTCATCCGCGTACTGCTGGCCGGCGGAGCCGACCCGAAGGCAGGGACGCCGTCCGCCGTGGATACAGCGCGGATGTTTGGGAAGACAGACCTCCTGGAGCTGTTCGGCGACCAATGAGCGGTCGCTGTAAGGCCGTTGACGGATTGTTGAGCGGTCGCCGACAGGTCGCCGGGAGGGACGCCGTAAATGTGGTCGCGGTGGCGATATGGGTGGGTCATCATGACGTCGGGCCCTGCCCCGGACTTCATCCGGGAGTTCCCCTGGGGCCACCGACGAGAGGCAGAGGAAGATGGTCTACACCAAGCGGAAGACAACGGGCGGCCCGACATGTTGCTGCGCGGCCTAGGCATCTCCACTCCCCGGTTGCGTCGACAGCTTGATGTGAGGCTTTTCCCATGTTCGATCCAGTCATAGCGCCGAGCGGCACGCTGCTCGGCCTGCTGCAGAGGGGCCGCGGTGACGGCACGCTGCACGCGCTGGCAGCGCCGCGCGCCGAAGCGCTCGCCGCACTCAACCACTGCGTACTGAACGACCCCCGCCACGACTGGCAGGTCGAGAACCGCTCCCTGTACTACGCGCGCCTCTACCTGGATCTCCACGGCAGTCTCGAGGAGATCGAGCGCCACCTGTGCGACACCGACGACCACCTCGACACCGACGAGGCCAGGACGGGCCTCGCGCTCGCGGTGCTCGGGCATCTCGCCTCGTACGGAAGGGGCGACGCCCTTTCACTGCTGCGGCGCTATGCCGCGAACGGGGCCAACTGGGCCTGGGCGCTCGACGAGCTCGCCCTGCGCGACAACGACTCCGGCCTGCGGGCGCTGGCCCCCTCCGTACTCGCCCGTTTCCCGGCCACCCCACAGGGCGAGGCCGAACTGGCCGTCGCCGTACGCGACGCCTTCGAACCGCGGCCGTGGCGGCTGTGGGCCGAGGACCGGCGTGAGGCGATCGGCGCCCGGGTACGCGCCGCCCAGGAGGCGGGCTCCTTCGACCGCTGGCAGCGCCAGATGCGGCCCAGCGGGCCCCGCCCCGGCTGGAGCGTCCAGGCGGTCTTCGACTGGGCCGACCAGGGCCTGGAGCGCGGCAGCGCCCTCCATGTGCCCGCAGCCCGCTGTCTGTCCGCGGTCGCAGGGCCCGAGGACCGGCCCGCCATCGTCGAAGCCGCACGCGCGGGATCCGACGGTGCGCGCTGCGCCGCACTGCACTATCTCGCCGAGTCACGCGACACCGTCGTGCTCGACCTCATCGAGGCCGCCGTGTCCGGCGGCTCCCACACCGTCGCCGAGGCAGCGGTCTCCGCCTTCGAGCGAATGTGCGGCGACGAAGCCGTCGACCGGGCCCGCGGCTGGGTCCACCGGCCCGACGCCCTCGGCGCATCGGCGGCGGGCGTGCTCGCCTGCCGGGGCACGGCGGGCGACGCCCCGCTGGTGCTCGGCGCGCTGCGCGAGACCGTACGGGCCGACGGGCCCGACGCCACCCTGCTGTGGACCCTCGTCGACGGAGCCGGACGGCTCGGCATCGCCTGCGCCGCACCCGTACTGCGCCATGTCTACCGCGAGACCGCGTCCTCGCAGTTGCGCGGCCGCGCGGCCCGCGCGCTCGCCGCGACCGACCCCTCCTTCCCCACCGGATTCGCCGTCGAATGCCTGTGGGACTGCGAGGAGACCACCCGGGAAGTCGCGGCCCTGCATGCCGAGACCGGCGATGTGCGCGTGGCCGAGCGTTTGCGCCGCCTGGCCGCGGATCCGGCCGAAGAGGCAGAGGTGCAAACCGCCGTACGCAGCAGAATTGGCCCGGACATGCCTGCGGTGTGACATTCCGGGCGCGAAACGGCGTCGGCCACAAACGCTCATGGGACGTTTCCCGAGCGGAAAGATCCACGTTGGGTCAGCCACCCCGGGTGCGACGACAACACGGGTATGCGAGTCGTCATCGTCACCGAATCCTTTCCGCCAGACGTCAATGGTGTGGCGCACTGCGCCCTGCAGACCGCCCGGCACCTCGCCGCGCGCGGTCATGACCCGCTCGTCATAGCCCCGGCAGTCGCCGGGGCCGACGACTCCGACCGAACCGCACCCTGCCCCGTGGTGCGCGTCCCCTCCCTGCCCCTTCCCGGATATCCCCAAGTACGGGTGGCACTCCCCAGCCGCCGCGTCGCGGCGGCCATCGCCGCCCACCGGGCCGACCTCGTCCACCTGGCCAGCCCGTTCGTCCTCGGCGTGCGGGGCATGGCGGCCGCGGCACGGCTCGGCCTGCCGGCCGTCGCCGTCTATCAGACCGACCTCGCCGGATACGCGCGCACCTATGTGGGCGCCGGCGAGGGCGCCGCGTGGCGGCGCATCCGTACGGTCCACAGCGCCGCGGACCGCACGCTCGCCCCTTCCAGCGCAGCCCTGCGCGATCTGGAGGAGCACGGTGTCGAACGGGTGCGGCTGTGGCCGCGCGGCGTGGACACCGCACGTTTTCGGCCGGAACTGCGGGACGGGGAACTCCGTCGCGAGCTCGCACCGAACGGCGAGCTGATCGTCGGCTACGTCGGCCGCCTCGCACCCGAGAAGCACGTGGAGCTGCTCGCCGGGGCCTGCGCGATGCCCGGCGTACGCGTCGTGGTGGTCGGCGACGGGCCGAGCGAGACCACCCTGCGCGGAGCGCTGCCGGGGGCCGTCTTCCTCGGCCGCAGGACGGGCGACGACCTCGCCCGGATCTTCGCCTCGCTGGACGTCTTCGCCCACACCGGTCCGTACGAGACCTTCTGCCAGACCGTGCAGGAGGCCATGGCCAGCGGTGTTCCGGTCATCGCCCCCGCAGCGGGCGGGCCGCTCGACCTCGTCGACCACGGGCGTACGGGCATGCTGGTCGAGCCGAGGGACGTGGACGCGGTGTCCATGGCCGTCGCCACGCTGGCGGCCGACCCGGGGCTGAGGGCCGCCTACGGGCTGGCGGGACGCGCCGCCGTCGAGGGCAGGACCTGGGCCGTGATCGGGGATCTGCTCCTCGACCACTACGCCGAGGTGCTCGGAGCACGCACGGCGGTGGCTGCATGAGCGCGCTGCGGATCGTACGGCTCGCGAACTTCGTCACCCCCGCCTCCGGCGGTCTGCGTACCGCGCTGCGCGAGCTCGGCAAGGGCTACGCCGCCGCGGGCCACGAGCCCGTGCTGATCGTGCCCGGTGACGTGGAGAGCGACCGGATGACGCCACAAGGGCGCGTCATCACCCTGCCGGGCCCCGAGCTGCCCGGCACCGGCGGATACCGCGTGCTGGCCGCCCGGCGGCGGCTGCGGGACGTCCTGGAGCTCCTGGAGCCCGACCGGATCGAGGTCTCCGACCGCACCACCCTGCGCTGGACGGGCGAGTGGGCGCGGCGTCACCGCATCCCCTCGGTGATGGTCTCCCACGAGACGGCCGACGGGGTGCTGCGCACCTGGGGTCTTTCCGAGTCCGTCGCCGCCCGGACCGCGGACCGGCTCAACCGCCGCACCGCCTGGGCGTATTCGCGGATCGTGTGCACCACGGAATGGGCGGAGCGGGAGTTCATCCGCATCGGGGCGCGCAATGTCGTACGAGCGCCCCTCGGCGTCGACCTGCGCCGCTGCCGACCGGGGCGGCGCAGCACGGTGCTGCGCGCGAAGCACGCCGCAGGCGCCGAGGTGCTGCTGCTGCTCTGCTCCCGGCTGTCGGTGGAGAAGCGCCCGGGCATGGCCCTGGACGCGCTCGCCGAGCTTCGCGAGCGGGGCGTACGTGCCTCCCTCGTCGTCGCGGGCGACGGTCCGCTGCGGGCCGTGCTGATCCGCAGGGCCCGCGCCGAGCGGCTGCCCGCGCAGTTCCTCGGCTATGTGGGCGACCGCGAGGCGGTGGCCGATCTGCAGGCGGCGGCGGACATCTGCCTGGCGCCGGGGCCCGCCGAGACCTTCGGGCTCTCGGCACTCGAAGCGCTCGCCTGTGGCACCCCGGTCGTCGCGAGTGCCTCGTCCGCCCTGCCCGAGGTGATCGGGGACGCGGGAGCGGCCGCGCTCGACACACCGACGGACTTCGCCGACGCGGTGCAGAAGCTGCTGGACCGTCCCGAGGGCGAACGCCGCGAGGCGGCCAGGGCCCGGGCCGAACTCTTCGACTGGCAGCGGTCGGTGGACGCCTTCCTCACCGCGCACGACGCTCCCCGGCTGCGCGAGCGGGCACACGGAGAGGGAGTGGCGGCATGACGTCCGCACCCGCACCCGCGACCGCGCTCGCGGACGAGTCGGAGTCGCAGGGCGGGGCCTGTGGCGCCCGCGATGCCCCGGCAGTCGTGGTGGCCACCGCCACCACGCTGCCCGTACCGCGCGCTTCGGAGGCCGGCATCGTGCGCCTGGGCGGCCACGGCGGCGTACTGGAGCGGGGCCTCGCCCAGCCCGCCGAGGAGCACGGGATGGCCGAGGTCACCGAATGCGGCGGCAGCGACCACACCACAGGTGTCGGCGCGGGCGAGCCCGCTCCCGTACCCGCGACGAGGCCTCTGCGCTTCGTCGCACTCGGGGACTCCCTCACCGAGGGCGTGGGGGACCGGGTCGCCGACGAGTGGCGCGGGTGGGCCGCCCTGCTCGCCGACGGGCTCGGCTGCCTCCAGGAGCCCGCGGAGTTCCGCAAGCTCGCCGTCAGTGGCGCCCTCACCCGGGACGTCGCCGAACGGCAGACCCCTGAGGCACTGGCGTTCGCACCGGACATCGCGTCCGTGCTCGTCGGCGTCAACGACACCCTGCGCCGCACCTTCGACATCGAGGACATGGCCAGGCAGCTCGACTCCGTGTGCGCCCGGCTCACCGCGCGCGGCACCGTGCTGCTGACCGCCTGCCTGCCCGACCCCGGCAGCATGCTCGGGCTGCCCTTGCCGCTCGCCCGCCCGCTCGCGAGACGTCAGCGGGCGGTCAACACGGTCGTCCACGCCCTGTCCGACCGCTACGGCGCCATACATCTGCATGCCGCGGAGGCGTCCTGGGTCGCCGACCGGACCATGTGGAGCGCCGACCGGCTGCATCCGGGCGAGCGCGGGCACCGGATGATCGCGCGGCGTTTCCACGAGCTGCTGACCGAGCGCGGTCTCGCCCACGGGACCGCGCCCGGCAGCGACCCCGAGCAGGCCCCGCCGAGCCGTGCCGCGGCCGTGCTGTGGCTCGCCACGGCCGGGACCGCCTGGGTGGCGCGCCGCTGCACCGATCTGCTGCCGCAGCTGATGCGGCTGGCGGGTGCGGAGGTACGCCACTGGGCGCGCGGCACCAGCGAACGCCTGGATCGCAGCGCCGAGCACGCGTTGTCGGCGGCGCTTGCTGCCGTGTCCCTGGACGTTCCGCTTGCCAGAATGGGGGAATGAGCGGGCTCTGGGAATTCTGGATCGACCGTGGCGGCACCTTCACCGACATCGTGGGCAGACGACCCGACGGACGGCTGGTGTCCCGGAAGCTGCTCTCGCACAACCCCGAGCGCTACCGGGACGCGGCCGTCGCCGGGATCCGGCTGCTCCTGGGTGTGGGCCCCGACGACCCCGTTCCCGCCGACCGGGTCGCCGGTGTCAAGATGGGCACCACCGTCGCCACCAACGCCCTTCTGGAACGGCGCGGCGAGCCGACCGTCCTGGTCATCACCGAAGGCTTCAGGGACGCGCTGCGCATCGCGTACCAGAACCGCCCCCGCCTCTTCGACCGCCGGATCGTGCTGCCCGAGGCGGTGTACGAGCGCGTCATCGAAGTCCCCGAACGCGTCGACGCGCGCGGCGAGACAGTACGGCCCCTCGATCTCGACGCTGTCACCGAGCAGTTGAAGGCCGCCCACGCCGACGGCATCCACAGCGCCGCGGTCGTCCTCATGCACGGCTACCGCCATCCCGGCCACGAGAAGCGCGTCGCCGAAGCCGCCCGCGCGCTCGGCTACACCCAGGTCAGCTGCTCCCACGAGGTCAGCCCGCTGATCAAACTCGTACCGCGTGGCGACACCACCGTCGTCGACGCCTATCTCTCGCCCATCCTGCGGCGGTACGTGGACGAGGTCGCCGCCGAACTCGACGGCATCCGGCTGATGTTCATGCAGTCCAACGGCGGGCTGCGCGAAGCGGCCCACTTCCGCGGCAAGGACGCCGTGCTCTCCGGCCCTGCGGGCGGCGTCGTCGGTATGGCCCGTACCGCCGAACAGGCCGGATTCGGCCGGGTCATCGGCTTCGACATGGGCGGCACCTCCACCGATGTGTCGCACTTTGCGGGCGAGTTCGAGCGTGAGCTCGGCACCCAGGTCGCCGGTGTACGGATGCGCGCACCCATGATGAACATCCACACAGTCGCCGCCGGCGGCGGCTCCGTCCTGCACTTCGACGGCCGCCGCTACCGCGTGGGCCCCGACTCCGCGGGCGCCGTGCCCGGACCGGCCTGCTACCGCCGCGGCGGTCCGCTCACCGTCACCGACGCCAATGTGATGCTCGGCCGGATCCAGCCCGACCACTTTCCTGCGGTCTTCGGGCCCGGGGGCGACAAGCCCCTGGACGCCGACACGGTGCGCGAGCGCTTCACCGTGCTCGCCGGTGACGTGCACAAGGCGAGCGGCACCCGGCGCACACCCGAGGAGGTCGCGGCCGGATTCCTGGAGATCGCCGTCCTCAACATGGCGAACGCGGTCAAGAAGATCTCCGTACAGCGCGGCCACGACATCACCCGCTACGCGCTGGCCTCCTTCGGCGGCGCGGGCGGCCAGCACGCCTGCGCGGTTGCCGACGCACTCGGCGTCAACACCGTGATCGTGCCGCCGCTGGCCGGGGTTCTGTCCGCCTACGGCATCGGGCTGGCCGACGCCACCGCCATGCGCGAGCAGTCCGTGGAGGCGGAGCTGGACGAGGCCGCCCTCGGGCGCGTACGCATTCTCTGCGACGAACTCGCCGCGCGCACCCGCGCCGAACTGCGCGCCGACGCCGTCCCCGACGCCGCGATCACCACGCACGCGCGCGTGCTGCTGCGTTACGCCGGAACGGACGCCGCCCTGCCCCTGCCGCTGGACACCGTGGCCGCGATGAAGGAAGCCTTCGAAACGACCCACCGTTCGCGCTACGCGTTCACCATGGACAAGCCGCTCGTCGTGGAGGCCGTCTCCGTCGAGGCCGTGGGCGCGGCGGGGGAGCACGGCGCGTACGTCGTCGATGAGATCGCGGGCGACGGGGAGTTCGCCCCGCGCGCGGTGGTCCGCATGTTCGTGGACGGCGAGCGGCGCAGAACACCCTTGTACCACCGAGCGGATCTGCGCCCCGGAGATGCGGTCGAAGGACCGGCGATCATCGCCGAGGCCGACGCCACGACCGTCGTCGACCCGGGCTGGCGCGCGGCCGCGGACGAGGGCGGGCACCTTCTGCTGACGCGCGTACGCCCCCGCCCGGGCAGGGTCGCCGTGGGCACCGACGTCGACCCGGTGCTCCTGGAGGTCTTCAACAACCTCTTCATGGCGATTGCCGAGCAGATGGGCGTACGCCTGGAGAACACGGCCCACTCCGTCAACATCAAGGAACGGCTCGACTTCTCCTGCGCCCTCTTCGACGACGAGGGCAATCTGATCGCCAACGCACCCCACATCCCCGTCCATCTCGGCTCGATGGGCGAGTCGATCAAGGAGGTGCTGCGCCGCAACGAGGGCGCGATGAAGCCGGGCGATGTGTACGCGATCAACGACCCGTACCACGGCGGCACACATCTGCCCGATGTGACAGTCGTGACGCCCGTGTTCGAGGGGGACGAGCTGCGCTTTCTGGTGGCTTCGCGCGGTCACCACGCCGAGATCGGCGGCATCACCCCCGGCTCCATGCCCGCCTTCAGCCGCACCGTGGAGGAGGAGGGCGTGCTCTTCGACAACTGGCTGCTCGTGCGCGACGGGCGGCTGCGCGAGGCCGAGACCCGGGAGCTGCTGACCACGGCCCGCTACCCGTCGCGCGCCCCCGACACCAACCTGGCTGACCTCAGGGCCCAGATCGCCGCGAACGAGAAGGGGATCGCCGAACTGCGGCGGATGGTCGACCAGTTCGGGCTCGACGTCGTGCACGCCTATATGCGCCATGTGCGGGACAACGCCGCGGAGTCGGTGCGCCGCATCGTCGCCGGGCTGAACGACGGCGCGTACCGCTACCGGACCGACGGCGGGGCGGTCATCCAGGTGGCCCTCACCGTGGACCGCGAGGCGCGCGGCGCCGTGATCGACTTCACGGGCACCTCGCCGCAGCAGCCGGGAAACTTCAACGCACCCAAGTCCGTGGTCATGGCGGCGGTTCTGTATGTGTTCCGGACGCTGGTCGCCGACGACATCCCACTCAACAGCGGCTGTCTGGAGCCGCTGGAGGTGCGCGTGCCAGACGGCTCCATGCTCGCGCCGTCCCACCCGGCCGCCACGGTCGCGGGCAATGTGGAGACCTCGCAGGCCGTCACCGGCGCGCTGTACGCGGCGCTCGGCGTCCAGGCCGAGGGCTCGGGCACCATGAACAACCTGACCTTCGGCAACGACCGCGTGCAGTACTACGAGACGGTGGCCAGCGGCTCGGGCGCGGGAGAGGGCTTCGACGGGGCGGATGCCGTCCAGACCCATATGACCAACTCGCGCCTGACCGACCCCGAAGTGCTGGAGTGGCGCTACCCGGTGCGCGTGGACGCCTTCGCCGTACGGGAGGGCAGCGGCGGGCGCGGACGCTGGAACGGCGGCCGCGGAGTGGTCCGCAGGATCCGCTTCCTGGAGCCGATGACGGTGGCTCTGCTCACCGGGCACCGCCGCGTCCCGCCGTACGGCATGGCGGGCGGCGGGACGGGCGCGCTCGGCAAGAACCTGGTGGAGCGGGCCGACGGCAGCATCACGCAGCTCCAGGGCGTCGATTCCGTGGATGTCGGCCCCGGGGACGTGCTCGTGATGAACACCCCGGGCGGCGGGGGATACGGCACCCCCGAACCGTAGTCAGCGAACCGGGACGAAGCGGATGGGTATCCCCGGCGCGGCCTGTGCGGCCGCCGCGAGATCCCGCTCGTCGACGACCGCGATCACCGGATAGCCGCCGGTGGTCGGGTGATCGGCGAGAAAGACCACAGGGCAGCCGTCCGGCGGCACCTGAACGGCTCCAAGGACCATGCCCTCGCTGGGAAGTTCGCCGTTGGACGCGCGCTCCAAGCACGGGCCTTCGGTGCGCAGACCGATGCGGTTGCTCGCGGACGAGACCCGGTAGGCGCCACGGGCGAGCGTGCTCAGCGCCGCATCCGTGAACCAGTCATGGCGTGGCCCGAACCGTACCCGCAGCACCAGCTCGGCGGGCGGGGCCGGATGCGGGACGGCGTCCACGCGCGCGTGCCCCGCGGGCGCGCCGCCCAGGGGGAGCACGGCTCCGTCCGCGAGCGGCGAGGGACCGAGGCCCGAGAGGAGGTCCGTGGACCGGCTGCCCAGCACAGGCTCCACGGCCACCCCACCGCCGAAGGCGACGTAGCTGCGGACGCCGAAGGCCGCGGGCCCGATGTCCAGCAGCGCTCCCGCGGGCACCCGCACCGGCGCGCCCCACGCCGCCGGCCGCCCGTCCACGGTCACGGGACAGGGCGCCCCCGCGACAGCGACTGACACCTCGCAACGCGGCCGTACGGCACAGCCGTTGAGGGTGGTCTCCAGGACCGCGGCCTCCGGCAGGTTGCCCACGAGCCGGTTGACCAGCCGGGCGGCCGGCGGATCCAGCGCTCCCGAGCGCGGCACCCCGAGATGGGCATGCCCGGGCCGCCCCAGATCCTGCACGGTGGTCAGCGCCCCGGCCCGTACGACGGCGAAGGCTCGGTCCGTCATCGGCGCTCCGGAACGAAACGCACCCGGGTCCCCGGCGACAGCAGTGCGGCGGGCTCCCGCGCCGGATCCCACAGCACGGCGTCCGTCGTCCCGATCAGCTGCCAGCCGCCGGGCGAGGAGCGCGGATACACCCCGGTGTAGGGGCCCGCCAGCGCCAGCGCCCCCGCCGGAACCGAGGTGCGCGGGGTGGCCCTGCGAGGCACCGCGTACTGCTGCGGCAGCCCGGTCAGATAGCCGAAGCCGGGCGCAAACCCGCAGAAGGCGACACGGAATTCGGCCGCCGAATGGATCCGTACGACCTCCTCCTCCGTCTCCTGCCACAGTGCCGCGACATCCGCCAGATCGGGCCCGTCGTAGCGGACGGGTACCTCGATGGCGTCCTGCACGCGCGCGTGGAGTGCCGGAATCTCCCACTCCATGAGCTCACGTGCGAAGTGCCCGGGCCTGTCGAGTCCGTCGAGCAGCACGGTACGGGCGGCGGGCACGATCTCCCGGATCGGGGGCAGCGAACCCGAGGCGCGGCGGCGCAGCAGTTCGGCATGGAGTGCCCCAGCCTCGTCGCCGTCGGCCAGTTCGACGAGCAGCGCCCGGTCACCGACCGGCAGGGCTCTCATACGAAAGCCTCCACACGGACTCCCACGGTCTCCAGTTGCCGCCGCACCCGGCGGGCAAGGGTGACCGCCCCCTCGGTGTCGCCGTGCAGACAGAGCGAGCGGGCCCGCACCGGGACCGACTGTCCGCAGCGCGAGGTGAGCACCCCGAACCGCGCCATGCTGACGGACCGTTCGACAACGGCGGCCGGGTCGCTGAGCACCGCGCCGTCCTGTCCGCGCGGCACGAGCGTGCCCTCCGCGGTGTAGGCGCGATCCGCGAACGCCTCGGTGACGGCGGGCAGTCCGGCCTTCTCGGCCATGGTGTGCAGCTTCGACCCAGGCAGCCCGAGCAGCGGCAGCCGTTCGCCGGACAGCAGTACGCCGTCGACGACGGCCGCCGCCTGCTCCTCGTCGTGGACGACCCGGTTGTAGAGAGCGCCGTGCGGTTTGACGTACGAGACACGGGCCCCGGCCGCCCGGGCGAAGATCTCCAACGCCCCTATCTGATAGGCGATCTCGGCGGACAGTTCGTCCGGCGGGACGTCCATGGAGCGCCGTCCGAACCCGGCCAGATCGCGGTAGGAGACCTGGGCGCCGATCCGCACCCCGCGCTCCGCCGCCAGTTGGCAGACGCGCCGCATGGTGGACGCGTCCCCGGCGTGGAAGCCACAGGCGACATTGGCGCTGGTGACGACGGACAGCAGCTGTTCGTCGTCGGTCAGCCGCCAGCGGCCGAAGCCCTCGCCGAGGTCGGCGTTGAGATCGATGGACGCCCAGGTCATGTGCTCCCCATTCCTTGTCTCTCGTCAGACCACGCGGTACTGCTCGTCGCGGACGTCGGTGATGAACATCTGCCCCGGCGCGTGTGTGATCGCGAACGGCGGCCGCGAAGCCGTCACCGCGGCCTGCGGTGTGACCCCGCAGGCCCAGAACACCGGGATGTCGCCCGGCTCCAGGTCCACCGGATCGCCGAAGTCGGGGCGGCCGAGATCCTCGATACCGAGCGCGGCCGGGTCGCCGCTGTGCACCGGGCCGCCGTGCACCGCGGGCATCAGGGCGCTCTCCCGTATCGCCGTGGCGAGTAGCTCGGGCGGCACGGGGCGCATCGACACCACCATGGGCCCGTGCAGCCGCCCAGCGGGGCGGCAGAGCCGGTCGGTCACATACATCGGGACATTGCGGCCCTGCTCGACATGGCGCATCGGAACCCCGGCCTCGGCCAGCACCCACTCGAAGGTGAAGCTGCAGCCGATGAGGAACGACACCAGATCACCCCGCCAGTGCGCCACCACATCCGCGGGCTCGTCGACGAGTTCGCCGTGCTCCCACACGCGGTAGCGCGGCAGATCGGTACGCAGATCCGCGCCCGGCGCAAGAGGCGTCGAGTAGGCACCGGCGTCGGTGACGTCCAGCACAGGACAGGGCTTCGGGTTGCGCTGACAGAACAGCAGCATGTCGTACGCCCAGTCTGCGGGGACCGAGATCAGGTTCGCCTGCGCGCGGCCGGGAACCATGCCCGCGGTCGGGCGGCCGACCCCGGACCGGAACTGCGCGCGGGCCTCGGCCGCAGCCAGCTCCGGGACGCTCCGGTCCTCGACGCTCCGGTCCTCGACACCCAGGCCATCGACACTCACGCCCTGGACCGTGGTCACAGCAGCTCCTTCCCGCGGGTCTCGGGCAGCCCGAGCAGCGCCAGCACGGCGATCCCGTAGCCCACCGCGCCGAGGACCAGAGCGCCGCCCACGCCCCAGCTGTCGGACAGGTAGCCCACCAGAGTGGGCAGGAACGCGCCCACGCCGCGGCCGCAGTTGTACGTGAACCCCTGGCCGGTGCCGCGCACGGCCGTCGGATACAGCTCGCTCAGGAAGGAACCGAAACCGCTGAAGATCGCGGACATGCAGAACCCGAGCGGGAAGCCGAGGAGCAGCAACAGGCCGTTCGCCCCGGACGGGATGTTCGTGTAGGCGAGGATCCCGAAGGCGGAGAGCACGGCGAAGAGGACGATGTTCTTCTTCCGGCCGATCCGGTCGGTGAGATAACCGCCGGTCAGATAGCCGATGAAGGCGCCGGATATCAGGAAGGCCAGATAGCCGCCGGTGCCGACGACGGTGAGTCCCCGCTCGGTCTTCAGATATGTCGGCACCCAGGTGGCGAGCGTGTAGTAGCCGCCCTGGACGCCGGTGGACAGCAGGGTCGCGAAGAGCGTGGTGCGCAGCAGGTCCTTCCTGAAGATTGCGAGGAAGGAGCCGCGTTCGGTGCTGGCGGCGCGCCGCGCGGCCGCCTCGGGGGCGTCGCTGACACTCCGCCGTACGTAGATCACCAGAAGGGCGGGCAGCGCACCGGTCCAGAACATCACGCGCCAGGCGGTGTCGGCGTCGAGGAACTGGAAGACCAGGGTGTAGACGATGACGGCGAGCGCCCAGCCCGCCGCCCACGCGCTCTGGACGGCGCCGAGAGTGCGGCCACGGTGCTTGGCGCTCGCGTACTCCGCGACCAGGATCGCGCCGACGGCCCACTCGCCGCCGAAGCCGAGTCCCTGCAGGGCGCGGAAGACCAGCAGCGTCTCGTAGTTGGGGGCGAATCCGCACAGAACGGTGAATACCGCATAGGTGATCACCGTGAGCATCAGCGCCTTGACCCGGCCCACGCGGTCGGCGAGTACGCCGGCCAGGGCGCCTCCCACCGCGGAGACGACCAGGGTGACGGTGGTGAGAAGTCCGGTCTGTCCGTTGTCGAGACCGAAGTACGCCGCGATCGCGACCATGCTCAGCGGCAGCGTGAAGTAGTCGTAGGAGTCGAGGGCGTACCCGCCGAACGCGCCACCGAATGCGCGGCGGCCGCGTGGGCCGAGAGCCTTCAGCCAGGCGAACGCGCCGGTGTCCTCGGGGAGTTCGCCCTGCTTCGGCTGTGTCCGGATCGTACTCATCTGCACCTCGCAGAGGGGGAGGAGGGTGCTGTCGAGACTGTGCGGTGAAGCCAAGGTAGGGGATTGTTGAACGATCCGACAAGAGTCCTGCAGGGTGGTTCTTGCTTCTACGATGGACTTCGCACGTCGGCGGGAGCGGCCGGCGAGGAGAGAGGGCGTTGTGGGGACGACGGAGCCCGGGATCGGCGGACTGGCGGACGACCGCCCGCTGTTGGGTCGCACCAGCACGGCGGAGAGGGTCGCGGACATCCTGCGTACCCGCATCGCGGAGGGCTATTTCCCGCCGGGAGAACGCCTTTCGGAGGAGAGCATCGGCAAGGCGCTCGGCGTCTCGCGCAACACACTTCGCGAGGCTTTCCGGCTGCTGACCCATGAGCGGCTGCTTGTCCACGAGCTCAACCGGGGGGTATTCGTCCGCATGCTGGCCGTGCAGGACGTCGTGGACATCTACCGCACCCGACAGCTGGTCGAATGCGCCGTCGTCCACGGGCTCGGAGAGCCGCCGTACGCGCTGGACGAGCTCGAAACGGCCGTGGCGGGCGGTGAGCGCTCGGAGCGCGAGCGCGACTGGAAGGGCGTCTCGACCGCCAACATCCACTTCCACCGCGAACTCGTCGCGCTCGCCGGAAGCGCGCGCACCGACGAGCTGATGCGCAGTGTGCTGGCCGAGTTGCGGCTCGCCTTCCATGTGGTGGACAACCCGCGGCGGCTTCACCAGCCCTATCTCGTACGCAACCGGGCGATCCTCGAAGCGCTCCGGGCGGGCGACCGGTCGGCGGCCGAGCGGCTGCTGGCCGACTACCTGGACGACTCACGGACGCAGATGGTGGAGACATACGCGCATCTCGTCGCCGACGAGGACCGCGACGAGGGCGAGGGCGAGGACATGGACGGGCGCGCGGACGGAGCGTAGCCGGACGGTCGCTTCTGCGCCGTTTCGACCGTTGTCAGTGCGAGGACCTAATCTGTTCAGCGTGACTTCGCCTGCCTCGACTGCCTCGACGGAATTCGTTCCGCCCCAGCTCAGCGCGGGGCCGCGGCCCGCGCAGGGCCCGGCCGCCGACGAAGGGCTGGCGCGGCGGCTTCGCGCGCTCGCGTGCACCGCACCGCTGCATGACCTCGACACCCGCAAGGCGAATCTCGCGGGGGAGTACACGGTGTACGCGATGGCGGAGGTCGCCCTCGCGGCCATCGACCTCGTCACGCTCAACATGGACTTCGACACCGGCGCCGACCACGACCAGATAGTGGCGAGGCTCCTGCCGCGCGTCGCGGCCCAGGCCCCGCGGCGCCCGGCCGCCGAACACGAGCGGGTCGCCCGCTGGGTGCTGGAGAACTTGATCAACGTGGGCAGCGTGGACCGTGGCTTCCGCGCGGTCTACGGCACCTTCGGCCCCGACGGCGTCTACACCCGCCGTGACTACGACTTCAAGCTCATCGAGGAAGTGCCGGGATACGGCGGCAGCGTCTATCTCCGTACGACCGACGAAGCGGTCAACGTCCTGGTCGGCGCGCTCGACACGGATGTCACCAGCGCGCAGATCGCCGCCGAGGTGAAGCTGGAGGTCCTGATCAGCCGGGGCAGGCTCGCCGACGCCCAGCTCGCGGCCGAGCAGGCCAGATACCGGACCGTGCAGTACGCCGAGACGCTGCGCAGGACCTTGGAGGCCACCCGGCGCAATGTGCGCGCCGTCGACTGGCTCAACGCCGTGCCCGACATGATCGCCGAGGCGCTCGACCATGTCGCCGACCGCTACCGCCACGAGAACGCGATCCTGACGAACATCCGCAAGGCGCGCGACGAGGCCGAGGACCCCGAGCACAAGCGCCGCGCCGCCGAACTCGTCGACATAGTCAAGGACTGCATCCGCCGCCACACCCAGCTGCAGTCCCGGCTCCTGGAGGCGGGCCCGCTGTTCCGCGCCGAACAGGACCGCCAGGCCTTTGCCCGCCCCACCGCGCGGAGCGGTCTCGATCTGTACGGACAGCTTCTCGCCCCGCTGCTGCCGCTGCCCGTCGAGGCGGCGATCCGTGTCACGGACGCGTTCTTCGCCCGTGGGACAGGGCTGCGCACGCCGTCGTCCGTACGGGTCGGCGATCTGGTCGACATGCTGCTCACGCCGCCGGCGGAGCGCGAACACCTGGGCGCGGAGATGCCCGAGCCCGACCTGATCGCCACGCCCGACGACAGTCGCTTCAGCGAGGAGCAGCTGGCGAGCGCGATGGAACTGCTCGACCTGGAACACGACGCGCCGCGCCGCCTCTCCGGCCTGCTCGCCGAGGCGCGCCGTCGCGACCCCGAACTGCCGTACCTGGTCGCGCTCCTGGCCATCCACGCCGCAAGCCCCCCGGTCGGCACGGCCTACCGTCAGGGCGAGGAACGGCTCCTGTTCGCCGTCGACGACGGCACCGAACTGGACGACCCCGAATTCGGCGGCGCGGACCTGGTCGTGGGCACGGCCCTGCTGGACGCGGCGGGCATGACGGCGGCCCGCACGGAGGCGGCGTGAATACGACATGGGGGGCCGCACATTCAGCCCGTCCGGCGTTTGAGGACATGCGGCCGAAGGTCGCATACGGGGTCTGGGGCGAAGCCCCAGTTTGCGGCTCCGCCGCGTGGGCCTGCCGCAGGCAACCCGAACCGCACACCAGCAGTCCGCAGCAAGGAGCACCCTCCAGTGAGTGACGACCACGCACCGACCACCGCGTGGAGCGACCGCGACCGCGACCGCGATCCGACCGGCTCGGCCGAGACCGCCGCATCGCCTGCACCGGCCACCGCCACCGCCGCCGTCACCCCCGCAGACGCCGCCGACGCCGCCCGCCTCGTCTCCTTCGGGCTGCAGCCCAAACTGCTGCCCGCCCGCGACGCCGAGTACGCCGAACTCCTGCGCCGCTACCGCGAAGACCCCGCCTTCGCCCGGCTCGCCGACGCCGTCGCCACCGGCCTCGGCCTTGTCGTCCTCGAAGTCTCCCCGCGCGCGGGGATGGCGGTGGCTGCCGGTGAGGACTCCGTCTTCGCCGTCCGCATGGGCGACTACGCTCGCCGCGCCTCCGCCGACTCCGCGGACCGTTTCCTGCACGGGCTGGCCCATCTCGCCGTCGCCGCCATGGCGTTTCCCCGCCCCGAGGATCTCGCCGACGACGCCTACATCGGCCGCCTCACGGTCAACGGCGTCGATGCCTTCGTACGCCAGGCCTGCCGCCGCCTGGAGGAGCGCGCCGACGCACAGGGCGAGAACACCGACCCGGCCACCGGCGCACCCGGCCTGGAGGCGGCCTGGCGGATCTACGCCCGGCGCAGCGCCACCGGCGCCACCAAGGACGCCCGCCGCCTCGCCGGATCCACCACCGGCATCGTCGGCAAGGCGGTCGCGTTCCTCACCGACTCCGGCTTCCTCCAGCGGACCGGTGACGACGCCGGAGGCGCGTACCGCACCACCGCCCGCTACCAGTTGCAGGTGCGCGACATGGCGGGCAGCGCGGCCATGGCCGAACTGCTCGAACTCGGCGTCGTACCGGTCGGCGACGGCAGCGCCACGCTCCTGCCGCCGCCCGACGCGGACGACCTGGAGCTGGCCGCCGACGCGGGCCTGCCCTTCCACGCCTGATCCCCCACCTGCCACTTACGAGAGTCCGCCGCCATGTACGAGCTGTCCCGGGTACGCCTCTACTCCATCGGGCCCGCCGGTGCGCGCTATGCCGACACCGTGCTGGACCTGCGCGGCGTGGGTGAGCCCGTGCCCCATCCCGCCCCCGCACAGGCGGAGTTCTTCGAGGACGAACCGGTCGGTCCGCCGCGCCGCCCCGCCCCCGCGGGCGTGCTCTTCCTGGAGAACGGCGGCGGCAAGTCTGTACTCCTCAAGCTGATCTTCTCGGTGATGCTGCCCGGCCACCGCAACACCCTCGGCGGTGCCAGCTCCGGCGTGCTGCGCAAGTTCCTCCTCGCCGACGACTGCGGACACGTCGCCCTGGAGTGGCAGCACACGCTCACCGGCGAGCTCATCGTGGTCGGCAAGGTCAGCGAGTGGCGCGGCCGTCAGGTCTCCAACGACCCGCGGAAGTTCGCGGAAGCCTGGTATTCGTTCCGCCCGGGGCCCGGGCTCAGCCTCGACTCGCTGCCCGTCGCCGAGTCCACCGCCGTCCGCCGGCCCGTCGAGGGCTCGTCCGGCGCGCAGGGCCGCCGCCGCACGATGAAGGGTTTCAGGGACGCCATCACCGAGGCGGGCAAGGCGTATCCGCACCTCGACGTCTACTGGGAGGAGATCCACGACCGCTGGAACGAGCACCTCGGCGATGTGGGACTCGACCCCGAACTGTTCCGCTACCAGCGGGAGATGAACGCCGACGAGGGCGAGGCCGCCGGTCTCTTCGCCGTCAAGAAGGACTCCGACTTCACCGATCTGCTGCTGCGCGCCGTCACCGACACACGTGACACGGACGGACTCGCCGACCTCGTCAGCAGTTTCGGCAACAAGCTCGGCCGTCGCGCCGAACTGACCGCGGAACGCGACTTCACCGCCGGTTCGGCCGACCTGCTCGGCCGGATCGTCGAGGCGGCCGAAGCGCGGACCAGGGCGCGGGACATCCACGCGGGCGCCGAGCGCCGTACGCGTACGCTCGTCCGCCGGCTCTCCGCGCGCGCGGCAGGGGAACGGGGGCGTACGGCCGAGCTCGCCCAGCAGGTCACCTCGGCCGCCCACACCGTCACCGAGGCCGAGCAGGCGCGCAGCCGCAGCTCGCTCATCGCCGCCGAACTGGCCTACCGGCACGCCTCGCTGGCGCTGACGGTCGCCGAGAAGAGCGCCGCGGCCCAGCGCCGTGAACTGACCGACGCGCGCACTCTGCACGCCGCCTGGCAGGCGGCGGAGGCCGTACTGCGCCACCGCGCCGCCTCCGACCGTTCCGCGCGCGTCGCCGTGGCCATCCGCGAGGCGGAACGGGACGCGGCCCCGGCACTCGCCGCCCGCGCGAGTGCCGCCGCCGACCTCGTCCGCGCGCTGCACTGGGCCGCGGAGGAAGGTGAGCGGCTGGCCAACGAGCAGGAGGAGCGTTCCGCGGCGCTCCAGGAGGAGGGCGAATCGGCTCACCGCGATGCGACGGCCGCAGCCACCGAGGCTCAGCGCGCCCGCAGCGAGATCGGCCATCTGCGCCAACGGCTCAGCGAGGTCGAGCAGGAGACCGCCGAGGCGGTACGGGCGGGCTGGCTCGACGACACCGCACCCGACGCCGACCCGGCGCGCGCCGCGCTCGCGGCCAGCGACGCGGAGAAGACAGCGGTCGCGGCATGGGACGCGGCACGGGAGGCCGGTCGCACGACGGCTGACCGCGCGAGTCAGGCAGCCGCGGCCGAGTCCCGTGCCGAACTCGCGGCGGCCCGCGCCTCGGACGCGGCGCTGGCGGCGGACAGCGCCTACGAGGCGGAGCGCCGTGCCGCGGAGTCGATCGCCCAGGACGAACGACTGACGGAGCTGCTGAGCCTGCCGCCGACGGTGCACGCGGCGGTGCCTTCACCGCGGCGTGGCACCGGCGTTGACGCGGCCTCGAGGCCTGCCCCGGCGCCCGGCGGCGCCGAAGACCATGGGGCCGCGGACACCGGGCGTGCTCCGAACGTCGACGGCCGCCCCGACGCGCCCCTGCGCGCCGGCGAAGGGCCTCTCACCGCCGAAGAGTTGGACGGCTACGCCGACGAGCTGCGCGAGCTGCTCGACCAGTACGTCGCCTCGGCCGAGCGGCAGCTCTTCGATCTGCGTACCGCCGCGGCCGACGACGCCCGCATCCTGGGCGCGCTCGGCGACGGCGGGCTGCTGCCGCCGGGGCCCGACGTCCTCGCGACCGTCGAGTACCTCGGCGAGCACGGCGTCCCGGCCCTTCCCGGCTGGCGCTATCTCGCGCAGGCCGTCGACCCGGCCGACCACGCAGCGGTCCTCGCCGCGCGGCCCGAGCTGGTCGACGGCGTGGTGATCACCGACCCCGCCTCGCACGCCCGCGCACGCGAAGTCCTGACCGGGGCCGCGCTGTTGCCCCGCTCGGCCGTCGCGGTCGGAACGGCAGCCGCGCTGCTCGCACCCGTGCCCGGTCCCGGCACCGGTGCCGGCGGCGACGGGGACGTGTTCCTCGTACCGCCGAACCCGGCCATGCACGACGAGCACGCGGCCGACGAGGAGCGCCAGGCGCTGCGGGCCCGGGCGACCGCGCGGGACGAGGAGATCCGCGCGCTCGCGGCCCGGCTCGCGGGGGACCGTTCGATCGCCGCCCGGCTCGGCTCGTGGCGTGCGGACTGCCCGCCCGGCATGCTCGCCGAGCTCGCACAGGGTGCGCAGAGCGCCCGCGAGGCCGCCGAGGAGGCGCGGGAGGCGCTGGCCGAGGCCCGCACCGCACGCGCCGAGGCGGACGAGGCGGCCGCCGACGCCGCCCGCGTGCGCGACGAGCGCCAGGAGGCCGCCCAGCGCGCCCGCCGTGCCGCCGACGCACTCGCGGGCCTGGCCTTCCGGCTGCGTGAGCGAGCGGGCTGGCAGGTGAAACTGCGCGAACTGGCCGACGACGCGGCCGAGTCCGAGGCCAGGGCCACGACCTGCCTGGAACGGGCCAAAGCGGCCGACGAGGACCGCCGCGCCGCCCAGCGCGCGGGAGACGACGCACGCCGCACCGCCCGCGCGCTGCGCGCCGAGCGGGCCGAGATCGCCGGGGCTCCCGAGAATCTGCCGGAGGCCGACGAGGACGCTCCGCGCGCCGCGCTGCCCACCCTGCGCGAGGCCTACCGTGCGGCCTCCCAGCTGTACGAGAAGGTCGGCGTCGGCGCCGACCTGCGCGCCGAACAGGCCCGCGCGGAGAGCGACGAGAGCGCCGCCGTGGCCGAGCTCGACCGGCTCACCAACAAGGTCCGTACCCGCGCCGCCCAGCTCCTCGAGGGCACGGACGGCGCCGACGGTCCCTCCCGCCAGGCGGCGGCGGCCCGCGCCGAATCGCTCGTACAGATGCTGGAGTCGCGCGCCTCGGAAGCCAGCGAGAAGCTGGGCCGGCTGCGCGGCGAGGCCGAGCGGCTGGCCCCCGCCGACGGCGAGTCGCACACCGGACTCCCGGACGATCAGATTCCGGCCGACGCCGAGCAGGCGCAGGCCCTGCTGCGCACCGCGACGGGCGAACTGGCATCGCGCACCGACGCGCTGGAGACGGCCCGGGCCGCGCACGCCGCCCTGCTTCAGGCCCACCGGGCAGCCGAGGACGCGGCAGGCGGCTTCGACGAGACCGCCGCGCTCCTGCGGGACCTGCTGCGGGAACAGCACGACGAGGAGCCGCCGGACGCGCCCGAGCCGTACCCGGGCAGCCTGGAGGAGGCCCGGCACTCCGCCGCGGAAGCCCGGCGCTCACTGCGCGGCTGCGCCACCGACCTGTCCGCCGCCGAGGCGGCGGTGCGCGAAGCGAGCGACATTCTTGTCCGGCACGCGAACTCCACCCGGTACGAGCAGGTACGCACTCCCGCGCGCCAGCAGATCCGGGAACTGCCCGCCGCCGCGCTGCCCGAGCACGCAGCCAAGTGGGCGGAGGCGTTCGCGCCCCGGCTGCGCGTACTGACCGACGAGCTGGAGCAGCTGGAGCGCAACCGCGACACCATCGTCGACCGGCTGCGCGGTCTGGTGGACTCCGCGCTGACGACGCTCCGCTCGGCACAGCGGCTGTCCCGGCTTCCCGAGGGCCTGGGCGAGTGGTCCGGCCAGGAGTTCCTGCGGATCCGCTTCGAGGAGCCGGACCAGACGACGCTCGCCGAGCGGCTCGGCGAGGTCATCGACGAGGCGACCCGCGCGGCGGTGAAGAAGAACTCGGCGGCGGCCTACGGAGAGGGCCGGCGGGACGGAATGTCCCTGCTGCTGCGCGGTGTTCAGGCGGCGCTTCAGCCCAAGGGCGTCGCCGTCGAGATCCTCAAGCCCGACGCGGTGCTGCGCGCCGAGCGGGTCCCGGTGGGGCAGATGGGCGACGTCTTCTCGGGCGGCCAGCTGCTCACCGCGGCCATCGCTCTCTACTGCACGATGGCGGCGCTGCGCAGCAACGACCGCGGCAGGGACAAGCACCGGCATGCCGGCACGCTCTTCCTGGACAACCCCATCGGCCGCGCCAATGCGACGTATCTGCTGGAACTCCAGCGGGCGGTCTCCGATGCGCTGGGCGTCCAATTGCTCTATACGACAGGGCTCTTCGACACCACGGCTCTCGCCGAGTTCCCGCTGGTCATCCGGCTGCGCAATGACGCGGATCTGCGCGCGGGCCTGAAATACATCAGTGTCGAGGAACATCTGCGCCCGGGTCTGCCGCAACAGGACCCCTCGGGCGAGACGGTCCACGGCGAAATCACGGCGACGCGCATGTTCAAGCGAACCCCGGCGTCACCGGAGCCCGCGGCCGCAGACTAGGCCCTGTCCGGCCTGTTTCGACCGGACAGGACCTGGCCCTCGCCGGACATTCAGGCCCGTCCGGCTATCGAGGACCGGGGTCTGGCGCCGCGCCCCGGTTGCCGCTGCGCCGCCCGCGCCATCCGGCGCGCGCGGCGGCGCTCACGGCGAAGCTGACGCGCCGTGCTGCTCGGCACCGACACGACCCCATGGCGCTGGTTCCAGACCTGGCGGGTGACCCATACGTCCAGCACAGCCCAGGTCGCCACCACCGTGCTGCCGACGCTGCTGAGCACCATCGGAAAGGCCAGCCACGACCCGGCCACCGTGCAGAGAAACGCGATCATTCCCTGAATCAACGTCAGCGAGGCGATGATGACCGCGCGCACCGCCGCCGTACGGACCGGATCGGCCATGCGCCGCCGCACCGCCGGCTCCTCCACCCAGAGTTGCCGCGGGACATTCGCACAACTCGCCGCCCCAACCGCGCCGCGACGCTCGTCCGTGTCCATGGACCCTGTCACTCCCCACCTCTGTCCGACTTCAGGGTGGCTGCCCGGATTCCGCTGCTTTACTCCGGCCTCCGCATCGAATGCGGACCGGAGCCGAACCGAATGCGATGTACCCCGCGGTGCAGGCGAACCCCCGTGCCCCCGTACAGAGTGACGATTGACCCGGCCCGATGATTCCCGCGGAGCGAAGAATTCCAGCCATCTCCCACCGTCCGAAAGATGACGTGCCGCCAGGTGTGGTCCGACACCGTGGGGAATGCCATCTCCCCGAATACCGGGACAACTCATGATCAACACGTCGGTCGTAGGCCGAAAATCGTCCGGACGTGCCTTCGAGTTGTCTGTGTGACAGTAGTAGGCTCGCGCCGTTTGTTGACCGAACACCACCCGCACCGGGCGGGGGTTGAGCAGGGGGAGGCCATGCGCTTTCGCGGGAAGTCCATCCGCCGGAAGATCGTGGCGTTGTTGCTGGTGCCGCTTGTCTCCCTGACAGCCCTCTGGGGCTTCGCCACCGTACTGACCGGTCGGGAGGCCAGCGAACTCCTGGACGTCACCACCGTCGTCAAGGAAGTCGGATATCCGGTGGCGGACGCCCTCGGCGACGTCCAGAAGGAGCGCCGCCAGACGCTCATCTACCTTGCGGACCAGCGTGCTTCCGACGCCCTGCCCGCCCTGCGGCGCCAGCGCGAGGCCACCGACAAGGCCATCGCCAAGATCACGGCGAACATGAACAAGGCCGGCGTCCGCGACGACATGCGGTCCGACACCCGCGAGGAACTGCGCTCGCTCGTCGAGGGCCTCGACGGACTCAGTGCCCTGCGCCGCTCGGTCGAGACCGGCACCATCTCCCGCAAGCAGGCGCTCGACTTCTACAACCGCATCATCGATCCCGGCTTCAGTTTCCTGACGACGCTCCACGCCCTCAGCGACGTCGAGCTGGAACGCCAGGGCCGCGCTCTCGTCGGTCTCGTCCGCGCCACGGAAATGCTCTCCCGCGAGGACGCCCTGATCGCCTCCGCGCTGACCACGGGCCAGATCACCGCCGAAGAGATCCGCGCGCTCTCCGACTTCATCGCGAACCGCAAGCTGTACTACGAGACCAATCTCGAGGTCCTGCCCGCCGACGAGCGGGAGATCTACGAGCAGTACTGGCGCAGCCCCGAGACGGCACCCCTGCGCGACATCGAAGAGCGCCTGATCTCCGTGGGCGCCACCAAGGAGACGGGCGCCTCCGAAGCCGGGCGCTGGCAGGCCGCGGCCACACCCGTCCTCACCGACCTCGCCCGCGAGGCCAAGGAAGCGGGCGTCCGCTACGAGGACCGCGTCGAACCCGCCGCGTACAGCGTCTTCGTCAAGGCGGGCGTCGCCGGTGTCCTCGGCTTCCTCGCGCTCCTCGTCTCCGTCATCGTCTCCGTACGCATCGGCCGTGACCTCGTCCGTGACATCTCCCGCCTCCGCAAGGAGGCCCACGAGGTCTCCGGCGTACGGCTGCCCAGCGTGATGCGCCGGCTCGCCGCCGGTGAGCATGTGGACGTCGAGACCGAGGCACCACGACTCGAATACGACAAGGACGAGATCGGGCAGGCGGGCCAGGCGCTCAACACCCTTCAGCGGGCCGCCGTCGAGGCCGCCGTCCGGCAGGCCGACATGCGGCGCGGAGTCTCCGAGGTCTTCGTCAACCTGGCCCGCCGCAACCAGGTCCTGCTGCACCGCCAGCTCACGCTCCTCGACACCATGGAGCGCCGCACCGAGGACACCGAGGAACTCGCGGACCTGTTCCGCCTGGACCACCTCACCACCCGTATGCGCAGGCACGCCGAGGGCCTGGTGATCCTCTCCGGTGCGGCCCCCTCCCGCCAGTGGCGCAAACCGATCCAGCTGATGGACGTCGTACGGGCCGCGGTCGCCGAGGTCGAGGACTACGAGCGCATCGAGGTGCGCAGGCTTCCGCGTATCGGCGTCGGCGGCCCCGCGGTCGCCGACCTCACCCACCTGATCGCCGAACTCCTGGAGAACGCCACGGTGTTCTCGCCCCCGCACACCGGGGTCCAGGTGCACGGCGAGCGGGTCGCCAACGGCTTCACCCTCGAAATCCACGACCGCGGTCTCGGCATGGCCCCCGAGGTGCTGCTCGACGCCAATCTGCGGCTCGCGGAGACCCCCGAGTTCGAACTCTCGGACACCGACCGGCTCGGCCTGTTCGTCGTCAGCCGGCTCGCCCAGCGCCAGAACGTCCGGGTCTCGCTGCAGCCTTCGCCGTACGGAGGGACCACCGCGGTCGTCTTCATCCCCGCGGCCCTGCTCACCGAGGCCCCCGAGACCCAGGGCACCGGTTTCCGCCTCGACCGCAAGAGCGAGAGCCCGGCCGGACGCCGCGGCAGCGACGGCAAGTTCTCGGCGCTCGCCAAGGTCCCCACCGGCCTGGGTGGCTCCCCGCTGCTCGACGGGCCCGTCGAACTGGAGGCGCCGGTCGGCTCGTTGGGCTTCGACGACCGCCCGGTCGGCAGCGGTATGGACTCCGTCGCCGACATCGAGGACACCGAGAGCGAGCGCGGCGGGATCTTCCGCCCCAGGGCGGCCCGCGATCGCCGGGGCGCGAGTGCCGACGAGCAGCACCAGCAGGCGCTGGACCAGACGCCCGAGCGCAACTCCGGCCCGGTGCCGCTGCCCCGCCGCAAGCCGCCGACCCTGGTCACCGACCACGGCCGCAGGGTGGACGAGCGGGGCCGCACCCACCCGGCTCCCGCCCGCGAGCCCGGGAGAGCCTCCGCCGAGCCGCCGCTCGCGCCCGCTCCCGAGCCCTGGCAGATCCCCGAGCCCCGCCAGGGGCCGGAATCCCGCCAGGTTCCCGAGCTGCGCCAGGGTCCGGGATCCCGTCAGGCTCCCGAGCCGCGCCCGGGGCCGTGGCCCGCACCCGCCCCGGCCGCACCGGCGCCCGCACCCCGACGTGGTGCCGCACCTTCGCCTTCACCGGGATCCATCCCGCAGCCCGCCGCCGAAACGGCCCCGCGGCCCGACGGCCTGCCCCGTCGCGTCCGTCAGGCCAGCCTCGCCCACCAGCTCAGGGAGTCGGCCGCCGACCGGCAGCCGCCGGCCCCGTTCGCGGGAGGAGACGTCGAGCGGGACGCGGAGCAAGTACGCAGCCGTATGGCTTCCATGCAACGAGGGTGGCAGCGAGGCCGCCGCCACAACGCCGAAGAGGCCGGACACTCCGACCAGGCCACCGGCCCCGGCGAAACCGCACCACGAACGACATCTGAGGGGGACGGTCGATGACCGCACCACATGCCGCAGCAATCAACTCCATGGGCGCCAGGCCCGCCACACAGGGGGCGGGCGAGCTCAACTGGCTGCTCGACGAGCTGGTCGACCGCGTCGCCAGCATCCGCAAGGCCCTGGTGCTCTCCAGCGACGGCCTGGCAACCGGCACCTCGCGGGATCTCACCCGCGAGGACAGTGAGCATCTCGCCGCCGTCGCCTCCGGTTTCCACAGTCTGGCCAAGGGAGTCGGCCGTCACTTCGAGGCGGGCCGGGTCCGTCAGACCGTCGTCGAGCTGGACGAGGCGTTCCTCTTCGTCACGGCCGCGGGCGACGGCAGCTGTCTGGCCGTGCTCACCGACGCGGACTCCGACGTCGGCCTGGTGGCGTACGAAATGACGCTCATGGTCAAGCGGGTCGGCGTGCACCTGTCCACCGCACCACGGACCGGTCAGACCGCCGGAGGGTGAGGGCCGGGATGAGTGAATCGGCTCAGTACGCAACCGACCCGCACCACTTCTTCGACGCCGACGCAGGCCCGGTGGTCCGTCCGTACGCCATGACCCGCGGACGGACGAGCAGCAGGACCCGCCATCGGCTCGATCTGATCGCCCTTGTCGTTCCGGAGCTCGCGGCCGAGGACCCCGGCCGCGACCAGCTGCTCTCGCCGGAGCATGTCGAGATCGTCGAACGCTGCGGCGACACGCCTCAGTCGATCGCCGAACTCGCAGCCACCCTCGACCTCCCCGTAGGCGTGGTCCGCGTTCTCGTCGGCGATCTCGTCGAGGACGCCCTGGTGCACGTAACCCGTCCCGTTCCGCCGGCCGAGCTGCCGGATGTGAGCATTCTCCGCGAGGTGATCAATGGTCTTCGGGCGCTCTAGCCGCCGAACGCCGCCCATCGAGCCGGTCACGCTGAAACTCCTGGTCGCGGGTGGATTCGGCGTCGGCAAGACGACACTGGTGGGCGCGGTCAGCGAGATCAGACCGCTGCGCACCGAGGAGACGCTGAGCGAGGTGGGCCGTCCCGTCGACGACACCGAGGGCGTCGAGAGCAAGACGACCACGACCGTCGCGATGGACTTCGGGCGCATCACGCTCCGCGAGGACCTGGTGCTCTACATCTTCGGCACACCGGGCCAGGACCGCTTCTGGTTCCTCTGGGACGAGTTGGCACAGGGCGCGCTCGGCGCGGTCGTCCTCGCCGACACGCGCCGCCTGGAGGACTCCTTCGCGGCCGTCGACTACTTCGAGCGCCGCGGCATTCCGTTCACCGTCGCGGTCAACTGCTTCGAAGGGGCAGGGCGTTTTCCCGGCGAGGCGGTACGGTCGGCACTCGACCTCGACCCCGAGGTGCCGCTGCTGATGTGCGACGCGCGCGAGCGCGAGTCCGTCAAGGAGGTGCTGGTGGCGGTGGTCGAGCACGCACTGACCCGCGCCGACCGGCAGCGCGAGCACGCCACGACCTGACGCGGACTGCACGGCAGGACACGGCCCGTACCCCCACCGACAGGGGTACGGGCCGTGGTCTTGGGGGACCGCGGGCGGCTACCGGACGGGGCCAGGGGGTGTCTTTCGGATCTTGCCGGGCTCGCGTGCCCTGGCACGGCACCTCGCTGCGTTGTCGTCAGTCGCCTACGCTCCGCGTGGGCTCCATCCTCCGCCTTGCGATGCACCACGCCAGACCCCGCTCACTGATCCGGCCTGATCCAAAAGACACCCCCTACGCCCCGTCCTCCTCGTGCCAACCGAAGCTGCGCTCCACCGCCTTGCGCCAGTTGCCGTACTCGCGCTCGCGGTCCTGCGCCTCCATCCGCGGCGACCACTCCACGTCCCGCTGCCAGTGGGCCTTCAGCTCGTCGAGGTCCGACCAGACGCCGGTCGCGAGCCCTGCGGCGTACGCGGCACCCAGACACGTCGTCTCGGACACCTTCGGGCGGATCACCGGCACCCCCAGCACATCCGCCTGATGCTGCATCAGCAGATTGTTGGAGGTCATGCCACCGTCCACCTTGAGCGTGGTGATCTGCACCCCGGAGTCCTGGTACATCGCGTCGACGACCTCACGCGTCTGCCAGCTCGTCGCCTCCAGCACCGCGCGCGCCAGATGCGCCTTGGTGACATACCTCGTCAGGCCGGTGATGACACCGCGCGCGTCGGAGCGCCAGTACGGGGCGAACAGCCCGGAGAAGGCGGGCACGATGTACGCCCCGCCGTTGTCGTCCACGCTCGCCGCCAGCGTCTCGATCTCGTCCGCGCTGCGGATGATGCCGAGCTGGTCCCGGAACCACTGCACCAGCGCCCCGGTGATCGCGATCGAGCCCTCCAGGCAGTACACCGGCGCCTCCTCGCCGATCTTGTACCCGAGCGTCGTGATCAGCCCGCTCTTCGACGGCACGGGCCGGTTGCCGGTGTTCAGCAGCAGGAAACTGCCGGTGCCGTAGGTGTTCTTGGCCGTTCCCGTGTCGTAGCAGGCCTGTCCGAAGATCGCGGCCTGCTGGTCGCCGAGCGCGGATGCCACCGGCACGCCCGAGAGCTGGCCGACAGCGCTCCCGTACACCTGAGCCGAGGACTTGATCTCCGGGAGCATCACCTGCGGCACATTCATCGCCGACAGGATGGCCGGATCCCATTCGAGGGTCTGCAGATTCATCAGCATCGTGCGCGACGCGTTGGTCACATCGGTGACATGGACGCCGCCCTCGGTGCCGCCCGTGAGGTTCCAGATCAGCCAGGAGTCGATGGTGCCGAAGGCGATCTCGCCGCGCTCGGCCCGGCTGCGCAGCCCGGGCACATTGTCCAGCAGCCAGGCCGCCTTGGGCCCGGAGAAGTAGCTGGCGAGCGGGAGCCCGGTCGCATCGCGGAAACGGTCCTGTCCGTCCGTGCTGCCCAGTTCGTTGCAGAGCGCGGATGTACGGGTGTCCTGCCAGACGATCGCGTTGTGCACGGGTTTGCCGGTCGCCCGGTCCCACAGGACCGTGGTCTCCCGCTGGTTGGTGATCCCGAGCGCGCTGAGCTGTTCGGCACGCAGCCCTGCCTTGGCGATCGCCCCGGCCACCACCGCCTGCACCTTGGACCAGATCTCGGTGGCGTCGTGCTCCACCCAGCCGGGCTTGGGGAAGATCTGACGGTGCTCACGCTGGTCGACGGCGACGATCGCGCCGTCCTGGTTGAAGATGATGCAGCGGCTGGACGTGGTGCCCTGATCGATTGCGGCGACGAACTTGTCCGTCATGACTTCCCCTTGTCAATGAGGCCCGCAAGGCCTTGAACTGGAAGGCCTAGAAGGCGGCGTTGAAGATGAGGCCGGCCAGCAGCCCGCCGATCGCGGGTCCGGCAACCGGCACCCAGGCGTAACCCCAGTCCGATGTGCCCTTGTTGGGGATCGGCAGCAGCGCGTGGGTGATGCGCGGTCCGAGGTCACGAGCCGGGTTGATGGCGTAACCGGTCGGCCCGCCGAGCGACAGACCGATGCCGACGACCAGCAGCGACACCAGAAGGATGGAGATGCCGGAGCCGTAGATGCCGGCGTTCTGCCCGGGTATCTGGCCGATGCCGATACCGTCGTTCCTGCCGAAGGCGAGGATCGGCAGCACCAGGCCGATCGTCGCGATGATCTCGGTCATCATGTTGGCGACGGGACTGCGGATCTCCGGTCCCGTCGAGAAGATCCCGAGCGTGGGCAGGGCGTTCTTTTCGTCGGCGTTGGCCTGGAACTGCGCGAAATAGACGAGATAGGCGAGTACGGCGCCGAGAATCGCGCCGACCATCTGCGCCAGGATGTAGAGCGGGACCTTGCTCCACTCCCCGGTGTCGACGGCGACCCCCAGGGTCACGGCGGGATTGAGATGCCCTCCGGACAGCGGCGCGGCGGTGTACGCCCCCGCCAGCACGCCGAAGCCCCAGCCGAAGGCGATGACGACCCAGCCTGAGGCCCTGGCCTTGGAATGATGCAGGGTTACGGCGGCGCAGACGCCGGCGCCGAAGAGGATGAGTATCGCGGTGCCGATGACCTCACCGAGGAAAATGTCTCCATTGCTCATGGCGGCTCCTAGGCTTCGCCCGGGGCCTGGCCCCGGTCCTGCGTGCAGGGTGCGTGCTCCATGGCGTGCCATGGCTACGGGCAGGAGGCAGGGGAGTCCCGTACCCCGCCCGGCGTCCTTGACGAGCGTGGTGAGCGTGCCGAAGTGCGGCGATGCCGACGAAGAGGCAGTGTTCACCGGCCGTGACGGACCGTCAAGGTCGTTGACAGCAAGCGCAGTTCACAGCCGGTGTGTTGACACGGTAGCGGGGAACGTAAGGCGGCGGGAGTACGCCTGGGCACTGTGCTCAGCGCACGGCGACGACGGCCGAACCATGGCCGAACAGCCCCTGGTTCGCGGTCATTCCGGTGCGCGCTCCCGGCACCTGGCGATCCCCGGCGGCCCCGCGAAGCTGCCAGGTCAGCTCACACACCTGCGCGATGGCCTGTGCGGGCACCGCCTCACCGAAGGACGCGAGCCCGCCGCTGACATTGACCGGAATACGCCCGCCGAGCGCGGTGGCGCCCTCGCGCACCAGCTTGGCGCCCTCGCCCGTCCCGCACAGGCCGATGTCCTCGTACCACTCCAGCTCCAGGGCGGTGGAGAGGTCGTACACCTCGGCCAGCGACAGGTCCTCGGGGCCGATGCCCGCTTCCTCGTAGGCGGCCCGGGCGATGGACGCCCGGAAGGTGTGCGGGACGGGATCGACGGCGGCCGCCGAGTCGGTCGCGATGTCCGGGAGATCGAGCACGGTCTTCGGATAGGTCGGGGTGACGGTCGACACGGCACGGATACGCACCGGATCACTGACCCCGTGCCGCCGCGCGAAGTCCATGCCGGACAGCACCAGTGCGGCCGCGCCGTCGGAGGTGGCGCAGATGTCGAGCAGCCGCAGCGGATCGGCGACGACCGCGGACGCGGCGACATCCTCGGCCGAAACGGTCTTGCGGTAGCGGGCGTTGGGGTTCAGCGCCCCGGCGGCCGCGTTCTTGACCTTGACCAGAGCGAAGTCCTCGGGGGAGTCCCCGTACAGGGCGATGCGGCGCCGTGCGTAGAGCCCGAAGTAGGCGGGGTTGGTGGCGCCGAGCACCCGGAAGCGCACCCAGTCGGGATCGTCGGGCCGATCGCCGCCGGCCGGGGCGAAGAAACCCTTCGGCGCCGAGTCCGCGCCGACCACCAGCACGACGTCGGCCATACCCGCCAGGATCTGCGATCGCGCGGTGTTGATCGCCTGCGCGCCCGAGGCGCAGGCGGCGTAGACGCTGGTGACGCGTGCGCCCTGCCAGCCCAGCGCCTGGGCGAACGTCGCGCCCGCCACGTAACCGGGATAGCCGCAGCGCACGGTGTCCGCGCCGACCACCGACTGCACCTGCCGCCAGTCGATCCCGGCGTCGGCGAGCGCGGCCCTGGCCGCGACCGTGCCGTACTCCACGAAGCTGCGGCCCCACTTGCCCCACGGGTGCATTCCGGCCCCGAGGACCGCCACGTCGCCGGTCATGACGCCATCCCCACGGGCCGCCAGTGCCAGGTCGTCCAGACCGTCCGGGAGGTTTCGTCGAGCACTCCGGGTACGACCTCGACCTCCATGCCGACCGAGAGGTCACCGACACCGACACCCGGCACCGCCTGCCCGAGCACGACCATGCGCTCGGCCTCCAGCTCGACGGCGACGAGGGTGTACGGCTCCCACGGCGTGTCCGGGTCGGAGACATAGGGCGCCGGCGGGCGGTAGCGCCCGTCCGTGTAGGACCACACCCGACCGCGCCTGGACAGGGGGAACTCCGCCAACTCCCCGCCCTCGCAGGCCGGGTTGCGGCAGAAGGAGTCCTCGCGCGGGAAGAAGACCGACGTACAGGCGGCACAGCGGGTGCCGAGCAGCCGGAAGTCCTCCTCACCGCCGTCCTGTGTGAACCAACCGGCCACCACGGGCGTGCGCGTCACGGTTCCTCCCCGGCCCAGCAATCTGACGGTACGTCAGAAGTGTGCCACGGGTCAGCGGTTCGCGGCGAGCCACTTGGCGGCGATCTCGGCCAGCTCGCCGTCCCTGCCCGCCAGCATCATCCGGATCATCTGCACGTCGCCACGCAGTGACCAGGCCGGATGCCCGAAGGTCGCGGGGTTGTTCTTCTCGATGAGGAAATGTGCGGGCCAGGCCGTCCCGTATCCGATGAGCGGCAGCGCGGCCGCATACCGTTTCCGGCCGCGCGCGAGCCCGTACGCGCTGATCGCGAGACCGGTGAGTGTGCCGGTCAGATGCACCCAGCGGGTGGCCGCCCTGGAGTGCATGGCGACGTAGTACGGCCAGAACTCCTCGTACGAATCGAATGTCTGCTGCGTCATAGCCGCACCGTATTCCTTCCGCGGAGAACCGGATACGGCCCTGCCGCGTCCGACATCAGTGAACGGGCGGCCGGAGCCTACGGGGGTGGTCCCGGCCGTCCGTTCACTGGTGTCGCACAACCGGGAAGTCGAAGAAGGTGTCCGGGAAGGGCTCCGGCCTGAAGGTGAAGTGCCACCACTCCTGCGGCAGGTTCACAAAGCCCTCGGCGCTCAAGGTGTCCTTCAGAAACTGCCGGTTGGCACGCTGCTCGCCCTGGATCCTGGGGTCGTCGGTGTGCGACAGCGTGTCGAAGCAGTCGAATCCGGTTCCCATGTCGACGGAATTGTCCGGGAAGCGATCGGTCTGGGGCGCGAAGCAGGGGACGAGAGGTTCACCGGGGACGTACGGCCTGGTCGGGAGGGCGGGCAGTTTCACGAGGGTGAGATCGACGGTGCTCCCGCGGCTGTGCCCGGACTTCTCGGCGATGTAACCGTCGGCGAACAGCCTCGACTTGTCGACCTGTGGATAGAACTCCTTCTTCATGGCCTCGTCATCGAGGTCCCTGGCCCACCGTACGAAGTGGTCCACGGCCCGCTGGGGCCGGTAGCAGTCGTACACCTTCAGCGAGTAGCCCTGCCGCAGCAGCCTCGACTGCGCCCGGTGCAGGGCTCGCGCGGCGGGCCGGGTGAGGATGCAGAGCGGATGCCGATAGCCGTCGACGGGCGCGCCCAAGAAGTTGTGACGGCTCGTGTAGCGCATCTCCTGAATGATCGTCGCGTCGACGGAGCGCAGCGCCACGAACTCCCCGAGCGCCGTCGGCTCGGCCCCGGCGTGCACCGAAAGCGCGGCCGCGGCCGCCACGACAAGGGTGCGCAAGGCGGAAGCAAGTCCAGTCATGGGCAGACGCTTTACCAGTGATCGGGTACAGTCCGCGCGTGTCCATGGACTCCCACTGCGGCAACTGCGGGGCAGCGTACGGCTCCCTGACCCATTGGCCGCGCACCTGCCCCACCTGCGGCGAGACGGCCTACCGCAACCCGCTCCCGGTCGCCGTCGCGCTGCTGCCCGCGTACGACGCGAACGGAACCGGGCTCGTCGTCATCACCCGCACGATCGACCCGGGGCGGGGCGGCATCGCGCTGCCGGGCGGCTATATCGACCTCGGCGAGGACTGGCAGCAGGCGGTCGTCCGGGAGCTGTCCGAGGAAACCGGCATCGAGGTCCCCCGCGAAGACGTCCGCCTCGCAGACGCACTCAGCGCCCCGGACGGCCATCTGCTCCTGTTCGGCCTCCTGCCACCGCGCGCGGTGGAGTCCCTTCCACTCCCGGCCCCGACCCCGGAGACGACGGGCTGGCACGTGCTTCACGAGCCGACGGAGCTGACGTTCCCGCTGCACACGATCGCGGTCCGCAACTGGTTCGAGGGCACGTACGCCTAGGTCCTGTCCGGCCGATCTTGCCGGGCTCGCGTGCCCTGACGCACGCTCGCTGCGTTGTCGTCAGTCGCCGACGCTCCGCGTCGGCTCCTTCCTCCGCCTTGCGATCGCACGCACCAGACCCCGCTCACTGATCCGGCCTGATCGACCGGACAGGACCTAGGTACCGGGTCCGGCCGCGTGTGTTTCGCGGGCGAACCCCCGCGCTCTGTGGCACCTCCACGTGGGGAGGGGCCGTGCAGGGTCGTCCCCGCAGGCGATTGGCGGCCAACACCGGGTGCCCAATCCAACGGCCCGATTGCCGCCGACGCCGAGAAGTCGAGCCCGGAGGGGACCCGGAACCCGACCGTCCGGCACCGGGTACCCCCGACCCCAAAGTTCCGAACCGGTACCCCCGCCCCCCAGACCCGCACCCCGCGGCACCGGGTACCCCCGAACCCCCTACCCCCCCGCTCCCAGCCCCCGCACCCTCACCCGCCACCTCGGCTGCGCCGACCCCCCGCCCTTCTGGTGCTTCACCACGACCCGCCCGTCCACCAGCCGTGTCGTATACCGCTCCACCTCCGGCTGCTCCCAGCCGTCGCCGAGGTCCGCGACCACCAGGCCCCCGCCCCTGCGGCCCTCCGCCGGTGCCCAGACCTCAAGCTCCATCCCGCCGTCATCCCCCCGCACCGGGATCACCGAGCCACCCCGCGCCAGTACGGGGATACGTGACAGCGGCGCGTCCACCAGCACCTGACCCGGGCCGTCGTACGCCCGGCCCGTCGCCGTGTCGTACCACCGTCCCTTCGGCAGCCGCACCGCCCGCCGGTCCGTCCCCCGCTCCAGCACCGGTGCCACCAGCAGCGCGTCGCCCAGCAAGAACGCGTCCTCGCAGTCGCGCAGCACCCGGTCCTCCGGGCAGCCCCACCACAGCGGCCGCGCATACGGCGCCCCGGTCAGCCGCGCCTGATGCGCGAGGGTGACGAAGTAGGGCCGCAGCCGCTCCCGTTCGGCGAGCGCTGCCCGCGCGTGCTCCAGGACCGTGGGCCCGAACTCCCACGGCTCCCTGCGCCCCGCGTCGATCGCCGCATGCGTACGGAACAGCGGCAGCAGCGCCCCCAGCTGGAACCAGCGCAGATACAGCTCCGGCGACGGACTGCCGTCGAAGCCGCCCACATCCGGCCCGGAATACGGCACCCCGCACAGCCCGAGGCCCAGCACCAGCGAGAGCGAGGCCCGCAGCCCCGGCCAGCCGGTGGACACGTCGCCGGACCAGGTGCCTCCGTACCGCTGCATGCCCGCCCAGCCGGAGCGCGAGAACAGGAACGGCCGCTCGTCGGGGCGCAGCCGCCGCAACCCCTCGTACCCGGCACGGGCCATCGTGAGGCCGTAGAGGTTGTGGGCCTCGCGGTGGTCGCCGCCCTGTCCGTCCAGCGCGTGCCGGGCGGACCGCGGCAGGGTCATGTCGCCGAAGGGTGTGAAGGACACGGGTTCGTTCATGTCGTGCCAGACGCCGGAAAAGCCCTGCGCGAGCCGCTCCTCGTACAGGTCTCCCCACCAACGGCGGGCCGCCGGATCGGTGAAGTCCGGATAGACGCTCTCGCCGGGCCAGACGACGCCACGGGCCTCCTGGCCCGCCGCGTCCCGCACGAACACCCCCGCCGCCGCACCGCTGTCGTACACCGCGTTCCCGCGCTGCGCCTTCACCGCCGGATCGACGATGGACACCAGCCGCACCCCGTCGTCGCGCAGATCCTTCGCCATCCCCGGCAGATCGGGGAAGTGCTCGCGGTCGACGGTGAAGACCTGATGCGCGTCGTAGTGATCGATGTCGAGATGGACCGCGGCCAGCGGCAGCTCACGCTCCTGATAGCCCGCGACGATCCGCCGCACTTCCTGCTCGCTGCCGAACCCCCATCGCGCGTGCTGCGGACCGAGCGCCCAGGCCGGCGGCACCGCGGGCGCGCCGGTCAGCTGGGTCCAGCCGGCCAGTACGCGCGTGGGTGTTCCCACCACGACCCAGCAGCGCAGTGGCCCGCCCTCCATGCGCACCTCGCTGGTGCCCCGCCGGTCGTGCCCGGAGCCCGCGCCCTCCTCGCCCTCCCGGAGGGTGACCCGGCCGTCCCAGGAGTTGTCGTGGAAGGCCAGATGCGTGCCGGCGTCGGCCACGACCAGCTGGACCGGCATGGTGATGTACAGCGGGTCGTCGCCGGGCTCGAAGCTGCCGCGCGGGTCGGTGTTCCACAACCGGTACGAGCCGTCGCGCAGCCGCGGCCCGGACGCCCGGCCGCCGAGCCCGAAGAAGCGCGCGTCCGCGGGCACTTCGGTCCGCTGCACCCATCGCGCCGGCCCGCCCCGCACCGGCTCCCACCAGCGCGGTGGCAGATCCCGGCGCAGTACGACACCTCCGGGCGTACGGATCTCCACGGCGCCGTGCCGGGAGACCTCCACGGTCACCCGCTCCGACACCACACGCCAGCCCCCGTCCTTGTCGGGCTCCAGCTCGGCTCGCGGGTCCGGCTCGGGAGGGGCACCGTCGAGGGCGTACGAGGGTTCGGGCTCGGCGCCGTCCCAGCCCCAGAAGACCGCGCCGCCCGCAGCCACCCGGATCCGCAGCTGAGAACGGGCGAACCGGACGATCCCGCCACCCGGCAGTGGCTCGGCCTCGGTGACCGGCCCGGGCACTCTGGCCCGTTCCGCCCCTCTCGCCGGCAGCGCCCGGGCATCGGTCCGACGCTGCCGCCAGGCCGAGCGTGCCGCGCGCAGCCCCTGCATTGTTCCGAGGTTTCTCACCGAGCGCACCACACCACGACCGTCCATGCAGCTCAGCCTGCCATCCGGTCGCGGGTGCGCGGGGGTTTGTTCAACTCCCGTTCACCCGTGGTGGGAGCACATATTCCCTTGCCCGACCATGGGTGGGGAGCCCTGGTGCGAAAGACGATCACATGGCATCGTCCGTGTCAGCCGTGTCACGCGCACACCCCGCTCGTGCGCGCGAGAAACGCACACACCGCGTAGAGCCACCCCGGAGACGCCCCATGACCTCAGCAGCGAACCCTGCCCCCCTGTGGCAGCCGGACCCCGACCGCATCGCCGCCGCCCGGATCACCCGCTTCCAGGCCTGGGCCGCCGAGCGCCACGGGGCCCCTGCCGAGGGCGGTTACGCGGCGCTGCACCGCTGGTCGATCGACGAGCTCGAAACCTTCTGGCAAGCGGTCGCCGAATGGTTCGACGTCCGTTTCTCCACTCCGTACGAGCGCGTCCTGGCCGACCGGGCCATGCCCGGCGCCCGGTGGTTCCCCGGCGCCACGCTCAACTACGCCGAACATGCCCTGCGCACCGCCGAGGAGCGCCCCCATGATCCGGCGCTGCTTCATGTGGACGAGACACATGAGCCGACCCCGATCAGCTGGTCCGAGCTCCGCCGCCAGGTGGGCGCGCTCGCCGCCGAACTGCGCGCCCTCGGCGTACGCCCGGGGGACCGGGTCAGCGGCTATCTGCCCAACATCCCGCAGGCCGTCACCGCGCTGCTCGCCACCGCGGCGGTCGGCGCGGTCTGGACATCCTGCGCCCCCGACTTCGGCGCCCGCAGCGTCCTCGACCGCTTCCAGCAGGTCGAGCCGGTCGTCCTGTTCACGGTGGACGGCTACCGCTACGGCGGCAAGGAGCACGACCGTACCGACACCGTCGCCGAGCTGCGCCGCGAGCTCCCCACCCTGCGCGCGGTGATCCACATCCCGCTGCTCGGCACCGAGGCCCCCCAGGGCGCTCTCGACTGGTCGGCGGTCACGTCTGCGGACGTCGAGCCCATCTTCGAGCAGGTCGCCTTCGACCACCCGCTGTGGGTCCTGTACTCCTCCGGCACGACCGGCCTGCCCAAGGCGATCGTCCAGTCGCAGGGTGGCATTCTGCTGGAGCACTTCAAGCAGATCGGCCTGCACTGCGACCTCGGCCCCGAGGACCGCTTCTTCTGGTACACCTCGACCGGCTGGATGATGTGGAACTTCCTCGTCTCCGGCCTGCTCACCGGCACGACGGTCGTCCTGTACGACGGCAGCCCGGGCTATCCCGACACCGCTGCCCAGTGGCGCATCGCCGAGCGCACCAAAGCCACGCTCTTCGGTACCTCCGCCGCGTACGTCATGGCTTGCCGCAAGGTAGAGGTCCACCCCTCGCGCGACTTCGACCTGTCCGCGGTCAAGTGCGTCGCGACGACCGGGTCCCCGCTCCCGCCCGACGGTTTCCGCTGGCTGCACGACGAGGTGGCCGACGACCTGTGGATTGCCTCCGTCAGCGGAGGCACGGACGTCTGCAGCTGCTTCGCGGGCGCGGTGCCCACCCTGCCCGTCCATATCGGCGAACTCCAGGCGGCCTGCCTCGGCACCGACCTCCAGTCGTGGGACCCCCAGGGCAAGCCGCTCATCGGCGAGGTCGGCGAACTGGTCGTCACCAACCCGATGCCGTCCATGCCGATCCGCTTCTGGAACGACCCGGACGGCAGCCGCTACCGCGACAGTTACTTCGAGATGTTCCCGGGCGTCTGGCGGCACGGCGACTGGATCACCATCACCGATCACGGCTCCGTCGTCATCCACGGCCGCTCCGACTCGACGCTCAACCGCCAGGGCGTACGGATGGGCTCGGCCGACATCTACGAAGCCGTCGAACGCCTACCCGAGATCCGTGAATCCCTGGTCATCGGCCTGGAAGAACCGGACGGCGGCTACTGGATGCCGCTCTTCGTCCACCTCGTCGACGGAGCCACTCTCGACGACGAACTGCGCGCCCGCATCAAGCGGACGATCCGCGAACAGCTTTCCCCGCGTCATGTCCCCGACGACATCATCGAGGTCCCGGGCGTCCCGCACACCCTCACGGGCAAGCGCATCGAGGTCCCGGTGAAGCGCCTGCTCCAGGGCACGGCCCTGACGAAGGCGGTCAACCCGGGTTCGGTCGACAACCTGGAACTGCTGCGCTTCTACGAGAGCTTGGCCCGCACCCGCGGAGCGGGCCCGTCTGCCGGATAAGGCCGGCCCGCCGGGCTGAGGTGCTGGGCCCGCCCGGCCCAAGCCCCCTACCCCCCGTACGTCGCCTCGGACTCGCCCAGCACCTCCGCGAAGTCCGAGGCGAGCCGTACCGCATCACTCGGCTCGAGACCCGCCGTCGAGATCCGTACACCCGGTCCCGAGGCGATCCGAAAGCGGAAACCGGCCGCGACCCACCAGCCCCTGGACCGCAGCCCGTTGACGACACCCGACTCGTCCACGACCGGCACCCACACATTCATCCCGCTCATCCCATGTGCGGCGATACCGTGCGAGCCCAGCGCGGCCACCAGCGCCCGCCGCCGCTCTCCATAGGCCGTACGCGCCCTGCCCACCAGCTCCATCGTGTCCCCGTCGCTCATCAGGCCGAGTACGGTGCGCTGCAGCAGATGACTGATCCAGCCCGAGGTCAGCAGCAGCCGACCGTCGTGCCGCGCCAGCGTGGTCGGATCGCAGGCCGCCGCTGCCCACCGCAGATCCGTCCCCAGGAACTTGGTGACGGTCCGCACATGCGCCCAGCGTGAGAGCCCGCCCGCGGTAAGAGAGTTGAGCTCCGCGCCCGCGATGTCCGAGGCGTGATCGTTCTCGATCACCAGCACTTCGGGCGCCTGGCGCAACACCTCGACGAGCGCGTCACGTCGCCCCGCCGAGAAGCATCCGCCGTACGGATTCTGGGCCCGCGGGCTGCACACTACCGCCCGCGCACCCGCCCGCACGGCCGCGGCAAGTGCCTCGGGACGCATGCCCTCGTCGTCCACCGGCACGGCCACCGACCGCAGGCCCAATGCCTGTACGAGATCCAGCAGGTGGTGGTAGCCGGGGTCCTCCATCGCCACCGTGTCGCCCGGCCGCAGCTCGGTGGAGAGCAGTCGCGCCACACAGTCCAGCGCGCCGTGCGCGAAGGTGACGTGCTCGACCGGCACCCCATGGCCGCCGATCCAGGCCCGTACGGCCTCCTCCAACTCCGGCAGTCGCGGGGCCGAACGGTGCGAACGGGCACCGGGGGAGAGCTGCGCCGGTGGCAGCAGGTCCGGCAGAAACGCCGGATCAGGATGGCCGCCGGCCAGATCCCGGAGCCCCTCGGGCACCTTCGGAGGCCGCCGGGAAGCGACCGCGGGCGCGGCGGCGACCACGGTTCCGCCCCGCCCGCGCGTCACCACGACCCCGCGCTGCCGCAGCTCCTTGTAAGCGGTGGCGACCGTCCCGGGGCTCACCCCGAGATCGTCCGCGAGCCGACGCACCGGCGGCAGCGCGTCGCCGGGCCCCAAGCCGCCGTCTGCCACAGCCCGTTCGACGGACGCGGCGATTCCCTTGGCGCTCGTACCACTGATCGAATATTGTGTTGCCACGTAATAGACTATGTACCAATACATAAATCGCGTCAAGGGGGAACCGGTGAGCCTGCCGAAGAGCCGGGCAGCACTCGAAGACACACCCAAAGGCACATTCAAGAACCGCATCCCAGGCGGCCGTGACGGTCGCCGCATGCTTGCCATCACCATGGTCGACAAGACGGGCAACGGCTTGTGGACCGCCACGCAAGCCCTCTACTTCACCTACGTCACCGGCCTCTCCCTCACCGAAGTGGGCCTCCTCATCGCGCTGTCGGCCGGCCTCGGTATCGCAGGAGCACCGATCGCCGGCCGCGTCGCCGACCGGTTGCCCGTCACCCGCGTCCTGATCGCCGCACAACTCCTGCGCGCCCTCGCCGGCCTGGCCGTGCTGACCACCGACCACTACGCACTGCTGCTCGTCTGCGCGGCCTTCGCCAGCGTCGGCGACCGCGGCGCGAACGTCCTCACCAAGCTCTACGCCACCCGCATCACGGGCTCCCAGCGCGTTCGCTATCAGGCCCTGAACCGCACCGTCGGCAACACCGGCTTCGCCATCGGCGGCCTGGCCGCCGCAGCCGCGCTCGGCATCGGTACCACGGCCGCGTATCAGTCTCTCCTCGTGGGCAACGCGATCAGCTCCCTCGCCGCGGCACTGCTCACCCTGCGCTGCGGTGACGCCCCATCGCCCTCGCGTGTCGTCACCGGCTCCGGCAGCGAGAGGGTCCCGGTGAAGCCCGCGAACCCCTGGCGTGACCGCACCTATCTCCTCTATGTGGCCAGTGAGACGGTGCTCTTCCTGGACGACGCGGTCTTCATGGTCGGACTACCGCTCTGGATCGTGCATGCCACCGACGCTCCGCACGGCCTGGCCCCGCTGCTCCTCGTACTGAACAACGTGATGGTCGTGGCCCTGCAGATCCCCATGGCCAAGTTCGGCGCCACGACGCGAGCGGCACGGCGACTGCTGCTCCCTCTCGCCGCCGCCTTCGCCGTCGGCACCCTTGCCATGAGCGCCTCCGCGGTCGGCAGCCGATGGCTCGCGATCACCGCCCTCGTTCTCGCCGCCGTCGCGCTCACTCTGGCGGAGATCATCCACGCCACCATCTCCTGGGGACTCTCTGTCGCCCTCGCCCCCGACGAGGCGCAGGGTGCCTACCTCGGAGTGCATGGAGTGGCCGCATCGGCCCAGCGCAGCGCGGGCCCATTGATCGTCACCGGCGTCATCGCGGCAGGCCCCGCGGGCTGGGCGCTGATGGGTGCCGGACTGGTCGCCACCTGCTTCGCGCAGAGCCGTCTCGTACGGAACAAGCTGCCCGAAGCCCCGTTGTCAGTGCCGTCGATTACGGTGAGTCACGAGTAATCGACACAGGGGGAGACATGGCACAGACCAAGCAGTCCACGCGCCGGCGCAACAAGACCACCGCATCCCTGCGCCGCACCCTTCACCGCGAAGTGCCCAGCACCGTCGGCCTCATCGCCGACGAGTACGACTTCAGCGCGATGCGCCAGTACCGCACCTTCACTTTCGACGACCACCCCACCTATCTCCGCCAGATCGAGGCGCTGCTCAAGACCCTGGCCTCACGGCAACTGCACACCACCGTCGCCCTCTTCGACCCCGAAGACTTCGCCGAGTACTGCACCGAAGCGGGCCTCGACCCCGACGCCGCCGTCAGCCGCAGCCGCTACACCGCCGCCATCGCGGCTCGCGGCGCCACCCTGGCGTACACCGGACAGCCGGTCACCAGCCTGCTGCCCCAGCTGATCAACAAGGCCGTGCGCCAGGCCACTTGGGAGTACGCGACAATGCTCCTCGCCGACCTCGGGGACTGCGCCGACTGCGGCCAGGACATCGGCCGTGCCGCCTTCGACCGGGCCTCTCGCATCCTGATGGGCCTGCTCGAAGCGGCCGGACCGGGCAGCCACCACATGGTCTGCAGCATCCCCGCCCCGGACGAACAGCTCGTTGCCGTCCTCCATGCCGAGGGCGCCGCCGACGCACAGGCCCAGTTGGACGCCTCGGAGGGCGCGGAGTTCGTGACCGTCCTCGCCACGGGTATCGCCCTCGAAACGCCCGGGGGAGTAGTTCTGCGTACGAGCGCCGACGGCACCCCCGACCGCCTCCACGGCTGGCGGGTCCACGAGGGCAGCCTCGTCCCGCTCACCGCGGGCGAGGTCTTCAGCGCCTACTGCACCGACGCCAACACCGGTGAGCCGCTGTCTCCGGAGCCCGGCGTCGAGTACTGCGCGGGTTTCAGCATCACCACCGACGACCCGGACAACCACCACTGAAACGCCGAAGGGGCTTCCTCCCGTCTCGGCAGGAAGCCCCTTCGATCAACCATCGAGCCACGGCACACCGGCTATTCGCCGGAGAGCACCGCCTGCGCGGCGACCCGCGCCTCCTCGGCCGTGTCCGCGGCACGCGCCGCGGCGGCAGCGCGCTCGCACTGCGCGAGCGTGTACTTCGCCAGCGTCGCGCGGACGTACGGAATCGACGCGGCACCCATCGACAGCGAGGTCACACCAAGACCGGTGAGCACACACGCGAGCAGCGGATCGGAGGCAGCCTCACCACAGACACCACAGCTCTTGCCCTCGGCCTTCGCGGCCTCGGCCGACAGCGCCACCAGGTCCAGCAGCGCCGGCTGCCACGGGTCCTGCAGACGCGACACCGCACCCACCTGACGGTCGGCGGCGAAGGTGTACTGCGCGAGGTCATTGGTGCCCAGCGACAGGAACTCCACCTCCTGCAGGATCGAGCGCGCCCGCAGCGCGGCGGACGGAATCTCAACCATCGCACCGAACTTCGCCTGCAGCCCGGCCTCGCGGCACGCGTCAGCGAACGCCTTCGCGTCGGTGCGGTCCGCCACCATCGGGGCCATGACCTCGAGGTAGACCGGCAGCCCTGCGACGGCCTTGGACAGCGCCGTCAATTGCGTACGCAGCACCTCCGGGTGATCCAGCAGGCTCCGCAGCCCGCGCACACCCAGCGCCGGGTTCGGCTCGTCCGCCGGAGTCAGGAAGTCGAGCGGCTTGTCCGCACCGGCATCCAGCACCCGCACGACGACCCTGCCCTCGGGGAAGGCCTCGAGAACCTTGCGGTAGGCCTCGACCTGCTTCTCCTCCGACGGCGCCTGCTTACTGTCGTCCAGGAAGAGGAACTCCGTACGGAACAGACCGACACCCTCGGCACCGGCCTCGACCGCGGCCGGCACATCGGCAGGCCCGCCCACATTGGCCAGCAGCGGCACCTTGTGCCCGTCGGACGTCGCCCCCGGCCCACTGGAAGCAGCCAGCGCCGCCTTGCGCTCCGCCGCCCCCCTTTCCAGCTCGCCCCGCTTCTCCTGGCTCGGCTCGACGAAGATCTCGCCGGTACTGCCGTCGACGGCGATGAGCGTGCCCTCGGCCAGCTCCTTGGCACCCGGCAGCGCCACCACGGCCGGCACGCCCAGCGCCCGCGCCAGAATCGCGCTGTGGCTGGTGGGCCCGCCCTCCTCGGTGACAAACCCGAGCACCAGCCCAGGGTCGAGCAGTGCGGTGTCCGCGGGCGCGAGATCCCGCGCGATCAGTACATACGGCTCGTCGCTGTCCGGTACACCGGGCATCGGCACACCGAGCAGCCGCGCCACAATCCGGTTCCGCACGTCGTCCAGGTCCGCCACCCGACCGGCCATGTACTCGCCGGCGCCCGCGAGCATCTCCCGGTACATGGCGAACGCGTCGTACACACCGCGCTCGGCGGTGCTGCCGACGGCGATACGGCGCTCCACGTCGGCCATGAGCTCCGGGTCCTGCGCCATCATGGCCTGCGCCTCGAGCACGGCCTGCGCCTCGCCACCGGCCAGATTGCCGCGGGCAATCAGGTCGGCGGCCACGGCCTCCACGGCCTTGCGGGCGCGTCCCTGTTCGCGCTCCGCGTCCTCGGGCCGAATCTGCTTGGCCGGCGGCTCCAGAACCGCCGTACCCATGTGCCGGACCTCGCCGATCGCCACACCATGGCTCACGCCGACGCCTCGCAGCGTTGTCTCCATTACACCCGTCTCCGATTGAGCGACGGCCCGTGCCGCCGCGGTGGAAGTCCGACCAGCCGTGATTACGTCTCCGGCGTCACTGCCAGCCGAAGAGCGAGTCGCCGGCCTTGACGTCGCCACCCTCGCGAAGGTCGGAGAGGGAGTCGGCCGTGGCTTCGAGCGCCACGATGGGACAGATGGCGGACTTTCCGGCCTCTTCGACGGCCGACGGGTTCCAGCGCACCACTGCCTGCCCGCGCTGGACGGTGTCGCCCTTGTTGACGAGCAGCTCGAAGCCCTCGCCGTTGAGCTGGACGGTGTCGATGCCGAGGTGCGTCAGTACACCGTGCCCCTGGTCGTCGACGACGACGAAGGCGTGCGGGTGCAGGGAGACGATGATTCCGTCGACGGGGGCGACGGCCTCCGACGGCTCACGCACGGGGTCGATGGCGGTACCGGGACCGACCATCGCACCGGAGAAGACGGGGTCCGGCACGGCAGCGAGTCCGATGGCACGTCCGGCAATAGGGGACGTCACTGTGGTCATGGAGCCTCCCAGGGGCGGAGATTCGTCCGGCGTCGTCCCTGCCTGTCCTGGACGACGCGCTGTTCAGAAGGGTATGTCACTGGATGTCCCAGTTATTCCTGAGAGCTACCAGTTCGCGGACCTAGGGGCGCACCGGAAACGATTTGCCTGATCTCCCGGCGAGCTGTACTGTCGTTCCTCTGCCTGACCCCAACGCGACTCTGAGTCGGGGGTCGGCAGCACCTATCAAGCCGAGATACTAACTGGTCTAAACCTCTGCCTGCCCGCAGGGCGGTGGTCAGGAAGACCGAAAAAGCCTGATAGTGTACGGAAACACCGAAGGGAAGCGCCCGGAGGGCCCGATGAAAAGGGTCTGAAGGAAGCGTCCGTTCCTTGAGAACTCAACAGCGTGCCAAAAGTCAACGCCAGATTGACAACCCCGGCCCATTTCGGTGGGTTGAGGTTCCTTTGAAAGTCCTGTCGGCCCTTTTGTGGCGGGCAGGCAATGACACAGCGAGGACGCTGTGGATGACCGGTCTTATTCCGACCGGTTGTCCCGCTCTTGTGGTGTTCGACCCGATTACGGGTAAACATTCATGGAGAGTTTGATCCTGGCTCAGGACGAACGCTGGCGGCGTGCTTAACACATGCAAGTCGAACGATGAAGCCCTTCGGGGTGGATTAGTGGCGAACGGGTGAGTAACACGTGGGCAATCTGCCCTTCACTCTGGGACAAGCCCTGGAAACGGGGTCTAATACCGGATACCACCTCCCGAGGCATCTTGGGGGGTTGAAAGCTCCGGCGGTGAAGGATGAGCCCGCGGCCTATCAGCTTGTTGGTGGGGTGATGGCCTACCAAGGCGACGACGGGTAGCCGGCCTGAGAGGGCGACCGGCCACACTGGGACTGAGACACGGCCCAGACTCCTACGGGAGGCAGCAGTGGGGAATATTGCACAATGGGCGAAAGCCTGATGCAGCGACGCCGCGTGAGGGATGACGGCCTTCGGGTTGTAAACCTCTTTCAGCAGGGAAGAAGCGCAAGTGACGGTACCTGCAGAAGAAGCGCCGGCTAACTACGTGCCAGCAGCCGCGGTAATACGTAGGGCGCAAGCGTTGTCCGGAATTATTGGGCGTAAAGAGCTCGTAGGCGGCTTGTCACGTCGGATGTGAAAGCCCGGGGCTTAACCCCGGGTCTGCATTCGATACGGGCTAGCTAGAGTGTGGTAGGGGAGATCGGAATTCCTGGTGTAGCGGTGAAATGCGCAGATATCAGGAGGAACACCGGTGGCGAAGGCGGATCTCTGGGCCATTACTGACGCTGAGGAGCGAAAGCGTGGGGAGCGAACAGGATTAGATACCCTGGTAGTCCACGCCGTAAACGTTGGGAACTAGGTGTTGGCGACATTCCACGTCGTCGGTGCCGCAGCTAACGCATTAAGTTCCCCGCCTGGGGAGTACGGCCGCAAGGCTAAAACTCAAAGGAATTGACGGGGGCCCGCACAAGCAGCGGAGCATGTGGCTTAATTCGACGCAACGCGAAGAACCTTACCAAGGCTTGACATATACCGGAAAGCATCAGAGATGGTGCCCCCCTTGTGGTCGGTATACAGGTGGTGCATGGCTGTCGTCAGCTCGTGTCGTGAGATGTTGGGTTAAGTCCCGCAACGAGCGCAACCCTTGTTCTGTGTTGCCAGCATGCCCTTCGGGGTGATGGGGACTCACAGGAGACTGCCGGGGTCAACTCGGAGGAAGGTGGGGACGACGTCAAGTCATCATGCCCCTTATGTCTTGGGCTGCACACGTGCTACAATGGCCGGTACAAAGAGCTGCGATGCCGCGAGGCGGAGCGAATCTCAAAAAGCCGGTCTCAGTTCGGATTGGGGTCTGCAACTCGACCCCATGAAGTCGGAGTTGCTAGTAATCGCAGATCAGCATTGCTGCGGTGAATACGTTCCCGGGCCTTGTACACACCGCCCGTCACGTCACGAAAGTCGGTAACACCCGAAGCCGGTGGCCCAACCCCTTGTGGGAGGGAGCTGTCGAAGGTGGGACTGGCGATTGGGACGAAGTCGTAACAAGGTAGCCGTACCGGAAGGTGCGGCTGGATCACCTCCTTTCTAAGGAGCACTTCTAGGCCGGCTCTGCCGGTCCAGAGGCCAGTACATCGGCGTACGTCCGATGCTGGTTGCTCATGGGTGGAACGTTGACTATTCGGCACGATGAGTTGGGATCACTAGTACTGCTTCGGCGTGGAACGTGATGTCCTGACTGGTCGTGCCGGGCGCGCTGTTGGGTGTCTGAGGGTACGAGCGTTTGCTCGTCCTTCGCGATGCCGGCCCCGGTGAACTCGCCCTGTTGGGTGGGGTGGTGGGTGGCTGGTCGTTGCTTGAGAACTGCACAGTGGACGCGAGCATCTGTGGCCAAGTTTTTAAGGGCGCACGGTGGATGCCTTGGCACCAGGAACCGATGAAGGACGTGGGAGGCCACGATAGTCCCCGGGGAGCCGTCAACCAGGCTTTGATCCGGGGGTTTCCGAATGGGGAAACCCGGCAGTCGTCATGGGCTGTCACCCGCTGCTGAACACATAGGCAGTGTGGAGGGAACGAGGGGAAGTGAAACATCTCAGTACCCTCAGGAAGAGAAAACAACCGTGATTCCGGGAGTAGTGGCGAGCGAAACCGGATGAGGCCAAACCGTATGCGTGTGATACCCGGCAGGGGTTGCGCATGCGGGGTTGTGGGATCTCTTTGTCATCGTCTGCCGGCGATGAGACGAGTCAGAAACCGTTGATGTAGGCGAAGGACATGCGAAAGGTCCGGCGTAGAGGGTAAGACCCCCGTAGCTGAAACATCAGCGGCTCGTTTAAGAGACACCCAAGTAGCACGGGGCCCGAGAAATCCCGTGTGAATCTGGCGGGACCACCCGTTAAGCCTAAATATTCCCTGGTGACCGATAGCGGATAGTACCGTGAGGGAATGGTGAAAAGTACCGCGGGAGCGGAGTGAAATAGTACCTGAAACCGTGTGCCTACAAGCCGTGGGAGCGTCGCGCGCAGAGTTTACTCTGTGCGTCGTGACTGCGTGCCTTTTGAAGAATGAGCCTGCGAGTTTGCGGTGTGTTGCGAGGTTAACCCGTGTGGGGAAGCCGTAGCGAAAGCGAGTCCGAACAGGGCGATATAGTAGCGCGCTCAAGACCCGAAGCGGAGTGATCTAGCCATGGGCAGGTTGAAGCGGAGGTAAGACTTCGTGGAGGACCGAACCCACCAGGGTTGAAAACCTGGGGGATGACCTGTGGTTAGGGGTGAAAGGCCAATCAAACTCCGTGATAGCTGGTTCTCCCCGAAATGCATTTAGGTGCAGCGTCGTGTGTTTCTTGCCGGAGGTAGAGCACTGGATAGGCGATGGGCCCTACCGGGTTACTGACCTTAGCCAAACTCCGAATGCCGGTAAGTGAGAGCGCGGCAGTGAGACTGTGGGGGATAAGCTCCATGGTCGAGAGGGAAACAGCCCAGAGCATCGACTAAGGCCCCTAAGCGTACGCTAAGTGGGAAAGGATGTGGAGTCGCAGAGACAACCAGGAGGTTGGCTTAGAAGCAGCCACCCTTGAAAGAGTGCGTAATAGCTCACTGGTCAAGTGATTCCGCGCCGACAATGTAGCGGGGCTCAAGCGTACCGCCGAAGTCGTGTCATTCCAGCATGAGGGCCAACGCCCGCTGGGATGGGTAGGGGAGCGTCGTGTGCCGGGTGAAGCCGCCGCGTAAGCGAGTGGTGGACGGTACACGAGTGAGAATGCAGGCATGAGTAGCGATACACACGTGAGAAACGTGTGCGCCGATTGACTAAGGGTTCCTGGGTCAAGCTGATCTGCCCAGGGTAAGTCGGGACCTAAGGCGAGGCCGACAGGCGTAGTCGATGGACAACCGGTTGATATTCCGGTACCCGCTTTGAAACGCCCAGTATCGAGCCCATTAATGCTAAGGCCGTGAAGCCGTCCTGGAGCCTTCGGGCGAAGGGGAGTGGTGGAGCCGCCGGCCCAAGGTGGTAGTAGGTAAGCGATGGGGTGACGCAGGAAGGTAGTCCAGCCCGGGCGGTGGTTGTCCCGGGGTAAGGGTGTAGGCCGTGTGATAGGCAAATCCGTCACACACTAGGGCTGAGACCTGATGCCGAGCCGATTGTGGTGAAGTGGATGATCCTATGCTGTCGAGAAAAGCCTCTAGCGAGTTTCATGGCGGCCCGTACCCTAAACCGACTCAGGTGGTCAGGTAGAGAATACCGAGGCGTTCGGGTGAACTATGGTTAAGGAACTCGGCAAAATGCCCCCGTAACTTCGGGAGAAGGGGGCCATCACTGGTGAGAGGACTTGCTCCTTGAGCTGGGGGTGGCCGCAGAGACCAGCGAGAAGCGACTGTTTACTAAAAACACAGGTCCGTGCGAAGCCGTAAGGCGATGTATACGGACTGACGCCTGCCCGGTGCTGGAACGTTAAGGGGACCGGTTAGTCACATTTCGGTGTGGCGAAGCTGAGAACTTAAGCGCCAGTAAACGGCGGTGGTAACTATAACCATCCTAAGGTAGCGAAATTCCTTGTCGGGTAAGTTCCGACCTGCACGAATGGCGTAACGACTTCTCGACTGTCTCAACCATAGGCCCGGTGAAATTGCACTACGAGTAAAGATGCTCGTTTCGCGCAGCAGGACGGAAAGACCCCGGGACCTTTACTACAGTTTGATATTGGTGTTCGGTTCGGCTTGTGTAGGATAGGTGGGAGACTTTGAAGCAGCCACGCCAGTGGTTGTGGAGTCGCCGTTGAAATACCACTCTGGTCGTGCTGGATGTCTAACCTGGGTCCGTGATCCGGATCAGGGACAGTGTCTGATGGGTAGTTTAACTGGGGCGGTTGCCTCCCAAAGGGTAACGGAGGCGCCCAAAGGTTCCCTCAGCCTGGTTGGCAATCAGGTGTTGAGTGTAAGTGCACAAGGGAGCTTGACTGTGAGACCGACGGGTCGAGCAGGGACGAAAGTCGGGACTAGTGATCCGGCGGTGGCTTGTGGAAGCGCCGTCGCTCAACGGATAAAAGGTACCCCGGGGATAACAGGCTGATCTTCCCCAAGAGTCCATATCGACGGGATGGTTTGGCACCTCGATGTCGGCTCGTCGCATCCTGGGGCTGGAGTCGGTCCCAAGGGTTGGGCTGTTCGCCCATTAAAGCGGTACGCGAGCTGGGTTTAGAACGTCGTGAGACAGTTCGGTCCCTATCCGCTGTGCGCGTAGGAGTCTTGAGAAGGGCTGTCCCTAGTACGAGAGGACCGGGACGGACGAACCTCTGGTGTGCCAGTTGTCCTGCCAAGGGCATGGCTGGTTGGCTACGTTCGGAAAGGATAACCGCTGAAAGCATCTAAGCGGGAAGCCTGCTTCGAGATGAGGACTCCCACCCCCTTTGAGGGGTTAAGGCTCCCAGTAGACGACTGGGTTGATAGGCCAGATGTGGAAGCCCCGCAAGGGGTGGAGCTGACTGGTACTAATAGGCCGAGGGCTTGTCCTCAGTTGCTCGCGTCCACTGTGTCAGTTCTGAAGTAACGAACTGTCGAGTCCCCCCTTTGGCCGGGGGATTCCGGAATCGATATCTTCATAGTGTTTCGGTGGTCATTGCGTTAGGGAAACGCCCGGTTACATTCCGAACCCGGAAGCTAAGCCTTTCAGCGCCGATGGTACTGCAGGGGGGACCCTGTGGGAGAGTAGGACGCCGCCGAACAATTATTGTGGGAGAGCCCCGCACCTTCTGGTGCGGGGCTTTTCTGCGTTCAGGGCCCGATTGTTCCTCCGTACCCCTGTGCATCCCGCGGCTGCGGCTGAGGGTAGGGTCAGGGAGCATCATTGGAACGTTCCGCACAGGAGGCCCCCGGGTGGAGGTCCAGGAGACCCGTGTCCAGACGGACCGGGTGCTCACCATCCCCAACATCCTCAGCATGGCGCGTCTCGCCGGTGTGCCGCTCTTCCTGTGGCTGATTCTCCGCCCCGAGTTCGGGGGGCCCAACAGCGATGGCTGGGCTTTGCTCGTACTGATGCTGAGCGGCGTCAGTGACTATCTCGACGGCAAGCTTGCGAGGCGCTGGAACCAGATCAGCAGTCTGGGGCGGCTCCTCGACCCGGCTGCCGACCGGCTGTACATCCTCTCCACGCTCGTCGGGCTGACCTGGCGCGAGATTCTGCCCATCTGGCTCACCGCCGCCCTATTGGCGCGGGAACTGATGCTGCTGGTGATGGTGGGAATCCTCCGCCGGCACGGCTATCCGCCGCCCCAGGTCAACTTCCTGGGGAAGGCAGCCACGTTCAACCTCATGTACGCGTTCCCCCTCCTGCTCCTGAGTGACGGAAACGGGTGGCTTGCGTCACTCGCTGCTATTTTCGGATGGGCGTTCGCAGTATGGGGTACAACTCTGTATTGGTGGGCAGGGATCCTCTACGTGGTCCAGGTCCGCCGCCTCGTCAAGGCGGATGCAGTGGCCGATTGACCTCGTCGATGCCGTGCCGAGCAGCGTTGCCGGCCGTGCATGACGCCAAAGGGCCTCATGTGACGGGTCCAGTCGGCTAGACCGTCGTCTCTTCAAGGAGGACGCTTCCGACATGAAGGCCGTCGTGATGGCCGGTGGCGAAGGTACCCGACTTCGCCCAATGACCTCGAGCATGCCCAAGCCGCTCCTGCCAGTGGCCAATCGGCCGATCATGGAGCATGTGCTGCGCCTGCTCAAGCGGCATGGGCTCAATGAGACCGTCGTAACCGTGCAGTTTCTCGCCTCACTCGTCAAGAACTACTTCGGCGATGGCGAAGAGCTCGGGATGGAGCTCACCTATGCCAATGAGGAGAAGCCACTCGGCACTGCGGGGAGCGTGAAGAATGCCGAAGAAGCGCTGAAGGACGACGCGTTTCTCGTCATCTCCGGTGATGCGCTCACCGACTTTGACCTGAGCGACCTCATCTCCTTCCACAAGGAGAAGGGCGCACTGGTCACGGTGTGTCTGACGCGAGTGCCGAACCCTCTCGAATTCGGTATCACCATCGTGGACGAAGAAGGAAAGGTCGAGCGCTTCCTCGAGAAGCCCACCTGGGGACAGGTTTTCTCCGACACGGTGAATACCGGCATCTACGTGATGGAGCCTGAGGTATTCGACTATGTCGAGGCCGATGTTCCCGTGGACTGGTCCGGCGATGTGTTCCCGCAGCTCATGAAGGAAGGCAAGCCGATCTACGGCTATATCGCCGAGGGCTACTGGGAGGACGTGGGCACCCACGAGAGCTATGTGAAGGCTCAGGCCGATGTCCTCGAGGGCAAGGTCGATGTGGAACTCGACGGGTTCGAGATCTCTCCCGGTGTGTGGGTGGCCGAAGGTGCGGAGGTCCATCCGGACGCCGTGCTGCGCGGTCCGCTGTATATCGGCGACTATGCCAAGGTCGAGGCCGACGTGGAGATCCGCGAGCACACCGTCGTCGGGTCCAACGTCGTCGTCAAAAGCGGTGCCTTTCTCCATAAGGCCGTGATCCACGACAACGTGTACATCGGAGAGCACTGCAACCTCCGCGGCTGCGTGATCGGAAAGAACACCGACATCATGCGTGCCGCACGTATCGAGGACGGCGCGGTCATCGGCGACGAGTGCCTTGTCGGCGAAGAATCGATTATCCAGGGCAATGTCCGGGTCTACCCGTTCAAGACCATCGAGGCCGGCGCCTTCGTCAACACCTCGGTCATCTGGGAGTCGCGGGGCCAGGCGCATCTCTTCGGGGCTCGCGGAGTGTCCGGAATCCTCAATGTCGAGATCACGCCCGAACTGGCCGTGCGGCTGGCCGGTGCGTATGCAACCACCCTCAAGAAGGGGGCGACGGTCACCACGGCGCGTGACCACTCCCGGGGCGCCCGTGCGCTCAAGCGGGCCGTCATCTCCGCGCTGCAGGCCAGCGCCATCGACGTACGCGACCTGGAGAACGTGCCGCTGCCGGTTGCGCGGCAGCAGACCGCCCGCGGCAGTGCCGGCGGCATCATGATCCGTACGTCTCCCGGTGTGCCGGACTCCGTCGACATCATGTTCTTCGACGAGCGCGGTGCGGACCTTTCGCAGGCCGGTCAGCGGAAGCTGGACCGGGTGTACGCGCGTCAGGAGTACCGGCGGGCGTTCCCCGGCGAGATCGGGGACCTGCACTTCCCGTCCAGCGTCTTCGACTCGTACACCGGATCCCTGCTGCGCAATGTCGACACCTCCGGCATCGCCGAGTCGGGTCTCAAGGTCGTCATCGACGCGTCCAACGGCAGCGCCGGACTGGTTCTGCCGAGCCTGCTCGGACGGCTCGGCGTGGACGCCCTGGTCATCAACCCCGGGCTCGACGAATCGAGGCCGACGGAGTCGGCCGACACCCGACGGTCCGGACTGGTGCGGCTGGGCGAGATCGTGGCCTCCGCCCGGGCGGCCTTCGGGGTGCGTTTCGACCCCGTCGGTGAGCGGCTGTCGCTGGTCGACGAACGAGGGCGCATCATCGAGGACGACCGCGCGCTGCTTGTGCTGCTCGACCTGGTGGCGGCGGAGCGGCGCAGTGGGCGGGTGGCGCTTCCGGTGACGACCACGCGGATCGCCGAGCAGGTCGCCGCGTACCACGGCACACAGGTGGAGTGGACGACCACCTCGCCCGACGATCTGACGCGCGTGGGGCGCGAGGAGACCACGATCTTCGGTGGTGACGGCCGGGGCGCCTTCATCATTCCGGAGTTCAGCAGCGTCTTCGACGGCTCGGCGGCCCTCGTACGGCTGGTCGGGCTCGTGGCCCGTACGCAGCTCACGCTGAGCCAGATCGATGCCCGCATCCCGCGAGCGCACGTGCTGCGGCGCGATCTGGCGACACCTTGGGCGGTCAAGGGGCTGGTGATGCGGCGCGTCGTGGAGGCGGCCGGTGACCGGCATGTCGACACGACCGACGGTGTCCGTGTGGTCGAGGCCGACGGCCGCTGGGTGATGGTCCTTCCCGACCCCGCGGAGGCTGTCACTCATTTGTGGGCAGAGGGGCCGGATGACGCTTCGGCGCAGGCGCTCCTGGACGAATGGTCCGCCGTCGTGGACAGCGCAGGTCACTGACGTGTGACGGGTGTGCCGGGAGTTGTCCGCGGACGGCTTCCGGCACACCGGTGGGGCCATTCGGCGGTAACACCTGCGACGTGCGACGATGTGCGGCATGTCGCAGCAGCCCCCCGTTCGGAGCACCGGCTCTCCACCCGCACGTCCCGATGCGTCCATGTCGCTGCTGACGAACGTCATGGAGCACAGCCTCGACGACGGATACGCGGAGGCGGCGGCCCGCAAGGAGGCCGAGGGCGGGGGTCTTCCCCGTACGCTGCGTGCCAAGCTCGGACTCGCGGCCGGCCTGGTGCTGGCGGCGCTCGTCGTGACCGTCGGAGCGGCCGAGGCGCGGATATCGGCACCGGTGGTGGCGAAGGAGCGCGAGGAGCTCATCGACCGGATCGACGCGGAGACCGCGGACGCCGACGCGCTGGAGCGCAGTGTCGACACGCTCCGCGACGAGGTGGGGAACCGGCAGCGCAAGGCCCTCAAGACGCAGGGCGGGGAACAGGCAGAAATCGTCGCGCTGCTCTCCGGCGCCACAGAGGTGGAGGGGCCGGGGGTCAAGCTCGTCGTCGACGATGCGAAGGACACCGATCAGGGTGGCGGCGGGCCGCGGGAGAGCAGCGGCTTCAACGACACAGGCCGGGTGCGCGACCGGGACATGCAGCGGATCGTCAACGGGCTCTGGGAGTCGGGCGCTGAGGCTGTCGCGATCAACGGGCAGCGGCTGACGGCCCTGTCGGCGATCCGCGCGGCGGGCGACGCCATACTGGTCGACAACAAGCCGCTGGTGCCGCCGTACACGGTGCTCGCGGTGGGGGACGGGAAGAAGTTGAGCACCGCGTTCCAGGACAGTGCCGACGGGCAGTATCTGCACGCGTTGCAGGAGAACTTCGGGATCCGCACCAGCATCTCCACCGAGGAGAAGGTGCGCCTGCCGGCGGCGCCGAGCTTGATCGTACGTACAGCAGAGCCGAAGACCGCCGACGCCGGGAAGGGCAACGGGCAGGGCACGGCTGACACAGGGAAGGGCACATCGTGATCGCCGTACTGGGCCTCGTCGTCGGAGTCGTGGTCGGACTGTTGGTCCGGCCCGAAGTGCCGGCGGTGGTCGAGCCCTATCTGCCGATCGCCGTCGTGGCGGCTCTCGACGCGGTCTTCGGTGGCCTGCGGGCCATGCTCGACGGAATCTTCGTCGACAAGGTCTTCGTCGTCTCCTTCCTGTCGAACGTGGTGGTGGCAGCGCTGATCGTGTTCCTGGGCGACAAGTTGGGCGTGGGCGCCCAGCTGTCGACGGGTGTGGTGGTCGTGCTCGGTATCCGGATCTTCTCCAACGCTGCCGCGATCCGCCGGCACGTGTTCCGGGCGTGAGGCCGATGAACAGCGAAGAGAATCCTCGGGGCGAGGAACACCCCAAGGGCGAGGAGCCGGAGTCGGTGACGCCGCCGGCCGCCAACACCGGTTCCGGGAACGCTGAGCCGGAGCAGACCCGGCCGCAGCAGCCCGAGCCGGAACAGCCCGAGCCGCAGCAGCCCGAGCCGGAGCAGCCCCGCCCCGAACAGGCACAGTCGGAGCAGCCCCGCCCGGAACAGGCCCACTCGGAGCAGACCGAGGCCGAAGCGCCCGAGCCCGCGCAGCAGACCGGTCGGCAGCGGCTTGTCGCGGTGCTGTGGCCGCCGCGGGTCAGCCGCGCTCAACTCATTGTCGCCCTCCTGCTGTTCGTCCTCGGGCTCGGCCTCGCCATCCAGGTCCGCTCCAACAGCGACAACAGCGCGCTACGCGGCGCCCGCCAGGAGGACCTGGTGCGCATCCTCGACGAGCTCGACAACCGCACGCAGCGGCTCGAGGACGAGAAGCAGCGTCTGGAGGACCAGCGCACCGAGCTGGAGAACAGCTCGGACCAGGCCGAAGAGGCTCGCAAGCAGACCCTGCAGAAGGAGCAGCAACTCGGCATCCTCGCCGGTACGGTCGCCGCGCAGGGCCCCGGCATCACGCTCACCGTCCAGGACCCGTCCGGCACGGTGGAGTCGGACATGCTGCTCGACGCGATCCAGGAACTGCGGGCGGCGGGCGCGGAAGCGATCCAGGTCAACGACATCCGGGTCGTCGCGGACACCTACTTCACGGGAACCGGCGCCGACATCGAGGTGGACGGCAAACCGGTCAAGGCCCCGTACCGATTCAAGGTCATCGGCAAGCCGCAGGATCTGGAGCCCGCCCTGAACATCCCGGGCGGCGTGGTCCAGACACTGGAGAAGGAGCAGGCCACGGCCACGGTGACGCGCTCGCAGAAGATCGTCGTGGATGCCTTGCGACCCGCGAAGCGGCCTGACTACGCTCGGTCGTCGGCGCAGTGAGGCGGGGGTGCATGGGGTCCGGGGGACCAGGGCATGAGCTTGCGGGGGGTCGGCACATCACAAGCGTGCCGCGTGGTGGAAACTGTCTGGTGGTCACGGACGTTGTGAGGATGTCCGGGTCGGCAGGTCTGATCATTGAGGGTTCGTCCTGCCCCACGGGCGGGTCTATTTCGGTCAAGGGGAATCGCCCGTGAAGTTGTTTGGGAAGTTGTTCGGCAAGAGCGCACGCGAGGACGGTGGCAACGCCCGGCATCGCGCGCCGCGCCATGGCCAGAGTGAGGAGCAGGGCGCTGAGCGGCCGCTCTTCCGCGATGAGGTTGCTGGTCCGGGCGGTGACATTTCGGGCGGTCAGGGCGCGTCGTCTGTTGACCCTGCCGGTTCCAGCCGCATAGGTTTCGGGGAACCATCAACCTCAAGTACGGGTGGAGGGTTTGCCCCGGACCCGTATTCAACCAATCCCCACGCGGGGCAGCCGCGGCAGGAGGATCCGTCCATGTCGGCCTTGGTTTGTACGAGGTGCGGGCACCGCAATGCCGAGGCCAGCCGGTTCTGCTCCAACTGCGGTGCGCCGCTGCGTGGCGGAGCCCCCGCGGAGCGTCCTTCGGAGACGACCTCGACGATCTCCATCTCCGGCCTTGAGGCGTACGACTCGGAGGTGACGGGGCAGACGCAGATCCCGTCACTGTCCCCCGAGGCCCAGGCCGCCGTCGACGCGCTGCCGCTCGGCTCGGCGCTCCTGGTGGTGCGCCGCGGTCCTAACTCCGGAAGCCGCTTCCTGCTGGACGGCGAGCTGACCACGGCCGGCCGTCACCCGCAGAGCGACATCTTCCTCGACGACGTGACCGTCTCGCGGCGTCATGTGGAGTTCCGCCGGGGACCGGACGGCCGCTTCAGCGTCGCGGACGTCGGCAGCCTCAACGGCACGTACGTCAACCGCGAGCGGATCGATTCCGTCGTTCTGTCGAGCGGTGACGAGGTCCAGATCGGCAAGTACCGGCTGGTCTTCTACGCGAGCCAGCGGGGCGTGTAACCCTCCCCCAGACTCCGTCCGGGGGGACCCCCAGGAAGGTACATGCTGCGAACACCGACGGGCGGTGCCGGACACGGCACCGCCACCGCGGGCGAGAGGCTGATGAGCATCGGTACGGTGCTCAGCCGGCTTCGCGACGAGTTTCCCGAAGTGACCATCTCCAAGATCCGTTTTCTGGAGTCGGAAGGGCTGGTCGAGCCGCGGCGGACGCCGTCCGGGTACCGCAAGTTCAGCCCCGACGACGTGGAGCGGCTGGCGCAGGTCCTGCGGATGCAGCGGGATCACTATCTTCCGCTGAAGGTCATCCGTGAGCATCTCGACGCCCTGGGGCGCGGTGAGCACGTTCAGCTGCCCGCGCAGGGTCCCCAGCGGGAACTGCTCGACGGCCCGTGGGAAGCCGGCGCCGACCGGCCGACGGCCGCACGCGTGGGCCGTTCCGAGCTCCTGGCGGCCGCCGACGTGAGCGAGGCGGACCTGGCCGAGTGGGAGTCCTACGGCCTGCTGGCGAAGGGCGAGGACGGCGCGTACGACGCCGAGTCGGTGACCGTGGCCAAGCTGGTCGCGGATCTCGGGAGATTCGGGCTGGAGCCGCGGCATCTGCGGGCGATGAAAGCCGCCGCGGACCGTGAGGCGAGCCTGGTCGAGCAGGTCGTTGCACCCTTGCGGCGGCACCGTAATCCGCAGACCAGGGCGCATGCCGAGGCGACCACGAAAGAGCTCGCTGCCCTGTCTGTGCGGCTGCATGCGGCCCTCGTGCAGACGGCTCTCGGGGTCCGGCTGCACTGATCATGGGAGAGCCCGACTACCCAAACCGGTCGGGCACGTCCTAGGGTTGCTGTGTGAACGAGCTCGACGTTGTGGGTGTCCGGGTCGAAATGCCCTCGAACCAACCGATCGTGCTCCTGCGTGAAGTGGGAGGCGACCGGTACCTCCCCATCTGGATCGGTCCCGGGGAGGCCACCGCCATTGCCTTTGCCCAGCAGGGCATGGCTCCGGCGAGGCCGCTGACGCATGACCTCTTCAAGGATGTGCTGGAGGCGGTGGGCCAGGAGCTCACCGAGGTGCGCATCACTGACCTGCGCGAAGGGGTCTTCTACGCGGAGCTGGTCTTCGCCAGTGGAGTCGAGGTGAGCGCGAGGCCGTCCGACGCCATAGCGCTGGCCCTGCGTACGGGTACGCCGATCTATGGCAGCGACGGGGTCCTCGACGACGCCGGAATCGCCATCCCGGACGAGCAGGAGGACGAGGTGGAGAAGTTCCGCGAGTTCCTCGACCAGATCTCGCCCGAGGACTTCGGCACCAACAGCCAGTGACCGTCCGAACAGTCGTCGTCAGCGCATTCGAGTAGCCTTTCCCCGAATACGGGCACGAGAAACCACTCTCAGGGTGATTATCACTCGGCGTGGCGATCGTTGACGCACCCCTGGTGACTGCCTACCGTCGAGTCGGCAGGTCAAGGACGGAGGTCGGCGTGAGAAGCAGCGGCGACGGTACGGCTGGGGGCGCCCCCGGACGGAGTCTGGGGGAGGGCGGGCTGCATCCGCTTCACGAAAGTGCGGCCGAGGCCAGTGAGACGATCGGCTACCGCGGTCCGACCGCGTGTGCGGCGGCGGGCATCACCTACCGCCAGCTCGACTACTGGGCACGCACCGGGCTGGTCGAGCCCAGCGTGCGGCCGGCGTACGGATCGGGCACGCAGCGGCTCTACAGCTTCCGCGATGTGGTTGTCCTCAAGATCGTCAAGCGATTCCTGGACACCGGCGTAGCACTGCAGAACATCCGCACCGCGGTGCAGCATCTGCGGGCGCGTGACGTCTCGGACCTGGAGCGCATGACGCTGATGAGCGACGGTGCCACTGTCTACGAGTGCTCGTCGCCGGACGAGGTCGTGGATCTGCTCCAGGGCGGCCAGGGGATCTTCGGGATCGCCGTCGGCGTGGTCTGGCGTGATGTGGAGACGGCGCTGTCGCAGCTCCACGGCGAGCGGATCGACACCGGCGAGACGCTGGTTGGCAACAACCCGGCTGACGAGCTGGCCAGACGTAGACGCGACCGGGCCGTCTGAGCGGCGCGGCGGAGGGACCACGCGCTGCCGGCGCCATTGTCAGTGGCGTAGGGCAGCATCGGAGTTGTGAGATCCGCGCCGACGATCCTGCATCTGGACATGGATGCCTTCTTCGCCGCCGCCGAGCAGGCGGCGAAGCCGAGTCTGCGCGGAAAGCCGGTGGTGGTCGGCGGGCTCGGGCCGCGAGGGGTCGTCGCGACCGCCTCGTACGAGGCACGGCGCTTCGGGGTCCACTCCGCGATGCCGATGGCGCAGGCGAGACGGCTCGCGCCCAATGCCGCCTATCTCGTGCCGCGCTTCTCGCTCTACCGCACGGTCAGCGAGCAGGTGATGGAGCTGCTGGGCAGGCTCTCGCCGCTGGTGGAGCCGCTGAGCCTGGACGAGGCGTTCGTGGACCTGGAGGCGGGCGGGGTCGCCGACGACTCCGCGTCGGCCAGGGAGACGGGGGAGCGGCTGCGTGCTCAGATCCGCACGTTCACGGGTCTCACCGGGTCGGTCGGGCTCGCCGGATCCAAGATGCTGGCCAAAATCGCCTCCGAGCAGGCGAAACCCGACGGTCTGGTGCTGATCGAGCCGGGCACGGAACGTGAGCTGCTGGGGCCGATGTCGGTGCGGACGCTGCCCGGGGTTGGCCCGGCGACGGGGGAGCATCTGCGCCGCGCGGGAATGACGACCGTCGCGGAGCTCGCTGAGGCGGGCGAGGACGAGCTCGTACGGCTCCTGGGCAGGGCGCACGGGACCTCGCTGTTCCGGATGGCCATGGGGTACGACGACCGGCCTGTCGTGGCCGAGCGGGACACGAAGTCGGTCTCCGTCGAGGACACCTTCGATGTGGATCTGCACGACCGGGTGCGGGTGCGGATCGAGGTGGAGCGGCTCGCCGACCGGTGTGTGCAGAGGCTGCGGGCCTCCGGGCACTCCGGGCGGACCATCGTGCTGAAGGTGCGGCGGTACGACTTCTCGACGCTCACGCGTTCCGAGACGCTGCGCGGGCCGACCGACGATCCATCGGTGGTGCGGGAGGCCGCCGGGCGGCTCCTGGAGGCCGTGGACACCACGGGCGGGGTACGGCTGCTCGGCGTGGGCGTCACCGGGCTCACCGACTACACCCAGGAAGACCTCTTCGCCCAGGCCGCCGCCGACGAGCAGGCTGCTGCGGACGATCGTGCCGGACCGGCGCACGAGGGGGCACCGGAGGTGGAGGGCGACCATGGGGCCCAGGGGGGCGAAGAGGCGGCTGGGGCGGGCGTCGCGGAGCCCGTCGCGCATGCGGAGCGGCGCTGGGCCGCCGGGCACGACGTACGGCATGCCCAGTACGGGGCGGGCTGGGTACAGGGCAGCGGCGTCGGGCGGGTCACGGTGCGGTTCGAGGAGCCGGGGTCGCCGCCGGGACGCGTTCGTACCTTCCGCGTCGACGACCCCGATCTCGAGCCCTCCGACCCCCTGCCCCTGGTGCCTCTGCCGGAGAAGGAGCAGGCCCCGGGTCAGTCCTCCTGGCCCGCGACGCGGCCGAAGGAGGTGTCCCCCGACGGCGTGGGCGTCTCAGGAGCCTCGGAAAGATCGAGGCCGTAGTGGTGGTAGAGCTGCAGTTCCTGCTCAGGGGAGAGATGACGGCCGACACCGAAGTCGGGCGCGTCCTTGATCAGCGAGCGTTCGTACGGGACGTGCAGGGTGTCGTCGACCACCTTGCTGGGCTCCAGCGGGACGAAAGCGTCCCTGCTGAACAGGCCGGTGCGCACAGCTGCCCACTCGGGCACGCCGGTCGCATCGTCGAGATACACCTCGTCCACAGTCCCGATCTTGGTGCCGTTGCGGTCGAACGCCTTGCGGCCGATCAGGCTGCGCGGATCGATGTCGGTCTGCACGGTCCCTCCAATTGGTCGCAACTGCTGTTTAAATACTACAAAAGTGCACATCGTGACTGTCGGCCACTTGAGCGATCGGAGCGAGAACGGCGCTGGTACGCTGGCAGACGGCTGCTGACCCCGTGCGGGAGAGTCCACCGGTGACACACCGGCGGCGCCGAAGGAGCAAATCCTCCCCGGAATCTCTCAGGCCCCTGTACCGCACGGACGAGGTCACTCTGGAAAGCAGAGCGGGCGTCGGACGGCGTCCGCTCTCACCGACGGTGAAAGCCGACGCGCCTGCGTGCGCGCCGGTGAAGCTCTCAGGTTGAGATGACAGAGGGGGAGGCCGTCCGGGCATCCGCGCCGCGATGCCCCTCGCCGGTCGTGTCAGACCAGGAGGCCTCCTAAATGACCGCCAACCGCATTCCGCTCTCTCAGCTGGAGCAGGGCATCCCCTTCGAGCAGCGCCACATCGGGCCCGACGCCGAGGCCCAGGCAAAGATGCTGGCGCAGGTGGGGTACGGCTCGCTGGACGAGCTGACCGCCGCCGCGGTGCCCGATGTGATCAAGAGCGCGGAGGCGCTGAACCTCCCGGGCGCGCGCACCGAGGCCGATGTCCTCGCCGAACTGCGCACGCTGGCCGACCGCAATCAGGTGCTGGCGCCGATGATCGGCCTCGGCTACTACGGCACGTTCACGCCGCCGGTCATCCTGCGCAATGTCATGGAGAATCCGGCCTGGTACACGGCGTACACGCCCTACCAGCCGGAGATCTCCCAGGGCCGTCTCGAGGCGCTGCTCAACTTCCAGACGATGGTCGCCGATCTGACCGGTCTGCCCACCTCTGGCGCGTCGCTGCTCGACGAGGCCACCGCCGCGGCCGAGGCCATGTCGCTCGCCCGCCGCGTCGGCAAGGTCAAGAACGGCGTCTTCCTGGTCGACGCCGACGCCCTTCCGCAGACCCTCGCGGTGATCGAGACCCGCGCCGAACCGACCGGTGTCGAGGTCGTCACCGCCGACCTGAGCGAGGGCATCCCCGCCGAGATCGCCGAGCGCGGCGTCTTCGGCGTACTGCTCCAGTACCCGGGCGCCTCCGGTGCCGTCCGTGACCTCAAGCCCGTCATCGAGCAGGCGCACGAGCTGGGCGCGATCGTCACCGTCGCCGCCGATCTGCTGGCGCTGACCCTGCTCACCTCGCCGGGCGAGCTGGGCGCCGACATCGCGGTCGGCACCACGCAGCGGTTCGGCGTCCCGATGGGCTTCGGCGGACCGCACGCCGGCTACATGGCCGTGCGCGAGAAGTTCGCGCGCAGCCTGCCCGGCCGACTCGTCGGCGTCTCCGTCGACGCGGACGGCAACAAGGCCTACCGCCTCGCACTGCAGACCCGTGAGCAGCACATCCGCCGCGAGAAGGCCACCAGCAACATCTGCACCGCCCAGGTGCTGCTCGCCGTCATGGCCGGGATGTACGCGGTCTACCACGGCCCCCAGGGCCTGCGGTCGATCGCGCAGCGCACCCACCGCTTCGCGACGCTGCTCGCCGAGGGCCTGCGGTCCGGTGGCGTCGAGGTCGTGCACGGCTCGTACTTCGACACGCTCACCGCGCGGGTTCCCGGCAAGGCCGCCGACGTGCTCGCCGCCGCACGCGAGGGCGGGGTCAACCTCCACCTCGTCGACGCCGACACCGTCTCGATCTCCTGCGACGAGACCACGGGGCGCACGGAGCTGAACGTGGTCTGGGCCGCTTTCGGCCTCGAGGGCGACATCGAGGCGCTGGACGCGGCGACGGAGGACGCTCTGCCGCAGTCGCTGCTGCGGACGGACGACTACCTCACGCATCCCGTCTTCCACCAGCACCGTTCCGAGACGGCGATGTTGCGCTACCTGCGCAAGCTCGCTGACCGGGACTACGCGCTGGACCGCGGCATGATCCCGCTCGGCTCCTGCACCATGAAGCTGAACGCGACCACCGAGATGGAGCCGGTCACCTGGCCGGAGTTCGGGCAGATCCACCCCTTCGCCCCCGTCGAGCAGGCCGCCGGATACCTCACGCTCATCCATGAGCTGGAGGAGCGCCTCGCCGAGGTCACCGGGTACGACGCGGTCTCCATCCAGCCCAACGCCGGTTCGCAGGGCGAGCTCGCGGGCCTGCTGGCCGTGCGCGCGTACCACCGCGCCAACGGCGACGAGCAGCGCACCATCTGCCTCATCCCCTCCTCCGCGCACGGCACCAACGCCGCCAGCGCGGTCATGGCGGGCATGAAGGTCGTCGTGGTGAAGACCGCCGACGACGGCGAGGTGGACATCGCGGACCTGCGCGCCAAGATCGAGCAGTACCGCGACGAGCTCTCAGTTCTGATGATCACCTACCCGTCCACGCACGGTGTGTTCGAGGAGCACGTCGCCGACATCTGCGCCCAGGTCCACGAGGCCGGCGGCCAGGTGTACGTCGACGGCGCGAACCTCAACGCGCTGGTGGGTCTCGCCAAGCCGGGCAAGTTCGGCGGCGACGTCTCGCACCTCAACCTGCACAAGACCTTCTGCATCCCGCACGGCGGCGGCGGTCCGGGCGTGGGCCCGGTGGGTGTCCGCGCACACCTCGCGCCGTACCTCCCCAACCACCCGCTCCAGCCGACCGCGGGACCCGAGACGGGTGTGGGTCCGATCTCGGCCGCTCCGTGGGGCTCTGCGGGCATCCTGCCCATCTCCTGGGCGTACGTACGGCTCATGGGCGGCGAGGGCCTCAAGCGCGCGACGCAGGTCGCCGTGCTCGCGGCCAACTACATCGCCAAGCGCCTGGAGCCGCACTACCCCGTGCTCTACACGGGCCCGGCGGGCCTCGTCGCCCACGAGTGCATCGTGGACCTGCGGCCGCTGTCGAAGTCGACCGGTGTCAGTGTCGACGACATCGCCAAGCGGCTGATCGACTACGGCTTCCACGCGCCGACGATGTCCTTCCCGGTGGCCGGCACACTGATGATCGAGCCCACCGAGAGTGAAGACCTGACCGAGATCGACCGCTTCTGCGACACCATGATCGCGATCCGGGGCGAGATCGAGAGGCTCGCCTCGGGCGAGTGGCCCGCCGAGGACAACCCGCTCAGCAACGCCCCGCACACCGCGGCCGCGCTCGGCGGGGAGTGGGAGCACCCTTACAGCCGTGAGGAGGCGGTCTTCCCGGCCGGGGTGAGCGCCGCGGACAAGTACTGGCCGCCGGTGCGCCGGATCGACGGAGCGTTCGGAGACCGTAACCTCGTCTGTTCCTGCCCGCCGATGGACGAGTACGAGAACTGACGGACTGCGACCGGCGAACGGGGCCGGAGCGGCGGCGCGCATGCGTCAGGGCCGGTGCGGAGATGAGTCTCCGTGCCGGCCCCTCGTCGTAACGGACGGCTTTCGTCGCCCTACGGACGGCTCTAGGCGGCCGTCGTCACCTGCCGGTGCGGCGCGATGATCTGCCCGTCCGGCAGCAGCTCGCCGGTGTCCTCGAAGAGGAGGATGCCGTTGCACAGCAGGCTCCAGCCCTGCTCCGGGTGGTGCGCCACGAGACGCGCGGCTTCCCGGTCGGCTGAGTCGGATGTCGGGCAGGCTGGCTGGTGCTGGCACATGGCTGGGTTCTTTCGCTGCGGTGTGTCGACTGTGACTGTCCTGCGGCTCGATGAGGAGTTCATGGCCGCCCCCCGTATCTCTCGGTCCGATCCCAGTGTTGCCCCACGGGCGACAATCCGCAGGGATTTCGCGGCAGCTCTTCTTACTGGTTAATGACGTATCACCCGGGCGGACGGTTCAGTTCAACTCCATTGTCCTTTCGGGTGGTTAGGGGTGGCCGGTATGGGCTAGTCCACCCGGGGCAGAAATGCGCCCCGCGACCGGATGGTCACGGGGCGCGAAGAGGGTGTGAGCAGGGCGTCTGTGGGGGCGCTCCGCCGGCCGCGACGGTCAGGCGGGGGAGCCGAGCAGCGGGGCCGGAGTGAGGCGCAGAGTCATGACCGGGAGTAGATCGGAGACCTGGTGCGGCCGGTGCGCGGTGATGCCCGGAGGCGCCGGAGCCAGCGGTACCAGTACGTCCGTGGGGCGGGGTGTGCCGGTCCCGGCGTCGGCGTCGGTGTCACCGTGCAGCCAGAGGGTCAGCATGTAGAGCTCGGGGATGGACAGCAGCCGCGGCTGGAAGTGGGTCCCCATCGACTCGGCCTGCCGCAGCGCCCGCTCCGTGGAGCTCAGATAGGGGCCTTCGAAGAAATGCGAGAAGGTCCAGCCGTCGGGGGTGAGCATCGTCTCCGCCGCGGCCACGACGCGTTCGCCGCTGCGGATGAGGAAGCGCCAGCCCGTGAGGCGGGTGTAGGGGGCACTGCTGCTCGGGACGATCTGATCCAGTACATGGACGGGAAGTGGCAGTTCGGGGCTCACAGATCCCTGGACGGACCTCAGAGCGGGTGTGCGGGCCTCGCGGACGGCGGTCGGGGAACCGAGTGCTGCGAGGACGCTGCGGAGGGCAGGCGCGGGGGCCGGGGGGACATGCAGCGGCATGATGGGTCGCCTCTCACTTCGGAGACACGTTTGAGCAGGGGCAGGTGCGGACGGCACTGTCAGCGTGGCGGGGTCAGAGGGGGCCGGAAACCCCACCGGGCGCCAACTCTCTGCCTCGTTCGCGAAGTTTATACGACACGTGTTCTCGCCATGTTTCTGCTAGCGTTCCTGCGTATTTCCGGCAAGGCGGAATCAGGTCTATTTGTTGCGAAGTATCTGCCGATTCCTTGAAGGGGCAGAGCCACGGCCTGGGGTTCTAGTGTCAGCACGGTAGGCTGAAACCAGTCGGTGTTTTTCACCATGCATCGGGCAGCGGAAACTGCAAACTGCATCATGCCGAGGGAATGTGCCGCTCGGCCACTTCGCACACCCTACCGGCAGCGGACCGCGCATGGGGCGTTATGGATCAGTCAGTGTGGGCATTATCGACCGTGACGTGATCGGCTGGTGCTGCGTGGTGCCCACTCGAGGAGGGACGCTTCGATGGGGGAGAAGGTCGTGGCAGGCGGGTTTCACCTGTCCGATCGGCAAAAGTACCGGAGGAAGTTGCAGCAGTGCCTCGCGGGACTGGGGAGGCTGCTGGCCGAGAAGAGGTTCGACCGGCCCAAGAATCTCATGGGCCTTGAGATCGAGCTCAATCTCGCGGGTGCCGACGGGCTGCCACGGATGATGAATGCGGAAGTGCTCGAGCGAATCGCAAGCCAGGATTTCCAGACCGAGCTCGGAATGTTCAACCTGGAAGTAAATATTGTTCCGCACCGGTTGAGCGGGCGGGTTCTCGACCAGCTGGCAGAGGAGTTGCGCACCGGTCTCGGATACGCCCACCGAAAGGCTGTAGAACTCGGCGCGGGCATCGTCATGATCGGAATTCTTCCGACGCTCGCCCAGGACGACCTCGTCTCCGCGAACCTCTCGGACGTCGACCGGTACACACTTCTCAACGATCAGATCGTCGCGGCACGCGGCGAGGAATTCGCGCTCGACATCGAAGGCGTGGAGCGGCTGACCTGCACCTCGGCGTCCATAGCGCCCGAAGCCGCCTGTACGTCCGTGCAGTTGCACCTCCAGGTGACGCCCGCGAGATTCGCGGATGTGTGGAACGCCGCGCAGGCGGTGGCCGCCGTCCAGGTCGCCGTCGGCGCCAACTCCCCCTTCCTGTTCGGCAGGGAACTGTGGTGCGAGTCGCGGCCGCCCCTGTTCCAGCAGGCCACCGACACCCGACCGCCCGAACTGCAGGCTCAGGGGGTCCGGCCACGGACCTGGTTCGGCGAGCGCTGGGTGAGCTCGGCGTACGACCTCTTCGAGGAGAATCTGCGCTACTTTCCCGCCCTGCTGCCCATCTGCGACGAGGAGGAGGACCCGCTGCGGGTGCTCGACGAAGGCGGGGTCCCCAGGCTCCAGGAGCTCGTGCTGCACAACGGAACCGTCTACCGATGGAACCGCCCGGTGTACGGGGTCGTCGACGGCGTACCTCATCTGCGGGTCGAGAACCGCGTCCTCCCGGCCGGCCCCACGGTCACCGACGTGATCGCCAATGTCGCCTTCTACTACGGGCTGGTGCGCGCGCTCGCCGAGGAGGCCAGGCCGGTGTGGAGCAAACTGCCCTTCTCCGCCGCGGCCGAGAACTTCGACACCGCGTGCCGCCATGGCATCGAGACGGAACTCCAGTGGCCGCGCCCGGGCCGGGCGGGCGGCATCACCACGGTTCCGGCCGTCAAGCTCGTACGGGACGAACTGCTGCCGCTCGCCGCGGCAGGGCTCGACGCGTGGAACGTCGAGCCCGCCGACCGCGACTTCTACCTCGGCGTCATCGAGGAGCGGTGCAGGCGGCGCGTGAACGGGGCCACCTGGCAGGCAGACACGTATCACCGCGCGCTGGAGGCCGGTCTCGAACGGGAGGCCGCGCTCGCGGCCACCACCCGTCGCTACTGCGAGCTGATGCACCTGGGCGAGCCGGTGCACACCTGGCCGGTCGGCTTCCCCGGGTCCCGCTCCTGAGCGGACCCCGTCCTGGGCGGGCGCCTCACTGCTGGGCGGTCAACGTCCTGGGCGGTCCGCCTCCTCGGCGAGCCGACCCCTGGGCGGGACTCACTGCTGAGTCGCGGTGCGCCCCGTCTGCCCGACCGCCATGATCGCCTTCAGGATCACGCCCTGGATCTCCACGGGATCGCTGACCTGGTAACCGGCGCCGCCCGTCGCCTTGGCGATCTCGTCGACCTCCGCCTGATCGGCGTCGGGGCCGACCGCGATCGCGATCAGGGGCACCGGACGATCGGGGTCGGTGAGCTCCTTGAGCCGGGAGATCAGCTCACTGCGGGAGATGCTGAAGCGGTCCTGGTTGGAGCCGTCCGTGAGCAGGACGAGGGCGTTGAACTTGCCCTTCGCATAGGTCGCCCGGGCCTCCTTGTAGGCGGCGAGCGTCGTGTCGTACAGACCGGTCGCGCCGTCCGGGACGGGAGTGAGCGCCTTGAATGCCTTGGCGAGCCGGGCACGCTGGGTGCCCTCGCCCTTGGCGGGGGCATCGAGCCGGGCCGTCGGCACGAGCTTGCGGTAGTCGTTCGGGCCGTCGAGGCCGGTCGCGAACTCCCACAGCCCGATCTCGTCCTGCGGTGTGAACTGGCCGAGTGCCTGCAGCAGGGACGCCTTGGTGACATCGAGCCGGCTCTCCGGTTCACGGCCCGGCACAGGCTGCTGCATGGATCCCGAGACATCGACGACCGTGGTGAGACGGGCGCTCTGCACGGTGATGGTCCACGTGCCCAGCGTCTCCTGCAGGGCGTCCGTCGGCAGCGGCTGGGCCATGGCCGCGGACGGGGCGTAGGGCTGCGGCACACGGCCGCCGGCGATGCGCACGACCGACTCCTCGAACGTGCCGTCGGCGGCGCGGAAGCCGTGCACCGCCAGGGTCCGCCGGGACTCCGTCTCACTCAGCAACCCCAAGAAGCGCGTGGCGGCCCGGCCCTCGTCGGTGCTCAGCCGGCTCTCGTCGACCAGGTTGTACGGATAGTCCAGCTGGGGCGCGCCGTCCTTGGGATAGAAGAGGTCGAGGTCGCGTGCGCTGTCGCGGGTGGCTGAGTTGTACGCGAATGCGGCCTGCTCGGAGAGATACACGGCCTGGTTGCTCCGGGGGGCGCTGCCACCCTTGCCGGATTCACCGGGCGCCAGGGTGCCCACCACCTTGGCGTCCGCGTCCGAGACACGCTGCGACAGGAGTTTGGCGGTGGCGGCGACCTTGGTGTCGGCATCCGGGCCGCCCGCCTTCCCCACGGACTGGGCGACGCTGGTGAGCGCAAGCAGCCCGGTCGCGCTGCGGTACGGGTCGGCGGAGCCGAGGCGCACCCTGTCCGTCGCGGTGGCGGCCTGCGTCAGCTGTGCCCAGGTGTACGTCCTTTTGGGCCAGCCGAGGGCGGAGCCCGTCGAGTGAACCGTGGCCAGGGCGACGGGGGAGACGGCGACATTGCCGGCCGGTGTGAGCGGGACCCTCTCCGTGAGCGCTTTGGCGCGCTCGGCCCAGACGGTGGAGTCGGGCAGCCACACCTCGTAGCCGGGCTCGGCCCTGCCCGCGGCGAGTTCCTGGGTGACCTGGTTGTTCTCGCGCGCGGTGACGCGTACGTCCATGCACTGGCCGTCGGATCGGATCCGCTCTTTGCGGGCGCGGTCGGCGACCTCGCGCACGGCGGGCGCTATGTCGGGCGAGGCGACGATGTCCAGGTGTACCGCGGAGTCCTCGCACGACGTGGCGAAGGAGAGCAGACCGCTCTGTGCCGCGATGCCCGCCCCCGCCGCAACGGCGAGAACGAGCATCGTGGCGATGGCGGTCGTGCGCCTGCGTACGCGTGGACGGGACCTGCCTCCGTCCCTCGCCTCGCCGTCGGGCAAGCTGTGACGTCCCATGCGGTGGTGCCCCTCTTCGAGCGATGAGCAAGGAAAAGGGGACCGCGTCATCTCGATGACGCTTGTCCCCCGGCCTGTCGCGCGCGATCTTCGTACCTGTATTCGAGACCCTAGCGGGGCGAGGATGGGGATGAGACGGGATTACTCAACTGGAGGCAGGTGTGCAGGCGGAGGCGGGACGCGTGGCTGATTCTCTTCCTCAAGAGGGCATGTCGCGAAGGATCTTGCGGTCCGAGACACTGCTCGTGCTGGCGCTCTCACTGGGTGCGAGCGCGGTGTCGGCGCTGATCAGCTTTGTCGGATCGCTGACGAAACCGGGCAGCCTGAAGCAGCAGGCGGCGACGCTGAACGGGTCGTTCGCCCCGGGGCGGCCATGGCTCGATCTCGCCTGGCAGCTCTTCGACATCGCGACGGCTCTGGTGCCTGTTCTGCTCGTCGCGCATTTCCTGTTCCGGGAAGGCGCCGGGCTGCGGTCGATCGGCTTCGACCGGAGCAGGCCATGGAGCGATCTCGGGCGCGGCGCACTCGTCGCGGCGGGGATCGGGGGAGCCGGGCTGGCCTTCTATCTGGCGACGCGAGCCCTCGGGTTCAACCTCACGGTGGTGCCCGAGTCGCTGCCGGAGGTCTGGTGGAAGTACCCGGTACTGATTCTCTCGGCGATCCAGAACTCCGTACTGGAGGAAGTGATCGTCGTCGGATATCTGCTCCGCAGGCTGGGGCAGTTGGGCTGGAGCCCGATGGCCGCGCTGGTGGCGAGCTCGGTGCTGCGCGGCTCGTACCACCTCTACCAGGGCGTCGGCGGGTTCGTCGGCAACATGGTGATGGGCGTGCTGTTCGTGCTGCTCTACCGGCGGTGGGGGCGGGTCGGGCCGCTGGTGGCGGCGCATGCGCTGCTCGACATCGTGGCCTTCGTCGGATACGGGCTGCTGGCGGGCAAGGTGGGGTGGCTGCCCACGCCGTGAGCGAGGTGCGGAGCTGGGGCGTACGGCCGATGCGTACGCCCCATCGAGATGTGCGCTCGCGGATCAGGGTGCGGAGAGCAGCTCGCCGTCGATGACGGTGACGGCATGGCCGGTCAGCCGGGTGCGCTCGCCGCGCACGGAGGTACGGACCAGGCCGGTACGGGCGGATGCCTGCAGCCCGGTCAGCTCGGTGCGCCCCAGCCGGGCCGACCAGAACGGCGCGAGTGCCGTGTGGGCACTGCCGGTCACCGGGTCCTCGTCGATGCCGACCCGCGGGAAGAAACAGCGCGAGGCGAAGTGATAGCCGTTCGCCGGGTCCGCGGCGGCCGCCGTGGCGATGATGCCGCGCTCCGAGTGGTCGACCAGGGCACGGATGTCCGGGGTCAGTGAGCGCACGGCCTGCTCGTCGGCCAGCTCGACGAGCAGATCGCCGATGTCCGGGCCCGTGTCGTGCGCCGAGAGAACGTCGGCGCCGAGCGCCTCGGCGACTCCGTCCGGGATCTTCAGCTGCGTGAGCGTCGCGGTGGGGAAGTCGAGCGTGATCGTGCCGCTCGGGTCGGCGGTGGCGGACAGGATGCCGCAGCGTGCCGCGAAGCGCACCGTGCCCGTGGCGGCGCCGGTGGTGTGCAGCACATGGGCCGTGGCCAGCGTGGCGTGGCCGCACATGTCGACCTCGGTGGCAGGTGTGAACCAGCGCAGCGCCCAGTCCGCATCGCCGCCTGCCGGGAGCGGGTGGGCGAAGGCCGTCTCGGCGTGGTTCACCTCCCTGGCCACGTACTGAAGCCAGGTGTCGTCGGGGAACCGGTCGGAGTCCAGCAGGAGGACTCCGGCGGGGTTGCCGGTGAAGGGACGGTCGGTGAAGGCGTCGACGATTCGAATCCGCATCCCGCGACCGTAGAGGCGCCACGAAGCCGCAGGCCAAGGCCAATTCGAAGTTGCTGGACCGATTGGGTGTTGCCAGCCGACACATTCCGATATATCGTTGACGCATCGCGACAGATCAACGATGGAAGGAGCGTAGCGATGCGTTCACATGGACAGGGACACGAACACGGTCAGGGACATGGGCACTGCGGGCCCGGCCATCAGGGTCGGGGCGACTTCGAGGGGCGGCGCGCGGCGTTCGGTTCGTTCGGGCCGCCGTTCGGCGGTCCCTTCGGGGGCGGACGCGGTCGCGGGGGCGGTCGGGGAAGGGCGCGGCGCGGAGATGTGCGTGCCTCGATCCTGGCGCTGCTGAAGGACCGGCCGATGCACGGTTACGAGATGATCCAGGAGATCGGCGAGCGCAGCGGAGGGGCCTGGCGGCCCAGCCCGGGCTCGGTCTACCCGACGCTCCAGTTGCTCGAGGACGAAGGCCTGATCACCAACGAGACCGAGGGCGGCAAGAAGCTGTTCACGCTCACCGATGCCGGGCGCACCGAGGCCGAGTCGGGGCCGGAGGCCCCGTGGGAAGAGGCCGGGCGCGGGGTCGACTGGGACACGGTCAACGAGATCCGTCAGGCCGGGTTCGGTCTGATGGAGGCTTTCGGCCAGGTCTGGAAGACCGGCAGTACCGAGCAGCGGCAGAAGGCCGTCGCCGTCATCAACGAAGCCCGTAAGAAGCTCTATCTGATCCTTGCCGACGAGCACTGACTCACGGCGCGAGAAGGGCCCCGTGCGCGAGCGCGGGGCCCTTCCCGTGTGTTCTGTGGTCTCGCCTGTTGTCCTTCGGGCGTCAGGTGACCAGCCCGCCCAGCTTGCGCAGCGACTCGTTGAGCGCGGCCGTCGCCGAGTCCTTCAGCTTGCCCGCCATCAGCGACACGGCGGCGCCGGTGAACTCCCCGTCGATGCGCACCTGTGTGGCGTTCCCGTCCGGCGTGAGCGTGTAGCGGTTGCCGACGCTGACGCCCATCGGTCCCTTGCCCTTGATTCCCAGCACCCGGCCGGCCTCGAACTCGTCCACGGTCCAGGCGACTTCGGCCGGGAATCCCATGAGCTTCATGTTCTCGTCGTAGGTGGCTCCCAGCTCCAGAGTCTGCGGCCCGCCCTTGGGGAAGCTGGTGTGGGTGGCGTTCCACTGGCCGTAGCTGGTGAAGTCGGTCAGCTGGGCCCAGACCTTCTCGGCCGGCGCCTCGATCCGGGCTTCGGCACTGACTTCGGCCATACGACCACCCCTCCATGTCGGATTACGGTGTCGCGGAACGTAGCCGGACCTGCCCGAACATTCAATACTGATGAACAGTCAGATCTGCATCGGGCAAGGCGGCGCGCACCCTTGGGGGAGAAGTGTCTCGATCTCATCCGTGAGGAGGAGAAACCGGTCGCCCGTGCCCAACCTCCGTGGGATGTGCAAATGGGCCCCGGCGAGGACGCCCGGGCACTTCGGAGCTGATGGGGTGGGAGATGTGCACAGCCCTACCCCGCGGGTGCCTCGGCAGCCCGCCGCCATCCGTACGGGCATCGATCCCCGGCTCACCGCGGAGCTGGTTTCGGTGGTCGCCGGTGCGCGCCGCAGGGCCCTGCGTGACGGCGACCGTCAGATCGACACGGCGCATCTGCTGCACTCACTGATCGAGTCGGACCCCGAGGTGCGGACGGCACTTGGCGGCGGGCCGCAGGTCGCGCGCGTCCTCGGCTATCTCGTACAGCGCAGCATCGGATACGGCCTGCGCTGGCAGGGCTCGGTGGAGGACTCGGGCACCCTTGCCGTCGTACGCGAGACGGACGGCGAACTGTCGGGGTGGTCGCCCGCGGCCGCCGCCGCGATGGAGGGCGCACTGCAGCGGGCCGAGCTGCGCGGCCGGGCGCGGGCCGCCGGCATCGATCTGCTCGCCTGCCTCGCCGCGGATCCGGAGTGCCGGGCCGTGGAGGTGCTCGCGCGGGCCGGGGTGGACGCGGCGGTTCTGAGCGGGCGGATGGCGGCCGGCTGACCGCCGGACACCGGCACCGGGGCGCGGCGTCTCGACATGCGTCACGGGGGTGACGGTCCTGTCGTGCGCTGTCATGATGTCCCGATGCAGGCGTCTGAGGGAAGAAACGCCGGCCTGGGACTCGCCCTGGGCTCGGCGTTCGCGTTCGGTGGATCGGGTGTCGCGGCCAAGCCGCTGATCGAAGCGGGTCTCGACCCGCTGCATGTGGTGTGGCTGCGCGTGGCCGGATCCGCGCTCGTCATGCTGCCGGTGGCCTGGCGCCACCGTGACCTCGTGCTGCGCAGGCCCGCGCTGCTCGTCGGCTTCGGGCTGCTCGCCGTCGCTGGCGTACAGGCCTGCTATTTCGCGGCGATCTCCCGGATCCCGGTCGGAGTCGCGCTCCTCATCGAATATCTCGCGCCCGCGCTCGTCCTGGGATGGGTGCGCTTTGTCCAGCGCAGGCCGGTCACCAGGGCCGCCGCCCTCGGCGTCGTTCTCGCCGTCGCCGGTCTCGCGTGCGTTGTCGAGGTGTGGTCGGGGGTCGGCTTCGACGTGGTCGGGCTGCTGCTGGCGCTGGCCGCCGCGTGCTGCCAGGTCGGCTACTTCGTCCTGTCCGACCACGGCGGGGACGGTGACGACGCGGCCGACCCGATGGGCGTCATCGCGTACGGACTGCTCATCGGCGCGGCTGTGCTGACGCTGGTGGCGCGGCCGTGGGGGATGGACTTCTCGCTCCTCGGCGCGAGCGCGGACATGGGCGGCACGCAGGTGCCCGCGGCGCTGCTCCTCGGCTGGATCGTCCTGATCGCCACGGTGCTCGCGTACGTCACCGGGGTCGTGTCGGTGCGCAGGCTCTCGCCGCAGGTGGCCGGCGTCGTGGCCTGCCTGGAGGCGGTCATCGCGACCGTGCTGGCGTGGGTGCTGCTGCGGGAGCATCTCTCGGCGCCGCAGATATTCGGCGGTGCGGTGGTGCTGGTGGGGGCGTTCATCGCGCAGTCACAGGCTCCGAAGGCGCCGTCGGGGCCGGTCGCGGGGGGTGGGCCCATCGAGTCCGCAGTCCCCGGGGGACAGTTGTCGGCCCCGCACGCCGCACCGTAGGGTGCCGGTCATGCATTCGACCGTACTTCCGCCGCCTGCCGCCTAGCGCGGGCGGCCTGCCGTTGACGAAGACCGGGCTCGGGGTGTCCCCGAGCGGTTCGTCGCTGCCCGCGTGACGGAGCCGAGCGACCAGCCATCCCGTTCTTCACACGGAGAAGTCACGTGTCGAAAATTTCCTCAACTCCTGCTGTCGGCGTGCCCGCACATGTGCGGGCACCGCTGCCGACTCCTGTGCCCGTCGGGCGGAGTCTCCTCTATCTGATCTTCGCCGGAGTCGCCTGGGGGACCGCGGGCGCGGCTGCCTCGCTGGTCTTCCAGGTGAGCGATCTCGGTCCTCTCGCGCTGTCGTTCTGGCGCTGCGCCGGGGGCTTGGTGCTGCTGCTGGGCGCGCTGGCGCTGCGTGCGCGGACTGCGGCTGCCGTGCGCCGTGCCGCGGCCGGTGAACCGCGGCGTCGTCGGCTGCTGCGGATCGTGGCCACGGGCATCGGCCTCACCGTCTTCCAGAGCGCCTACTTCGCGGCCGTCGAGGCGACCGGGCTCGCTGTCGGCACGGTCGTCACACTGGGCGCGGGCCCCGTGCTGATCGCGGTGGGTGCGCGGCTGACGATGGGCGAGCGGTTCGGGCGCGGCGGTGTCGTCGCGGTCACGGGGGCACTGGCCGGCCTGTCCGTGCTCGTGCTCGGCGGCGAGGGCGGGACGGTACGGCCGGTGGGTGTAGCCCTCGCGCTGCTCTCCGCAGCCGGATACGCGGCGATCACCCTGCTGACGCGGTGGCTCGGACGTGGCGGGAGCGGTGGCGACTCGCTGTCGACGACGGCCTGGGCGTTCGCGATCGGAGCGGTCGGGCTGCTGCCGATGGCGCTGGGGGAGGGGCTGCTGCCGCACACCGAGGAACTGGGGCGTGTTCTGTGGCTGCTGGCCTATGTGGCGGCGGTGCCGACGGCGTTTGCGTACGCCCTCTACTTCGCCGGGGCGGCGGTGGTGCGGGCCGCGACGGTCTCGGTGATCATGTTGCTCGAGCCGGTGAGCGCGGCGGTCATCGCGGTGACGGTGCTGGACGAGCGGCTGACGGGGGCGACGGTGGCCGGGACCTCGCTGCTGCTGGCGGCGGTGGCTGGGCTGGCGGTGGCGGAGACGCGGGTGGGGCGGCGGTAGGGGCCCGGGGTGGGGGCGGGGCGCCCCCGCCCCGCGGGCTGAGGGGTCAGCTCCGCGTCAGGTAGGCCGGTACGCCGATCGACTCGTCCAGGTCCGCCGCCGGGATCGGGGTTCCCCGGTGCGTGGTCACGGGCACCACTCCGGTCCAGTACGGGAGCGTCGCGTCCTCCGGGTCGTCGTTCGGGCCACCCGTGCGGAGCTTGGCCGAGACCTCCGTAAGGTCCAGGCGCAGGACCGCGGTCGCCGCCAGCTCCTTGGGGTTGGCCGGGCGCGAGTCGAGCGAGCGGCCCGGGATCACGTGGTCCACCAGGGCGTCCAGGGCCGTGCGCTTCTCGTCGGGGTCCGTGACCGGGTGGGCCGTGCCGTGGACGACGACCGAGCGGTAGTTGATCGAGTGGTGGAAGGCCGAGCGGGCCAGGACCAGCCCGTCGACATGGGTGACCGTCAGGCATACGGCGAGGCCCGGGTCCGGTTCGCCCGCCATGCGGAGGGGGCGTGAGCCCGTCGAGCCGTGGAGGTAGAGGTGGTCGTCGACGCGGGCGTACAGCGTCGGCAGAACGACCGGCGCGCCGTCGCGGACGAAACCTAGGTGGCAGACATACGCCTCGTCCAGTATCGAGTGGACCTGCTCGCGGTCGTACGCCGCACGCTCCTTGGCGCGCGTCGGGACGGTGCGGTCGGTCGGCTCGTATGCGTCCGGCATTGCCTTCTCCATTGCACTAGTGCATAATCTCGTTTGTGCTAGGAGACTATCGGATCGTAGGGCGCCGCGCATCGGAGATTGCCGCCAGCGTCGAGCGCGGGGTCGGCACGGGTGACCTGGAGCCGGGACAACTGCTGCCGCCCATGCGGGAGTTGGCGACCGAGCTCGGCGTCAACCCGAATACCGTCGCGTCCGCGTACCGGACCCTGCGCGAGCGCGGGGTGATCGAGACAGCCGGACGCAAGGGCAGCCGGGTGCGGCCCCGCCCGGCCGGCACCGCCCGCGGCACCATCGGCGTCGAAGCGCCCCCCGGCGTGCGGGACCTCGGCGAGGGAAACCCGGACCCCGCGCTGCTGCCCCCGCTGCATGAGGCGCTGGCCGCCGCGGCCCGGCGCAATGCCCAGGAGCCGGGCCTGTACGGACAGGCCCCCGTCGACGCGGAGTTCGGGCGTCTCGCCCGTGCGGGGATGGATGCCGACGGGGTGCCCGACGGGCCGGTCGCCGTCACGTCGGGGTCGCTGGACGCCATCGAGCGTGTACTCGCCGCCCACCTCAAGCCCGGTGACGCCGTCGCCGTGGAGGACCCCGGCTGGGGGAGCCTGCTGGATCTGGTGTCGGCGCTGGGACTGAAGCCCGTGCCGGTGGCGCTCGACGACGACGGGCCGCTGCCGGGCGAGGTGCGCAAGGCGCTCGCCGGCGGAGCCAGGGCGCTCATCGTCACCGACCGCGCCCAGAACCCCACCGGCGCCGCCGTGAGCAAGGCCCGCGCGCGTGAACTGCGCGCGGTGCTCGCCCAGTTCCCCCACACTCTGCTCATCGAGGACGACCACGGGCACGCCATCGTCGATCTGCCGCTGCACCCCCTCGCGGGGCCGACGGACAGCTGGGCACTCGTCCGCTCCACGGCCAAGGCGTACGGCCCGGATCTGCGCGTAGCCGTTCTCACCGGCGACGCCGTCACCGTCGACCGCGTGATGGGCCGGCAGGGGCTCGGGCCCGGCTGGGTCAGCAGGCTGCTGCAGCGCGCGGTCGTCCAGCTGTGGACGTCCGGTGCGGTGGATCCCCGTGAGGTCGCCCGCTCCTACGGACTGCGCCGCGACGCGCTCGTCCAGGCTCTCGCCGAGCGCGGTATCGAGGCCCACGGCCGCAGCGGCATGAATGTCTGGGTGCCTGTGTCCGACGAGACCGGAGCCGTGACGCGGCTGCTGCGCGCGGGCTGGGCGGTCGCGCCGGGAGCGCGCTTCAGGATGTCCTCGCCGCCCGGCGTACGGCTCACCGTCTCGGGCCTGGCGACGGACGAGATCGGGCAGGTCGCCGACGCGGTCGCCGCGGCGGCCGGCCCGGCACCCGCGCGCAGCTACGGCTGAGCCGCCGCGCGCACCTTCGGCCTGCTCTGGCTCAGCGCCGCGCCCGCCAGGACGATCAGCGCGCCGACCGGAGTGTTCCAGCCGAGCTGCTCGTCCAGCACCGCGACGCCCGCCGCCGTCGCGATGACCGGAATGAAGTACGTGACCATCTGCGCGGTCGTCGGACCGACCTCCGCGACCAGGCCGTACTGCATGAGCAGCGCGAAGCCCGTTCCCAGCGCGCCGAGCGCGATCACCGCCAGCAGGGGGACGAGCGGGAAGGAGGTCGGCAGTGTGGTGAACATTGGTGTGACGACGGCGAGTTGAACCGTGGCGAGCAGCAGCTGCGCACCGGTCAGCGAGAGGTTGGAATGGCTGCTGCCGGCGAGTGTGCGCCGCACATAGATCCAGCCGATCGGATAGCTCAGCGAGGCGAGAAGCGCCATCGCCGTCCCGCCGAAGTCGAGCCCCGAGAAGCCCTGCCAGGCACCGAGCACCGTCAGCACGCCGAGGAAGCCGATACCGAGCCCGGCGACCCGGCGGCGGGTGGGCCGGTCCTCGGAGAGGGCGACCATCGACAGGGCCATGCCCCACAGCGGCGAGGTGGCGTTGCAGATCCCCGCGAGCGTCGAGGGGATCGTCAGCTCGGAGTAGGCGAAGAGTGAGAACGGCAGCGCGTTGAGCAGGAAGGCGGCCACCGCGAGGTGCATCCAGGTGCGGATTCCGCGCGGCAGCCGGTCCCGACGGACCGCCATCGCGACGGCCAGCACCGCCGTACCGAAGAAGAGCCGCCCGAAGGTCACTTGAAAGGGGGCGTACGCGCCGGTGCCGACCTTGATGAGGAGAAAGCTGAAGCCCCAGACGGTGGAGAGCACCGCGAACCGGATGCGCCAGTCGAGGCCGCGGCGGCGTGCGGAGCCGGTAGGGGTGTGGGTGGGTGCCGAAGAGATTCTGGAGGGGGCAGCGGTGCTCATGGCGTCAACGATCCCGTCCCTGATCTCGTAGGACAAGCGAGAATTGTTTGGAGCCTTCGATTAGCATTGCTTACATGTTGAATCTGGAGCGCCTTCGAACACTCGACGCGCTGGCCCGCCACGGCTCGGTCAGCGGCGCGGCCGACGGGCTGCATGTGACGACCTCGGCCGTCTCCCAGCAGATGGCGAAGCTGGAGCGGGAGGTGGGCCAGCAACTGCTCGCGAAGAACGGACGCGGAGTCCGGCTCACCGACGCCGGTCAGCTGCTCGCCGACCACGCCGCGCGCATCCTTTCCCAGGTCGAGCTCGCCCAGTCCGACATCGAGGCACAGCGCGGACAGGTCGTCGGCGAGGTGCGGATCGGGGCGTTTCCGACAGCCGCCCGCGGGCTCTTTCCTGCCGCCTTGACCGCGCTGCGCTCTGCTCACCCCGAACTGCGCGTGCACTCACGCGAGGTGGAGCCCGAGCAGGCGATCAGGGAGGTGGTCAGGGGCGACCTCGACCTTGCCGTGGTCCTCGACTGGAGCAACAAACGACTGCCCATGCCCGGCGGGCTCGCCCAGGCTCATCTGCTCGACGACATCCCCGATGTCGCCATGCCCGCGGATCATCCGCTGGCGGACCGGACCGAGGTGGATCTGGAGGAGTTCGCGGAGGACGAGTGGGTGTCCTGGCCGGAAGGCGAATTCTGTTACGAGTGGCTGATGTTCACGCTGCGCTCGAAGGGCTTCGAGCCGCGGATCGCGCACATGGCGGAGGAGCACCACACACAGCTGGCGCTCATCGAGGCGGGGCTCGGGGTGTGCGTGACGCCGAGGCTGGGGCGGGGCTGGGTGCCCGAGAGGGTGCGGCTGGTACCCGTACGGCAGCGGATGCTCAGGCACATCTACGCGGTGTGGCGGGCGGACGCCGACCGCCGACCGTCGATCAGGGCGGCGGTCGCGGCGCTGCGCGAGGCGGGCGCCCGGGAGGATGCGGACGGCTGACAGCGTCTCCGGCGTCTCAGCTACCCGACAGCTTTCTGAAGTCCCACGACGCGATCGCGTCGGGAGTCAGCCGCAGCCACGCATGCCTGCCGTCGTGCGGCATCTCGTCGAGGCCGAAGTTCTTCCGCGCGAACAGGCTTTCCGGTACGTCCAGTTCGGGGCACGGCTCACCGCTGCGCGGTGCCTCGCCGACGAAGACGGCCGTGCCGGAAAGCTCGACGCCGCGCAGCTCCCCGTACTCCTCACCGTCGTCGATCACGACCGCGATCCGTGGATCGGCCCGCAGTTCGGTCCAGCGGCGGCTGCGGGTGATGGAGTACAGCCACAGCGAGCTCCCGTCCCAGGCGAACCACAGAGCGCTGACATGCGGACGGCCGTCCGCGGACACGGTGGCCACCCGGCAGGTGCGCTGCCCGGCCAGGAACTCGTCCAGCTCGCCGGGCGTCATCATGATGCGACGGCCCCGGCGCTGTGTGACGGCCATGCGCGGCCCCTCCCTCGTAGCTGACCAATGCAACTGACAGTGTGTCAGAAATCATGGAGGCTCTTCCGTCCTCGCGCAATGGCGGTTACTGTCGCGCGCCCGGTCCCAGCCCTATGAGGGGGAAGCTGTGGTGTCCTTGGAACAGCTCGCGGAGCAGCTCGACCCGGCCACCACCGTCCTGCTCACCGTCGAGTGCCAGCAAGGTGTCGTCGGTGTGGACAGCGCGCTGCCCGAACTCGCCGAGCAGGCCAGGTCGTCCGGCGCGCTCCACCGGGTCGCCCGGCTGGTCGCCGGGGCTCATGAGACGGGCGTCCAGGTGCTCCATGCGGTCGCCGAGCGGCGTCCCGACGGGCGCGGCGCCAGCAACAACGCCCGGCTGTTCCGCGCCGCCGCCCGGCTGCCCGTACAGCAGCACCCCGGTACGACTGCCGTCCGTATCGCGCCTCCGATAGAGGTGGCGGACGAGGATCTCGTCGTACGGCGGCTGCACGGCCTGTCACCGATCGCGGGCACGGATGTCGACGCACTGCTGCGCAATCTCGGCTGCCGCACGCTCGTCGTCACCGGGGTCTCGGCGAATGTCGCCATCCCCAACGCCGTCTTCGACGCGGTCAACCTCGGCTATACGGCGGTGGTTCCGCAGGACGCCATCGCGGGGGTGCCCGCCGACTACACCCCCGCGATGGTCCGTAACACGCTCGCGCTGGTCGCAACGGTCACCACGACCGACGACGTCCTGTCCTGCTGGAAACGGCCCCGCCCCGCTACGCGAGCTTGATCGAGCCGCCGTCGACGGTGATCGAGGCCGCGGGCAGCGGTTTGGTGGCGGGCCCCTTGGTGACGCTGCCGTCCGCCGCGCTGAACTGGCTCCCGTGACAAGGGCAGTTGATGGTGCCGTTCGAGATGTCCTTCACCGCGCAGCCCGCGTGGGTGCACTTGGACGAGAACGCCTTGAACTCTCCGGGTTTCGGCTGGGTGACAACCACATCGCCGATGACCTTGCCCCCGCCCTCGGGAATGTCCGCGATCTTGGCGATCTCCTTGCCGCCCCCGGCGCCCGCCCCGCCCGCCGGCTTGTCGGCCACCGACGTACTGCCGTCGTCCGAGCTGCCGCACGCGGTCAGCGCGACGGCGAGACCGGCCCCGCCCGCCGCGGCGACGACGGCACGGCGTGTCATGTTCCGCGCAGAACCCTGCGATCCGGTCATGATGGCTCCCTCTCAACGGTCCCTGTCCGGCCCCCGCGCAACGGCCGGTTCTTGATGGTGTACGAGTGGGCGGCGCGGCACGTTCAGATACTCGGGGAATTCAAGGATTTCTTCAGAAAGGCCGTCTCGAGCAGCATCAGGTTGGCGGCCTGGTCCTCCTGAGTGACCAGATGGGTGGCTCCCGAGAGCGGCAGAACCGTATGCGGGCGGCCGGCCGCGAGCAGCGCCGACGAGAAGCGCAGCATGTGTGCGAAGACCACGTTGTCGTCGGCGACGCCGTGCACCAGCAGCAGCGGGCGGGTCAGCTTGTGGGCGTACGGGACGAGCGAGCTGCGTTCGTAGTTCTCGGGCTGCACGTCCGGGTGGCCGAGGAACCGCTCTTCCCAGTGCGTGTCGTAGAGCCTGCGGTCGGTGGGGGCGGCGCCCGCGACCGCGGCGTGAAAGATCTCCGGATGGTGCAGCACCGCGCCCGCCGCCAGATAGCCGCCATAGGACCAGCCGCGGATCGCCACCGCGTCCAGGTCCAGATCCGGATGGCGCGAGGCCGCCTCGTGCAGCGCGTCGATCTGGTCCTCGAGTACGGGCCTAAGCCGGTCGCCCTGAATCGCCTTCGCCCAGGCGCGGCCCCGGCCGGGGGTGCCGCGGCCGTCCGTGACAAGCACGGCGAAACCCTGCTCGGCGAACCACTGCGACACGGCCGACCACCAACCGCGCCCATGCACCACCAACTGGATGCCGGCTCCTGAGTACGGGTTGAGGAGCAAGGGCAGCTTTCCCGAACCCGGCTCGTGCCACGAGGGCAGGAAGAGCTGGCTGCGCAGTTCACGCTCCCCGAGTGTGAGAAACACCGGCCGGGGCGTGACCAGTGGCTTCTCGGCGAGCACGGCGATCTGCCCGACGGGCTTGCCGCTCTGCAGCACGGTCACCGTCTGCCCCTCGTCCGTCCCGCTGTCCAGGACGACGGTGTCGCCTCCGACGTGGGCGGTGTGGACGCCGGGTCCCTCGCTGACCCGGACGAAGCCCGCGTCCGGGTCGTGGGACCAGACATGGATCTCGGTCGGATCCTCGCTCGCGGTGAAGAAGACGCGCTCGCCGACCGTGCCGACAACTTCGCGGACCTCAAGTCCGTCCGGGGTGAAGGCGTCCCCGATCCGCAGCCCGTGCGTGTCCGAGCAGCACCAGGGGATCACGGGGGTGCCCGAGGGGAGGCGGACCGGAGTGCCCGGCATCAGATCCACCCATGCCCGATCGTGGGCGCGATGCTGCGCCTTGGTCGCCCCGGTCGCGGGGTCCACGGCCAGGACGTACACCGAGCGCTGGTCGCGGGTCTGCACGGAGATCAGCGGGCCGTGGCCGTCCCAGCTCGCCGCCGTGACGTACTCGAAGGTCGGGTCGGTCCACCGAGAGGCGACGTGCTGCTCGCCCGCCGCCTCAGGGACCTCGACCGCCACCATCTCCGGTCCTTCGAGGCGCACGATGTGCATCGACACCTCGGCGTTCGCCGTCCCCGCCGCCGGATACGGCAGCGATACCGGCGGTTTCTCCGGATTCGCCGGGTCCGCGATGTACCAGCGCCGCACCGGTGAGGTGTCCACTCGGGCGACCAGCAGCGCGTCCCCGTCCGGCGACCACCAGTGCCCGCGCGTCCGGTGGATCGACTCGGCCGACACATGGTCGCAGAGCCCGTAGGTCACCTCGGGACCCTCGGGCGCGGCCAGCAGCCGGTCGTCGCTGCCGTCGGCCCGTACGACATGGAGCGCGCCCCCACAGACGTACGCGATCCGGTCCCCGTCCGGCGAAGGCCGCGGATCGAACGCCGGGCCCGCGGTGGCGATTGACCGCGGGGCGCCGCCGTCCGTCCGTACGGTCCACAGCTCGCCGCCCAGCGCGAAGGCCACCATCAGGGCCGCGCTGTCAGTCGCGTACGACACCAGACCCGAGGAGGTCTCCCTGGCGCGCTCCCGCCGGACCTTCTCCGCCTCTGGCACATCCGCTTCGACGCCGAGCGTGAGGGGGTCGGCGAGTAAGCGCTCCTGTCCGTCGACGTACAGCCACAGCCTGCTGACGCGGTCCTGTCCGCCCGTGCTGCGTACGAACAGCACGCGCGAGCCGTCGGGCGAGACGGTGAAGTGCCGCGGCACACCGAGCGAGAAACGCCGGGTGCGGGCGTACTGCCGGGGGAAGTCCTGGGTATCCATGAGGTCTTGCGTGTCGTCGGCCATGGGGCATCGTTGGCATGTTCGCGCAGGCCATGACAAGTGAATTCCGAGCGATCACCCGGCCCGCCCGGAAGTACTGTGGGGCAATGCTTTCCGAAGTCACAGCGACCCGCTATGTCACGCCCCTGCGTGAAGGCGGCTCGCTTCCCGGCATCGTCGAGGCCGACGATCTCGGCACGTACGTCATGAAGTTCACCGGAGCGGGACAGGGCCGCAAGACCCTGGTCGCCGAAGTCATCTGCGGACAGCTCGGCAGGCGGCTCGGTCTGCGGGTCCCCGAGCTGGTCACCATCCAGCTCGACCCCGTCATCGGTCTCGGCGAGCCCGATCAGGAGGTCCAGGAGCTGCTGAAGGCGAGCGGCGGGCTGAACCTCGGGATGGACTTCCTGCCCGGTTCGCTCGGCTTCGACCCGCTCGCCTACGAGGTGGACGCCGCCGAGGCCGGCAAGGTCGTCTGGTTCGACGCGCTGATCAACAACGTCGACCGCTCCTGGCGCAACCCCAACATGCTGGTGTGGCACGGCGACCTGTGGCTCATCGACCATGGAGCCACCATGATCTGGCACCACAACTGGCCGGGCGCCGCGGTATCGGCGGCCAAGCCGTACGACGCATCCGACCATGCCCTCGCGCCCTTCAAACCGGACATCGCCGCGGCCGCCGCCGAACTCGCGCCGATGGTCACCGAGGAACTGCTGACCGAGGTCGCCGACGACGTCCCCGACGAGTGGCTGGTCGACGAGCCGGGTTTCGGGACCACCGACGCGGTGCGCAGGGCTTATGTCGAGGCGCTGCTGCCCCGCGCGGCGACGATCCATGAGCGGATCTCGCTGAGCGCGCCCTCCAGGCCCCGGCCCTCGCAGGCACCCGGCTGGCTGACCGGGCGTCCGACCCCGTGGCCGCACCCGACGAAGAGCACGAAGGACGCGGGCCAGTGAGCGAGCGTGATGTCAGCGGGCGTGATGTCTTCGAGTACGCGCTGCTGCGTGTGGTGCCGCGGGTCGAGCGCGGTGAGTGTTTCAACGCCGGTGTGGTGGTCTACTGCCGTGCCAAGTCCTTCGTCGCCGCCCGTACGTATCTCGACGAGGGGAAACTCAAGGCCCTCGACCCGCGTGCCGATGTGACGGGGGTACGCGCAGCCCTGCGGGCCGTCGAGGGTGTCTGCCGAGGCGGCGAGGACGCAGGCCAGGCGGCGCGCGACGACGCGGGACGCCGCTTCCGCTGGCTGATCGCGCCGCGCTCGACCGTCGTACAGCCGGGCCCCGTGCACACGGGACTGACCTCCGATCCACAGGCCGAGGTGGAGAGGCTGCTCGACCTGCTCGTCCGGTAAGTGATTCCGTGAGTGACGGGGCGCACCCGGTGGGCCGTTGACACCGGGTGCCAGGGCTTCTAGCGTCACGTCTGCTGAAGGTACTAAGCGGTCGCTCATCCCTGGGACGTGGGACGTGCCGGGTGAGCCGCATCCAAGGGCGAGGAGAACCAGCATGTCCACCACCGAGCAGCGTGTCGCCGTCGTGACCGGGGCTGCGCGCGGCATTGGCGCAGCCACCGCGGTACGACTGGCGGCCGAGGGCCGCGCCGTAGCCGTACTCGACCTCGACGAGGCGGCCTGCAAGGACACCGTCGAGAAGATCACCGCGGCCGGGGGCAGGGCCCTCGCCGTGGGCTGCGACGTCTCCGACAGCGCCCAGGTGGAGGCCGCCGTCGCGCGCGTCGCCGCCGAGCTCGGCGCGCCGACGATCCTCGTCAACAACGCGGGCGTGCTCCGCGACAACCTGCTCTTCAAGATGAGCGAGTCCGACTGGGACACCGTGATGAACGTGCACCTCAAGGGCGCGTTCCTGATGGCCAAGGCCTGCCAGAAGTACATGGTGGACGCCGGATTCGGACGTATCGTCTCGCTCTCCTCCAGCTCGGCGCTCGGTAACCGCGGCCAGGCCAACTACTCCGCCGTCAAGGCCGGTCTGCAGGGCTTCACCAAGACCCTCGCCAAGGAGCTCGGCAAGTTCGGCATCACCGCCAACGCCGTCGCCCCCGGCTTCATCGTCACCGAGATGACGGCCCAGACGGCCGCCCGCGTCGGCATGGGCTTCGAGGAGTTCCAGGCCGCTGCCGCCACCCAGATCCCGGTCGCGCGCGTCGGGTTCCCCGAGGACATCGCCAACGCCATCGCCTTCTTCACGGGCGACCAGGCCGGCTTTGTCTCCGGCCAGGTCATGTACGTGGCCGGCGGACCGCTCAACTGAATCGGGAGACGACGGACATGACCGCAGAGGTACAGGACAGCGGAAAGGTCGCGCTGATCACCGGCGCGAGCCGTGGCATCGGCTACGGCGTCGCCGAGGCGCTCGTCGCCCGCGGCGACCGGGTGTGCATCACCGGCCGTGGTGAGGACGCGCTCAAGGAGGCCGTGGAGAAGCTCGGCGCCGACCGGGTGATCGCCGTCGCGGGCAAGGCCCACGACGAGGCCCACCAGGCGGCCGTCGTGGAGCAGGTCATGGAGGCCTTCGGCCGCGTCGACTTCCTGATCAACAACGCCGGGACGAACCCGGTCTACTCGCCGATGGCCGAGCTCGACCTGAACGTGGCGCGCAAGGTGTACGAGACCAACGTGATCTCGGCGCTCGGCTTCGCCCAGCAGACCTGGAAGGCCTGGCAGAAGGAGAACGGCGGTGCGATCGTGAACATCGCGTCCGTCGCCGGTCTCTCTCCCTCGCCCTTCATCGGTTCCTACGGCATGAGCAAGGCGGCGATGATCAACCTGACCCTGCAGCTGGCGCACGAGTTCGCGCCGGGTGTCCGGGTCAACGCGATCGCACCGGCAGTGGTCAAGACCAAGTTCGCCAAGGCCCTGTACGAGGGCAGGGAGGAAGAGGCGGCCGCGGCCTACCCGCTCGCGCGCCTCGGTGTGCCCGAGGACATCGGCGGAGCGGCGGCTTTTTTGACTTCTGACCAATCGGACTGGATCACGGGGCAGACGCTGGTCGTCGACGGGGGTATCTTCCTCAATGCCGGGGTGCACTGAGCCCCCTGGACCCTTTTGTTCCTGAATGTGTCAAGTGCCCTGCCGGGCCATCAGATTGACCCGGCAGGGCGCTGCGGTATGGTCGGCCGACCCATGGCTGAACGAGGAGCGTGCACGTGTTCTACCGGACCTGCCTGCAGGCCACTGCAGCCCTAGCGTCCATATCTCTGCTGGCCGGATGCAGCCTGTTTTCGGGTGAGAGCACCGAGCGCGAGCAGAAGATTACGGTCGGTACGATGAGTGAGCCCACGACCCTCGATCCGGCCGCAGCCTGGGACGGCTCATGGGAATTGCTGAGCAATGTCTTCCAGACGCTGGTGAGCTTCCCGTCCGGCAGCGCGGCGCCGCAGCCCGACGCCGCGAAGTCCTGCCGCTTCACTGATGCCAGCAACAAGCTCTTCGAGTGCGAACTGAAGCCTGGCCTGACCTTCTCCAACGGCGACAAGCTCGACGCCGCGGCGGTCAAGTACTCCATCGATCGTATCCGGAAGATCGATGCGAAGGGTGGCCCCAACGGTCTGCTCGGCTCGCTCGACAAGGTCGAGGCCGCCGGGGACCGCATCGTCAAGTTCAGCCTCAAGACTCCTGACGCCACCTTCCCGTTCATCCTCGCCACGCCCGCCATGGCTGTCGTCCCGCCCAAGGAATACCCGGCGGACAAGCTCCGCGAGGACGGCGGGCTGACCGGTTCGGGGCCGTACGTCCTGAGTTCGTACAAGAAGGGCGACCGGGCCGAGCTGACCAAGAACTCCAAGTACGAGGGGTTCGCGAAGCTCAAGAACGAAGCCGTCAGCATCCGCTACTTCCAGGACTCCGACGTGATGGTCGGAGAGCTCAAGAAGAAGAAGATCGACACGATCTACCGCGGTCTCACCGCGCAGGAGGTCGTGAAGTTTCAGTCGAAGCAGCCGGAGTACGACGGCCTCCAGCTCGTCGAGACGGTCGGCGCCGACATCCGCTACCTCGTCTTCAACTCCAAGGACCCGATGGCGGGCAAGCTCGCCGTACGCCGGGCGATCGCCCAGGTCGTCGACCGCGGCGCGCTGGTCGGCAAGGTCTACCAGGGCACGGCCGAGCCGCTGTACTCCATGGTCCCCAAGGGCATTTCCGGCCACACCACCGAGTTCTTCGACCGCTACGGCGAGCCGGACGTGGACAAGGCGCGGGCCATCCTCAAGGACGCCGGTATCACCAAGCCGGTGCCGCTGATGTTCGGGTACTCCTCCGACCGTTACGGCTCCGCCTCCAAGGCCGAGTTCGACGAGCTCAAGCGGCAGCTCGACGCCACCGGCCTGTTCAAGATCACGGTGGAGGGCAAGCCGGAGAAGGACTTCAGGAAGGCCTACCAGGCCGGCGAGTACCCCGTCTTCGGACGCGGCTGGTTCCCCGACTTCCCGGACCCGGACAACTTTGTGGCGCCGTTCGTCGGCAAGAACAACGCGCTCAGCATGCCGTACGAGAGCCCCGAGATCACCGACCAGCTGCTGCCCGCGTCCCGGCGCGAGAGCGACCGCGGTGCGGTCAGCAAGCAGTTCGAACGGGCACAGGAGATCTTCGGCGACGACGTTCGGCTGCTGCCCCTGTGGCAGGGCAAGATGTACGTCGCCTCCAGCGAGGAGATCGGCGGCGGCGAACTCGCGATCAACCCGCAGACGTTCATGCAGATGTGGCAGCTGTACCGCAAGGCCAGCTGGTAGACCCCGTTGTCAGTGGCCCCCGGTAGGTTCTTTTCCCGAGAACTGGTCCCATTCCGGAGGTTGTTGACGTGACCGACACCGACATGCTGCCCAAGTCCTGGCGCGGCGTCCTCGGCGAAGAGCTGCAGAAGCCCTACTTCAAGGAGCTCACCGAGTTCGTCGAGGAGGAGCGGGCCAAGGGGCCGGTCTATCCGCCGCGCGAGGAGGTCTTTGCCGCCCTCGACGCGACACCGTACGACCGCGTCAAGGTCCTGATTCTCGGCCAGGACCCGTACCACGGAGAGGGGCAGGGGCACGGCCTCTGCTTCTCCGTGCGGCCGGGCGTCAAGACCCCGCCCTCCCTGCGGAACATCTACAAGGAGATGCAGGCGGAGCTGGGCCACCCCATCCCGGACAACGGCTATCTGATGCCGTGGGCCGAGCAGGGTGTCCTGCTGCTCAACGCCGTGCTGACGGTGCGGGCCGGCGAAGCCAACTCCCACAAGGGCAAGGGCTGGGAGAAGGTGACGGACGCCGTGATCAGCGCCGTGGCCTCGCGGCCCGACCCCGCGGTGTTCGTGCTCTGGGGCGCCTACGCGCAGAAGAAGCTGCCCCTGATCGACGAGACGCGGCATGTGGTGGTGAAGGGCGCCCACCCCTCGCCCCTGTCCGCGAAGAAGTTCTTCGGCTCGCACCCATTCACGCAGATCAACGAGGCAGTCGCCGCCCAGGGCCACCAGCCCATCGACTGGCGGATCCCGAACCTCGGCTGAGCGTTCGCGCACCCGGCTGACAGGCTCGGGCCCGTGCCCGAGCCTGTGCGGCATTGTCACGGGCTGCGGCTAGCGTCGTGATCCGTGAATCGTCGCATTTCGCGCAATCGCCGCACGGACGTGGGAGGCCGCAGTGAGGGAGCAGCCGGAGGCGTTGGGGGACGCCGTCACCACCCGGATCGGGCAGGCGATCATGCTGTTGCACGGCGGAGACCGTGAGGAGGCCCGCAATCGCTTCGGCGCGATCTGGTCGGAGATCGGTGAGGCCGGTGATGCGCTGCACCGCTGCACCCTGGCGCACTACATGGCGGACACCCAGGACGACCCCGGTGACGAGCTCGCCTGGGATCTGCGGGCGCTGGCCGCGGCGGACGGGCTGAGCGAGGAGCGGCCGGCCCGGCGCGAGACGGCGCACGAGGTGCGTGCCTTCTACCCCTCGCTCCACCTCAACCTCGCCGCCGACTATGTGAAGCTCCAGCACCCCGAGGCCGCGCGGGTCCATCTCGACCGGGCTCGCGCGGCGACGGACGCCCTGGGGGACGACGGATACGGCAACGGCGTCAGGGCCGCGATCGAGCGTCTGGAGGTGCGGCTGCGGGGGGATTAAGTCAATTTCCGTAGACCTCCCGGCAGATCCTGGCTTCGGTGCTGCCGGGGCGCCAGTGGCCGTAGTCCTCGCTCAGCGCACAGACGCCAGGGGGGACGCCGACGGGCACCGGCGCCACAGGCTTCGTGGGCCGTGCAGGGCGCGCGGGCATGTCGCGAGGCCGGGCTGCCGGCTTCGCGGTGGCGGGTTTCGCGGGCCCCGGTCTCGACGGCTTGCGCGGGGCGTCCTCGATGGCGGCGGGCGGCGCGGTCTTCTCGGCCGCCGGGGGCGCGAGGGCCTCCCGCGCCGGGTCCGGTACCCGCTGCGGCCCCACGATCTGCGCCGGACGGCCGCTCCCCGGCGGCGGCAGCGGTGGTGCGGGCGCGGGCCGCGGCTCCACGGCCACGCATCCGGTCAGCACGACGCAGCCGGACAGGGCGAAGGCGGCCATCCCGGCCAGGACGGTTGTTCTCGTTCGGTGCACCTGGCCAACTCTGCTGTGCGCGGCCCGCGTTCACCGTCGTACGCGCAGACAATGGCCCACAAGGGTGACGAGGGAGCCGTCGGTCACTCGCCGGTCGCGCCGTCGATCCGCTCACGGAGAAGGTCGGCATGGCCGTTGTGCCGCGCGTACTCCTCGATCATGTGTGTATAGATCCAGCGCAGATTGAACAGCTCCCCGGTGCGGCGGTCTTTCCCCACCGAGAGCTCATCCAGCGATCGTCCCGCGACCGCCTGCCTGGCCCGCGCGATCTCGGCCTGCCAGGTGGCGTACCCCTCGGCCCAGGTGTCGGCCTCGGTGACATCGAAGTCGCGGTCGGGCTCTTCCTTGGAGTAGTAGATCGGCGCGGGCTCCTCGCCGGCCATGACCACCGGGAACCAGTGCCGCTCGACCTCGGCCATGTGCCGCACCAGGCCGAGCAGACTCAGCGTGGAGGGTGGCGCCGACGCCGTGCGCAGCTGCTCGTCGTCGAGCCCCGCGCATTTCACTTCCAACGTGGCCCGGTGGTAGTCGAGCCAGCCGTCCAGCATGGTGCGTTCATCTGCGGCGAGAGCCGGTTCGGTACGCTCAGGTGTCGTCATGGCGATCATCCTGGAGCACGGACCCACCTGCCGCCAGGCCTTATTCGCCGAGCATTGTGCGCAGCAGCTCTGGCACCGGCAGCGCACGTATGCTGCCGGAGCACACGACGCACACGAAGGACAACCGGCACAGCGCCAAGGAGGCCCCTGTGAAGGTCGGCTGCATCGGGCTCGGCGACATCGCGCGGAAGGCCTATCTGCCCGTGCTCACCACGCTGCCCGGGGTCGAACTGCATCTGCAGACCCGGACCCCCGCCACCCTCGAGCGGATCGCCGAGACCCACCACATCCCGGCCGGGCACCGCCACACCGACCTCGAGTCGCTGCTCGCGCAGGGCCTCGACGCCGCCTTCGTCCACGCACCGACGTCCGTGCACGCCGAGATCGTGGCGCGGCTGCTGGAAGCGGGTGTGGCGACGTACGTCGACAAGCCGCTCGCGTACGAACTGGCCGACTCCGAGCGGCTGGTGGCCCTCGGCGAAGCGCGTGGCGCCAGCCTGGCAGTCGGCTTCAACCGCCGTCTCGCGCCGGGCTACGCCCAGTGCCTGGAGCACCCGCGCGAGCTGATCCTGATGCAGAAGAACCGCGTCGGCCTCGCCGAGGATCCACGCACCCTCGTACTCGACGACTTCATCCACGTCGTCGACACGCTGCGCTTTCTGGCTCCCGGACCGATCGACCACACCGATGTACGGGCCCGGATCGTCGACGGCCTGATGCACCATGTCGTGCTGCAGCTGTCCGGCGACGGCTTCACCGCGATCGGGACGATGAACCGGATGAGCGGCTCCACCGAGGAGATCCTCGAGGTGTCGGGCCAGGACACCAAGCGCGAGGTCCGCAATCTCGCGGAGGTCGTCGACCACAAGGGGCAGCCGAGCGTACGACGGCGGGGCGACTGGGTGCCGGTCGCGCGCCAGCGCGGTATCGAGCAGTCGGTGCTGGCCTTCATCGACGCCGTACGGGCCGGGAAGCTCCTCAGCGCACAGGACGCGCTGCGGACTCATCAGCTGTGCGAGCAGGTGGTGCTGCGAGCCCTGGAGCAGGCCTCCTGAGCGAGCGCACACCCTCGGCGGCGCAGAGCGCGGCGAGGACCGCCAGTGCTCCGTAGACCGGCCAGTCGCCGAACCTGACGAACGGGGTGGTGCCGCGGGCCAGCGGGACGTCGTAGACGGCGGCGGTACTGCTGTCCGTGCCGAGCAGGCGGCCGACCTGGCTGCCGTCGGGTCCGTACACCGCACTGACGCCGGTGAGCGTGGCGTGCACCATCGGCCGGCCGCTCTCGGCCGCCCGCAGCGCCGCCAGCGAGGCGTGCTGCTCGGGCGCCCAGCTCCCCTGGAACGACGAGGTCGCCGACTGGGCGATCAGCAGCTGCGCGCCGTCCCTGGTCAGCCTCCTGCCCATGTCGGGAAACGCCGACTCGAAGCAGACCAGCGGCCCCAGACGCAGTCCGCCCGTACCCTCGCCGGGCAGCACCATCACCACCGGACGGCTGCCGCGCAGCCGGTCCTCGCCGGCAGCCTTGCCGACCGAGGTCGCCCAGCCCAGCAGCTCGCGGGCCGGTATGTACTCACCGAAAGGAACGAGCCGCATTTTGTCGTAGCGATCACCCGTCGGACCCTGTGGGCCCACCAGAACCGAACTCTTGAAGATCCCCGCCCGGCCGTCGCCGTCCTTGCTCCGGGCGTCCACATTGACCAGCAGATCCGCGCCGACCGCGCGCGAGAGCACCGCGATACGGGCCGCCAGATCGGGGCGCTCGCGCAGATCCGCGCCGACGCTGCTCTCGCCCCAGACCACCAGATCGATGTCCTGACCGGCCAGTTGGCGGGTCAGCTCCTCACTGCGGGCGAAGCGCCGCTCGACGCTCTCGAGACCGTCGACGACACCCGGCTGTACGACAGCGATACGGGCCCGCCCCCACGGCTCCGGCTGCGGAAGCCAGAGCCAGACCGCGGTCGTGGTGAGCGCACAGATGACCCCGCCGCCCACCGCTGCCGTCCGGGCTTGCGGCACCGCGATCAGCACCGTCACCACGGTGTTCACCGCCACCACGAGCAGGCTCACCAGCCAGACGCCACCCACAGAGGCGAGCCGCAGCGCGGGGGAGACCTGCCACTGGCTCGCTCCCAGCAACCCCCAGGGGCCGCCCAACCCCTCCCACGACCTGACCACTTCGATCATCAGCCAGCCCGAGGGCACCACCGCCAGAGCGGCGACCGCTCTGGCCGGCCTCGGCCGCCTCCCGGACAGCAGCGACCACACCAGCCACCCCCAGGGCGCCCACAGCAGCCCCAGCAGCGCGGCGATCAGCACGATGAACACATGCAGGCTCGGGATCAGCCAGTGATGCACGGCGATCATGAAGCCGATGCCGCCCAGCCAGCCCTCGACCGCCGCCCGGCGGCCCGTCGGCGCGTCCCGGACCAGGAGCATCCACGGCACCAGCGCGACATACGCGAACCACCACAGCGAGGGTTCGGGAAAGGCCAGAGCGGGCAGCGCACCGGCGGCCACCGCGGCGACGGCCCGCCAGCGCGCAGATGCCGCGAGCTCTCGCGCGCGGGCCCTGCCAGGCCGGCCGACCGGAATCCGCATACCGCGCCTCCTCGTCCGCCCCGCGGCGACCGCGAGCGGTGTCGTCTCCAGTGTGCGCGAGCAGGACCTGCAAGGACAGTGCGCCCGGGGTCGGTCAGACGCCGCCGGGGGCTTCCGGAGCCCGCCGCCACTTCTCGTGGATCACCACGGTGCGCAGCCGCCAGCCCGCGTCCGTACGCAGCAGGCCGAAGGTGTACCGGCCGCCGGAGACGAAGTCGTCCCCCGACTCCAGACGCATCGGGTTCACATAGTCGGCCTGCAGCTCGGCCCGGTCGCCCGGATAGCCGCCCAGGTCCTGAATGTGCAGCCGCCGGTTGACGATGAGGTGCTGGCGTACGGGAAAGAGACGCATCGTCTCGGCCAGCCAGTCGGCTGCCTCGGCGGCCTCGCCCTCGATCCCGCCCGAGCTGCGGTAGTCCGCGCGCCCCTCGGGGGTGAACAGGGCGCGGTAGGCGTCCCAGTCGCCGTCGTCCACCGCCACCGCATAGCTGGTGATCAATTCATCGATGGTCAGTCGGTCCATCACGGTCGCGAGATCCACGCGCTGCGTCATCGGGTCAGTTTCGGGCAGTAAGGGCCCCAGGCCAAGAGCTGTGCACGCCAGTCACCTGCTCTTCACCCGCTCTTGTTCAGCAAACGGTCGATCTGCGCCAGTTCGTCGTGAGGCGCCATACTTCCCCCATGCGCATCGACTACGACCCGGCCCAGTGCGACCGCGACACCTTCTACCGGCTGCTGACCGCCACCGTCGTCCCCAGGCCCATCGCCTGGGTCTCGACAACATCGGCCGACGGCACGGACAACCTCGCCCCGCACTCCTTCTTCACGATCTCGTGCGTGGCACCGCCCGTCGTGCAGTTCACCTCGGTCGGCCGCAAGGACTCGCTGCGCAATGTCGAGGACACCGGGGCCTTCGTGGTCAACTTCGCACCCGAGCCGCTCTTCGAGCAGATCAACGCCACCGCCACCGACTTTCCGCGTGGCATCAGCGAGTTCGACGCGGTGGGCATCGCCCGCGAGACGAGCCTGCGCGTGAAGCCTCCGCGCGTAGCGGCATCGCCGGTGGCCCTCGAATGCGAACTGCACAGCACCGTACGACTCGGCGACTCGACGGTCGTCTTCGGCCGCGTCGTCCATGCCGCGGTCAGCAAGGAAGTGATGGCGGGCGGGCACCCCGAGGTGACGAAGCTGGCGCCGCTCACCCGGCTCGGCAAGGACGAATGGGCACCGCTCGGAGTCGTACGCGAGATCTCCCGCGTTCCGTACGCCGAGTGGCAGGACGGCGCCGACGGCCTGGGCCGCTGAGCCGGGCGGCCGGAGGCTCTGTCCTACTGCCTGACGGCCCGCAGCACCACGAACTTCGGGTCGCCGGCGACGACTTCGCAGTTCCCGAACAGGCGGCGCAGTCTCAGGTGATAGCCGAGATGGCGGTTTCCGACGACCCAGAGCTCGCCCCCGGGCCGCAGGGCGCGGCGGGCCTCGCCGAACATCCGGCGGGCGGCCGTGTCCGTCGTCGCCCGGTGCGAGTGGAACGGCGGATTGTTCAGCACCAGATCGACGGACGCGTCCGGCACACCCGACAGACCGTCGCCCACCAGGAACTCCGCCTTCGTGTCCGACGGGACGTTCTCGCGGTACGTCGCCTCGGCCGAGGAGACCGCCGAGAACGACTCGTCGATGAAAGTCACCGAGGCCGCCGGATTGGCCAGTGCGGCCGCCGTGCCGACCACGCCGTTGCCGCAGCCCAGGTCGACGACCCGCTCCGGACCGTTTCGCTTCGGCAGGCTGCGCAGAAAGAAACGGGTGCCGATGTCGAGGCGCTCGGCGCAGAAGATGCCCGCGTGATTGGTGACACTCCGGCCCGCGAGCACGCCCACGTCGCCGGGCAGCGCATAGCGCAGCGGCCAGGGGCTCGGGGTGCGGGAGAGTCTGGGGTCGGGCGTACAGAAGATGAGCCGCGCCTTCTTCACCGCGAGCGAGGTCCTGGTCGGGCCGAGGATCCGCTCGAACAGCTTCAGCGTCGAGGTGTGGATCTCGCTGACCATCCCGGTGCCCATGACGACCGTGTCCGCGTGCACGGCGGGCGCGAGGCGGTGCAGCTGGTCCTCCAGCAGCGCGAGGCTCTTGGGCACCCGGATCAGCAGTACGTCGATACGCTCCGGCGGCAGGTCCCTGACCGACCGGAGGCATGCCGCGTCCACGTCGATGCCGTTGCGGGCCAGATTCGCCCGGGTCGCCTCCTGGCCGAGGAAGGAGTCCGTGATCTGTACGGGCCGGTGGGCTGCGAGCGAGGTGGCGAGGGCGCCCCAGCGGTCCCCGACGACGACCAGCGTGCCGTTCAGGTCCGTGGGCGCGGCGTCGTCGATCCCCTTGAGCTGCCGCAGAAGGTACTCGTCGGCGGCGTCCCAGGCGCGGAGGGTGTCGCGGGGGTCCTCGGGGAAGCGGGCGAGCTCGAAGCCGCCCCATGACGTCGTCAAACGGTTCATTGTGCACTCAGGCTAGCCGAGCCCCCGATCAAGCCGAGCGCTCCTGGCCTGCCCGCCCTGCGCTCAGGCCCTGTCCGGCCGATCTTGCCGGGCTCGCCGGCCTGATCGACCGGACAGGACCTAGGCCTGACCTAGGCGGCGTGCTGCACGTCCCCGAGCGCGGCCGCGGCCCACTCCACCACCAGTGCCTCGTACTCCGGGCGCCGGTCGTCGGGCAGCTCGCCGTCCGCCCATAGCTCTCGGATCCGGGCATTGAGCTCGGCGGCGGACAACGCGGTTTCTGACTCGCGGGACAAGGGGGACATGCAGACAGGCTAAGGCCTGGGTACGACAGCCGTCAGTCCCGCGTCAACGCGCCTCAGCCGCCCGACTCACCCGCGTGCGGGCTCAGCGCATCCGTTCCGACCAGGATGAACAGCAGGATTCCCAGCAGAATGCGGTAGATCACGAAGGGCATGAAGCTCTTCGTAGTGATGAACTTCATGAACCATGCGATCACCGCGTAGCCCACGGCGAAGGCGATGATCGTCGCGAAGAAGGTCTGCGGCCAGTCCACATGCCCGCCCTCGCTCGCGTCCTTCAGCTCGAAGGCGCCCGAGGCCAGTACGGCCGGGATGGCCAGCAGGAACGAGTAGCGAGCCGCCGCCTCGCGCGTGTAGCCCATCAGCAGACCGCCGCTGATGGTCGCGCCCGAGCGCGAGACGCCCGGAATCAGGGCCATCGCCTGGCAGGCACCGTAGATCAGACCGTCCTTGACACTCAGTTCCTGCAGCGTCTTGCGCTGCTTGGCGGCCCGGTGCTTGCCGCCCTGCTCGTCACGGGCGGCAAGACGGTCGGCGATGCCGAGGACTATGCCCATCACGATCAGGGTCGTCGCGATCAGCCGCAGATCCCGGAACGGGCCCTCGATCTGGTCCTTGAACGTGACGCCGAGCACACCGATCGGGATCGAGCCCACGATGACCAGCCAGCCCATCTGGGCGTCGTGGTCACTGCGCAGCTCCTTGTTCGTCAGGGAACGGAACCAGGCGGAGACGATGCGTGCGATGTCCTTGCGGAAGTAGATGAGGACGGCCGTCTCGGTGCCGATCTGGGTGATCGCGGTGAAGGCGGCGCCCGGGTCCTCCCAGCCGGCGAAAGCGGCGGTGAGCCGCAGATGCGCGCTGGAGGAGATCGGCAGGAACTCGGTCAGTCCCTGGACGAGCCCGAGGATGAATGATTCGAACCAAGACATCGAAAACTACGCCACCCAAGAAATGATCACGGTCTGACGGCGCGTAGCGTTCCCGATCATGCGCCAGGTCTCAGGAAGCCTAGCGTCCCCCGATCGGCGGCAATCTCGCAGCCCCTGTCAGCGCCCGCACCGGGCCCCGCCCCGTCGGCGTCTCTGGAGCCGCGAGCCACCGTCCGCGATTCCGGCGACGACGTCCCCCGTTCAACGGCCGGACGTGGCCCACGCCTTGGTGCGCGGCCCCGCGCGCAGTCCACTCCTCCCACGCCAACTGGGCGGTGGTGGCGAGCAGATGAGGCAGCGGGGAGCCATGGACCGTAAGCCCGGGTCCAGCAATACCTTGCCCCTGACCGTCTGTGTGCCCGGTCTAACGCCCTCGCAGCCGGTGCCGCTTGCACCAGGCGACCCAGGCCGCGGCCAGCCCCGTCACCACGATGAAGCCCATCGCGATCAGGAACGCCGGGGACGTCGGCGAGCCCGCCCGGCTGCCCGCGACCACATAGGCCGCCGTGTTCGGGATCGAGCCGATTGCCGTCGCCAGCAGAAAAGGGACATAGCGCATACGGGAGACGGCGGCGCAGTAGTTCGCCGCGGCGAAGGGCACGCCGGGGAAGAGCCGCACCGCCAGCATCGAGCGGAAGCCGTGCTTGCTCAGCTGGGTGTCGGCCGCCTTCAGCCAGCGCCCCCGCAGCAGCGGCCGCAGCGCGTCCTGCCCGAGCAGTCGCCCCAGCGCGAACGAGATACCCGCACCCAGCACCGTTCCGGCAAGGGCCGAGACGAACCCGGCCTGCGAGCCGAAGAGCGCGCCCGCCGCCAGATTGAGCAGCGGGCGCGGCACGAAGGCCGCGGTGCACGCCCCGTACGCGACGCCGAACAGCACGACCGCGGCAGCCCCGCTCAGCTGCGGCGGCCAGCCCGCCGAGAGCAGCCGCTGCGGCTCGTACAACACCACCGTCACCGCGGCGGCGGCCAGCATCGCCACGAGCAGCGACAGCCGCGACCACGGGGAGAACAGCGCCCTCGTGCAGCGCACGGCGAGGCCCGATGCGGGCCGGGGGACGGGGTCGAGCATCCGGGGAGAGTAACCGACACGGGATGTGATCGCCGTAATGTGAGCCGCATGACCCCGGTCCACCCGCCCGCCGTCCCGCACAGCGAGCTCGCCGACACCGTCCTTGCGCGCCTCACCGCCGTGTACCCGACCGGCGCCGATGCGGTCAGGGCCGAGTCGGCCGCCGCGTACATGAAGGGCATCGCGCCCTTCCTCGGGCTCTACACCGGCACCCGCCGCGAGCTCTCCCGCAGCGTTCTCGACGGCACCGCCGTCCCCGACGAGGCCGACTGCACCGCGATCGCCCTGCGCTGCTGGGAGCTGCCCGAGCGCGAGTATCACTACTTCGCCGTCGACTATCTGCGCCGTCATGTGAAGCGCTGCTCCTCCGGTTTGCTGCCGGTCGTACGCCATCTCGTCGTCACCGTCTCGTGGTGGGACACCGTCGACGCGCTCGCCGCACATGTCGCCGGACCGCTCGTGAGCGCCGATCCCGGGCTGAGGTCCGTCATGGACAGCTGGATCGAGGACGACGACCTGTGGGTCGCGCGCACCGCGCTGCTCCATCAGCTCCGCTACAAGGACGCGACCGACACGGAACGGCTCTTCGCCTACTGCCTGCGCCGCGCCGACCACCCCGACTTCTTCATCCGCAAGGCGATCGGCTGGTGCCTGCGCGAGTACGCCAAGACCGATGCCGACGCGGTACGCGACTTCGTCGAGCGGCACCGGGACCGGCTCGCGCCGCTGTCCGTACGCGAGGCGCTCAAGAACGTGTGACCTGCTGAACAGGTACAACTCCCGCGCGGGGAAAACCGTTCGACGCGGCGAAGCGCCCTGAGCGATCATCGTCGACATGTTCCGGTACGCCTTCCTCGCAGCGCCGTCCGCAGTCGCGGACGCGCCGAAGGCTGCCGCATTCCCCGCAGCGGCCGCAGCCGTCGCTGCCGCAGCGCCCCTCGACAGCGCCCGAAGCTGACCCTTCCCGGATCGTCCGGCGGACCCCACAGGGGGAGGGTCGGCAAGGCCCAGGGGTCCCACCACGCTTCGAGTTCCGAGGAAACCGAGGAAACAGCCATGCCCAAGACGGCATACGTGCGCACCAAGCCGCACCTCAACATCGGCACCATGGGCCACGTCGACCACGGCAAGACCACACTCACCGCCGCCATCACCAAGGTCCTCAGCGAGCGCGGGACCGGCACCTTCGTGCCGTTCGACCGGATCGACCGGGCTCCCGAGGAGGCGCAGCGCGGCATCACCATCAACATCGCGCACGTCGAGTACGAGACCGACACCAGGCATTACGCGCACGTGGACATGCCGGGCCATGCCGACTACGTCAAGAACATGGTCACCGGAGCCGCGCAGCTGGACGGGGCGATCCTCGTCGTCTCGGCGCTCGACGGGGTCATGCCGCAGACCGCAGAGCATGTCCTGCTCGCCCGCCAGGTGGGCGTCGACCACATCGTCGTCGCCCTGAACAAGGCGGACGCGGGCGACGACGAGCTCACCGACCTGGTGGAGCTGGAGGTCCGCGAGCTGCTGACGGCCCATGGGTACGGCGGGGATGCCGCGCCGGTGGTACGGGTCTCCGGGCTCAGGGCGCTGGAGGGCGACCCACGCTGGACGGCCGCCGTCGATGCGCTGCTCGACGCCGTCGACACGTATGTGCCGATGCCCGTCAGGTACACGGACGCGCCGTTCCTGCTCCCGGTGGAGAACGTGCTCACCATCACCGGGCGCGGCACGGTCGTCACCGGCGCCGTCGAGCGGGGCACGGTCCGCGTCGGCGACCGCGTCCAGGTCCTCGGCGCGGACACCGAGACGGTCGTCACGGGTCTGGAGACCTTCGGCAAGCCGATGGAGTCCGCGGAGGCCGGTGACAACGTCGCCCTGCTGCTGCGAGGCATGGCGCGTGACGCGGTCCGGCGCGGCCATGTGGTGGCGGCGCCCGGCAGCGTCGTGCCGAGTCGGCGCTTCACGGCGCAGGTGTACGTCCTGTCCACCCGGGAGGGCGGCCGTACGACGCCGGTCTCCACCGGCTACCGGCCGCAGTTCTACATCCGCACGGCGGACGTCGTCGGCGACGTCGACCTCGGCGAGGTGGCGGTCGCCCGGCCCGGCGACACGGTCACGATGACCGTGGAGCTGGGCCGCGACATCCCCCTGGAGCCGGGCCTCGGCTTCGCGATCCGCGAGGGCGGCCGCACGGTGGGCGCGGGGACGGTGACGGAACTGGTGTGACTGCGGGGTGGGCCGCGGCGGCGAGGCGCGCCGGCTGCGCGGGGCGGCAGCGTGTCGCCGGCTGCCGCGTCCCGCCTCCTGCACCCTGCGGGAGGGAGCGCCGGTTCGGCGGGCGGCGAGGTGCGGTCGGTTTCGCCGCGCGGCTTGGCGCGAGCCGCGCGACGAGGCTGGCGGTGGGGGCGTGGGGGCGTCAGCCCCCGTCCCACCCCGCCGCACCCCAGGAGGCGGTATCCGGTACCCGCCGCGATGGGCCGCGGCGTCGGCGTCCGCTTCTCTGCCCGCCCGCACCCGCGGGAGGGCGGCGCCCGTTCCCACCTGGCGGGGATGCGAGGTGCACCGCGGAGTCGGCGCCCCCGCGGTAGGGCGTCAGCCCCCACGGCCGCCTCTTGCACCCTGCGGGAGGCGATCGGCCAGGCAGCGGCGTGCGTGATTCGGGCCGCGAAGCCGGCGTCCCCGGGGGTGCGGCCTGCGCTTCCCCCACCGGCGCCCGCGTCGCCGCGAAGGCCGGCGCCCCGGGGGCGTGGGGGCGTCAGTCCCCGCGTCCCAGCCCCGCCGCACACCGCGGGACGCGGTCGCGCCAGACTGACTCCCATGGCTGACACGGCAGTTGTACTCGGCGCCGGCGGAATCACCGGCGTGGGCTGGGAGATCGGCATCCTCCACGGACTCGCCCGCGCGGGCGTGGATCTGACCACCGCCGACCTCCTCGTCGGCAGCTCCGCGGGCGCGGTCGTCGCCGCCCAGGTCGCTTCCGGCAGGCTGGGCCTCGCCGGGCTGTACGAGCGCCAGCTCGCCCCTCCGGAAGGCGAGAGTGCCGCCCGGTTCGGTCTTTCGATGACGCTGACGTACGCACGGGCGATCCTCTCGTCCCGTACACCCGAGGAGTACGGACGCAAGCTCGGCAGGTTGGCACTCGCCCGCGACACCGGCGACGAGGCGTCCCGCCGCGAGGTGATCGCCCGGCGGCTCCTCTCACACACATGGCCGGAGCGGCGCCTGCTCGTCACCGCCGTCGACGCGCTCACGGGCGCGTTGACGACGTACGACAAGGACAGCGGGGTACCGCTCGTCGACGCCGTGGCGGCCAGCTGCGCGGTCCCCGGTGTCTGGCCGCCGGTGACCATCGATGGCCGCAGGTGGATCGACGGGGGCGTGCACACCACGGCCAATGCCCATCTCGCCGCCGGTTACGAGCGGGTGGTCGTCCTCGCGCCCATCGCCTACGGCACGAAGGCCATGGCCTCCCCCCGCGCCCAGGCCGCGCAGCTCGCCGCGGCGGGCGCCCGTGTCGAGGTCATCACCCCGGATGCCGCCGCCAGGAAGGTCATCGGCCGCGGCCGGCTGGACCCGGCGCTGCGTGCCCCCGCCGCCCGTACCGGGCTGGCCCAGGCCGCCGCGCACGTCAAGGCCGTCGCCGCGGTGTGGGCACAATGAGACGGTGAACGAGCAGCTACCCGTCATCCGCGAGGTTGACCGCGGCACCGCCAAACTGATGCCGGACATCGACCGGGACCGGGCCTGGCTGCTGACGGTGGACGGTGCGCCCCAGTCGTATGTCGACCTGGACGCGCCCACCCACCTGGAGTTCGAGTACGCGCAGCGCCTCGGTCATGTCGTCGACTGCGCCGCGGACGAGGGCGTCCCTGTCGACGTGCTGCATCTGGGCGGCGGGGCGCTGACCCTGCCGCGTTATGTGGCCGCGACCCGGCCCGGCTCGCGCCAGGACGTCGTGGAGGCGGACCGCGGACTGCTGGCGCTGGTCGCCGAGCAGTTGCCGCTGCCCGCGGGATCGGGGATCGAGGTGCACGGCGCAGATGCCCGCGCCTGGGTCGAGGCGGCTCCCGCGGACTCCGTGGACATACTGATCGGCGATGTCTTCGGCGGCTCGCGCGTACCCGCCCATCTCACATCGGTCGAGTACGCGCGTGCCGCCGAACGCGTCCTGCGGTCCGGCGGAATCTACGCCGCCAACCTGGCCGACGGCGCGCCCTTCGCCTTCCTGCGCTCCCAACTCGCCACATTCGCCTCGGTGTTCACGGAGCTGGCGCTGATCGCCGAACCCTCCGTGCTGCGCGGGCGGCGATTCGGCAACGCGCTGCTGCTCGCCTCGCAGACCCCCATCGACACGGCGCCCCTCGCCCGCCGCACCTCCGCCGACGCCTTTCCGGCGCGGCTGGAGCACGGCTCATCGCTGACCCGGCTCATCGGGGACGCGAAGGTCGTACGGGACGCGGACGCGGTGGCGTCACCCGAGCCGCCCGACGGCGCCTTCAGCATCGGGTGAGGCGGCCGGACAGACCCGCTGCCGGCCGCACTGCCGAACGGATCAGTCGGTGGGCGTTCCCGCCAGCCGGACCGTGCTCAGGATCTGCGCGATGGTCGCGTCCGGGACCTCGTCCTTGACACCGGTGTTGGCGTACAGGACCCAGCTCGCGAAGTCACCCTTGCTGTTCTTGAAGGTGAACGCGATCGACTTGCCGTCGGTGCTGCACTTGTTGGTCTTCTTCACGCCGAGCGCGGTGGCCGTGGCGACGCTGCCGGTGAGCCCGGACTTGGTGGTGTAGGGCTTCGCCTTGGTGATCTTGACCGTGCCCTTGGGCTCCTTCTGCGCGTAACCAGCCCAGACCCAGTTGCCCGCCTCGTTGTAGGCGCCGGTGGCGGTGTCGGTCGCGCCCTTGCCGCCCTTGGTGCCGGTCGAGCTCAGGCCCCACTGCTCGGGCTTGCCGTCCTTGTCGGTGTCGAACGTGCACCACTTGGACTTGTAGTGGGCCGGGGCCGACATGACGACGACGGGCGAGCCGTCGTTCTTCTTCTCGTCCTCGAAGAAGGTGCTCACGCTGGAGCCGGCGACTTCCCAGGTGGGCGGGACGTCGAACTGGGTGCCGCGCTTGGGGTTGGTGACGACCTTCCAGCCCGCGATGAGCGGCTTGGCGTCCTCGCCGCCGCGCGGGTTCTCGGTGGGTGAAGCGGGCGCCGTGCTGGGCTTGTTGGCGGTGGGCGTCTTCGAGGCGCCGACCTTGCTGCCCTCGTCGCTGGTGCCCTTGTCGTCGTCCTTGAGCACGATGACGCCGGTGACGACCGCGGCCGCGACGACAGCCGTGGCCGCGACGATCGCGACGATGGTCGTCTTCTTCTTGTCGTCCTGCGGCGGCTGCGGCGCACCGGGCGGCTGGCCGGGCACGGCGTACTGCGGCACCGTCGGCTGCTGGTACGGATTGGGCTGCTGGTAACCCGGTTGCTGGTATCCCGGCTGCTGATAGGGATTCGGCTGTTGGTACCCCGGCTGCTGGTACGGGTTCTGGTCCTGCGGGTTCTGCTCGCCCCCGGGCGGCTGCTGTCCTGGCCACATGGCGAGTAACGATAGAGGTGCGGTGCCACGGGTGCCACGTCCGCCCCCGCCAGGGGATGGCCAATACTGCTACTCATGGGTAACATCGCCGTCCATGAGCGCTGATCAGATGTCAGTCGGCGAGATGCTCGCCGCCACGGTCCCCATGGCCCGGACCCTCAACCTGGAGTTCCTTGAGACCACCGCTGAGCGGGCCGTCGTCCGCATGCCGGACCAGGGCGACTTCCACAACCATGTCGGCGGACCGCACGCCGGAGCGATGTTCACACTCGCCGAGACCGCGAGCGGTGCCATCGTCATCGCCGCCTTCGGCGACCAGATGAACCGTGCCGTACCGCTCGCCGTCAAGGCGGAAATCGGCTACAAGAAGCTGGCGATGGGCGTCGTCACCGCGACCGCCACGCTCGGCCGCCCGATCGCCGATGTCGTCGCCGAACTGGACGCGGGGGAGCGCCCGGAGTTCCCCGTCGAGATCGCCATCCAGCGCGCGGACGGCGCGGTGACCGGCGAGATGACGATCGTGTGGACGCTGCGCCCCAACGCCTGAGCGTGGCGGCCGAGCTCACTGCCCGAGCTCACTGCCGCACACCGCGTGAGCGCACTGCCTGAGCGCCCGAGGTAGGCTGCCCGGCGTGCGCCGACGCGGGCGCACGCCGGGGAGCCCGCGCCCGGTGACCTCGGGAGGAACCGGCGTTGCACGTCCAGGAGTGGCTCGAGACCGTCCCTGCGGTCAGCATCTACCTCCTGGTGGGGGTGGTCATCGGCCTTGAGAGCCTCGGCATTCCGCTGCCGGGCGAGATCGTCCTCGTCAGTTCTGCCCTGCTCGCCTCGCAGCACGGCGAGATCAATCCGTACATCCTCGGCGCCTGTGCCTCGGCCGGCGCGATCATCGGCGACTCCATCGGCTACGCCATCGGGCGCAAGGGCGGCAGACCTCTGCTGGCCTGGCTCGGCGGGAAGTTCCCCAAGCACTTCGGTGAGGCGCAGATCGCCATGGCGGAGCGGTCCTTCGAGAAGTGGGGCATGTGGGCCGTCTTCTTCGGCCGCTTCGTCGCCCTGCTGCGTATCTTCGCCGGGCCGCTCGCGGGCGTGCTGCGCATGCCGTACTGGAAGTTCCTCATCGCCAACGTCTTCGGCGGCATCCTCTGGGCGGGCGGTACGACCGCCGTCATCTACTCCGTGGGTGTGGTCGCCGAGGCCTGGCTCAAGCGGTTCTCCTGGCTGGGGCTCGTCCTCGCCGTGCTGATCGGCCTCACCTCGATGCTGGTGCTCAAGAGCCGTGCCAAGAAGGCGGCCGCGCAGGCGAAGGCCGAGCCGGAGCCCGTGCCCGCCTCCGACTGACCCGCAATACGCGAAGGACTGACGAGAAGAACCGAGGAGAGACGGCGATGGCAGCAGGAAAGGCACTGATCGCGGCAGTGGGCGGCAAGGAGCCGAGCATCGCGCCCGACGCCTTCACCGCTCCCACTTCCGTCGTGATCGGTGAGGTCACCATGGCCCCGGGCTCCAGCGTCTGGTACCACACGGTGCTGCGCGCGGACTGCGGCCCGATCGTCCTGGGCGCCGACACCAACATCCAGGACAACTGCACGGTCCACGTCGACCCCGGCTTCCCGGTCACCGTCGGCGAGCGCGTCTCCGTCGGCCACAATGCCGTGCTGCACGGCTGCACCGTCGAGGACGACGTACTGGTCGGCATGGGCGCCACCGTCCTCAACGGCGCGCACATCGGCGCCGGTTCGCTGATTGCCGCGCAGGCGCTCGTACCGCAGGGGATGCGCGTACCGCCCGGCTCGCTCGTCTCGGGCGTGCCCGCAAGGGTCAAGCGTGAGCTGACCGAGGAGGAGCGGGAGGGCATCAAGCTCAACGCCTCGATGTATCTGCTGCTGGCCAAGGGGCATCGCGAGGCGACGGAAACCGGCTGAAGTCCCGCCGGGTTCCCGTCCGCTCGACGCGGCCGCAGGCCGCTACACCGGGGGTCCGCCGGAAGAGGCGGGCATGACAATCTCGGCCGCCACCACGCTGCCGGCTTCCAGCCTGCGCGTGGTGGTCCGTGTCGCGAACGCGTCGACGAGCCGGAGACCATGACCGAGGTCGGCGTGGGCGTCCAGCGGCTCCTGCCGCCGTACTGAGCGGTGCTTCCAGCTGCCGCCGTCCCTGACCTCGGTCGTCAGGGTGTTCCCGCGGACCCTGATGGCCACTGCGACCCACGAGCTGCCGCTGTGCAGCACCACATTGCTGACCAGCTCGGTGACGATCACCGCAAGTGCCTCGTGGAAGTCGTCGTGCAGTCGCCACCGCTGCGCGACGGCGCGGGCGAAGTGCCTCAGCGTGCGCGCGGCTTCCGGCGTCGCCGACATCGCACACTGGGCCAGTCCCGAAATTCCGCCATACGGCATCCGGCCGGAAGGCGGACGGTGGGGGGACTCCTCTGCTGATGCGATCACTGTCGGCTCCTTTTGCCCAGGTGGTGCCCGGGCGCTGGGTCTAACCTCGTGGGCAGCGCACACTCGGCGCAATTGGGGAGACTGAAGTACGGATACCTAAAGAAATGAAATGCCCGGAAATGTCGAGGAGGGTGAGCCGGTGAACACGCTCGGTGACGACGCCTGGGAAAGGTGGCTGAAACAGACCCTCGACCGTCCCACTCGCCAGCCGGCCCTGCTCCTGATCGAAGGAAAGGCAGGAACCGGCAAGAGCCGACTGGTCGACCGGCTGCTCGATGCCTCCGAGACGGGCCCGCGCCCACGCGTCGTCCTGACCTTCACCGCTTCCGGCACCGCACTGGCACATCACCCGGCCCATCCGCCCCGCCCCGAGACGGGCAACGACCGGACCACCGGGCGCACCCGTATCGAGCCGCCCCCGCAGTCGCCGCGGATCTGTCCGGACGCCGCCGCGCTGGCCGTGGAACTGGCGTCCCTGGTCGAATCCGGCGGCCCCGTACTGCTGATCGCCGAAGACGTGCACCGCGCCGACCCGGGCAGCCAGGACCTGCTGCGGCGGCTGCTGGAACGGCCGCCCGCGGGACTCGCGGCCGTGCTGGTCTACCGGCCCGAGGAGCTGGCCGAACCCGGTCTGGTGCTGGGCAGACCTGTGAGCTACCCGGCCGGGCTGTCCCTGCTGCGCATACGACGCGAACCACTGGACGCCGACGAGGTGCGCCGGCTGGTCGAGGAGCGGCTGGGCCCCGAAAGCTGCCCGCCGGAACTGGTCGCCCGCATCCACGAGCGCTCCGCGGGAGTCCCGCAGGTCGTCGTCGACCTGGTGCGCCAGCTGGAGGACGTGTGCGGCCCGAAGGAGCGCTACACGGCACGGGACGTGGACGCCACGGGCACTCCCGTACGGCTGGCCGAACTGGTCCTCGGCCGCCTGGCCGCGCTGTCACCGGAGCACCGGGCCGTCCCGCGCGCGGCGGCGGTACTGGACGAGCCCGGCAGCGCCGATGACCTGTACGCGGTCGCCGCGCTGCCCGCCGAGACCGGCCGCGAGGCACTGATGGCCGCCCTGCGCGGAGCCGTACTCCAGGAGACCGGCAGTGATGTGTACGGATTCCCCTCACCGCTCGCCGGCACGGCCGTCTACGAGGAGCTCCCCGGGCCGTTGCGCCAGGACATGCACCGCCGGGCCGCCGCCGTCCTCGCCCGTCGCCACCCCGTGCCCTGGGCGCGGCTCGCCACCCACCGGCACCGCGGCGGTCAGCTGCGCGGCTGGCTGAAGGCAGTCGAGCGTGCCGCAGAGCAGTGTGCCGAGGCCGGCGAGCACCAGACGGCGATGGACCTGCTGGAACACGCCCTGTCCCACCCGTCGGTCCCGCGCGAGGTGCGTGCCAGGCTCGCGCCGCTGCTGGCCCACAGCGCGGTGCTCGGGCTGCACACCGACCAGACCGTCGAGGTGCTGCGCCAGATCCTCGACGACCAGTCCCTGCCCCCGGCCGTACGCGGTCAGATCAGGCTCGACCTGGGACTCGTCCTGTACAACCAGGCCGGTATGGGCCTGCAGGGCTGGGTGGAACTGGAGCAGGCGGCCGACGAGCTGGCGGAACGTCCGGCCCTCGCCGCGCGCGCCATGTCGGCGCTCGCCATGCCCGTGATGTCCGCGGTCCCGCTGGAACGCAATCTGCACTGGCTGGAGAAGGTCCAGAAGATGGCGGCCCGCAGCGACGACCCCGAAGTGCGCACGGCGGTCGCCGCCAACTGCATCGCCGTACAGCTGGAGATCGGGGACCCCACGGCCTGGGACGTGCTGGAGCGGCTGCGCGAGGAGACCGATCACCCCGACCGGCTCCCGCACGTGGCGCGCGGGCTGGTGAACGCGGCGGACGCCTCCCTGTGGCTGGGACATCTGCAGCGCGTGGGGGACCTGCTGGAAGAGGGGCTGGATCTGGCGGCCCGCAGCGGAGCCTCGTACGTCGAACAGGACGGGCGTGGCAGCGTCCTCCTGCTGGACTGGATCAACGGCCGGTGGGAGGGGCTTGCCGCCCGGGCGCGGGCCTTCGTCGCCGAGACGGGCGTCATGCCCGGGCCGGCGGCCGACGCCCGGATCGTCCTCGGCATGCTCGCCCTGGCCCAGGGCGAGTGGCAGCAGATGGCGGCATGGCTGTCGGGCGACGGGCATCCGCTGCCCGTCGGCTCACCGCTGCCGCATGTGGCCGCCGCCGCCGGTGCGCTGGTGCGTACCGCCATCGCCCGCGGCGACATCGACACCGCGGCCTCCGAGGCGGCCGACGCCTGGGACCGACTGCGTGACAAGGGCGTCTGGGTCTGGGCCTCGGAGCTCGCGCCCTGGGCCGTCGAGGCGACCGCACGCGCGGGCCGGGCGCAGCTGGCCTCGGACATGGTCGCCGAGTTCGAGGCGGGCCTGAAAGGCAATCTCGTACCGGCGGCCGCGGCCGCACTCCAGTGGTGCCGTGGCGTCCTGCTGGAGACGGCGGGCGAGCCGGCCCGGGCGGTGCCCCACTTCCGTGAAGCAGCGGCCCTGTACACCGAGATGCCCCGCCCGTACGTGGCCATCCTCACCACCGAGGCCGCCGCGCAGTGCGTGCTGGAGGCGGGCCGGGGCACCGAAGCAGCCGCTGCCGTCGAGGAACTGGCCCTGTGCGTGCAGCAACTGACCGACCTGGGGGCGGGCTGGGACGCGGCACGCGTACGGGCGACGCTCCGAGCCCATCAGCCCGCCCCCGAGCAGCGCCCCCGCGGGCGCCCGAGCTACGGGGACCAGCTCTCCCCGCGTGAGCAGGAGGTCGTGGACCTGGCATCCGCGGGGCTCACCAACCGTGAGATCGCCGCTACGCTGCATCTGTCGCCGCGTACCGTGGAGCAGCATGTCTCCCGGGCCCGCCGGAAGCTCGAATCGCAGTCCCGGCAGCAGCTCAGCCGGTCGAGGAACAGCCGCCCGGTCTGATTTTTTTGCGTATCCGTAGATCGCGTTCACGGATAGGCGCTCGTCCGCCTGCGGCATACCTTCCAGGCACCGGAATGCGGATCGCACCGTTGCCGTGTCTTGTAGCGGCAGTCAGAGTGCCCGCTTCGGTGCTGTGCCCGGGATGCCGGAAGGCCGGGGCGAGCGCGGGCCACGTCCCCACCGCGGTGGCCGCCTCGTCCAGACAGAGGGGTCCGGCCCCGGGCACAGCCTGTCGTCCCTGACGGCTGATCAATACCCTTGTGTGACGCGGCGTGGGGCGAACATCACAGCGCGCGGCCGTGATCAGGCCGGGCGGGCCGACTACCGTGTGCGGGTGCCCCGGAACAGAAACACGTTCTCATCGCTGGCCGCCTGGCGGCGGCGCGTCCTCACGCGCGCCGTCCAGCGCGGCTGGCGCTGGGTGCAGGAAACAGGCGCAGTCACGGCGGAGCACCCCGGCCCACTGCGCTTTCGCCGGCTCGGCTCCGGCACCCGGCTCGCCTTCCCGCAGGGCACCGTCTTCGGCGAGGCGTGGATCGAGCTCGGCGACCACTGCATCATCGCCGAACAGGTCACCCTCACCGCGGGGATGATGCCCGGTCTCGACCTCGGCGCCGACCCCATACTGACGCTCGGTGACGGTGTCGTCCTGGGCCGCGGCAGCCATGTCATCGCCGACACCAGGGTGACGATCGGCTCGGACACGTACTGCGGGCCGTATGTCTACATCACCTCGACCAACCACAGCTACGACGATCCCCATGAGCCGGTCGGCAAGCAGTGGCCCCGCACCGAGCCGGTCGAGATCGGTCCCGGCTGCTGGCTGGGCACCGGTGCGGTGATCCTTCCCGGCGCGCGGCTCGGCCGCAATGTGGTGGTCGCGGCGGGCGCTGTCGTCCGCGGCGAGGTCCCCGACCACTCGGTGGTCGCCGGGGCTCCCGCCCGGGTCGTACGCAGCTGGGACCCGGTCCGCGGCTGGCAGCCCCCGCTGCGCACGCCCGCTCCCGTGCCGATCCCGGAAGGCATCACCTCCGAGCAGCTGCTGGCGCTCGCGGAGCTGGAGGAGAGCTGACCGCGGGGGCGGCGGTCAGCCCGTGGCCAGCAGGAGCGTGCCCACCAGCGCGAGCCCCGCGCCCGTCGCCTGGACCGCACGCAGCCGTTCCTTGAGCAGGACGAGCGCGGCGAGGACCGTCACCACCGGGTAGAGGTTCGCGAGTACGGCGGCGATGGTCACGGGGCCGTGCTGCGCGGCGATGGAGTAGGTGCCGTTGGCCGCGACGTCGGCGAGGCCGACGAAGGCGAGCGCCGGGATCGAGGCCCAGACGATCCGCATCCCGCCGTCCTCGGGCAGGGCCCGCGCCCCGCGCTTCACCGATACGAACAGGGCCGCGCCGCCGACCGTCACATTGGTGACGCGCTGCACGAACAGTGCGAGGAAGAGACCGGTGATCGTGGTCGACGCCTCGGAGATCAGGGCCATCACCGCGCCGAAGCCGAAGGCGGCGAGGAGGGTCAGCAGGATGGCCTGACGCTGCACCGGCGCACCGCGCAGCTGGGGTCCGCCCGCCAGCACGATTCCGGCCACGGCGACGGCGATGCCTGCAAACTGCAGCAGCCCGGGCCGCTCGCCGAGGATCAGACCGATGCCGACGGGCACGGCGACGCCAAGCGAGCCGAGCGGGGAGACGACACCCATCGGCCCGAGGGCGAGCGCTTTGTAGAAGGCGAGCATCGCCACGGGGCCGACGACACCGGCCGCGACGGCGTACCAGAGCTGCGGTCCGGCCTCCGCCCAGCCGCCGGTGGCGATGACGATCGCGCCGAGTACCACCACCGCGATCGCCTGCGAGGCGACGACGACCGTGAGGGCCGGCATGCGTCGCGTCAGCAGTCCGCCGCCGAAGTCGGCCAGACCCCACAGGAGGCTGGTGGCCAGGGCGAACAGTGCGGTCATGGCGGGCCTCGCAGTACAGTGCAGTGAACGTTTGGGTGCACCACACGGTAGTGCAATGTATTGAACTCTGTCATCCAGAATATTGGACGGCCGGACAGTTGGACGGAATGTGTCGGACCTCGATCAGCTCACCCAGTCGCTCGCCCGCAATCTCAAGCGCTGGCGCGGCGAGCGGGGGTTCACGCTCGATGCCCTGGCCGCCCGGGCAGGGGTCAGCCGGGGCATGATCATCCAGATCGAGCAGGCGCGGACGAATCCGAGCGTCGGGACCACGGTGAAGCTCGCGGACGCCCTCGGCGTCAGCATCACCACACTCCTCGACTACGAGCAGGGCCCGCAGGTCCGCCTCGTACCCCCGGAACAGGCAGTCCGCATGTGGTCCACATCGTCCGGCAGCTACACGACCCTGCTGGTCGGCACCGAGGGCGCCGGTCCCCTCGAACTCTGGGGCTGGAAGCTGATGCCCGGCGACACCAGCGAATCCGACCCGCACCCGGACGGCACGGTCGAGCTGCTCCATGTCACCGCCGGTGAGCTCACCCTCGTCGTCGACGGCGAGCCTCACGCCGTACCGGCGGGCACCTCCGCCACCTTCGAGGCGAACGCTCCGCACGTCTATCGCAACGAGGGGGACGAGCCGGTGGAGATGACCATGGCCGTCTCGATCCCGCCCGCGCGCTGAGCCGCTCAACCGCCAGTGTGGGAGCGGCTGTTAGCGTGGACCAATGCACGCTCCCATCGGTACTTTCGACGATGCCTGGCCCGCTGCCGACTGCCTCGAACTGCTCACCGAGCCCGTCGCCGACGCCGTGCGGGCCTGGCACGGGGACATCCCCGCCCAGCAGCTGATCTACGTCGACACCGACCCGGAGATCGCGGACACCGCCGCCTTCGTCGAGCACTACGGACGGGAGCTGCTCGAACAGTCGGCGAACTGTGTGGTGGTCTCGGGCAAGCGCGGCGGCGAGTCGACGCTCGCGGCGTGTGTGGTCCTGTCCAGTACGCGGGTCGATGTGAACGGGGTCGTCCGCAGGCAACTGGGCGCACGCAAGGCGTCGTTCGCCTCGATGGACACGGCGGTCGGCGAGACCGGAATGGAGTACGGCGGCATCACACCCATCGGGCTGCCCGCCGAATGGCCGCTGCTGGTCGACTCCTCCGTGATCGACACGGAGTGGGTGCTCATCGGAAGCGGACGCCGCCGCGGGAAGCTGATCGTGCCGGGGAAGGCGTTCGCGGAGCTGCCGGGTGCGGTGGTCGTCGAACGTCTCGGAATCGAGACGTCTTGAGTAGCCAAGGCCATGGCGGAGGCGGGCGACTGCCTTTTACTCTGGTACGCGCGCCCGCGCGTGTCGCCCGAACGGCTGGCCTGGTCGGGCATTCGGCAACCAAAGCGCCTGCAATTCGTTGGCGCCGAGGGGGGACACGTGTTGTGCGAAATGTCCGAATAAGCGGTATTGATTCACAATAGTCTCACTGGTGCGCATTCCTGCGTGCCATGAGCCATCCATACTGAAAGGCGCTCAATGGACACTGCCCTTGTCTCCGCGGTCGGCAGGCCCGAGGCCGCACCCCGTCAGCAGGTTACCCATCGGGAGCCGCTGGTGAAACAGGCCATTGGCCACGCTGGTGGGGACCTGCCCGAGTCCGTCCGTCGACTGTTGTCGGTCAGTGACGGGTCTCGTCCGTTGGGTGCAGCCTTTCAGTCCTCGATCTGAGTGACTGAAAGGAGCCGAGCCGTGGACCGGCCACTCCCGTCGTTGAGTCAGTTCGTGCTCAAGGTGCACAGCCGTTGTGATCTCGCGTGTGATCACTGCTATGTCTACGAGCACGCGGACTCGAGCTGGCGTGGTCGGCCCAGGGCAATGGCTGAAAAGGCGATGGAAAAGACGGCGGCACGCATCGCCGAGCATGCCAGGGCCCACCGGCTTTCGCTGGTCCAGGTCGTGCTGCACGGCGGGGAGCCGCTGCTGGCCGGGCCCATCCGATTAAGGAAGGCCGCCGAGGAGCTGTACGGCGCCCTGGACGGCGTGTGCGCCCTGGATCTGCGCATTCACACCAACGGAGTGTTGCTCGACGAGCGCTTCTGCGATCTCTTCGCCGAACTGGACATCAAAGTCGGCGTATCGCTCGACGGTGACAAGGCATCCAACGACCGCCATCGCCGCTATGCCGACGGCCGCAGCAGCCATCCGCAGGTGCTGCGGGCCGTGGATCTCCTCAACCGGCCAGCGTACCGGCGGCTGTTTGCGGGACTGCTGTGCACGATCGATGTCGAGAACGACCCCCTTGCGGTGTACGACGCCCTGGTCGCCCTGCGTCCCCCGCGCATCGACTTCCTTCTGCCCCATGCGACCTGGGATGTGCCACCCCCGCGGCCGGGGGCGTCGGCGACGCCCTACGCGGACTGGCTCGGCGCCATCTACCGGCGCTGGGACGGTTACGGGCGGCCGGTCCCCGTGCGGATCTTCGACTCCGTGCTGCGCACACTGCGCGGTGAGAGCAGCCTGACCGAGTCGCTGGGCCTGGCGCCCGCCGATCTTGTCGTCATCGAGACCGACGGCACCTTCGAACAGGCCGACAGTCTCAAGACCGCCTATGACGGCGCACCTGTCACGGGCATGGACGTCTTCGCGAACTCCTTGGACGAGGTGCTCGAGCATCCCGGAATGCTCGCCCGTCAGCTCGGAGTTGAGCAGCTCAGCGATCAGTGCCGCGCCTGCCCGGTGGTCACCTCCTGCGGCGGTGGCCTCTACGCCCACCGCTACCGGACCGGAAGCGGATTCGACAATCCCTCCGTCTTCTGCCCCGATCTGATGGCACTGATCACGAGTATCCGCGACAGGGAAGCCACAGCGGCGGCACAGCCGGCCGGGCCCCTGCGATCCGGGGAAGCCGACGACCTCGACGAACTGGCCACGGGATTCGGCAGTGCGGACACCGTGGGGCGCCTGGCGGCCGCCCAACTCGACCTCAACCGGGAACTGCTGGCCGCCGTGAGCGAGCGTGCCCCAGTCGCCGACAGGGCCGCGGCGGCGGCATCAGAGCTGCTGCGGCAACTGGACCAGGACGCCCCACACGCGGTGGACGCGGTGCTGGCTCACCCGTATACGCGTCCCTGGGCCCTGCGCGTCCTGAAGGGCTGGGGGTCGGGGACCATCACGGCAGGTCTCGCCGAGCTCGCGGCGGCCAGTGCGATGAGGGCGCGGAGCGAGGTCACAGTCGTCGTCCCGGTGAGCGACGGACTGCTGCGGCTGCCCGGTATCGGCGCGGTGACTCTGGGACACGTTTCCGGCCACGCGGAGGTGGCCATGGACGTCGAGGGCTTCTCCGTACGGGCTGCGGGCAGGATGCTGCGGATCGCCTGGGAGGAGGGGGTTGACGGACTCACTCCGCACTGGCAGCCCGTGCGACTGGTCGAACTTCCCGGCTGGACCGTGGCGTTGGAGGACACCGACCCGCTGAGAGACGCCTATGAGCGGCCCGCGGCTCAGCGCCTGTCCGCCGGTGAGGCGAAGAATTGGGCAGAGGACCTGACCGAGGCCTGGTCGTTGATCCAGCGTCAACTGCCGTTGTACGGACCGGGCTTGGTGGCAGGCCTGCGAGCCATCACCCCGCTGCACGCTTCGGACGGCGGTGATTTCGGCGCCGCTTCCAGAGAAGCCTTCGGAGCGGTGGGGGCGGTCAGGCCCGGCTCGCCGGACCTGTTGGCACTGGTGATCATCCGCGAGTTCCAGCAGATGAAGCTGGGTGCGGTACTGGACCGTCACGATCTCTGCCCGGGGCCGCTCGTCGGCCTGATGCAGGAGGCGTACGCGCAGCTCGCGGTGGCGGACTTCTGGCGCGTACGGAGGCTTACGGCGGACGGCGAGTCTGCGCGCACGGCGCGGGCGCAGTGCGTCGACCGGCGCAGACAGGCCGCCAGGGCTGTCGAAGGGCTGGCCGGATCAGGTGCGCTGACGCCCCTTGGCGAGCGATTTGTGGCGGGGATGACGAGCAGGCTTCGCGCATTCGACTGAGGGGAGACGCGGGCAGGCGTGTTCGCGCTGTTCCGCTGAGTAATCGGCGTTTCTACACTGAGGGATCCATCGACATGGACCGGGGGAGACGTTGTTGCTTGGAGCCATGGGGGCGGGGGGAGATGGATCAGAGCCATACTTCTTCCTCAGCTATGCACACACGCCGAAGAATCATCCGAAGGACAAAGACCCGAACATCTGGGTGAAGAGGCTGCACAGCGATCTGTGCGATCACGTGCGCCAGCTCACCTCGCTTCCGGCTGGTGCGCCGGCCGGGTTCCTGGATCAGGAGATGCAGCCCGGGGAAGGCTGGCAGGAGCGGCTGTCGGAGGCTCTGGCCTACTGCAGGGTCTTCGTGCCGCTCTATTCGCCGCGCTACTTCCTGAGTGAACAGTGCGGCCGTGAATGGTTTGTCTTCTCCAAACGCGCGGCACACCATCAGGCGCGCAACAACAGCAGCCCGGTGACCGGGATCGTTCCGGCGCTGTGGGTTCCGGTGCCGGCGAAGCAGCTTCCGCATCCGGCGGAGCGGCTGCAGTTCAACCATGCGACGTTCGGGGAAGATTATGCCGACGAGGGGTTCTACGGGCTGATCAAGCTCAGATACTTGCGGGACCAGTACGAGCGCGCGGTCTATCTCCTCGCGAAGCGCATCGTGAGCGTGGCCGAGCAGACACAGATATCCGAGGGCGATCCCCGCCAGGACTACGGGTCGATGCCCAGCGCGTTCGGACCGCCCGGTCATCCACGGGAGATGGAGGTTTCGGTCCTCGCCTGTTCGCGGTCCAGTCTTCCTCCGGACCGGGGCTCCGACTGTTACGGCCCCCGTCCGCGCGACTGGAATCCGTACCATCCCAAATCCTCCCGACCGATTGCCGACCACGCCGTCGATCTCGTCAGAAACCTGGACTACCGGGTGAGCGTCGGGGATTTCGAGACCGAAGCGGAGCGCCTTTTGGCTCCGGGGCCGCCGCGGGCGCCGAGCCTTCTTCTGCTGGACCGCTGGGCGCTCGACGCCCCGCACCGCAGGGACCTGGTGCGGCGGCTGTGCGCCGAGGACCGGCCGTGGATCAGCGTCATGATTCCCTGGAACCGGGAGGACCCCGAATCGCGGGAGCGGGAGGGGGAGTTGGGTGCGGCCACGGAAGCGTCTCTGGCTCCGAGGCCGGATTCGAGTGGCGGGCATCGGTCGTCGAGTGGTGGACTGCCCACGCTGGAGGCGTTCAGCCAGGAGCTGCCGGGCGCGGTGAAGTCGGCGGACAAGCACTACGCGGCCCATGCGCGGACCTATCCGCCACCAGGACCCAGCGCTGCGATCCCACGGGTGCTTCCCTCGGGGATCGGCTACGGAGCGGCAGTTCCCGCATCCACCGCTCATGACACGGAGCAGCCAAAAGGCAACGCCGACAAGGGGGAGGGGTCGTGATGACAGGGAATCGCGAAGGGACCATTGTCACCTTCTACTCGTACAAGGGCGGCACGGGCCGCACCATGGCGCTGGCCAACGTCGCCTGGATTCTGGCGGCGAACGGCTATCGAGTGCTGGCCGTCGACTGGGACCTGGAAGCACCGGGCCTGCACCGCTTCTTCCACCCGTTTCTCGATCTCCCCGTCCTGGAAGCCACTCCCGGGCTGATCAATCTGATCACCGAATACCAGGAGGAGGCCCGGCGGCCCGCGCAGCGCGAACACGACTGGCACCGCGACTATGCGCGGGTCAGGCCGCACGCCACCTCTCTGGACTGGGCCTTTCCGCAAGGTGGCAGTCTGGACTTCCTCTCCGCCGGCAGGCGCAATCGCGACTATTCGGCGACCGTCGGAAGAATGGACTGGGACGACTTCTACGAGCGTTTCGGGGGCGGTCAGTTCTTCGACGCGATGCGTGCGGACATGCGCCGTCACTACGACTACACCTTGATCGACAGCAGGACCGGACTCAGCGATATCGCCGATATCTGCACGGTCCAGATGCCGCAGGTTCTCGTGGTCTGCTTCACCCTGAGCGACCAGAGCATCAATGGCGCGTCAGAAGTGGCCCGCGACATCGCGGAGCGGTACCACGACAAGAACATCCGCATTCTGCCGGTTCCGATGCGCATAGACGACGGCGAGAAGGAGAAGGCCGACGCCGGTCGCGCACTGGCCAGGGAGAGCTTCCCCGGGCTTCCTGCCGGGCTGAGCAGGGACGAACTCGCCAATTACTGGGGATCGGTTGAGGTTCCGTACCGGCCCTTCTACGCGTATGAGGAAATCCTCGCGACCTTCGGTGACGCTCCGAACATTTCCAGTTCGATGCTCACCGCCTGCGAGCGGCTCACCTCCGTGCTCACCGATGGGCTGGTGAGTACGCTGCCACCGATCGACGAGGCGGAACGGCGCGCCCATGTGAAGTCCTATACGCGGCGACCGCCGGTTCCGCAGTCCAATGTGGTGCTGCCCTATGTGGCCGAGGACCAACTGTGGGCCGACTGGCTCGAATCGGTACTCAGCCGCAGCGGATTCAGCGTGGCGCCGGTGGATGTCCGTTCGGGACGACTCGCCGGTGTCGAAGCGGAATTCGGGTCCGCCGGGGCGTACACCGTGCTTGCCGTGGTCTCGCAGGCCTTTCTCGACGCGCAGCCGGACGGGAACCTGTGGGAGTCGTCCACGAGTCTCGATTCCTCCGTCGGCCGCCGTCAGTTGGTCCCGGTCCGAGTCGGTGACGTACGCCGCAATCTGCCCATCAGCATCCGGGGCGTCGATCTGGTGCGGCTCGACGAGGAGGATGCGGCGACCGCGCTGCTGTCCGCGATGGACCGGGGGGAGAGAGCCGCCATGTCCCGGCCGGCCGCGGCGGCCGGAGTGCGCTACCCCGGTTCCGTACCCAAGGTGTGGAATCTGCGGCCCCGCCACTCCTGGTTCACCGGGCGTGCCTCCGTCCTTGACCGACTGCGCGACCAGCTGCGCGGCGACACCCGCTCCGGCCAGCGCTTCCCCCAAGTCCTCTACGGACTGGGGGGCGTTGGCAAGACGCAAGTGGCCCGTGAGTACGCACACCGCTTCCGCGCCGACTACGACTTGGTGTGGTGGGTGGAGGCGGAACAGCCCGACCGTGTGGTGTCCTCACTCGCGGAGCTGGCCGCGGAGCTCGGTCTGAGGGCCGGTGATGTGGTCGCCGAGGCCGCCGAGGCCGCGGTGCAGGCGCTGCGCAGGGGCGAACCGTACTCCCGCTGGTTATTGATCTTCGACAATGTGGAGGATCTCGACGGTGCACTGAAGCTGCTCCCCGAAGAGACCGGCCCCGTGTCCCAGGGCGTATACGGCCATGTCCTGGCCACCTGCCGCAACAAGCCACGATCGACGCGGCTGGAACCGATGGAGGTCGAGGTCTTCACCCGCCCCGAGAGCGTCGAGCACCTGTGCCGCAGGGTGTCGAAACTGCCCTCCCGGGATGCCGACCGGGTGGCCGAGGCTGTCGGTGACCTCCCGCTTGCGGTGGAAGTGGCGGCTGCCTGGCTCGCCGAGACGGCCACTCCGGTGGACTCCTACGTGGAGCAGCTGAAGGAGCAGAGCACCAAGGTCCTCTCACTCGGCAAGCCCGAGGACTACTCCCTGCGGATCGGCGCGACCTGGAACATTTCGATCGCGCGGCTGCGCGAGGAGTCCAAAGCGGCTGTTCGGCTGCTCGAGCTGTGTTCGTTCTTCTCCGCGGAGCCGATATCGATGCAGCTGATCGGCAGTGACTCGATGCTTCAGTCGCTGCTGCCGTACGACCCCGACCTGCGGGAAAGGTACATGCTGGGCAAGGTCATCGAGACCCTGAACCGCTTCGCGCTGGCCAAGGTGGACCAGGACCCGGTGGACAGCAGAATCCAGGTCCACCGGCTGGTACAGGCAGCGGTCCGGGCCGGACTCTCGCCGGAGGAACAGGAAAAGGCGAAGCACGAAGTGCATCGCGTTCTCGCCGAGGCCCGGCCGGCGGAGCGGGCGGACAGGGACAATCCCGTCAACGACCCCAAGAGCTGGCCGAGTTTCGACCTGATCTGGCCCCACCTCGATCCGTCGGGCATCGCGGACTGCGACGAGGAGAACGTACGGCAGCTGATGGTCGACCGCGTCCGCTACCTGCTCAAGCGCGGTGAACTCGAGGCCGCGCGGGTCCTGGGCTCGCAGCTCAACGAGACCTGGTCCCGTGAGCTGGGCGAGAACGACCTCCAGACCCTGAACATGCGCTTCGAGCTGGCCAACGCCCTGCGGGCGCAGGGGAAGTACCACGAGGCCCACGACATGGACGAGGACACCCTCGCCCGCCAGATCCATGTGCTCCATGAGGACCACCCGCATGACGACCATCCCAGCATTCTGATCACCACCGGCAGCCTGGCCGCCGATCTGCGCGGCCTGGGGCGGTTCGACGACGCGCTGGAAAGGGACCGGCGGATCTACTACGGATTCCGCCAGATCTTCGGCGAGAACCATCCGCGCACGCTCATGGCGGCCAACAACCTGGCGATCGACTACCGGCTCACCGGTGACAGCGAACGGGCCCGCAGGCTGGATGAGAAGACGGTGGAGCGTCGCAGCGCACTGCTGGGCGAAGACCATCCGTTCACCCTGACGACCAAGGGTCACCTCGCTCGTGACCTGCGGGAAACCGGGGAGTACAGGTCCTCGGTACAGGTCCTGCGCGAGGTCGTGGCCGCGTTCGAGCGCGTACTGAACACGGATGTGCCCGAGGTGCTGCGAACGGCCAAGAGCCTCGCGGTCTCCCTCCGCAAGGCCGGCGAACCGCACGAGGCGAAACGCATCACGGAGGAGACGTACAAGCGCTACCGGGGGCGGTACGGACCGAAGGTGCCCGACGCCCTCGCCTGCGGGCTCAACCTGGCCGCCGACTATTCGGCGGTCGGAGACAAGCAGGCGGCACTCGACCTCGCCCTGCAGATCCTGGACGGGTACCGCGAGACGCTGGGCAACGACCATCCCTTCACCCTGGCCTGCCGCAACAACGTGACCATCTACCAGCGCGGTCTCGACGCCCCGGCTCAGGCGGCGGAAGCGGGTGAAGTGATCCGCACGGCGCTGGAGGGGGCGTTGGGCACGCGTCATCCCTTCACCCTGTGCGCGGCGATCAATCTCGCCAACTCCTACGGGGACTTGGGAGAGCACGAGAAGGCAGAGCACTGGGAACGGGCCGCGCTGGAAGGCCTGTTGCACCGGTACGAGCCGACGCACCCGGATGTACTGGCCTGCCGGACCAATCTCGCGATCACGCTGCGTTCGGCAGGAAGAGAGGAAGAGGCTCAGCAATTGCGCACGGAGACGCTGGCGTCCGCCACCAAACAGCTGGGCGTGAAGCATCCGATCACCGAGGCGGCACGGGAGTGGCGGCGCGTCAACCGCGACCTCGAGCCGCAGCCGGTCTGAGGCGGCTCACGAGGTGGCCCAGCTCAGTACGCGCGTGAGCACCTGCAGCGCACCGAAGTGGGCCGCCCCGCGCTTCACCGCCAGTTGCGCGCCGGGAATCCGCTCGGCCAGCCACCGGGTGTGCTGCACCGGGGCGAAGACATCGTCCTCGCCGTGCCAGAGCAGCACCCGCGCTCTGATGTCCTCGGGGCGGAACTCCCAGTCCGTGCTGAACGCCATGATGTCGTCGACCCAGCCGTCGGCCGAACTGCGCAGCGCTTCCTTGAAGTTGCGTACGAGCATGGACTGGATGGCGACGTCGGCCACGATCCCGCGGTCGGACTCCGGCAGCACGCGGAGCATGTCGGCGACCCAGCCCGCCGGGTCCGCCCGGATCGCCGTCGCGCGGAACCGCAGCGCGGCGGCCAGCTGTCCAAGGCCGGCTGCCGCGTTGATGTACTCCCGGACATTGGACTCGGTCATGCCCTCGAACCAGTCGAGGCCCTGGGCATCACGTGGAGCCAGCCCGACGAGCGCGGCCGTACGCGTCGCGCGCTTGGGCAGCAGAGCCGCGCAGGCCAGAGCATGCGGAGCGCCGCCGGAGCGCCCTACGACGGCGAACTCGTCGAGCCCCAGTTCGTCGGCGATCGTCTCGACATCGTCCGCGGCATTGGCCACCCGCCGCCCCGGTAATCGATCCGACCCGCCGTACCCGGGACGGTCGAAGGTGATCAGACGCACCCCCATCCGGTACAGCAGTCCGCTGCGCGGAGCCTGACCCAGCCGGCTGCCCGGAGTGCCGTGCAAGAGAAAGACCGGCCTGCCCTGTGGATTTCCCTGGTGCTCCACAGCAAGAGTCCGGCCGTCCCGGGTGCGAATCAGCTGCCCCAACTGGTGCCTCCCCCGTGTGGTCGGTACGCCGCAAGTATGGGCGCACGCCGGGGGCGTGGTACATACCCGAACAACCCCAGTCCGCTCGTGCGGGGGCGTGTCCGGCTGTCGTCGGCGGGCCGCTCGGCGCCGTCAGCCCAGCCGCGGGATCTCGATCGCCGGGCAGCGGTCCATGACCATGTCCAGGCCGCTGGCGCGGGTGCGCTCATAGGCGTCCTCGTCGATCACGCCCAGCTGGAACCAGACCGCCTTCGCGCCGATCGCCGCCGCCTCGTCCGCGACCGCTCCCGCGAGGCCCGAATTGACGAAGACGTCGACCACGTCGACGTCGAAGGGGATGTCCGCGAGCGTCGCGTACCCCTGCTCGCCGTGGACCGTCTCGGCCTTGGGGTGCACCGGGACGATGCGCTTGCCGTAGCGCTGGAGGACGTCGGCGACCCCGTACGCCGCCCGTGACTGGTTGTTCGACAGGCCGACCACCGCCCAGGTGTCGCCCGTGGAGGTAAGGATCCTGCGGATCGTCTCTGCGTCTGCGTACATGCATCACACAACGGGTGGCCCGCGCGGAGCATTCCCCTCCGCTTCCCTCGCCTCCGCTTCCCTCTGCGCTCGTGCCCTTCGCAGGCGCATAGGGTGGCCGGATGCAGGAGCAGTACCGGACGGTCGCCCGCGCGGGCGTGCACGAGACCGAGATCAACAGATCGCGCTTCATCTGCGCGCTCGCGCCCGCCGCGACCGAACAGGAGGCGCAGGCCTTCGTCGCACGCATCCGCAAGGAGCACCCGACGGCCACGCACAACTGCTTCGCGTACGTCATCGGCGCCGATGCCTCCGTACAGAAGGCGAGCGACGACGGCGAACCCGGCGGCACGGCGGGTGTGCCCATGCTGCAGATGCTGATGCGGCGCGACGTCCGGTATGTCGTGGCCGTCGTGACCCGGTACTACGGCGGTGTCAAACTTGGCGCGGGCGGGCTGATCAGGGCGTACGGCTCAGTCGTCGGCGAGGCCCTGGACGCGCTCGGCACCATCACCCGCCGGCGCTTCCGGCTGGCCACCGTCACGGTCGACCACCAGCGGGCGGGCAGGCTGGAGAACGAGCTGCGGGCGACCGGTCGCACGGTGCGCGAGGTGCGGTACGGGGAGGCGGTGACGATCGAGATCGGGCTGCCGGACGCCGATGTGGACGCCTTTGCGGGCTGGCTGGCCGACGCCACGGCGGGGACGGCGGGACTGGAGCTGGGGGACGAGGCGTATGGAGACGCCTGAAGCCGCCCGTGATGTCAGACCCCACCGATACTCTCGGGGATCATGAGATTCCTGCATACGTCGGACTGGCACCTGGGGCGTTCGCTCCACCGGGTGAGCATGCTCGACGCCCAGGCCGCGTTCCTCGACCACCTGGTGGCGACGGTGCGCGATCGCGACGTGGACGCGGTACTGGTCGCGGGAGATGTGTACGACCGGGCGGTGCCGCCGCTCGCCGCCGTCGAGCTGTTCGACCGCGCGCTGCACCAGCTCGCCGCCGCCGGTGTGCCGACCGTGATGATCTCCGGGAACCACGACTCGGCGCGCCGGCTCGGTGTCGGGGCGGGGCTGATCGAGCGTGCCGGGATCCATCTGCGGACCGATCCTGCCGGGTGCGCCACACCGGTGCTGCTGGGCGACGCGCACGGACCGGTGGCCTGCTACGGACTCCCGTATCTCGAACCGGCCCTGGTGAAGGACGAGTTCAGGACGGAGAAGGCGGGCCACGAGTCGGTCATCGGCGCGGCCATGGAGCGGGTGCGCGCCGACCTCGCGACCCGGGAGCCGGGGACCAGATCCGTCGTCCTCGCCCACGCCTTCGTGGCGGGCGGCCAGGAGAGCGACAGCGAGCGGGACATCACCGTCGGAGGCGTATGCGCCGTGCCCGCCGGGGTCTTCGACGGCGTGGACTATGCCGCCCTCGGCCATCTGCACGGCTGTCAGACCATCACCGAGCGCGTGCGCTACTCCGGATCGCCGCTCGCCTACTCCTTCTCGGAGACGAGCCACCGCAAAACCATGTGGCTCATCGAACTCGGCGCGCACGGCGACATCGAGGCAGAGCGCATCGACTGCCCCGTTCCGCGGCCGCTCGCCCGGCTGCGCGGACCGCTCGGCGAACTGCTCGACGACCCGGCCCTCGCAGCGCACGAGCAGTCGTTCGTCGAGGCCACGATTACCGACGCCGTCCGCCCGGCCGAGCCGATGGCACGCCTGGCCGAGCGCTTCCCGTACACCCTCAGCCTGGTCTTCGAGCCCGAGCGCACCGGCAAGGAGGAGATTCTCTCCTATGCACAGCGGCTGAAGGGACGCGACGACCAGCAGATCGCCGAGGACTTCGTGGCCCATGTGCGCGGCGGCAGCGGGCCCGACGGACTTGAGCGCACCGTGCTGCGCGGTGCTTTCGACGACGTACGGGTGGACGACGGCGTGCGCGAGGTGGCCAGGTGAGACTGCACAGGCTGAGCCTCACAGCCTTCGGCCCCTTTGCAGCCGCCCAGGAAGTCGACTTCGACGAGCTCTCCGAGGCCGGGATCTTTCTGCTGCACGGCCCGACCGGAGCAGGCAAGACCTCTGTCCTCGACGCCGTCTGCTTCGCCCTGTACGGGGCGGTGCCCGGCGCGCGGCAGAGTCCCGGCGCCTCGCTGCGCAGCGACCACGCGGCGGCCGGGACCTTCACCGAGGTCTGCCTCGAACTGACCGTGGCCGGACGGCGGTTGGAGATCCGGCGGCGGCCCGCCCAGCCCCGCCCCAAGAAGAACGGGCAGGGCTTCACGACCGAACGGGCCCAGAGCTGGCTGCGCGAATACGACGCCAAGGAAGGCGCGTGGAAGGCGCTGAGCCGTTCCCACCAGGAGATCGGCGAGGAGATCGCGCAGCTTCTGGGGATGAGCCGCGACCAGTTCTGCCAGGTGGTGCTGCTGCCGCAGGGGGACTTCGCCCGCTTCCTGCGCGCCGATGCGGAGGCTCGCGGCAAGCTGCTCGGGCGGCTCTTCGACACACGCCGCTTCGCCGCGGTCGAGGAGCGCCTGGCCGACCGGCGGCGCGCGGCCGAACAGCAGGTACGGGCCGGTGACGAGCGGCTGCTCGCCATCGCCCACCGGATGGAGCAGGCCGCGGGCGCGACGGCGGGGGACTGGCCGCCGCCCCGGCAGCAGCCGGGCGACCCCGGTCTCGCCACGGCCGTCCTGGAGTGGGCGGCCGTCGCCCGCGCGGGTGCCCGGGAGACGCTGGACATCGGGGACTGCGCGCTGGCCGCGGCGGAAAGCCGGCAGGCGGCCGCGCGCCACGCCCTGGACGCCGAGCGCGAACTGGCCAGGCTGCAGACGAGATACGCGGACGCACGGGAGCGGCGCGAGGCAGTGGAGGCGCGGCGCCCCGAGCGGGACCAGAACCAGGCCACGCTGGAACGGGCCCGCAAGGCGGAGCTCGTCGAGCCCGCGCTGAGGCTTCGGGACGACGCCGAGCGAGAACACCGCACCGCGCACGCCGGCCGCGACCGGGCGCGCGGCGGGCTGCCGCCCGAGCTCAGGGACGCGGGAGCGGAGCAGCTGTCGGCCCTGGAGCGGAAGCTGCGCCAGGACCTGGGCGGCCTGGAAGCCGCCCGGCGGGCGGAGCGGCGAAGCGCTGAGATCACCGGTGAGCGGGCGGACCTCGACCGTCAGGCCCGGGCGGACGAGGACCTGCTCCAGGACGCGGCGAGCTGGCTGGCGGACTGGGACAGGGTCCGGCGGACCGGCCAGGAACGGATCGCGGCCGCGCAGGAAGCGGCGACGCGCGCGGAACACCTCGCGGGGAAGCTCGATCCGGCGCGCCGCAAGGCACGGGCAGCCCGCGAACGGGACGAACTGGCGGCACGCACGGCGCAGATGGAGGAGAGGCTGCGTACGGCACGTGAGCGCGCGAACGCGGCCCACGAGAGCTGGCTCGACCTCAAGGAACGCCGGCTGAGGGGCATCGCGGCGGAGTTGGCCACAGGTCTGGTCCCCGGCGAAGCCTGCGCGGTCTGCGGTTCGGCCGACCACCCGGCCCCCGCCCGGGCGGGCGCGGGGCACGTCGACCGCGCGGCCGAGGACGCGGCGTACCGGGACTACACGCGAGCGGACGCCGCCAAGACGGACACGGAACGCGAACTGGCGGTAGTGCACGAGGCGTTCACGACGGCGAGGGACGAGGCGCGGACGCCGGCGCCGGGTTCGGAACCGGCAGGGGATGCGGGTGCCGCGTTGCGGGCGGGCGCGGGGCTTGATGTGGCGGCTGGTCAGCCGGGTGAGACGCCGGACGGGACCGGAACCTTCTCCGGGACCGGCGCCGAGCCCGACGCCGCCGAACTGTTCGCCCTCGTCGAGGAGTTGGAGAGCGAGTACCGTCACGCGCACCACGTCGCCTCCGGCATGCACGACGCGCGCGAGGCGCTCGACCGCGCCGAGCGGGAGCACGAAGGGCGGCTCGCCGCTCAGCAGCAGGCCGAGCGACGGGTCGCGGCGCGGACTTCGCAGCGCGAAGGCCTCGACCGGGAACAGGCGGCGCTGGAAAGCGAGTTGGTCCGGGCCCGGGGCGGCGCGGCCAGTGTCGCCGAGCATGCCGACCTGCTGGAGCACAGGGTGGGCCTGCTGGCCGGGGCAGCCGACGCCGTGCGGTCCTTCGACCTCACCGCGCAGCGGCTGAAGGAGGCCGACGACCGGCTGGCCGACGCCGCGTTCCGGGCCGGGTTCGACACACCGCGCGCCGCGGCCGCCGCGCTGCTCTCAGTAGCTGAGCAGCGTGGCCTGCAGCACCGCATCGACGCCTGGCAGACCGAGGCGGCCGCGGTCGCCGACCGGCTGGCCGAGGCGGACACCCGCAGCGCCGCGGAGCATCCGCCCGCCGACCCGGAAGCCGCCCGCGTCGCCCACGACGACGCCGAGCGGGCACTGCGCGATGCCGCGTCCGTGCTCGCCGCCGCCCGCGACCGGTGCGCCGAGCTCGCGAGACTGTCCCGCGGGGCCGTGGCGGAAGTACTCCGATTGGGCCCGCTGCGCGAGGAGTACGACCGGGTCGCCCGGCTCGCCGCGCTCACGGCCGGCACATCCGCCGACAACGAACGCAAGATGCGTCTCGAGTCGTACGTGCTCGCAGCCCGCCTCGAACAGGTCGCGGCCGCGGCCACAGCCCGGCTGCAGCGTATGTCGTCCGGCCGCTACACCCTGGTGCACAGCGACACCAAAGCGGGCGGCAGGCGCTCCGGGCTGGGCCTGCATGTCGTGGACGCCTGGACGGGAAGCGAACGTGACACGGCGACGCTCTCCGGCGGTGAGACCTTCTTCGCCTCACTCGCCCTCGCACTCGGCCTCGCCGATGTCGTCACCGACGAGGCCGGGGGTGTACGGCTCGACACCCTCTTCATCGACGAGGGCTTCGGCAGCCTGGACGACCAGACTCTGGACGAGGTGCTCGACGTCCTCGACTCGCTGCGCGAACGGGACCGCAGCGTCGGCATCGTCAGCCATGTCGCCGATCTGCGCCGCCGTATCCCCGCCCAGTTGGAGATCGTCAAGGAGCGGCACGGCTCCGTCGTTCGGCTCCGTTCGGCCCCCCTCAGCGGCTGATGGCCCGCCGGGGCAGTGGGGATGAGTAGACAACGCTGGTGGTGACCGACCCCAGCGCACCGATCTTTCCCGAGACCTCCTCGAGATGGGTCATCGAGCGCGTCGCGACCTTGAGGACGAAGCAGTCGTCGCCGGTCACATGGTGGGCCTCAAGGATCTCCGGCGTCGTATCCAGCAGATCGTGGAAGGGCTTGTAGTTGCCGTTGGGATAGCGCAGCCGTACGAACGCGAGGATGGGCAGACCGAGCCGCTCCTGGTCGACGACCGCGGTGTAGCCCGCGATGACCCCGGCCTCCTCCAGCCGCCGCACCCGTTCGGTGACGGCGCTCGCGGACATGGAGACGGCTCTGGCCAGCTCGGCGAAGGTTGCCCGGCCCTCGTGCTGGAGTGCCTGCAGGATGCGCCAGTCGGTGGCGTCCGGTGAATATCCGGTCATGTCCGAGAGATAACAGGGGAATCCCCGGCCGATCAAGACAGGCCCCGGGGATTCTCACTTCAGCCCGACGATCACCGATCGTAGATTCTTGGTCATGACCACGACGCAGCTCACCGCGAACCCCGTCCTCCGCGTGCCGCCGGCCTCGCCCGCCGCTGCCGCCGCGTACTTCGGCGCGAGCCTCGCCTTCCATGCCGATGTCTCCGATGTCGCCTCGGCACTGGCGGCAGGCGGCGACCTCGGATTCGTCGTCCTCGACTCACGTTCGACCGAGTCGTGGGACCAGGGGCATGTCCCCGGTGCGATACATCTGCCGACCGCGCTGATCCCGGAGCAGGCCGGGCAACTGCTCGACAAGTCGGTGCCGGTCGTCACGTACTGCTGGGGCCCGGGCTGCAATGGTGCGACCCGCGCCGCGCTCGCACTCGCCGAACTGGGCTACCAGGTCAAGGAGATGATCGGGGGCTTCGAGTACTGGGCCCGTGAGGGCTTTGAGTTCGAGACCTCGGAGGGCAGCGGGAAGCGCGAGGCCGACCCGCTGACTGCGCCCGTCGACGCCGACGACTGCGGCTGCTGACGACTCGCGACGAGGGTCGGTGCTCAGGGGGTGTCACGCCCCCCGAGCCCCGCCGCCTCACTCGGCCGCGTCAGCCGCCGGTCCGACCGATCGTCAGAGCTTGGACAGTTCGTCGACCAGATCGTCCAGCCCCAGCGAACCCTGCGACAGCGCCGCCATGTGCCACGCCTTCGCGTCGAACGCGTCGCCGTGCGCCTTGCGGGCGTTCTCGCGGCCCAGCAGCCAGGCCCGCTCGCCCAGCTTGTAGCCGATCGCCTGCGCGGGCATCGACAGATAGCGCGTCAGCTCGCTCTCCACGAAGTCGGCCGGCCGGCCGCTGTGACTGCCGAAGAACTCCTGCGCCAGTTCCGGAGTCCACCTCTCGCCCGGGTGGAAGGGCGAGTCCGCCGGAATCTCCAGCTCCAGGTGCATGCCGATGTCCACGATCACCCGGCACGCCCGCATCATCTGCGCGTCCAGATAGCCGAGCCTGCGCTCCGGGTCGGGCAGGAACCCGAGCTCGTCCATCAGCCGCTCCGCGTACAGCGCCCAGCCCTCGGCGTTGGCGCTGACGCCGCCGATCGTCGCCTGATAGCGGGAGAGCTGGTCCGCGACATGCACCCACTGCGCGATCTGCAGGTGGTGGCCGGGCACGCCCTCGTGGTACCAGGTCGACACCAGGTCGTACACCGGAAAGCGGGTCTCGCCCATGGTCGGCAGCCAGGTGCGTCCGGGCCGGGTGAAGTCCTCCGAGGGACCGGTGTAGTAGGGCGCCGCCGCACCGCCCGGGGGAGCGATACGGGACTCCACCTTCCGTACCCGCTCGGCGAGTTCGAAGTGTGTGCCGTCCAGTGCCTCGATCGCCTCGTCCATCAGCTTCTGCAGCCAGACCCGTACCTCCTCCACGCCTTCGATGTGCTCGCCGTGCACATCGAGGTGCGCCAGCGCCTCCCAGGGCCCGGCGCCCGGAAGGATCTTGTCGGCCTCGGTCTTCATCTCGGCCAGCAGCCGGTGGTATTCGGACCAGCCGTAGGCGTACGCCTCGTCGAGATCGAGGTCGGTGCCGTTGAAGTAGCGCGACCAGCGGGCGTAGCGCTCGCGCCCGACCGTGTCGGGGGCGTCCGCCACGGCAGGTCCGTACACATCGCGCATCCAGTCGCGCAGAACGGTGAGGGCTTCGGTTGCCGAGCGGGCAGCGGCGTCGAGTTCGGCCCTGAGTGTCGCGGGGCCGTCCGCGACGAAGTCGTCGAACCAGCTCCGGTCCGTGCCGATCCACTCCGTCATTTGGCCGATATTCGTCTGCGTGGCACGTGGGCCGCCCAGGAGCTTGCGCTCCAGACCCAGTTCCAGCGAGGCCCGGTAACCCTCCAGCGCGTGCGGCACGGCACGAAGCCGCTGGGCGATGGCTGCCCAGTCCTCATCGGTTTCCGTGGGCGTCACGGTGAACACCTCGCGCACCGTATGCACTGGTGAGTGCAGATTGCTGACCGTACGAAGACCCTCATCAGCCTCGTGAACAGCGAGTTCGGCTGTCAGACGCTCCCGCAGCAGCCGCCCGCAGCGCCGCTCGGCGTCGTTCTCGGCACCGGGCAGCTTCTCCGCATGGTCGAGCCTGGCCAGCGTCTCGCGTGCGAGCCCGGCGAGTGCCTCCTGACCTGCGGGGGAGTAGTCGGGAAGGAGACCCGAGCTCTCCTTGACCCCGAGATATGTGCCAATCGTCGGATCGAGTTCGATGAGTGCGTCGACGTAGGCGTCGGCGACCTGGCGGGGCAGCTGGCTGCTGAGGGTGACTGACATGGGCACATCCTCATACGAGTGGGGCCTCCGCGTCACCATCATCGAGTCCCAGCGGCCTGTCAGCCACCTGTCTCAGGAGGCAGCAGCGGGCCGCAGTCCCACTGCTGGAAGATCAACCGGGTCTCGACCCGGGCGACCTCGCGCCGGGAGGTGAACTCGTCCACCACGAGTCGCTGCAGATCCGCGGTGTCCGCCACGGCCACATGCACCAAGTAGTCGTCCGGGCCCGTGAGATGGAAGAGCGCACGGGACTCGGGCAGAGCCCGGATGCGCTCGACGAACGGACCGATCAGTTCACGCCGGTGCGGACGAACCTGTACGGAGAGCAGCGCCTCAAGGCCCCGTCCCAGCCGGGCCGGGTCCAGGGCCAGCCGGTGCCCGAGGATCACACCGGAGCGGCGCAGCCTCGCCACCCGGTCAAGGCACGTGGAAGGAGCGACTCCGACCTCCGCCGCCAGATCGCGGTAGGTGGTCCGGGCGTCGTTCTGCAGCAGCCGGAGTATGTGAAGATCCACCGGGTCGAGAGCGACAGTTTCAGCCATTCGCCGAACGTAACACGGGCTATGGCCAAGACCTGCCGGTGGGTGTTCACAGTGCGGGCATGGAGAACGCAGCCTTCGCCGCCCACCCACCCCGGGCGCTGGCCACCGAAGCAGTCCACGCCGGACGCGAGGATCTCGCGCAGCTGGGTCTGCATGCCCCGCCGCTGGATCTGTCGACCACCTATCCCTCCTACGACGCCGCAGGCGAAGCGGAACGGATCGACGAGTTCGCCGCCACCGGAGCGCGCCTGGAGGGGCCGCCCGTCTACGCCAGGCTGGACAACCCGACCACGGCCCGCTTCGAGACCGCCCTGGCCAGGCTCGAGGGGGCCGAGAGCGCGGTCGCCTTCGCCAGTGGCATGGCGGCTCTCACCGCCGTACTGCTGGTGCGGGCGAGCATGGGCCTGCGCCATGTGGTCGCGGTGCGTCCGCTGTACGGCTGCAGCGACCATCTGCTCGGAGCCGGCCTGCTGGGCACCGAGGTGACCTGGACCGACCCGGCGGGCATCGCCGCGGCGATCCGGCCGGACACCGGTCTGGTGATGGTGGAGACGCCCGCGAACCCGACGCTTGCGGAGGTCGATCTGCGGGCCGTGCGCCACGCCTGCGGCTCCGTGCCGCTGCTCGTCGACAACACCTTCGCCACCCCAGTGCTCCAGCGGCCGGTCGAGCACGGCGCCCGGCTCGTGCTGCACAGTGCCACGAAGTATCTGGGCGGGCACGGCGACGTGATGGGCGGAGTGGTGGCCTGCGACGAGGAATTCGCGGGCAAGCTGCGCCAGGTGCGCTTCGCGACCGGCGGCGTTCTGCACCCGATGGCCGGATATCTGCTGCTTCGGGGACTGTCGACCCTGCCGGTACGGGTGCGGGCCGCCTCCACCACCGCAGCCGACCTGGCCTGCCGCCTGGCGGCCGACCCGCGCGTCGCCCGCGTCCACTATCCGCGGATCGGCGGTGCGATGGTCTCCTTCGAGGTGTACGGCGACCCGCACGCCGTGATCGCCGGCGTACGGCTGATCACCCCGGCGGTCAGTCTCGGCAGCGTCGACACGCTGATCCAGCACCCGGCCTCCATCAGCCACCGCATCGTGGCTGAGGGAGACCGGCGCTCGGCGGGCGTCAGCGACCGGCTGCTGCGGCTGTCGGTCGGGCTCGAGGACGTCGAGGATCTGTGGCGCGATCTGACCGAGGCCCTCAGCGCTCAGCCTGTTCGAAGCGAGCGCGGGGGCGTAGGGCAGTCGCGTCCAGTCGGGCGGTGATCACCAGCGTGCCCTCCTCGATCTGAAAGTCGAGCGGAAGTCCGAGACCGCGCATGGCGGCGACCATGCCGGTGTTGGACGACTGGGTCACGGCGTAGACGCTCTCGCAGCCTGCCTCGACCGCCAGGTCGACCAGTCGGCCGAGCAGCTCCGCGCCGATGCCGCGGCGCTGCCAGGCGTCCTCGACGAGCAGGGCGACCTCGGTCTCGTCGCCGTCCCACAGCAGATGACCGAGGGCGACGAGCTTGCCGGAAGTCGTCTGCACGGCGAGTGTGCGGCCGAAGCGCGGGCTGAGCAGATGGTTGAGATAGCGGTCGGCGTCGCCGATCGGGCCGTGGTAGCGAAGGCTCAGGGTGCGGTCGGAGCAGCGGTCGTGCATGGCTCTCGCTGCCGGGACATCGCCCTGGTCGGCGCGGCGCACGGTGATCTCATTGCCCTCGGGGAGGGTGAGGACGTCCTCGCTGCGCGGGACGCGGGGGCCGAGGCGGGCATCCAGCTCGACCAGGGCGCGCGCCCGGGCGAACTCCGTGGGGGTGAAGGGGAGGTAGGGCCGCTCTACGGTGATCGCGCCGCCGTTCGGGTCGCGCAGCCGCATCACCGTCTCCTCCAGAACGCCCTCGACGGGAGGCGTCTCGCCCGTGGGCCGGCCCGTGAGGCCGACGGCGGGCAGCGAGTGGATCGTGCAGCGGCCGAGCAACTGGCGCAGCGCGAGCGGCAGTTCTGCCGCGTCCAGGGCGGTACGGGTGGCGAGGCCGAGCACCCGGGTCGGGGTGTCGACGAGGTCGTGGGCGTCGGCGCGCTCGATCCAGGTGTGGCTGCCGCCCGCCGCCGCGATCTCCCGGGTCAGCTGCTGGGCCTGGAGGGAGGTGGGGGCGCGCAGCAGGAACTCGTCCACTGTGCCCTCGGCGAGGGGGTGCGTCTGCAGGGTCAGGATGTCCACCCGGTGCCGGGCGAGGGCGGTGCACAACGCGGCGAGGCTGCCGGGGGTGTCCCGCACCGTGGTACGCATCCGCCACAGCGAGGTCTCGAACAGCTCGTCGCCCCGAGCCGCGAACTCGGTCGGGCTGGCCACCTGCGCCCCGCCGGCGGTATCGGACGTGAGCGCCGGAGGGGCGTGGCTGTGGCGTCGTGCCCACCATGTGTGGAAGGCGGCCGTGGCGATGAGCACCACGGCCGAGGCGATGAGCAGGAACGGGCCGTCGGGCCCGTGCCCGACCATGTTGGCGATGGCATCGGCGACGGCCACGGCGGTGAACATGGCCGCCAACTCGACGAGATCCCGCCGCCAGTGGTGTGGGCGGCGGGCGGTCTTCGCGGAAGTCACATCAGTCATGGCATCACTGTGACCGAATGGTGTTGCGTGATCACGAACGCTTTGTGACTGATGGGTTAAGCCCGGATCTGGGTCGCTATCGGCTGGTTTTTACCGTTTCTGGCCTGGACTGTTCGACTCCCTGATTCAGCGCCTTCAGCAGCCGGGACGCCTGGGCGACCAGCTGGGAAGAGCCCCGGCGGGCAGCCAGCTCCGCCAGCCCGGGTATCCCCTCCGGACCCACCGAAAACGCCGCGGCCGTCCCGCAGTGCTCGACGCAGTCCGCGCCGACGGCCAGTATCTCGCCCAGGCCACGCGGCGATGTCCCCGCCGTCAACAGCCTGGGCAGCGCCCCCGCGAGGACGGACCAGGTCGTCGCATAGGCACCGGTCGCCGAGGCTGTACGGGCCGAGTCGGCCAGCCGGTTGGGTTTCATCAGACCGAGCCCCACCAGCTCGGCCAGATCGCGACCGAGCAGCTCACCGTCCAGCTGTCCACGGGCCGCCAGCACAAGCAGGGCGTCCACCGCCGCCAGCCGATCCTCCGGGCGACGGGCTCCCAGACCGGCAGCCAGCGCCAGATGCATCGCGGGTCCCGCGACCTCCTGCGGATCTCCCGCCTCGGCGAGCGTCGGCAGACTCTCGGTGGTGCCCGGCAGATCCTCCAGTGCGGACGCCTTCAGCGCGGGTACCAGCCAGCCGGCCAGCGCTTCCCGATCGTGCGGCAGCATCACCGGCGCATGCGCCGGCCCGCCGCGCCAGTGATAGCAGGTGCGGTACGAGTCGGTCTGCGGGCGGCCCAGCCAGTGAAAGGGGCCTGGGAACTCCCGCTGAAGCGCGAGCCGTTCCTTTGTTTCGTGCAGCCTGCGCCGGGTGGCCGAGGCGGGACGGTGCAGCGCGGCGAGCCGCTCGGGCCCGGGCAGGCACACGGCCCCGGCAACAGGCCTGGTGGTCGGCCGCAGCGTCCTGCCCGCAGGTACGACCCACGTCGCGCCCCGGGACGCGATACCCGAACCACGCGGCAGCGAGCGCAGAAAACGCACCGCTTCGCCGGCGGGCAGCTCGGCCCGCAGATCGAAGCCGGCGCTGGCCACCTGGGCCTCGGCGAAGCCCCGCAGCCAGCGGTCCGGCAGCGGAACCTTCTTCTCCACCACCGCGCCTTCGAGCGTGGTGACCGCGAGTTCCTGCGGGCCGACCCGCAGATGGAGCGGATCCGAGCCGGTCATCCGCGAAAGGGCTTCCCGGAGTGGGTTGTTGACATCGACATTGGTCGTGCCGTGCCCGGTCTCCGCGCCGTCGAGTCCCTCACGCAGCACATCGAGCCGTGCGTACACGCCGCAGCAGCCGGAGAACGACTCGAAGCGCAGCCGGTCGCCGTTTCCCGTCACCACCGGGTCGAGGAGCGGGCGCCGATTGGGGTCCCAGTAGCGGGCGGCCGCGACATCCGCGACCGCCAGCAGTCCGCGCGCCGTCAGCTGCGGCGACGTCAGGAAGCCGGAGAAGAAGGTGGGATGGGCCTGGGCGCCCGTCGGCGTGAGCCCGCCCGAGGTCTCCAGGCCGAGGAGCCGTCCGCCCCCTGCTGATGCGAGGGCGGACGGCCGGGCATAGGTGAGCGCCTGCGTTGATCGCGTCATGCAAACGACGTTAGGACCCACCACTGACAATCGGTCCCGGCATGGGGACCGGCCCCGGGCCGCGGGCCGGCCCGGGGGTGTGGAGCGCGTACTATTGCCCCACGCGCCCGGGCTGGAGCACCTTGCTGAACAGAACCGTCCCGCCCTCGGCCCGCAGTCGCACCGTCAGCTCGCCGCTGCCGCCGTCGATGTCGACCTCCCCGAAGTACTGCGGGGACTCCATCGGCGAGACGTTCGCGCGCTCCGGCGCCCGTACGAAGACACGCTCCGGCCCGAAGGTGCCGTCGAGCGCGTTGGCCGGGAAGCCGCCCGCCGCCAGCGGACCCGAGACGAACTCCCAGAACGGCGCGAAGTCCTTGAAGGCCGCCCGCTCGGGCGCATAGTGCTGCGCCGACGTGTAGTGGACATCCGCAGTGAGCCAGAGCGTGCCCGTGATCCGGCAGTGCTTGATGAATCGAAGCAGCTCGGCGATCTGCAGCTCGCGGCCGAGAGGCACGCCGGGATCGCCCTGCGCCACGGCCTCGAAGTTCGTCGCGCCGTCCTGCACGACCAGACCGAGCGGCATGTCGGACGCGATGACCTTCCACACCGCACGCGAGCGCGACAACTCACGCTTCAGCCAGGCGAGCTGCTCGGCGCCGAGGATGCCCTGGGTGTCGTCGGCCTGCCGGCCGGGGGAGTTGGCGTTGCGGTACGAACGCATGTCGAGGACGAAGACGTCGAGGAGCGGGCCGTAGCGCACCACCCGGTGCACACGGCCGTCACTGCCCTGCGAGGGGAGCGTGGAGATGGGGAAGTACTCGCTGAAGGCTTGCATCGAGCGCTCGGCGAGCACATCCACGTTCTTCTCGGTGTAGCGCACATCGTCCAGGATCTGGCCCGGGTACCAGTTGTTGCGCACCTCGTGGTCGTCCCACTGCACGACGGTGGGGACCTGTGCGTTGAAGCGCCGGACGTTCTCGTCGAGCAGGTTGTAGCGGAAGTTGCCGCGGAAGTCGGCCAGCGTCTGCGCCACCTTGGACTTCTCCTCGGTGGTGATGTTGCGCCAGATCCGCCCGTCCGGCAGGGTCACGTTCGGCTGGATGACCCCGTCCGCGTAGACGGTGTCACCGCTGCACAGGAAGAAGTCCGGGTCCAGGCGCCGCATTTCCTCGTACGCGCGGAAGCCGCCGATGTCCGGGTTGATGCCCCAACCCTGGCCCGCTATGTCGCCCGACCACAGAAAACGCACACCCTCCCGGCGCTTCGAGGGCGCCGTACGGAACGTCCCGTACACCGGCTCGCCCGTGCGGCGCGGGTCGTCGGGGTCGGCCAGGGTCACCCGGTAGTGCACCTGCTCGCCCGCGGGCAGGCCGCGCAGCGACGTCGTACCCGTGAAGTCGGTGCCGGGCCCGAGCAGGGGTCCGTGCCGGCGGTGCGTGTGTCGGAAGGAGTCCGTGGCCGAGGTCTCGACGATCATCCGGGCGGGCCGGTCCGAGCTGACCCACACCAGGCCGGACGAGGAGGTGACATCGCCGGTCTGAACACCCCAGGCGGCGCCGGGGCGGCCGGAGAGCGCGAGTGCGGGCGCGGCTGCCAGCGTAGGCAGGGCAAGAGCCGCCGACGCGGCGACCGTTCCGCGCAGTACGGAACGGCGGTCGGGGGACGAACTGCGCGGGCTGTGCGACATCGCTGGGCCTCCTGGGGCAGGTCGGGCGGGTGTTCCGAGCCATGCCTAGCGCCCGGCCACGGCCGGGGCGCGAACTGCAAGTGAACAACGCGCCCTAGTGCATTGCCGCTTCGGCCATCAGGCGCACCCCGCGCACGATGTCGGACGGCGCCAGTTGCGCGTAACCGATCACCAGACGGACGCCCCTGTCCTCGGCGCTCGCCACCCGGTAGTCGGCCAGCGGGCGCACCGCGACACCGGCCGCGGCCACGCGCCGGACAAACCGGGGCGCGGGGCCGTAGCGCTCCGGGAGCGTCGCGATGATGTGCAGCCCGGCCGCGATGCCGCTGACCTCAGAGCCCGCAAAGTGCTGCGCGAGCGCCGCGACAAGGGTGTCCCGCCGCTCCCGGTAGGCGCGCTGACAGCGGCGCAACTGCCGGTCGTAGCCTCCGCGGTCGACGAAGTCCGCAAGGAGCGCCTGGTCGAGGGCGGGGTTGCCGAGATCCATGGTGCGCTTGCGCTCGACCACCTCGTCCACCAGGCGGCCGGGCACCACCAGCCAGCCGAGCCGCAGCCCCGGCGCCAGTGACTTGCTGACCGAGCCCGCATAGGCGACGCGGTCGGGGTCGAGCCCCTGAAGAGCACCGACGGGTGCGCGGTCATAGCGGAAGTCGCCGTCGTAGTCGTCCTCGACGATCAGGCCGTCCACCGACCGTGCCCAGTCGAGGAGTTCGGTGCGACGCCTCGCGGAGTAGGCGATTCCGGTCGGGAACTGGTGGGCAGGAGTGGTCACCACGGCACGGACACCGGACCGCTCAAGCCGCCCGGTGGCGAGCCCCTCGCCGTCCAGCGGCAGCGCCGTCGTACTCAGTCCGGCCGCCGCGAACAGCGACCCGTGGTCGGGACTGCCCGGGTCCTCGACACCCACCGTCCGCAGGCCGTGCCCGTGCAGGACAAATCCGAGCAGCGTCATCGCCTGCGCGACGCCCGAACACACCACCAGAGACTCCGGATCGGCCACCACGCCCCGCCGCCGGGTGAGCAACGAGGCAAGCGCGGTGCGCAGTTCAGGAAGCCCGCGCGGATCGGGATAGCCCAGAGCCCGGTGCGGCAGCCGCGCGAGCACGGACTTGTGCGCGGCGGCCCACGCGGCGCGCGGGAAGAGCGAGAGATCCGGCGTCCCGGGACGGAAGTCCACCAGAGCGCCGACAGCACGCGGCGCCAGGTCCCGCGCCCCGCGCACAGCCGGGCGCGTCGCGTCGCCGACCCAGGTGCCCGCGCCCCGGTCGCTGCGCAGATAGCCCTCGGCGGTCAGCTGCTCGTACGCCTCGGTGACCAGGCCACGGGAGACCCCCAGATCCGCGGCGAGCTCGCGGCTCGACGGCAGCCGGGTGCCCGCCGCGAGCTGTCCGGACCGCACGGCGTCGCGCAGCGCCGACTGCAGGGCCCGCCCGCGCTGCCGAGCGGGGGCGGCGGCCGCGGGCAGCAGCAGTTCCCAGGCGGTGGTCCAGGCCTCACCGCGTGAAGATCCGCCCGCGGCCGAAGTGGTCCCCGATGACGTCATGGAAGTGGACCTTAACCGGGACCGCCCCGATCCATAGCGTCGCCACATGAACGCGAATTCCCTGCGCGGGGCGCTGCTCGTCTGCTTCGCCTACCTTCTCGTCGGCGCCTCCTTCACCGCCAACAGCGTCCTCGGGGACTATCCGTACGCGGGTGGTCAGGCGCTGCGCTACGCTCTGGCCTGTCTGCTCCTGCTCCCGCTGCTCGGCGGCCGGGCGGCGCTCGCGCCGCTGCGGGCCCTCGGCCGGTCGCAGTGGGTACGGCTCGCCGTGCTCGCCGCGGTCGGCATGGTCGGATTCAATCTCGCGATCCTGGCCGCGGAACGCACCTCGGAGCCTGCTGTTCCTGGCGTGTTCGTCGGCTGCGCGCCCGTCATCGTCGCCGTGCTCGTACCGCTCCTGGACGGCCGACGGCCCGCCCGGCCCGTTCTGTACGGAGCGCTGCTGGTGGCGGCGGGGGCATTCACCGTCCAGGGGTGGGGCCGAACCGACCTGATCGGCATCGTGTGGTCGGCGGGGGCGCTGGCGGGGGAGGTCGGCTTCGCCGTACTGGCCACTCCGGTGCTGCGCCCGCTCGGCCCCAAACTGCTCACCGCCACCGTCTGCGGCATCGCCGCCGTCGAATCCACGATCATCGGCCTCGTCCTCGACGGAGCGGGCTTTGTGCGCGCACCGGGGCAGGCGGAGACGCTCGCACTGCTGTGGCAGGCGGCCGTTGTCACGGTCGTCGGATTCGTCACCTGGTACATGGGCGTTCAGCGCATCGGCGCCGAGCGCGCCACGCTGTTCTCCGGACTGATCCCCGTCGCCGCCGCCCTGACCGCGCCGCTCGTCGGTACGGGCTCGTTCGGCGCGCCACAGGCGGCGGGCGGTGTACTGGTCGGGGTGGGCGCGGCACTCGGCTCGGGCGTGTTCAACAAGCGGTCAGCGGCTGCCGTCCAGGATCACGCGGGCGACCAGCGCGGGATCGTCGTTCATGGGGACATGGCCGCAGCCGGGCAGTCGCACCAGCCGGGCAGCGGGGATGACGTGCTTGGCGCGGATGCCCTGGCGGCGCAGCAGCAGCCGGTCCCGTGTGCCCCAGCCGATGGTGACCGGCACATCGGGCACATCGTCGGTGAACAGGACGTCGCGGCCGGCGGCGAGCGTCTGGTGGAAACCGGTGGCCTCGCGCAGGGCGAGGGTCTCCGCGACCGCCGCCTCAGGTGATCGCCGCCCGGGCCGGGCGTAGATGCTGCTGGTCAGCGCCGCCCGACCGGCGCTCGACCGGGACAGCCCCTCGATCAGCGGCAGCGGCATCACCTGTGCCGCGCGTCGCATGGTGAGCAGCATCCCGAAGGCGTACTGGCGCTCGCCCGGCGACCAGAAGCCGGCGGGCGACAGGGCCGTCACCGACCGGACGAGCTTCTCCCGGCCGAGCTCCAGGGCGAGCAGTCCTCCCAGCGAGTTCCCCGCGACATGGGGGCGTTCGATCGCCAGCGACTCGCACAGGGCGCCGAGGACCGAGCCGACGGTGGTCAGGTCGTACGAAACACCGTCGGGCAGCGCCGCGGACGTGCCGAACCCGGGCAGGTCGATGGCGATGACATCACGCTCCGCCGCCAGGATCCCCATGACCGGCTCCCAGGCCTGCCAGTGGTGGCCGATTCCATGAAGCAGCAGCAGCGGCTCGCCCTTGCCCGCGCGCTCGTAGGTGACGGACAGCGCCTGGCTGCCGCGGGCGGTCTCGATGGAGAACGCGATCTTCTCGGCCATGCTTGCTGCTCCCTGGTGTCGCCCGCGTGAAGACGTTTTAGACGGCTTGTCAGTAACAATTACCGCTCGGTAGCTTCCAGTTCAAGGGGGCGAGCCTACGCGGCCGCAAGCTGTGTCGCGCACCGCACCCCGACCGGCTGGACAGGCACAGCGCGGTCGGCTGGGATAGAGGTGTGGCAACCGACACCGTGACAGACGTCTTCGAAGAGCACCGGCCCGTCCTGACCGGCGTGGCCTACCGCATGCTCGGCCGGGTGGCGGACGCCGAGGATGTGGTGCAGGAGGCCTGGCTGCGCTGGTCGGCCGCGGACCGTAGCGAGGTCCGCGAACCGCGCGGCTACCTCGTGCGGATCACCACCCGCCTCGCCATCGACCGGCTGCGCCAGGCCCAGTCGCGGCGCGAGGCGTATGTCGGCCCCTGGCTGCCCGAACCGCTCGCCACCGACTTCGGGTACACCGTCCCCGACACCGCCGAGCAGGCCGTTCTCGCTGAATCCGTCAGCCTCGCCGTCCTGGTCGTGCTGGAGGCGCTGTCGCCGCTGGAGCGCGCGGTGTTCGTGCTGCGCGAGGCCTTCGGATTCCCGTACGCGGAGATCGCAACCACCCTCGACCGGTCCGAGGCGGCCGTTCGGCAGCTCGCGGGCCGGGCCCGCCGCCACGTCGAGGAGCGCAAGCCCCGCTACGACGTCGACCCCACCGAACGCCGCGACCTCACCGAGCGCTTCCTTGCCGCCGCCTCCGGAGGTGACCTGGAGTCGCTTCTGAGCCTGCTGGCGCCGGACGTGCGCCTGGTGGGCGACAGTGGCGGCAAGGCCAAGGCGCCGCTGCGGGTCATGGAGAGCGCGGACAAGGTCGGACGCTTCCTGTTCGCCGTGACGCAGCAGCCGATCCCGGAGATGGACTTCCGCTTCATCGAACTCAATGGTGCGCCCGCACTCCTCGTGCTCTCCAAGGGACAGCCGGACACCGTCTTCCAGGTGGAGGTCCTGGACGGTCGGATTCAGTGCATGTACATCATCCGCAACCCCGACAAGCTCACCTCGCTGACCCCGCAGTAGAGCTTCCTTTCGCACGTCAGACCCCGTGTCCAGATCCGGCCACGGGGTCTGTTGCTGCGGGTGTGTCACGCGGTACGAACGTCCTGTGAACGCCCTGCGAATCCGGCTGGTTCCGCTGCGTAACGGCCGCAGGATTGGTCTTGACCAAGTAGTTGTACCGTCCTATGGTCGCAGAGTTAGTGCAGGAACCTTTAATAAACAAGGGCGCGGAATAGCCGCCGCTGGAACGGCGATTGCGGAGGATCAGGGTGGGGACCACGCAGCTCGAATCGGTGCCGGAACCTAAGTACTGGCACCTCAAGACCGTGATCGGCGAAGCACTCGACTCCGATTTCTCGGTGGGGGAGATCCTGCCCAACGAGCGAGATCTCGCCGCTCGCTTCGGAGTCGCCCGCGCCACACTCCGTCAGGCGCTCGAACAGCTGGAGCTGGAAGGCCGGTTGCAGCGCCGTCGGGGCGTCGGCACCACCGTCGCGCCGCCTCGCATGGGCGTCGACGTCTCCACCACCGAGCAGGCCTGGCCCGGCACCGGGCAGGACTCCTGGCAGTCCGTCGACTGCCAGAGCCTCGTCCCGCCGGCCGCGGTCGCGCGACTGCTGGAGACCGAGACCGACGAACAGACGCACTCCGTCCGCAGGCTGCGCGTCTCCCACGGTCAGCCGGTCGCCGCCGAGCTCCTGTACATCCCGGCCTCCGCCGTGCCCGAACTGTCCGCGATCGACGCTCCGTCCGGACCCGCGCGCGCCCGCGCCGTCCTGCGTGAGCTCCAGCGCCTCGAGTTCGAGGGGCAGGACCGCGCGGTGGAGCTGGGCTCGGCCCGCGCCGACGATGCCAAGGAACTCGACCGGCTGCCGGGCGCGCCCGTCCTGGTCGTCACCACGCGCTACTTCTCCGAGGGCCGGACCGCAGCCGTCTCGGTGGCCACCTACCGCGCCGACACCTGCCGGCTGACTTTCGGGGACTCCGGCGATCTGGAGATCAGCCACCACGACCAGGAGCGCCGGGCTTCCTGAGCCTCGCCCTTCACGGCACCTACGGCCCGTCGCACCGAGCTCGCGCTCAGCGGCGGGCCGTCACTGTTCCCTCGACGGCGAACAGCTGCTCCTCGACATGGTCGAGCGCCAGACGCAGCGCACCGGTCGCGACGGCCGCCTCGCCGAGCAGCGACAGAGCCACCCGCGGCGGGCGCAGACAGTACCGTGACAGCTCGTCACGCAGCGGATCGAGTACGCCGTCGAGTCCCGCGGCCCAGCCGCCGATGACCACCAGCTCCGGGTCGAGTGCCAGCACCAGCGCCGCCACATCGTGAACCAACCGCTGGATGAACCGCTCGACGGCCTCCTGCGCTCTCGGATCACCCTGCTTGGCGTGGGCGAAGACATCGGCGACCGCCTGCTCGTCCAGCGGATGCAGCGGCTCGTCGGTCGTCGACAGCAGCTTCTCGGGAGTCACCTCGCGGCCGAGCAGATGCAGCGCCCCGATCTCGCCCGCCGCGCCCCCGAAACCACGGTGCAGCCGTCCGCCGATCAGCGAGCCCGCACCCGGGCTGAGCCCGGCCAGTACGAAGACGATGTCGTCGGACTCGGTTGCCGCGCCCTTCCAATGCTCGGCCACCGCGGCGGCGTTGGCATCGTTCTCGACCAGCACAGGGCAGCGGAACGACCTGCGCAGCCGCTCGCCGAGCGCCAGACCGGTCCAGCCGGGCAGCGCGGTCCCGAGAGTTACGGTTCCGTCGGCCTCCACGATGCCCGGGGAGCCGACCCCGACGGCCCGCAGGCTGCTGCGGGCGACGCCGGTCCTGCGCAGGACGTCGGCGACGACCTGGCGCACCCGCTCAAGGCGCTCGTCCGCCGAGGCCGTCTCCGAGACCTCCCTGGATCCGCCGCCGATGATCCGCCCGTCCAGGCCGGACAGCAGGGCGGCGATGCGATGGGCCCCGATCTCGACACCCAGCAGATGACCGGCCTCGGCACGGAACCTGAACCGCCGGGCGGGGCGCCCCTGACGGCGGGTACCGCCCTCCTCGGGGATGCTCTCCACGACGAGGCCGCCCTCGATGAGCCCCTCGATCACGCCCTCGACGGTCGGCCGGGACAGGCCGGTGATCCGGGTCAGATCCGTGAGCGTGGGGGAGTCAGCGCCCCGCAGTGCATGGAGTACCACCGCGGAGTTGATCCGCCGCAGCAGCGACGGGTCTCCGCCGGTCAGCCGCCCCACCGTGTGTCCTTCCAGCTCGAGCGCGTGTGTGCCGGATCGTACTCGCTGGCCGCGGCGGCGGCGAGCGCTCTTGGGGCGCGTGGCGGTGGCGCCGCGGCACCGGGATGCCTGACGGAGAGCCAAATGTCAGTGCGGGCCGGTTTACTGGGGACATGACCACGGCACAGCACCTCGACACGATCGACTTGCTGCGCTCCCGGGAGTTCCCCGCGGAGCCCGGCCCGTCGGACGTCGGCTCGGAAGGCCCCGGATTTCACATCGCGGAGCTGAACGGGCAGTTCGGCTACGCAGCGGACGACGAGGGCGGGGACGTGGCGGCCGACCAGCGCGCGGAGGAGCACGGCGCCCTGCTGAACGTACTCGAGCGCCGCTGGGGCGAGCCGGACCTGTTCAGCCTCGCCAGTACGCAACTGCGCGTCGAGAGGGACGAAGAGGTGCCCGACCCGTGGCGAAGGCTCAGCGACCAGATGGAATGGCTGCGTCTGTGGCGGATCGATAACCGGTGGATAGCGGTCGGACTGTCCAGGTTCCAGCTGCTGGCCGTGGTCACCGAGATAGACCCGCTCTAGAAAGAAGCCGTCCCCCAGCGAACCGTCCCCCAGCGAACCGTCCCCCAGCGAACCGTCCCCCAGCGAACCGTCCCCCAGCGAACCGTCCCCCAGCGAACCGGCGTCCGGCGAACCGTCCTGCTAAGAACCGTCCGCTTCCGCTTCCGCGGCCTTGCGCAGCCGCCCGAATTCCTCGGCCATGGTCTGCGCGGTCCAGTGGGCGTTGAGCCCGCTCGGATTGGGCAGCGCCCAGATCCTCGTCCCGCCGATCATGCGCTCCTGAGGCCCGATCTTGGCTCTCTTCTCACCGAAGGCCGTGCGGTACGCGGTGACACCGACGACCGCCAGCCATCGTGGACGCAGCCGCTCGACCTTGGCCGTCAGGAGCCGCCCGCCCTCGCGGAACTCCTCGTCGCTCAGTTCGTCGGCGCGAGCCGTCGCCCTGGCCACCACATTGGTGATGCCCAGTCGATGCCCGAGCAGTTCCTCCTGCTCGGCGGGCCTGAACTGCCGTGGTGTGAAGCCCGACAGATGCAGCACCGGCCAGAAGCGGTTGCCGGGCCGGGCGAAGTGATGGCCCGTCGCCGCGGTCATCAGACCCGGGTTGATGCCGCAGAACAGTACGGAAAGCCCGCCCGCGACCACATCCGGAACGATGCGATCGCGGGTGGCCTCCAGCTCCTCGGGGGTCAGAGGATCGACCCCGGGGTGTAAGCGGCGGCCTCCGGGTGCTGCTTGACGATCTCCTCGATCCGGGAGGCCACGGCAGCCACCTGGTCGGCAGCCGCGCCCGTGAACGACAGCTTGTCGGCCATCAGCGCGTCCAACTGCGCCCGGTCCAGCGGAATCCGCTCGTCCGCGGCCAGCTTGTCGAGCAGCTCATTGCGCTCGGCGCCCTGCTCGCGCATCGCCAACGCCGACGCGACCGCGTTCTCCTTGATGGCCTCGTGCGCAAGCTCACGGCCGACCCCGGCACGTACGGCACCCATCAGCACCTTGGTGGTGGCGAGGAAGGGGAGGTAGCGGTCCAGCTCGCGGGCGACGACGGCGGGGAAGGCGCCGAACTCGTCGAGCACGGTCAGGAAGGTCTCCAGGAGACCGTCGAAGGCGAAGAACGCGTCCGGAAGCGCGACCCGGCGCACCACGGAGCAGGAGACATCGCCCTCGTTCCACTGGTCGCCCGCCAGCTCGCCGGTCATCGAGGCATAGCCGCGCAGGATGACCATCAGGCCGTTGACGCGTTCGCAGGAGCGGGTGTTCATCTTGTGCGGCATCGCGGAGGAGCCGACCTGGCCCGGCTTGAAGCCCTCGGTGACCAGCTCGTGACCGGCCATCAGCCGGATCGTCTTGGCGACGGAGGACGGCGCGGCGGCCAGCTGCACCAGCGCGGAGACCACGTCGTAGTCGAGCGAACGGGGGTAGACCTGACCGACCGAGGTGAAGGCGTGTGCGAAGCCCAGATGCCCGGCGATGCGCTGCTCGAGCTCGGCGAGCTTCGCGGCATCGCCGCCGAGGAGGTCGAGCATGTCCTGCGCGGTGCCGACCGGGCCCTTGATACCGCGCAGCGGGTAGCGGCCCAGCAGATCTTCGAGGCGTCCGTACGCCACGAGCAGCTCGTCGGCCGCGGTCGCGAAGCGCTTGCCCAGGGTCGTGGCCTGCGCGGCGACATTGTGCGAGCGTCCGGCCATCACCAGCTCGGCGTACTCACCGGAGAGCTTGCCGAGCCGGGCGAGAACGGCGACCGTGCGGTCGCGCATCAGCTCCAGCGAGAGCCGGATCTGCAGCTGCTCGACGTTCTCCGTCAGATCGCGGGACGTCATGCCCTTGTGGACCTGCTCGTGGCCCGCCAGCGCGTTGAACTCCTCGATGCGCGCCTTCACATCGTGGCGGGTGACCTTCTCGCGCTCGGCGATCGATGCCAGGTCGACCTGGTCGAGCACCCGCTCGTAGTCGGCGATGGCGGCCTCGGGCACCTCGATGCCGAGGTCCTTCTGGGCGCGCAGCACCGCGAGCCAGAGCTGACGCTCCAGCTTCACCTTCTGCTCGGGGGACCACAGGACGGCCAGCTCCGCAGAGGCGTAGCGGCCGGCCAGGACATTGGGGATGCGGGGCTTGGCTGTCACGTGTACGGATTCTACTGGCGGTTTGCGCAGGCCAGCGCCCCGGTCCGGTTTGTGGCTTACTACGAACGCGGATCCTCGTACGGCATCAGCTCGGGCCGCTTCGCCGGACGGCCGTCGCCCGAAGTCGTACCCTGGGGGTGAGGAGGCACCCCAATGACCAGCATCCGAGCACGCGAGTACCGCCGACTGAGCAAGGACCGGGGCGGCAGCAGCATCGCCGAGCAGGCCCAGGACAACGCCCAGGCCGCCGCCGAGCAGGGCTGGGAGCTGGGTGAGGCATACGAGGACGCCGACCGCTCCGCGAGCCGGTACAAGACGAGGGAGCGCGACGGCTTCGACCGCCTGCTTGCCGATCTCCGGGCCGGACGGTTCGGCGCCAGCGTTCTGGTCATCTGGGAGTCCTCCCGAGGCAGCCGCGACGTCGGCGAGTGGGACGCACTGGTCAAGCTCTGTGAGAAGCACCGCGTCCTCATCCACGTCACCAGTCATCGCAGGACGTACGACCCCCGGAACCACCGAGACCGACGCACCCTGCTGGAGGATGCCGTCGACTCTGCGTACGAGTCCGACAAGAACGCCGTCCGCATCCGGCGTCAGACCGCATCCCACGCCGCGAAGGGCCGCCCGCACGGCCTGGCCCCGTACGGCTTCCGGCCGGTGTACGACGAGAAGACCGGCGATCTGGACACCTGGCTGGAGAACCATGACGAGTCATACGTCCCGGTAGAGCTGTTCCGGCTGCTGGAAGCCGGTCACAGTCTGGCCGCCATCGCGCGGACATTTGCCGAGCGCGGCTGGGTCAACGCGAAGACCGGCCGCCCGTTCACCCGTCACCATCTGCGGAACATGGCAACTCGGGCCGCCTATGCGGGAATCCGAGTGCACACCGATCCTGAGACCGGCAAGGTCACCGAGACCGAAGGCACCTGGGACGGACTCGTGCCGAAGGAGCAGTTCTACGCGGTGCGCCGCCTGCTGGCCGATCCGGCACGCAGGACCACCCGCAACGGTGCGGCGAAATACGAACTCACCCTGACCATCAAGTGCGACGTCTGCGGTGAGGGGCTGACGGTTACCCGCGCCAACTTGAAGTCCAAGCGGGAGAGTTACAAGTGCCGCCACAGCCATGTGTTCATCTCCAAGGCCGACGTGGACGCCATCGTGATTCCCGCACTGCTCAGCTATCTGGCACGCCGCGACATCTACCAGCAACTGGCCGCGCCGGACAGTGACGACGAGCAGATACGGAAAGTTCGCGGGCAGCTTGCCCAGGCACGCGCCAGCATGGCGGAGATGGAAGCCGAGACACCCGAATCCGCCGACCATGCAAGGGTGCTGGGGCGTTCCATCACGGCACTCGCCGGGAAGATCAGCGACCTGGAGCAGGAGGAGCAGACGCTGGCCATGCCCGCCGTGATCACATCCTTGCTTGGTGCCGCCGACGACGTCGCGGGCTGGTGGACCGCGGCGCCGGTTTCGGCACGGCGTCAGATCGCCCGGATCGTTCTGAGCCCGAAGCTGCTGGGCGAGATACGGGTGACCCGGACACCGTCGAAGGGCCGGACACCGGATGTGGCCGACCGGCTGAAAATCCGGTCTATCTGAAGACGACGCATGACGTGGCCGGGTGGCATGACGGTGGCAACGAAACCCGCAGCCATATACGATCGTGAATTGACAGCGAGACGCCGGGGCCTTTAACAGAGATCACGCGAACCCGAAGAACATCGGGGCAGCGGTGGAGAAAGACCGGGGAAGAAACCGGCACCACCGGGAGCGGCAAGGCCACCACCTCTCGAAATCGCAGGACGGGTTCACGCCGCCCTGCCGTTTCGTGGAGTGTGAAAACCCATGGCCACGGCCTCATCTGAGCGGCTAAGCATCGCTGGCCGCATCGCTATCACCAAGCGGAATGACCCGGACGCCGATCTCACCGAATTGCAGCGCGAGCTGAAGACTGTACGGCTGGCCGACCACATCAGGGCCGCCGTCGAAACCGCGCCCCTCCCCACGCCCGAGCAGCTTGAGCGGCTGCGCGCCCTGCTGGGCGGTGGTGGCTCATGAACGACGAAAAGGGCCCCGGGACAGGGCCCAATCCGCTTGAGGGATACGACGTCACCGTAACCTTTATGCCCGGCATCGGCAAAGTGGCGATTATCCAGGCCATGCCGACCACCGCCCATCGGTCAGGCACCGGCAGCCCTCTTCGTGCCGCATCACGGCGTGGGCTGGCCGGCCCTTCCGGGTCGCTTTCCGGCGCTGGGCGCGGTTGGGAATAACGACTGTGGCACCGCAGTCCGGGCACTGGCCGGTGGCGTTGGCGGCGCGGCGTATGGCGAGTGCGTTCTTCTCCCCGGCCGGGGCGTCGTCCGGAATGGCGAACGACACCCTCGAATGGGCTCTTGCCAACCCCGAGGCGTTTATGAGGCATAACTGCGATGGTGACCCCATCGAAATTGTCCGGATGCTGCTGCGCTGGCATATCGATGACGTGAAGGAACTGACCGACTGGAAGTTCAAGCACGACGAGGCCGGAATTAAGGAGTGGGAGCGTCAGGTCAATCAGAAGAACGCCAGGGAGAAGATCGCGGAGGACGAGGCCGCTCGGCTCGACTCTGACCAGATCACACCAGAAGAAGAGGCCGCCCTCGCCGAGATGGACGCGAACCTGTACGACAGCAAACGTCTGGAGGAGCTGCCGAAGCCGGAGTGGCTGATTGACGGTGTCGCCCAGGCACGCGTACTGACGCGCATCGTCGGCGAACCGAAGTCACTCAAGAGCTTCATGGCCCTGGATATGGCCGGATGCATCGGCAGGGGCGGCACCTGGCAGGGCATAGCGGTTCACAGGTCAAAGGTGCTGTATATCGTCGCCGAAGGTGCCACCGGCACCATGCAGCGTGTCCGGGCGTGGGAAGAGAAGCACAACAGTGGCCTGCCTATGCGGGGCGTTCATTGGTACCCGCGCCCAGTGCAGGCCGGTAACGCTCACGACCTCCGGCTGCTGAAGTTGTTTATCAAGCGCCATGGGTTCGAACTGGTCATCTTTGACACACAGGCGCGCTGCACAGTCGGTATGGACGAGAACAGTGCGACCGAATTCGGCAAAGTGATGCACATGCTGGGCAGGCTCATAGAGGCAACGCAGTGCACCGCATGGCTTGTGCACCACACCCCGATAGGCGACGACAGCCGTGGACGCGGTTCAAACTCCGTGGCCGGTGCAATTGACAGCGAGATGGTGCTTAAGCGCCACCGTGCCGAAGGCACTGTCACGCTGAAGAACACATTGCAGAAGGATGCCGAGGAATTCGCCGACATCGAATTTAAAGTGCACACCATCAAGAACCCTGACGAGGAAGTGCCTGATTCAGTGGCACTGACGCGGATTCAGGACTATGCCCAGCCTGCATTCCAGATACCCAAGGACATACCGGATCTGGACGGCCGTTATGACATAGCGGTGATGAAGACTCTCGTCGGACACGTCACGCTGGGCGCCTCGCAGGCCGAGGTTATCAAGTGGACGATTGACAGTGGCATCAAGACAGAGAACGACAAGGTGCCGGACCCGAAGACTATCCGGCGGACCATGGACAGGCTCGTCAAGGTCGAAATTCTGGAGATGACGGGCACGAAGTTCCGGCTCTCCGAGATGGGTCATACGGCCCTTATCGATCTTGGTGAAATCACCCTGGTGGAGGCGGCAGAACAGTGCCCAGGAGCATGATCAAACTGACGCCCTTTGATCTTGAAAAAAGGCGTCAATAGGGCGTCACCTGACGGGGGGTCATAGGGCGTCATAGGGCGTCGCGCAAAGTAAATAGCAACACTCTGACCAGCAAATAGGGCGTCATAGGGCGTCTGTAGGGCGTCACGGAAAGTGACGGCGCCCTAAATGGGGCGTGCAGGGCGTCAGTCTATAGAGGACTGACGCACGCCCTAAGGGTAAATATGAAGATCCAGAGAGGAAAGATCAACTCATGGAATACGAACTCAAGAAGCTGGGCGAACAAGTGCATGTGCTGGCCGTCGAGGTCGAGCATCTGGCCGTGCAGATAGCACTGCTTACCGACGCGGTGCATCAGCAGGGCGTGGCTGTAGGCAGCGCTGGGCAGCCGCATGGCGTGGAGGAGCGACAGGAAGAGGAGAAGTAATGAACTTTGAAGCGCTGGAAGCAGCCGTCTGGGATGCCGGATACAAGTTGTACGAACTGACCGACGCAGAGAGCTTGAAGATGGGTGCTGTCGCAATCGCCTATCCCTTGCTTGACATGGAGGACGACGCTGTTACCTGGAAGTTTGAGTCATTGGACGACGTGGAGGACTGGTTGGAGGAGCGGGAAGAGAAAGGATGAAGTAAATGAGCAGACGTAGATGGCTTACTCGGTTCGAGCCGGAGCAATGGTGGGAGGGCGAGATAGAAAGCACGGAAGATATTGAGAAAGCGTGGGATCGCTGGTGTATCGCCAAGCGTGACTTCCTTGTCACCTGGGGAGCTGTCGAGGAATACACCGGTCCAAGCTGGTCCGAGAAGTGTGAGCTGGCCGACGCGCTACTCCGGTACGAAAAGAGGCTGCAAGTCAATGGATAAAGTGACCAAGTCTCTACTGGACGATGAAGCGTGGATGGCTAATGCTCTGAACAGTGAAGCAATTGACCCCTACTGCTGGTACTGCCCTTTTGTGATAGCGCGGCATCTGGCCAGAGGGAGCACGATAAAAGTTGTCCAGCGAAGAAATTGCCCAAAGGACGGTTGGAATTGTAATGAAAGTTGCACGCGATAGGGCCGAGTTCGAGGAATTGATTGCCAAGGCCCAAGAAACTGGAGACAAGAGTCTCATAGTGCTGTATGGCCAAGACGACGCAGCCACATGGCACCCAGACATCGATCTGGACGAGGAATACGAATGCCCATAATCGGGTACCATACAGATACCTGCGAGGTGGAGAGATGGCGTCCGTAGACTGTGTGCGCCACTTCCGCTGAGTTCTCCTTGACGGCTATGCCCTCTGGGTGGGCGATTAGGTGTCGACTACTCCCCGCGCCCATTTCCATGCCCTAAAGGAGAGAAATCATGGACTTGAAGCAGTTTTCAGACGACGTACGTAAGGCGCGTGAGAAGCGCGATCGCTTGCGTAATGAACTCAACGAGCTACACCAGCGGGCCGCCGATCGTGATTTCACGCCGGGCGAAGAGCAGCGCTGGAATGAAACGAATATCGCCTATGGCCGGGCTGAGACCGCCTATAACGAGGCAGCCGAGCGGCGGGAAGCCGCAATGCTCCAGGCGGCTGTAGAGGGCCAAAATTTTGATGAGCCTATGGGTGACCCACGCAAGGGTGGCCGAGGCCGCCAGGAGGCCGCGTACGGCCGCGGCGGCACATCCGTACGGGACCAGGCACACCGGGTGTTGGACACCTACAGCCACCGCAGCCAAGATCAGCTACCGGACTCCGGCCGGAGTATGCTGTCTGATCTTTTGGACCGCAGCGAAGGTAAGGAACTGGACGCCGTTGCCAGGTATGTCGCGATCTGCGGTAACGAGGCGTACACGAGGGCGATCGCCAGGCTCTGGGTCGACCCGGCTCACGGAGCGCGTGAGTGGTCGGCCGAGGAGCTGAATGCATACCGCGCGGCCAAGCAGTACCAGCGCGACATCGGCCTGTACGACTCCGGCGCGGCCGGAGGCTACCTGGCGCCCATCCAGCTCGACGCCTCTGTGCTCTTGACCAACGACGGAGTGCAAGACCCCATCCGCAAGCTGGCAAGGGTGTTCACCACGACTGGGTCGGAATGGAGAGGAGTGACGTCGGAAGGCACCACGGCTTCGTTCTCTGCCGAAGGCACCGAGGTGGGTCAGGATGACTTCCAGTTCGAACAGCCGACGGCGTTTCCTGAGCGCTGGTCCAGCTTCCTGGTGGCGTCGATCGAGTCGATCCAGGACACAGCTATCCGTAGCGAGGTGAGCAATGCGATCGCGGATGCGGTGCTCAATCTCCACAGCGAGCAGTTCCTGTACGGCCGAGGGCATGCGTTCAACGAGCCGCAGGGCCTGGTCGATTCACTGGCCGGCACTGCCCAGGACGTGCCGACTGTTGGTGCCAGCTATGCGCGTGAGGATCTGGTCGCACTCGTCGAGGCGCTACCGCCTCGTTGGGCGGGCCAGGGTCAGTTGCTCGGCTCCAACAGCATCCTCAATCTCAGCAGAGAGTTCGGGCTCCTGGCTGGCTCTACAGAGTCGAGCATTGTGCAGGAGGGCAATCCTCCGAGCGTACGCGGCTACGGCTACAACGTGCACAGCTCGCTTCCTGCGTCGGACGGGCCTGGCGAAACCATTCTGGTAGTCGGGGATTTCCGGAATTTCTATGTGGTCGATCGTTTGGGCACGGTTCTGGAGACGGTGCAGCATGTCACGGGGGCTAGCGGCAGGCCGACAGGACAACGGGGCTTCTTGGCGATCGGGAGAACGACCAGTCTCGCCATTGCGGTGCGCAGGCAGAACGCCCGGTCCGGCGGGGACTTCAGCGGAGCGTCGGACGCGAACGTCGTGCTGATGACGCACCTGTCGGAGGACCACCAGTGACCCGGTCGGCGCTCCGTTATGCGCTGCACAGGATCACGGAGCACCCGGACACCGACGTCACATTCGAGGCCGAGTGCCTGTGGTGCGAGTGGCAGGCGACGCCTTCGGAGGACTCCGCTGCCGTGGACGTCGAGTGCATGAGCCACACCGGACGCAGCGGGCACAAGTCGTTCCGGAGGCTTCGCACCTCGTTCGCCATGGTCGTGCGGGCGGAGTGAGCAAGGGTGACAGTGTCACGCAGCGTCACCGGACGTGGGCTAAAAGGTGTCAGCGGGTCCGAATTCGGCGCACGATAGACGTTGGCAAGGAGGGACCAACCATGCGCAAGCACAGTCGCCGAATCTCATCAGCGCTCGTCGCGGCCGTCTCGGTCGCGGGTCTGAGCCTTGGCACCGCGTGCGGCAGCGACGAGAGCAGCACGCCTGCGCCGACGGGCGAGGCCACCACCGAAAGCAAGACACCGCAGGAGAAGACGAAGGAACCGCAGAGCAAGACGCCGCAGGAGAAGCCGAAGGAATCGCCGGGCAAGAGCGAACGCGCGGACCTCGTTCGCTTCGAGCTCGACGACCGCTCATCGGCCGGGTTCACGAACATTTACGTTGTCTGGACGATCAAGAACAACAGTACCGAGAAGTCCGACTATTCGTGGGACTGGGAGGCGGTCAATGCCAGCGGCACCCGGGTGGAGAACAGCACCGAGTTCGTGACCGACGTGCAGCCCGGCCAGACTACGACGGGCGAATACCCCACGACACTCAAGACCACAGATGGCATCAAACTCAACATCACCAGCTTCCAGCGCACTGCCAGTTTCTGACCAGGATGACGGGATCACCCGGCGTGTCGCCCCGAGGGCACATCCAGGGCACATAAGGGCGAGAAACGCCGGGAACCGAAGGGAACTGCCGGGAACAGTGCGCGCGGCCAAGCGCTACGAACCCGGAGCCTCGTAGGGCAGCAGCTCGGGCCGTCCACAGGGAACGCCGTCGCCCGATGAGCGCCCCGTCAGCCGTCGCGCGACCCACGGACCCAGATACTGGCGGGCGAACCGCAGGTCGCCGACCCGTCGCACCGCCCAGCCCGGCCGCACCGCGGGCGGCAGCAGGGCTCGCCAGTCCTCCTCCGCGTCGTGCCCGAGGGTCTGCCAGACCGCCTCGGCGCCGCGCCGGTGGCCCTCGGCCGTCAGGTGCAGCCGGTCCACGTCCCACATCCGCTGGTCGCCGAGCACTTCGGAGCCGTAGAGGTCCACCACCAGGGCGCCGTGCCGGGCGGCAAGTTCGTTGACGTAACCGAAGAGCTCCTCCATGCGGGGGCGGAAGCGTTCCATCACCGGACCGTTGCGGCCGGGGCTGCGCATCAGGACCAGCTGACGACAGGACGGCGTCAGCTTCTCCACGGCCTCCTCCAGGAGCCCGCGCACCCTGCCCATGTCGCACTTGGGCCGCAGGGTGTCATTGAGCCCGCCCACCAGCGTGACCACATCGGCCTGCATGGCGACAGCCGCATCCACCTGCTCGTCGACGATCTGGCCGATGAGCTTGCCGCGGACGGCAAGGTTCGCGTAGCGAAATCCCGGAGTGCGCGCGGCCATTCGGCCTGCGAGCAGATCCGCCCAGCCGCGGTAGGAGCCGTCCGGCAGAAGGTCGGACATGCCTTCGGTAAAGGAATCACCGACCGCGACAAAACTAGTGTAATTAGCATTCATCTCCATGGCGGAGCGATCCTACCGCGCGGTAAGGTCCGTCGGTTCCGTACGGGAGGGGAGCTCTGTGAGCGACGCGCTGCTGAACGCGCTGGCCGAGGCGCTGGCCGATCTGGTGACCACGATCGACACCTGTGACGAGGATGTCCTGGACCCCGACACCGCGGTGAAATGGCTGGAGAACACCGGCTATCTGCTCGGGCGCCTCGCGCCCAGGGACCGCCGGGCCCTCTCCGCACTGATCCGCAGGGCGGCCGCCCGCGAGCCCGACGGAGCCTGGCGCGACGATCTGCTGCGGATCCCCGAGAGCTTCGGTCTCGACGACGACGAGCACGAGCTGTACTGCGACTCGGTCGAGCGTCTGGAGCGCCGGTTCGTCGAGACGGTACGGGACGTGGACCCGGCCACGCCTGTTCCCACCTGCCCGGGCTGGACCTTCGCGGATCTCGTCAAGCACCACGGCGCCACGCATCGCTGGATGGAACATCTGGTGCGGACCCGGGCCGCCGAGCGCGTCTGGTCGCGGGACGTTCCCCTCGAAATCCCCGACGACCCCAGGGCGTATCCGCAGTGGCTCGCCCGCAGCGCCGAGGCCACGCTGAGGACGCTGCGCGCTGTCGACCCGGATACCCCGATGTGGTCCCACGGAGCCGATCAGCGGGTGCGCTTCTTCCCACGGCGGCTGCTCTTCGAGGCCGTCGTCCATCTCGCCGACGCCGAACTCGCGCTGGGCGTGGAACCGCGTATCGCGGCGGGCACGGCCGCCGACGGCATCGAGGAGTTCCTGGAGAACCTCCCGTACTACTCCTGGGTCGCCGAGCCTGTCGCCGCCCTCGCGAAGGGCTCGGTCCGGCTGACGGCCAGGGACACCGGTGCCGCCTGGACGATCAGCTTCGGGGACGGCGGCTACTCCTGGACGAAGAGCGCAGAGGAAGCCGCCGCCGGAGTCGAGGCCACGGCGGGCGATCTGCTGCTGCTCGTGTACGGACGCCACCGTGCGGACGACGCACGCTTCGGCATCAGCGGCGACCGTGCCGCTCTGGACGCCTGGCTGGCGGCGACGGCGCTCTAGCCCGACGGGCGCTCCAGGTAGGTGGCGCTCCAGTTCTGCCGCCGGGTCTGTCGCTACGGCGCGTTCCGCAGTATGTCCAGAGCATGTTCACCGCAGACTTCTGGAAAGCCACCGCGGAGCGCGCCGTGCGCACCTTCGCCCAGTCCCTGATTGCCGTCCTGACGGCCGGCGCGACGAACCTCTTCGACGTCGACTGGCAGGCCGCACTCGCCACCGCGGGCCTGGCCACCCTCCTCGCCGTACTCACCGCGATCGGCGCGGCCAAAGCCGGACGGCCCGGCCCGGGTCTCACCGAGACCACGGAACGGGCCGCCACCACGCCAACCACCGCACCGGCCACCGGGACGAGCTAGCCGGGCCTGCCCACCAGCTCCCGCAGTACGTCCTCCATCGTCACCAGACCCTCCGGTGTGCCGTCCTCGTCCAGCACCGCTGCCAGATGAGTACGGCTGCGCCGCATCGCGGTCAGTACGTCGTCGAGCGGCGTCGCCGCCCGCACCCGCGCGATCGGGCGCAGGGCGGTGACGGGGAACGGCACATCGCGCGGAGCGGCGTCCAGCGCGTCCTTCACATGGAGATAGCCGAGGATCTGGCTGCCCGAGTCCACCACCGGGAAGCGGGAGAACCCGGACTCGGCGGACAGCATCTCCAGCTGCTCGGGCGTCGTCCCGGCCTGCGCGTACACCACCCTCTCGACCGGCATCACGACATCGCGCACCGGTCGCCGCCCCAGCTCCAGGGCGTCGCGCAGGCGCTCGGCCGAGCGGTCGTCGAGCAGACCGGCGTCACCCGCGTCGCGCACCAGCCGCGCCAGCTCGTCGTCCGAGTAGGTCGCGGCCACCTCGTCCCTGGTCTCGACCCGCAGCAGTTTCAGCAGCCCGTTGGCGAGGGCGTTGACCGTGAAGATCACCGGTCGCAGCGCCCGCGCCAGCGTGACCAGCGGCGGGCCGAGCAGCAGCGCGCTGCGCGCCGGGTCGGCCAGGGCGATGTTCTTCGGCACCATCTCCCCGAGCAGCATGTGCAGATACGTCGCGAGCGACAGCGCGATCACGAACGAGATCGGGTGGATCAGGCCGTGCGCGACCCCCAGCGCGTCGAACACCGGCTCCAGCAGATGCGCGATGGCGGGCTCGGCGACGATGCCGAGCACCAGAGTGCACAGCGTGATCCCGAGCTGAGCGGCGGCAAGCAGTGCCGAGACGTGCTCCAGGCCCCACAGGACGCTGCGCGCACTGCGGTTCCCGGTTTCCGCCGCCGGCTCGATCTGACTGCGGCGTACGGAGATCATGGCGAACTCCGCGCCGACGAAGAAGGCGTTGACCACCAGGGTCAGCAGGCCGATGAGGAGCTGGATCGCGATCATCGTCCGGCCTCCTCGGTGTTGTCGCCCGAGGGGAGCGGTGCGTGCATCAGCACCCGGGCCGCCCGCCGTCCGGACGCGTCCACCACATCGAGCCGCCAGTCCGCCAGCTCGATCCGGTCGCCTTCGGCGGGGATGCGCCCCAGGGTGGTGGCGATGAGCCCCGCGAGTGTCTCGTAAGGGCCGTCGGGGACCCGCAGTCCGACCCGCTCCAGCTGGTCGGTCCGCGCCGCACCGTCCGCCGACCAGAGCGAGCGCCCGTCGGCGTCCTCGCCCGCCGGGGCCAGGTCCGGAGTCTCGTGCGGATCGTGCTCGTCGCGCACCTCGCCGACGACCTCCTCCACGATGTCCTCCAGCGTCACCACGCCGGCCGTACCGCCGTACTCGTCGATGACGACGGCCATGGTGTTCTTGCCGGACAGCCGGTCGAGCAGCCGGTCCACGGTCAGCGTCTCGGGTACGAGCAGGGGCTCGCGCAGCAGCTCCGCGACGCGGTGGCGGGGACGGCGCGCGGCCGGGACGGCGAGGACGTCCTTGATGTGGGCGATGCCGACGACGGAGTCCAGGCTGCCCTGGTAGACGGGGAAGCGGGACAGGCCGGTCGCGCGCGTGGCGTTGGCGACGTCCTCGGCGGTGGCCAGCACGTCGAGGGCGGTGACCTGGACCCGCGGGGTCATCACGTTCTCCGCGGTGAGCTCGGCCAGCTTGAGGGTGCGGACGAACAACTCGGCGGTGTCCGCCTCCAGCGCGCCCTCCTTGGCGGAGTGGCGGGCGAGGGCGACCAGTTCCTGGGGGCTGCGGGCGGAGGCCAGCTCCTCGGTCGGCTCCAGGCCGAGCCGGCGCAGGATGCGATTGGCCGTGTTGTTGAGATGGCTGATGAAGGGCTTGAAGGCGGCGGTGAAGACCCGCTGTGGGGGCGCCACCACCTTCGCCACGGCCAGCGGCGAGGAGATCGCCCAGTTCTTGGGGACCAGCTCGCCGACGACCATCAGCACGATCGTCGACAGCCCGGTACCGATGACCAGGGCGACCGACGAGGCCGTCGAGGGGGAGAGCCCGAGCGCCTCCATCGGGCCGCGGATCAGCTTCGCGATCGACGGTTCGGACAGCATGCCGACGACCAGATTGGTGACGGTGATGCCGAGCTGGGCGCCGGAGAGCTGGAAGGTGAGGCTGCGTACGGCCTTGAGGGCACTCGCCGCCCCGCGCTCACCGCGCTCGACGGCCGCTTCGAGGTCCCCGCGCTCGACGGTGGTGAGGGAGAACTCCGCCGCGACGAAGCCGCCACAGGCGAGCGAGAGCAGCACCGCCACGACGAGCAGGAGCACTTCGGTCATCGGGTCACCTCCGTCCCATGATCGGGCAGGGGCAGGAGGAGTGCTCGATGTCGGCTACTGGGAGGCTCGCCCATGGGCGGACGCTCACACCTTTCGTACGGGGGAGTGAAGAGGTCCACCTATGGTAAAGGACCGGCAAAGGGCTGGATGCCGCGGCGAAGGGAGCCTCTAGGCAGCGGGAAAGGGCTTCACCCAGCGGCGCCAGTGGTCCTCGCGGTGGTACCCGGCCGAGGCCCACGCACGCTGGGCGCGCTCGTTGGCCTCCAGCACCATGGCGTCGCCGCGCCGGCCGCCCACGGCCAGGAAGCGTCGCTCGGCCGCGTCGAGCAGCGCCGTCGAGATCCCCTGCCTGCGGTGCGAAGGACGCACGGCGAGGCGGTAGAGCGAGCACCGCCACCCGTCGTAGCCCGCGATCACCGAGCCCACCAGCAGCCCGTCGGCCTCGGCCAGGATCAGCGCCTCCGGGTCGCGCTCGATCAGGCGGGTCACCCCGTCCACGTCGTCCGTGATGCTCGTACCCTCGGCCGCTTCCTTCCAGAAGGCGAGGATGCTCGCCGCCTCGCCCGCCGTGGCGGGGCGTATGTGCACGTCGATCATGGCCGGCAGCCAAACACGGTCGGGTGTGGGCCCGCCACCGACTTCCCACGTTGCGAGACGGGCCCCTGCTCGAAAGGCGATGGCTCGGCCATGAACTCGCCTGCCGCGGACGGCTATTCGTGTGCGATGGCGGCCAGCACGTTCATCCGCGAGGCGCGCAGGGCAGGAAGAACCGCCGCCGCCAGCCCCACGATCACCGATCCCACAACCACCGCGACGACCGTGCCCCACGGCACCGCGAAGGCTTTCAGCCCCTCCAGCGCGAGCACCTGCTGGACCGCCACACCCCAGACCATGCCCAGCGCCAGCCCCAGCAGTGCCCCGAAGACCGCGATCACGACCGACTCCAGCCGGATCATGCGCCGCAGCTGGATCCGCGAGAGGCCGATGGCACGCAGCAGCCCGATTTCCCGGGTCCGCTCGACGACCGACAGGGCAAGGGTGTTGACCACGCCGAGCACCGCGATGACGATCGCGAGCCCCAGCAGCGCGTACACGAGATAGAGCATCACGGCGATCTGCTGGCGGATCAGCTCCTTGTAGTCGGCCTGGTCGCGTACCTGCACCTGCGGATACGGGTCGAGGGTCGTCTCCAGTGCCTTGCGCAGGTCCTTGACGTCGCTGCCGCTCGCGGCGTTGACGTACAGCACGGCCTCCTGCCCGCCCTGCAGATACTTCTCGACGGTGCTCAGCCCCATGAACAGGCCGCCCTGCATTCCGGGCCCGCCGCTCTGGTCCATGTTCGTCAGTGCCCCGACCGTCAGGCGGGTCTTGTGTCCACCCGCGAACTCGGCGGGCAGGACGGAGCCGATGCGCACCTTGTGGTCCTCGGCGAAACCGCGGTCCATCGCGATGCTGCCCGGCGCCAGCGCGGCCGCCGTGTTCCCGCTCGCGTAGGTGATGTGAGCGGCCTGGTCCAGCTGCGGGTCATAGCCCGAAGCGGTCGATTCCACCCGCTTGCCGTCGGGCATGCTCAGCGCGAGGGGCGCGAAGCGCTGCCGTACGACGGTGCCCGCGCTGTCGACGTCCTTCACCTTCTCGGTGATCTCCTGCGGGAACGGCATGAAGTTGGCGTTCTGCACAACGAAGTCGGCGCCCAGCGTCTTGTCGATCTGGTTGTCGAAGGACTTGGTCATCGAGGCGCTGGCGATCGAAAGACCGCCGACCAGTGCCAGGCCCACCATCAGGGCGGCCGCGGTGGCGCCCGTACGCCGCGGATTGCGCAGCGCGTTGCGCTGGCTCATCCGGCCGACCGACCCGAACAGCTTGGGGAAGGACCCGCCGAGCACGCGGATCACCGGGCGCACCAGCAGTGGTCCCGCCACCACTGTCGCGATCAGCGTCAGCACGACGCCGAGTCCCAGCAGCGAGGCCGCCGACGAGGTCTTCTCGCTCACCGCGCATCCGGCCAGCGCGGCCGCGCCGGCCGCGCCGACGACAGCCCCGGCGATCGCCCGGATCCTCAACGGCCGTCCCACTCCGGCCACTTCCGCATCCGAGAGCGCGGCCATGGGGGACACCCGGGCGGCGCGCCTGGCCGGCAGATACGCCGCCACGAAGGTGACGCCCAGCCCGACCACATACGCCGAAACCGGAGTCGCCACCCCCACCACCATCTCGGCGGCGCTCAGATTCATCCCGAGCAGACCCATCAGCTCGATCAGCCCGGCCGCGAGCCCGATACCGGCGGCCAGTCCCAGCGTGGAGCCGACCAGACCCAGCAGCAGCGCCTCGGTGAGGACGGAATTGCGCACCTGGCGGCGGTCGGCGCCGAGCGCCCGCAACAGCCCCAGCTCGCGGGTGCGCTGGGCGATCAGCATCGAGAAGGTGTTGACGATCAGGAAGACGCCGACGAGTACGGCGACGCCCGCGAAGCCGAGCATCACGTACTTGATGACATCGAGGAACGGGCCCAGTTGAGCGGCGGCCGACTCGGCCTGCTCGTCCGCGGTCTTCAGTTCGTACGTGCCACCCAGCTCGGCGGCGATCTGCTGCTTGAGCGCCGTGTCGCTCACGCCTTCGGCCGCGTCGACCGACACCGAGGTGGCCACACCGGTCCTGCCCAGCAGCTTGCTCTGGGCGGTCGGGGTGTCCAGGAAGACCAGCGCGGCACCGGGGTTGGTGGTGGTGAAGGTCGCGATCCCGACGACCTTGACCTTGAACGAACCGGGCTGGGCGAGAACGGTGAGTGTGTCCCCGATGCCCAGCTTCTTCCTGTCGGCGGTGTCCTTGTCGAGCAGCGCCTCACCCGGGCCCTTCGGCTCGTGGCCGCTCGTCAGCTTCACCGGACTGCGGTCGGACAGACGCCAGTCGCGGGCGATGGTGGGTGCGCCGGTCGTCGGCCCGACCGCCTCGTTCTTGTCGTTGACGACCGTGACGTTCTGCACCGCCACGTCGACATGGGCGGCCTTGACGCCGTTGACCGAAGCGACGCGGTCCGCGAGCAAGGCGGGCACCGTCCGTACGACTCCGGTCGGCACGCTCTCGCTGATGCCCTCCTTCGGCGAGATCGTGACATCCGCCGCCGTGGAGGCGAAGAGCCGGTCGAAGGTACGCGAGACGGTGTCCGAGAAGATCAGACTGCCGCTGACGAAGGCCACGGACAGCAGTACGGCGAGCGCCGAGAGCAGCAGTCGGCCCTTGTGTGCGAAGAAGCTCCGCAGCGTTGCCTTGAGCACAGTGTCCTCAGCTCTTGCGCAGGGCGTCGAAGCGCTTCATGCGTTCCAGTACCGCCTCTGCTGTCGGGTCCGGCATGACGTCGACGATCTTTCCGTCCGCGAGGAACAGCACCAGGTCCGAGTGGGCGGCGGCGCCCGGGTCGTGCGTCACCATCACCACCGTCTGCTCCAGCCGGTCGACGGCCTCGCGCAGGAAGGCGAGCACCTCGGCCCCGGCGCGCGAGTCCAGATTTCCGGTCGGCTCGTCCGCGAAGATCAGCTCCGGGCGGGAGGCCAGCGCGCGGGCACAGGCCACGCGCTGCTGCTGCCCGCCGGACAGTTCGGACGGCCGGTGCTTCAGGCGGTCGCGCAGCCCGAGGGTGTCGATGACCTGCTCCACCCACTCGCGGTCGGGTTTGCGTCCGGCGATGTCCATCGGGAGCGTGATGTTCTCGGCGGCGGTCAGGGTCGGCAGCAGGTTGAACGCCTGGAACATGAAGCCGATCCGGTCCCGCCGCAGCCGGGTCAGCTCGCGTTCCTTGAGTCCGGTGATCTCCGTGTCGCCGAGCCAGACCTGTCCGGCGGAGACCGTGTCGAGACCGGCGAGGCAGTGCATCAGCGTGGACTTGCCCGAGCCGGAGGGCCCCATGACCGCGGTGAACCGCCCGCGTGCGATGTCGACATCGACGGCGTCCAGGGCGCGTACGGTCGTCTCGCCGGTGCCGTACGCCTTGGTCAGAGCCCGCGCCCGGGCCGCGAGCGGCACATCCGCGGCTTGCTCGTAGGTGGGTGCAGTGGCAGGTGTGGACAAGGCCGCCTCCCGGGTCGTGGCCGCTCCGGCTCCGTACAGGAGGCGAGGGTAGAGCGCGCACGCGTGAGTCGGCATCCATCCTAGGTCCGGTCCTCGGGGTTGATGTAAGGGACACGCGACGGCCCTCTTGTCGCTGCTAGCGTCGGCGCGCTAGCTTGATGAGGTGGCCAAGACCCAGCTGAACGTGAGAGTGGACGAGACGACCGCGGAGGCCGCGCGTCAGCGGGCGATGCAGCGCGGGATGAGCGTGAACCGCTATATCGAGGAACTCGTCAAGCAGGACGCGGGTGAGGTGGGACGCACCTTCGTCGAGGCGGCGTCGGACTTCATGAAGCAGTACGAGTCCGTGTTCGCCGAGGAGTTCGGCACGGAACACGGCAGCGGGCACGGCAAGGAGCAGGGCAAGGGCCGGCGGTGAACCGGGCGACGACTCCGGAGCGGCCGCGCACCGTATGAACCTCTCGATCGACCTCGCCTGGCTGCTCATGGTCGCCGAGCACAAGACCCCCGGCGACCCGCAGGTCACCGACTGGGGCGCGCTCGTCGCCGCCGTCAGCCGCCACGAGGCGGAGATATTCGGCATCCCCGTCTACAGCGACCCGCACGCCCGCGCGGCCTCCCTGCTTCAGCTGCTCCTCCATGTACCTGCGCTGGAGCACTCCAACGCGATGTTCGCCTCCGCCGTCGCCTACGGCTATCTCGTCGCCTGCGGGCTGAAGGTCGTCACCTCACCCGTGCAGGTACGCGATCTGGCACGGCTGGTCAAGGAGGGCAAGGCCGACGTGCGGACCATCGCCGACGAACTGCGGCAGTGGACCCACTGATCACCCCTGCGGATCGCTGATGAACGGCCGCCGCGCCACGCCCAGTACACACGACGACGTCGGCAGCCGCAGGCCCCGCTCGGGGATCTGCAGCCTGCGGTACACACCGAGTTCGAAGCCCGCCGCCTCGATCGCGGCGATGGTGTCCCGCGCGGTGTGACACCCGCCGAACAGCAGTGGCCAGACGGTGCGGTCCAGCGCGCGCTGGGTTCTGGCCATGCCCTTCGTCCCGGCCAGGCCGTGTTCGAAGAACCGCAGTTCTCCGCCCGGCCGCAGGACCCGCTTGATCTCGCCGAGTGCGCGCGGCAGATCCCGTACGGAACACAGCACCAGCGATGCCACGGCCGCGTCGAAAGCCTCGCTCTTGACCGGCAGCGCCTCGGCCGCACCCGGCACCACGTCCACCGGGACCTCACAGCGCCGGGCTGCCTGTGTCGCCAAGTGCCGCAGCGTGCGCTCGGGTTCGAGTGCGACGACCTCGGAGACGGCCGCCGGGTAGTGCGCAAAGTTCAGACCGTTGCCCGCGCCGATCTCGATGACCCGGCCGGAAAGACCGGACAGCAGCTCCTCGCGGAAGGCCACGATCCCCGCGTTCTTGTCGGCCGCCACGCTGAACCTGGCGTAGAAACGGGCGAAGAGAGGATGGTGAACTGCGTCCTGTGGCACTTGGGTGCTGCTCCGGGGCATGGCGGGCCTCCTCGGGACGGCGGTGCGCTCACCGTCATTGTCCCCCCGGTCAGACGAAGCAGAACTCGTTGCCCTCGGGATCCCTCAGCACCTGGAAGCGGCCGTACTCGTCGGTGATGGCCGGTCCCAGCCGTACGGCGCCGAGCGCGACCGCCTCGTCGGCGGCAGCGTCGACATCGCCCGCGTCGAGATCGAGATGGAGCCGGTTCTTGGCCGACTTGCCCTCCGGGAAGTGGTGCGAAGACGTACCCGCCCGATGCCCAGCAGTGAGACCTGACCATCGCCTCGACTCAACCCATGAGCGTCAGCCGCCAGTACCGGTGGATCAGCTCCCGGTAGCCGGTGTGCGACGGGTTGCGGCCGGTGTGGGCGAACGTCCAGCCTCGCGCTGTCTCGAAGTCCTCGCTGGCCTCGCCGGTGTCTTCGCAGGTCGTGCACTGGAACTCGTGAACGATCGGCGGGGCCTCGGGCGCGTGCTCCGGGCTGCATGTCCAGTCGACGCGGCGGATGATCGACCTAGTCACTGGTGGTCCTCCGACAGGTGAGTCATCAGCACGACATTCGCGTCCGACGCTCCGCTGAAGTCCCCGCCGGACCGGGCGTTCCGCCTCCGCACTGCGATGGCCAGGCACTCCGCACAGCCGGGCACCGGCGACGGTTCCGGGTTCGGCTCCGCAAGCGTGTAGCTCTGTGGCGAGTCGTCAGTTCCCATGGCCAGGCTCCCTGCTTCCGGCGTGTCCTAGGACAACCGTAACCATGACCTAGGTCATGACGACACGCTCAACTCGCAATCTCCGGTGGGTATTTCGCCATGTCCTAGTACACTCGCCGGTGACCTAGGACAGAGGAGTCGCCATGCCGGACACCGCACCGCCGTACATGCAGGTCGCCGAACGCATCCGGGCCCGCATCCTGGACGGGACACTCAAGGAAGGCCAGAAGCTGCCGCCTGTACGGGAGTTGGCCAAGCAGGAAGGCGTGGCCGTCGCCACCCTCGGCCGCAGTCTCGACCAGCTCGGCGTCGAGGGTTACATCACCACCAGCCGGCGAGGCACCTTCGTCGCCAATGCCCCAGAGGTAGCGCCCAGTTCATACGAGCGGATCACGCGGGTCCTGCGCACCGGGTCCGTGCTGGGCAAGGGCGAGACGATGATCGTCACAGTTGCCGAGCTGGTCGTCCCGCCGGTGTACGTCAGTGAGATTTTCGGACTGGACGAGGGTGACCAGGTGGTCCGGCGGCAGTGGCACACCGGCAAGGGCATGCAGCGCCTGTCGCTCCAGGTGACCTGGTATCCGGCCCCCTTCGCCGCCCTCGTACCCGAGTTGCTGTCCACCGCTGCGAGCAAGTCCGCGGGGCTTCTGCCGCGCATCCAGGAAGCCACCGCACGGCGTGTCACTGCTGGACGCGACGATGTGCATGGCAGGGAGGCGGACGCACGCGAGGCAAGTTTCCTGGGCCTGCGGGTCGGTTCACCGGTCCTGGCGGGTGCGCACCGGCTGTGGGACGACGAGGGCGTCATCGAATACGGCGAGTGGGTTTTGCCGAACCGGCTGACGGTGGGGTATCAGTACAGCTTCGAGGCGGCACCGGACGCTTTGTAGAGCCTTCGCATCGCCCCGGCGATTGGCCGTCGCTGCCACCACCAATAATGCCGGACCCACGGCCTGACCGGATCGACCCGCGCAGGGTCCATATCGTTGCCTTCGATGACGTGGAGACCGACGTGGAGACCCAGGCGGTCTTTGTGGGGCTTGCCTCTCATCGCGACCACTTCATTCCTCGTCCTGTGGCACAGGCAACTCAAATTCGGGTGTGCCCCTCCAGCCCTGTGACGGAGGCTCCGGCCTGTACCCTCCGTCGGGCATCGCATACCAGTGAGCGCCGTTGTGCGGCGTCTTCGACATGCAGTTGAAGCACCACTCAGGCAAGTCACCGGGTTGCTCATAAGTGCGGCGCACCCATGGGTCGCGCAGCTCTGCCGCGCATTCCGCGCATCGCCTGAAAGCCGACATGATCACCACTTTAGGTCAGGGTCACGCCATATTGGGTGAAGCAAGCCGACGCCGCAAAGAGTGACGTTCCGCATCCCGGAGGAAGTTTTTTACTTAGAGGGGGAAATGATTCCGAGTGCGGGGTCCATCACCGTGATCATTTCTTCGACGGATGACCGCCCCCCCAGGGTGTGCAGTGGCCCGGCTTGGGCCCGCCGTACCCGGCCTCGTGGTGGCACGGCGTGGCCTGCCTGGCGGGCGACTGGCGGTGCAGTGGACCGGGCGACTGGCGGAGCAGTGGACCAGGGATGCACGGGTGCCAAGGGTCACGCCGCACATGAGCACACAGGACCCTGGCCATGCCGGTGACCGACCGACGTCGCGACACGCTCAGCTCGCTCACGCTCATGACGCTGGACGTAAGCAATGTGAGCAAGCCATGACGCATTCGACCCATGCGTTAGCCACATGATCCTCAGGCCATCGTCCGTCGGCCAGGCCGTGTGCCGGACGCCGTGCTCGCACACACCCACACCGTCAACGAGGGGCACGGCATCGGAGCACTGGGCGATGCAGCGAGGTACGCGTGTCGGCATGAGTGTGGGTGTGGATGTGCTGGCCATGGCCGCTGCCTCCCTCGGCTGTGCGCGTGTGCTGGCTGGCTGGCTGGCTGGCTGGTTGTGTTGGGAGTGGACCAGAGCGACGACCCGAAGCAGCGCACCCTGGTCCACGAGCAAGGCGGGGGCGGGAGATGGAACACCCCTGCCTGCGCTCGGCCACCCCCCGGAGGATTAAGGGCGGCCCCCGCTTCTCAGTCCCCCTGATTGAACGGACGGTTGGGGCAGTCTTTGTCGTGGCCCGGCCCGGACTCCTCGGAGATCCAGTCGCACCACCGGCAGCCTGGGCTGAATAGCGGTTCCTCGTCCAACAGCCAGCCGAACACGTCATCCGGCCTGCCGGGACCGATGTCGAATCCCACAGCGATCCCCGCCTCACGTTGCCGAGTTGGTGAAGTAGCGCAGGGCACCGGCGTCGATGACGGCACCGTCCAGCCTGATGACGGCCTTGAAGGACGCGAGGTCCGTCTGGAACGCGAATTCATCAGATCGCTCAACTCGTATGCCGTTCACGATGCGGACGAAGTACCTTGACCAGTCGCCGAACAGGATCGACTTGGCGTTGGCTGCCATCGCGGCAACTGACGGATCAACATATGCGGGCCACCCCAAAACCTGGTTCGGGCCGGGACTGCCGCCATTGCCGAAGCCGGTCACAGGCTCGCCGGTTGATGCCTTGAGCTTGCGCACGATGGACAGGCTGGCATTGCGCATCACGAACCCGGCAGCGGCAGAACGTGCGTACGGCTCTGCAACGGAACCCACAAGATCATAAAGCAAATCCGTGCCCTGTGCGGCAGTTGCCTGCGTGCCAAGTGACACCGAAGTACCAGTAGGACCGGTTACACCCGAGCTGCTGCCGGTAATTGCCCCGAGGGGCTGCCCGGACCCCGAGCCCGTCACCAGATGAGGGCCGAATGCCAGGGCGAGCGCCTGACCGGCTCCGGCAGCAATGCTCTCCAGCAAATCGGTCGGCGTATCGTCGGCCAGCTCACGGCTCAACTGCCAGAAGCTCGCGTATTTATAGGCCGCCATGGTCCTGATCGCCATGGTCGGATCGCTCTCCGTGATGGACGCGCCTTCACCGATAAGCGCCGCACTGACAAAGGCAGTTGACTTCGGAACGACCAGATCTTCCCCGGTCGGTGTGGTAACTACCGTGGCACCGGCGGCCATTACGCTGGAGTTCTCGACGAGATGGCGCACCACGTTCTGATACACCGACGTCGAGAGTGCTTGCGTGGCAGTGGACTTGATCGTGTCCCTGGTGAGGATGCCGCCACCGGTCGTCTCTTCACGAGTAAGGATCTTGCCGTAGTCGCGAAGCTCGACACCGGGCCGGTACCAACTGCGGGGCGACGGGTCGACGATGTCAATCGGTTCGAAGTGCCGTGCCTTGACGGCGGACTTGAACGCCTTCGCGAGATCGGCGTTGCTCTTGTTGATCTTGCGTCGTTCGGCCTCAACGTCGTAGCCCGGATCGCTGTCGTCGCGCTGTTCGTACTCGGCCGTGCCCCGTTCGGTCCTGCCGTCAGCCATTACCTGGCGGAGAGCTGCGAGCCTGTCGCCGCGCGTCTTCATGTCTTTCAGCTCGCCCTCGATCTCGGTGTAGCGCTCCTCGTCGTCCTTGGAGAGTGCGCCGTCACTGCGGGCGAGGATGGCGCGTGCCTCAGCGACCAGCTCCTCCCGCCGTTCGTTCACAGTCATTTGGATCATCACCAATCAAAGATCAATAGTTCGAGCCGCCGCCTTGCGAGGTCGACGGAAAGGGGTTGCCGGGCAGTACGGACGCCCGCGATGGCCGCGCCCTCGTAGGCGGGCATTCCGACGAGCGAGACTTCGTACAGCGCGACTTCGGTGCGGACGAGCACGTCACCGTCCATGCGCTCGCTGATCGGTTTGATGCCGACGCTGAAGCTGGACACCACGCCGTCCCGGACGAGCGTCAGCGCCTCGTTGCCCTCGGTGGTGTCGGAGACGAGGAAACTGACATGCAAGCCGTCGCGCATCTCGGTCAACTCACTGGCCCGCCCTATAGGCAAGCGCTGGTGCTGGTGGCCGGTGAACAGACGGACCTTGTCGCCGCGCAACTTGATGGTCCGGGCAAAACTGCCGTACTCGAACCGCTCTCGGAAGACACGGCCGCCCTCTTGAATCTCGGCAATCTGGCCGTATGGGACGGCGGTGCCGTAGACGGTCCGGCCGGCGTTGTCGGCGCGGACAAGGAGGGAGTCGCGGTACAGAAGGTCGACGCTCAAGGAACTCACCGCCAGGGGGCAATCGGAAATGACGACTGCGCCTTTTCCCATGGCGACCGAGGTGTCCGGTTGGTCCGTCTCTCCTGGCGGTCCGGCGTTCCTCAGATTCCGAGCGGAAACGACGCAGTCATTGTACCGGTCATTCGGGCCAGCCGGGTACTACCGTCCGGCGATGGGCCTTGAAGAACTTGAACGGCTCGCCGTCGCCCAGGAAAACATTGACGTACACGTAGTCCTGGTCGGGCGGTGCCTCGACCTCGAACGCGCCCTGGTTGATGGCCGTCGAGCACCGGTCAGCAATATCGGTCGGCATTGTCGCCAGGGTGGCGTGCGCCGCCCTCCGCAGCAATTCAGGGTCGGGTGTGCGCAGCCGGTAGCGCGGGATACGGCAGACCTCCTCACCCTCAGACAGGATTACCAACTCGCCAATCTCGGGCCGCGCGGCCAGCCCGGGGGTCAGCATCTCGGGGATGATGCCGTTCTCGTCGAGTGCACGCGTTATCTCGAACGGCAGGCGGTCCATGTCCAGCTCGTGCATGCCGTCATCGCCATTCCTGTGCGTATCTTGTGAACCCATGTCAGCACCGCCTTTCAGGTGTTCCGAGTTTGAGTAGTTCGTCGTACAGGGCGAGTTCTTGCTCATTGCAGGCCGTTGCCAGCCAGTTGTACCGGCCCCCGGACCTTTTCAGCATCAGCTTCGTGGCCTTGTTCTTTGGGGCGTTTGGCTTGAACTTCGCGCCGAACAAAGCGTCGTCGACGTTGAGAGTCTTCCCGCACACGTCACAGGTGACGGTGTCTTGTGATTGCATGTCAGTCTCCACTCTTGAAGTACGGCAATTGGTCGTCGTCGTCGGTTTCGACCGGCCGTGCATCGGAACTGCTGCGCATGACGCATGATTTGTCATGCCTGCCTGTTTCGGCGAGTGCGTCGCAGAATCCGCAGCGCAGGGCTTCATACTTGGCCGCAAACGGTTTGGGCAATTTCCGTTCCCAACTGGACTTGCGCGTCGTCATTTTGGTACCTCCTCAGATACTCGGTCTGATTACCGTGCGTAAACTCCGTTGGCTCGTCCGCCCGAAGTCCGCTACACCCGCTACGGGGGTAACAGTGCAGGTCAGAAGGGTGCGCGGTGTAGCGGGCGTAGCCGATCCCCGGAATGTCCGCTACACGGGACAATGCCCCTGACCTGCGGTGTAGCGGCCGTAGCGGGTGTAGCGGACTTCGGGTGAATGGAGAGTCACGGACCATTGCGTTCACGCTCCGTAGCGGGTGCATAGCGCTGCCACGCGTCGAAGAACATTGCCTTCGTGTACCCCTTGGCGACCCCGAACGGGGTCCTGATGTTCGTCGGACCGATCGGCTCGCCGTTGCCGTCGCCGTAGTTGTGAAGCGTCCTGGACAGGTACCGGGCGTCGATCGGCTCGCCCTTCAGGGAGGCCCAGGGCGCGTCGTCGATCTCGTGCAGCGCGTTCAGCAGCTCCCCGCTGGACAGGCGGTCCGTTCCCCGCGCCTCGAACACGGCCCTGATGTCGAGCAGCAGCCGGACGCCGAGGGAGACCCGGTCCAACCGTCCAGCCTCTTTGACGAACCACTCCGCCGCCGCCCTGCCCCGCTGTGGCCACGCACCACCCGCGGCGTCGGCGATGGCGATGAGCGGTTCCCATTTGTCGGCCTCCCGGTCCGTCACTCCCTCGGGCAGCTCGGGCCACGACCCCGTGACTTTCCGCGCCTCCTGGATGGCCCACGACGAGAGCCGATTGCGGAAGTAGTTGCCCTCCGGCTCGTGCACCCGCACCCGGAACGGCTCGACATGCTCGCTCGGGGCGCGCCGCCGCATCGGCACCACGACGGAACGGTTGAGCAGCGTGTCGGGAAGCGCGCCCAGACCGGCCAGTGCGACCGCGGCGTACGCAGGAAACTCCTTGACCGCCATCGTGGTGCCCACGCCGACAACGCGGTAGGCGACGCCCGACCGGCGGTGACCGGCGTTCAAGAGGCCGCGCAAGTCCTCGTTGTCGCGTGCTTTGGGCCCGAACACGGTGTCGATCTCGTCGTAGAGGACCGTCGGACGCCCCTCGGTGTCGGACACGGCGCGAAAGAGAGCCGCGGGAGAACAGTTGACGGCCTGCATCGGCCGCGGCACCAGGGTGTCAAGCACTTCGAGCGCCCGCGTCTTACCGCTGCCAACTTCCGGCGACAGAAAGGCGATCCGGGGTGTCGAGTCGAAGCAGTCGATGAAATGTGTGTGCGCGGCCCACAGCGCGACGGCCACATAGGCGTGGTCCGAGGGGAGGGCGCTGAACCGCCGGCAGAAATCCTCGACCGCATCGAGAAGCTCGGCACCGTCGATGGCCGCGGCGGGTGTCCACAGAGGGCTCATGACGGCACCTCCCCGTACGCGGACCGCAGGTGGCGCTCGATGTCGTCGGTCGTCCACGGAGCGGCGGAGCAGGGCCACGCGGACACGACGGGCCACAGCAGATCGCCCGCTTCCTGCGGGGACAGACCCTTGTCGCGGAGCGCGCGCACGGCCCAGCAAAGCGCCTCGTCTTGCCCGCCCGGCTGGACACCACCCAGCCACGAGAGGAGCCCGGAAGTGCCAGCAATACTTCCCTGTGTGTATGTGTGAGGGTCGCGCGCGTTGGGCTTGTCATCATGGCTGAGGACCAACGCGAGCCAGTCAGGCAGTTTCATCGGTGGCTTCAGTCCCAGCAATTCGTACGCCGGGCTCGGCGGGGCAACGACGAAACCTCCATACGTCCCCTCAGCGCCCTTTACGTCGACGCCGGGCAGCATGTCGTTGCGTCCCGGTATGCCCTCGGTGTCGGCGAACCAGAGGTGCAGGGCACCACTGGTGGTGCGAATGAGTGTGGTGCGATCGAAGTAGCAAGCCGGTGCGGCCTCGGGATCGCCAGCGGCCAATGTCAACTGCGCCCAGGTCTCGATGCCGTTGATGGGCGGGTGCTTGGTATCGAGGTCCACCACGAGCAGCCCGGATGGCTTGGCAGCGATCCCGAGCCAGGCATCGGGCCAACGGCGCGCCCAACGAGAGATGGTGGCCGGGTCGGTGGTTGCCTCGCTGCCCCATTTGACGAGCGGCGTGTTCTTGTCCTTCAAGGGGAAGGTGAAGATTCCAGCAGCCGCGTACACCAGTGCAGCGGTGTGGAAGGACTCGCTCTCGTCGAGAGCTCGGAGGTCCAGCGCGCGGTCCGGCTGGGCATATATGCTGGCTGAAGAAGTTGCCGCCGCTCCTTCTCTGATTGGGCCCTCTCGGGGGCCCTTTCTCGTGTTCACGTCCGGTCACCGCCCCGGCGACGGGGAGATGCGGGCAGTGGGGTCAGCTCGGCCAGGGTGATCCGCTGGCGGGCCAGGGCGGCGCGCACGATACGGGCGGCGCGGGCAAGCTGGGCTGGGTCATCGACGGCTCGGTGTGCGGCGTTCCGGGCGTGGGCCTCGGTCGCGGCGGTGGTTCGGGCAGGCATGTGGACAGCCCTCCGGGGGCGTGTCCGGGATGCCGTCCCCGGTTTGCGGCTTAGCCGCTGGCCGTCATTGTCAGCGTCACGGTACCACGGTGTTCGAAAACATCGGCCGTGAGCAGGTGGCCGCGCCCGTGGTGGGGGCAGAGGGCGACCAGGTCTTTCGGCGCGGCGAAGTGCGAGTCAGCGGCGCGTTCAAGGGTGGAACCTCCACGCCAGCCCCGCCAGGGGCGGCCGGGCCGGTTGAGCCGGGCCAGACGCGGTGCGTCCACGCGCCACCGGATGGTGCCCTTGTCCGTGCGTTCGACCACCCCGAGCTTGCCGGGGGAGCGCAGCCCCTCAGCCTCGCACTGACCGCAGTACACCGTGAGCAAGGTCTTCGCGCTCACTGCTGCCTCCACTCGATCACTACCCGCCCGGCGTCGAAGGCCCTCGTACCGGGCTTGGCACGCTCGATCGTCACCTTCGCGATGAACATCCGCAGCAGCTCGCGCCGCTCGTCGAGCGTCATGATCGGCCACGACGCGCGGGCGCGTGTGATGTCGAGGCTCCCCACGGGCGCCGGAACGCCGGCGAGATCGGCGCGCAACTGGTCCTCCCGCTCGGCCAGCCCGCGGCGCGCCGCCCTCCACTCCTCGCCCGACAGGGTCCCGGCGCCCCACTCCTCGGCCAGCTCGGCGCGGTCGGCGTCGACGGCAGACAGTGCCGCGGTCAGCTTGTCCCTGCGCTGTGCGTGGTCGTCGGCGCCGAGCGCGTCGAGGAATTCGGGCCGGTCCAGCTCGTCGAACAGCGCGTCGGCCACATGCTGCTCCGTCTCGTCCAGCATGATTCCGACGCAGCCCCGCCCGCCCCGGTTGGGATGGCACAGCAAGTAGGGCTTCCTCACGCCGTTCTTGAGCCGCTTCAACGAACCGGTCATCGGTGCGGCGCACTCCCCGCAGACGGCCAGCCCGCCGGTGAGGGTGTACTTGCGCCCGGTGCTGCCGGTGTGATTGGCGGTGACCGGGTAGGTGGAGCCGTCGCTGGTGGTGACCACGCGGGGCGCGGCAAGCTTGGTGCGGCATGCCTGCCACGTTGCCTCGTCGAGGATTGGCTCCCAGTTGCCGCGCCCTACGACACGTCCGCGGTGCACGCGGTACCCGGCGACGGTCGGTTTGCTGACCATGTTCCTGACGCTGCCCGCGGTGAGCTTCGACGGGCGGGTGACGGGGTTCCCGGAGACATCGGTGACCACCTCGCCCAGCTCGTCCCTGACCTTCATACGGTGCGGGCCGGTGAGTCCGCGGGGCTTCGCGCGCAGTTCGCGGGCGATATTCGCGAGGGACCAGCCGTCCAGCACTCTCGCAGCGGCCCACTGGATCGCCTCGGCTTCCTCGGGCACGACGACGTATGTCTTGCCACCCTCGCCGTCCTGCGCATGCCGGTACCCGAACGGCGTGCTTCCCGGAGGCCGCCCGTCAGCCGCCCGACTGTCAAGGGTGTCGTTGATCCGCTTCTTCAGCGTCCGCACCTCGTCGGCGTTGAGCACGGCCTTGATCCCAGCGACCACGTCGCGGACCCGGACGATGCCGTCGCGATTGGTGTGGAGCTCAGTGATGCCCGCGGCGTTCAGCTCGGCGGCAAGACGGAACCACTCGACCTCGCGCCGCTCCAGCCGGGACTGTTCTACGGCCCACAGATGTGCGATCTCACCGCGGGCCAGGGACTCCCGCAGGCGCTCGTACTCGGGGCGGTGGGCGTCACCGGCGGCCGAGATGTCACTATCGGCGAAGACCTTCACGGGCAGGCCGGGCCAGGTGTGGGCGGCGTAGGCGCGTCCCCACTTCTCCTGGGCCTCGACGCCCTCGCGACGGCCGCGCTTGTCCTTCGAGATGCGGCAGTACAGAGCGACGTATCGGGTCATACCGCCAGGGTGCGCCTGGTTACGTCTCGAACGCAAGTGCCATCCGGCACGCGCTGGAAGGCGACGCGTACGAAGCCGGGCGGATCGATGTACGACCAGTCCTCGCTCCGGTCGACCGGGTCGCCGCCGAGCAGGGCGGCCCAGAAACGCACCAGACGGGCGGGGTCGTGGCAGTCGAAGACGATCTCCTCGATACGGGCTCGCATGCGGATCAGCGTACGGCCGCGGTGAACGCCTCCACGTCCCACACGCCGCCGAGCCGGGGCGCGAGCCAACTCCCGGCGCGGGCACGGAAGTCGGCAGGCGCCAGCGCGCCCGCTCCCTGAGGCACGGCCCCGAGCAGCGGCGCCCCGGCGGCCTCGGGCAGGTCCGCGAGATTGCACCGCGCGGCCAGATCCGGCTCGTCGGGCCAGCTGCCGACGACCACACCCAGCTGCTCCAACTCCCGTGCGCGCAGGGCCTCCGCGGTCAGCGCGGTCGTGTTGAGTGTGCCGAGCCTGGCGGCTACGACGACGAGCACGGGCGCGGCCAGCAGCCTGGCGACATCGGCGAGGGTCGCCCCCTCCTCGTCGAGACGCACAAGAAGGCCTCCGGCCCCCTCGACGAGTACGAGGTCATGATCGGCGGCGAGCTTCTCCACGGCCTCGACCACGTCCGCGGGCCGCACGGCCGCCATCTGGGCCCGCCGCGCGGCGGTGGCGGGAGCGAGCGGCTCGGGAAACCGTGCAAGCTCGACCCCGACCACGTCTCCGCCGAGCCGGACCACCTCCGCGACATCGCCGTCCTCCCCGACGGCAATCCCGGTCTGCGCGGGCTTCACCACGGCGACAGACCGACCGTGCGCCCGAAACGCCGCGGCGACGGCGGCGGTGACGACGGTCTTCCCGACCTCGGTCCCGGTCCCGGTGACGACGATGACTGCCATGGCTGTGCCCTGCCTTTCTGTTTCGGTTGTACGGCGGGAGGGCCAAAACCGCGGCCTTGCCCGCGTGCCAGTCTGCCCGCGCCGCCTTGCCCCGCGAGCCAGGCGCTCCGTGACGCCTCCCGGCGCCAGGAGCGCACGCCGTGCCGAGCGGCGCGAAGCCCTGACCCCGCGCCGGGTTCCGGCGCCCCGCCGCCGGTGAGCGGCGCGAAGGACCGTACGCCACGGGCGCGGGTGTGGTTCGTACGCCGAAGTGCCTCCCGCGCGTGCCCGTCTGCGCCGCGAAGCCGGCGCACCCGGGGCGCGGGCGTCAGCCTTAGCCCGCGGCCGCCGCCGCGAGCACCGCGCCGCACACGCGCCCGAGATCCTCGTCGCCCGTCACATACGGCGGCATCGTGTAGATGAGGTCCCGGAACGGCCTCAGCCACACCCCCTGCCGCACTGCCGCCTCCGTGGCCGCCGCCATGTTCACCTCGTGGTCCAGCTGCACGACGCCGATCCCGCCCAGCACGCGGACATCCCGTACACCGGGCAGCCCGGCCGCCGCCGCGAGACCGTCCCGCAGGCCCGCCTCCAGGCGTTTGATCTCCTGCTGCCAGTCCTGCGCGAGCAGCAGATCGATCGAGGCGCATGCCACCGCAGACGCCAGCGGATTGCCCATGAACGTCGGGCCGTGCGCCAGCACGGGCACCTCGCCGCGCGAGATTCCCTCGGCCACCCGTGTCGTACACAGCGTCGCCGCCATCGACAGGTAGCCGCCGGTCAGCGCCTTGCCCAGGCACATCACATCGGGCGAGACCCCGGCCGCCTCCGCCGCGAACAGATTGCCCGTACGGCCGAATCCTGTCGCGATCTCGTCGAAGACCAGCAGCACCCCGTGCTCGTCGCACGCCTCCCGCAGCACCCGCAGATACGAGGGCGAGTGGAACCGCATCCCACCCGCACCCTGCACCACCGGCTCCACGATCACCGCGGCCAGCTCGTCCGCATGCCGCGCGACGGCCTCGCGCAGCTCCTGCGCGTACGACTCCTCGAACTCCGCCGGCGGCGCACCCACGAAGATCTGCCGGGGGAGTACCCCCGACCACAGCTCGTGCATCCCGCCCTCGGGGTCGCACACCGACATCGGCTGCCAGGTGTCCCCGTGGTACCCGCCGCGCCAGGTCAGCAGGCGCTGCTTCTGCGGCTGCCCCACCGAGCGCCAGTACTGCAGGCACATCTTCACGGCGACCTCGACCGAAACCGAGCCCGAGTCGCACAGGAAGACGTGCCGCAGCGGCTCGGGCGTGATCTCGACCAGCTTCGCGGCCAGCCGGACGGCGGGCTCGTGGGTGAGCCCGCCGAACATCACATGGCTCATCCGCCCCAGCTGGTCCTGCGCGGCCTCGTTGAGGACCGGGTGGTTGTAGCCGTGGATCGCCGACCACCAGGACGACATGCCGTCGATCAACTCGCGCTGTCCGTGGACCGGTTCGGCGAGCCGCAGCCGTACCCCGGACGCGGACTCCACGATCAGCGGGTCCGTACGGCCCGGCATCGGGCCGTACGGATGCCAGACGTGTGCCCGGTCCAGGTCGAGCAGCTCGCCGGGGCTGTACGCGGACTCAGGCATTGGGCGCGAGATCCGTGCCCGTTCCACGGCGGCGTACGGCCACCAGATCCGTGCGCGCCGCGGGAACCTCGGCGACGGGCGCCTCGGCCGCGGCGGGCTCGCCGTCACCACACGGTCCGCAGCCGCCGGAGTGCGAACCGCAGCCGCCGCCGGCCAAGGCGTCCGCACGGTGCTCCGGCAGCGTCGTCGTGTCCGTGCCCTCCACCTCGAAGCCCGCGTCCGCGATCATGTCGAGGTCGGCCTTGCCCGCCTGGCCCTCGCTGGTCAGGTAGTCGCCGAGGAAGATCGAGTTGGCCAGGTTCAGCGCGAGCGGCTGCATCGAGCGCAGATGCACCTCGCGGCCGCCTGCGATCCGTACCTCCACGTCGGGGCAGACGAACCGCACCATGGCAAGAATCCGCAGGCAGCGCTGAGGGGTGAGGTTCCACTCCTTCGCCAGCGGGGTGCCCTCGAAGGGGATCAGGAAGTTGACCGGCACCGAGTCCGGGTCGAGCTCGCGCAGCGAGAAGACGACATCGACCAGGTCCTCGTCGCTCTCGCCCATGCCCGCGATCAGCCCGGAGCAGGCGGAGAGCCCCGCGGCGTGCGCCTTCTGCACGGTGTCCACGCGATCGGCGTACGTGTGGGTCTTGGTGATCTCCCCGTACGTCGCCTCGGACGTGTTCAGGTTGTGGTTGTACGCGTCGGCTCCCGCGTCCCGCAGCCGCTCCGCCTGGCCGTCCGAAAGCAGCCCGAGGCAGGCACAGACCTCGACGCCCTCGTTCTGCTCCTTGATCGCCTCGATGGTCTTGCCGACGCGGTCCACGTCCCGGTCCGTCGGACCGCGGCCGCTGGCCACCAGGCAGACCCGCTTGGCACCACCCGCGACACCGGCGGCCGCCGCCTGCGAGGCCTCGTCCGGCTTCAGCCAGGTGTACTTGAGGATCTCGGCCTTGGAGCCGAGCCGCTGCGAGCAGTACGAGCAGTCCTCGGGGCAGAGCCCCGACTTCAGGTTGACGAGATAGTTCAGCTTCACCCGTCGCCCGAACCACTGGCGGCGCACCTTGCCGGCCGCGGCCACCACTTCGAGCACATCGTCGTCGGAGGTCGCCAGCACGGCGAGCGCTTCTTCACGGGTCGGCAGCTCGCGCCGCAGCCCCTTGTCCACCAGCGTGGTCAGCAGGTCCATGGCGCTGATCCTTACGTACGGCATGCGCCAGGGCCAAGGAGGAACTCCACAACAGAGCATGTTTGAGGTGTGTGCATGGCCACATCCGCTCCTCCAGCGACCCCGGTTAGGGTCTGTGCGCTGCCTACAAAAGGACCGGACCACCATGCACCAGGATCCTTTCGCCTGGATCGACGACGAGTCGCGCCGCCGTGAGCGCGCGGGTCTCGTCCGTACGCTCCGGCCGCGCACCGCCGAGTCCGAGCTGCTGGATCTCGCCAGCAACGACTATCTCGGCCTCACCCGTCACCCGGAGATCACCGGCGCCGCGGCCGAGGCGGCCGGCCGCTGGGGCGCGGGAGCCACCGGCTCCCGGCTCGTCACGGGCAGTACCGCCCTCCATGCCGACCTTGAGCGGGAGCTGGCAGCCTTCTGCGGCTTCGAGGCGGCCCTGGTGTTCTCTTCGGGCTATGCCGCGAACCTCGCCGGAGTGACCGCGCTGAGCGGCCTCGGCTCGCTGATCGTCTCCGACGCGGGCAACCACGCCTCGATCGTCGACGGCTGCCGGCTCTCGCGCGCGGAGACCGCGGTCGTACCGCACGCGGACGTCGACGCCGTACGCAAGACGCTGGAGGCGCACCCGGGGCAGCGGGCACTCGTGGTCAGCGACTCGGTCTTCTCGGTGGACGGCGACGCGGCACCGCTGGCGGGCCTGGCGGAAGCCTGTGGTGAGTACGGAGCCGCCCTGCTCGTCGACGACGCGCACGGGCTCGGCGTACTGGGCGAAGGAGGCCGGGGGGCCCTGAACGCCGCGGGCATCGCGGGCGCCGACGGCGTCGTCGCAACCCTCACGCTCTCCAAGTCCCTGGGAAGCCAGGGCGGAGCGGTCCTCGGCCCCGCCCGGGTGATCGACCATCTGGTCAACGCGGCCCGTACGTTCATCTTCGACACCGGCCTGGCTCCCGCGGCAGCGGGAGCGGCCCTGGCGAGCCTGCGGCTGCTGCGCCGCGAACCGGCGCTGGCGGACCGGGCCCGCACTGTCGCCGCGATGCTGCACCGGCGGCTCACGGACGCGGGACTCATCTCCGCACGCCCCGACGCCGCTGTGGTCTCCGTACAGGCTCCGTCGCCCGAGGCGGCTCTGCGGTGGGCCGCGGACTGCCGCGCCGCCGGGCTTGTGGTCGGCTGCTTCCGTCCTCCGTCGGTGCCGGACGGTATCTCCAGGCTCCGGCTCACGGCGCGCGCGGATCTGACGGATCAGCAGATCGAGCAGGCCACGAAGACCATCATCGAGCTCGCACCGGCCGGTTGACGGCGTCCCGCCTCCGTCCGCGGTCAACAAGCAATTGTGCGCCCAAATACGGTCTCGCGTAGCAGAGTTCACCGCTTTGAGCGACAGGTATCCGCATATCTTGGTGGATCGCCACCTGGGGAAGCACGTGAGGTGGCACTCTGGCGCGAAGCACAATCCGTGGCCGTCCTTGCAATTCCGCTACGAGTCGGAGCGCGGCCACGGTGGGAAAGGGACAGCTCGCCATGGCAGACCATCAGGAAGCCTCCGTAACCCTGCCGAGCGATCCCGCCTCGGTCTCCGCTGCCCGGAGATATGTCGCACGTGTTGTCTCCGAGTGGGGTCTGCCCGTCGGGACCGACGCCGTCGACACCGTCCGGCTGATCGTCTCCGAACTCGCCACGAACGCCGTCCAGCACACCTTCGGCCAGTCGCCGACCTTCACCGTGGACCTGCGTCTCGAGCGCGACGAGGAACTGCGCATCGGCGTCACCGACAGTCATCCCCGCTGGCCCCAGCGGCTGCCGGCCGCGGTCAGGCAGGACAACGGCCGCGGCATGGTCATCATTCGCAGCCTCACGGCGGAGTACGGCGGACAGCTCTCGGTCACACCGACCCCTGAGGGCGGCAAGACGGTCTGGATCGCCCTTCCTTGGACGGCTCCCGTCCAGAACTGACCTCGACCGGAAGAGCCTCGGCCCGACTGCCCTTGCCCCTGCCGATACGCCCCGCACTTCACGCACGGCCGAACGCGCCCCGCAGCAGCGCCCGAAGCGATTCCGCCGCCGGCCCCGACTCCTCGCCCCGGTGCGCCACAGAGATCGTCCGCCGGAAGTCCGCCGGGTCCAACTGCCGTACGCCGAGCGGCGTAGCCGACATCGCCGCGACCATCTCCGGCACCACCGCGACTCCGATCCCCGAGCTGACCAGTGCGCACACCAGCGCGTAGCCGGGCGACTCACAGACCACCGCAGGCGTGGCCCCGGCCCGGGCGAGCGCCGTCTCGACCCCCTTGCGCGGCGGATGCGAGGGCGCGCTGCTGATCAGCGGCTGTCCGGCGAGACCGGCCACCGGCAGCCGCCCCGAGCCACCCGCGAGCGCATGTCCGGGCGCCGTCACCAGGACCAACTCCTCCACCAGCAGCGGATCCAGGACCACACCCGCGGGCGGCGGCGCCGGTTCGGCCGGTTCGTACGTGTGCGTCAGCGCAAGATCCACCTCGCCCGCCGCCACCGCCAGGACCCCGCCCGGCGGCTCGTACTCGGCGACGGTCAGTTCCACATCCGGATGCGCCCGGCGGAACGAGCTCAGCACCGGCGGCAGCAGATGGACGCCCACCGTGGTGAAGGTCCCCACACGCAGCCGCCCGCCGGACAGCCCGGACAGCCGCGCCAGCTCGTGCCGCGCCCGGTCCATCTCGTCCAGCACCCGGCGGGCCCGAGCCGCCAGCAGCTCGCCCGCGGCGGTCAGCCGCGCCCCGCGATGGCTGCGCACCAGCAGGGCCGCCCCCGCCTCGCGCTCCAGCTTTGCCAGCTGCTGGGAGAGCGCGGGCGCGGTGTAGCCCAGACGGGCGGCGGCCCGGGTGATCGAACCGGCCTCGGCGACCGCCACGAGCGCCGCCAGCCGCGTCGGGTCGTACATGCCACCCCTTAACCATTGCTTTAGGCAGACCCAGAAGATTGCAAGTACACGTTAAGGCCTTGCCCGGTCCACGATGGTGGCCATGGACGCACAACTGGTCGCCTTCATCGGGGTCGCCGCGGGCATGGTGGCCATGCCGGGCGCGGACTTCACCGTCGTCGTACGCAATGCGCTCGCCTCCCGGCGCGCGGGCGTGGCCTGCGCGGTCGGCGTCGCCGGAGGACTGCTCGTGCACACCGCGCTGGCGGTCGCCGGACTCGCGGCCGTGCTGGTCGCCGTGCCGGTGCTCTTCCGCACGCTGCAGATTCTGGGCGGTGCCTATGTGCTCTACCTGGGCGTACGGGCTGTACGCTCCGCCCTGCGCCCGGCGCTCGCGGTGGAGGATCCGCTGGGCCCGGCCGCGCAGGGCATCGGCCGCAGCCTGCGCCAGGGCTTCCTCACGAACGTCCTCAACCCGAAGGCCCCGGTCCTCTTCCTCAGCCTGCTCCCGCAGTTCGTTCCGGACGGTGCGGCGGTCCTGCCGCGCACTCTGCTGCTCGCGACGATCGTGGTCGCGCTGGCTCTGGTCTGGTTCCCGGCGGTGGCTCTGCTCGTGGACCGTCTCGGGACGTGGCTGCGCAGGCCGCGCACCACGCGGGCCGTCGAAGGCGTCACCGGCGGAGCGCTCACGGCTCTCGGAGTGACCCTGCTCGCCGAGCCGCTGGCGCACTGAACCGGCGCGCCGGAGGGAGCCCGCGCACCGACCGCCCCGGCGAAACGCGGCGATCGGCGCGCGATGAGCCACCGCCGTCAGCGCACCCGGCCGTACCAGACTTTCTTGGTCCAGATCTTCTCCAGCTTCACCCAGGAGCCGGTCTTCGGCGAGTGCCAGATCTTGCCGCGGCCGGCGTAGATGCCCACGTGGTAGACCCGGCTGCCGTAGTGGAAGAACACCAGGTCTCCCTTCTGCCGGGAGGAGGCCGGGATATGGCGGGTCCTGTTGTACTGCTGCTGGGCGGTACGCGGGAGCTTTTTGCCCGCCTTCTTGTACGAGTAGAGCGTCAGCCCTGAGCAGTCGAACCGGGAGGGACCCGCGGCGCCGAACCTGTAGGGCGCCCCCTTCTTCGAGGCGGCGACCTTGAGTGCCGTTTTCGCGTGGGTCGCTGCCGCGTGCGCCTCCGGAACGGCGCCCGGTGCCAGCAGTGAGCCGCCGACGGCGGCGAGGGTCAGGGCCGACACGGCGCCCGCCCTGGTCATCAAGTACGGGACATGAATCTGCGCAGTCATGCGCAACCCTTCGTCAGCCGCCTGTGAAGGATGACCTGTCGGGTTCGGACGGACGAAGATGCCCGGCCGCGGATGCGGCTTCACCCCGAGGGACCGCCGGACCGTCCGGCTGTCCCGCTCTGCTTGGGTCCTCCACTCCTGCCGATGCACTCCTGTCGACCAGACATCCGGTGCGGCGGCAGGACTCGGCGTCCGCCCGGACCGCCCCGCCGAGGTGGCGGGGGCTTGTCGTCCCAGGGATCTTGACCCACTCTGTGCCGAATTTCCGAGTTGAAACGGCCGTTTGTGAGCTTTGCCACCCCTGACCTGTTCGGGTGGACAGAACGGATTTGCGGACGGGTACGTGACAGTTGAGGAGTCTCGCACCAGCACCGGAACAAGTCATTCCGCCAGATCGGTAGTCATGGCGCGCAAGTTGTCCGTAGTCGCTGAAGGGGCGTCGACTCCATCGAATGGGGGATGCACCCCGGTACCCTGATGGCGTACGCAAGCCGCTGCTTCGTCAACTCATGGTCGCGGGCGGCATTGTCACCCGCCGCGCCCGCCGCTCGCCGTCGAGCACTCTGAGTGCTTCTGCGAGCGTCGCCGCATGCACCTCGCTCTCGCCGCGCATATGCATCAGCGTCAGGGCGTCCTTGAGCGCCTCGGCCCGTCCAACCAGCGCCTGTGCCGCCCGGAGTGCGCCATAGGTGTGCGTGCCACGGGCCGGATTGATCCGCCCCAGCAGATCGAGGACTTCGAGATAGCTGTCGACGAACTCGCACTCGGCGCGGGTCAGCGCGGGCAGTGGCGGCTGTTCGGGTGGCAGCATCCGGTGCTCACCTCGAACCGGCGGAGGAGAGCGAAGTCTTGCGGTTCTTGATCACATGGTCCACGAGTCCGTACGCTCTGGCGTCCTCGGCGTCGAAGATCTTGTCGCGTTCCAGATCGGCGTTGATCCGCTCGGAGGTCTGGCCGGTGTGGCGTACGAGCATTCCGGCGAGTTGGGTCCGCAGTCGCAGCAACTCCTGTGCCTGGATCTCCAGATCGGACGGCTGGCCCTGCAACGGCTCCTCGAACCCGGGCTGCTGAAGGACGATCCGGGCGCCGGGCAGTGCCATCCGCTTGCCGGGAGCCCCGGCGCAGAGCAGCAGTGCGGCGGTGGAGGCGGCCTGCCCCAGGCAGGTTGTCTCCACATCGCAGGTGATGACCTGCATCGTGTCGTATATCGCGGACATGGCACTGAGCGAGCCGCCGGGGGAGTTGATGTAGAGGGCGATGTCACGGTCCGGTGCCGCGTACTCGAGGTGCAGGAACTGCGCGATCACGTCGTTGGCGGCGGTGTCGTCGACGGCGGTGCCGAGGAAGATGATCCGCTCGTCGAGCAGCTTGGAGTACGGATCGAGAGTGCGGTGGCCCGCGCTGGTGCGCTCGGTGAACTGGGGCAGGACGTAGCGGGCGGCCGGTCGGTTCATGACGTACGTCTCCTCTCGCACGGCCATCTGTAAAGAATGTACAGGATGTACAGGCCGTTATGATGGGGAGCATGGCCTAGTGATCGAGGAGAAGCAACAGGTCAGAGACTGTTTCGCTCCCAGCGTGAGAGCGAATATCTCACGATGTCTCACATCGGGGCTTCAGGAGCCCCGTCGCCGACACCAAGCAGAGCGTTCAGATGGACCACGGCTTCGCCCATATCGGCGGCCGTCGGGTGGACGTAGACGCGTTTCGTGAACGACGCATTTGTGTGGCCGGCCCACGCCGCGAGGATGTGATCCGGGATGCCGCTGTTCGCGAGGAACGTCAGGCAGCTGTGGCGGGCGTCGTACAGGCGGACCTTGCGCAGGCCCACCTTCGCCATCAGCGAGTAGGCATGCTCCCGCAGTTGGCGTGTGCTCATGGCCTGCCCGAGCAGGTCGACGAACACGTACCCGGACTCCAGGTAGTACGAGCCCATGGCGGCCTTCTCCGCCTCGTGCAGCACCTGCGACTGCAGCAGGGCCAGGCGCACCGGCTCAGGCAGAGGGAGCGTCCGCTCGCCCGCCTCGCTCTTCGTGTCCTTCTCCAGCACCCGGGCGTTGCCGATCATCGTGCGGGTGTTGGCGACGGAGAGTGTGCTCGCCGCGAAGTCGATATCCGACCAGCGCAGGCCGGCTACCTCCGCGGGGCGCAGACCCATCAGGCCGAGCAACAGCGGGGCGAACATGCGGTCGTCGCGTATACCGACGACGAAGGTCTTCACCTCCGTCTCGTTCCACGGCTTCTCCCGCTGGTTCTCCCGCTTGTCCGCCTTACGGGCCATGCGCGGCACGGTGACGTACTCGGCGACGTTGCGGGCCACCAGGCGGCGGCGCACGGCCAGCCGCAGCGCGGCACGCAGGCGGCCGAGGACACCGTCAGCGGTCGACGGGCGGATGCCGGTCCCCTTCTCGCCGCCGCGGCGCCTGGCGCCCACCAGAAGCCACGTCACGAACTCCTCGACGTGGTCCTCGGTGAGCTCCTGCAGCCGCATGTGCCCGAGCTGCTGGTGTACGTGCACGAGGGCATTGCGGTAGCCGACGAGCGTGGACTCCTCGATGTCGTCCTTCTTGCTCGCCATGTAGGCGTCGAGCAGCTGGGACACCGTCATCTTGCTGGGGAGGATCAGCTGCCCGGTACGCCGCTCGTGCCGCATCCGGGCCAGTTCGTCGCGGGCCTCCTTCAGCGTGTCCATCGTGACCGTCACCTGCTTGCGCCTGCCGTCACTGTCGCGGCCGGCGTCGATGACGAACCGATAGCGGACCTTGCCGCTCTGCAGGGTCACCTTCTTGATCGGGTCAGCCATCGTCGTCACCACTTTCACTGGCTCCCAACTGCATGCGTCGGCCTGCGGGGCGAGCGTCGAGCTGGAATCGCAAAATCGCACCGCCCGGATCCCCCGGCTTGATCTTCTCGATCGGCAGCTCGCCATCGACCCAGTCCCAGGCTCGATCGGCGAGCACGGATCCGACTCCGGTTACCTCGATCGTCTCGGCCGGGTCGTCGGTGAGGGGTAGGAGCAGCGCTGACGGGTTGACGCGGAGCGCGACAGCGAGGGCGACGAGGTCGTCCACGTCCACGCGACGCACCTGCTTGGCGTCCGGCTTGGCGCCGTTCTCGATCTTGTTGATCGCGTCCTGACTCAGGCCGCGGCCTACCTCGCTCAGCGCTTCAGAGAGAGCCCGAAGGCTCATCCCGCGCGCTGTGCGCAACCGCTTCACATTCGCGGCTACTGCTCGTCCGTTGGGGCCCAATTCAATGCGTCCTGTCGTCATGATCCCGCATGGTAACCATCGAGATCTTCTCGAATTTCATCAGGATCTTGCGGATGGATCCGCTTGGCCTTACGCTCGCCATCATCACGGACTTTCCCGCGATGATGCAACCCCTTCTTCGAGAAAATCTCGAAACGGAGCGCAGATGGATCAGGACGACCTCACAGAGCGGCAGGTCGCCGCCCGCCTCAAGGTCAGCGTCCGCACCCTGCAGAACTGGCGATGGCTAGGCATCGGACCTCGGTACTTCAAGCTCACCCCGGGCAGGGGCGGACGCGTCCGCTACCGACTCGCCGACTTCCAGCAATGGGAGCAGGAGCGAGTCGACGACCAGCAGCGGGGTGCGGCGTGACGACACTCGACGTTCCCACGCTCGCCGAGGTGCGGAAGTGGCCAGCAACGGCCACCGTGCCGCAGGCAGCCCGCGCCCTACGGATCAGCAAGTCACACCTGTATGAGCTCATCAGGCGCGGCGAATCGCCCGTCAAGACCCTGTCCTTCGGGCGCCGAAGCGTCGTCATCACGGCCGACCTGGTCCGCCTCCTCTCTGGGGAGGAGCAAGCCGAATGATCCAGAACGCAGAAACCCCGCACGTGCAAGGTGCGGGGTTTCCGGAAGACCTCACTGCGGGCGGGTCTGTCGACATCGTCGCACAGCTCCAGCGCCGCCGTGAAGCAGCCTCACGGTGCGAGCCCCTGGAGTGCGGACACCGCGACCCGCTCGACTGCCGCGACGAATGTCAGGGCGAGACCCCCGTGCCGCAGACAGACGACCAACCCACCATTGAGCCTGGCGACTTCGTGAAGCTGTGGGCCGAGGCGCGCAGCTTGTTCTTCGCCCGCAGCTTCCCTGAGTACGGCAGCCGGGCGTGGATCGACCTCCACCCCGACGACCCGAAGCGCCTTGCTGCCGCTCTGGACGCGGCCGAGATGTGGCGGAAGTACGGAGACGGGGTCGTCGAGTGGCTGCAAGAGGCCACCGCCCCCAAGCCGCCGCTGTGGACCGGCCGCACAGCTGCCGAGCTCGCCGAAGCCCGCAAGCCCAAGCCCCCGCACCAGCTGCGTGCTACGCCCGGCTGGCCGCCCATCCGCGTGCCCGGCAAGCCCGGGCGCTACCTCACCTACACCGAAGGGAGGGCAGCGGCTTGACCACGCACCAGGAACGCGACGCGCCGCCGGGGGACGACGATCCCAAGCCGGACCCCCCGCTGCGGGCAGTGCCCGGCCAGCCCGAGGACGGGCAGCAGGCCAGCGCATCTGATCCGGACGTCGGGTTCGAGTACGACCAGGTGTTCGGACTCCCTGCCGACACGCATACACCGGGCGGCTACCGCATCACCTACAAGGGCGTTGCCATCAAGCGCGTCCTCGGTAAGGGCGAAGAGGTGTGGGTGCGGTTCGCCTTCGAACCCCTCGTCGTCACCGCGACGTTCGAAGACCCCGAAGGAGAGCAGTACGTAGAGCTTTCCTGGATCGACCGCAGCAAGGGCAACCGCCGGATCGTCTCCCGCATCGTCTCAAGGGAGATCGCCAAGCGCGGCCGGGAACTTGTCCGGCATCTCGGAGGCGCCGGCCTGCCCGCCGTTGAGGGAGACGCGCGCGTCCTTGAACGCTGGCTCGCAGAGTTCGAGGCCGTCAACCGCAGGAAGATCCCGAGCGAGCAGCTCGCCCACTGGCTGGGCTGGCAGCCTGACGGAAGCTTCGTGTCGTCCCCGGACGACGACGTCAAGGTCGACGTTCTGTACGACGAGCAGAAGGGCCCCGCCCGCGCGCACTGCCGCAAGGGCACGCTCGATGGCTGGAAGGCCACCATCAAAGGTCTGGAGCCGTACCCGGTGCCGCGCGTCGCCGTCGCCGCCGGGTTCGCAGCTCCGCTGCTCCGCCTGCTCGGCATCAACTCCTTCACCCTGGACATCTCCTCGCGCAGCACCAAGGGAAAGACGACCGCCCTGCAATGCGCACTCAGCGTCTGGGCCAATCCCAGCGAGCAGTCCGACGCCATGTCCAACTGGCGCACCACCCTGTACGCCATCGAGAAGCGGCTCAACCTGGTGCGCGGGATCGTCACCGTCTTCGACGAGACCATGGCCGTGACCGAGGAAAGTCTCATTGATGAGGTGCTGTACCAGCTGCCGATGAACCACGGCAAGGCGCGGTCCGGTGGCGCCTTCGGCAACATGCTGCCCTGGGAGACGATCCTCCTTTCGTCGGGGGAGCGGCCCGCACTGTCCTTCACGACAGCCCAGGGCGCCGCTGCGCGCATCCTCGGTACGACGATGCCGCCCTTCGGGAACAACGGCGGGCAGGCCGCAGTGAAGGCCCGTGAGGGCGTGCTCGCCAACTTCGGTCATGCCGGTCCCGAGTTCGTCGCCTACATCCGTGAGCTCAAGGACAAGCCCGGCGGCTTCGAAGCCATCAAAGACATGCACGGATCGTTGACTGAGAAGCTCCGCGGCAACAACGACATGACCGCCCGGCGTGCGCCCATGGTCGCCGCCCTGGTCCTGGCCGAACTCCTTGCCCATGAGGCTGGCCTTCTGCCGTACCAGCCGCTGGCTGAGGAGCAGTGGCGGCGGATGTTCGCCGCACATAACCCGACCGACAACCGGCCCGAGATGGCGATGGACGTCGTCCGCGAGTACATCGCTTCCCACGCGTGGGAACTGTGGCCAAACCACGAGGACCGCCCGCCGCTCCGTGGCTGGCTCGGTGCCAAGAAGCACACGGGCAACGAGACGCGGGTAGCGATCCTGCCCGAACGTCTCCGCGGAATTCTCGCCGACGCCGGGTACAGCCTCGACGCCGTGCTCGGCGGCTGGATCGATGCGGGATACCTCGACGTGCGGCCGAAGCAGCGACCGCCTCACCTCATTCCGATCCGTTTCGACGGCGGCCAGGCCCGGTGCTTCTCCTTCACGCCGAAGGCTCTCGCGGTCGACGAAGACGTCCAGGAGGAGCTGTGAACGGCCCTGGTACGCGGGCGGTACGCATCTCCGCGTACCACCCCGTGAAGCCCGTTTCCGCTGGTCAGACGTCATGTGGGCGAGTGCCCCGGGGGTGGTACGCAGTTTCGCCGGAGAGACACCCCAAAACCTGCCGCGCACATGCGCACGTACATGTGGGTCTCTTCCTGCGTACCTTGCGTACCACTCACATAGATCTAGAGATAACCCCAGGTCAGAAGCCATTTAGAGGCGGTACGCAAAGCGGTACGCAGATGGTACGCAGCGTACCGCCCTCGCCGATCGCCAAGGAGTAACCAATGACGAAGCAACTCACCACTCAGAACGCCACGATCACGACCGTCGCCATCGAGATCAAGGCCATAACGATCGGCAGCAAGCAGGTCACCCTGTCTGTCTTCCGGCAACTGGAGAAGGCCCGGCTGATTGCTCACGACGGGACCCTCAACGGCGTGCCCTGGGGCTACGTCAACTACCACCCCGACAAGTGCGCCGACGACTACCCGCACCGGCACATCGTCTGGCAGCAGGGGCAGGAGCTCCGACGCGCGAACGTCAGCCACCAGCCCGACTTTGACCCAGGAGTCACTCGGCATCGGCCGCTCGCCTTCGAGTCCGTGGCCGTGAGCCGGTACCTGACCAGCTCGGTTCTGGAGTGGCTCAGCGGCCGGCGCCCGGACTGCCCGCTGAACAAGGAACAGCAGCACGGCACGAAGTACAGCGACGAGATCACGTACAGGACGCCGCACACGTTCCCTGCCTGGGGATACGCGGACGCCCTGGCCGTCGCCGCAGCCAACGCTCACGCGGAACTGACTCGGGCCACGGAGTGGCTGCAGTCATGGGAGACCCACGCGCCGGACGCGGACCCCGAGTGGCGCGAGCGCGACCGTCAGCGACGCCTAGAGCGCTTGGACGAAGCACAGGCAGCCCATGACGCCGCCTGTGCCGAGCTGGCCGCTCAGGTAGCCACCTTCGGACGCACGCACGACGAACTCCTCGCCGAGTTCCAAGCGACGTGCAACCAGGAAGCGGCTCGCCGACAGCGGCACCGAGACGTCTACACCAGCCTCGCCCAGCTCCCCCAACTCTTCATCGCGGTGTGAGGCGGCCATGACCAGCTACGTCGAGCAGGCCGTAGCCGCACGCATAGCCGCGGTAAAGGCCAAGGCGGCCGAGCAACGGCGCCGACGCGAAGAGCTCGCCGAAGCCCGCGCCCACGGCCTCGAAGCCAGGCACGCCGCCAAAATCCGGCGATGGGAACGGGAGCAGCCGTGACCCGGGCCCGGCTCCGCTGCGCCGCCTGCGACCGGCCCGTGAAGCGCAGCACCTACCGGCTCTGTGTCGCCGGCTGCGGAGCACGGCTCTGCCGCAACGAACGCCGCCACTGCACCGACCAGCACGCCCCCCAGTGCCCCCACTACGAACCCATGACGACCGAGGAGACCCGATGAACGTCCAGCAGATCAACGACAACTACGCCCGCCAGATCGAGCGCATCGAGAACAACCGCACCTACAGCGACCACGCCAAGAAGGTCATGGCCGCCAAGGCGTTCAAGCAGGCGCAGGACGCGATGGAGCAGATCCGGCAGCAGGAACTGAAGGCCATCGAGGACCGGCGCGAGCAGCTGCAGCGGAAGATGTTCGGCCGCGAGTCCGGCAGTGCCGACGCTCAGACCGTCCTCGCCCGTCGTGACGCCAACGACCGGGCCGCCCAGATCGAAAACCCGCGGGTGGCGGCCGAGATGCTGAAGAAGGCGCAGCGCGAGGGCGACCACATCTACGCCCAGGCGCTCGCCGCCCACGCGGCCGACTTCGGCTGGAGCGACGTACTCACCAGCTACGCCGACCACCAGCCCGGATTCCGCGAGGCAGCCAAGGAGTTCAACCAGCTGCCCGACACCAGCGCCACCAGCGAATGGCGGATGCACCACACCTTCGCGCACGTCGTCGTCCCGCCCTCGGCCATCGCCGACGCCAGCCCCCACCAGGTCGCAGAGCTCGCCGCCCAGGAACTGGAGGCCGCGTGATGTCCGTAGGAGCCAACGTCAGCAACGCCGACAAGGCCGTATCTGCGGCCGAGCGGCGCAAGCTACCCGTACCCGACGCCGTGTACGAAGCCCAGCGGCTGCGTACCGCCGTCTTCGAGACCGGCCGCACCCCCGACCCCGAACGGCCCGCCCTGCCCGACACGGCAGCCGAAGCCGCAGAAGTCATCCGCCAGCACGCCGAAGCGCTGCGCCTGGCCGACGTCACCCGGCGGGCCGCGAACCTGTTCAGCGAAGAAGCCGACACCCGGTACGTCCAGGCCACCATCGACGCCGTACCCGCGTGGGTGGCCGGCCTGGAGAAAGAGTTCACCGCCCTCGTCACCACCGTGCGCAAGGCCGCGGCAAAACTGCCCGAAGACCTCAGCCGCATCGACGCCCGCCGCATGAACTGGAACAACCCGGTTCACACGGTCGCCCACGAGAAGGCGTCAGGAGCAGTCGCACAACTCGAGCAGCTGGTATCCGACAGGGCAGACATTGCCCAGGTAGCAGGCAGCGACGGAGGCAGGGACAACGCCCTGTACGCGGTAGCCGCAATGCCCGACCCCACCACCGAGCGGGTCATGGCCGAGGACTGGAAGCAGCTGTCACCAGCCATCAGCCGGTGGCGTGAGCTGAGGGGGCAGCCCGTCGCACGGTGGGTCTACCTCGTCCGACAGCAGGAGCTGACACTCAGCCTCGCGACACCAGGAGAAGTCAGGCAGCGCAGCGCAGTGGTGGAGCGGTGGCGGGACGCAGGCCACGCAGCGCGTGCTGCCAACACCCGCAAGGGCGCAGAGGCCAACGTGCGGGAGCTGCTGACCGCATGACCCATGAACTCGGCGTCAAAGGCACTGAACTCGATGTTCATGGCGAGTGTCAGACCCATGGTGTAGCGGCCGGCTACCTCGACTGCACCAGCGCCGACGCCCCGAACGGCCCCTCCCCTCAGGCCGTTCGGGGCACACCCGCACCCTGGCATCCCCTCCCTCCCCCCACCCCCTCGGCGATCGGTGCCGTATAGCTGGCGCCTGTCGCTGACCCCTGAATCGATCCCATGCAAGCCCCTGACCTGCGGGTTTGCTGGATACGCTGACCCCCCGTCAGGTACGGGCTCCGTAGCCGTACCGGCCTCTGGGGTGTCACCGCAGGTCAGAGCGCTGGAGCCGTAACAGACCCCTAGGAGGGGATGACGATGGAGGCACTGGAGACACCGGACGGACTCGACGTGTCGGGTGTCCGGCTGTGGGAGTCGGTGGCCGCGCCGTTCGATCTGGACGTACACGAGCAGCTGCTCTTGCTGCAGGCGTGCCGTACCGCCGATCTGCTGGATCGGCTGTCACTTGAGGCGGCCCGCGGCGCGCTGACGGTCGTGAACCAGAAGGGCGACAGGGTGACGAACCCGGTTGTCACGGAGCATCGGCAGCAGTCGCTGGTGCTGGCGCGTCTGCTGGCTTCGCTCAGGATGCCGTCTGGCGAGGAGGATGCTCGTCCTCAGCGCCGTGGTGCGGCTCGAGGGTCCTATGGCGTCCGCGGGATCGTCGCGTGAGGCGGCGCGCGGACTCCCACGGCCTGCCGGACTGCTTGGCCCGGTACGACTGGCGGGAGTGGCGGCCGCAGCCTGAGCCGGACGATCCGGCGCCGTGGTACAGCGCCTGGTATCTGGGGCTGTTTGACTGGCGCACTGCCCGCCGCAATTGGGCTGCGGAGCGGGGTCTGTCTGAGCGGCAGTTGCCGGAGCGTGTGGGCCCGCCGACTGCCGATCTGATGGGCCCCGTGTTCGCGGCGGCCGAGCTGGAGCCGAGCCGGCCGAACCATGTCCGGACTGTACCGAAGTCACGACAGATCAAGCTCTGAAGTGCTGGTCAGAGCCTTGTAGCCGTAACGACTAGGCGGGTAAGATGGAGCCATGAGGACCACTGTTAAGCGACCTACGTGCACGCGCTGCAGCGAGCCCATGCCGCTGCTGGCACGCCCGGACGCCCAGTTCTGCTCGTTGGCGTGCAAGCAGGCCGCCTATCGGGAGCGCCGCAGGGCCGAGTCGGAGCGCGTGACCAGTGAGCAGGCGGCCCGGGTTCCGGTCGAGTTGACCTCCCGACCGCGCTGGGTCCGCTACAGCTCGCGGAAGGTGCCGTTGAGGACGGACGGCCGTTTCGCTTCGACCACTGACCCTTCATCGTGGTCGGACTTCGCTTCCGCGGTGTCCGCGACTGCTGGCGAGGGTGTCGGCTTCGTCTTGACCGCCTCGGACCGGATCGTCGTTGTCGACCTGGACCACGCGGTCACTGATGGCCGGGTGTTGCCGTGGGCGCAGGCGATCGTGGACCAGCTGCCGGCGACGTACACGGAGCGCGGCCGGTCCGGGACTGGCCTGCATCTCTGGTTCCGCGGTTCGGTGCCTTCTGGGCGCCGGGTCCGCCGCGGGGAAGTGGCGGTTGAGGTGTACTCGGACCGCCGTTACATGATCGTGGGTGACCGTGTGGGCGGCACTCCTCTTGAGCTTGCCGAGCTGCCTGAGGGCGCGGCGGAGACGCTGCTGTAGCGGATTGACCCATCTGTCGCCAGCCACGTAGGAGTAGCCCCGGTCTGTCCGCGACGGGGGACGCAGACAGACCGGGGCCGCTGGTCCTGCCCGCACTCGCAGTTCGGGGTGCAGAGCGCGGGCAGGGGTCTAGGTGCCGCTCATGGCTGTCCCACCTGCTCCTGGTGCAGCGGGTTGCCGGGGGCCGGCATGACGCGGAGGAAGGCCGTCACGATCTCCCGGAATCCGTCGTGGCCGGTGGCGCCGGTGTGCGCGATGGCCCACACGTCTGGGCCGAGCTGCCCGGTGTCGGCGTCGGAGCGCTCCCGGCAGCTGGTGCATTCGACTTCGCGGATCGGCGGCGAGGCGCCCGGAGTACGGTCCGCGCCGATGGTCCAGTCGGCCATCTTGATGACGGAGCGCATCACACCATCCCGGAGACGCGGGCAGAGCCGACCTGGGCCACCTTGTCCTGGCGGAGCAGGTACGACAGGTGCGCGTGCAGGTGCTCGGCCTCGACGCGGGACAGCACGAGATCCGCGTTCCCCTGCGACCGGTCGAGGGACCAGAGTTCCAGGGGCACGCGGATCTCGCCGGTGTTCGTGTCGCCTGAGGGTGAGGCGTTGGGGCGGGGTGAAGCGTGCCAGTTGGCGGCCATCTGATCTCCCGTGTGGTGAGCGGCCGTTGACGGACCGTCACCGTAAGGGAGCTACCGGCGGGTAAGGGGGACAGAGTGTCCCCCTTACCCAGAGCGTCCCCCTAGCCCACTTCGCGCAGGCCGACCCTCTCGGCCAGGCGGGCAGCCTCGGGGCGCAGTGCCCGCGGTGCGCCCTGCCACAGGTCCGTCACGGCCGTCAGCGCGGAGGGGGTGAACTCGACTGTCTCAGCGCCGATCTGGTGGGCGAGCTGCATCACGTGGAGGGCGGCCGTGTGGTCGCCGCGCTGCAGGTGCCCGCGGGCCACCTCGACCCACAGGCGGGCTCGCCGCTCGACCGAGGGCATTGCGTCGGGGTCGATGTCGTCGGCCAGCGACAGGGCCTTGCGGGAGGTGCGCAGATCGGTGGCCACGCTGACCGCATGGAAGTCGACGTTGGCGCGGCCGAACACGGTGGACGGGTGGACGTAGCTGGCGGGCAGGGATTTGGCGACCTGGTCGCCGGCGCCCCAGTACCGCCAGGCATCGCCGGACCGGCCGTCCCGTGCCGCGGTCACCGCGGCGTGCAGCTGCAGCGCGCCGTACACGCCGCGCCAGTCGTCCGGTGCCTCCTCGAGGTGCGGGCGGATCAGGTCGGCCGCCTCGGTCACCACCTGCAGCGCCTCCTCGGGGTACGAGGTTTCCCGCAGGATGTTGCCCATGTTCCATGCCGCCGCGGCTATGGCGGCCGGCTGGTCGGCGTCCTGCGCTGCGGCAAGCGCCCGGTCTGCGACCACCCACGCCAGCTCTGGCGGCGCGATGTAGGCGGTGGCCTGCCCGGTGAGGCGGTACACGTCGGACTGCGCGACGAGCGCGGCGCGGCGCTCGGTTCCTTCGAGGGTGCGCACGCCCGTCTCGGCGTCGCGGATGAGCGCCGGCAGCAGCCGCAGCACCTCGGTGCGGTTGTTCCCGGAGGAGTGCCACAGGATCCAGGTCTGATCTACGCGCCCCTGCAGTGCGGTCACGTCGACCGGGTGCGCGGGGCGGGCGAGGGTGAGCCGCCGGTTCATCACGGCGTCCCAGATCGGGGGCATGCCAGGGTGGTGGAGGCGGCCGAGCTGTACGGGCTGGCTGACGCCTGAAGTCCCTGTGATGACGGACGCGTCGGAGAGTTGGAGCGCGGCGGCGAGCCGGTGTACGAGGGCGTTCTGCCGTAGCTGGCGCTCCCCGTTCTCAATCTTCTTGAGCCAGTCGGGGCCGCGGCCGCACATGCCGGCGAGCATCTCGCGGGACATGCCCCGGGACTCGCGCAGGAGTCGGATTCTCTGGCCGGTCGTCAGGTCGTCGGGGATGTCCACGAGCCGTGCCCCTCTCGTCGTGCCATGGCGATACGCCTCAGCGTAGGGCGTGGCCTGCTCGGAGAGGACAGGGAGGGAAGCAGAAAAGGGGAGCCCAGAAGCCCATATACGGGCCTCCGGACTCCCCTCGGCGGGTGCCTCCCTTGCCTCCCTGACTGGCCATTTCTGCAGGTCATGTACAGGGAGGCAGGGTGGGGAGGCGGGTAGGGAGAACTCCCTCAGTCCTCGGTGCCTCCCTCGTCGTCGATGTCGTCCTCGTCGCGGGCGGCGATGGCCTCGAGGACGCGGTCGAGACTGACGTGTTGGCGTCCACCGGTCTTGTACTCGCCGTGCCCGGCGTCGTCGAGGATGCGCCGCAGATCCCGGAACGACCAGTTGCCGTACTCGTTCGGGTTGCGGTCGCTCAGCCCGTGGAGCACGTCTTGCGTGAGCATCTTCGGCTCGTGTCCGAGGACGGCCGCGATGTCGGCGAGATGGTCGACGGGAGCGAACGAGGGCACCTCGAACACGCCCTCGTCGTTCTTGTACGCCTTCATGGCCCGCTCGACGACCGGGGTGATCTCGTCGATGCCTGCCTCTTTCCGCACGTAGTAGGAGCGGATCAGCCCGGGGGTCTTCCCGAAGCCCGCGGCCATGGCGGTGCCGACGTCTTCACCTGCGACGAGGGTTGTCGCCGAGTACCCGTTCTTGTGCATGCCGGTGCCGAGGATCGCGTCGTTGCCCTGGTGGTCGTTGATCGCGAACGCGACCCGGTGGGACACAGTCTTGGAGATCCCGCGCGGGAGGCTCGCCGCATCCGCATCCGGGGTGATCCACAGCATCATGATGGCCGTCTTCCTGGCCTTCTTGGTGACCTTCAGCGCCAGTTCCTTGGCTTCCTTGCCGTGCACCGGGTGCCCGAACAGCTCGTGGACCTCGTCGAATACGGCGATCCGCGGCCGCATGGACGGGTCGCGTTCCGCCATCTCGCGAGTGACCTTGGTGTCCGTGCCGAGGCGTTCCAGTTCCTGCCCGCGGCGGGACACCTCACCGGCCAGGGCGCGCAGCGTGTTCATGGCCGCAACCACGTGCTCGTCGTCGTCGCCCTTGATCAGACTCCGCAGGCGGGGCCGCATCGCGTCGTAGTCGGAGTTGTACGCCAGGACGTGTACGTCGATCTCGACCAGCGGGTCGAGCATCGCGCCGAGGAGCAGGGAGACGACCAGCGACGACTTGCCCGAACCCATGATTCCGGCGATCAGGTAGTTCGCGGCCATCAGCCGCGCGATGACCTGCTCGCCACGCGCGTTGAGTGCGACGGGCACGCCCCTGAAGAAGTCGGTCGTTCCCTCTGTCAGGAGCGGCCAGGACGGTACCGGCTTGGTGAGTACGCCGGGGTCGGCGACCCACAGGTCCAGCACGCCGGCCTGGTCGCGCGGCTCGGTCGGCCACACCTCGATCGGCTTGCGCATCAGGTTGTGCGCCAGCACGGTCTTCTTGGCGTTAATCATTTCGAGGGGGACGCCCTCCGGGAGCTGCAGCTGCGCGTGCCACCCGTTCCCGGAACGGGTCGACGGCTGCACCCAACGGGGCTTCCAGCCCTCCTTGATCGCGGCGTTGAGTGGGGGAATACCCAGCTTGCCCAGGGCGCGCATGATGGCGTTCTCGTCGGGCACGACGTCCCGCTCGTCACCGTCGACCGGAAGCGCCCAGGTGGGTGCAGTCTTCTGGTTCTTGCCGACTGCCCAAGCGCCGGCCATGGCGAGGAACGGCAGCAAGTACAGGAACGGGTCCCAGATGACGGAGGCGATGAACGCCAGCCACGCCACCAGCTGAATCACGGCGTTGAGCGGGCCGAGTACGTCGTGCACGTCGTGGTTGTGCCAGGCGATCAGGATGCCGAGCGCCAGCAGCACGCCCGTACCGGCCGCGGCGGCCATGAACACGGCCTTCGGCAGGCTGATGGCCATCTGCAGCAGGTCCATGCGCCGCTTGTGCCGGGAGAACCGGTAGGCGTAGGCGCGCTGTTCCCACTTCTGCACCATCTCTTCGTTGCCGGACGCTTCGGCGACCCGCATCATCCGGTGGTGCATGGCCGTGGTCCGGGCCTCCCAGGTACGGCGGGTCAGGACGCGGGCGCCGCCCCAGATGTAGGCGCCGTGCCGGACGGCTTGCCGGTACACGGGATTCTGGCGGGCCTCGACGACGACGCGGCGCAGCGACCCGATACGGATACGGCGCCGCGGCTTGTCCTCGACGGCCGCGGGCTCAGGTACGGGCGTACTCGGCTTCTCCTCCTTGTCGAGTACGACGGGTACAGGTGTACCCGGGGCCTCAATGTCGGCGGGTACGTGAAGATCCGTCATGCTGGTCTCTCCTGCTTCTCTGAGGAGTTGCGGGGTACACGGGGCGGCCGGTGTACCTGTGCCGGGTACGGCCGCCCCGTGGCGTATCTAGTTGCTCTTGCCTTCGCGCTTGCGGGCGCCGTCGATGACGCGCTCGACCTTGCGCTCGAGGTCGCCCTGGTGGACGCGGCCGCCGGACTCGCGGTCGTCAGCGATGCCGCGCTTCGCCATGCGGGCGACGTACCAGGCGACCTTGACCTTCTCGCCTGCGGTGAGCTTCGGTTCAGTTGCCATCGGTGGCCGCCTTTCCGGTCTCGGAGATGGCGGCGGACACGGCGAGCAGCGCCCACGCGTTGGCTTCCTCGGCGGCGCCTTCGGGCAGGCCTCCACCGATGACCTTGTTGGTGAGCAGGCGCTCGGCCCTCTCGCGGTACTCGGCTGCGGTCATGACTTCTTCCCTTTCTGCATGTCGGCCCACACGGACCGAAGTACGAGGACACAGATCGTGAGAGCTACGGCGGAGATGGCGAACGCCATGACGGAGATGGCGAGGGTGACGGCGAGGAACGGGGCAGCGACACCGACCGCGATCCACTTACCGGTGTTGGGCTGCTGCACCGGGGCCGGCGGATGCTGGCACCCCTGGTGCTGGGTGAGCTGCTGCGCCTGCAGGACAGCGGCGATGAGCGCCAGTTGCTCGCTGTTGTGAGCGGCCTCCACCGCGTCGCGGGCGGCCTTCTCGATGTCGCTCACGCCGTCACCCCGTCTCGGGCCAGCACAGGCAGAGCCGCGCGGAACGCCTCTTGGATCTCCTTGGCGCGGTCCTGGCCGACGTTCAGCCGACCTTTGATGTCCCGGATCGACGGCACATTCCCGTCGAATAGCTGGCCTTTGAACTGCTCGGCGGCGAGGCCGAAGCCCGCAGCCGTCAGCGGGTCCTTGTCGTCCTCGGGTACGGGGTCGGGTACGTAGTCGGCGTGTACCTCGGTGCGGGTACGCGGCTGCTCCGCGGCGAACGAGCCGACCGGCTGACGGACCTCCGGCCGGGCGACGATCGGCAGCAGCCGCACCCCTGCGGGTACGGCCTCGGGTACGGCAGGTACAGCCGCCTCGAGCGCCGGGTACACCTCGGGTACACGCTCGACCGCTACCGCGGTAACGGTCTCGATGGGTACGGGGGGCGGCACCAGGTGCTCGTGCACCTGCCGCATGAGCGCACCGAAAGCGATCAGAGCAGCGGACGGAGGTACGGCCGCCACGATGTACTCCATCAGCTCCGCGCCCTTGCCGACGCCGGCCACGTTGAGCGCGATCGATCCGAGGGAACCGACCCCGGCGAGCAGGTAGGCGAACCAGTCGAACCGGCCGCGCATCGCCGCCCGCAGGATCAGCAGCTCGCCCGCGATGATGAACAGGTCCACTGTCCCGGGCCAGGCCCAAGCCCGGATGCCCGTCAGCCCGTTCGCCGCAGCGACGTCGTGCAGGTGCTCGTAGGACAGCCAGAACGCCGTGGCGGTCAGTGCCACGGTCACGGCCGCGGCACCAGCGGCCAGACTGGTCAGTGAATCGGGACGCTTCATCATTCGCCCACCTCTCCGAGGGCGGCGCGCGCAGCCTTATGCGCGCACAGGTTGACGCCGTGCCTGTCTCCCAGCTGATTCGCTGAGAGCAGGTCGGCGAGGATGATCTGAATCGGGGGGAGCCGCCGCTCCGACCGGGCGGCCGCCGCGATGGCGGCGCACTCGGTCGGGCGACGGATCGGCCAGCTACTGGACACCGGTCGTCTCCTCGGTGGCCAGCTCGTCGATGACGGCTACGGCGGCGCGGATGGCCTGCTCCAGCTCGCCGACACGGGCAGCGAGGATGCGGACCGCGGTCGTCGGCTTCGTCTGCACGTCGACGGCGTCGGTCAGGATGCGGCGGGCCAGCAGCAGGGCCAGGGCCTCACGCCCGCCGCTCATGCCTGGCTCCCGGCGGCGTTGTACAGGCACACGGTCCGGGCCTTGTTGCGCAGCTGCGCGGCGAACGCGATCAGATCGTCCGCCAGCTCGTCCGCCATGTCCGGCGTCAGGTACGCGTCGGTCGACGCACCGTCGTTGATGACCAGGTGCGCGGCCCGCAGACGCGGGTCACTCGCGGACGGGTCGGAGCTGACATTCAGCATCAGCTCGGAGTGCGCCGTCTCGTCGTCCGTCAGGGTCAGCACCGTGACGACGTCGAAGTCCGAGTAGTGCATGACGTCGTCGAGGTGGCCCACGCGGTCTTCGTGGTCCATGACGCACCACTCAGGGCACTCGATGTGGATGGTTTGGATGTGGCCGGGGCGGCCGACCTTGGCGGGCACCAGGCGGGACAGCTTGCGGTCGGCGAGGAACTCCGGGTCGAGCGACGCGGGCAGGATGTTGTGCCGCCTGATGACGGTGTGCGCGAACTCCAGCGCCTCCATCAGGTCCCTGTCCGGGCCGACGCGGAAGACGTAGCCGCCGGTCTCGCTGCACCCGAAGTCGATCGAGGTGTCGTCGCGGCCTTCGCCGCGGGCGCGGATCTCAAGCGTGATGCCGTGTGCGGCGAGGAGGGCCTGGAGCTTGCTGTCGGCGGTCTCCGCGTGCTCGGGGTGCTGCTTCGCCGCCGGCTGCGACGGAATGCCGCTCAGCGTCCCCTCTTCGAGGTACGGGACGACGGGCGGGCCGGACGGCTTGACGTAGGACGGTACGGTCTGGGACATGGTCGGACTCCTTGAGCAGAAGGGTTCTGATCAAGGCCCCGTGTCCGGTGTTCTCAGCACCGGGCGGGGCCGCCCGTCTCTCACACGCATCTCACAGATGCGCCTTTCGAGGCGGGGCTAGGAGTCTCTGACCTGGCCTTTCGGCCCTCTCTCTGGACCACATGAACGCCCTGGACGCCCGATAAGCTGGGGAGCATGGCCTACGAGATTCCGGTGACGCAAGCCCGCGCAGAGCTCGCCGAACTGATCAACCGCGTCGTCTACGGCGGGGAGCGCGTCGTCGTGACCCGCCACGGAAAGCCGCTCGTGGCGCTGGTGTCCGCCGCTGACCTGGAACGACTCGAGCGGGATCAGGAGGCGGCCGAGGAGCAGGTGATCAGCTCGGTCTCCTCGCTCGGCTCGGCCGCATCCGCTACCGGCGAACGGGGGCGTTTCGGTCTCGCGGCCGAGCACCGGCGCCCCGACGAGCGCCGCTGACCACGCCCCGGCGCACGGAAGGGCCGCGCGCCCCGGACGGCCGCCGTCCGTATACGACCGCGGCCCTCGTCCGTACGGGCCAATGAGCCGGGTGAAAGCCCAGCAGGTGAGAACCACGCAGCGGGGCTCGTCGCCCGTGCGCAGACGCTGATGTCCCTGCGTGTCCGTGTGCGTCCCGGCGTGAGACCGAGATCAGTTAACGCGCCGGAAAAACTCTCCGCCTAACGTTCAACCGCTCGCCGTGAGACACCCGCGCTGTGGTCAACAGAGTGTTGACGTGGGTCGGCTTCGTGCTGCACCCGGGCGGGCCGGACGACTGTGAGGTGGACGCGTGCAACTCTCCCCGCACGAGCAGGAACGACTGCTCATCCATGTGGCCGCCGACGTGGCGGAGAAGCGCCGAGCGCGCGGGGTGCTGCTCAATCACCCCGAATCCGTCGCCCTGATCACTTCGCACATCCTCGAAGGCGCCAGGGACGGCCGCACCGTCGCCGAACTCATGGCCTCGGGCCGCAAGGTCCTCGCCCGCGCCGATGTCATGGAGGGCATCCCCGAGATGATCCATGACGTTCAGGTCGAGGCGACCTTCCCGGACGGCACCAAGCTCGTCACCGTCCACGACCCGATCGTCTGAAGGGAAGGCCGCCGATGATTCCCGGAGAGATCCTGCTCGCCGAGGGCCGCGTGTCCCTCAACCAGGGCCGTGAGGTCACCCGCATCCCCGTCGTCAACGCCGCCGACCGGCCCGTCCAGGTCGGCTCCCACTACCACTTCGCAGAGGCCAACCCCGGCCTGGAATTCGACCGTGCCGCCGCGCGCGGCCTGCGGCTGAACATCGCCGCGGGCACCGCCGTGCGCTTCGAGCCCGGCATCCCCGTCGATGTCGAACTCGTCCCCTTCGCCGGCCGACGCGTCATCGCGGGCCTGCGCGGAGAGGTCGGAGGCGGTCTCGATGCCTGAGCTGAGTCGCGCCGTCTACGCCGATCTCTTCGGCCCCACCACCGGCGACCGGATCCGGCTCGCCGACACCGACCTTCTCGTCGAGATCGAGCAGGACCGTTCCGGGGGGCCCGGACTCGCGGGCGACGAGGCTGTGTTCGGCGGCGGCAAGGTGATCCGCGAGTCGATGGGCCAGGCCCGTACGACACGCGCCGAAGGCGCACCCGACACCGTCATCACCGGAGCGGTCGTCATCGACCACTGGGGCGTCGTCAAGGCCGACATCGGCATCCGAGACGGGCGCATCACCGGGATCGGCAAGGCCGGCAACCCCGACACCATGGACGGAGTGCACCCCGATCTCGTCATCGGGCCCGAGACCGAGATCATCGCGGGCAACGGCAGGATCGTGACCGCGGGCGCCATCGACGCGCACGTCCACTTCATCTCGCCGACCATCATCGACCAGGCCCTCGCGACCGGTGTCACCACGCTCGTCGGCGGCGGCACCGGACCGGCCGAGGGCACCAAGGCCACCACCATCACCCCAGGGCCCTGGCACCTTGCCCGGATGTTCGAGGCGATGGACTCCTTCCCCGTGAACATCGGCCTGCTCGGCAAGGGCAACACGATGTCCAGCGAGGCCATGCACTCCCAACTGCGGGGCGGGGCACTCGGGTTCAAGATCCACGAGGACTGGGGGGCGACCCCCGCCGTCATCGACGCCTGCCTGAGCGTCTGCGAGGACACGGGCGCCCAGCTCGCCATCCACACGGACACCCTGAACGAGGCGGGCTTCGTCCAGGACACCCTGGCCGCGATCGCGGGCCGCACCATCCACGCGTACCACACCGAGGGCGCCGGCGGCGGGCACGCACCGGACATCATCACGGTCGTCGGCGAGCCACACATCCTGCCCAGCTCCACCAACCCGACCCGGCCGCACACCGTCAACACCATCGAGGAACACCTCGACATGCTGATGGTCTGCCACCACCTCAACCCGGCCGTGCCCGAGGACCTCGCCTTCGCGGAGTCCCGGATCCGGCCTTCCACGATCGCGGCCGAGGACATCCTGCACGACCTCGGCGCCATCTCGATCATCTCCTCCGACGCCCAGGCCATGGGGCGCGTCGGCGAGGTGATCATGCGTACCTGGCAGACGGCCCATGTGATGAAGAAGCGGCGGGGAGCGCTGCCCGGAGACGGCCGTGCCGACAACCACCGGGCACGTCGCTATGTCGCCAAATACACGATCAACCCCGCGGTCGCGCAGGGCCTCGACCACGAAATCGGCTCGGTCGAGACCGGCAAGCTCGCAGACCTGGTGCTCTGGGATCCGGCCTTCTTCGGCGTCAAGCCGCAGCTGGTGATCAAGGGCGGCCAGATCGCGTACGCGCAGATGGGCGACGCGAACGCCTCCATCCCGACCCCCCAGCCGGTCATGCCGCGGCCGATGTTCGGCGCGCTCGGCAAGGCGCCCGCGGCGAACTCGTTCAACTTCGTCGCCCGGGCGGCGATCGAGGACGATCTGCCCGAACGCCTCGGCCTGGGCAAGACATTCGTGCCGATCGCCAGCACGCGCCGGGTCACCAAGGCCGACATGCGGGAGAACGACGCGCTCCCGCGTGTCGAGGTCGACGCCGACACCTTCACGGTGACGATCGACGGCGAGCCGGTCGAACCGGCCCCCGCGGCGGAGTTGCCCATGGCCCAGCGCTACTTCCTGTTCTGACCATGGACGATCACTCCCGCGGGCAGGCCTTCGCAGGGCCCGGCGCCACGAGTACGGCCGGCCGCCGCCAGGCTGTCGCGGACCCGGGTCCGATCGGCGGTCCGGCCGCGCCCGCGGCCCGCGCCGCGCTGCTCGTCCTCGCCGACGGCCGGTTTCCCGCCGGTGGGCACGCCCACTCCGGCGGGGTCGAACCGGCCGTCAAGGCGGGCCGCATCCGCGATGCCCGGGATCTGGAGGCCTTCTGCCGGGGGCGGCTGCACACCACCGGTCTCACCTCGGCGGGGCTCGCCGCCGCGGCCGCCCTCGGCCTCGACCCCCTCGCGCTCGATGCCGCCGCCGACGCTCGTACCCCCTCACCCGCCCTGCGGGCCACCGCCCGCAAGCTCGGCCGCCAGATGATGCGCGCCGCCCGCTCCACCTGGCCGAGTCCCGAACTGGACGCGCTCGCAGCGGCGTTCCCACGCGGCACCCACCAGCCGATCGTCCTCGGGCTCGCCGCCCGCTGTGCCGGACTCGGGCCCGAGGACGCCGCGCACTGCGCCGTGTACGAGTCGGTCGGCGGACCGGCCACCGCAGCCGTACGCCTCCTCAGCCTGGACCCCTTCGAGGCCACCGCCGTCCTCGCCCGCCTCGCGCCCGCCATGGACGAGGTCGCCGCGCGGGCCGCGCGGGCCGCACGCGCGGCGCGCGAGGGTGTCGGCGCGCTGCCCGCCGCGTCCGCCCCGCTGCTCGACATCACGGCCCAGGCGCATGCCGCCTGGCCCGTACGCCTCTTCGCCTCGTAGGACATCAAGGAGCCGCACCATGCATCTCGACCACTCGCACGCCGGCCCGGGGGCCGTCAGCGCCGACGCCGTACGCCCCGACGGCACCCGGCGCGCGCTGCGCATCGGCCTCGGCGGCCCCGTCGGCTCCGGCAAGACCGCAACCGTCGCCGCGCTGTGCGGCGCCCTGCGCGACCAGCACTCCATCGCCGTCGTCACCAACGACATCTACACCCGCGAGGACGCCGAATTCCTTCTCCGCAACGCGGTACTGCCGCCCGAGCGCATTCAGGCGGTCGAGACCGGAGCATGCCCGCACACCGCCATCCGCGACGACATCTCCGCCAACCTCGAAGCCGTCGAAGACCTGGAGGAGAGCGTCGGTCCGCTCGATCTGATCCTGGTCGAGTCCGGCGGCGACAATCTCACCGCCACCTTCTCCAAGGGCCTCGTCGACGCCCAGATCTTCGTCATCGACGTCGCGGGCGGCGACGACATCCCGCGCAAGGGCGGCCCCGGTGTGACCACCGCGGATCTGCTTGTGGTCAACAAGACCGACCTCGCGCCCCATGTCGGCTCCGACCTCGGCCGGATGGCACGCGACGCCAAGGAGCAGCGCGGTGAACTCCCCGTCGCCTTCACCTCGCTGAGGGGCGAGGACGGCGTGCGCCCGGTCGCCGACTGGGTGCGCGCCCAGCTGGCCGCCTGGACCGCATGAGCATCCATGCCACGGCCCGTATCGTCGCCACCCGCGACGGTCTGCCGGTACTGACGAGCGACGGACCGCTCGCCCTGCGCCGTACGCGCGCCGCCGGTCCCTACATCCGTGTCACCGTCGTCGGCGCGATGAGCGCGCCGCTCGGCGGCGACCGGCTGGCCATCGAGGCGGAGGCGGCCGACGGGGCACGGCTCCGCATCGACTCCGCCGCCGCGACCATCGCCCTGCCCGGCCGCACCCCCGAACAGGCTCACTACGACGTGTCGTTGACGGTCGGCGAGGACGCCGAACTGCGCTGGCTGCCGGAGCAGCTCATCTCCGCGTCCGGCAGCGATCTGCGGATGCGTACACGCGTCGAACTGGCGGCGAGCGCACGGCTGGTGCTGCGCGAGGAACAGATCCTCGGCCGCCACGGAGAAGAGCCCGGCACCCTCGCGACCCGCCTCACCGTTCACCGCGCCGGACGTCCGCTGCTGGACCAGGAATTGGCCTACGGCCCCGGCGCGCCCGGAGGATGGGACGGCGGCGCGGTTCTGGCGGGACATCGCGCCGTCGGCCAACTCCTCGTCGTGGATCCCGAGTTCGAGGAGAAGCCCGCCCAGCCGCGGCTGTTGGGCGAGAGCGCGGTGCTCACACCGCTTGCCGGTCCGGCCTACCTGGTCACGGCCGTCGCGCCGGACGCCCGCCAACTCCGTTGCGTACTCGACGAAGTGCTGAGCGCGGAGCTGCCCGAGTAGTGCGAACCAGGTCAATTCGATGTACCGCTGAACGGGACACTACTTACCGGTATTGGTTCGGTAAAGAAACACCAGTACGACCTGTTCCCGGCAGCCCCACAGACGAAAGGATCCCCCGGAGAACTCGACAACAGAAGGGGGAGTTCTACGTGAGACGCACAGCAGTGCTCGGCTCGGCCGGCACTCTGATCGCGGGCACCCTCATCACGGGCGCGATCACCGCTCCGGCCGCCAACGCCACCGGCGGCCACAGCGGTTGGTCCGAGGCACGTGGTGTCCAGGTCGCCGCGGAGCGGGCTGCGAAGAAGGGGATCGACTGGGCGGACTGCCCGGCGGACTGGGGATTTGCCAAGCCCATCCAGTGCGGATGGGTGAGCGTGCCGCTCGACTACGCACGCCCCAACGGCAAGCAGATCAAGATTGCCGTCGACCGAATAGGCAACACCGGCACCAAGGCCGAGCGCCAGGGAGCCCTGATCTACAACCCGGGCGGCCCCGGCGGCTCGGGCATGCGCTTCCCGACCCGGGTCACCAACAAGAACCCGCTCTGGGTCAACGCGTCGAAGGCGTACGACTTCGTCGGCTTCGACCCTCGGGGTGTGGGCCACTCGGCCCCCATCTCCTGTGTCGACCCGCAGGAGTTCGTGAAGGCGCCGAAGGCCGACCCGGTCCCCGACAGCGAGGCGGACAAGCGCGCCCAGCGCAAGCTCGCCGCCGAGTACGCGGACGGGTGTGCCGAGCGCAGCGGCTGGATGCTGCCGCACATGACCACGCCGAACACCGCGCGCGACCTGGACGTCGTCCGGGCCGCCCTCGGTGAGAAGAAGCTCAACTTCCTGGGCGTCTCCTACGGCACCTACATCGGCGCGGTCTACGCGACGCTCTTCCCGGGCCATGTCCGCCGGATGATCGTCGACAGCGTCGTCAACCCCTCGCGGGAGAAGATCTGGTACGAGGCCAACCTCGACCAGGACGTCGCCTTCCAGATGCGCTGGAACGACTGGAAGGCCTGGGTCGCCAAGAACGACGCGACCTTCCACATCGGGGACACCCCCGAGAAGGTCGAGCAGCAGTGGCTGAAGCTGCGGGCCACCGCCAAGAAGAGCCCCCTCGGCGGGGTCGTCGGACCGGCGGAGCTCATCAGCTTCTTCCAGAGCGCGCCGTACTACGACTCCTCCTGGGTGCCCGTCACCCAGACCTGGAGCAAGTACCTCGCGGGTGACACCCAGGCACTGGTCGACGCCGCGGCGCCCGACCTGTCCGACACCAAGGGCAACATCGCCTCGGAGAACGGCAACGCCGTCTACACGGCCGTCGAGTGCGCGGACGCCAAGTGGCCGACCAGCTGGAAGAAGTGGGACCGGGACAACACCCGCCTCCACAAGGACTACCCGTTCATGACGTGGGCCAACGCGTGGATGAACCTTCCGTGCGCCACGTGGTCGTCCAAGCAGCAGAACCCGCTGTACGTGAAGACGGGCAAGGGTCTGCCGCCGGTGCTCATCGTGCAGTCGACCCGTGACGCCGCCACTCCCTTCGAGGGCGCCGTCGAGCTGCACAAGCGGCTCAAGGGCTCGCGTCTGATCATCGAGAAGGACGCCGGTTCGCACGGTGTGACCGGTCTGGTCAACCCGTGCATCAACCAGCGGGTGGACGCCTACCTGGTCAGCGGCACGCTGGACAGCAGCGACGTGACGTGCACCCCGCACGCCACGCCGAAGCCGTAGGTCACAGCCGATACGGGGAGGGGCGGCCGGTTGCGGCCGCCCCTCCTTTCGTACGTCGCGCGCCGGGCTCGGAGCGGTTCGCCGAGCGCGGATCCGCTCTCAGCTTCTCCGCCGGGGGAACCTCTTCGCCGGCTCCAGCTCCGCCTTGACGTCGGCGGCGTAGCGGTCCACGTACTCCTGGCCGGACAGTTCGAGGATCGCGTACATGATCTCGTCGGTGATCGCGCGGATGGCGGCCTTCTCGTTCTCCATGCCCGCGTACCGGGAGAACTCCAGGGGTTCCCCGAACCGCACGGTGACCCGCTTGATCTTCGGCAGGACCTGCCCGGGCGGCTGGATCTCGAAGGTGCCCACCATGGCGCACGGCACGACCGGTACCCCGGCCCGCAGCGCCATCACGGCGACGCCGACCTTGCCCTTGTAGAGCCGGCCATCGTGCGAACGTGTGCCCTCGGGGTAGATCCCCAGCAGCTCGCCCTTGCACAGCACCCCGAGCCCCTCACGGATCGCCGCCTGGCCCGCTTCCTTGCCGGAGCGGTCGACCGGGATCTGCCCGGCGCTGCGGAAGAAGGCGGCGGTCAGCCGCCCCTTCAGACCCGGCCCGGTGAAGTACTCCGCCTTCGCGAGGAAGGTGATGCGCCGCTTGATGATCGCGGGCATCAGGAAGTGGTCCGAGAACGACAGGTGATTGCCCGCGACGATGGCCGCGCCCTCTGCGGGGATGTGCTCGAGTCCCTCGATCCTGGGCCGGAACAGCAACCGCAACAGCGGCCCCAGAATGACGTATTTGAGCACGTAATAGAACAATTGAGGGTGCTCCTCACTTGGTCCGGATCGGCTTCAGGGCTGCGTTGTGCCAGGTCATCGGGCACGCCGGGGGGTCAGTCTAGGTGCAGGTCTTACCGGGCGTAAGCGTCTGGGGCCGGAATGGTGACGACCGGAGGCCCGCCGCCGTCGCTTGCTCCGCATGGGCGATGTGTTGCGGTCTCGGCCACCCGAGGTCAATCTTGTTGGTGACCCAGAAGCGACACTTGCTCACTCTTCGCACTCGGGGGTCCCTAGCCGAAGAGCTGACCAGGTCGCGGTGAGGAGTAACGGTCATGCACGTCACGGCCGCCTGCCGCTACACCTTGGAAGTGCAGGCATCGACAGAACGGATTCCCCAGATCCGGCGCATTCTCGCAGCGCATCTTCGGCACTGGAGTCTCGAGGACCACATCGCACCCGTATGCCGCGCGGTCGACGAACTCGTCGGCAACGTCGTTCACCATGTGAAGGGCGACAAGACGTGCGTGGTGGAGCTGCGCTGGACGGGCAGGCATCTGATCGCATCCGTCGCGGACAAGGACCGCAGGATGCCGCGGGTGACCAGTTCCTCCCCCACGAAGGGCGGACTGGCGACCGTCGCCGTGCTCAGCGACAGCTGGGGCACGTGCGGCACGGCCGGCGGCAAGGTGATCTGGTTCAGCCGTCGCGTCAAGGAAGTCCAGCGTGTCCTTCGTACCGCGCCGGTCTCGATGCCGCCCGTCCGCGAGTTCAAGCCGTTGCCGAGGAGCCTCGCATTCCCCGAGGACGAGATGTCCGCGGTGCCGGCGACGGTCCGCGAGCCGGACCGCGCCGTCGCGCCCGCCGGGGTCGGATGACCGCAGGGCCACGCGCGGGGCCGTACGGGCGATTCGCACCGCCCGTACCCCCGCGCGGCGCCTTGCCCGCCGCACCGGCACCTGCCGCGGCCGGCCCACGACCTGGCACAAGACCTTCGCCAACGGCTGCGAACCCGACGCCGCGACCGGGGACGTCCACCGCTCCTGAGCGGCTCCGTCCCCGGTGCGCCCCGTCAGTTGCCGCGCGAAGCGATCACTCCGATCGTCACCAGGCCGAGTACCACCCAGCCGAACCAGAGCCAGCCATTGCTTCCGAGTGCCGCTGTGTACGCCGTCACGACCACCAGGGTCCCGACGGTGAGCACTCCCATCGCCTTCGTGGATCCGGACATGCCCGCCCTCCTCCGACGGCTGCGGCCGTCGACCTCATGGTCACCCGGGAGGTGGGCCTCGCGCTACTGCCCGGTTACTGTCCGCGCGCCTGGAGCGAGGCGAGATAGGCGTTGTACGCCGCGAGATCCTTGTCGCCGTCCCGGTCCGCGGCCCGGTCCATGCGCTTGGCCTGCCGCTGTTCGGAGCCGTACCACTGGAAGACCAGGGCGATCAGCACCAGCACGGACGGGATCTCGCTGAAGGCCCAGGCGATACCGCCGGCCGCGTTCTGGTCGGTGAGCGCGTCGATGCCGAGCGAGGCCGGCGGATTCCTGTACGCGCTGATCATCGGCTCGGTCGCCATCATCAGGGCGATGCCGAAGAAGGCGTGGAACGGCATGCCCGCGAAGAGCTCCAGCATCCGGATCACATAGCCCGGCCGGTGCGGCCCCGGGTCGATGCCCATGATCGGCCAGAAGAAGACGAGGCCCACCGCGAGGAAGTGCACCATCATCGCCACATGCCCGGTCTTGGACTCCATCAGGAAGTCGAAGAGGGGGCTGAAGTAGAGCCCGTACAGGCTCGCGATGAACAGCGGGATCGTGAAGGCCGGGTGCGTGACGATCCGCATGTAGCGGCTGTGCAGCAGGGCCAGCAGCAGCTCGCGCGGCCCCTTGCTGCCGCGACGGCTCGCGACCGGCAGCGCGCGCAGCGCCAGCGTCACCGGCGCCCCGAGCAGCAGCACGATGGGGGAGAGCATGCTGATCACCATGTGCTGGACCATGTGCACGCTGAACATGACCATGCCGTAGTCATTGAGCTTGGTGCACATCACCAGGGCCACGCTCAGCACGCCGACCGTGAAGCAGACGGTCCGGCCGACCGGCCACCTGTCCCCGCGCCTGCGCAGCCGCAGCACGCCCCAGCCGTACAGGCCGAGTGCCAGCAGACAGCCGACGAGAAAGAACGGGTCCGGTGAGAACTCGAGCCCCCGCCCCAGCGTGAACGGCGGCAGATCCATCGTCATGCCGTGCCCGCTGTGATCCATCCGCTCGCTCCCGATTCGCGCTTGTTGTCCGGACCAGACTAGAACCGCCCCCGGCCGCTGCTGCGGCCGGGGGCGGTTCCAGTCGTACGCTCCTGCGTCAGAGCACGCACTCGGCCTCGGCATACCGCTCGGCCGGGACGGTCTTCAGCGTCTCCACGGCCTGGGCCAGCGGCACCATCGTGATGTCCGTGCCGCGCAGCGCCGTCATCATGCCGAACTCACCGCGGTGCGCGGCCTCCACGGCATGCCAGCCGAAGCGGGTGGCGAGCACGCGGTCGTACGCGGTCGGGGTTCCGCCGCGCTGGACATGGCCGAGGATCACGGCACGGGCCTCCTTGCCGAGCCGCTGCTCCAGCTCGACAGCGAGCTGCTGGGCCACGCCCGCGAAGCGCTCGTGTCCGTAGACGTCCTTGCCGCCCTCGTTGAACTTCATCGAGCCCTCACGCGGCTTGGCGCCCTCCGCCACCACGACGATGGCGAACTTCTTGCCTGCCGAGAAGCGCTCGCCGACCCGCTTGGTCAGCTCTTCGATGTCGAAGGGGCGCTCGGGCACCACGATGGCGTGCGCGCCCGCGGCCATGCCGGAGTGGAGTGCGATCCAGCCGGTGTGGCGGCCCATGACCTCGACGATCAGCACCCGCTGGTGCGACTCGGCGGTGGTCTTCAGCCGGTCGAGGGCCTCGGTGGCGACACCGACGGCGGTGTCGAAGCCGAACGTGACATCGGTCGACGCGATGTCGTTGTCGATCGTCTTCGGGACGCCCACGATCGGCAGCCCGCCCTCGGAGAGGAGGTTGGCGGCCTTGAGGGTGCCTTCGCCGCCGATCGGGATGATCGCGTCGAGACCGAGCTCGGCGACATGGCCCTTGGCCCGCTCCACACCGTCGCGCAGATGCGCGGGCTGGACGCGGGAGGAGCCGAGAATCGTGCCGCCGCGGGCGAGAATGCCGCCGACCGCGTCAAGGTCGAGCTTTCGGTAGTCGCATTCCAGAAGGCCTTTCCAGCCGTCGTGGAAGCCGATGACCTCGTCGCCGTGGTCGACGACGGCGCGGTGTACGACGGAGCGGATGACGGCGTTCAGACCGGGGCAGTCGCCGCCGGAGGTGAGCACACCAATGCGCATAGCCCGAAATACCTTTACAACGTGGGCAGTGTCCCGGACCACGTCGTCCGGTCGGATCCCCGCCACCCTACCGGCGCCGGGTGACGGGACCGAACCGGATGTCCGACTGATGGACGTCAGCTTTCCGTCAGCCGGGCTGTCAGTCGGGCAGCCGCTTGTCAGGCGGGCTGGGTCGCGGAGGCGAAGCGCTCGGCGCGCAGCGCCTCGTACCACCGGTCGTCCGTCGGCGGCAGCGCGTTCACATCGAGGGCCAGCTTGAGCAGCAGATCCGCGATCTGCGGATTGCGCGCCATCACGGGGCCGTGCATGTACGTGCCGAAGACGGTCTCGTTGTACGCGCCCTCGGTGCCGTCGCCGGTGCCGTTGCCGCGGCCCAGGATGGTGCGGGCGAACGGGCGGGCGGAGGGGCCGAGGTGCGTGATGCCCTGGTGGTTCTCGAAGCCGGTCAGCTGCGGGAGGCCCAACTGCGGGTCGATGTCGGCCAGTACGTCACCGACGCACCGTTCGCCCTCGCCGCGCGTGGAGATCACATCGATCAGGCCCAGGCCCGCCTCGCGCTCGCCGAGGTCGTTGATGAACTCGTGGCCCAGGATCTGGTAGCCCGCGCAGACCGAGAAGATGATCGCGCCGTTGGACGCGGCCCGGCTCAGCCCGCCGTCGCGGCGCAACCGCTCGGCCGCGAGCCGCTGCGGCCGGTCCTCGCCGCCGCCGATGAGATAGATGTCGCCGGAGGTGGGGACCGGCTGGTCGCTGCGTACGTCGATGCGCATCACATCCAGGCCACGCTGCCGGGCCCGGCGCTCGACGACCAGCGCGTTGCCCTGGTCGCCGTAGGTGCTGAGCAGGTCCGGGTAGACCCAGACCAGACGCAGGCTGTTGTCGCTCATGCTCATAAGTCCTTTTCCGGGGTCCGCGGGTCAGTTGCCGACGCGGCGGCGCACGTCCTGGAAGGCGGTGTAGTTGGCGATCAGCTCGATCCGGCCGGGCGGGGAGAGCTGCACCGCCTCGTCGACGCTCTCGCACACCCGGAAGTCCAGGCCCGCGACTTCGAGCCGTACGGCCAGGTCCAGCCGGCGGTCGCCGATCACGAAGATCGGGTGACCCGCGAGGCGGGTGTAGTCGACGTCCCAGAGCCAGGAGGTGTCCGTGCCGTCGGCGCCGCGGGCGTTGACCGAGAGGATGACCGGGGTCGGCGGCGGGTCGATCAGGGAAAACGTTTCGAGCCAGCCTGCCGGGTTCTTCGCCAGCAGCAGACGCAGATCGCGGCCGAGGAAGGAGACGACGTCATAGCGTCCCGCGACGGCCTGCACGGAGTACATCCGCTCCAGGGCGACCTGCGGCGGCACGCCGAAGCAGGCGGCGACCGCGGCCGAGGTAGCGGCGTTCGCCTTGTTCGCGCGGCCGGGCAACTGGAGGTGGATCGGCCAGGCCGAGCCGTGCGGGTCGAGGACATGGTCGCCGCTGAGCACCCAGCTGGGGGCGGGACGGCGGAAGCCGCACTCGCCGCAGAACCAGTCGTCGCCGGGGCGCTGCATCACACCGCCGCAGGACGGGCACGACCAGGCGTCGTCCTTCCACTCCTGGCCGGCGGCCACCCACACGACGTTGGGCGAGGAGGAGGCGGCCCACACGATCAGCGGGTCGTCGGCGTTGGCGATGACCATGGCCTTCGTACCGGCCAGACCCTCACGCCACTTCTCGGCCAGCATCCGGGTCTCGGCAGCGCGGTCCAGTTGGTCGCGCGACAGATTGAGCAGCGCGATCGCCTTGGGCGTCACATCACGGGCCACGCCCGCGAGGTACTTCTCGTCGACCTCGATCACGCCGAACTTGGCGTCGGAGCCACCGGCCAGCGCCGAGGTGATGCCCGCGGGCATATTGGCGCCGAGCGCGTTGGAGACGACCGGTCCGCTGGCCCGCAGTGCCTCGGCGATCAACCGGGTCGTCGTGGTCTTGCCGTTGGTCGCCGACACGAGGACGACGTCCAGGTGCTGCGCCAGCCGCCCCAGCAGATCGGGGTCGAGCTTGAGCGCGACCCGGCCGCCGATCACCGATCCGCTGCCGCGTCCGGCGGCGCGCGACACCGCCGCAGCGGCCTTGCCTGCCGTCACGGCCAGCTTGGCGCGCGGCGTCAGGGGCTCCGAGTTGCCTGACATCGTCCTTGATCCTCCTTGCATCGGTCCGGCCCAGCCTATCGAGGTCCGGCCAGGCGCCCGTACGGCGGCACCGCCGGAGAATGCGGAGGTCATCGAGGACCGTACCCTTACGGCCATGCGAAACCGGCCCATCCCCGGCAGTTCTGGACTCGTGAAGGCCATGAGCCTGCTCGGGGATCCGCTGCTGCACGCCCCCTGTGAGCCCGTCACCGACTTCTCGCCCGCGCTGAAGCAGCTGGTCGAGGACATGTTCGCGACGATGTACGCGGCGCAGGGCGTGGGCCTCGCCGCGAACCAGGTGGGCGTCCCGCTGCGGGTGTTCGTCTACGACTGCCCCGACGACGAGGACGTCCGCCATCTCGGACACATCGTCAACCCGCGTCTGGTCGAGGCGGACGGGGTGACCGTGCGCGGACCGGAGGGCTGTCTCTCGCTGCCCGGCCTCGAAGCCGGGACGGAGCGCTTCGACCACGCGGTGGTGGAGGGCGTGACGGTGGACGGGGAGCCGGTGCGGGTGGCGGGCACCGGGTTCTTCGCGCGGTGCCTGCAGCACGAGTGCGACCACTTGGAGGGGCTGGTCTACACGGACCGGTTGGCGGGGTGGCGCCGGGCGAGGGTGCTGCGGGCGGCGCGGCGGGCGCAGTGGGGGTAGGCGCGGCGGCTGCGCCTTAACTGGGGCTCCGCCCCGGACCCCGCGCCTCAATCGCCGGCGGGGCTGAAATGTGCGGCGGGGCCGGACATACAGCACCCCGCCGCAGGCGCCCCGTCAGAACCCCGGACTCCCCGCGCGGTCCGCCGCCGCGGCCAGCCGGCCCCAGAGCAGGTCCGCCAGGCAGCGCACCAACTCCGCGCGGGAACAGGGGCGTTCACCCAGCCACCAGTCCCCGGCCGCGTGCATCATGCCGACGATGCCGTGGCCCCACACCCGGGCCAGCTGTTCGCTGCCCGGACCGAGGTCGACCCGGTCGTGGATGACCTTCGCCAGCTCCTCGCCGAGCCGGCGCAGCAGCGGTGCCGAGTGGCGGCCGACGTCGAAGGCACCGTCCGAACTCGCGTCCGCGGGCTGGTGGTCCTCGGACGGATGCATCAGGAAGCGGTAGACCTGCGGCCGTGCCTCGATCGCCGCGAGATATGTGTCGAGCGTGGCCTCGACCCGCTCGCGCCGGTCGGCCGGGGCGTCGACGGCGGCCCGCAGCGCGTCGAGCAGCGCATCCGTGTGACGCTTGGCGAGGGCCCGGTACAGACCGCCCTTGTCGCCGAAGTGCCGGTACAGAATGGGCTTGGTGATGCCCGCTTCTGCGGCGATGGCGTTCATCGACGCATGCGGCCCGTCCCGGAGCACCACCCGGTCGGCCGCCTCCAGCAGCTCCCGGCGCCGCTGGTCGGCAGTCCGCTGCTGGCCCGCCGCCTGCTGTGTGGTCTCCATAGGTGTTTCTCCCCGCCCGAGCGATTGCGCGACGCCTGGGATTGCGCGGCGCCTGCGCAACGTAACACCATGCCTGACCGTCCAGTGGATCGGCCCGTCGCCGGTTGACAGGGGCTACTTGCCGGTAACAGACTCTTGTTACCGCAAGTAACAAGCAAAGCGTCACCGCAGTACTGGAGGGGAACATGGCCGAGTTCACGTTCGAGCTCAACGACGACCAGAAGCAGGTCCGCGACTGGCTGAACGGGTTCGCCAAGGACGTGATGCGCCCGGCCGCCGCAGAGTGGGACGAGCGTGAGGAGACCCCCTGGCCGGTGATCCAGGAGGCGGCCAAGGTCGGAATCTACTCCCTCGACTTCTACGCCCAGCAGTTCTTCGACCCCACCGGCCTCGGCGTCCCCGTGGCGATGGAGGAGCTCTTCTGGGGTGACGCGGGCATCGGTCTGTCCATCGTCGGCACGGGACTCGCGGCCGTCGGTGTCCTCGCCAATGGCACCCAGGAGCAGATCGGCACCTGGATCCCGCAGATGTACGGCGACGTCGACGATCTGAAGCTCGCGGCCTTCTGCTCCTCCGAGCCCGACGCCGGCTCCGATGTCGGGTCCATGCGTACCCGCGCCGTCTACGACGAGGCCACGGACGAATGGGTGCTCAACGGCACCAAGACGTGGGCCACCAACGGCGGCATCGCCAACGTCCATGTCGTCGTCGCCGTCGTCGACCCCGAGATCGGCTCCAAGGGCCACGCCTCCTTCATCGTCCCGCCGCGCACACCCGGCCTCTCGCAGGGCCAGAAGTTCAAGAAGCACGGCATCCGCGCCTCCCACACCGCGGAGGTGGTCCTGGAGGACGTCCGCGTCCCCGGCCACTGCCTGCTCGGCGGCAAGGAGAAGCTGGACGAGCGTCTGGCCCGGGCACGCGAGAGCGTGAAGAAGGGTGGCGAGCGCGTGAAGAACGCGGCGATGGCCACCTTCGAGGCGTCCCGCCCGGCGGTCGGCGCGATGGCGGTCGGCACCGCGCGTGCCGCGTACGAGGTCGCGCTCGACTACGCCATGACCCGCAGCCAGTTCGGCCGCCCGATCATCGACAACCAGGGCATCGCCTTCCAACTGGCCGACATGCGCACCCAGATCGACGCCGCACGGCTGCTGGTGTGGCGCGCCTCGTGGATGGCGGCGGCGGGCAAGCCCTTCGAGTCGGCCGAGGGCTCGATGTCGAAGCTGTTCGCCTCCGAGACCGCGAAGAAGGTCACGGCCCAGGCCATCCAGATCCTGGGCGGTAACGGCTTCACCCGGGAATACCCCGTGGAGCGCATGCACCGCGACGCCGCGATCTACACGATCTTCGAGGGCACCAGCGAGATCCAGCGCCTGGTGATCGCCCGCACGCTGTCGGGCATGCCGATCCGTTAGGTCCGTCGACAAGCGCCGGACGGGCTCGACCGAGCCCGTCCGGCGCTTGACTGCGTTATGCGGAGAGCAGCGCCTCGATCGCGGCCATGACCGCCGGGTCCTCCGGCTCCGTGCGCGGGCGGATACGGGAGACGACCTGGCCGTCCTTGCCGATCAGGAACTTCTCGAAGTTCCACTGGACGTCCCCGGCCTCGCCCTCCGCGTCCGCGACCTTCGTCAGCTCCGCGTAGAGCGGGTGCCGGCCGTCCCCGTTCACATCCGTCTTCTCCAGCATGGGGAAGGTCACGCCGTACGTCGCCGAGCAGAAGGACTCGATCTCCTCCGCGCTGCCCGGCTCCTGGCCCGCGAACTGGTTGCACGGCACGCCGACGACGCTGAAGCCCTGCTCGCCGTACTGCTTCTGCAGCCGCTCCAGACCGGCGTACTGCGGGGTCAGACCGCACTTGGAGGCCACGTTCACCAGCAGGACGGCCTTGCCCTCGTAGTCGGCCAGGGACGTAGGCTCGCCGTTGAGCGTGCGCAGCGGGATGTCGTACAGGGTCATGGAAATCTCCTCATGGGCAGCAATCGACGTTCATTGTGAACCCCACGGACGGAAGAGACCTTCCTGCACGACCGAAACCAGCAGATTGCCGGCCAGGTCGTAGATACGGCCGCGGGCCAGCCCGCGGCCGCCCGTGGCGATCGGGGACTCCTGGTCGTAGAGGAACCACTCGTCCGCGCGGAAGGGCCGGTGGAACCACATCGCGTGGTCGAGCGAGGCCATGTCGAAGCCGCGCCTGCCCCACAGCGGCTCCACCGGGATACGGACCGCGTCGAGCAGCGTCATGTCGCTCGCGTAGGTGAGCGCGCAGGTGTGCACCAGCGGGTCGTCGCCCAGAGGGCCGACCGCGCGCATCCACACCGCACTGCGCGGGTCCGCCTCCTTGAGCTCCTCCGGCGTCCAGCGCAGCCGGTCGACATAGCGGATGTCGAAGGGCTGGCGCCGCTCCATCCGCTCCAGCGCCTCGGGCAGCGCACCCAGGTGCTCACGGATCTCCGTGGCGACCGTCGGGAGCGTCTCGGGGTCCGGGAACTCCAGCCGCGGCGGCAGCTGGTGCTCGATGCTGCCCGTCTCCGGCCGGTGGAAGGAGGCGGTCAGATTGAAGATCGTCCTGCCCTGCTGGATCGCGGTGACCCGGCGGGTGGTGAAGGAGCGGCCGTCCCTGACCCGTTCGACCTGATAGACGATCGGCACACCGGGGATGCCCGGCCGCAGGAAGTACGCGTGCAGCGAGTGGACCGGCCGCTCGCCGTCGGTGGTGCGGCCGGCCGCGACCAGCGCCTGGCCCGCCACCTGGCCGCCGAAGACCCGTTGCAGGGATTCGTTCGGGCTGAGTCCGCGGAAGATGTTGACCTCGATCTGCTCCAGGTCGAGCAGATCGACCAGGCGCTCGGCCGGGTTCGTCATCGGGTTTCTCCTGTGTTCCCAGGGGGCGGGGCAGGTGTCAGAGCTGGCCGACGGACGTGACGCGCACGACCGCCCGGCCTTCCTCGTCGGAGGCCGCCAGATCGACCTCCGCGCTGATACCCCAGTCATGGTCGCCGTTCGGGTCGGCGAAGATCTGCCGGACGCGCCACAGCCCGTGCTCGGCGTCCTCCTCGATCAGCAGCAGCTTGGGCCCGCGGGCGTCGGGCCCGGTGCCCAGCTCCTCGTACTCGTCCCAGTACGCGTCCATCGCCTCGCCCCAGGCGTCCTCGTCCCAGCCGGACTCGGCGTCCAGCTCTCCGAGGTCGTCGACCCGGTCGAGCGCGGCGAGCTCCACCCGGCGGAACATCGCGTTGCGCACCAGCACCCGGAAGGCGCGTGCGTTCGCGGTGACCGGCTTGACCTGATCGGCCTTCTCCTGGGCCTGCTCGGCGGTCTCGATCTCCGGGTTGGCGAGCTGCTCCCACTCGTCGAGCAGGCTGGAGTCGACCTGCCGCACCATCTCGCCGAGCCAGGCGATCAGGTCTTCGAGGTCCTCGGTCTTGAGGTCGTCGGGGATGGTGTGGTCGAGCGCCTTGTACGCGCTCGCGAGATAGCGCAGCACGATGCCCTCGGTGCGCGCCAGCTCGTACCAGGACGTGAACTCCGTGAAGGTCAGGGCCCGTTCGTACATGTCACGGATGACGGACTTCGGCGAGACCGGGTGGTCACCGACCCACGGGTGCGACTTCTTGTAGACGTTGTACGCGTGCCAGAGCAGCTCTTCCAGCGGCTTGGGGTACGAGATGTCCTGGAGCCGCTCCATGCGCTCCTCGTACTCGATGCCGTCCGCCTTCATCTGGCCGACCGCCTCGCCGCGCGCCTTGTTCTGCATGGCGGCGAGGATCTGGCGAGGGTCGTCGAGCGTCGACTCGACGACGGAGACCATGTCCAGGGCGTAGGAGGGGGACTCCGGGTCGAGCAGGTCGAAGGCGGCCAGCGCGAAGGTCGACAGCGGCTGGTTCAGTGCGAAGTCCTGCTGGAGGTCGACGGTGAGCCGGATGGTGCGGCCCTCGGCGTCGGGCTTGTCCAACTGCTCCACCACTCCGCCGTCGAGCAGCGAGCGGTAGATGGCGATGGCCCTGCGGATGTGACGCAGCTGCGCCTTGCGCGGCTCGTGATTGTCCTCGAGCAGGTGGCGCATCGCCTTGAAGGCGTTCCCTGGCCGGGCGATCACCGAGAGCAGCATGATGTTGGTGACCCGGAAGCGGGAGGTCAGCGGCTCCGGCTCGGAGGCGATCAGCTTCTCGAACGTGGTGTCCGACCAGGCGACGAAACCCTCCGGGGCCTTCTTCCTGACCACCTTGCGGCGCTTCTTGGGATCGTCGCCGGCCTTCGCGAGCGCCTTCTCGTTCTCGATGACGTGCTCGGGAGCCTGGGCGACCACGAAACCGGCGGTGTCGAAGCCCGCCCGCCCGGCGCGGCCGGCGATCTGATGGAACTCGCGGGCGCGAAGGGTCCGTACCCGATTGCCGTCGTACTTGGTGAGCGCGGTGAACAGCACCGTGCGGATGGGGACGTTGACACCCACCCCGAGAGTGTCGGTACCGCAGATGACCTTCAACAAGCCCGCCTGCGCGAGCTTTTCGACCAGACGCCGGTACTTGGGCAGCATGCCCGCGTGGTGCACACCGATGCCATGGCGTACGTAACGGGACAGGTTCTGCCCGAACTTGGTGGTGAAGCGGAAACTGCCGATCAGATCGGCGATCTTGTCCTTCTCCTCGCGCGTGCACATGTTGATGCTCATCAGCGACTGCGCCCGCTCGACCGCCTGGGCCTGCGTGAAGTGCACGATGTAGACCGGCGACTGCCGGGTTTCGAGGAGCTCGGTCAGCGTCTCGGTGATGGGCGTCGTGACGTACTCGTACGAGAGCGGCACGGGCCGGGTCGCGGACCGCACCACGGCGGTCTCGCGTCCGGTGCGGCGCGTCAGATCCTTCTCGAACATGGAGACGTCGCCGAGGGTCGCCGACATCAGGATGAACTGCGCCTGCGGCAGCTCCAGAAGCGGGATCTGCCAGGCCCAGCCGCGGTCGGGCTCGGCGTAGAAATGGAACTCGTCCATCACGACCTGGCCGATATCGGCGTGTTTGCCGTCGCGCAGGGCGATGGAGGCCAGCACCTCTGCGGTGCAGCAGATGACCGGGGCGTCCGCGTTGACGGACGCGTCTCCCGTCAGCATTCCGACGTTCTCCGTGCCGAAGAGCTTGCACAGGTCGAAGAACTTCTCGGAGACCAGCGCCTTGATCGGCGCGGTGTAGAAGGTCACCTGGTCATGGGCGAGAGCGGCGAAGTGCGCGCCCGCCGCAACAAGGCTCTTTCCGGAGCCGGTGGGGGTCGAAAGGATCACATTCGCCCCGGAAACCACCTCGATCAGCGCCTCCTCCTGAGCCGGATAGAGCGTGATGCCCTGGCCTTCGGCCCATGAGGAGAAGGCTTCGAAGAGGACATCGGGATCGGTATCCGGCGGCAGCTGATCGATAAGGGTCACGCCCCCATCTTGCCTGCCTTCACCCCGGATCAGGGAACCGGACGTCGGCGGCAAGATCGCGGGCGATACTCTGCCCTGTCAACTGGGCTTCACCACAAGAACAATGGGGCGGGAACGCACATGATGGGACCGGCGCACTCACTGTCCGGGGCGGCTGCCTGGCTGGGGGTGGGTGCGGCGACAGCCGCCGCCGGCCATCCGATGCCGTGGCCGGTCCTCGTCGTCGGAGCGCTGATCTGCGCCGGCGCGGCGCTGGCGCCGGACCTCGACCACCAGGCGGCGACGATCTCGCGCGCCTTCGGGCCCATATCGCGCGGACTGTGCGAGGTCGTCGACAAGCTGTCGTACGCGGTCTACAAAGCGACAAAGAAGCAGGGCGACAAGCGCAGGACCGGCGGCCATCGCACGCTCACCCACACCTGGCTGTGGGCCGTCATGATCGGCGCGGGCACCTCGGCGCTGGCCATCTTCGGAGGCCGGTGGGCGGTCCTCGCGATCCTGTTCATCCATCTGGTGCTCGCGGTGGAGGGCCTGCTGTGGCGGGCGGCGCGGGTCTCCAGCGACATACTGGTCTGGCTGCTCGGCGCCACGAGCGCATGGATCCTGGCGGGAGTGCTCGACAAGCCGGGCAATGGCGCGGACTGGCTGTTCACGGCCCCCGGCCAGGAATACCTGTGGCTGGGCCTGCCGATCGTGCTGGGCGCGCTCGTGCACGACATCGGCGACGCGCTGACGGTCTCGGGGTGCCCGATCCTGTGGCCCATCCCGGTCGGCCGCAAGCGCTGGTACCCGCTGGGCCCGCCGAAGGCGATGCGGTTCCGGGCCGGGAGCTGGGTCGAGCTGAAGGTGCTGATGCCGGTGTTCATGCTGCTCGGCGGAGTGGGCGGAGCGGCGGCGCTGGGGTACATCTAGGCCGTGTTTTAGAACTCCCGCCTGGCCCGCGACGCCTGGCACGCACACTCGCTGCGTTGTCGGAGTCATCCAAGTACGTCCAGTACGAGGATGATCCTCCGCCTTGCGATTGCACGCACCAGACGCCGCGAGCCCCGCCCTACGGGCGGACGGCGCTAGTTCTAAAACACGGCCTAGTCTTCTGAGTCGGGAATTCTGTTCAGATATGAGGCGAGGCGTTCGAGGATCTCGTCTGCGGTCTTCGTCCAGACGTAGGGCTTCGGGTCGGTGTTCCAGGCGGCGATCCAGTTGCGGATGTCCTTCTCCAGGGCCGGGACGGACTTGTGGACGCCTCGCCGTATCTGCTTGTTGGTGAGTTCGGCGAACCACCGCTCGACGAGGTTCAGCCAGGACGATCCTGTGGGTGTGAAGTGCAGGTGGAAGCGGGGGTGGGCCAGCAGCCATTTCTTGATGGCGGGCGTCTTGTGGGTGGCGTAGTTGTCGCAGACGAGGTGGACGTCCAGGCCGGCTGGCACCTCTTTGTCGAGCTTGGTCAGGAACTTCCTGAACTCCTCGGCCCGGTGCCGGCGGTGCAGGGAGCCGATTACCTTGCCGGTGGCGACCTCGAGAGCGGCAAAGAGTGTGGTGGTACCGGCGCGGACGTAGTCGTGGGTGGCCCGCTCGGGAACCCCGGGCATCATCGGCAGCACGGGCTGGGACCGGTCCAGGGCCTGGATCTGCGACTTCTCGTCCACGCAGAACACCAGAGCCCGTTCGGGCGGGTCCAGGTAGAGACCGACGACATCGTGGACCTTGTCGACGAAGTACGGATCGGTCGACAGCTTGAAGGTCTCCGACCGGTGCGGCTGCAGGCCGAAGGCCCGCCAGATCCGGGACACCGACGACTGCGAAAGGCCCATCTCTTTCGCCATGGCCCGTGTCGACCAGTGCGTCGCGTTCTTCGGAGTGGATTCCAGCGTCTTGGTGACCACCGCGGCCACCTGCTCGTCGGTCACCGTCCTGGGACCACCCGGACGTGGCATGTCACCCAGACCGGCGATCCGGTACTGCACGAACCGGGCACGCCACCGCCCCACCGCATGAGGCGTGGAACCGAGTTGGGCCGCCACGTCCTTGTTCGAGGCACCCGCGGCGCAGGCCAGAATGATCCGACACCGCAGTGCCCACGCCTGCGGCGTGGAACGACGCCGCACCCACCCCTCCAGCGCGGCCCGTTCCTCATCCGACAGCATCAACTCGGCCTTCGGCCGCCCCATCCCCGCCATAGAGCAAGCCTACACATCTGAACAGAATTCCTGACTCAGAAGACTAGGTCCCGTCCGGCCGATCGTGCCGGGCTCGAGGGGCGCTGACAGTCGGGACAGGCGGGCCTGCGCCTCGGGTCAGCCGTCACAGTCACAGGTCGGCCGTCGACCAGACGCTGCCGTCGTCGGCGACCAGCTCCACGCGGTCGATGGTGCTCGCCGTGCCGTACGCGATCCACGTCGCGCGACCGGATGCGGGCACCCACCAGGCGCCCGCGTCGCGGACCGTGCCGTCCTTCAGCACCAGTCGGCACGAGTAGTGCCTGCCCGGAGGGGCGTCGGAGATCTGCATGACGACGACCCGCTCGTCCCCGGCCTTGCTCGGCTCGATCGTGCCGACCGTGGACCCGGTGCGGCTCACGAGCCGTGCCCCGTTCTCGCTGAGCGCGACGCTCGCCGGGGCCTGGTCGACGACCGTCGCGGTCACGGCCGAGCCGATGCCGATCCCGACGGCCGCCGCTGCCGCGGCGACCAGCACAGGGATCCGGCGCGACCGGCGCCGCGCGGGGCTCGCGGTGCGCTTCACATCGAGCCGCTCGAGGACCCTGGCGTCGAAGCCCGCTGGGGGAGCGACGGTTGGCGCCGCGGGCAGCACGGCGTCCACGGCACCCGAGATCTCGTCGTAGGCCGTCCGGCACGCCTGGCAGGCGCGCAGATGCTCCAGCATCGCCGCCTGCCCGTCCGGAAGATCGCCGAGCGCGAGGGCGACCAGCTGTTCCTCGCCGAGGTGGCTCTCAGTCACGGCTCTCCTCCTTCAGCGCGTCACGCAGCCTGCGCAGACCGGTGCGGATACGGGTCTTGGCGGTGCCGAGCGGAATGTTCTCGTGCCGCCCGACCTCGGCGGCGGTGCACCCGCCGATGACGGCGAGCACGACGGCCCGCGCCTGCTCGGCGGGCAGCGTACGCAGGCGTGCCGCGGCGCGTCTGCTTTCGACGGCGAGGAGAGCCAGTTGCTCCGGGCCCTCGGCCTGAAGCGTCGCACCGATCAACCGCTCCAGGGTGTCGGTCAGTACGGGAGTCGGCCGCCGGGTCCGCACCGCGTCGATCGCGGCGTTGCGCGTGATGGTCAGCAGCCAGGTCAGCACCGACGCACGGCGCGCGTCATAGCTGCCGGCGGCGCGCCACGCCCGTACGAACACCTCCTGACTGATGTCCTCGGCCAGGCCGGGTTCGCGGGTCACGGACAGCGCGAGACCGTACACAGCCCCCTGGAAGCGGCGGACGAACGCGGTCGATGCCGCCTCGTCGCCTATGCCGAGCCCGGCGAGGAGTGAGGCGTCGTCGGTCCGGTCCGCGCGCGAGAACAGCTCCACATCGCATAGATACGTCACCGCGCAGCGAAGGGATTGCACCGCCGCGCAATCCGTTGCCGCCGTCCCTGCGTACAACCGGGGTCAAGGAAGGGATGGCACACCATGAGCAGGAGCATCATCGCGGCAGTCGCGCTCGTCTTCACCGCTTCTCTCGGACTTGCGGCCTGCGGGGACGGGAGCGCGGGCGCCACCGGTACCAGCGGATCGAGCACCCAGGCCGCCGCCGTCAAGGACCCGTCCGCGGTCAAGATCGCCGACTCCCCGCTGGGAAAGATCCTCGTCGACGGCAAGGGCCGCACCCTCTATCTGTTCACCGCGGACGGCAAGAACATGAACTCGATGAAGTGCGACGCACAGTGCCTGAAGCTGTGGCCGCCGATGGAGGGCAAGCCCAAGGCCGGTGCCGGCGCCGACGCGAAGTTGATCAACACCACGGACCTGGCGGGGAAGACCCAGGCGACTTACGCCGGTCACCCGCTCTACTACTACGCGCCCGACAAGGCGGCCGGTGATGTGAAGGGCCAGGGCATCGACAAGGTCTGGTACGTCCTCGACGCGCACGGCAATGCGGTCAAGAAGGCACCCACCTCCCCCGACCAGGGCAACTACGGCTACTGACCCCGGTCACGCGCTCACCCGTGCCAGGACCGCCACAGCGCCGCATACGCCCCGTCCGCCGCCACCAGCGCGTCATGGCTGCCCAGCTCGCTGATCCGGCCCTCCTCCACCACCGCGATCACATCAGCGTCGTGTGCGGTGTGCAGGCGGTGGGCGATGGCCACCACCGTGCGGCCGTCCAGGACCCGCGACAGCGAGCGCTCCAGATGGCGGGCCGCCCGCGGGTCGAGCAGTGACGTCGCCTCGTCCAGGACCAGCGTGTGCGGGTCCGCGAGCACCAGTCGGGCCAGCGCGATCTGCTGGGCCTGGGCCGGGGTGAGCGCGAAGCCGCCCGAGCCGACCTCGGTGTCCAGGCCGTCGTCCAGTCCCCGTGACCAGGAGTCCGCGTCGACCGCGCCGAGTGCCGCCAGCAGCTCGGCGTCGGTCGCGTCGGTACGGGCCAGCAGCAGGTTGTCGCGCAGCGAGCCCACGAAGACGTGGTGCTCCTGGTTGACCAGGGCGACATGCTCGCGGACGCGCTCCGCGGGCATCCGGGACAGCTCGGCGGCGCCGAGCGTGATCTGTCCGGCCCGCGGGGCGTAGATGCCCGCGAGCAGGCGGCCCAGCGTCGACTTGCCCGCGCCGGACGGGCCGACGAGGGCGAGCCGGGTGCCCGGTGCGACCGCCAGGGACACCCGGTGCAGGACGTCCACGCCTTCGCGGTAGCCGAAGTGCACTTCGTCCGCCCGGACATCGCGGCCGTCCGGTACGACGCCCGCGTCGCCCGCGTCCGGCTCGATGTCGCGTACGCCGACGAGGCGCGCGATCGACACCTGGGCGACCTGGAGCTCGTCGTACCAGCGCAGGATCAGATTGACCGGGTCGACCAGCATCTGCGCGAGCAGGGCGCCCGTCGTCAACTGCCCGACGGTGATCCAGTCCTGGAGGACGAAGGCACCGCCGATCAGCAGCACGGAGCAGAGGATCGTCACATGCGTCACGTTGATGACGGGGAAGAGCACCGACCGCAGATAGAGCGTGTAGCGCTCCCAGGCGGTCCACTCCCGGATCCGCTGCTCGGACAGCGCCACCCTGCGTCCGCCGAGGCGGTGCGCCTCGACCGTCCGCCCGGCGTCGACGGTCTCGGCCAGCATCGCGGCCACCGCCGCATACCCGGCGGCCTCCGAGCGGTACGCCGAAGGCGCACGCCTGAAGTACCAGCGGCAGCCGATCACCAGCACAGGAACGGCGACGAGCACCGCGAGCGCCAGTGGCGGCGCGGTCACGGTGAGCGCGCCGATCAGCAGCGCGGCCCAGACCACGCCGATCGCCAGCTGCGGCACGGCTTCGCGCATGGCGTTGGCCAGCCGGTCGATGTCGGTGGTGATACGGGAGAGCAGGTCACCGGTGCCGGCCCGCTCCAGGACACCCGGCGGCAGTCCGACCGACCGCACGAGGAAGTCCTCGCGCAGGTCCGCCAGCATCTGTTCGCCGAGCATCGCGCCGCGCAGCCGCATCAGCCGTACGAACACGGTCTGGACGACCAGCGCGAGCGCGAACAGCGCGGCGGTGCGCTCCAGATGGAGATCCCGCGCGCCGTCCGCCAGGTCCTGGACGAGCCCGCCCAGCAGATAGGGACCGATCATCGAGGCGATCACCGCGACGGCGTTGACCGAGACCAGCAGACAGAAGGCTGTGCGGTGCCGCCGCAGCAGTTCGCGGACGTACGCCCGCACGGTCGCCGGTGTGCCGACGGGCAGGGTCGCCGCCGTCTCCGGGGCCGCCGGGTCGTACGCCGGTGGCGCCACGCCGATCATGCCGACTCCTCGATGTCTTGCAGTGCTTCCAGTTCTCTTCCGGCTGCTTCCAGTTCGCCGATGACGGTGATCCCGCCGAGCTGTTCCTCCTCGGTCTCGCGGGTGACCACCGCCCGGTATCCGGCGGTGGTGTGCAGCAGTTCGCGGTGCACACCGACCGCGGCCGCCTTGCCGTCGTGCACGAACACCACCTGGTCCGCGCGGTCCAGCAGCAGTGGTGAGGAGGCGAACACGACCGTGGTGCGGCCGGTCCGCAGCCGCTTGATGCCTTCGGCGATCCGTGCCTCCGTGTGCGAGTCCACGGCGGAGGTGGGCTCGTCGAGGACCAGCACCTCGGGGTCGGTGACCAGGGAGCGTGCCAGGGCGAGCCGCTGGCGCTGCCCGCCGGACAGCGACCGTCCGCGTTCGGTGATCCGTGTGCGCATCGGGTCGCCGTCGGTGTCGACGGCCGCCTGGGCGAGCGCGTCCAGCACATCGCCGCACTGGGCGGCCCGCAGGGCGTCCTCGGCGGAGACCATGCCGGAGGCGGGGACGTCGAGGAGCTCGCGCAGTGTGCCGGAGAGCAGCACCGGATCCTTGTCCTGTACGAGGACGGCGGCACGGGCCTCGTCCAGCGCCAGGTCGTCCAGCGGCACCCCGCCGAGCAGCACGGACGGCGCGCCTGCCACGTCGGCGGCCGGATGCCCGCCGAGCCGTTCGGCGAGCAGTCCCGCCGCGTCCGGGTCGCCGCAGACCACGGCCGTGAACCGGCTCGCGGGCGCAAGGACACCGGTGGCGGGGTCGTACAGATCGCCGCTCGGGCGCCCGTACTGAACGCCGGAGGGTTCGGTCGCCCGCCGCAGTGACAGCACTCGCGCGGCCCGTTTCGCGGAGGGCCGCGAGAAGGAGTACGCCATGGCGATCTCCTCGAAGTGCCGCAGCGGGTACATCAGCAGCGTCACCGCGCTGAAGGCGGTGACCAGTTCGCCGACCTCGATCCGGCCGTCCTGGGCGAGCCCGGCCCCGTACCGGACGACCGCGATCAGCAGCAGGCCCGGCAGCAGCACCTGGATGGCCGAGATCAGCGACCACATGCGGGCGCTGCGCACCGCCGCCCTGCGCACTTCCTGGGATGCCTGCCGGTAGCGGCCGAGGAACAGCTCCTCGCCGCCGATGCCGCGCAGCACCCGCAGTCCCGCGACGGTGTCCGCGGCCAGCTCGGTGGCCCTGCCCGCCTTCTCGCGCTGGATGTCGGCGCGCCGAGTGGCACGCGGAAGCAGCGGCAGCACGGCCAGCGCCAGCACGGGGACGCCGATCGCGACGACCACGCCCAGCGCCGGTACGTACAGGACGAGGCCGACGCAGACCAGAACCACCGTGATGGCGGCCGCGGCGAAGCGCGAGACCGCCTCGACGAACCAGCCGATCTTCTCCACGTCGCCCGTGGAGACCGCGACCACCTCGCCTGCCGCGACCCGGCGGGTCAGCGCCGCGCCCAGCTCGGCCGCCTTGCGTGCCAGCAGCTGCTGGACACGTGCCGCGGCGGTGATCCAGTTGGTGACGGCGGCGCGGTGCAGCATCGTGTCGCCGAAGGTGATCGCGACGCCGCACAGGACGATCAGCGCACCTGCGAGAGCGAGGGCGCTGCCGGAACGGTCCACGACCGCCTGCACGGCCCGGCCGACGCCCAGCGGCAGCCCGGCCACACCGCAGAAGTGCAGCAGGCCCCAGGCCAGTGCCTTGAATTGTCCGCCCAGCTGATTCCGCCCGAGCCAGAGCAGGAAACGCGGCCCGGACCTGGCATCGGCCACACCGGGGTCGGGATAGGGAAGATCGCGAATCTGCATGATGTCCCAGAGCTCGAAAGTGTGGCGGAAACCGTGCAAGGTTCGCCTTTCGGAGCACCTTCCCGCAATCGAATTTTGTGCGCGGCACACACAACGCGCCAAGGTCGAACACGTGGGTCTGGCGCCCGGCACCTGCCGCACGCTTCACTCCTGACGCATGAGACGACGACAGCTCATGTCCATGCTCGCCGGGCTCGCGCTGGCGGCCGGATCGCTGCTCGGCGCCGGGCCCGCCGCGGCGGCCGACGAGCCCCCTGCCGAGTTCGGATCCGACTGGCACGACCCGGTGACCGCCGCGCCCCCCGTCGCCCGCCCGGACACGAAGTCCTGCCATGTGACGCTCGCCGAGGCGCAGTTCCGCGATTTCACTCCGTACAAGGGGAGTTACGCGCCCCCGAAGGGCTGCGGCAAGAGCTGGAGCCGGGTGGTGCTGCGGCTGGACGGCAGCGTCAAGGGACGGCAGTACGACCGGCTCGGCTATCTCACCGTCGGCGGCGTGGAGATCCTTCGTACGTCCACCCCGCAGCCCTCGCCGGACGGTATCGCCTGGTCGGTCGAGAAGGACGTCACGCGCTACAGCGACACCCTGCGCAGCGCCCAGCCGGTCGAGATGCTCATTGGCAACGTGGTCAACGAGACCTACACGGGGGTACTCGACGTCAAGGTGACGCTGACCTTCTATGCGGCGGGCGGCACGGCGAAGGCGCCCGGCACGCCCGACAAGGTGCTTGCGCCGGCCGGCACTTCACTCACCACGCCGCGCAACTCCGAGCGGATCCTCGCCGAGGTGTACGCGACCGGGTCGGGCGGCGGCTGCGAGGAGTACTGGTATCTGACCGTCCCGGACTCCGCGCCGTACTCCTGCAAGGCCGCGGGCGGGCCGTATCGCGAGGTGCAGATCAAGGTCGACGGACAACTCGCCGGAATCGCGGCGCCGTTCCCGACGGTCTGGACGGGCGGCTGGTCCAACCCCTTTCTCTGGTACGTGATTCCGGGGCCGCGGGCCTTCGACATCAAGCCCATCCAGTACGACCTCACTCCCTTCGCCGCCCGGCTCAACGACGGCGTGCCGCACCGGATCGAGGTGTCCGTCGTCGGAGTCCCGCAGGGCCAGACCGGCTGGAGCACGCCCACCAATGTGCTGGTCTGGCAGGACGAGGGGAGCGCGGTGGTGACGGGCGCGCTGACCCGGCACGAGGAGTCCACGCCGGTCAACTCCGTGACGTACACGCCCGGTTCGGAGCACCGGCTCGACACCGAGGGCGATCATCGGCTCACCGTCGGGGGCCACCTCGACACCTCGCACGGACGGGTCACCACGACCGTCAGCCGCGCGCTCGCGAACACCTCCGTCCACCGCTGGACCGAGGGCGAGAACATGGACGCACTCAAGGGGACCTGGAGCGACGACGAGAGCGTCACCAGCGGCGGGCAGATCACGCGCAGCCATCGGACGTACACGATGGACGGTGTCACGACGCTCGGTGAGGGTGACCGGCTGCGTACGGTCCTCACCCTGGGGGACAAGGCCGACACCGTCGTCGCGCGGAGCGGGCGGCGCTTGGCGTGGTCGCGCCTCGACGATGCGTACACCGGCGATGCGACCTACACGGCCAATGTCCCGCGCGACCAGCGGCACGCGGTCGGCACGACCGCCGAGCGCTACCGGCTCCACGGCTCCGGCGGCTGCTACGACCGCGGCCTGCGCACGGTCCAGGGGGTGCTGACCGAAGACCGGCTGTACTGCTGAGTTGTGCCCAGCGGCTCGGACGGCGACGGGTCGTCCGCGTCAGCAGCGTGGCCCCGGCCCGTCGACCAGGGTGGACAGCAGCCCGCCGAGCACCTCGCGCTGGTCGGCGGTCAAGGGAGCCAGGATGTCCTCCGCCGCCGCCCGGCGCGCGCTGCGCAGCGCTCTGAGCGCGGCGCGGCCGGTGTCGGTGAGCTCGATCCGGATCACCCGGCGATTGGTCGGGTCGGGCACGCGGCGGACGCAGCCGCTCGCCTCGAGGCCGTCGACCAGGCTGGTCACGGCGCGCGGGACCACCTCCAGACGGGCCGCGAGATCGGCCATGCGGGGCGGCTCGTCGTAATGCGCGAGGGTGCGAAGGAGGCGGGACTGGGCGGGCGTGATCGCGATGTCGGCCGACTCCAGCTGGCGCTTCTGGCTGCGGTGCAGCCGTCGGGTCAGCCGCAGGAGCTGCTCGGCCAGCAGGCCGTCGGGGTCGGTGCTCATGCCGGGAACAATATCAGGACCGGGCTCATTGTGAAGATAGGTAACAATGAGCTATGCTCTCAAAATCTTTGCCGCACCACCCTTCTTGTTGCTTCACCGTCCCTGCCGTCTCGCCCCTGGTCGAAGGAGCCCATGCGTATCGACGTCGAGTCCAACTGGACACCACCCACCCGTGATCCGGAGCAGCCGCCCGCCGAAGTGCGGCGTATTCTCCGGCTCTTCCGCCCCTACCGCGGCCGCCTCGCCGTCGTCGGCCTGCTCGTCGGTGCCGCGTCGCTCGTCTCGGTCGCCTCGCCGTTCCTGCTGCGCGAGATCCTCGACACCGCCATTCCGCAGGGCCGCACCGGGCTGCTCAGCCTGCTCGCCCTCGGCATGATCCTCACCGCGGTGATGACCAGCGTCTTCGGCGTGCTCCAGACGCTGATCTCCACCACCGTCGGACAGCGTGTCATGCACGATCTGCGTACCGGCGTCTACGCCCAGCTGCAGCGCATGCCGCTCGCGTTCTTCACCAGAACCCGCACCGGAGAGGTCCAGTCGCGCATCGCCAACGACATCGGCGGGATGCAGGCGACCGTGACCTCGACGGCGACCTCCCTGGTCTCCAACCTCACGGCCGTGGTCGCCACCGTCGTCGCGATGCTGGCGCTCGACTGGCGGCTCACCGCCGTCTCGCTGCTCCTGCTGCCGCTGTTCGTCTGGATCAGCCGCCGCGTCGGCCGCGAGCGCAAGAAGATCACCACGCAGCGCCAGAAGCAGATGGCCGCCATGGCCGCCACCGTCACCGAGTCGCTCTCCGTCAGCGGCATCCTGCTCGGCCGCACCATGGGCCGGGCCGACTCGCTCACCAGGTCCTTCGCCGAGGAGTCCGAGCGGCTCGTCGACCTCGAAGTCCGGTCCAGCATGGCCGGGCGGTGGCGGATGTCGACCATCGGCATCGTGATGGCCGCCATGCCCGCCCTCATCTACTGGGCCGCCGGACTCGCCCTCCAGTCGGGCGGAGCCGTGATATCGATCGGCACGCTCGTCGCCTTCGTCTCGCTCCAGCAGGGCCTGTTCCGCCCCGCCGTGAGCCTGCTCTCCACCGGCGTGCAGATGCAGACCTCGCTCGCCCTGTTCCAGCGGATCTTCGAGTATCTCGATCTGCCGGTGGACATCACCGAGCCCGAGAAGCCGGTCCGGCTGGAGAAGATCCGCGGCGAAGTCCGGTTCGAGGACGTCGACTTCGTGTACGACGACAAGCAGAAGCGGCCGACCCTCGACAGGATCGACGTGGCCGTCCCGGCCGGCGGCAGCCTCGCCGTCGTCGGCCCGACCGGCTCCGGCAAGTCCACGCTCAGCTATCTCGTCCCGCGGCTGTACGACGTCACCGGTGGCAGGGTCACCATCGACGGTGTCGATGTCCGGGAGCTCGACTTCGACAGCCTCGCCCGGGCCGTGGGAGTCGTCTCCCAGGAGACGTATCTCTTCCACGCCTCCGTCGCCGAGAACCTGCGCTTCGCCAAGCCGGACGCGACCCAGGCAGAGATAGAGGCGGCCGCTCGGGCGGCACAGATCCACGACCACATCGCAACGCTGCCCGACGGCTACGACACCATCGTCGGCGAGCGCGGATACCGCTTCTCCGGCGGCGAGAAGCAGCGCCTCGCCATCGCCAGGACGATTCTGCGCGACCCGCCGGTCCTCATCCTCGACGAGGCGACCAGCGCGCTCGACACCCGTACGGAGCAGGCCGTGCAGCAGGCGATCGACTCGCTCTCGGCGGGCCGGACCACCATCACCATCGCCCACCGGCTCTCCACGGTCAGGGGCGCCGACCAGATCGTGGTCCTCGACGCGGGGCGCATAGCCGAGCGCGGCAGCCATGAGGAGCTGCTCGACCGGGACGGCCGATATGCCGAACTGGTCCGCAGGGACGCCCGGTTGGCCCCGGTGGCACCCTGACGGACCCTCGCCCGTCCGGGTACGGCATGATCACCGGCCATGAGAGCTCTCCGCGGTGTGGAACTGCCCGGATACCGGCCCGTCGACCAGGACGTCTGGGCCAACGACGAAGGCGATGTGCTGTCGCTGCACTTCTTCGGGCTGCCGCCGGACCTGCCGGCCTCGCTCGACGACGGCCCCTCGCTGCGCGCCGCGCTCACCCGCCTGACCGCCCAGGCCGGTGGTGGCCTGATCGAGGCATCCGTGAAGTCGCTCGGCCCGCTGCCCGCGCTGAAGCAGATACTGAAGCTGCCGCTGCCGGGACAGCCCAGCGGCCAGGCATTCATCGGCAGCTTCACCGTGCCGCGCGCGACATGCAGCACCGTGGTGAAGATCCAGGCGCCAGAGCGGGGCATGACGGGCATGCGGGAGGCCATGGTGATGGCGCAGGTCGGCCACGACAAGTACTTCCGGCCGCACCCCTACGCGCCGGAGGTGGAGGGTGGTCTGCCCTTCCATGCCGCCGACCACGCCCAGTGGGACGCGCAGTTCCCCGACCATCCGCTGAGTCGCGTGCGACGCACACTCGACGCGCTCGCCGGGGCGGTCCAGGTGGTGCCCGAGTTCGCCGCACTGCCGCCTTTCGCTCCCTGAACCACCGGCCGGCCGTGGGCCGCGGCAGCGTTATGCGTCGCCCAGCACCGGGTGCCGGGATCGGGGCGAGCCCCGGGTTAGCGTGCCTGTATGAAGAATGAACCGTCGTCGGGGCCGCCCGGCCGCAGGTTCCCGCTGACCCGGCTGACACGGCGGGGCCGACTGGTGCTGACCGTGACCGCCCTTGTCGTCGCGGCCGTCGCGGTGCTGGTGCCTCTGCTGCTGAACGGGGGCCAGGAGGAGCAGAAGTCACTGCTGGTCCCCGAGGGCTGGCGCGCCACTCAGGTCTACGCGGCGATCGACAAAGCCCTGGACGAGCCGCCGGGCACCACTGCGAAGGCGGTCGGCGCGGCGCGGCTGAAGCTCCCGGCCGACGCCAGGGGCAATCCCGAGGGCTACCTCTTCCCGGCCACGTATCCCGTCGACTCCACGTCCACTCCCCAGAGTCTGCTCAGTTACATGGTCAACACGGCTCATCAGCGGTTCGGGGCCGATCGCATCAGCAGCGGCGCCCAGCGCAACGGGCTGACGGCCCATCAGACGGTGAGCATCGCCAGCATCGTTCAGGCCGAGGCAGACACGCCGCAGGACATGGGGAAGGTCGCCCGCGTCATCTACAACCGGCTCGCGCAGGGGATGCCGCTGCAGATGGACTCGACCCTGAACTACGCGCTGAACCGCAGCACGCTGGACACCACGGCCGCCGACACCCGCATCGACAGCCCGTACAACAGCTATCAGCGCCGCGGGCTGCCGCCGACCCCCATCGACAACCCGGGGGAGCAGGCCATGCGCGCGGCGATCAGTCCGACGCCCGGCAACTGGCTCTACTTCGTCACCGTGGCGCCGGGGGACACGCGCTTCACGGCCGGTTACGAAGAGCATCGGCGCAATGTCGCCGAGTTCAACGCCAGGCGCAAGAGCGCGCGCAGCGGCGGCTGACGGGCATCAGGCCAGGGCCGGTTCGCGCTCCAGCAGTTGTTTGACATCGCGGACGGCTGCCCGGCCCGCCCGGTTGGCGCCGATCGTCGAGGCCGAAGGCCCGTATCCGACGAGATGGACGCGGGCGTCCCGGACCGCGCGGGTGCCGACCACCTGGATGCCGCCACCGGGCTCGCGCAGTTTCAGCGGCGCGAGATGGTCGAGCGCCGCACGGAATCCGGTCGCCCAGAGGATGACATCTGCCTCCACCGTCCGCCCGTCGTCCCAGGCCACGCCCGTCGGCGTGATCCGGTCGAACATCGGCAGCCGGTCCAGAACGCCCGACTCTCGGGCCCTGCGTACGGCGTCGGTGAGCGGCAGCCCGGTCACCGAGACCACGCTCTGCGGTGGCAGCCCGCGGCGTACGCGCTCCTCGACCATGGCGACGGCCGCCCGTCCGGCGTCCTCGTCGAAGGGGCCCTCGCGGAAGACGGGCGGCCGCCGCGTCACCCAGGTGGTGTCCGCCGCGTAGTCCGCGATCTCCATCAGATGCTGGGTGCCCGAAGCCCCGCCTCCCACCACGATCACGCGCTGTCCGGCGAACTCCTCGGGTCCCGGATAGTTCACCGTGTGCAACTGCCGCCCCCGGAAGGTCTCCTGACCCGGGTAGCGCGGCCAGAAGGGACGGTCCCAGGTGCCCGTCGCGTTGATCAGCGCCCGCGCCGCCGAGGTCCCCTGCGAGGTCTCGACGAGCAGCCGCCCGCCCTCGCCGTCGCGCACGGCCGTGACATCGACGGGCCGGTGTACGTGCAGATCGAAGCGCTCTTCGTACGCGGTGAAGTAGGCGCCGATCACCTCGGAGGAGGGGCGCCCGTCATCCGCACCCGTCAGTTCCATGCCCGGCAGCGCGTGCATGCCGTGCACCTTGCCGTAGGTGAGGGACGGCCAGCGGAACTGCCAGGCACCCCCGGCTCGCGGGGCATGGTCGAGCACCACGAAATCGCGGTCCGGCACCAGTCCGGCGCGCCGCAGATGGTAGGCGCCGGACAGTCCCGCCTGTCCGGCGCCTATGACGACCACGTCCACGTCATGTACCCCGAAGTTGTTCACGCTTCTACCAACCGTGCGGGGTGCGTGGATCTTCCCGACCCTTTCCCGATCGTCTTCCCGATCCAGTACAGGGCCTACAGGAAGTTGACTCCCTGGGCGAGCGGCAGGCTGTCGGAGTAGTTCACCGTGTTCGTCGCCCGCCTCATGTACGCCCGCCAGGCGTCCGAACCCGACTCGCGCCCGCCGCCGGTCTCCTTCTCGCCGCCGAACGCCCCGCCGATCTCGGCGCCCGAGGTACCGATGTTGACGTTGGCGATACCGCAGTCGGAGCCGTCCGCAGCGAGGAAGCGCTCCGCCTCCCGCTGGTCCTGCGTGAAGATGCTGGAGGACAGGCCCTGCGGTACGCCGTTCTGCAGGGCTACGGCCTCCTCAAGGGTCCGGTAGGTGAGCACATAGAGAATCGGCGCGAAGGTCTCCCGGCTTACGACGTCCGTCTGTGCGGGCATCCGCACGACCGCGGGCCTCACGTATGCCGCATCCGGCGCCTGCTCGCCCAGCTGCCGGTCGCCGCCGGTCAGGATTTTCCCGCCGTCGGCCTCGGCCGCCGCCAGCGCCTCGGTCATCGCCCGGTGAGCCGTGGCGGAGATCAGCGGGCCCACCAGGGTGGTCTCCTGGAACGGGTCGCCCACCGGCAGCTGGCCGTACGCGTGGACGATCTTCTCCACCAGCCGGTCCGCGATGTCCTCGTGGACGATCAGCCGGCGCAGGGTGGTGCAGCGCTGGCCCGCCGTGCCCGCCGCGGAGAACACGATCCCGCGCACCGTGAGGTCGAGATCGGCGGAGGGCGTGACGATCGCCGCGTTGTTGCCGCCCAGTTCGAGCAGACAGCGGCCGAAGCGCGCGGCCACCCGCGGGCCGACCTCCCGCCCCATCCGGACCGATCCCGTCGCGCTCACCAGGGCCACCCGCTCGTCGTCGACCAGCCGCTCGCCCGTCTCGCGGCCGCCCAGTACAAGCTTGTGCACACCGTCCGGCGCACCGGTGTCGGCGGCCGCGCGCGCGAGCAGGGCGTCGCAGGCCACGGCCGTCAGGGGGGTGAGCTCCGAGGGCTTCCAGACGACCGTGTCACCGCAGACCAGAGCGATCGCGGTGTTCCACGCCCAGACCGCCACCGGGAAGTTGAACGCCGAGATCACACCCACCACGCCGAGCGGGTGCCAGCTCTCCGAGAGGCGGTGGCCGGGACGCTCGGAGGCCATGGTCCGCCCGTACAGCTGCCGGGAGAGCCCGACCGCGAACTCACAGATGTCGATCATTTCCTGCACTTCGCCGAGCGCCTCGGAGCGGATCTTGCCCGCCTCGATGGTGACGAGGTCGGCCAGCTGCTCCTTGTGCTCGCTCAGCAGCTCGCCCAGCCGCTTGACCAGCGCCCCGCGCTGCGGCGCCGGGACCGTGCGCCACTTGCGAAACGCCGCGTCGGCAGCGCCGATCGCCGCGTCGGCCTGCTCGGGTGTCGTCGCGGGCAGGGTGAACAATGTGGTGCCCGTAAGAGGCGTACGGGCGATGACGTCGCCGCCGTCCACGGGCAGTCGGGCGCCGCAGCCGAGCAGGCTCTCGCGGGCCCGGGCGCGCAGCGAGTCGTTGTCGGGAAGCGTGGTGCCGGTGCTGGTCACGGTGTGTCCTTGGGGAGTCCGAGGGCTTGTCGGGCCTGGCGAAGTGAGCTGCTCTGCTGAGCGGCGTAGAGGTCGAAGGGGTCGTGGACGGGGCGCTCCAGTACGCCGGAGAGCCACTGCTGGTCGTAATGGGAGCCCTGGGCGGCGGAGTCCCTGGCGCCCTCCTCGGAGAGGTTCGACTGGAAGATCCCGGCCGCCGACCGGGGGAGGAAGTCCTCGTAGACGATGGGGCGGGCGCTGACCCAGCGTCCGTCGAGGAGGCCCGCGAGATCGTCCGGCGGGGTGCGGTCGGCGCGTGGCCGGTCACCGCCCGGTTCGTAGCGGAAGAACGCTTGCTCCTGGACGGCCAGTTGACGTTCCGTACGCGGGAACCGCTGCTCCCAGACCTCGGCCGGCTCACCGGCCAGCTCGTCGTAGAGCGCACGGCCCGCCCGGGTCAGCGCGATTCCGCGCGCCTCCACCTCGCCGAAGCGCACCCGCAGCGACCCCTCTGCGACGCTGCCGTCCGGCTCGCGGAAACGGCGCGGTTCGGCCAGCGCGCGGAACGACGTCTGCCGCAGCAGCACATCCGGCCCCTCCCAGCGCGGCGGACCCTGGATCCGGTCGATCATCGTGATGCCGCGCTCGCCCATACGCCGGTAGAGCTCGTCGATGTCGAGAACTCGCGGCGTGAGGTGATTGATGTGGGTGCCGGCCACGCCGCCGATATCGGCGGCGACGGCGGAGATCCGCTCCAGTTCGGCGTACCAGGCGCGGTCCACCGGCTCCCGGGACAGCTCGAAGGCGGCCACCGCCAGTGTGAGGAGGCGCTCGGCGGACGATTCGTCGAGTCCCTGCTCCCGCTCGGCGCGCGCCGCGAGGTCCAGGAGCTCGGGCGGGAAGAGCTCACGCCGGGCCAGGAACGATTCGAGGCGGGCTTGAAGATCCGCGTCGAAGAATCGCCGGTCGGCGGTGGTGAGCATCGAGGTGAAGACGCGGAAGGGATTGCGCTCCAGTTCCTCGGCGTCGATGGGCCTGAACGCGGTCGAGACGACCGGTACGGAGCTGGCCGCCGCCTCCCGCAGATCGTAGAAGCCCACCGGGTGCATCCCGAACGCGGCGAAGATCTGGGCCACCTGGCGCATCTCGCGCGGCGTGCCCACACGGATGGCGCCGTGCCGCTCGGCCGTGACCCGCTCGATACCGCCGAACCGTCCGGCGTCACCGCCCTTGCCGATCACCTCGTCGTTGACCTGCGCCGACACCTCCAAGAGCGTGGTGTACGCGGGGACTTCAGCCCCGTACATGTCGGAGAGCCGACGGGCGAACGCGGCCCGCAGGCGCCAGGTGGGGAGCATGGCGTTCTCCTTCCCGTACCGGTTGTGCCGGAGTCAGATGATGTGGGCCTCGGGGCGGACGGCGGCGGCCCGCCCCTCGAAGCGGGCCGCGGACAGCGGGCCCACATCGATGAACGGGGTCCGTTCCAGATACAGATCACGGACGATCTCGCCGACCGCGGGCGCCTGCAGAAACCCGTGCCCGGAGAAACCGGTGGCGTAGAGGAAGCCGTCCACGTCGCCCGACCGGCCGATCAGGGCATTGCGGTCGGGCGTCATCTCGTAAAGGCCCGCCCAGCCGCCAAGGGCCGTAACACCGGCGAGCGCCGGAGCCCGCCGCCCGGCCGCCTCACGGAACGGATCCAGCCACTCCTGGCTGAACTCCCGTCCGAATCCCGGCTTCTGGCGCTGGTCGGACAGGCCGAGGACCAGCCCGTCCGCGCGGTCGTTGTGGAAGTAGAGCGTCGAAGCGAAGTCGAGGGTGAAGGGGATCCGCGGGGGCGCGGGGGACAGCCGCCCAGTCAGCGCGATCTGCCGGCGCAGCGGGGTGACGGGCAGCTTCACCCCGGCCATCGCGCCGACGGCGGCGGACCAGGGGCCCGCAGCGCAGACCACGGCCGACGTAAGGATCGTGCCCGCCGTCGTGCGTACTGCCCGCACCCGGCCGCCTTCGGTGTCGATGCCGGTGACGGCGCAGTGCGTACGGAGTCTCGCGCCGAGGCGCTGGGCCGCCCGCAGATACCCGTCGACCGCCGCTCTCGGAAGCGCGAAGCCGTCGTCGGGGGAGTACGCGGCGGCGAGGAAGGAGCCCGGATCCACATAGGGGCACAGTTCGTGCGCCTCCCGCGGCGTGATGATCCGGCTGCGAACCCCGAGCTCGTTCTGTACGTCCACGGCCTGCTGGAAGGCCGTCACCTCGGCCTCGTCGCCGAGCAGGAAGAGATAGCCGACGCTCTCGACCCCGACATCCGCCCCCGGGCGGGAGGTGAACGCCCGCCACGCCTCCAGGCTGCGCTGCCCCAGCCTGATGTTGAGCGGATCGGAGAACTGGGCGCGAATCCCGCCGATCGGCTTGCCCGACGAGCCCGACGCCGGTTCGTCCCGCTCCAGGACCAGGACGTCCCGGACCCCGGCCTCGGCCAGATGGAAGGCGATGCTCGCCCCGACGACACCACCGCCGACGATGACGACCTGAGCGCTGTGACCCATGAAAGCCATGGTGGAGCGGCCGACTCTTCGCGTCCATTGACAGTTCCAGCAGTCGATCTTTTAGATCCCCTGTATGGAACTGGGTGGAGCACATTTGCGCGCGCTGGTCGAACTCGAGCGGTGCGGCACCATGACGGCGGCCGCCGCAGCCCTCGGCTACACCCCCGGCGCGATCTCCCAGCAGATCGCCCGGCTGGAGCGGACCGCGGGCGCGCAGCTGATCAGGCGGGCGGGACGACGGGTCGAACTCACCGACGCCGGGCACACGCTGGTCGTCCACGCCGGGCACATCCTGCGGGCGCAGGCCGAGGCGGCGGCCGCCATCGAGCGCACCCGTACGGAGATCGGGGCGAGGCTTCGGCTCGGGGTGTTCGGTACGGCCGCCGCGGCGTTTCTGCCGCCCGCGCTGCGCTGGCTGGCCGAGCACCACCCCGGCGTGCGGGTGGTCAGCCAGGAGGTGGATGTCGACCAGGCCCACGCGGAGGTCTCCGCGGGCCGGGTCGACCTGGCGCTCGGCCTGGACTATCCGGATGCCCCGCTGGCCCGGGACGAGGGCTCCGAGCTGGTACGGCTCCACTCCGAACGCTTCTCGCTGGCGCTGCCGGCAGCCGGGGCGCCGCCCGTGGGGACGTCGTGGCGGCTGACCGAGCTGGCCGACCGGGACTGGATTCTGCCCGCGGCCCGTACGCACTACGGCAGGGCCATCCGTACGGCCTGCCGCCGGGCGGGATTCGAACCGCGCGTCGTCCACGAGGTCACCGACACCGCCACCTCGCTGGCCATGGTCGGGGCGGGGCTGGGCGTGGCGCCGCTGACCGGCCTGATGCTGCGGCTGCGCTCCGAGGGGATCGTGCCGGTGCCGCTGGACGATCCGGTGGAACGCCATGTCGTGGTGGCGGTGCGGGCTGCCGCGCGGGGGCGGCCGTCGGTGGAGATGCTCATCGAGGCGCTGCGGCAGGGGGCGACGGCCGGCGCCTGAGAGACTCGGTGCGGCGCGGCGTGCGCGCGCGATCGTGCGGTGCGAACGGGAAGATGGACTCATGCCCGGACCCTTCACCACCAGGACCCTGACCATCTCCAGCGGCTCGACCGAGACGGTGACCGACCTGACCCGCGCCTGCAAGGAGTTCCTCACGGAGGTGGCGGGCGGCAGGGACGGCCTGCTCAATGTCTTCGTTCCGCATGCGACGGCCGGTATCGCCCTCATCGAGACGGGCGCGGGCAGCGACGCCGATCTGCTCGCCGCGCTGCACACCATGCTGCCCGCCGACGACCGCTGGCAGCACCGCCACGGCAGCCCGGGCCACGGCAGGGACCACGTCGTGCCCGCCTTCGTCCCGCCGCACGCCACCCTGCCCGTCATCGGCGGCCGTCTGGAGCTCGGCACGTGGCAGTCCGTGTGCCTGGTCGACACCAACAAAGACAATGCCAACCGTCAGGTTCGGTTGAGCTTCCTCGGGTAGCGGTCGCGAGCGCGACCCCACCCGGCCCCCGGCTGGGGGCGTGAGCCCGGATCAGGCCTGCACCAGGAGGCGTTCAGCGGCCCGCCGAGCTCAGAGCCCGGTGACTTTGGCGCTCGCCGACAGCTCGTAGACCAGGGTGACCGTGCGGCGGCCGCCGGGTGGGAGGGTGACGTCCCAGCGGGCGATGCCCTCGGCGTCGACCACGTCGGGCGCAGGGGAGCATGAATCCTTGTGCAGGCGTATCTCCACCGCCGAAACCTCGGAGACCGGGATCCGCTCCCGAAGGACGACCACCCGCTCGCCGTGTTCCCCGGGGGCGGAGAACCGGGACAGGTGCAGCCGGACCGTGCGGGTGACCACGGTCCGCTGGGTGATACCGGCGGAGTCGCGGGACTCCTCGGCATCCCGGACCACCCTGTAGTCGTCGCAGCTGCCGAAGGCCAGCTCAACGGGGGCGCCGAGGGCGGTGAAGTCCAGCGTGCCGCGGCCGCTGAATCCGCTGCCGCGAACCAGGTCCACGGGCCCGGCGAGCAGCGCGTGGCCGGACAGGTTGTCGAACCGCACCACCCGGGTGACCAGGGGAGACAACTCCGCTGAGCAGGCGTACTCACTGCGCGCGGCCGTGGTGAATGCTGAGAGCGGCACTCGGTGGGCGCGGCCGTCACCGGGCACCGAGACCGGAGCGGGGGATCTCCACACCCGCGCTTCGCCGCCGTCGTCCACCCCCGGCAGGCCGAGCACCGGGGCCGGGCCGAGGGTCCCGATCTCCTCCTCGCGCAGTTCGACATCGACCACGCGGCGCTCCGCTGCGGAGCGGTCCTTGAGCGTCAGCCGGTCCTCGCCCAGCCGTGGCGGATCGGTGGCCAGTGCCGAGCGGGCCGTCGACAATGTCAGCCGTACGTCCGACCAGTCCTCACCCGTGCGCTGCCAGACCATCGCGTCGGTCTCCAGCGTGAGGGAGTCCCCGTCGAGCACGGCCCGGTAGGCGGGCCGCCACAGTGCACACGGGGTGAGGTGGCTCAGGCGCAGCCCGACCGGCCCGGCGACCGCGGATTCCACGCTCAACTCGATATGGCCGACCAGCTCGGCGGGCTCCTCCTCGGAGAGATGCATGGCTCGTTGGGCCTCCCCGAGTTCGGCAGTGCCGGCGGCCAGCCGGGCCTCCACGGTGCGCAGTTGCTCGCCGTACGCGTCGCGCTCGGCGTCCACGCGGTCCAGTTCGAGGGCCCAGCGGGGCCGTTCGGTCTTCCCGGAGCCGGCGCCTTCGCCGATCTCCCGCAGCAGATCGGCGGCGAGGCGGCCGAGCAGGTCAATGCGGGAATGCAGCCGGTCGCGTCGCTGCCCCAGGGCCAGCCGCTCCTCTTCGAGGGCGTGTACGCGGTGGCGCAGGGCGGAGTCGTCGTCGGTGGACGGCAGCGGCCCGCGCGGCGTCCAGCTGCGGACGATCCGCACGTCAAGCACGGTCGCGGGGTGATCGGCGGTCAGCTCGGCATGGAGGGTCCGGTCGACGGCCAGTGCACTGACCGGCCCGAGACGCAGCCGCTGGACCCCGGCCTCCAGGTCGAGCACGACGGCGCGCTCGATGTGGGCGCGATCCTCGAGGCAGGTGACGGCGGTGACGGGGAGGGCGATCGGCTTCGGGGCCGTGGGCATGGCGTGTGTCAGCTCCTGCGGTTGCCGCCGACCAGGGCCTTGCCGGTCGGGATGCGGATCTCGTAGCCGCCGTCGAGAGCGGCAGTGGCGCCTGCGTGCAGGTCCAGCCGCCAGACGCGGGTGCCCGGCGCATGGCGATCGGGCCCCGTGCCTTCGTCGGGTGCCGTCCAGTCGGCCCGTTCCTCGATCCGGACCTCCGGTTCGGAGGTGACCGGCACCCGCTCGCGGACTTCGACGGTGACGGGTCTCGCGAGCCGGTTGGCCAGCTCCACGTGGACACGGTGGTCGAGCACGGTGGTGTTGTTGCGCAGGCCCGAGGTCGACTCGTGCAGGTTCGTACGGCGGGTGACGCGGATGCCCTCGGCCGGCCCGAGCCCCACCCGGCGGACACCGCCGGGGGCGAGCGTGGGCAGTGCGGCGGTCAGCAGGAAGTCGTCGTCGACGGTGACCTCCACCGGGCCGGCCAGCAGTGCCTGGTCGGTGGCGTTGGAGAGCACCAACGTCGCGTACACGGTCTGCTCGACGGACGGCACGCAGAGGTACTCGGTACGCAGGCCGACCGGGATCTCGCCGACGGTGACGGTGTGCCAGGTGCCGTCCGACGGAATGTCGGCGCGTGCGGTGGCGTCGAAGCGGTGGTCGAAGGAACCCGCCGACTCGCGGGGCCGCACGGCCTGTCCGGGCAGCGGCAGCGCGGCTACCGCTTCGGCGCGGCGGCGGTACTCGGCCGCCACCGGGTCGAAGGGAGAGTCGGGGAACAGCCGGCCTCTGCGACCCCCCTGCTCGTCGGGCCCGCACAGGACAAGGGCGGCATAGTCGAGCTCGGCGCCGCTCGGCTGCGGCGGAGCGGCTACCGGTGCCGGAGGGGGTGGCGGCGGCGCGGCCGCGCCGGGAGCCACGGGTGCCGTGGGAGCGGGGGCTCCGGCGAAGGTTCCGCCGCCGGCACTCTGCCTGCCGGCCCCTCGCGACCGGGCCGGCTGCGCAAGGTCGGGCATGCCGCCGCCGAAGGCCTCCGGGGGAGCGCCGTACGCGCCGCCGGGCACCGGGAGCGCCGAGGGCGGCCCGCCGTAACTTTGCGGTGCCGGCGGGGGAGGGGGCGGTGGCGGTACGGGACCGGGCGCGGAGCCGGCCCCGACGGCCACGGGTCCGGACCCGGCGATCGGGGCGGGGCGAGGGCCTGCCGCGTCGTAGCCGGCGAACAGGTCGGCCAGACCCGCCGGGGGCTCGCGCCAGCCGGACGACGCGGGGGCGGGCTGACGGCGTCCGATGCGGACCGAGCGGAGCCTGGGCAGGTCGGTGCGGCGCCGAAGATCGGCGGTGGCCAGGGCGATGCGTACGCCGGCCCAGTCCTCGCCGGTCCGCTGGGCGACCGAGGCGCGCAGCACCAGACGGCCGCTGCCGTCGCCCTGACGGTGAGCGAGACGGTATGTCGGCACCCAGACGGCGCCGGGAACCCCGTACTCCAGCTCCAGTTCTACCTCCGCGTCAGCGGTGCCGTCGAGGGTCAGGACCGCGCAGACAGCGGTCTCCACGTGCGCCGGCGGTGCGTCGGTGGAGGCGCGGTCAAGCCTGTCGGCGGCGAGGTCGAGCTCGTGCTCGACCTCGCGCAGCGCCTCCTCCAGCTCGACGAGGCGGGTGTGCAGCCCCGTCAGCCGTTCGTCGACGAAGTCGGCGAGCCCCAGCCACGCGTCGACCGGGGTGCGGCGGTGCGGGTCCTCACGCTTGCGGGCAGGCGGAACCGGGTGGAGAGCCCTGACCTCCTCGATCAGACTCAGCTGCCGATCCCGGCGTCCCTCGGCCGCCGCGTACTCGTCACGCAGCCGCTCGACCTCGCGTCGCAAAGCGTCGGGCGTCCCCGCTGCGAGCGGCTCGGCCTCGACTTCCACCCGAGCCTCGGTGACGCGCACCCCGGGGGCGCCCACGGCACGGGCCCGCAGCGAACCCGGGTCCAGCGAGCGGGGCAGTCCCGTCACCCGCACCCGGCCGTCGGGCGGCACGCTGCCCCGGGCCAGACGGCGACAGACGGCACCCTGCGCGTACACCACGACCGAATCGAGGGTCGACCCCCACCTGTGTGCCGGCTCAGCCGTCATGTACTCCGCCCCCCGCGCCGCGTTCATGCTGAGCGAAGCCTACGCTCGGCCGGTTGGCGCGTCCGCCTAAGCTGCCATCCGGCACCGGCCGCGACCCAGGAGCGCACATCATGTCCGACCCCGCCCAGAAGCCCCCGTATCCCGACGCCCTGCGCCTGGATGACGCGCCCGCACCGCACGCACTGCTCGCGCCGGTGATCGGGCTGCTGGGTACCTGGGCCGGCCGGGGCCGGGGCGGATATCCGACGCTCGACGAGGAGTTCACTTACGCGCAGGAGGTCACCTTCAGCCACGACGGGCGGCCGTTCCTCCACTACGAGGCGCGCGCCTGGCTGCTCGACGCGGACGGTACCCCGCTGCGGCCGTCGGCACGGGAGGCCGGCTGGTGGCGGCTCCAACCCGACGGACGGGTCGAGGCGTTGATCACCCAGCCCACCGGCATCGCGGAGATCCTGGTCGGCAGTGCCGTCGCCGACACGGTCGACCTCAGCACCCACGAGGTGGCTCTCACGCCCACGGCCAAGGAGGTGAACGCGACCCGCCGCCGGTACACCGTGATTGAAGAGGACACGCTCGACTTCGTCCACGACCTCGCGGCGGTGGGTCAGCCCCTGCAGCACCACCTGTCCGCACGGCTTCGACGGAAGCCCTGACCAGGCGTCAGGCGCGCGGTGTCGGCTGATCGGCCGAGCCGGTCCGGCCGACTTGCTCAGGCGTCCTTGCTGGCCTTGAGCTTCTGCCACACCGTGCTGAGCGCTTCGAGATCCTCCGCGTCGAGAAGGTCGGTGAAGACCGGGGCAAGGCAGGCGCGTCGCGTCGCGTCGGCCTCCTCGAAGAGCCGCCTGCCCTCCGGCGTGAGCGCCACCTCGACGGAGCGCGCATCCCGCGGGGACGGGGTGCGGGTGACCAGACCGCGGCTCTGCAGGGCGTCGACCACGCGGGAGACCTGGCTGCGGCTGAGCATGGTGCTGTTGCCCAGCACGGAGGCCGGAACCGGATCCGGGCTGGAGGCGAGCCAGAGCATGACCTCGAACCAGGAGACGGGCAGATCGTGGGCCTTGGTCAGGGCGCGGTCCACACGTTCGGTGAGGACGGTTCCGGCCCAGACGAGGCCATAGAAGGCGTGGTCGGCGACCGGCATCTCCGTCTGGGTGAGCTTCCTTTGTGCCATGAGTCGGATCCTACCTATTGCGTGTGCACACACGGAATGATTATAGTGTGTGTACACGCACTGAAAATTTCGGCGCTACCGAAGAAAGGGCGCACCATGTCTTCCAAGGTTGTTCTGATCACCGGCACCTCCTCCGGCATCGGCCTGGCCACCGCCGTCGCCACGGCGAAGGCCGGCTGGCGGACCGTGGCGACCCTGCGCGACACGAGCCGCGCCGACGCGCTGCGCAAGGCGGCCGCGGACGCGGGGGTCGAGCTCGACATCCGGCAGCTGGACGTCACCGACGAGGCTTCGGTCGCCGCCGCGATCGACAGCGTGATCGCCGACCACGGCCGCCTCGACGCCGTGATCAACAACGCGGGCGCCGGACACCTCGGCACGCTCGAGAACGAGACCGTGGCCGACGTGCGCCGAGTCATGGAGGTCAACTTCTTCGGAGTGCTTCACGTCTCCAAGGCCGCCCTGCCCCACCTTCGCGCGTCCGGCGGCCGGCTGATCACCGTCACTAGTGTGGGCGGGGTCATCGGGCAGCCGTTCAACGAGGCTTACTGCGCTGCGAAGTTCGCCGTCGAGGGCTACATGGAGAGCCTCGCGCCGGTGGCGGCCAAGCTGGGCGTGAGCGTCTCCGTCGTCGAGCCGGGAGCCGTGGCCACCGAGTTCGTCAACAACCTCGGTGTCGACCCGGAGGCCGCCGTCGCCGCCGCGGGTCCGTACACCGACGCGCTGCGGGCTTACGTGGACCGCACCGTCTCGCAGTTCCTCAGCGGCGCGCAGACCCCGGCCGAGGTCGCGGACAACGTCATGGAGACGCTCGAGGCGGACCGGCCCGCGTTCCGTGTCCAGACGTCCGACTGGGCTCGCGCCTTCACCGGCACGAAGCTCGCCGACCTGGACGGCTCGGCCGTGCAGGGCCTCACCGGCGGCTGGGTGGGCTGACTCCGCGCGGCGTCAGGCCTGCGCCGACCGCAGCCAGTCGTACGCCGCCCGCGCCGTGAACTCGCCCTGCCCGCCGGCGAAAAGCAGCCCCGCCGCCCCGAAGGCCGGGTCGCCGGCCGTCTCGGGGACGTAGGGCACGGCGATGCAGCGCATGCCCGCCGCATGCGCGGCCGCCGCGCCCGGAGCCGCGTCCTCCAGGACTACGCACTCGGCGGGAGGGGCACCCAGGCGGCGCGCGGCCTCCACGAACACGTCGGGCTCCGGCTTGCCCCGCGCGACCTCCTCGGCGGAGACGGCCGTGGTGATGAGCGCGTCAAGACCGGTGCCCGCCAGGACCGCCTCGATGGCAGCGCGTGAGGAGCCCGAGGCCACCGCCATCGGCACTTCCTCCGCGTGCAGCAGCTCCACGAACTTCCGCATCTCGGGGAACACCTCCGTCGAGGCCCGGGCCAGCTCCAGATAGTTCCGGTTCTTCCCGGCGAGCAGCTCGTCGACCGGAGCCTCGATCCCGTACTCCCCGCGCAGGATCTCCAGGGTCTCCCGCGTCCCGATGCCGATGAACCGCGTGTGGTGCTCCCAGCTGAAGTCCCTCACGCCGTACTGGGCCAGGAGTCGGCGCCCCGCCTCGTAGTAGTTCGGCTCGCTGTCCACCAGTGTTCCGTCGAGATCGAAGATGACCGAAGCGGCGCGCACGATGCCCATGCGCTCCAGGATGCCAAGGCGTGGCTCACCGTGCTGCGCCGGCCGCCCGGCCCACCGACTCGACCAGCGGCAGCAGCCGCTGCGGCACCCGCTCGCGCAGCGCCATCTCGGTGCGCGTGCGTACCACGCCAGGCAGCTGGATGAGCCGCTGGATGACGTCTTCGAGATGACCGTTGTCCCGCGCGGCGACCCTGGTGAGCAGATCCCCGCCGCCGGTGATCGAGAAAGCCTCGATGATCTCGGGTACGGCGGCGAGCGCGTCGCCGACGTCGTCCAGATGCCCTTGGGTGACCTCGATATGGACGAAGGCGAGCACCGGGTGCCCGAGCGCGGCGGGGGAGAGGTACGGGCCGGTGCCGGTGATCACGCCCTCCCGCTCCATCCGGTCGATCCGGGCCTGGACGGTGCCGCGAGCGATGCCCAGAATCCGGGCGTACTCCCGCACGCTGGTGCGCGGCTGCTCCATCAGCAGCCGCAGGATCCGGGTGTCGAGAGCGTCCACCGTCATGTTTCTGTGTCCACCGCCATGGTCCGTTGGTCTCCGTCTGGTACGGATTTGCCGACTGGAACTGTACCAATGGCCCACCCCCTGGCCATCGAGTTGAGCCGGTGTCCTCCGTGATGCTTTCCTCTGGGGAGAGACGGCGCCGTGCAGCGCCGGAACGGCGACGGAGCCGGACCGGACCCGCGGCGCCTTTGCCATGTCCGCGGAACGTGTCGGTCCGCACAGCACGTCGAACAGCAAGGGGGCGGGACGGCCGCGGTGAAGAGCCTGACCGGTGTGAAGAGGATGTTCGTCGCCCCCGATCCGGGGCGCGTACGGCTGCGCGTCTCGACACGCGCCGTACTCGGCGTGGCACTCGCGGTCGCCGCCGCCGAGCTCGCCGGTCTCTCCCTTGTCGCCTCCATCACCGGTGGTCTGGCGGCGATGCTCGCGCTGTTCACCGTCGCCGACACCGGCGTGCGCGGCCAGGCGGTCACCACCGCCCTGCTGCCCGCCGCCGGTTTCCCCGTGCTCGCGCTCGCGACGACCCTGCACGATCAGCCGCTGCTGCGCGCCGCCGCCTGGCTCGCGGTGGTCTTCTGCGGTGTCTACGCCAGGCGATGGGGCCCGCGCGGACACGCGCTGGGGATCTTCGCCTTCATGATGTTCTTCGTCACCCAGTTCCTGCACGCGCTACCGGCCCAGCTGCCGGAGTTGTACGGAGCGGTCGCGCTGGCCGTCACCGCCTCGTCGGCAGTCCGCTTCGGGCTGTGGTGCATCGAGCGGCGTACGCCTCCGCCGGCCCCGCCCGCACCGCTCCCCGGCCGCCGACTGGCCCGCCCCACCACCCGCCAGGCCTTCCAGGCGACCTTCGCCTGCGCCGTCGCGCTGGCCGCCGGCCAGCTGATCTCGCCGGACCGCTGGTACTGGGCCGTCGGCACCGCCTGGTGGATCTTCGTCAACACCGCGTCGCGCGGCGAGACCCTCGTACGGGGATTCCGCCGGGTCGTCGGCACTGTCACGGGCATCGCCGCCGGTCTGCTGATCGCCATCCCGCTCGCGGGCGCGCCGGCGCCCACCGCCGCCCTGGTCGCGGTGTGCGTCTTCGGGATCTTCTACACGGCCGCGCCCTCGTACAGCTGGATGATGTTCTTCGTCACCGTCATGGCCGGTCTGCTGTACGGACTCCTCGGCGTCCTGCACCCGGGCCTGCTCCTGCTCCGCCTCCAGGAGACGGCGGTCGGCGCCCTCGGCGCGGCACTCGGTGTCGCGCTGATCCTGCCCGTGACCACGCATGCCGCGACCAACGCCTGGATCCGGCGGGCGCTGAGTTGCGTCCACGGCTGCACCACCGAGGCTGCGCGACGGCTGGCGGGGGACGAGCAGGCCGACCCCGCGCCGCTCGCCGCCGAACTGGAGCTGCTGCTGGGGCGCGTACGGCTCTCCCTCGCGCCGCTCGTCCACCCGCTCAGCCCGCTGCGGGCCCGCAAGGCGCGCGCCCGCCAGGTGATTCGGCTGCTCGACGACTGTGCGCGCGAGGTGCGTGGCCTGACCGCCGTGGCCGCCGACCCCGACGCGTCCCACGACGCACGGCTCGCCGCCGCGTGCAGCCGCGTCGAAGCTGCCGTGCACGCCCTGGTGCCGCCCGCCACCCGGCAGACCGAGGTCCACATCCACTCCGTACCGGCGCCGCGGCACCACCCCGGGGCCGAGGCCGCGCTCACGCACCTTGAGGCACTCGAGCAGGCGCTCGGCGAACTCGACGCGCCCCTGCATACCTCTCCGCGTGCCCCACTCGTGCCTGCCTGACCTGGGGAACCGCCATACGGCTCTTGGGCGGGGCACATTCCACCGGCACACACAGGGTAGATCAGTGTGTTCGGGGGGTAACCAGAGCGGCATCCACGTACGTCCTGTGGGACCCAGGAGGTGCGCACCATGCGGAAGTCACTACTGAGATATCTGCGCCGGAACGGAGCACGTGACGGAGCGCGTAACGGAGGACACAGGGACAGACCGGAGCCGCCTCCATCTGCCGCGGCGCACTGCCCGGTGAGCCACACCGAGCCGCCCGCGTCCGCCACGGACACCGAACTGCGCAAGGAGGCCGAGGACTTCATCCGGCTCTTCCACCGGGAGGAGGCGGTAGGGGACCCGGAAGCCCGGATCGCCGCCGTACGGGCGGAGATCGATGAGAGTGGCACCTACCGCCACACCCGGGCCGAACTCGTCTACGGCGCGCGTGTGGCCTGGCGCAACAGCAACCGCTGCATCGGCCGCCTGTACTGGCGCTCGCTGCGCATACGCGATCGCCGGCACATCGACGACGCCGACTCCGTGGCACGTGAGTCCGTGGAACATCTGCGGGTGGCCACCAACGGCGGCCGCATCCGCCCCCTGATAACCGTCTTCGCCCCGGACGCGCCCGGCAGGCCGGGGCCGCGGATCTGGAACGAGCAACTGGTGCGGTACGCGGGCTACGGCCCCGCACAGGGGCCCGCCGTCGGCGATCCGCGCAATGCCGGGCTCACCGACTTCGCACTCCGGCTCGGCTGGGCGGGCGGGCCCGGCACACCCTTCGACCTGCTGCCCCTGGTCATCGAGGACGGCGACGGCAAGCCGCGCTTCTTCGAGCTGCCGCGCGACGCCGTGCTCGAAGTGGAACTGCACCACCCGGAGGAGAGCTGGTACGCGGACCTGGGGCTGCGCTGGCACGCAGTGCCCGCGATCGCGAACATGTGCCTGGAGATCGGCGGGATCTGCTACCCGGCCGCTCCCTTCAACGGCTGGTACATGGGCACCGAGATCGGCGCGCGCAATCTCGCCGACACCGACCGCTACGACCAACTGCCGCGTATCGCCGAACGGCTGGGCTTCGACACCGCCGACGACCGTTCCCTGTGGAAGGACCGGGCGCTGGTCGAGCTGAACCGCGCGGTGCTGCACTCCTTCGACCGCGCGGGAGTCACCGTCACCGACCACCACACGGAATCGCGCCGCTTCCTGACCCATCTGGACCGCGAGCAGAGCCGCGGCCGCGGCGTGGGCGCCGACTGGTCGTGGATCGTGCCGCCGATGTCGGGCTCCGCGACGCCCGTGTTCCACCGGACCTACGACCCGACGCAGTGGCGTCCCGCCTATGTGCACCACCCGGAGGCCCAGGCGCGCGCCCGCGGCGAAGGGAGCGGGTAGGGGGATTGGTCTAGACCGACTGCTACTGTCGGCCCCGCAGCAGGAGATCAGAGGGCGGAGAGGGGACACGCTGTGGGCGAGGCAAGCGCGGGACGGGCATTCATCGGGTCGTTCACCTCGGCCGGTGGCCGCGGGATAATCGCGGCCACCGTCGACGGGGATACCGGCGGGCTGACGGAGACCGGAGTGAGCGACGCCCTCGCGGACCCCTCGTATCTCGCCCTCGCGATCGGGCTCCGAGGTCCGGTCCTTTACGCCGTCTCCGAGACGCAGGAGGGCGCAGTCGCCGCCTTCGACATCGACGGGCCCTCCCCGAGGCCCGTCGGCTCCAGGGTCCCGGTGTGCGGCGAGGGGCCGACGCATCTCGCCCTCGCCGCAGGCCACTTGCTGACCGCCAACTACAGCTCAGGCAGCGTCAGCGTGCTCCCGCTCGGGACGGCCGGGGAGCCGGGCGGGGCCACCGGCGTCCTGCAGCACGAGGGCACGGGCCCCGACCCGGAGCGCCAGCGCAGCCCGCACGCCCACCAGGTGTTGCCCGACCCGAGCGGGCGCTGGGTGCTCGCGGTCGACCTCGGCACCGACAGCGTACGGATCCTCGCTTTCGATCCGGAGGCGGGCGAGCTGATACTCCACGGCGAGACCGCGCTGCGTCCCGGGACCGGGCCGCGCCATCTCGCCTTCCACCCGGCGGGCAGCCACGCCTATGTCCTGAACGAACTGGAGCCGACCCTCACCGTCTGCCGCTGGGACGCGGATGCCGGTGTGCTGGAACCACTCGGCGAGCAGTCCGTGCTGCCTCCCGGCGTGGCAGGGCGCGTTTATCCGTCCGAGGTAGTCGTCTCGCACGACGGACGCCACCTCTGGACCGCCAACCGCGGCCACGACAGCATCGCCGTCCTCACGCTCGACGAGACACGCGAGCGGGCGGAGCTGGTCACCACCGTGCCGTGCGGCGGGCACTGGCCGCGCGATCTGGCCCTCGACCCCACGGGACGCAGGCTGTACGCCGCCAATGAGCGCTCCGGGGACGTCACCTGGTTCGACATCGACCCGGACACCGGCGTGCCGCACAGGGCGGGCTCCCTGGCCGCCCCTGCGGCTTCCTGCGTGATCTTCGCCTGACCGGTACAGGCACCCGCTCGACCGGTACAGACACCCGGCGTGCCGGTGAAGGCACCCGCACCGGACGCGTCCTGCCGAAGGGCCCGCACCGTTCGAGTGGTGCGGGCCTTCGGCGTACGTGCGGCAGACCGCCGGACGGTCAGCGCGAGGGCGAGCCCTGAGGCGGGGTGATGCCCAGCGCGGTCGTGTACTGCGCCAGAACCAGCTTGCCGATCGCCGGGTAGGCGCCGAGCGCCTCGGCGGCGGCACAGCCGGCCTCCTTCGCGGCGGCGTCGAGCAGGCCCTCGGGCAGCTCGGGTCCGACGAGATACGGGGCCAGCGCGAGCTGGACCGAGCCGGAGCCCCGCAGCTGCTCGGCGATCGCGCCGACGGCGCCCTCATGGTCGAGCGCGGCCGCCATCACCGGCACCGCGAGGCGCGCGGCCAGCAGCATGCCGGTGATCCCGGCGGCCTGGACAGCCTCCTCGCCGCCGACCGTGGCCAGGATGATGCCGTCGGCGGCGGTGGCCACGGTGAACAGCCGGGCCCGGTCGGCGCGCGCCAGTCCCGCCTCCGAGAGCCGGACGTGCAGGGCCTCGGCGAGCAGCGGGTGCGGGCCGAGGACATCGGTCAGCTCGGCGGCGGAACGGCTGTCCATGACGGCCTGGCGGATCCGGCGCATCAGGGCGTTGTCGGGACCGGCGAGGAGCGGCACCACCACGGCGGCGGGCCCTTCGGGCGCGGCCACTTCACGGCCCGCGGCCTTCGCGATCTCGTACCGCTCGGTGCGCCGGGCGGCGTTCTGCGCGAGGACGGTCTCGAGCGTGGGGTACTCGGCGTCGTCGCCGTCCAGGTAGCCGATGCCGACATCGAGGCCGGGCAGCTCGGAACGGGCAATGCTTATGACCTCTTCGGCCAGGCTGCGCGTGGCGGGCGCGGGAGCGCCGGGCACCGCGAGAACCAGCGCGGGCGCACCCTCGGGAGCCGCCACGGGTTCCGGGCGGCGGTGCCGCCCTGACTGGCGGGGTCGCGGCATTCGTACAGGCAGGCCGGATGCCGGCCCAGTGGGGGAGCTCATGGCGCCGCATGCTACTGGTTTTGTGTGCTCCTCTGTTCGGGGAGGGGGCAGTCAAGCGTTATCTGTCCGCATTTATCCGATGAATGCAGTACGCCTCACCTGTGCGGCTCTGTCGGTGCGTGCAACAGTGTCGGATGGCGTGGCAGGAGCAGCGAATCGGTGGCGAGCGCTGCCGCCAGGAGCACCGCGCCCGAGAGCGGATCACCGGCCGCGGACACGAGCCGCGCATGGGGTAGTTGACCAGCCAGTTCTGCCCTCAGCGGCTTCAGAAGCGGCTCGCCCAGCTTCAACAACCCGCCGGTGAGGGCGACTTGGGATCCTTCCGGATCCTCCGATACGGGCGGGCACACGGCCGAGGCCGACTCCGCGACATGCCGGGCGGCCGCCGCGAGGATCCCCGCCGACACCTCGTCACCGGCCGCGGCGCACCCGGCGACCTCCGGCGCGAAGGAGGCGAGCACCGCGGGCCGGTCGGAGCGCGGATACAGCAGTCCCGGCAACTCCTGTGCCGGACCGAACACCGACTCCATCCTGGTCAGCAGCGCGGACGAACCGCCACGCCGCCCGTCGTGGGCGCGCAGCGCGGCCTCCAGACCGGCCCGGCCGATCCACGCCCCGCCCCCGCAGTCGCCCAGCAGATGGCCCCAGCCGTCCGCCCGGTGCCACGCCCGAAGATCCGTGCCCATCGCGATCATGCCGGTGCCGGCGGCGACCACGGCTCCCGGACGCTGGCCGAGTGCCCCCGCGTACGCGGTGACCGCGTCGGCGGCGAGCGCGAGGCGCCGTACGCCCAGCGACCGGTCCAGTGCGGCGGGGAGTTCGGCACGCAGGGCGCCGCCGAGCGTCGCCATCCCGGCGGCGCCGATCGCGACGGCCGACAGGGAGCCACCGCCGGTCCGCTCCAGCAGCGCACGCGCCATCGGCAGCAACTGATCCAGCAGATGGTGTGCGTCGATCCCGCCGCTGCCCGTACGCACGGGTTCGCGGGACTCGGCGGTCTCCAGACGCTCAGGATCGGCCGCGTCGGCAAGCGCCGCGCGCAGCGCGGAGCCGCCGGAGTCCACCCCGAGAACCCAGTGGCCGCGGCGAACGGTCACGGAAGCCGCCAGTCGACCGGCTGCGCCCCCTGGCGTTCGAGGAGTTCATTGGCGCGGCTGAAGGGGCGGGAGCCGAAGAAGCCGCGATCGGCGGACATGGGGGAGGGGTGCGAGGACTCGATCGCCGGGAGATCGCCGAGCAGCGGACGCAGATTGCGGGCATCACGCCCCCACAGCACGGAGACCAGCGGCTTGCCTCGCGCGGCAAGGGCCACGATGGCTTGCTCGGTCACCTCTTCCCAGCCCTTGCCGCGGTGGGCGGCGGGCTTGCGGGGCGCGGTGGTGAGCGCCCTGTTGAGCAGCAGCACACCCTGCCGGGTCCAGGGCGTGAGGTCGCCGTTGGCAGGCCGGGGGTGCCCCAGGTCCGCGTGCATCTCCCGGAAGATGTTGTCCAGACTGCCGGGCACCGGCCGCACCTCGGGCGCCACCGAGAAGCTCAGCCCCACGGCATGCCCGGGTGTCGGATACGGATCCTGACCGACGATCAGGACACGCACGTCCTCGAAGGGCTGCTGGAAGGCCCGCAGCACATTCGGTCCGGCCGGCAGATAGGTGCGTCCCGCGGCGATCTCCGCGCGCAGGAAGTCGCCCATCCCGGCGATGCGTTCGGCCACCGGCGCGAGGGCGTCGGCCCAGCCCGGCTCGACGATTTCGTTCAACGGTCGTGCTGCCATGCGGCGTCACTCTACTGGTGCGGCGATGCCCGTCTCACGCCATGGCCACCGCCCGTACACAGAGCACATCCGGCAGATGGGAGGCGAGCAGCTGCCAGCTGTCACCGTCGTCCGCGCTGGCGTACACCTCGCCGTTGCGATTGCCGAAGTACACCCCGGCCGGATCCGCGTCGTCGGTGCACAGGGCGTCGCGCAGCACGGTGCCGAAATGGTCGCCCTCGGGCAGCCCGGCCGACAGCGCCTCCCAGCTGCTGCCCGCGTCGCTCGTACGGTAGACGCGGCAGCGGCGCCCGGCGGGCACGCGGTCCGCGTCGGCCGTGATCGGGAAGACATAGGCCGTGCCGGGGCGGTGCGGATGGGCGGCCACCGCGAATCCGAAGTCGGACGGCAGGCCCTCACCGATGTCGTTCCACTTGGCGCCCCCGTCGTCGCTTCGGTAGACGCCCCAGTGGTTCTGCAGATACAGCCGGTCCAGATCGCCCGCGTCCTGCGCGATCTTGTGGACGCACTGGCCGAACTCCGGGTCGGGGTCGGGCAGAAAGACCGCCGACACCCCCTGATTGGACGGCGCCCAGCTCGCGCCGCCGTCCTTGGAGCGGAACACCCCGGCCGTCGACACGGCGACGGTCACCGACTCCGGATCCCTGCGGTCGGTCACCACCGTGTGCACCGCCTCACCGCCGCCGCCCGGCACCCACTTGGAGCGGGTCGGGTGCTCCCACAGCGGCCGTACGAGCTCGAAGGTCTCGCCGCCGTCGTCCGAGCGGAACAGCGCGGCGGGCTCCGTCCCCGCGTACACCACATCCGGAGCGGATGGACCGGCCGGATGCAGCTGCCAGACCCGCTCCAGCGAGGCTTCCGTGTCCTTGGGGAATTTCACGGCCGGTTTCGGCGGCTCGATCCATGTCGCGCCGAGGTCGTCGGAGTGGAACACCGAGGGGCCCCAGTGCGCGCTGTCGCCCCCGACCAGCAGCCGGGGCACGGAACGGCGGGTGTCGATCCCGATCGAGTACACGGCCTGAGCGTTGAAGTGCGGGCCGTCGAACTCCCATGTGCCGCCGCGCCTGCGGCCGATGAAGAGTCCTTTTCGGGTGCCTACGGTCAGAAGTACATCGGTCATGGCCTACTGCCTCCAGGACGACTCTGTCGCGGATACGGGCCAGTCTGCACCTGTCCACTGACAGTGGCTCGTGGACGGGGCTTTGCGCAGGTCAGCCCGGTGGGGATGGGGTGAGCAGGGGTTTCAGTCGACGACCGAGCCGCCGGTGATGTTGAGAGCCGTAGCGGTCATCGAGCGGGCCATGTCCGAGGCGGCGAAGACCGCCGCATTGCCCACGTCCTCCAGCGAGGCCGCACGCCCCAGCATCGTCTGCCCGGCGATCTCATCGGTGATGGCATCGCGGTAGTCCAAGCCCTCGGGGATCGTCTCGGGTACGCCGCCCGTCTGGAGCGTGAGGACGCGGATGCCGTGCGGCCCCAGTTCGACGGCGAGATTCCGCCGAAGCGACTCCATGGCTCCGAACGCCACCTGGAACCCGCCCATCTTGTGCGCGCGGGGCGGGTCGCCGTAGCCGCCGAACGCCAGGATCACGCCGGACTTCTGCAGGATCATGTGCCGAGCCGCGGACCGTGCGGTCAGGAACATCGCGCGTACGGCGTTGTGCACAGGACGCTCGAAGTCCGCGAGGGAGATCTCGGTGAGCGCGATCCCCTGGACCTCCGCGAACGAGATGAGGCTGAAGGAGACATCGAGGCTCCCGGCCCGCTCGACCACCGCGTCCGTGAACCGGTCCACCGCCGCCTCGTCGAGGGCATCGACCTGATCCGTGTCGGCCCGGCCTCCGGCGGAGCGGATGGACTCGGCCACCTCCTCCAGGCCCTTGCGGGTGCGCCCGGCGAGATGGACCCGCGCTCCCTCGCGGGCGAAGGCGCGGGCGACCGCCCCGCCGATCGCGCCGCCCCCTCCGTAGACGACGGCGTTCCTGTTCTCGAGCAACACGATGTACCTCCTTGGTACGGACGTCCTCAGTGGAGACGCTCCTTGGGTCCGGAACTCATCGGTGCCGCGCGGGTGAGCCTGCCGGAGCGGTTCAGCCGCCCGCGCAAGCGCCGCGGCCGCGCAGCCGAGCCCGAGGACAAGAAGCGCGAGCCGGGGCAGTTCCGTGCTCGAAGGGGTACGTGATCATCGTGCCGAATGCCAGCAGCAGCGCCGAGAGCAGAGGCGGCACGCAGGCCGACAGTCACCCAGCGGCTCATACGCACGCCCGCATGCGCGGCCACGGAACGGGCGAGGGGCAGAGCGTTCCGGCGATGTGCCGGAACGCTCTGCCCCATGGCGTGCTGCCTGGCCCCCCGTCTCAAGGGGGAGCTACCGCTACCCGCGGAGCTCCTGCGTGCAGCACTTCGCCCCGCCGCCCGCCTTGCGGAACTCCGAGAGATCCACGGGAATGGGCTCGTAACCGTGCGCCGCGACGCTCTCCATCAGCCCCGTGGCGTCCTGCGCCATCACCACATGGCGGCCGTCCGATATGGAGTTGAGCCCAAAGGCCAGGGCGTCCTGGCGGGTGGCTATGACGGCGTCGGGGAAGAGCTTGTTGAGGACCTGACGGCTGCCGTTCGAGAAAGCGCCGGGATAGTAGGCGATGTTGCTGTCGTCGAGCGCGAAGAGTGCCGTGTCCAGATGGTAGAAATGCGGATCCACCAGATGCAGGCTCACGGTCGGCGTGCCGAAGAATTCCTGCGCCTCGTGGTGAGCCGCGGGGAGGGTACGAAAGCCCGTACCCGCGAGAATGAACCCGCCCACCGGGGTGAAGTCACCTTCCCCTTCGCAGGTGTGGGACGGAACGAGCGTCTCGAAACCGGCACCTTCGAACCAGGTCAGGTAGTGGCCGGCCTCCGGCTGCCGCTGCGGTGCGTGGAATTTCGCGCCGAATGCCCGGCCGTCCAGAACGAGCGCCGAATTGGCCGCGAACACCATGTCGGGAAGATCCGCGACCGGCTCCACCGTCTCGACGGTGTGCCCCAGCTCGCGATACAGGGATACGAGCGAGTCCCACTGCTTATGGGCCAGCGGGATGTCGACCGGCTCCAGTGAAGTCATCCAGGGGTTGATGGCGTACCGGACGTCGAAGTGCTCCGGAGGGCAGACAAGGTACCGGCGCTGCTCCGCAGTTCGGGTGGGCGGCATCCTCGGCTTCCTTTCCTCGGACGGGGGATGCTCACCACGCTAGAGAGAGGTGACGCACAGCAACAAGACGAATGAGTTGCGTGCACTCGCAACTATGTTGCGTTTCCGGGGCCGGGAGCGACTACTTGTTACGTCATCTCCGGCGAGATGCGTCCGGATCCGGCCTCGGGGCTGCTCGGCAGCAGATGATTGAGCACGATGAAGCTGTTGGTGGCCTTCACGAAGGACTCCGACCGGATGCGTTCCAGGACGTCCTCGAAGTGGGCCACATCCAGCGCCCTGATGTGCAGGATCGCGTCCGCCCGGCCCGTCACCGTCACCGCCGACTGGATCTCGGGGTGATTGCGGACCACCTCCGCCAGCCTTCGCGGCGGAGCGGCATCGTCGCAGAACACCTCCACGTACGCCTCGGTGTGCCAGCCCAGCGCCGAGGGTTTCACCACGGTGGTGAAACCGGCGATCACCTCTTGCTCCCGCAGCCGGTCGACACGGCGTTTCACGGCGGGCGCCGAGAGGCCGATGGACACACCGATCTCCCGCAGGCTCGCGCGCGCATCCGCCATCAGCGCCGCGATGATCTTACGGTCGAGTTCGTCGAGCTCAGCTCCGCGCCGGGACATGAGGCAGCTCCTTTCGGTCCGCGGTGATCCTGCCACCCGCCACCGCTTGGCGTCCGCGCGGCACTGCCTTCGGGGCACGGCCAGGGCGAACGGGTTGCGGCGCGAGGACCGGGCGGCCGAGGACATGCGGCCGAGGGCCGCCCCCGTCGCGTCACCCGCCCCGGACGTCCGCCGCCGTCAACAGCCCCGACCAGTCAGGGATCTTGACGGACCGCCGGCCCAGCGTCCGCCCCAGCGCCGCCTCGGCCACCTCGATCGCCAGCCAGCCCGGCCACTGGACGGGACGGTGCCCGGACTCCCGCAGCACGGCGAGCGGATCCGCCGCGACCGGGCGCAGCGCCAGCGCCGCCGCGTCGTCGAGCAGTGAGTTCACCGTCTCCTTGGCGCACGGCCTGTTCGTGCCGATCACCCCGGTGGGCCCCCGCTTGATCCAGCCCGCCACGTACTCGCCGGGCGAAGCAACCCCGTCCCGCAGCACCCGGCCCGCCGCATGCGGCACTGTGCCGTGACGCTCGTCGAAGGGCAGGCCGGGCAGCGGCACCCCGCGGTAGCCGACCGCCCGCAGCACCAATTGCGCCTCGATCTCCTCGTACGCCCCGGTGCCCCGCACGCCCCCGTCACCGTCCGGAACAGTGCGCTCGAACCGTACGCCGCCGACCCGCCCCATCCGCTCCAGCAGTTCCACCGGGCGCAGGAAGAACCGCAGATGGATGTGCCGCTCCCGGCCCGGGGAGGGCTCTACGGCCCAGCCGCGTACGACATCGAGGTTGCGCCGGTTGACCGCGGGCAGCGCGGCCGCGGCCGAGGCGTCCTCGTACGCCGGATCAAGGGCCAGGTCATCGGGCTCGACCAGCACGTCCGCCGAGGGCAGCGTGCCCAGTTCCCGCAGCTCCTTGGTGGTGAACTTCGCCTGCGAGGGTCCGCGCCTGCCCACCATGTGCACCTCGCGCACCTGGCTGAGCGCGAGCGCTCCGAGCGCCGCCTGCGGAACGTCGGTGGGGCGCAGCTCGTCCGCGCCCCGCGCCAGGATGCGGGCCACGTCCACGGCGACATTACCGACGCCGATCACGACGGCCGAACGGGCCGCGAGCGCGAAGCCGTTGCTCGCCGCGTCGGGGTGCGCGCTGTACCAGGAGACGAAGTCGGTGGCCGAGTGGCTGCCCGGCAGATCCTCGCCGGGAATGCCGAGCCTGCGGTCCCTGGCGGCCCCTACGCAGTACACGACCGCGTGATAGAGCTCCAGGAGCTGCTGAGGCCCGAGCCCGTGCGCCCCGACCTCCACATTGCCGATGAAGTCGATCCGCTCGTCCTCCAGCACGGTGCGGAGATTGTTCTGCAGCGACTTGATCTTCTCGTGGTCGGGCGCGACCCCGTAGCGCACGAGTCCGTAGGGGCAGGGGAGCCGGTCGAGCACGTGGACCCGCACATCGGGCACCCGGCTCTGCTGGACGAGATCCTGCGCGGCGTAGACCCCGCTGGGTCCCGATCCGACAACGGCGACGCGAAGCACAGCTGCGCTCCTTCCCGCAGGGGACTCCAGCATCGCACCGGGGTGCGGGGCTGGGGAGATGAGCTGACGGGGTGCCTTGGTGCGGTGCGGCGTGCGTGCCGCGGGGGATGCAGACTATTTGGCTGGTTACGTGTTAATTGTGCAAGAAACTACGTTTCTTACCAGTAATGATCAGTATGGCCTGAATGAGGTGCTGCCGTACCCGCCCGCCTGGGAGCTGCAGGGCGCCGGGAGGGTCACCTCGGAGCCAGGCGGCCACGCGATCCGGCCGCCGTGGTTCAACGTCCGGCTGGCCTTCGCCGACGGCGCCCACATCGACGTACTCGCCGTCGTCGACGACGGGCGGATCGCCATCGAGGACCTGCGGGCCGACCCGCCGCTGCCCCTGGAGAGCCTTGCGGTGCTCGCCGACCGGATCGAGGAGCCCCTCGAAGACGCCTGCGGGGTCACCGAGCGGCTGCCCGAACCGCCGGTCGAGGCGGCGCCCTCGCGCGGCTCCCCGGCCCGCCGTCGCCGGCCCGTCGTGGTGCGCGGCAGTGCAGGCCGGCGACTCGCGGCCGACGCCTACCGGGCCGCGCAGCTGGACGGGCGCGACCCCGTGCTCGCGGTGATGGCCGTGACCGGGCGCAGCCGCCGCAAATCGCTCCGGCTCATCGCGGGTGCCCGGGACGAGGGCTATCTCGCGCCCCGCCACAACCGCCGCCGGACCCGCTGAGCCTCTGCCCCTCGCGCTGTGCGTCACATCGAGCGCATCCGGTTGATCTCACTGGTCTGCTGGGCGATCACATCGTTGGCCATCTCCTCGATCAGGACGTTGTTGCCGTCCGAGAGGACCTCGGTGGCCATGGTGAGTGCGCCCTGGTGGTGAGTGATCATCAGCGTCAGGAAGAGTTCGTCGAAGGCGGTGCCCTTCGCGGCGCGCAGCTGGGCGAGTTGGGCGGCGGTGGCCATCCCCGGCATCGCCGCGTGAGAGTGGTCGTGGCCGCCCGCTCCCCCCTTGTCCTTGTCCCCTCCGTTGGTTTTCAGCCAGCCCGCCATCGCGGCCATCTCCGGCTTCTGCGCGGCCGCTATGCGCTCCGCCAGCCGTTTGACCTGTGTGGATCCCGCCCGCTCCGGTGCCAGGGCGGTCATCTGCAGTGCCTGGCCGTGGTGCGTGATCATCATCTGCGCGTAGGAGAAGTCCGCCGAGTTGGGGGAGTCGTCGGGGACGGCCTTCGCGGCCTCTTCGGCGGAGAGTGTCCTGGCCGGTTCGCCCGGCTTGCCGGGCGCCACCACTGACGGCCCGGTTTTTCCCTCGGCCCTGGCCGGCGCGTCGGAGTCCGACTCGCAGGCGCCCAGGGCGAGTACGGCGACAGCGACCGCGGCAGCGGCGACGGGTCTGCGGGCACGCGCGGTCCTGTGACGGTTCAACACGGTGACCTCCTGTGGCACTTGGGGTGTTCGGGGACGGTCTTAGCACTCTTCCGCACGTGGTTGATCAAAAACTCTCATGAAGTCTCTGTTGCCATCTATTGAGATGTACATGGAAGGGAAGATACTGCCGGGGTCCGTGAACTGTTCAACTGCGAACGGATACAAGGGAGGACACCGCAGTGACCCTGTTGCATACCACCCGAGTGCGGCGCAGACGGCTGGGCGTGGCGGCAGCCGCGGCCGGGCTCCTCGCCACCCTGCTGACGGCCGGACCCGCGGCCGCCACGCCGGACCCTGGGGACACCCCCGCCCAGGCAGCGATCTCGTCGGAACAGGCCGCCGCCACCAAGTCGGCCATTCGGAGCGGCGAGATACCCCCTGTGGACGCGGTCGTCCACAGCGACAACATCGAACACCTCGTCAACATCCCCAAGGACGCCCTCAAGGGCACCAACTCGGACCTGGCCTTCCAGGGCAAGTACGCCTACGCGGGCAACTACGACGGCTTCCGGATCTTCGACATCAGTAACCCCAAGGCCCCCACCACGGTCGCGCAGGTTCTGTGCCCGGGATCGCAGAACGACGTCACCGTCTCCGGCGACCTGCTCTTCCTCTCCACGGACTCCTCGCGCAGCGACAACTCCTGCAGCAGCACCTCGCAGCCCGCGACGGAGAAGTCGTCCTGGGAGGGCATGAAGATCTTCGACATCAGCGACAAGCGCAACCCGAAGTACGTCGCGGCCGTCGAGACCGCGTGCGGCTCCCACACGCACACCCTGGTGCCGAAGCGCCGCAACGTCTACATCTACGTGGCCTCGTACTCACCGAACGCCACCTTCCCGGACTGCCTGCCGCCGCACGACGGAATCTCCGTCATCAAGGTGCCGCGCAAGGCCCCCGAGAAGGCGGCCGTCGTCAACTTCCCGGTGCTCTTCCCGGGTGAGGGCCCCGACGGCGGCGGAAACCCCGGCTCGCCCACCAACCCCGGCGTTTCCAAGACCACCGGCTGCCACGACATCACGGTGCTGCCCTCCAAGGACCTGGCCGCCGGCGCCTGCATGGGTGACGGCATCCTGTTCGACATCGAGGATCCCGAGCACCCGAAGGTCATCGACCAGGTGCAGGACAACGTGAACTTCGCGTTCTGGCACTCGGCGACCTTCAACCAGAAGGCCAACAAGGTCATCTTCACCGACGAGCTCGGCGGCGGCGGCGCGGCCACCTGCAACGCCGCGATCGGTCCCAACCGCGGCGCCGACGGCATCTACGACATCGTCGGCAGGGGCAAGCACCGCAAGCTCGTCTTCCGCAGCTACTACAAGATCCCCCGGCACCAGGCGGACACCGAGAACTGTGTCGCCCACAACGGTTCGCTGATCCCGGTCAAGGGCCGCGACATCATGGTCCAGGCCTGGTACCAGGGTGGCGTCTCCGTCTGGGACTTCACCAACTCCAGCAAGCCCAGGGAGATCGCCTACTTCGAGCGTGGCCCGCTCAGCGCGGACACGATGATGACCGGCGGCTCCTGGTCGGCGTACTACTACAACGGCTACATCTACTCGAACGACATCGCCAAGGGCTTCGACGTGCTGAAGCTCGACGACCGGCGGACGGATCCGGCGAAGCGGGTGCGGATGGACGAGCTCAATGTCCAGACCCAGCCCGACTACTTCGACGACTTCGACCGCGACTGAGCCAGCGGCTCAAGAACGGTGACATCGAGTGTTCCGCCGGGCGGCTCGTCGTCCGGCGGAACGCCGAGTTCCCACTCCAGCCCGTAGCGCTGGAACAGCTCCGCGCGCAGCCGCGCGGGCGGCATCGGCACGCCGGGCAGCAGGATCGCGAAGACCGCCCCCATCAGCAGCGCCCGCAGCAGCGGATAGTCGGCGTCGATGTTCTGCGAGCCGTAGCGCTCCACTGTGCCGCGCAGCAGCGCCGCCAGACGCTGCTGCTCGGGGCACTGCCTGAACCCGTCGGCCTGCAGCACCCCCGACATGTGGGTACGCATCAGTACGGGATGGTCGACCGCCAGCCCGAGAATCGCGTCGATCGCCCGCGCCAGCCGCTCCCGTCCGTCGTCGGTGGGGGGTTCGCGCTCCAGTGCCGTATCGAGGGTGAGATGCATCAGGCGATGCACGGCCGACTGCAGGAGCTGTCGTTTGCCCGGGAAGTAGTACGAGACCAGGCCGCGCGCCGAGCCCGCTCTGTCGGCGATGTCGCCGAGCGTCGTGGCTTCGTAACCCCGCTCTCCGACCAGCTCCACGGTTGCCTGGAGCAGCCGCTCCCGGGAACGCCGACGAAGCTCTTCATTGACCGATGCGCTCCGCGGGGACATGCTTAACTCCTGCGTTGACTGGCTCGGAGCCAGTATACTCAACGTGTCCCGCTGGGAGGCCTTCAGGGCCTGGTCGGCGGGGGTGCTGCCCGAACCGGGCGACGCGGGGGATCGTCCGGTTTGGGTGGCTTTGACGTGTCTGCGGCGTGCCCCTGTGGGCAGTTTTGTCGCCTTTCGTGGTCCATGCCCCTTTCACTCGACGAGTCCGAGTACCGGGCGCAGGCCCGCCGGCCGGTACTCGACCGGAAGATGGTCCACGAAGTGGACAGCGCATCCCAGATCCGCGGCCCCGCCGTCCGCGCGCCGGTCGTCACCGACCATCAGGGCATCGGCCGGATCCTGGCCCAGTGCCTCGCATGCCGCGCTGAAGAGCCGTATGTCCGGCTTCTGCACTCCGTGCTCGTACGACAGCACATACGCGTCCACCCACCGGTCGAGGCCATGGGCACGGAAGACGGGCCGCGGGTCCCAGCCGATGTTGCTGACCACCGCGATGCCCACGCCCCGCTCCCGCAGCGTGCGCAGCACCTCGGCCGCGTCGGGGTAGGCGCGCCAGGCGGCGGGCGTCATATGACGTTCGTAGAGCGCGTCGTACAGCCCCGGGTCGGGCAGCTCCACCTGGCGGGCGAGCCCGGTGTAGGCGGCACGGTGCCGCTCCGCGCTCTCGTCGCGGGTCGCCCACAGCTCGGCGAGGTGGGAGGGCATCCGCTGCGGGTACGAACCGCCCGGCAGCGCCCCGGCCCCTGCCAACTGCTCGGCGTACCCGGCCAGTTCGGCCTCGGACAGAGGGCTGCCGCGTTCTTCCAGGACCGCCTCCAGCCAGTCCCGCACCGACTCGACGCAAAAGAGGGTTCCGGAGAAGTCGAAGAGCACACCCTTGATCGCCATGACCGCGATCCTTCCGGGATCAGCGTTCCCGGGACAAGACCACACGCTCGTACGCCGCGATGGCAAGGGCCACCCAGCAGGCGCCGAGCAGCCAGCCACCGAGTACGTCGGAGGCCCAGTGCACGCCGAGGTAGAGCCGCGTGAAACCCACCCCTGCGACGGACACGGCCGCGGCGATCACACTCACCTTCCACAGCATGCTCCGGCCCCCGTACCGCCTGAGCAGCCACAGCAGCAGCCCGCAGCTGACCACGGCCGTCATCGCATGGCCGGAGGGGAAGGCCGCGTAGTGCGCCGTGTCGACCGGATCGGACCATCGCGGCCGCTCGCGGCCGACGGCGGCCTTGAGCCCCTGCTGGACTTGGGTGCCCACCGCGCTCGTCAGCGCGATCCAGGCGGCGAGCAGCCACTGTCTGCGCCACAGCAGCCACAGGACCGCGACGGCGAGCAGCGCGCGCATCGTCCACGGGTCCCACACCCAGTCCGTGAGCACCCGGTTGAACCGGGTCAGCCCCGGCTCGGCCACCGCCGAGCGGTGCAGTGCGTACGCGGTCGTCCGGTCCAAGGAGATGAGCGGCGCCCACGAGATCGCGACCAGGGTCAGCAGCAGCGCCGCGAGGGCGCCGAGCACCGCGGCCGCACGGGCGGCTGACGAGAACGGGACGGGCGCCGGCGGAGTGGGGTGTGCTGGGCGCGGGAGGTGCATGGGGGAGATCTTCGCCGCCGACGGCCGCATACGGCTATCCCAGCGCGCGCAGTCCCGGCACGAATGCGACCAGCAGGGGAACCACCGGAACCAGCGCGGCGGCCGCCGTCAGCCGCAGCCGTCGGCCCGCGGTCAGTCGCGGCACCGGCGTGAGCAGCCGGTTCACCCGCTGCGGCAGCTGGGCGTCCGGGGTGGGGCAGGGCCCGAACACCCCGCGGTCCTCGTTGAGTTCGACCAGTGCCAGCGCGGTCGTCAGCCGGCCGAAGCGCCGGGAGGCGACATCGTCGGCGGCCAGCTCGACCAGGCGGTGCATCTCGTCGCGGAACGCCGCGAACACCGGGATCTGCGGAAAGCCGTATGCGAGCGCGGCGGAACAGTGCAGCAGCCAGTCGTGCCTGGCTCGCGCGTGCCCCTGCTCGTGCGCCAGTACGGCATCGAGCCGGCGGCCCTTCAGCCGGCGCAACGCGGCCGTGGTGATGACCAGTTGGGGCGCGGCTCCCGGCAGCCACCAGGCGTCGGGCCGCTCGCCCTCCAGGACGACGAGCGGTTCGCTGCCCGGCTCCTCGCCCGGCATCAGGGGGGAGCGCACGAGCAGTTCCGTGCGCCGCCGCTTGCGACGGACATGGGACCGGTAGATCTCCCGGGTGAGCATCGCGCCGGTCCACAGCCCGCAGGCGGCCAGGACCACGGCGAGGACGGCGGAGTACGGTTCGCCCGCGCCGAGGGCGTACGCCTCCATCACGCGGTGCGGCGCGGACGCGAAGACCGGGCCGCGTACGAGCTGCCAGGCCGCTGCCGCGCTGAAGGTCATGGAAAGGGCGAAGCACAGAAGAACGGCCGCCACCACGCACTGCCAGACCCACAGTGCCACCACGGGCTCCCGCTCCGGCCAGTCGGCGCGCGACACGAGTCGCGGGGCCACGACGGCGGCCAGTGCGCCGAGACCCAGCAGCACGAGGGAGACCAACATGCTGTCAGCCTATGAGCGCGGGACTACTTGCGGGTATGGCCGCGGGTCCCAAGTGACGTACGACACGGTTTCGGTGCCGTGTGCCCGCGGAGACTCACAGCGGCGAGACTCAGAGCGTGAGCAGCATCGCCAGCATGGCGAGGCCCATCGCGAGCCTGCAGGCCGGCGCCAGTTCGGGACGCTCTCCCCAGGAGACGGCCGCCGCGCCGCCCGCGGGGGCTGCCAGGGGCGCCAGCCGGGCGCCCGAGCGCAGGACGTAGACGGTGTAGTACGCCAGCAGTCCGCCGGTGAGCAGCGGGATTCCGGCGGCCTGATGCCCGGCGTGGGCCACGGCGCCCGACGGCATGGCCACCGCCATGTAGACCATCGCGAGTGAGCCGACGAGATGGTGCAGATGGTGAGTGCTGAGCCGGGCGGGTAAGAGGGCGCGCAGTGCGGCGGCGCCGAACACCGTCGCGTACATCACCCACACCCACCGGGGCAGCGCGAACACGGCAGCAGGCACCGCCATCGCGGCCATCCCGAGCCCCATCAAGGCCTCGCCGCCTGCCGCCTCGCGCGCCTGACCGGAGCAACTGCGCATGCGCACCAGGCAGTACGCGCCGGTCGCCCCGCACAAGGTCACGAGCAGCCAGCCGGACACCGCGGGTCCGTGCACGGCGTACCTCCCCCTCAGACTGCGTCAAGGGGTCGATGCCCGGCTCCCGAGAGGCCTACGCGAGCGCACAGGGGTGCGCAGGGAGCACGGACGGTGGTGCGAGCGGGCGCACGCGGCCGTCAGGGGCGATGGCGCAGCGGATGATCGGCGGGAATCTCGACGATCGCGATGCGGTGCCCGTCCGGGTCGGCGATCCACATCTCGATCAGCCCCCACGGTTCACGCACCGGCGGCCGCAGCACCTCGACGCCGAGCCCGGAGAGCTCGGTGTGCACGGCGGCCGCGTCCTCGACCTGGAGCCACAACCGCACGGTCGGCGACGGCACGTCCGCCGAGCGCCCCGACACCTCCAGAAAACCGCCGCCGAGGAAGTAGACCGTGCCCCGCTCGGGGCCGGTGCCGAACTCGCGGTAGACCGGCAGGCCGAGCGTCTGCCCGTAGAAACGCCTGGACCGCTCGGGGTCGGCGGGGCGCAGAAGGATCCGGCTGCTGAGCACATGAACCATGGCCGAACCCTAGGTCCTTCCGGTCGGCGAGCCCGGCAAGATCGGCCGGACAGGGCCTGGATCGGGAGGCGCGGGTTAGTCTCGGGACACCTGTAGACAGTCGAGACGGGAGCCCACCTCATGGACACCGCACCACTCCGGGACTCCGGCGAGCTCACCTACCGTGACGCGGTCGAGGCCGATGTGCCGGCGCTCGTCCCGCTGATCGAGTCCGCTTACCGAGGTGACACGAGCCGGACCGGCTGGACCACCGAGGCTGACTACCTCGACGGCCAGCGCACCGACCCGGAAGGCGTCCGCGGGGTCATCACCGCCTCCGGCAGCACCCTGCTCGTCGTGGAGCGCGACGGTGAGCTGATCGCCTGCTGCCAGCTCGAACACCGCGGTGAGGCCGCCTACTTCGGCATGTTCGCCGTCCGCCCCGAACTGCAGGGCGGGGGCCTCGGCCGGCTGATCATCGCCGAGGCGGAGCGCAGCGCGCGCGAGCGCTGGGGTGTGAGCGAGATGCACATGATCGTGATCTCGGTACGGGACGACCTGATCGCCTGGTACGAGCGGCGCGGTTACCGCCGTACGGGAAAGCTGAGCCCCTTCCCGTACGGCGACGAGCGCTTCGGTATCCCGCAGCGGGACGATCTCGCCTTCGAACTCCTGGTGAAGGACCTGCCGTAGCGGGCTTCAGGCCGTGAAGCGGCCGGTGCGCCGGATCTCGGGGAAGTCGGTGGTCGCGCCGTCGAGTTCGAGCGCGCGCACCAGCCGCAGATGGTCCTGGGTGTTCACGACCCAGCCGATGACCTGAAGTCCTTCGGCGTGCGCGTGCTCGACGGTCTCCAGGGTCAGTCTGCGGATGTTCAGCGCGAGCGCGGCGGCGCCGGCTGTCTTCGCGCGGTCGGAGATGTCGGCGCCCCAGCGGCTGGCGACCAGCACGGTCCGTACACCCGGCACCATGCTCGCGATCTCGGCGATCGCGTCGTCGTGGAAGGACGACACCTCGACACGGTGGACGAGATCGCGGCGGAGCATCACGTCCGCGAGCACCCGGGCGGCGGCCACGTCCTTGATCTCCACCTGGAGGGGGGCCCGTACGGCGTCGAGGACCTCGTCGAAGACCGGCACCCGCTCGCCCCCGCCCGCGTCGAGCTCCCGCAGCTCGGCGAGGGTCTTGTCGGCGATCGGCCCGTTTCCGTCGGTCGTACGGTCCACGTCCGCGTCGTGCATGACGACGAGCGCGCCGTCCTTGCTGAGATGCAGATCCAGTTCGATGGCGTCCATGCCGGACTGTTCGGCACGGATGAAGGAGCGCAGGGTGTTCTCCGGCTCGACGCCCATGACCCCGCGATGACCGATGGTGAGGAAAGTCAAGATTCTCTCGCTTCCGTCGACTGCGGCTCCCGCGCGGCGCATCCCGGCAGCCGCACGGCAAGCTCGCAGCCTAATGGCCCGCCTTCGCGATGGGACCGCTCGCGCGCGGGGGAGTGGAGTGCTCCGCTCTGCCCACCGCGACGCCGGCGGGCCCGTCGGCGTCGCGGTGGCGTGAACCGTGTCACTCGCCCGTGGGCGCGTCATGCCCGGGTTGACGGGCGTCGGCCGCAAAACCTCCGGTGATCATGTGGCGGGGCAGGATAATTTCCCAAGGCTTCACTTGTACGGGATAACCATGCACGGATACGGTGTCTTGACGCGAGGTTCTCCTGTGGAGGAAGTGACATGACGGAAATTCTTGTGCAGGACCCAGCAGTGGGGGGCATACCGAATGCTGCCCCGGTGATTGAGCACCCGGCCTGGCCGAAGCTCAAGAGTGCCGTCGAGGAGATCCGCCCCTGGCAGTCCAAGGACGGCTCGATCGACTTCGACGCCGAGGGCGCCCCCGCCCGTGTCACCGTGGAAGCCGCGCTCGACCGCGTGATCGACGCCGTGGAAGAGCTGTCCCCGCTGGTGCCGCACGATGCCGCCTACCACCGTGCGCTCGTCGCCGATCTGCACAAGTGGGCCGACAGCTCCTTCACGGTCCCCGACTTCCTGGACTCGCTGCTCGCCTTCCAGCCTGCCGCCGCCCGTGTCGACGGGCTGCAGCACCTGGTCCTCTTCCCCATGTACACGCAGAACGGCAACCCGGACCGCAACTTCGAAGCGGTCGTGCTGCGCATGGTCTGGCCCGAGTGGCTCGCCGAGCTCGAGCGCACCCGCTACGACAACCCCCTCTTCTGCGGCATCACCTTCGAGGACTTCACCGCGGGCTACGACACCAACTCCGCGGTTCTCTTCCCGGAGACGATCGCCGTGCGCGAGGCCCCCGAGCGCTTCGCCTGGGGCGGCATCTTCTGCGACCGCGAGGCGGCCCGCTTCCGCGCCGTCACCGAGGAGGCCGTGAACATCCTCGGTCTCGAACTTCCCGAGGACATCAGCGAGATGGTCGCCGACCAGTCGCGCTGCGAGCAGGCGTTCGTGCTCTGGGACATGGTCCACGACCGCACCCACAGCCATGGCGACCTGCCCTTCGACCCCTTCATGATCAAGCAGCGCCAGCCGTTCTGGATGTACGGCCTGGAGGAGCTGCGCTGCGACCTCACCGCCTTCAAGGAGGCCGTGAAGCTGGAGGCCGAGGGCAACCGGCACGGCCGCGACGTGCAGTACGCGGTGCTCTTCGACCGGATGTTCCGCTTCCCGGTCTCCGGCGACCGGGTGCGCAACTACGACGGTCTCGGCGGACAGCTGCTCTTCGCGTACCTCCACAGGCACGAAGTGGTGCGCTGGACCGACAACAAGCTGAAGATCGACTGGGACCGCGCCCCGCAGGTCACCAACGAGCTCTGCGCCGAGATCGAGAAGCTCTACCGCGACGGCATCGACCGTCCCAAGCTCGTGCACTGGTTCGCCGCGTACGACCTGGTCTCGACGTACCTCGCGCCGCACCCCGGCTCCCGCTGGGCCAAGGGTCCCGATGCTCTCGATCTGACGCAGCCGCCGCGCAAACTTGTCGACGACGTGCTTCCTGACGAGTTTCCGCTCAGCATGTTCTATGAGGCGCTCTCCAAGAAGCTGAAGAACGTGATCGCCTCCACCAAGGGGATCACCGCGGCGAGCGTCGAGCAGGCAGCCGCGTGAGCACTCGTACCCAGGAGGCCAGGTCTATGAACACGAACGGCAACGGGGCGCTGGACGGTGCCGTGATCGCGGTGGCCGGAGCGGCCGGTCCTGCGGGCCGCGCCACCCTGCTCAAGCTCGCCGACGCCGGGGCGATCGTCGTGGCCTCCGACGCGGACACCGCCCGCCTTGCCGAGGCGGTCGACGCCGCCCGGTACGCGCACGGCGGAGCGACCGTCACCGGCGACACGGTCGATCTGCTCGACCTGGCCGCGACGCGGGACTGGGTGAACCAGACCGAGAAGGAGTTCGGCCGCATCGACGGCCTGGTCCATCTCGTCGGCGGCTGGCGCGGCAGCGCCACCTTCGCCGAGACCGAACTGGCCGACTGGACCTTCCTGGAGAAGCTGCTGATCCGTACGGTTCAGCACACCTCCCTCGCCTTCCAGGAGCCGCTGCAGCGCAGCGACAGGGGCCGCTTCGTACTGGTCAGCCAGTCCGGGGCGAGCAAGCCCACCGAGGGCAACGCCGCCTACGCCGCCTCCAAGGCCGCGGCCGAGGCCTGGACGCTCGCCCTCGGCGACGCCTTCCGCAAGGCGGGGGGCGAGGACGGCCCGAAGGCCGCTGCTGTCATCCTGATCGTCAAGGCACTCGTGCACGACGCCATGCGCGCCGAGCGCCCGAACGCGAAATTCGCGGGCTTCACGGACGTGGCTGAACTGGCCGAGGCCATCGCCGGAGTCTGGGACCGGCCCGCCCGGGAAGCGAATGGACAGCGCCTGTGGCTGACGCCCAAGCCGTGACACCGCCGAAGACCGACGCCCGACGCCATCACGACCCAGCGGTACGGGGCTTCGCCAGCGACAACTACGCCGGCGCCCACCCCGAGATCCTTGCTGCGCTCGCGCTCGCCAACGGCGGTCACCAGGTCGCGTACGGCGAGGACGCGTACACCGAGCACCTCCAGCGGGTCATGCACAGCCACTTCGGCCCGACGGCCGAGGCCTTCCCGGTCTTCAACGGCACCGGCGCGAACGTCACGGCGCTCCAGGCGCTCACGGACCGCTGGGGCGCGGTGATCTGTGCCGAGTCGGCGCACATCAATGTCGACGAGGGCGGCGCGCCGGAGCGGATGGGCGGGCTGAAGCTGCTGACCGTACCGACTCCCGACGGCAAGCTCACGCCCGAGCTCATCGACCGGCAGGCGTGGGGCTGGGACGACGAGCACCGGGCGATGCCGCAGGTCGTGTCGATCACCCAGAACACCGAACTGGGCACGGTCTACACGGTGGAGGAGATCCGGGCGATCGTCGACCACGCCCACGGGCACGGCATGAAGGTCCATCTCGACGGGGCCCGGATAGCCAACGCGGCCGCGTCGCTGGATGTGCCGATGCGCGCCTTCACCAACGCCGTCGGCGTCGACGTCCTGTCCTACGGCGGTACCAAGAACGGCATGCTGTTCGGCGAGGCCGTGGTCGTCCTCAACCCGGACGCCGTGAGCCATATGAAGCATCTGCGGAAGCTGTCGATGCAGCTGGCCTCCAAGATGCGCTTCGTATCGGTGCAGTTGGAGGCGCTCCTCGCCCGCGATCTGTGGCTGCGCAACGCCCGGCACTCCAATGCCATGGCCCAGCGGCTGGCCGACGGCGTACGCACCGTGGACGGTGTGGAGATCCTTCATCCCGTCCAGGCCAACGCCGTCTTCGCGCGTCTGCCGCACGATGTGAGCGAGCGGCTGCAGAAGCGCTTCCGCTTCTACTTCTGGGACGAGGCGGCCGGCGATGTCCGCTGGATGTGCTCCTTCGACACCACCGAGGACGATGTCGACTCCTTCGTCCAGGCGCTGAAGGAAGAGATGGCGCACTAGGCCCTGTCCTGCCGATCTTGCCGGGCTCGCGTGCCCTGGCACGGCACCTCTCCCCCGTAGCCCTCCGGGCACGGGAGGTACCCCCACCGTTGTCGTAGTCGCCTACGCTCCGGGTGGGCTCGCCCCCTGCCTTCGGCGGGGGGACCCCCATCCTCCGGCCTGCGATGCACCACGCCAGACCCCGCTCGCTGATCCGGCCTGATCGACCGGACAGGACCTAGGGCCGGCGCGAAGCCTGCACACCTATGTGGTCGGCCGGAAAGTCATTGACTTCCGGCCGGCCACTTCCTTACGCTCGACCGAGTCCAATGAGATGCACTATTCGGTGCTCTATGATGTACCGCATCCGGTCGTGCTCGACGCCCTCAGGTCCGGCGTCCGGCCAGAACATCCTCCGGACCCTGTACCCAGCCGAACTGTGAGGCACGAAGAACCATGACGCTCACGCTCACCGTCTCCGACGAGGTCCGGGCGATCGCGCCCGGCTTCACCCACGTCGCCGTCGAGGCTCGCGGTCTGGTCAACGGGCCCAGCAGTGCGGACAGTTCGGCGCTCCTCGACGACGCCGCCCGCCGGCTCGCGGAGCGGCTCGGCGCGCGCGCCCCGCACGAGGACCCGCACATCGCCGCCTGGCGCGAGGCGTACGCCGCCTTCGGCGCCAAGCCGTCGCGCACCCGCAACTCCGCCGAGGCGCTCGCCAGGCGCGCGCTCGCGGACGGCGGCCTGCCGCGGATCAATCTGCTGGTCGACGCCTACAACGCGGTCAGCGTGGCCCATCTCATCCCGGTCGGCGGCGAGGACACCGACCACATCAAGGGCGGGATGAGGCTGCTGCGCGCCACGGGAGACGAGCCGTTCGTCACCGTCGCGGGCGGCGAGGAGACCGTGGAGCATCCGGAGGCGGGCGAGGTCGTCTGGTGCGACGACGAGGGCGTCACCTGCCGGCGCTGGAACTGGCGGCAGGGCGTACGGACCCGGCTCACCGAACAGTCCGTGAACGCGCTGTTCCTGCTGGAGTCCATGGCCCCCATGACGATCGGCGAGCTCGGGGCCGCAGCCGCCGAACTCGCCGAGTCGCTGGAAAAGCTGAGCCCCGGGGCGCGGATCACGGTCCACCCGCCCCAGCCCCAGGTGTAACGCTTCAACCCGCCTCGCGGACCTCGGCGGGCGTCGGCGCCGTACCTCCGAGGTGCGCGGGCACCCACCAGGTGTCGCTCGCGTCCTTGGGGCGTACGGGATAGGCGCGCTGCGCCGCTTCCAGAAGCTCCTGCACCCGCTCGCGCAGCCGGCGCGTGATCGCGCCCGCGTACTGGTCGGCGGGAGCCTCCACCGGCTCGCCCACCCGGATCGTCACGGGGATGTGGCTGCGCTTGAAGTTGCGCGGGCGGCCCTTGGTCCAGATCCGCTGGGTGCCCCACAGCGCCATCGGGATCAGCGGTACGCCGGCCTCCTGGGCGAGACGGGCCGCACCCGACTTGAAGGACTTGAGGGTGAACGACTGCGAGATCGTGGCCTCGGGGAACACGCCGATGATCTCGCCGGCGCGCAGCGACGCCAGCGCGTGCGCGTAGGCCTGCTCGCCCTGCTTGCGGTCCACCGGGATGTGCTTCATTCCGCGCATCAGCGGGCCGGAGATCTTGTGCCGGAAGACGGACTCCTTCGCCATGAAACGCACGAGGCGCTTCTGGGGGAGCGCCGCGAGGCCGGTGAAGACGAAGTCCAGGTAGCTGATGTGGTTGCTCACGAGCACAGCGCCGCCCGAGCGCGGGATGTTCTCCGAACCCTGAGTGTCGATCTTCAGGTCCAGCGCCTTGAACATGGTTCGAGCGGCGCCGATGACCGGCCGATAGACGAGCTCTGCCATCTGGAGAAGACCCTTCTGTTGTGCCCGGGGAGGGTACTCCCGGCGGAAGTTACGCAGCCGTAGGTTTTCGGCATTGGGCAGATCGTGCCCCATGTGCGGCGTGCTGACCAGTCCTGAGGCCTTGGGCGGGCGAGATTCTTCTCACGTCCTTCTTGTCACATCATGACCGGACAGGCGCCCCGCGGCGCAGCAGCAGAAACAGCTCACACCCCAGGCAGTACCCGAATGCGGCGTTGAGGAACGCGGCGGCGAGTGCGCATCCGGGTCTCAGTATCGCGCAGCCGATCGGCGGGAGCGGTGCGGGAATCCTTGCAGTCTCGTGAATGCTGGAGTCTGGGACGACCGCATCTTTGGTGTGTGCGGTGGCGCTCGCGGCGGCGAGCGTGTTCGGCGTGTGGCGGCAACGCAGCGGCGGGAGGCTGAAGGTGCGCGGACGGGATGCCGGCAGACGGCTCGGCGCGGACGAGCTGGGTGCCGAGCTCGGTGAGCGGGCGACGCTCGTGCAGTTCTCCAGTGCCTTCTGTCAGCCGTGCCGGGCCACCCGGCGCACCCTCGCCGAAGTCACCGGCATGGTCGACGGAGTCACCCATGTCGAGATCGACGCTGAGGAGCGGCTCGAGCTGGTCCGGGAGCTCGGCATTCTGAGGACGCCGACCGTGCTGGTGCTCGACGCGGACGGCCGTATCGTCACCCGCGCTTCGGGGCAGCCCCGCAGAGCGGATGTCATCGCCGCACTGGGGCAGGCGGTGTGACGCCCCGTGACACGTGTCGCACATCGTGGAACGCGCTTGACTGCACCCGCCATGCATCGTCACGCTGACGCAGTGCCTTCAGAACTCCTTCTCCACCGGCGGGCTCATGTGGACCTCGCCCGGAACGCGAGCGCGCGCTGTCCGGCTGTGTGAACAACCACCGCCGCCCCGCTCGCATCCCTCCAGAAGGACAACATGACGGCCTCGCCCGAACTCGGCACTCCTCAGCTGGCCTCTCCCGACCTGCTTCGCTCCGTCTTCCGGCAGCATGCCGCAGGCGTCGCGGTGATCACCGCCCAGGGTGAGAACCCTGTCGGATTCACCGCCACATCTCTCAACTCGGTAGCCGCCGAGCCCCCGTTGATCTCCTTCGGGGTGGGGGCCTCGTCCTCCAGCTGGCCGGTCATCGCCCGGGCCGAGCACATAGGCGTCCACATACTCGGTGAGCACCAGCGCGATCTGGCCGCCACCTTCGCCCGCAGCGGCGCCGACCGCTTCGCACCGCCGACCTCCTGGCGCACCGGCCCCGAAGGCGTGCCCGTTCTGGACGGCGTACTGGCCTGGCTGGTGTGCCGGATCATCAACCGTGTCCCGGCCGGGGACCATCGCATCGTGATCGCCGAGGCCGTCGTCGGCGACCCCGCGGGAGCCGGCCGTCCGCTGCTCTATCACCAAGGCCGTTTCAACGCCCTGAGGGACTGAGAGTTAGCGGTTACGCAGCGTTGGCAAGGTCACAGTACTAAGCGCTTGCATATGGGGAAAGAGCTGGGTGTACTGACGAGTAATATTTCGTTCGGTGCGCGGCCCGCCCCAACCGGGATCCGCGGTGCAAGGCGCCTATGCTGCCAACAGAAGGCAGCTCAGTAGAGACGATGCAGTAGGAGAGCCGGCGTGAGCCTGAGGATCGTTGTCTGTGTGAAGTACGTGCCCGACGCCACCGGCGACCGGCACTTCGCCGATGACCTGACCGTCGACCGCGACGACGTCGACGGCCTGCTGTCGGAACTGGATGAGTACGCGGTCGAGCAGGCGCTGCAGATCGCCGACGAGGCGGACGACGCGGAGATCACCGTGCTGACCGTCGGTCCCGAGGACGCCAAGGACGCCCTGCGCAAGGCGCTTTCCATGGGCGCCGACAAGGCCGTCCACGTCGAGGACGACGACCTGCACGGCTCCGACGTCATGGGCACCTCGCTGGTGCTCGCCAAGGCGATCGAGAAGACCGGCTACGACCTGGTCATCGCCGGTATGGCCTCGACGGACGGCACCATGGGTGTCCTCCCGGCGATCCTCGCCGAGCGGCTGGGCGTCCCGCAGGTCACGCTGCTCTCCGAGGTCTCGGTCGAGGACGGCGTCGTCAAGGGCCGTCGCGACGGTGACACCGCGAGCGAGCAGCTCGAGGCGTCCCTGCCGGCCGTCGTGTCCGTGACGGACCAGTCGGGCGAGGCCCGCTACCCGTCCTTCAAGGGCATCATGGCCGCCAAGAAGAAGCCGGTGGAGTCCCTGGACCTGGAGGACCTCGAGATCGACGCCGACGAGGTCGGCCTCGAGGGCGCCTGGACCGCGGTGGACTCGGCGGCCGAGCGTCCGGCCCGCACCGCCGGCACGATCGTCAAGGACGAGGGCGAGGGCGGCAAGCAGCTCGCAGAGTTCCTCGCGAGCCAGAAGTTCATCTGAGCTTCGGCCAGTTCCCCAACCGCCCCCAGACACTTCGCATTCGCAGGAGAGCAATCCCATGGCTGAAGTTCTCGTCTACGTCGACCACGTGGACGGCGCCGTCCGCAAGCCCACCCTGGAGCTGCTGACCCTGGCCCGCCGCATCGGCGAGCCGGTCGCCGTCGCGCTCGGCTCCGGCGCCGAGGCCACCGCCCCCGCCCTCGCCGAGCACGGCGCGGTCAAGGTGCTGACCGCCGACGCCCCCGAGTTCGCCGACTACCTCGTCGTGCCGAAGGTGGACGCGCTGCAGGCCGCGTACGAGGCCGTCTCGCCGGCCGCCGTGCTCGTCCCGTCCTCCGCCGAGGGCAAGGAGATCGCGGCCCGCCTCGCGGTCCGTATCGGCTCCGGCATCATCACCGACGCCGTCGACCTCGAGGCCGGCGACGAGGGCCCGGTGGCCACGCAGTCCGCGTTCGCCGCCTCCTTCACCACCAAGTCCCGTGTCTCCAAGGGCACTCCGGTCATCACGGTCAAGCCGAACTCGGCCGCCGTGGAGGCCGCCCCGGCCGCGGGCACCGTCGAGGCCCTCGCGGTCTCCTTCTCCGAGAAGGCCACCGGCACCAAGGTCGTCTCCCGCACCCCGCGCGAGTCGACCGGCCGCCCCGAGCTGACCGAGGCCGCGATCGTGGTCTCCGGCGGCCGTGGCGTCAACGGCGCCGAGAACTTCCACATCATCGAGTCACTGGCCGACTCGCTCGGTGCCGCCGTCGGCGCCTCGCGTGCCGCGGTGGACGCCGGCTGGTACCCGCACTCCAACCAGGTCGGCCAGACCGGCAAGTCGGTCTCCCCGCAGCTGTACATCGCCTCCGGCATCTCCGGCGCGATCCAGCACCGGGCCGGTATGCAGACCTCGAAGACCATCGTGGCCATCAACAAGGACGCCGAGGCCCCGATCTTCGACCTGGTCGACTACGGCGTGGTCGGCGACCTGTTCGAGGTCGTCCCGCAGCTGACCGAAGAGGTCAACAGCCGCAAGGGCTGACCTGCGCAAGTCTTGAGCGGCCGGGGCCGCGCGGTGTTGGTCACCGCGCGGCCCCGCCGTCATTCGGGCGACCATTGACGCAGGTCGTCACCGCCTATTAACTTCGCTATACGGATTGTTGATTCCGTGGAGCGGAAAACAGGAGGGTACGGATGGGTCAGCAGGAGAAGGTGGCAACGAGCCTCGCCGGCGTGGTCAGCGAGGGCATCAGCGCCTCCCTCGCGCCGGTGGACGCGGAGCTCGCCCGCCGCTACCCGGGAGACCCCGGCACGCGCCAGCCCGTCCACACCGTCTACGTCCCCGGTGACGCCTTCGCCGCCGACAGCATCCGCTCCTGGGGCGACCAGGCGCTGGCCGCGCTCGACGAGCACGCCCCGGACGCCGCGTCCTTCGCCGCCGTCCTCGGCCTCTCCGACGAACTCGCCGCCCCCGTCCACGACCGCGTACGGGCCAAGCTGGAGCGCGAGCCCATCGAGGATCTGCGCATCGACTTCGAGGACGGCTACGGCGGCCGCGGCGACGCCGAGGAGGACGCGCACGCCGCCCGCGCCGCCCGGCTGATCACCGAGGCGTACCGCAACGGCACCGCCGCCCCGTACATGGGCATCCGGATGAAGTGCATGGAGGCCGCCGTACGCGAGCGCGGCATCCGCACCCTCGACATCTTCCTGACTGGCCTGACGGAGGCCGGCGGACTGCCCGACGGACTTGTGCTCACGCTGCCCAAGGTGACGTACCCGGAGCAGGTGACCGCGTTCGTCCGGCTGCTCGAAGCCTTCGAGAAGGCCCGCGGCCTGGACGCGGGTCGCATCGGTTTCGAGATCCAGATCGAGACCAGCCAGTCCATCCTCGCTGCCGACGGGACCGCGGCCGTGGCCCGGATGATCGACGCCGCCGAGGGCAGGGCCACCGGACTGCACTACGGCACCTTCGACTACAGCGCCTGCCTCGGCGTCAGCGCCGCCTACCAGGCCAGCGACCACCCGGCCGCCGACCACGCGAAGGCCGTCATGCAGGTCGCCGCCGCGGGCACCGGCGTACGTGTGTCGGACGGCTCCACCAACGTCCTGCCGGTCGGCACCACGGAGAAGGTCCACGACGCCTGGCGGCTGCACTACGGCCTGACCCGCCGCGCGCTGGCGCGCGCCTACTACCAGGGCTGGGACATGCACCCCGGCCATCTGCCGACCCGCTACGCCGCCGTGTTCGCCTTCTACCGCGAGGGCTTCGAGCAGGCCGCGGCACGCCTTCGTGCCTACGCCAACCACGCGGGCGGCGACGTCATGGACGAGCCCGCCACCGCCAAGGCGCTGAGCAGCTATCTGCTGCGCGGCATCGACTGCGGCGCCCTCGACACCGCCGAGGTGGCCCGGCTCACCGGTCTGACCCGTGCCGATCTGGACGGATTCGCCGCGCCGCGCCGCGGAGACCTCACTGCCACAGCCGAGTAACAGCCGCCGGGGCTGTCACCGCTGACCCTTAGTCTGTACGCGACCACAGTCGCATCAGGATCGGGGCAGCGGTGTCTTCGGGGGAGAACGAGCGGCTCGCCGGCCGCTACCGGGTGATCGAACAGCTGGGCCGCGGCGGCATGGGCGTCGTGTGGCGGGCCTTCGACGAGGTGCTCGGCCGCGAGGTCGCCGTCAAGGAACTGCGCACCTATACCGACTCCTCGGGCCCCGAACTGGCCGACCTGACAGTGCGTATGCAGCGCGAGGCCCGTGCCGCCGCGCGCGTACGCCACCCCGGGGTCATCGCCGTCCACGACGTCGCCGAGCACCAGGGCCGCCCGGTCATCGTCATGGAGCTCATCGACGGCCCCTCGCTGGACGATGTGCTGAGCGAACGCGGCGTCATCGACGCGCGCGAGGCCGCCGCCATCGGCGCCAGGGTGCTGGAGGCGCTGGGCGCCGCCCATCGCGCCGGCGTGCTGCACCGCGACGTCAAGCCCGGCAATGTGCTGCTCGAAGGTGGGGGTACCTCCCATGCCGAAGGCTATGGGGGAAGCCGGGTGGTGCTCACCGACTTCGGCATCGCCGCGATCGACGATCCGGGCGACGGTTCCACCACCCATCTGACACGCAGCGGCGAACTGGTCGGCTCGCTAGACTACTTGGCGCCCGAACGCGCCCAGGGCCAGAAGCCCGGACCGGCCTCCGACATCTGGGCACTGGGCGCGACCCTGTACGCGGCTGTCGAGGGCTCCGCCCCGTTCCGCCGCACCTCCACCTGGTCGACGCTGAACGCCATCGTCGTGGATCCGCTGCCCGAGCCGCGCCGGGCCGCGGCGCTCGCACCCGTACTGCGGCAGCTGATGCACAAGGACCCGGCGCAGCGACCCGACGCGGACACCGCGGCCCGCCTGCTGACTGCGGTGGCCGGGGGTCAGGACACCGGCACACCGACCGTGTCGCTCGGGTCCGTGGCGCGGCCTGCGCCGGACCCGTCGACCCGGGTGCCGACCGAGCTCAACGCGATGCCGCACCGGCCCGAGGGCTTCGGCCCCGCCGTGCCGCAGGCCGCGCCGCAGCCTGACGCCGCCGCGGCTGCGCATGCCCCGGCTCCCGCGTCCGGCGGCCGTGGTCGGGCGCGGGCCCTGGTCGCCGCCGGAGTCCTCGCCGTCCTGCTTGCCGGAGGAGGCGTGACGTACGCACTCGTCGGCCGGGGCGGGGACGGCACCAAGGGCAGCGAGCTTGCCGGCGGCAGGGGCGAGAGCCCGGCCGCCAGTTCCAGCGAGCCCGGGGAGCCCGGCGGGAGCCACACGGACAGGAAGCAGAGCCCGAGCGGCGAGCCCACCGACAAGGGCGCCACCAGGCCGCCGTCGAAGTCGGCGAAGCCGCCGGCGCCCGGCACGGCCTCCGGAGGTTCCGACTCCGGTACCACGGGCGGCAGTTCGGCCACCGGGGGATCCTCCGGCACCACCGGCGGCACCAGTACTACGGGCGGCTCCGGCACCACGACCACGGGCGGCGGTTCGTCGACCGGCGGCGGGCCGGACCCGACCCCGGCAGCCGCCTGCCACGCGATCGGCGGCGGGAAGTACAACTGCGAGGTCTGGCGCACGGCGAACTCGTACACCGCGTCCGGCACCAGGGTGGGCACGCTGAACGCGGGCACCAACTACTTCTACTGCCAGCTGAATCTGGGCCGCCGCGAGACCTACGGCCAGTGGACGAACGTCTGGTGGGCAAAGACCGACGACGACAGCGGAAACACCAATGTCCTCGTCAGCGACGTCTACATCAAGGGCGGCGACAACGACGAGCCGGTGCCGGGCCTACCCGTCTGCTGACGGGGGGATCTCGCCCGAACCGCGCGGGATCAGCATCGTCTCCAGCGCCACCTGCGAGGGCGCGTCGTCCGCGCCGTCGAGACGCCGGAACAGCCGCTCGGCCGCGGTACGTCCCAGCGTCGCGGCGTCCTGGGCGATGACCGTGATGCCCAGCAGGTCGGCCAGCTCGATGTCGTCGAAGCCGACCAGGGCGACCGGCCGCTCGCGCTCGGCCAGCGCCCGTACCGCCGTCACCGTCACGCGGTTGTTGCCCGCGAAGATCGCGGTGACCGGGTCGCGACCGGTCAGCATCGCGGTCACGGCGGCACGCACCCGCTCCGGCCCGGTGGAGCCCAGGGACACCCAGGACTCGTCCACCGTGAGCTCGGCGTCCTCCATGGCGGCGCGATAGCCGCGCAGCCGCTCGACGGCCGTGTGGATACGGGGCTGGTCGCCGATGAAGCCGATGCGGCGGTGTCCGTGCGCGATCAGATGGGCCACGCCCGCGCGGGCGCCGCCGAAGCTGTCCGAGAGCACCACGTCGGCGTCGATCTGACCGGGCGGCCGGTCCACGAACACCGTCGCTATACCGGCCTTGATCTCGGGTTCCAGATAGCGGTGGTCATGACCCGCGGGAATCACGATCAGCCCGTCGACCCGGCGGGCGCACAGGGCCAGCACCAGCTCCTGCTCACGGTCCGGGTCCTCGGCGCTGGAACCGTTGATCAACAGCGCGCCGTGCGCGCGGGCGACCTCCTCGACTGCGCGGCTGAGCGGGCCGTAGAAGGGGTCGGCGAGATCTTCGAGGACGAGCCCGATGGAGGCGGTGCGGCCCTTGCGCAGGACGCGCGCGCTGTCGTTGCGGCGGAAGCCCAGGGACTCGATGGCCTCCTGCACCCGGCGCTCGGTGTCGGGGGTGACACCCGGTTCGCCGTTGACCACCCGGGAGACCGTTTTGAGGCCTACGCCCGCCCGGGCTGCGACATCCTTCATGGTGGGCCGATTGCCGTAGCGGGGCTCGGGGCCTCTGGGGCGCCCGGGCGAAGCCAGGGGATGGTCGGTCTCGGCCACAGTGCGCTGTCCTGTTCGTCGTCGGGTGTGCGAGGGTGTGGCGTCGAGCATAGGCCCTGGACAACGTTGTCAGGGGAATGGAGACTGTTACCGAACCCGCAGGTCCGACAGCTCCCATGGGGGATCCCACACCGATGCATACCGACCTCGTCGCCGCGCTGGACATCGGCGGCACCAAGATCGCCGGCGCGTTGGTGGACGGCAGCGGCACGATCCTGGTGCGGGCCCAGCGCCCGACTCCGGCCAAGGAGGACGGCGAGACGGTGATGCGCGCGGTCGAGGCGGTCCTCGGCGAGCTCGCCGCATCCCCGCTCTGGGTGCGAGCCGGCGCCGTCGGCATCGGCAGCGCCGGACCCGTGGACGCATCCGCAGGCACGGTCAGCCCGGTCAATGTCCCCGGCTGGCGCGGGTTCCCCCTGGTCGCGCGGGTGCGCGGGGCCGTGGGCGGGCTCCCCGTGGAGCTGGTCGGGGACGGTGTCGCGATGACGGCGGCCGAGCACTGGCAGGGCGCGGCCCGCGGCTACGACAACGCGCTGTGCATGGTCGTATCGACCGGTGTCGGCGGCGGACTTGTCCTCGGCGGCAAGCTCCACCCGGGACCCACCGGCAACGCCGGGCACATCGGTCACATCAGCGTGGACCTCGACGGCGACCTCTGCCCGTGTGGTGCCCGCGGCTGTGTCGAGCGCCTTGCCAGCGGCCCGAACATCGCACGCCGGGCACTGGAGAACGGCTGGCTGCCCGGCCTCGACGGCGACACCTCGGCCGCCGCGGTGGCGGCCGCCGCCCGCGCGGGGAACCCGGTCGCCATCGCGTCCTTCGAGCGCGCGGCCCAGGCGCTCGCCGCCGGCATCGCCGCCACAGCGACCCTGGTGGAGATCGAGATCGCGGTGATCGGCGGGGGAGTGGCAGGCGCGGGCGAGGTGCTGTTCGCTCCGCTGCGCCGCTCGCTGCGCGACTATGCCGCACTCTCCTTCGTCCAGCGCCTCACGGTGGCCCCGGCGTTGACGGGCACGGACGCCGGTCTGGTGGGTGCGGCGGCTGCCGCCCTGCTCGGCAGGCAGGGCGAGGCGGCAGCCGTCGTCAGCGGCCGGTCCTGAGACCGGCCGTTCAGCAGTGGCCGGTCGGCGTGGCCGGAGTCGAGACGGTTCCCGCCGTCGGTGACCAGCGCGCGCCGCGGCCAGCGCTCCGACGACTCTGCGGGCGGGTTACTGCGGGTAGGAACGTGATGCATCGTTACGTTCCTCCGCACTCGCGCATTTTGAGACGGCTACAGGTGTGAGTCAGTCGCGAGCGTTTACGGTAGGGCGTGTTGGAGTCTGTTGAAAAGAAGCGGTAACGGTTGTTCGATGTCTCGCCAAAACCCTTGACGACACCCCTTTCTGGGAGTGAGATCCAATCCTCGCGTTGGGTTGTGTTGGGTTGCACCCCGGAGGAGGGGACATGGCGCAGTCATCGTTCAACGGTCCTGCCGCGCCCGGGAGCGTGGCAGGACATCGGATGTCCCGGCGGAGTCTGCTGCGCGGTGCGGCAGTGGGTGCAGGTGCGATCGCGCTGCCCTCGCTGCTCGCCGCCTGCGACAGCGGCCCCGGCGGGGACGGCAAGACCATCAAGCTGGGATCCAACTCGTCCGACCCTGTGCCGAAGAAGGCGTTCGCCGACGCCTTCGCCGCGTACGCGGAGCAGTCGAAGGACGGACGGAAGGTCAAGGTCAACACCGTTGACCACAACACCTTCCAGGAGAACATCAACCGCTATCTGCAGGGCAAGCCGGACTCCGTGTTCATGTGGTTCGCGGGCTACCGCATGCAGTTCTTCGCCAAGAAGGGCCTGCTGCACGACATCAGCGACAACTGGGCGGGCTACCAGGGCTTCTCGGCCGCGCTGAAGGCCCAGTCGACGGGCGAGGACGGCAAGCAGTACCTCACCCCGTACTACTACTACCCCTGGGCCGTCTTCCACCGGAAGAGCGTCTTCCAGCAGTACGGCTACCAGGCTCCCAAGACCCTCGACGCGTACATAGCCCTCGCCAGGCAGATGCAGAAGGACAAGCTCGTCCCCATAGCGTTCTGCGACAAGGACGGCTGGCCCGCGATGGGAACGTTCGACTACATCAACATGCGCAGCAACGGATACGAGTTCCACAAGAACCTGATGGCGGGCAAGGAGGCGTGGACCGACAAGCGCGTCAAGGACGTCTTCGACACCTGGCGCAGCATCCTCCCGTACTGCCAGCCCGGTGCCAACGGCCGCACCTGGCAGGAGGCCGCGACCAGCCTGCAGAAGAAGGAGGCGGGCATGGCCGTCTTCGGACTCCCGCACCCCGGCGCCCAGTTCCCCAAGGGAGAGCAGGCCGACATCGACTTCTTCCCCTTCCCGGAGATCAACCCCGAGCACGGCCAGGACGCGGTCGAGGCGCCCATCGACGGCTTCCTGCTGGCGAAGAAGTCCAAGGAACTCAAGAACAGCAAGAGCATGGAGAGCGCCAAGGACCTGCTCAAGTGGCTGGCCACCGGCAAGGCGGAGGACATCTACCTCGCCAGTGACCCCAACAACATCGCGGTGAGCGACCAGGCCGACACCTCGAAGTACTCCCCGCTGCAGAAGAAGGCGGTCGATCTCGTCTCGGGCGCCAAGCAGATCTCGCAGTTCCTGGACCGCGACACGAGGCCCGACTTCTCGTCGACGGTGATGATTCCGGCCATCCAGACCTTCATCAACGAGCCGAAGGACGTGGATGGGTTGGTCAACAGCATCGAGAGGCAGAAGAAGACCATCTTCGCCGCCGAAGGCTGAACCGACACCGGCCGCAACCGACTTGGAGCCACCAGCCGTGCCGCTGCTGCAATCTTCCGGGGAACACCTCCCCGGCCCGGAACCCCAGGCCGCCGGGGGCACCCTGAAGGACTCCGGGGGGCGATCGAGCGTGAGCACCACAAGGCGCGCCGCACGGCGGGGCCCGCGGCGCTTCACCCGCCGCGACCTCGCCGTCCTCGGCGTGCTGCTGGGAATACCGATCCTGCTCGACCTGGCCATCGTGTGGGGACCGACCCTCGCGTCCGTCGTCCTCTCCTTCACCAGCTGGGACGGCATAGGCGACATCTCCTGGGTCGGTACGAAGAACTACGAGACCCTCTTCACCGACTATCCGCAGTTCTGGCCGGCGGCCCGGCACAATCTGCTCTGGCTGGCCTTCCTCGGGCTGGTCGCCACCCCCTTCGGGCTGCTGCTGGCCGTCCTGATCGACAGGGGCGTGCGGTTCAGCCGCTTCTACCAGTCCACGCTGTACATGCCGGTGGTGCTCTCGCTCGCCGTCGTCGGCTTCATCGCCCAACTGGTCTTCTCCCGCGACCAGGGCGCGCTCAACGCGATCCTCGGGGACACCGAGAATCCCACCGACTGGCTCGGCGATCCCGACATCAACCTCTGGATGATCCTGCTGGCCGCGGCCTGGCGGCACACCGGCTATGTGATGATCCTCTACCTGGCCGGGCTCAAGGCCGTCGACCCCTCGCTGAAGGAAGCCGCCGCCATCGACGGCGCCAGTGAGGCGCAGACCTTCTTCCGCGTCGTCTTCCCGACCCTGCGGCCCGTCAATGTCATCGTCGGCGTCATCACCGTCATCGAAGCGCTGCGCGCCTTCGACATCGTCTACGCGGTCAACAAGGGCAGAAACGGCCTGGAGCTGCTCTCCGTCCTCGTCACCGACAACATCATCGGCGAGGCCAGCCGGATCGGATTCGGCTCCGCCATCGCCGTCGTCCTGCTGCTCGTCTCCATGGGATTCGTCGTGACGTACCTGGTCCAGGAGATCCGTGGGGAGAAGAACCGATGACGATCGACACCGCCCCGGCGCCCGCTGCCGCCCGGCCCGCCCCGCCCGCACAGCCCCGAAAGCGCCTCCTGCGCCCCGGACGGCTGGGCCTGCACGCCTTCTTGATGACCGTCTCGCTTGCCTTCCTCGCGCCGCTGCTGCTCGCGGTCTACGCCTCGCTGAGGCCGTACGACGAGACCTCCGAGCACGGGTACTTCTCGCTGCCGAAGAAGCTCTCCTTCGACTACTACCAGCAGGCCTTCAGTGACTCGGAGATGACGAAGTACTTCGTCAACACCCTCATCATCGCCGTGCCGGGGGTGCTTCTCGCGCTGTTCTTCGCCTCGTTCGTCGCCTTCGCCGTGGCGCGGCTGAAGATGCGTGGCTCGATCCTGCTCCTGATGCTGTTCACCGCGGGCAATCTGCTGCCCCAGCAGGTGATCGTCACTCCGCTGTACGTCATGTTCAACCGCATCCCGCTGCCGTACTGGATGTCCGACTCGATGACGATGTTCGACTCGTACTGGGCCGTCATCTCCGTCCAGGTCGGCTTCCAGATCGGCTTCTGCGTCTTCGTACTCGCCAACTTCATGCGCACGCTGCCGCAGGAGATCCTGGAGGCGGCGATCGTGGACGGCGCGAGCGTGTGGACGCAGTACTGGCGCATCACGCTGCCGCTGTGCCGACCGGCCCTCGCGGCGCTCGGCACGCTCCAGTTCACCTGGATGTACAACGACTTCCTGTGGGCGCTCGTCTTCATCTCCGACGGCGACAAGCTCCCCGTCACCTCGGCGCTCAACAATCTCCGCGGCCAGTTCTTCACCGACTACAACCTGCTCGCCGCGGGCTCGGTGATCGTCGCGCTGCCGACACTGCTCGTCTTCCTGCTGCTGCAGCGGCACTTCATCGCCGGGCTCACGCTCGGCTCCACCAAGGGCTGATCCGCAGGCCCCCGCCCCGGGCGGGGGCCACCCCCTAGGTGACCGCGTCCGCGGTCTGCTGCGGCACGACGACCAGGAACGCGTCCGACTCCAGGTCCATCACGACCTCCGCCGCCAGGCCCTCGTCCCGGCGGGCGCATGCGAACTCCTCGGCCGGCCAGCTCCCGCGCGGGCCCCCGGCGGGAAACCTCTCCAACACCGTACGGCGCATCCCGCACCCCCTTGTCTCTCCCGCTCCAACGACGCTCCCCGCCCCCGTGTCACGGTCCGGCGAAGCCGTCGGTTCGTAGGCCAAGACGCACCAGGTTCCCGCACGGTGGTGGTGAACCGGCAACAGCACGGCCACAGTTGGGTCCGCGACGCCGTCCACGATCAACCGGCGGGTTCCCGAGACGGGTTTCCGTGGCAGGGTGTTGCGGGCAATCCACTGTGGGCTACGGAAGAGGGGGAACCGTGATTGTCTGGATCAACGGTGCGTTCGGAGCGGGCAAGACCAGTACCGCGCGCGAACTGATCGATCTGATCCCGAACAGCACGCTGTACGACCCCGAACTCATCGGCGGCCAGCTGCGCCGTCTGCTGCCGCAGAAGCGCCTGGCCGAGGTGAGCGACTACCAGGATCTGCCGATCTGGCGGCGCCTCGTGGTGGACACGGCGGCGGCGCTGCTCAGCGAGCTCGGCGGAGTGCTGGTCGTGCCGATGACCTTGCTGCGCCAGGAGTACCGCGACGAGATCTTCGGCGGTCTCGCCTCTCGCCGGATTCCGGTGCGGCATGTGCTGCTCCGACCGGATGAAACGATCCTGCGCGAACGGATCGCCACCCGCGAGGAGCCGGACATCCCGGATGCCGACCAGCGCGTGAGGCAATGGGCGTACGACCACATCGAGCCGTACCTCGCCGCCCTCGACTGGATCGGGGGCGACGCGCATGTCATCGACACCAGCCTGCTCGACCCCGTTCAGACGGCACGGCGCATAGCCACGGCGGTACGCAGCGGGGACGCCGCGGTCTGCGAGATCGTGCAGACCCCCGAGCCGACCGCCGAAACACTGGCCGCCGGAGTACTGCTCTTCGACGAGGAGGACCGGGTGCTCCTCGTCGACCCCACCTACAAGCCCGGCTGGGAGTTCCCGGGCGGCGTGGTGGAGCGCGGCGAGCCACCCGCCCGCGCCGGGATGCGCGAGGTGACCGAGGAGCTGGGCATCGAACTCGCCGAGGTGCCCCGGCTGTTGGTGGTCGACTGGGAGGCGCCGCGGCCACCTGGCTTCGGCGGACTGCGACTGCTCTACGACGGCGGCCGGCTGGACAGCGGTGAGGCAGGGCGGGTGCTGCTGCCCGGATCGGAGCTGCGCGGCTGGCGGTTCGTCGCCGAGGAGGAGGCCGCCGAGCTGCTGCCGCCGACGCGCTACGAGCGGCTGCGCTGGGCGCTCAGGGCGCGGGAGCGGGGCTCCGCGCTCTACCTGGAGGCGGGCGTCCCGGTCTGATGGGCCGCTCTCGGGGGGCGTTGGCTGTGGTCGCGCTCGAACGCCTCCCGCAGGGCGGACGAGGCGTCGCCGATCACCGGATCGCCGTGGCCGAAGCAGGCGACGTCCGCGTCGAGAGCGGCCAGCTTCCGGAACGACTCCACGGTGCGCGTACGGTCCAGGTTGAACGCGCCCATCACAACGCCGCCGTGCTCCGGTGCGGCGGCGACCGCGTCCCCGGTGAACAGGACGCCGTGCGCCGGGAGATGGAGTCCGATGCCGCCCTCCGTGTGCCCGGGCACGGACACCACGCGCGCCCCGCCCCCGAAGTCGAGGACTTCCCCGTCCTCCAACTCCCGTACGCCGGACGGCAATACGGGCGTCCATGCGCCGACCGTGGGAAAGGCCCCCGCCGCAAGGCGAGGGCCCTTCACTGCGGGCGTACGGCTTCAGCTTCGCGCGTACGGTCTCAGCTCTGCGCGTACCGCTTCGGGTCTGCGCGTACGGCTTCGGCTCTGCGTGGACGTGCGCCCGACGGTCAGCTCGCGGCGTAGTTCTGCAGGAACAGCGCCTCCGCCACGGACAGCCGCTCCAGTTCCTCGGGCGAGACCGACTCGTTCACCGCGTGGATCTGCGCCTCCGGCTCGCTCAGGCCGATCAGCAGGATCTCCGCCTCGGGGTAGAGCGCTGCGAGCGTGTTGCACAGCGGGATCGAGCCGCCCATTCCGGAGGCCTGCATCTCCTCGCCCGGGTAGGCGACACGCATCGCGTCGGCCATCGAGGTGTACGCCGGGCTCGTGACGTCCGCCTGGAAAGCCTGGCCCTGGCCCACCTGCTCCAGCGAGACCCGGGCGTTCCAGGGCGTGTGCTTCTCGATGTGGGCGTACAGCAGCTTGGTCGCCTCGGCCGCGTCCTGGCCGGGCGGCACGCGCAGGCTGATCTGGGCCCGGGCGCTTGCCGGAATGGAAGGGGTCGCGCCCGCCACGGGGTGGCAGTCGATGCCGATCACCGTGACGGCGGGGCGCGCCCAGATGCGGTCGGCGACCGTGCCGTTGCCGGTCAGAGAGACACCGGCGAGGACCTTGGCGTCCTTGCGGAACTCGTCCTGCGGGTACTGCAGTCCGTCCCACTGGGCCTGCGCGGGGAGCCCGTCGATCACCGTCGAACCGTCCGGGGCACGCAGCGAGTCCAGTACGCGGATGAGCGCGGCCAGCGCGTCGGGCGCGGCGCCGCCGAACTGGCCCGAGTGCAGATTGCCGTCAAGGGTGTCGATCTGGACGCGGATCATCGTCATCCCGCGCAGCGTCGCCGTCACCGTCGGCAGCCCCACCCGGAAGTTCCCGGTGTCGCCGATCACGATCGCGTCGGCCGTCAGCAGCTCGGGGTGCGCCTCCGCGTACTGCTCGAGGCCGCCCGTGCCCTGCTCCTCCGAGCCCTCGACGATCACCTTCACGGTGACGGGGACGCCGCCGTTCGCCTTGAGGGCGCGCAGCGCGAGCAGATGCATGATGAAGCCGCCCTTGCAGTCGGCGGCACCGCGCCCGTACCAGCGGCCGTCGCGCTCGGTCAGCTCGAAGGGCGGGCTCACCCAGGCGGTCTCGTCCAGCTTCGGCTGGACGTCGTAGTGCGCGTAGAGCAGCACGGTCCGCGCACCCTCCGGGCCGGGCAGCAGCCCGTACACCGACTGCGAGCCATCAGGGGTGTCGAGCAGCGCGACGTCCTGGAAACCCTCGGTGCGCAGCGCGTCGGCGACCCAGTTCGCGGCGGCCTCGCACTCGCTCTTCGGTGCCACAGCCTCGTCCGCCACCGACTGGAAGGCCACCAGTTCCGTCAGCTCCGCCTTGGCGCGGGGCATCAGGGACGCAATGGTCTCGGCGATCGGATTGGCGGTCATGGGCACGCTCCTTGTGGGTGCGACGTTGTGCGATATGTGTACGGCGAATGTGTGGTTGATCCTCCCACGGGCAGGAAGTGACCGCGCCGTAGGATGCCGTCGAGAGCATGATCACGCCTCGGATGGGGAGCAGAAGCACATCGTGAGCAGCGAGAACGCAGACGCCGTGGGTGAGCACGACGAGCCGGGGCAGGACCAGCCGGTGTGGGACGTCGTCGTGGTCGGCGCCGGGCCCGCCGGGGCCTCGGCCGCCTACGCCGCGGCAGTGGCCGGCCGTCAGGTGCTCCTGCTGGAGAAGTCCGAACTGCCCCGCTACAAAACCTGCGGCGGAGGGATCATCGGCCCCTCGCGCGACAGTCTGCCGCCGGGCTTCGAGCTGCCGCTGCTCGACCGGGTGCACGCCGTCACCTTCTCGCTGAACGGCAAGTTGACGCGTACGCGCCGCTCCAAGCGGATGCTCTTCGGGCTCATCAACCGGCCGGAGTTCGACGCCGGTCTCGTCGAGCAGGCGCAGAAGGCGGGAGCCGCGCTGCGTACGGGCGCGACCGTCTCCCGGGTCGAGCAGCACGGACCCTCCGTGCCGGACCGGCGCACGGTCGCCGTGGTGCTGGCCGACGGCGAGACCGTGCTGGCCCGCGCGGTCGTCGGCGCCGACGGCAGCGCCAGCCGGATAGGCGCACATGTCGGGGTGAAGCTCGACCAGGTCGACCTGGGCCTGGAGGCCGAGATCCCGGTACCGGCGACGGTGGCCGAGGACTGGGCGGGGCGCGTGCTCATCGACTGGGGGCCGATGCCGGGCAGTTACGGCTGGGTGTTTCCCAAGGGGCGGACCCTGACCGTCGGTGTGATCTCGGCCCGGGGTGAGGGCGCGGCGACCAAGCGCTATCTGGAGGACTTCATCGCACGGCTGGGGCTCGCCGGGTTCGAGCCCGCCATCTCCTCCGGACATCTGACCCGGTGCCGCAGTGACGACTCGCCGCTGTCGCGAGGGCGGGTGCTGGTGTGCGGGGACGCGGCCGGTCTCCTCGAACCGTGGACCAGGGAAGGGATCTCGTTCGCGCTGCGGTCGGGGCGGCTCGCGGGGGAGTGGGCGGTACGGATCTCGGAGGCCCATGACGCTGTGGACGCGAGGCGTCAGGCGCTGAACTACGCGTTCGCGATCAAGGCCGGTCTTGGCGTGGAGATGGGAGTCGGACGGCGGATGCTCGCGATCTTCGAGCGCCGTCCGGGGCTTCTCCATGCGGCGATCACCGGTCTGCGGCCCGCCTGGCGGGCGTTCGCGGACATCACGCGCGGATCGACGACGCTGGCGGGGCTGGTGCGTACGCACGCGATGGCGCGGCGGGCACTGGAAGCGTTCGACCGCCGCGCGGAGCCGAGCGAACCGTCGGCCTGAGCGGCCGGGGCCCGGACTCGCTGGGGACGGGCGCCTCGCCGTTCACCGAGGCGTCTCGCCGCTCGCCCGTGGCTTGCGCGCCGGGCGCCTGGTCGGTCGCTGTGGCTTGCCCGCCTGGCGCCTCGTCCGGCACCGCGAACTGCGCGTCGGCCGCCTCTGCGCTCACTTCGTCACGGTGATCCGGAAGACAGGGTGCTTGTGCGCCGCGGAGAGGAGTTCCTCGTCCGTGGACTTGGCGTTGACGTCACCGAAGAAGCGTCCGACCTCCCAGCCCCAGCGCTCCAGGTAGGTGCGCAGCAGCGCCGGCTTCTCCTCGTCGGGCAGCTCGACCGCCGTGAACTGCTGGGTCTTGCGGCCGACCTGGAGCTGCCCGCCGCCGGCCGCCCGCAGGTTGCGGACCCACTGGGAGTGACCGCGGGCGGAGATCAGATACGGGCCGCCCTCGTAGGGGAGCGGGTTGACCGGGATGCGCCGCCATTCGCCGCTGGTGCGGCCGCGTACGGAGAGCTCGGCGGTGCCCATGAGGCTGATGCCGTGGCGGGCGAGCCAGGCGACAGTGCCGTTGAGCATGTTGTCGAAGCGGCCGGGCTTGATGTAGTGCGCCTGCGACATCGTGGACTCCTGTGGTTGGGAGAGCAGTGCTCTCGCTTAAGAGCAGTGTGCACTGGATTGGCGATCTAAAGCAAGAGCACTGCTCTCATTGTTGGGCACTGCTCCGAAACGTGAAAGAATGGGCACCATGACCACCATCCGAGGGGCCAGGGAACGAGCCCGAGTCGAAGTCACCGCAGCGATCAAGGACGAGGCCCGCAGACAGCTTGCCGCCGAGGGCGCCTCCAAGCTCTCCCTGCGCGCCGTCGCCCGCGAACTGGGCATGGTCTCCTCCGCCCTCTACCGCTACTTCCCCAGCCGCGACGACCTGCTGACCGCCCTCATCGTCGACGCCTACGACGCCGTCGGTGCAGCGGCCGAGACCGCACTGGCCGCCGCCCCCGACCCCCAGGATCACCCGGCCCGCTGGGTCGCGCTCTGCTCGGCCGTCCGCGCCTGGGCCCTCGCCCACCCCCATGAGTACGCGCTGATCTACGGCTCCCCGGTCCCCGGCTACTCCGCGCCCATGGACACCGTCGGACCCGCCTCCCGCGTCGGACTCGCGATGATCTCGATCGCCCGTGACGCCCACCGCGCGGACGGCATCGCGCTGCCCCCGCTCCCCGAGGAGCTGCGCCCCGAAGCCCACCGCCTCACCGCCACCGTCGCGCCCGATCTGCCGCCGGCCGTCGTGGTGGCCCTGGTGAGCGCCTGGCCGCAGCTGTTCGGGCTGATCTCCTTCGAGCTCTTCGGCCAGTTCAACCGTGCCGTCGAGGACCGGGACGACTTCTTCGTCCATGCCGCGGCCCGCATCGCGCACGAGGTCGGTCTGCGGGGTGTGCGGGCCTGAGGCAGATCACGTACTGCACAGGGAGTACGTGTGATCGCCACGCCGGGCTGACGCCCGGGTCGCCCGGCCCGGTCTAGCGTGGCCGTATGGATGAGCAGCGCACCCCCTTCTGGGGTGGTCCCCCCTGGGCGCGGGGCGGAGGACCACCGCCGCCGTTGCGTCGCTGGGACGCCCGGCGCAGCACCGGCAGGGTGCCCTGGCCCTCGACGATCGCCCTGGCCGTGTTCGCGATGGTGGGGTCGACCTTCGCCGCGCACGGCCAGCCGGACCGTGAACCTCTCGACGCCTTTGGGTACGTGCTGCTGCTTGCCGGTCCGGCGATTCTGCTGCTGCGCAACCGCCGGCCCGTCGCCTCCGTATTCGGCGTGTGCACGATCGCGCTCGTCTACATCGGGGCCGGTTACCCCTACGGCCCCGTCTTCCTCACCGTCGCCGTCGGCGCTTTCGCGGCCGTCATCTCCGGGCACCGGCGCGCCGCCTGGTGGGCCGTCGGCGGGCTCGGGGCAGGACATCTGCTGATCGCGCACTGGTTGTACGAGTATCTGCCACCGGGCCATGACGACGCGGCGCCGTGGGGAGAGGAACTGGTCGTCCTCGCCTGGGTGGTGGCGGTCCTCGCCGCCTCGGAGCTCGTCCGCGTACGGCGTGAGGTGTGGGCCCGCGAGGTTGCCGAGCGCGCCGCCGCCGAGAAGCGCCGCGCCGACGAGGAACGGCTGCGGATCGCCCGTGAACTCCACGACGTACTCGCCCACTCCATCTCGGTCATCAACGTGCAGGCGGGCGTAGGCCTCGCGCTGCTCGACACCAACCCGGAGCAGGCCCGTACCGCGCTCACCACGATCAAAGCGGCGAGCAAGGAGGCCCTGGGCGAGGTGCGCCAGGTCCTCGACACACTCCGTACGCCGGGCGACGCCCCACGAGCGCCCGCACCCGGACTCGACCGGCTCCCCGAACTCGTCGAACAGGCCGCCGGCGCCGGACTGAGCGTGGAGATCGAGACGGAGGGGGAGCGCACCGCGCTCTCGCCCGGCACCGATCTGGCCGCCTTCCGCATCGTCCAGGAAGGCCTGACCAATGTCGTACGCCACTCGGGATCACGCACCGCGCGCGTGCGGATCGCGTACGCGCCGAGCCGGCTCGGACTGCGGATCGACGACGACGGCCCGGCCACCCGTTCGGACGCGGGCGGCAGTGGCAACGGCCTCGTCGGAATGCGGGAGCGGGCCGCCGCACTGGGTGGCACGATCGAGGCGGGACCACGGCCGGACGGTGGCTTCCGGGTGCTGGCCGACCTCCCTGTGCAGCCGAAGGAGACGATGTGATCCGCGTACTGCTCGCCGACGACCAGCTGCTCGTGAGGGCAGGCTTCCGCGCGCTGCTCGATGCCCAGCAGGACATCGAGGTGGCGGGCGAGGCGGCCGACGGCGAGGAGGCGGTGCGGCTGGTGCGCGAACTGCGCCCCGACGTCGTGCTGATGGACATCCGGATGCCTGAGCTCGACGGTCTCGCCGCCACTCGGAAAATCACCGAGGACGAGCAGCTCGGGGAGGTGAAGGTGGTGATGCTGACCACGTTCGAGCTCGACGAGTATGTCTTCGACGCGATCCGCTCCGGAGCCTCGGGCTTCCTGGTGAAGGACACGGAACCCGAGGAACTGCTGCGTGCGGTACGGGCGGTGGTGCAGGGCGACGCTCTGCTCTCCCCGGGCGTGACGCGCCGTCTGATCGCGGAGTTCGCGGCCCGCTCCAAGGCACCCACGGACGCCGAGGGTCTTGGCGAACTCACCGAACGGGAGCGGGAGGTGATGGCCCTCGTCGGCATCGGCCTCTCGAACGAGGAGATCGCCCGCAGACTCGTGGTCAGCCCGCTCACCGCCAAGACACATGTGAGCCGCACGATGGTCAAGCTCGGCGCCCGCGACCGGGCGCAACTGGTCGTGCTGGCCTACGAGTCGGGGTTGGTGCGCCCGGGCTGGCTCGGCTGACGGGCGTTGCCCGCCCCGCCGGGAAAGCGCCACAGGACGTGCACGACGCGTACGGCGAAGACGGCCAGGCCGGCCACGGCGCCCGCGAGGACCAGTCGGTGCTCGGCGCCGGACGACATCGGGATCACCATCATCGGTCCGGCGATCGCCAGGAACGTCAGTCCGCCCACCAGGACCCCGGTGACGACGGCGAAGCCGATCTCGACCGTGATCGCGTCCCGCTGCGCCTGTGTCCGTCGCCCCATGTACGGAGTGTCACAGGGCGGCGGCAGACGGGCAAGAACTCCCGTCGGCCGCCGCCCCCTTGAGCACGGTGCCGGTCAGTCGCCGGCCGTCACCCGCTCCGGCTCCGTCTGCGGTACGGACTTCGCCACCAGGACGGTCGCTCCGCTGCGGCGCGTACGAAGACCGGTCAGCGTGATCAGCAGCCCGGCCGCCGCGATCGCGGTGACCACCACCAGGCCCGGCCGGAAGCTGTCGAGCACTGCCTGCGCGGAGCGGCCCGTGCCGCCGCCCGCCGTGATCACCGCGGTGACGACGGCGAGGAAGATCGCCCCGCCGACCTGGATCGAGGTGTTCAGCAGGCCGGAGACCATGCCCTGCTCGTGGTCCTCCACGCCGCTGGTGGCCTGGATGTTGAGCGAGGGGAAGACCAGGGCGCAGGCCGCGCCGAGCAGCAGCATCGAGGGCAGGATCACGGCAGCGTAGGTCGGTGTGAGGTCGATCTGGAGGAAGAGGGCGTACGCGACGACCAGGAGGCTGAAGCCGGCGGCGATCACGCGCGGCGTGCCGAACCGGTCCACGACCGAGCCGATCTTCGTCGAGGAGAGTGCCACCAGGGCGCCTGCCGGAAGGAAGGCGAGTGCCGTCTGGAGCGCCGACCAGCCCAGCAGGGTCTGCATGTACTGCGTGACGAGGAACTGGAAACCGACGTACGAGCCGAAGAAGAGGGCCGCGCCGAGATTGGCCCGGATCTGGCTGCCCGAGCGCAGCACGCCCAGCCGGATCAGCGGGTGCGGGCTGCGCCGTTCGATGATGATGAAGGTGGTGAGCAGCAGGGCCACGGCCAGGAAGGACAGCAGGGTGCGTGCCGATGCCCAGCCCGCTTCGGGGGCCTGGACGACGGTGAAGACGAGCAGCAGCATCGAGGCCGTGCCGGTGACGGCGCCCGGCAGGTCGTATCCCTTCCCGGAGTCCTCGCGGCTGCTCTTCGGGATCAGCCTGATGCCGGCCAGCAGCGCGATCAGGGCGATGGGCGCGGGCAGCAGCATGGTCAGGCGCCAGCTCACCTCGGTGAGCAGCCCGGACAGCACCAGGCCCATGGAGAAGCCGGTGGCCGCGCAGGTGGTGTAGATGGCCAGCGCGCGGTTGCGCTGGGGGCCCTCCTTGAAGGTGGTGGTGATGATGGAGAGTCCGGCGGGCGCGGTGAACGCCGCGCTCAGGCCCTTGATGAAACGGCTGGCGATGAGCAGCGGCCCGGAGTCGACGAGCCCGCCGAGGAGCGAGGCGAGTGCGAAGACGGCGAGCGCGATCAGGAACACCCGGCGCCGGCCGAGGAGGTCGGCGGCGCGGCCGCCGAGGAGCAGCAGGCCGCCGTATCCGAGGATGTAGCCGCTGACGATCCACTGCAGGGTCGAGGTGGAGAGATCGAGATCGGTCCCGATCGAGGGCAGGGCGACGCCGACCATCGATACGTCGAGGGCGTCGAGGAACATCGCCGCGCAGAGCACGAGCAGGGTGCCCCAGAGTCGCGGGCTCCAGCGCTCCTGCGCTACGGGGACGGTGAGCGGAGAGGTCATGGGCAGGACAGTACATGCGCATGCATTGAATGCAAATACATTTAATTCCGATGCAACAAAGTCCGTCTTTTCTGCTACCGTGCCGTCATGGCGGCGAAGAAGTCCGAGCGAGCGCTCGTGGACGAGTGGCGGGGGGTCCTCGCGCTGCATGCCCGTACGATCTGCGAGCTCGACCGCGAGCTGCACCGGCACGGGCTCGGCGCCAGTGACTTCGAGGTCCTCGATGTGCTCGCCGAGAACCCCGGGGAAGGCGACTGCTCGTTCCGGGTGCAGGAGCTCGCGTCCCGGGTCCATCTGAGCCAGAGCGCCCTGTCACGGCTGGTCGCGCGGCTGGAGAAGGACGGCCTCGTCACCCGCGGGATGTGCAGCGAGGACCGGCGCGGTGTGCGGGTCGCGCTCACGGAGGCGGGCCGGGCCCGGCACGCCGAGGTGCAGCCGCTGCAGCGTGCCGTGCTCTCCCGGATGCTGGCGAACCCGACAGCCTGATCCGGGCTACGACCAGGTGATCGGGGACATCTCGCACCACAGCCGGGCGAGGTCCGCCTCGCCCGTGACGGACACGGCGGACAGCGGCAGCCGGTTCCACAACGTCAGATAGAGCTGCTCGGCGGTACCACTCAACTCGCAGTCCGCGGGCCCCTCTTCGCTGGGCTCCGTACGGGGCGCGTCGGTGGACACCCATACGGTCCACACATCATCCGTGTCGACCGGCCGTACGCGAAGTGAACGCGGTGCCTCGGAGCGCACCGGGCTGCGGGAGCGGCCGTGAAAGCCGGTCAGCAGCTCGGCGATGCCGTCGGCGGCGAACTCGGCGGCGACCGGGCTCGGTGTGCCGCCCAGCGCCGACTCGGCGTCCACGCGGTGGATCGCCGTCTCGTGCGCCTGCCGCCGGGCCCAGAAGGCGAGCGGCGACGGCGCGGGGAGGAAGGTCCAGCAGTGCAGGTCCGCGGGCGCCTCGCTCAGCGCCGCCACCAGCAGCCCGTGTCCCTCCCGGAACCACTCCACCAGCTCGTCGCCGTCGAGCTCGGACCGTTCCTCGGCAGGGTGGTATTCGGTACGGCCCTCGGTGACGAAGGCGGTCGCCCAGCGGTGGACCATCCCGACGTGCCGCAGCAGGTCCCGCACCTGCCATTCGGGACAGGTCGGCACCATCGCGTCGGAGCCCGCCTCGGCGGCGGCAGCCGCCAGCAACTGGCCCTCGTGGACAAGGAACTTGATCAGCCGGGCGGTCTCCATGCTCCAGATTGTGCCACTGCGCTCACGCTCCCCGGGGGCAGCGGTACGGCGCGGACCCGGAAACCGCGTCCCCGGTTCTCCCGCAGGGGCGACGTCGCTCCCATGGTCCGCCCGCAACGGGGGGCGGACTGAGACGGCGTGCTCAGCCGCCCTGGGGTACGGACGCCTTCCGCGCCGAGTAGCCGATCAGGGCCGCGCCACCGGCGAGCGCGGCCACGGTCGTCAGCGCCACCGGCAGTGAGAACCAGTCGGCGAGAAAGCCGATCGAGGGCGGGCCGAGCAGCATTCCGCCGTAGCCCACCGTCGACGCGGCCGCGACCCCGCCGGGTCCCGCGAGTGCGCCCGCCCTGGCCACTGCCACCGGGAAGATGTTCGCGAGTCCCAGGCCGGTGACCGCGAAGCCGAGCAGGGCGAGCCACACGGTGGGCGCCAGCGCGCCGAGCAGCATGCCGGCAGCCGCCGTGGTGCCGCCCGCGACCAGCGTGCGGGTCTGGCCGAGCCGCTCCAGCAGGGTCGTGCCCGAGAGGCGGCCGGCGGTCATGGCGAGCGCGAAGAGCGAGTATCCGACGGCGGCGATGCCCGCGTGGGCGTGCAGGTCCTGTTCGAGATGGAGCGCGCCCCACTCGGCCATAGCGCCTTCTCCGTACGCCGTGCAGAGCGCGATCACGCCGAAGAGGACGACGATCCGGCGCGTACGCCCCTCGAGCCTGCGCGGCGCCGGGTTGCCCGCCGGGTCCTTCCCCGGGCCCTTCGCCGCGTGCCCGGCGACCGGCGCCGGGTGGCGCAGGAGCACGGGTCCCGCGGCGGCGGTGACCAGCAGACCGATCGCCGTGAGGGTGATGAGATGCGCGGTGGGGGAAAGCCCGCCCGCGACGAGTCCGCCCAGACCCGCGCCGATCATGCCGCCGAGGCTGAAAGCCGCGTGGAAGCTGGGCATCACCGGCCGCCGCATGGCCGCGACCAGATCGACCGCCGCGCTGTTCATCGCGACATTGACCCCGCCGTAGGCGGCCCCGAAGACCAGCAGCACCAGTCCGAGCGCGAGCGTCGAATGGGTCAGCGGCGGAAGGGCGATGCTCAGCGACATCAGGGCGCCGCTGACGACGGTCACCGGATGGCTGCCGTAGCGGCGGCAGAGCCGGCCGGTCAGCGTCATCGTCACCACCGCACCCGCCGAGACGCCGAGTAGAGCGAGCCCCAGATCGCTCGCCGACGACCCGGTCTGTTCCTTGATCGCGGGGATGCGGACCACCCAGCCGGCGAAGAGGAAGCCGTCGAGGGCGAAGAAGACGGTCAGCGCGGCACGGAGGCGAGACAGGGAGGGCGAGGCGATGTCTGCGCCGGGCCCGCCGGGAACGGCCGTCCTTGGTTTGTTTAGTAGCGGCACAAAGTCAGGATAGAGGCCGGAGGCCGATCCGGACAAGGCGGCTGCTCAGCCTCCGGATCATGGGAGACTCGCATCCATGAACGGCAAGGCGACAACCATCAAAACGAGGCTGGAGAGGGGCCGAGGCGCCCTCGGCCCCGCGCTGGAACTGGTTCATACGGGCCGCGCCCCCACCCGCGCCGTCCTCACCACCGAGCTCGGCGTCACCCGCGCCACCGCCGGTGCCGTCGCCGCGGAACTCGAAGCGCTCGGGCTGATCCGGGTCGACTCCCGGCCCGGCGCCGCCGCGGGATCCCAGGGCCGTCCCTCGCACCGGCTCGCCGTCAACGACGCGGGCCCGGTCGTCCTCGCCGCCCAGGTGCACGCCGACGGATTCCGAGCCGCGCTCGTCGCACTCGGCGGCCGTACCGTCGCCACCGCGCCAGGCTGTGTCACCGTCTCCGAGGACCCCGCCCAAGTGCTCGGCGAGGTAGTCGACGCGGGCGCGGCGCTGCTCCGCGAGAGCGGCCGCAGATGCGTGGGGGCGGGCCTCGCCGTGCCCTCCGCGGTCGCCGAACCGGAAGGCACCGCGCTCAATCCGCTGCACCTCGCCTGGCCCGCCGGGGCGCCCGTCCGCGACATCTTCGCCGAGCGGGTCCGCGCGGCGGGCATCCAGGGACCCGCGTTCACCGGCAACGATGTCAACCTCGCGGCGCTCGCCGAACACCGCCACGGCGCGGGCCGCGGCGCCCAGCATCTGCTCTGCGTCGCCACCGGCCACCGAGGCGTCGGCGGGGCTCTGGTGCTCGACGGCCGTCTGCACACCGGCAGTTCGGGCCTTGCCCTCGAAGTCGGCCACCTCACCGTCAATCCGGAGGGACGCCCCTGCCACTGCGGCAGCCGCGGCTGCCTCGACGTCGAGGCCGACCCGCTCGCCTTCCTCATCGCCGCGGGACGCGTCCCCGGCCCCGAGGTCTCACTGCTCCAGCAGTGCCGGGAGCTGCTGCGTACGGAGTACGACGACCCCGCCGTACGCAACGCGGCCGAGGAACTCGTCGACCGCCTCGGCCTCGGGCTCGCCGGTCTGGTCAACATCCTCAACCCCGACCGCATCATCCTCGGCGGACTGCACCGCGATCTGCTCGAGGCCGACCCCGAGCGGCTGCGCGCAGTGGTCGCCGACCGCAGTCTGTGGGGGCGCAGCGGCGGGGTGCCGATCCTGGCCTGCACGCTGGATCACAACAGCCTGGTCGGAGCCGCCGAGTTGGCCTGGCAGCCGGTGCTCGACGACCCGCTGGCCGCGCTCGGCTGATCGCCGGTCGGGTCCTGAGGAATGTGTACACGGTGCGGCGAACGCCGGGGTAACACGAACTGGCCCGGCCGGATGGGCAGCCCGTGGGCGGCACGGGCGGGAACACCCGTCCGGGGGCACGATGGAAGCGTGGCGATGCACTTCCGGGTAGTCGACGACCTATGACCCACAAGCCCTCCGGCGCGGCTTCCCACGCGCACCGGCTCCACGACCTGGGCCGCAGGATCGCTGCGTCACCGGTCGGGCTGGCCTGGAACCGTGGCCGCGAGATGGAGCTGATGCACCGTGCCATGGGCTTCGCCGCACTGGGCTTTCTGACGCTGGTTCCGCTGCTCGTCGTCGTCGCGGCGGCCGATCCGGCGAGCGGACAGGGCTTCGCCCGCTGGCTGGGCCAGGCGCTGGGGGTGTCCGAAGCCTCCCAGGACGAGGTCCAGCGGCTGTTCGGCCTGCCGGGCGCGACGCTGCAGCGCACGACCGCCTTCGGTCTCGCCGCGCTCACCGTCTTCGGCCTGACCTTCGGCGGTGCCGTACAGACGGGCTACGAGAAGGTCTGGGACCTGCCGACCGCCCGCTGGCACACCATGTGGCGGCATGTCGTCTGGCTCGCCCTGCTGATCTTCGCCCTCCTGGCCTTCGTCAACACACCCCTGTCGGCCCAATCGGTCCCGGTCACGATATTCAACGCCGTGGGTGATCTCGTCGGCACCGTCCTGTTCTTCTGGGTCTCGCAGCGCGTGCTGCTCGGCGGCCGGGTCCGCTGGCGCGCCCTGCTGCCAGGGTCTGTGGCCACGGCCGTGGGCATGCTGGGTCTGCGGGTCTTCTCACAGCTGGTCTTTTCGCCGCTGATCGCGTCGAACGCCGTCACCTACGGCTCGTTCGGGACCGTGCTCGTCATCCAGTCCTGGCTCGTCGGAGTCGGATTCGTCGTGTACGGCGGAGCGCTTGTGGGACGACTCTTCCACGAGGAGCGCGTACGGCGGCGGCTGGAGCGCGAGTTCGCGGGCCCCGTCTAGGGCCAATGCCGTTGTTTTAGGTTGCGGGCGTAGGCTGCTTGGCAGTGGTCCCGGGGGTGGTTCGGGTGGCTGTGAGTGTCTCTGAGTTATCGGGTCTGGGGCTGTTGACCTGGGTGTATCCGCCGGGGTTGGTGGATCGGGTGGTGGCCGCTTGCGGCTGCGCGGAACAACGCAAGCGACTGCTTCCCGCCCGGCTGGTGCTGTACTTCGTGCTGGGGCTCGCGTTGTTCTCTCCGGCTCCGTATCTGGAAGTGATGCGGCACCTGGTGGAGGGTCTGCGAAGCCAGGGACTGCTCGGTGCCTGGCACGTGCCGGCGAAGTCCTCGCTGTTCCGGGCCCGGCAACGGCTGGGCTCGGAGCCCTTGCGGGTGCTGTTCGCCACGACGGCCAAGCCGATGGCCACCGAGGCGACGCCCGGGGCGTTCTGGCGGGGGCTGCGGCTGCTGGCGGTGGACGGGACCTGCTGGGACGTCGCGGACACCGCGGCCAACGAGGCTGCCTTCGATCGTCCGGGCAGCGGCCGCGGGACAGGCCGGAGTGCGTTTCCACAGGTGCGGATGGCTGCCCTGGTAGAGCTGGGCAGCCATGCGGTGCTGGACGCGGAACTGGCCGGCTGCCGCACCGGTGAAGTCACCCTGGTGGCCCGTCTGCCGCGTTCCTGCGGTCCCGGCCAGCTCGTCCTGGCCGACCGGGAGTTCCTCGGTGTCCCGTTGTGGCAGGCATTCACCGCCACCGGCGCCGACCTGCTCTGGCGGGTGCCCGCCAACCGCGTCCTGCCCGTCACCAGGCAGTTCCGTGACGGGTCGTGGCTGTCACAGATCCGCGCAAGCAGCGACCCTGCCCGGAACGAGCCCATCGTGGTCCGGGTCCTGGCCTACCGGCTCAAGGACCAGCTCGGCGAGGATGCAGCCGGCGGATACCGCCTGGTCACCACCCTGCTGGACGCCCGACGGTATCCGGCCCGGCAACTGGCCGCGCTCTACCGCGAACGCTGGGAGATCGAGTCCGTTTTCGCTGAGATCAAGACTCATCAGCGCGGCGCACGCGTCGTCCTCAGCAGCAAAACCCCCGACGGCGTCCGCCAGCAGATCTGGGCACACCTGCTGGTCCACCACGCCCTGCGCGAGCTCATGCTGAGAACGGCCGCCACCCGTGGCCTGGACCCCGACCGGGTCTCCTTCACCGAAACCCTGCGCTCTGCCCGCCGCAGCGTGACCGTCACGCCCGGCAGCTTTTCCCCCTGACCTCCTGGTCAGAGCCCTGGTGATACTCGAACAGGACCTCCTGGAACGACTCCTGCCCAACAGACGCCTGCGCAGCCAGCCCCGCGTCGTGAAACGCAAGATGTCCAACTACCGGCTCAAACGACCTGAACACCATGACTGGCCCCAGCCCACCCGCACCGGCACACGAGCCGTCCTGATCACCAGACCCCAACCAGCAGATCCGTAAAGCAACGGCATTGCGTCTAGGGCGTGTTTTCGAAGTTTCGCCTGCCCCGCGGCGCCTGGCACGCGCACTCGCGGTGTTGTCGGAGTCGCCCAAGTACGTCCAGTACGAGGACGATCTCCCCCAGACGTCGTCCGGGGGTGCCCCCACCGCCTTGCGATTGCACGCACCAGACGCCGCGGGGCCCGCCCTTCGGGCGGACGGCGCCACTTCCAAAACACGCCCTAGGACCGTTCGGCCGAGGCTCACCAGTGCCGTCCGCGAGGCAGCTCAGCACGCTGCGGGGCCGACAGATGCAGCACCTGGAAGGCATCGCCGACCTCCTCGGGCGCGTCCTCGGCCCAGAGGGTGAAGTACACCAGCTCCCAGTGCCGGGGATCGATGCCGACGGCGACCGTGACCGCGCCGTCCGCGCTCGCCAGACGCCGGTGCTCTTCCAGCGCCCGCTCCACCGCCGCGGCGGGCGGGTCGTACTCCGGCAGGCGTACCCGACGGCGTGTCGCGGTGCGCGGCACGGCACCGGACGCGGGCCCCTCCTCGTAGGCCAGTCCCGTCCAGTGCTGGACGACTGGACGTCCGAAGTCGTTGACGATGCCCTGGAATCCCGGCCCCCACAGGAAGCCGTTCATGCCTTCGGGTGCGGCCCACAGATAGAACGGCGCGTACTGGTTCACCGGGGAGCCGTCGGCGCTCTCGCGCATCAGATACGCCTTGAGGCCCAGCCCCAGGAAGTCGTCCAGGAGATGCCCCCGCGTCGCGACCCGCTCACGGATGATCCCCATGTCGTAGTCGGCCGGCAGCGTGATCTCGTACTGCATGGCATGCATCAATTGCTCCCGTTGGTCCGCAGCAGGGCCAGCAGGCCCCGCACGCCCGCGTCGAACGCGGCCGCCGAGCCCGAGGCCCGGGCCAGCACATAGCCGCCCTGCACGGTCGCGACAATCGTCGCCGCGATCTCGGCGGGCACCAGCGCCGTGCTCAACTCGCCCCGCTCCCGGCCCTCCTGGACGATTGCCGCGAGCCGTCCGCGCAGCCAGTCGAGTGTCTCCTCGACCGGTGCGCGCAGCTCGTGGTTCGCGATGACGTCCGGGTCCATCGTCAGCCGTCCGACGGGGCAGCCGCGCAGCACGTCCCGCTCGCGCGACAGGTACGAGCTGATCCGCTCGTACGCCGTCCCCTCGACGCCCAGCGCCGCCTCGGCACTCGCGCGCATCTCTTCGGCCGTGCGCCGGATCGCCGCCAGCGCCAGATCGGGCTTGCCCGCGAAGTGGTGGTACATGCTGCCCTGGCCGGCGCCCGCCTGCTGCTGGATCGCCTTGGGGCTGGTGCCCACGTAGCCGCGCTCCCACAGCAGCTCGCGGGTGGCCTCGATCAGCCGTTCTGGGGTACTCATACAGCGACTGTACATACTAGTAGGTACAGAATCCAGGACAGGTCGGGAGCAGGCGTGAAAGCCCTGCGTACTCCCAGGGTGGTACGCGCAGTGCCGCTGGCCGTACGACGACTTCGACCCCCTCCCGGCGGGAGCCTCGGAAGCGACAACGAACCGCGTACCACCATCCCACCGAGGAGCTGAACCGAGATGAACACCCTGGCGTACGACGGGCCCGGCCCGTGGATTCTGTTCCTCCCCCTGATCTGGGCGGCTGTCGTCGTCTCCGTCGTCACCGTCCTGCGCCGCACCGGCATCTGGCGCGGCCGCCGCGGCCCGTGGCAGGGCCCCCGCGTGACCTACGGCGAGAACTCGCCGATCGCGATCATCGGGCGACGCTTCGCCGCCGGTGAGATCGACGAGGACGAGTACTGGCGCCGACTGTCCGTCCTGGACGAGCAGTTCGGCCGTACGGCGGGCGGCAAGGACGGTGCGGCATGACCACCACCGCCACCCTGACCCGCATCGCCGCCCGTGTCGTCGACGCCGTAAAGGTCTACGGCAAGGGCGACACCGAAGTGAGGGCTCTGGACGGGGTGAGCGTCGACTTCCCGGTCGGCCGCTTCACCGCCATCATGGGGCCCTCCGGCTCCGGCAAGTCGACGCTGATGCACTGCGCCGCCGGGCTCGACACCCTCACCTCGGGCTCCGCCCTCATCGGCGACACCGATCTGAGCGCGCTCGACGACCGCAGGCTCACCCTGCTGCGGCGCGAGCGCATCGGCTTCGTCTTCCAGGCCTTCAATCTCATCCCCACGCTCACCGTCGCCGAGAACATCACTCTCCCCATGGATCTGGCGGGGGAGCGGGCCGACGGTGAGTGGTTCGACGCCCTCGTCGACACCGTCGGACTGCGCGACCGGCTGCACCACCGGCCGAGCGAACTCTCCGGCGGACAGCAGCAGCGTGTCGCCGTGGCCCGCGCCTTCGCCGGCCGGCCCGACGTGGTCTTCGCCGACGAGCCCACCGGCAATCTCGACTCCCGCTCGGGCGAAGAGGTGCTGCGGCTGCTGGGCCGGGCAGTGCGCCAGACGGACCGTACGGTCGTCATGGTCACCCATGACCCGGTCGCCGCGGCCCACGCCGACGAGGTCGTCTTCCTCGCCGACGGACGGCTCGTCGACCGGATGGAGGCCCCGACCGCCGAGCGCGTCCTGGACCGTCTCAAGGCCTTCGACGCCCAGGGGGCGAAGACATGAGCGGCAGCCGCGCCGCGCTGCGCATCAGCCTCAACTCCCTGCGCGCCCACAAACGGCGCTTCGCCGGCACCTTCACCGCCGTACTGCTCGGTGTGGCCTTTCTCGCGGGCACGCTCATCATGGGCGACACGCTCCGCGGCAGCTTCGACACCATGTTCGCCAGCGCCAACGGCGGCACCGACGCCGTCGTCCGCAGCTCCAACGTCGTCACGGTCTCCGGCGAGGGCCAGGGCACCCGGCAGCCCGTAGGGACCGACCTCGTGTCGAGGATCGAGAAGACGCCGGGCGTCGCCGCCGCCGTGCCCAGCATCCAGGGCGCGGGACAGCTCGTCGGATCGGGCGGCAAGCCCGTCGGCGGACAGGGCCCGCCGACGCTCGCCGGCAACTGGATCACCGACCCGGAGCTCAACCCGTACCAGCTCGCCGAGGGACGTGTCCCCGCCAGGAGCGGCGAGGTCGTGGTCAACCGCGGCGCCGCGGAAAAGGGCGGGCTGAAGATCGGCGACCGTACCGTGCTGCGCACGCCCGACCCGGTGCAGGTCACGATCGTCGGACTGGCGACCTTCGGCGGCGAGGACGGCATGGCCCAGGTCACCTTCACCGCGATGACCCTCGCCGACGCCGAGAAATACCTCACCCCCAAGCCCGGTCAGGCCTCGTCCATCCAGGTCCGGGCCGGACCCGGCACCAGTCAGCAGGAGCTCGTGGACGCGCTGACGCCCGTACTTCCCCAGGGAGTCGAGGCGGTCACCGGCCAGGAGGTGACGGAAGAGAACCAGGACATGATCTCGGGTCAGTTCCTGAATCTGTTCACCACCCTGCTGCTGGTGTTCTCCGGCATCGTGCTGCTGGTCGCGACCTTCTCCATCTACAACACCTTCGCGATCGTCATCGCCCAGCGCACCCGCGAGAACGCGCTGCTGCGCGCGCTCGGCGCGTCGAGGCGCCAGGTCGTCGGCTCGACGCTCGTCGAGGCGGCCGTCGTCGCGCTGACCGCGTCTGCCGTCGGTCTGCTCGGCGGCATCGGGATCGCCGCGGGACTGCTGGCGCTGTTCCCCGTCATCGGCTTCCCCTTCCCGGAGGGCAGCCTGGTCATCAGCGGCCTCTCGCTGCTGCTGCCGCTCACCGTCGGCGTGATCGTCGGCCTCGGCTCCGCGCTGATGCCCGCTCTGCGCGCCGGGCGGACCGCTCCGCTCGCCGCGCTGCGTGAAACCGCCGTCGACCAGTCGGCGGCCTCCCGGAAGCGTGCGTACATCGGAACGGGCGTCGCGCTGGCCGGTATCGGCATCATCCTGCTCGGCGTCGTGGCCTCGCCGTCCATCTGGCTCGCGGCTGCAGGCGCAGTGCTGGCCCTGGCTGCCTTCGTGGTGCTCGGCCCGGTCGCGTCCTCGTATGCCGTACGGATCCTTGGCGGACCGCTCGACCGGCTGCGCGGCGTCTCCGGCAGCCTGGCCAAGCGCAACGCACTGCGCAGCCCCAAGCGGACCGCGGCCACCGCGACGGCGCTGATGATCGGTGTCGCCGTCGTCTCCCTGTTCACCGTCTTCGGCGCCTCGCTGAAGGCGACCATGGACCAGACGGTCTCCCGGTCCTTCGCCGGTGATGTGGCCGTCAGCGTGCCCGCCTTCGGCGCGGGCGGCAGCGGGCTCAGCCCGAAGCTCGCCCCCGCCGTCGCCGCGCAGCCCGAGGTGGAGACCGCGGTCGGCCTGGGCAAGGGCGTCGCGGAGGTCGACGGCGCGGGACGCCTGCTGACTGTCACCGACCCGGTGGCGCTGGGCAGGTCCTTCGACCTCGGCACCGTGCAGGGCTCGCTGGACGGCCTCGGCACCAGCGCAATGGCCGTCGCGGACACCGAGGCCGACAAGAAGGGCTGGAAGCCCGGATCCACCGCCGAACTCGCCTTCGCCGACGGCCAGAAGCAGACCTTCACCGTCCGCGCCGTCTTCGAGCAGTCGGAGCTTGCGGGCGACTACGTCATCACCCGCGAGGCCTGGGCTCCGCACCGGGGCCAGGACTCCGACACGCTGATCGCGGTCACTTTCAAGGACGGCGTGTCCACCGCGGACGGCGCGGCGGCGGTCGAGAAGACAGCGGCCGCGTACGGCAACCCCGAGGTGCAGACCCGGGAGGAGTACGCGCAGAGTGCGGCCGGAGCCATCGACATGATGCTCACCCTGGTCTACGCCCTGCTCGCGCTCGCCGTGGTGATCGCGCTGCTCGGCATCGCGAACACGCTTACCCTCGCGATTCACGAACGCACCAGGGAACTGGGCCTGTTGCGGGCGGTCGGACAGACCCGGAGGCAGCTGCGCTCGATGGTGCGCTACGAGTCGGTGCTGGTCGCCGCATTCGGTACGGCGGGCGGACTGGCGCTGGGCGGGCTGCTCGGCTGGGTGCTCGTCAAGGCGTCCGAGGGCGCGGGCGACACCGCCTTCGCGTTCGCCGTACCGCCCCTTCAGCTCCTGGTGGTAGCGCTGGTCGGCCTGGTGGCCGGAGCGGTCGCGGGCTGGCGGCCGGCGCGGCGGGCGGCACGCCTGGACGTGCTGCGCGCCATCGCCACGGAGTAGTCCGCGTGGCTTCTCGAACGCCGGACGGGCCCCGAGCCCGTCCGGCGCCTCTCACCCGGCGACGGTCGATCGCGCTGTGGCGCGTTTGCGCGCACCGTCCTGCGTTGTTGCGAACGGGCCGTCAGGCGTCGCTCCGTACACCATCGGATACGCCGGCACAGCCACCGCGGGTGACGGCGCCGAGAGCGTGAACCACACGATCTTGCCCGTGTCGCCCTTGGGCCGTACGCCCCAGCTCTCGCTCACCGCCGCTATCAGCGCGAGCCCGCGGCCGGAGGTGGCCAGCGCATCGGAGTCGCGCACGGTCGGAAGCCGCGGATCGTGGTCATGGACCGAGACCGTGAGCCGGTCGAGCAGCAACTCGATCTCGACAGTGCACACTTTGTCGGGCTCGGCATGGCGGTGGACATTGGTCAGCAGTTCGGTGACGCCGAGCGCTGCCTGGTCGATCAAAGGATCGAGATGCCAGTAGCGCAGTTGCGCCGAGATGATTCTGCGGACCTGACCGATCCGCGACGGCAGGGCTTGGAGCTCCACCGTGCAGTGCCTGCTTGGCTGGCTGATCACGGCTGCGACTCCCCGAATGAGGTCCGGAAGACGAAGGATCGGATCCAGCAGTTGGCTGGCTGCTGATGTGTCCGGCGGGGCTGGATCACAGCGTGACCGCCGGTAAACCCTGAGTGACGTGATACAAGCGTGAACCAGTGCAGACAGTTCCGCAACTCACCGCACTCGGGTGATTACTCTCAGCTCCTGGTGCCGCCTGCGCCGCGCACGGCCTCCAGGAAGCGCCCGGCCAGTGCCCGGCCCTCCGGCCTGCGGCTGCGCTGCCCCATCGTGAGCCGGTACCTCTTGCCGTTGAGCGTCGCAACCGTGCTCGCGTCATCGGCGAACCAGGGCTTACCGGCCCTGACCGCGCGCACCGGCGCGCTCTCGATCACCCGGCCGTAGCTCGTGAGCAGCGCCAGCCTGCCGTCCTTGATCAGCACTTGCCCGGCCCTTGTCAGTGATCGCGGCCACCGCTCGATCCGCACGCCCGTAGCGCTGAATTCGGGCTCTGCCATCGCCATCGAGTCTCCGCCCCCTTCGCACGTTTCCTCCTTGCAAGTCTGCACAACTCGGGGCGAGTTCACCAGTACGTGCGGAAAGGCAGGGGCGGCTCCTGGCCTGCAAGTGACTCCTATGGATCCCCAAAGTGAACGTTTGTGCAGGTGAGGGGCTTACTGTGACGAGTGGGGACCGGAGTCGACAAGGCGAGGAACGGCACGCATGAGTACGAGTGGGAAGTCTGTGACGGACGGGGCGATGGTGACCGTCGATGTGGACCGCAGCGATCCGCATTACCGGGCATGGCTGAAGGAAGCGGTCCGCAAGGTCCAGGCCGACGCGAACCGCTCTGCTGACACGCATCTGCTGCGTTTCCCCCTGCCGGAGGAGTGGGGAATCGACCTCTACCTCAAGGACGAGTCCACCCATCCGACCGGCAGCCTCAAGCACCGCCTCGCGCGCTCGCTGTTTCTCTACGGCCTGTGCAATGGCTGGATCCGGCCGGGCAAACCGGTCATCGAGGCATCCAGCGGTTCGACCGCGGTCTCCGAGGCCTATTTCGCCAAGCTGATCGGTGTCCCCTTCATCGCCGTGATGCCGCGCACGACCAGCCCCGAGAAAATCCGGCTGATCGAATTCCACGGCGGGCAGTGCCACTTCGTGGACGACTCGCGCAAGATGTACGAGGAGTCGGCGTCCCTCGCGGAGCGCACCGGCGGCCACTACATGGACCAGTTCACCTACGCGGAGCGGGCCACCGACTGGCGCGGCAACAACAACATCGCCGAATCGATCTACCAGCAGCTGCGCTCGGAGCGCTATCCCGAGCCGGCCTGGATCGTGGCGACGGCGGGCACCGGAGGAACCTCGGCGACCATCGCCCGCTATGTGCACTACATGCAGCACGACACCCGGGTCTGCGTCCCCGACCCGGAGAACTCCTGTTTCTTCGAGGGCTGGACCCAGGGCGACCCGGGCGCCAGCAGCGACTGCGGCTCCCGTATCGAGGGCATCGGGCGGCCGCGTATGGAGCCCAGCTTCGTGCCCGGTGCCATTGACCGGATGATGAAGGTGCCGGACGCGGCGAGTGTCGCCGCCGTACGTGCCCTGGAGAAGGCCATAGGCCGCAAGGCGGGCGGCTCCACGGGCACCGGACTGTGGAGCTCGCTGAAGATCATCGCCGAGATGGTGGCCGAAGGCCGCAGAGGCAGTGTGGTCACGCTCCTCTGCGACCCGGGTGACCGCTACCTCGACAAGTACTACTCCGATGCCTGGCTGGACGAACAGGGCCTGGACATCGCCCCGTACACGGCGACGATCGAGCAGTTCCTGGCTACGGGGGAGTGGGCCCGCTGATCTCTCACTGCGCGGCGGAGTGGGCGAGTTTCCGGTCGAGCTTGCGCATGGCGCCCCGGAAGGATGCGGCGAGTCCCGCCCGGCTCAGCTTCAGTACGCCGCGCATCGGCGCCGGGGCGTCCACGGCGAACGTCCACTGCACCCGGGTGCCGGACGTACTGGGCGTGAGCCGCCACTCCTCCAACAGGGCACGCAGACCAGGGGCGTTGGTCCGGTCCACGCGGTACGCGTAGCGTTCGCCGGGGTCGGGGGCGAGGATCGTCTCGGCGAAGAAGATCCCGCCCCTGAGCCTGACCTCGCGGCCCGCGCCGCCGTGTGTCGGAGTGGCGGAGGCGACCGCGCCGAACCAGGTGGGCAGGCCCGCGACATCCTCGGCGAGCGCCTCGTACACCGCCTTCGGTGCGGCCGACACCTCGGCCGAGAAGACCAGGCGCAGGGGGGCGGACTCGACGAAGTCGAGTTCCACGGGGCTCAGTAGGCGTGCCATGGGACCGTACCTCCGGAGGGGAGACGGGTGGGGTCGCACACCTTAGTTGACAGATCGTCAGTTGTCCGCAGGTGCTTCAGAGGTGAGACGAGGATCTCCGCAGGAGTCCGTCCAGGGCGCGGCCGAACACCAGCCGACCCGCCCGGGCGACCAGCGGATCCAGCAGCCGGGGCAGGAAGCGGATACGCAGTTCCTCCACCCAGACCACCACGGCGCCGGGACCCTCCGGAAGCACCTCGATCTCGGCCCAGCCCGTGATGACGGAGCCACGCTTCTCCAGACGGCAGCGCCCCGGCCTGCCGCCCGCGGGCGGTTCCCAGCGGACGACCTCCATCGGATCGTCGAAGCCGGCGCGGCCCACTCCGGAGCGTGCGACGAAGCGGGTGCCCACCCGGGTCGGCGGCGGCGTCACGACCCGGACGGCCGTCAGCGGCACCTGAGCCCCGTGCCCGCGCCAGTCGGTGACGCGCGAGAAGACCTCGCCCGCCGGCAGCGCGACGGCCCGCGTGATCCGGAAGGCGCCCACGCGGCGTCAGCCGTCCTGTCCGCCGTCACTCGTGGGACCACTGGAGGTCTCGGGACCGCCGGAAGTCTCGGGACCGCCTGCCACCACCAGACCCGGCAGATGCTCGGCGATCTCCTCGCGCGCCTCCTCGGACAGCCCCGAGTCCGTCACCAGCGTGTCGACCTCTGCCAGCGCGGCGAAGGAACTCAGGCCCACCGTCCCCCACTTGGTGTGGTCGGCGACCACAACGACCCGCCGCGCCGCCTGGACGAAACGGCGGTTCGTCTCCGCCTCCGCGAGATTCGGCGTGGACAGCCCGGCCACGACCGAGATCCCGTGCACGCCGAGAAAGAGCACATCGAAGTGGAGGGAACGGATCGCCTGGTCGGCGACCGGGCCCACGAGTGAGTCGGACGGCGTACGCACGCCTCCGGTGAGGACCACCGTGGCCGCGCCGGGCCGCTGGCCGCCCGCGGCACCCGCGCGCTGCGCCGCGTGGAACACGTCCGCGACCCGCACCGAGTTGGTGACCACCGTCAGATCGGGCACGTCGAGAAGGTGGTGCGCCAGGGCATAGGTCGTGGTGCCGCCGGACAGCGCGATCGCACTGCCGGGCACCGCCATCCGGGCGGCCGCCCGCGCGATGTCTTCCTTGGCGCTCAGCTCCAGCGCCGACTTGGCCTCGAACCCGGGCTCGTGCGTACTCGGCTCGACCACCGGCACCGCGCCGCCGTGGACCTTCTCGACGACCCCCTGCCGGGCCAGAGCGTCCAGATCCCGGCGCACTGTCATGTCGGAGACATTGAGTTTGCGGGTGAGCTCGTTGACCCGCACCCCGCCGCGCCTGCGCACCTCGTCGAGGATCAGGGCGCGCCGCTGCTCCGCGAGCAGGTTCTGGTTGTCGGTCACTGCCGGGGCCGGTCCTTCCATGTCGTCGTACACCGGGTGTCGTACACCGCCTGTGGCCAAGGCTGCTCATCCTCGCACGGCCGGTGCCGACGGGGCTCGGGGAGATTCCGTAAGTGCCGTGCGGTGAACTGCCATGATCCGGGATGGTGGTCATGAACCACCGCGCGGCCGCGCACTGATCGATTCTCCCATCGAGAGCTTTACATCGAGAGAGCGAGCCACAGAAGTGTCCTCTGCCACTCCGGTCCCGCCGAACGGAGGGCCCGCGCTGGAACTGCTGGTCCACGGCGTCGGCGGAGCCACCCCGCAGGACATGCTCGGCGACCCCCGGACGATCCGGATCTCCGGTGACGAGAAAGCCGCCGTGTTCCGGCGTACCGACGACGAGAAGGCGGAGAGCCACCCCGAACGGTACGAGGACCGGCCCGTCCCCGAGGCGTACTGCTGGTCCAACCTCACCTCCGGCAACAGCGCACGTGCCCTGTGGCTGCTGCTGCTCCCCTTCATGGTGGCCAACCTCGCGCACTGGATGCGCCCGCGCGCGAAGGGCCGCAGGACCACGACACGGCTGTACGGGGTGCTCGTGCGGCTCGTCGCCCTCAGCCTCACCGTGCTGCTGACGGCCGCCGCCTGCGAGGTCGCGCTCGATCTGCTGGCCTGGCAGTGCGCCGGCTCCGCCGCATGCACCCGGGAAAAGTCCTGGCTGGGATTCGTGTCCGCTGCTCAGGGCGGCTGGTGGTCACAGCCCGGAAGGCGCCTCGCGCTCGCCTCGGTCGTACCGGCCGCGCTGGTCGGGCTGCTCTGGTACCTCTCCAACCGCACCTGGAGCGCGTACGAATCCCAGCGGCCGCCGACCGGCGAGGACATGGGCGAGGAGGAGGGCCTGCAGGAGATCGAGGAGGACGCCGACGGGCCGAAGGACCCCGTCGTACGGCCCGCGCTCGGCCGCCCGGGATTCTGGTACGGCCGCCGGCTCGTCGCCAGGCTGCGCGCCGCACACACCGCCGCGGGCTTCCTCACCGTCGCAGCCGCCGTCGCCGGAGCCGCCGCACGCCACGACCGGCGCGGCGACGACGCGCTGCTCGAAGTCTGCGGATGGCTGCTGGAAGGGGCCCTCGTCATCGGGCTGCTCGGCGTGCTGTGGGTCGTGGTGCGCAGGGGCCGCAGCGAGAAGCAGTTCGATGTCCGCGTCGACCGCGCCGCCGTGCGCTGGCTGCCGGGTGCCGCACTCGCTGTGTTAGCCCTGGCGCTGCTGTACGCCTCCTGGTCGCGGCCCGGCTGGGCCTCCACCGCCACCCTCCCCGGCGATGTCACCTTCCGCGTCATCGCCCTCGCCCAGGGGGCGCTGGTCATCGCCCTGGCTGTCGTCGCCTGGATCCTGCACCGCCGCGCGCGTCATGCCCGCACCGCCCTGTACGGCCTGGGCGGGCCGGCCGTCGCGATGCTCGCCTGCGCCCTGGGCGGGGTGATGACCGGTGGTGTCGCCCAGCGCGTCGCCGACTGGCTGGACGGCCCCGGCACGCCCGGCATGGACGGCGAAGGCTCCATTCCGGGGCCGCCCGTGCTGCTCAGCTGGCAGGCCTCGGTCATCCCCGTCCTGCTGATCGTCCTGTTCGTCCCCGCCGTCGTCCTTGCCGTACGCACCTGGCGGACGGCCCGCGGTCTCGGGGAAGACGTGGAGGCGGAGTACGAGGTCGGCCGTCCCGACGAGGGCCGCACCCGGCGCATCGCGGGCACTCGCGCACGGGCCGCCCTCACCGACGCCGCGCCCTGGATCGTCGGCATCGTCTCGGGCGCCACCCTGCTCCTCGGCGCGGGCGCGGTCGTCGGGGCGTGGGCGAGCGGCGACGTACCCGGCGAGGCCTTCGGTGACGGCTTTGCCCAGTCCGTTGCCGAGGCCGCGCAGTCCGCCGGCTCCTGGCTGATCGGCTTCGGCTTCATACTGTTCGTCACCTGGGGCCGTCGCGCCTACCGTGACGCCTCCGCCCGGCGCACCATCGGCATCCTGTGGGACGTCGGCACCTTCTGGCCGCGTGCCGCCCACCCCTTCGCGCCCCCCTGCTACGCGGAGCGCGCCGTCCCCGACCTCACCTGGCGGATGTGCACCTGGACCGCACGTACCGGCGGGCGGCTCGTCATCTCCGGCCACTCACAGGGCAGCGTGCTGGCGGCGGCCGCCGTCTGGCAGCTGCCCGCGGCCACCCGGCGCCGGGTGGCGCTGCTGACGTACGGATCACCGCTGGAGCGCCTGTACGGCCGGTGGTTCCCCGCCTACTTCGGGCCCATCGCGCTCGCCGAGCTGAGCGGTCAGGTAAGCACCTGGCGCAATCTGTGGCGGCTGACCGACCCGATCGGCGGGCCCGTCCGGGTCCCCGCCGACGGCGCGCGCCCGGGAGTCGACTGCGAGGCGTTCAAGGACCCGCTGGTGTATGGACGTTCCAACCTGCATCCCCTGCCCGAGCCGATCCTCGGGCACTCCGAGTACCAGGCCGACCCGGAGTTCGAAAAGGAACGGCGCGAGCTGCTCGACCGGCTCACGCCCGTCGTTCCCCGTCAGGCTCAGGGAAGTTCGGGCAGGTCGTCCGGGTAGAGCAGGGTCAGGTCGTCGGTGTTCACCTCGGTGAGCTCGGCGACCCGGCCCGCGTGCCGCTCCACCATCGACTCGAAGGTCTGGCGGGCGGTGCGGCCGTTGCCGAAGGCAGGCCCCTTGGGCAGCGCGGTGAAGTACTTCAGCAGTGCTTCACCCGTGCCCGCGCCCAGCCGGTACTCATGGTCCTCTGCCTGCTGCTCCACGATCCGCAGCAGCTCTTCTGGCACGTAGTCGTGGAAGGTGATGGTCCGTGAGAACCGGGATGCCACACCGGGGTTGACGGACAGGAACCGCTCCATCTCCGCGGTGTACCCGGCGACGATCACCACCACCGCCTCGCGGTGGTCCTCCATCAGCTTCACCAGGGTGTCGATGGCCTCCTTGCCGAAGTCCCGCCCGGAGTCCTCGGGGGAGAGGGCATAGGCCTCGTCGATGAAGAGCACACCGCCGCGCGCCCGGTCGAACGCCTCCTGCGTACGGATCGCGGTGGAGCCGATGTGCTCACCGACCAGGTCGACGCGGGAGACCTCGACGAGATGGCCGCGCTCCAGCACTCCGAGCGAGGCCAGGATCTCGCCGTACAACCGCGCCACGGTCGTCTTGCCGGTGCCGGGGGAGCCGGTGAAGACCAGATGGCGGCGGACGGACGCGGCCTTCAGGCCCGCCTCCTGGCGGCGCCTGCCGACCTCGATCATGTTGGTGAGGGTGCGGACTTCGCGCTTGACGCTCTCCAGACCGACGAGCGCGTCCAGTTCGCCGAGCACGGCACCCGAGGTCCGTACGGGTTCGGCGGGTACGGCTTCGGGGGCGGGCTGCCCGGGAACCGTGGTGAGCAGCCCCGGGGACTGGGTCGCGGTCAGCAAGGCCGTCGTCGGCTCGGGCGCGGTCCGTATGCCGCTCTCGTCGCTGGTGCAGTCCTCGGCGACCACGCCGTCGGAATCGGCGAACTCGTAACCGCCGCGCGCACAGCGCTCGGTGCGGCAGCGGCTCAGCGTCGTACGGCAGCCGTCCATCACATGGAAGCCGTAGCCGCCGCTGCCGGTGACCCGGCAGCCGCGGAAGGTGCCGCGGCCCTCCGCCGAGACATAGAAACCGGCCTCGGCGGGCGAGGTGACCGTGCAGCGCTCGATCACCGGATCCGCGCCCTTGGTGACGATCACGCCGGTCTGCGCCGCGTCGATGGTGCAGCCATTGAGGGTGCCGCCGCTGCCGTGGTCGCGGAACCAGGCGCCGGTGGAGGCCTCCCTGATCCGGCAGTCGTCGAGCTGCGCGGTCGCGCCGTCGCTCACCGACACGGCCGTGTTGCGGATCTGGGAGAGATCGCTGTCGACGACATCGACGCGTGAGCCGCGATCGAGGACGAACAGCGCGTCCGGGACGTCGTGGACTCGGCACGAGTCGAGGACGGCACTCGCGCCGTCGCTGACCCAGACGGCCGGATAGTCGCCCGTGCTGTCGTGGATCTCGCACTGGTTGGCATCCACGCGCGTGCCCGGATCCCACACCGACAGACCGTTGCGCCCGAAGCGGCGCACGGTGGAGCGGGTGAGCGTGAGCACCGACCGGGAGCGCAGATCGATCGCGTTCTCCGGAATGTCATGAATATCGCAGTCGGAGAGCGTGAGCACGGAGTCCGTGTCGAGCGTGATGCCGTCCGCCGACGTGCGGTGCACGGTGGAGTCCGTCAGATGGGCCGAGGCGCGCGAGGCGATCTGGACACCGGTGCCCTTGATCTCGTACACCTCGCAGCCGATCGCCTCCAGTCCGCTGCCCTCGCCCGTCACGCTCAGGCCGGCGCCCGAGGCGTGATGCACCCGGCAGCGCTCGAAACGCGGATGCGCACCGCCGCGCACGGAGATGCCCGACTGACCGGCCGCGACGACCTCGCACTCCTCGAACACCCCGCCCGCGCCGTCGAGGACGCCGATGCCGACGCCCCCCGGATTGTCGACGGTGCAGCGGCGGACGGTGGGCCGGGCCGCGCCACGCACCTCGAGACCGGCCGCGGAACGGGTCACGATCCGCAGATCGATCAGCTCGGGTGTGCCGTCCTCCACGAGCAGCGCGGGGGCCGCCGAGTCCTGCCCCTCCACATGGAGGTCCTGGACGGTGGCCGATGCACGCACGGTCAGCGCGACCCCGTCGGCGGGCGCGATGCGCACCGAACCGACCGCGCCCTCGGAGCCGCGCAGGGTCACCGCCCGCTGGACGACGAGGTTTTCGCGGTACGTCCCCGGCGCGACGGTGAGGATGTCGCCGTCACCCGCGGCCTCCAGGGCTGCGGCCAGTGAGGGGTACTCGCCCGTGCGGCGCCGCCACCGCGATGTGCCGGTGTGCGTCACCTGGACCGTGCCCTGTGCCATCGTGCTGCTCTGCCCCCACCTCGTGAAACTGCTCGGCCGCGCCTCTGAGGGGACGCCCCCTCACCCCCGAGGGGTCGCACCACCGTAGCGCGCGCGACGAGCGGGAGTTGACGAGATGTGACCGGTCAGCTGCCCGCGCCGGTGCGGCCCCAGTCGGGGCCCGCCGCGGCCCAGGCCCGGTCCAGGCGTGCGTGTCTGCGTCGTACCAGCCGCCACATGACCAGCCGTCTGGCACCTTCGACGAGCCCAGCGGCGCTCAGGGCGGCTGCGACGCCCGCGAGAACGGCGTGCACCCGCGCGGTCGCCGCGTCCATCGGACGACTGACGATCCGCCCCGTACGGTCGGTCCAAATGGTGAAGGTGTCACCGGCCCGCGCGGTACGCAGCACCGTGGAGACCGTGCCGGTGTGCCGACTGCCGTCCACCGCCGTCCACTTCGCCACGACGGGCCGGCGCTTCTCACGGGCCGCCACACCCTCGGGGTCGTACGCCGCGGGTCTGGGCTCCTCGGCCGGTCTCAGCACCGTCGCGATGACCGGATGACGCTGCTGGCGCTGGATCCGCACCGACTGCCGCAGCGAGTCGTCGGTCAGACTGCCGCAGAGCCAGCCGACGGCCGGAGCGGCGGTGACGAGAAGCACGGCGGCGGCGAGCGCCAGCCATGCCTCGAAGAGATCGGTCGCACGGCGCAGGGGATTGCGGCGCCAGCGCCAGACTCCTGCGGCTGTTCGCACGTCCTGCACCCCCTTCCGCATCCGTCATAGTCCGGTACGGCACGGCACAGGCACGGGTGGTGCGATGAGAGAGCAACCTCACCCCTGCCCCTCGACACGCTCCGGCCACCGCCAACCGTCCAACGCGCCCGGCACCGCGGAGGGTTCCCCTAAACACGCATCGGTGCTCATCGGTCCCGGATCGGCGGGATCGGCGCGGATCGGCGCGGATCGGCGGGATCGGTGGGAGCGGCCGGAATCCGCCGCCCGGCCGGAGGGCTCAAGGGCCCGGACATGCGCCAACGCCGGCAGTCGCTGCCGGCGTTGGTCGGCCACCGTGGCCGAAGGGTCGATCAGTGTCCACCGACGGTCCCCCGGCGAATCCCCGCGGCTTCTCAGCCGTTTCGCCGGTGCGCACCCCGCGTCCGAATCGGACCGGGTGGACAGTCGGTCGGTCAGTACCCCCGGCCGCCCTGGTACGGCCGGTTGTACGGGTCGTCGTAGGGCGTGGGCGCCGGAGCGGGACGGGCGGCCGCGGGCCGCATCGCCTCGTAACCGGTGGCGACCGGACGGGGCTGCTGCTGGGAGTAGCCCTGGGGTCCGGGATACCCGCGCGGCACCTGGGGCTGCTGCGGGATGTACGGGGCAGGTGCGTGCTGCAGCGGCATGGGCTGCTGCATCTGCTGCGGATAGCCGTAGGAGGGAGAGGAGGGAGCCGCCGGGAGGGCGGGCAGGGCCGCGGGGAGCGCCGGCAGGTAGCTGTTGCCGGTGTCGTACGCGGAAGGCACTCGGATCGGCGCGATCTGAGGTGTGCCCCGCTCCGCGACCAGGGAGTCGTAGATGGGGGTGTCGGGGAACGACGGAGCGGAGTAGTAACCGCCGCCGTAGGTGGCGCGGGGGGAGGTCATGGCACATAAGTTAAGCCCACGATGTGCCGGTTGGGGAGTCCGATAAGAGGGTTGTTTCGGGAGATGCGAGTGACCATGGATCCCCAATGTGAGCGAATCTGGGGAAATCGGTCGCAGGCAAGTGCTTAGATCGTGTAAAGGGCAAGCTGAGAGCGGGTTACCCACGGGTCGGCCGGGGTGTTCGGGCCGCTCGGATGATTAGGTGGTCGCCAGATGAACTTTCCGGGCACCCCGACTCGCGATGGGGGCGAGCATGTCCATGCTTAAAGGAGCCAATACTCCGGTTTCGGCGCCGCAGGTTCGCGTCGAGTTGGGCTGGCGTTCCGGTCCGGGCGTGCCGGACGTCGACGCCTCGGCGCTCCTCCTGGCGTCGGGAAAGGTCCGTTCCGACGCCGACTTCGTCTTCTACAACCAGCCTTCGCACGCCTCGGGGGCCGTACGCCACGAGGGCAAGCAGACCGCACCGGACGGTGTGAGGGACCAGGTTTCGGTCGACCTCGCGCGCGTGGAGCCCGCGATCGAGAAGATCGTGCTGGCCGCCTCGGCCGACAGCGGCAGCTTCGGGCAGGTGCCCGGTCTCTACATCAAGGTGCTCGACGCGGGCTCCGGCGCCGAGATCGCGCGCTACGACAGCCAGGACGCGACCGTGGAGACGGCCTTCGTGCTGGGCGAGCTGTACCGGCGGCAGGGCGCGTGGAAGTTCCGTGCCGTGGGGCAGGGCTACAGCAGTGGTCTTGAGGGCCTTGCGACGGACTTCGGCATCACGGTCGACGAGCCGCAGCAGGCGGCGCCCGCTCCGGCTGCCCCGATTCCCGCCGCGCCCGTCATGCCTCCGGCGCCCCCGGCACCGATGCCGCAGCCCGTGGCGCCCCCGGTTCCGGCGCCGCCTGCGCCCGCTGCCGCGCCCTCCGCTCCCGTACGTCTCACCAAGGTGACGCTCACGAAGGACACCCCGTCCGTCTCCCTCACCAAACAGGGCGGCACGTCGGGCGCGATGCGCGTGAACCTCAGCTGGCAGGTGCGCAAGCAGTTCCAGGGCTGGGGCGCCAAACTCGGCAGAGCGGTCGCCATGCACGGCGACCTCGACCTCGATCTGTGCGCGCTCTACGAACTCACCGACGGCCGCAAGGGCGTGGTCCAGGCCCTCGGCAACGCCTTCGGCGCGCTGCACCAGCCTCCGTACATCCATCTCGACGGGGACGACCGCACCGGCGGCACCTCCGGCGAGAACCTCACCATCAACCTCGATCACAAGGACCGGCTGCGCCGCGTCGTCATCTTCGTCACCATCTACCAAGGCGCGCGCAGCTTCGCCGATCTGGACGCGACGGTCACACTCCAGCCGCAGCACGGCGCCGCGATCGACTTCTCGCTCGGCGAGTGCACCGTGCCGTCGACGGTCTGCGCGCTGGCGCTGATCACCAACACCGGGTCTGATCTCGTCGTCCAGCGCGAAGCCCGCTTCCTGGTCCCGGAGCGCGGCGTGAGCCCGCAGCGCACCATCGACTACGCGTACGGCTGGGGCATGAACTGGACGCCCGGCAGGAAGTAGGGCCTCAGCGGTCGGGAGCCGTCTCGGGACGTGAGTACGTACGTCCCTTCCAGGCGGCTCCCCTGCCGCGGTAGTGCTGTACCGCCGAATCGACCGTCATCAGCAGGTACAGCAGCGCGGTGAACGGCAGCAGGGGCGCGAGCAGCGGCGATTGGCGGTAGTAGCGCAGCATCGGGAGATACGTGCCCGTCATCACCGCCCACGCCAGGCCCCCGGCCCAGCCCGCGGCCGCGTCGTTCCCGAACACCCCGAAGCACAGCGCGACGGGTGGCACGAGATAGACGAGCGCGAGCCCCACCACCGTTCCGGCCAGCAGCAGGGGACTGTGAAGCAGTTGCGCGTACGCGCTGCGCGACACCATCCGCCACAGGTTCGCCAGCCGCGGATACGGCCGCACGCTGTCCACCCGCTCGGCAAGGCCCAGCCAGATCCGCCCGCCCGCGCGCTGTACCGCCCGCGCCAGCGACACATCGTCGATCACCGCCTGCCGGATCGACTCCGGGACGCCCGCCCGCTCGGCTGTCTCGGTGCGCAGCAGAACGCAGCCGCCCGCCGCGGCCGCCGTGCGGGCGCCGGGGCGGTTGACCCACCGGAAGGGGTAGAGCTGCGAGAAGAAGTAGACGAAGGCGGGCACCACCAGTCGCTCCCACCCGCTCGCGACCCGCAGCCGGGCCATCTGGGAAACCAGGTCGAGACTCTGCGTGCGGGCGGCGGCCACCAACGCGCGCAGGCTGTCCGGCTCATGGGCGATGTCCGCGTCGGTCAGCAGCAGATACTCGGGCTCGCGCGCGGCCCTGGCCACGGCGATGCCGTGCCGCAGCGCCCAGAGCTTGCCGGTCCAGCCGGGCTCCGGCTCACCGGGGGAGACCACCCGAAGGGGCAGCCCGCCGTGCTGCCCGGACAGCGCGCGGGCCACCTCCCCGGTTCCGTCCGTACTGCCGTCGTCGACCAGAACGATCTCCGCGCGACCGGGATAGTCCTGGGCGAGGAGCGAGGGCAGGCTGACCGGCAGCACCTCCGCCTCGTCGCGCGCGGGCACGACAACGGCCACATCCGGCCATTCGGCAGGCGCCTCGCGCCGGGGCAGCCGTTGATCGGTACGCCAGAAGAAGCCCTGCCCGAGCAGCAGCCATCCCCACGTGGCGAGTGATCCGGCGGCGATCCAGGCAATGGCGCTCATTTGCCGCAGTCTGCCCCACCACGCCGGTACCGCAAGGCAGTCGACTAAGGTGACCGGGTGAAGATCGCGCTCATGGACTCCGGAATCGGCCTTCTCGCGGCGGCCGCCGCGGTGCGCCGGCTGAGGCCGGACGCCGATCTGGTCCTGTCCTCAGATCCCGACGGCATGCCCTGGGGGCCGCATACACCCGGCGATATCACCGAGCGTGCGCTCGCCGTGGCCCGTGCGGCCGCCGCGCACGAGCCCGACGCGCTGATCGTCGCCTGCAACACGGCCTCTGTGCACGCCCTGGCCACGCTGCGCGCGGAGCTGGAGCCCGCGATCCCGGTCATCGGGACGGTGCCCGCGATCAAGCCGGCGTCGGCGGGCGGCGGCCCCGTCGCGATCTGGGCCACACCCGCCACGACCGGCAGCCCCTACCAGCGCGGCCTCATCCGGGACTTCGCCGACTCGGTCACCGTGACCGAGGTGCCCTGCCCGGGACTTGCGGACGCCGTGCAGCATGCGGACGAGACGGCCATCGACGCGGCTGTGGCGGCAGCGGCTGCCCTCACTCCCGGTGATGTAAGGGCCGTCGTCCTGGGCTGCACCCATTACGAGCTGGTCGCCGACCGCATCAGGGCAGCCGTCGGCGGGGAGGTCGTCCTGCACGGTTCGGCCGAGGCCGTCGCCGCGCAGGCGCTGCGTCGTATCGGCGAACTGCCCGCCCCTGACGCCACTCCGGGAAGCAGGCTCACCGTGCTGCTCAGCGGCCGTGAATCCGCTCTTCCCGAGCAGTCGATGAGCTATGCCGAAGGCTGTCTGCTCCAGGCAGTGACCCCCGCACACTGACGGTCACCGCCCCCGTCCGGCCCCGCCCGCGAGCCGCCCCCGTCCTTGGCCCGAACTCGATTCCCGAGTCCCTGCCGAGCCGCCGGAAGGTCGGTACTCTGCGTCCATGACGGACCACCCCCACGACTCGTCGCCCACCGTGGAGCCGCGGCCAGCGGTCTGGACCGGGCGTGCCACCAACCGCATTCAGTGGCTGCTCGCCGCGGCGGGCGCGGCCTGCATGGCGCTGGGTGTCGAGCTCGCCGTCGACTCCACATGGACCTCGGGAATCGTCGCCCTGCTGATGTCCGTGATCGGCTGTGTCGCGGCAGGGCTGTTCATCCTGTACGGGACCCTCGCCTTCGTCCATGTGGCGGTACGGGTGGACCGCGATGCCGTCGAGGTGCGCTGCGGCTACATGGGCCTGCCGCGGCGAAGGATCCCGCTCTCCCATGTCGTGTGCGCGGAGTTCGACCCGAAGGTCAATCCGCGGCATTGGGGCGGCTGGGGGTATCGCTGGCGCCCGGAGAAGGGCACGGCCGTGGTCGTACGCCGGGGTGAGGGCATCGTCGTCACGCTGGGCGACGGCAGGACCTTCACCGTGACCGTCGACGACGCGGAAGAGGCCGTCAGGGTGATCCGCCACTGCCTCGGCCTGGCGGGCACCGGAGCGGGCCGGCCCGCGGAGGCCTGAGCCTCCGGCTGCCGCGGGAGCCCATGCGGCCTTACAGAACCGGGGTGTCCGCGTGCCTCTGCCGTGCCGCGTGCCGCTGCGCTCCCGTGCTGCCCTCGCCCGGCATGCGGGCAGTCACCAGACCGGCGAGCAGTCCCGCACCCGCCGTCACCGGGGTGAAGCTCAGAGCGTTGCCGACGCTCGCGAGGAACGCCAGTGCCGTCAATGTGGCGCCCGCGCTCAGCACCACCGGGGTGGACCGGGGCGAGCGCCACAGGCCGTAGAGCATCCAGCCGAAGACCGCCCCCAGCAGGGCCACCCCCACGACACCCTGCTCGGCCGCCTGCTGCAGCGAGGCGGAGTGCGGCTTGCCGTCGGAGCCCAGCGACTGCTGCGCGGTGGTGCTCAGCTTGCCGAAGCGGTCGGGGCCCACGCCCCGTACCGGATCCTCCTTGGCGAGGGCGACCGCGTCCTGCCACAGCGCCACGCGGTTCTGGGTCAGCTGGCCCTCCAGCGAGACCGTGAGTCCCTCCGGCAGGGCGTCCTCGGCCACGCCCCATGTGGTGGCGACGACCAGGGCGGTGGCAACGGCGAGTCCGCCCAGCGCCAGGGTCCGCCAGCGCATCCGGGCCGCCGCCAGCGAGCAGAGCAGCACGCCGATCGCGGCGGCGAACCCGGTCACGGAACCGAGCGCCAGCGCGGTGGAGGCGACGGCGAGAGCGAGCAGACGCAGTGCGAGGCGCAGCACCGGCGGGCGGGCTGCGGCGGCGGCGCAGCAGCCGGCGCCCGCGGCGAGTACCAGCAGGGCTGCGGCCGCCCCGGTGTGACCCGGCTGGATGGGCGCGCCCGCGTTGGCACCGGGCACCCCCTCCCGTGATGCGAGCGCCAGACCGAGGGCGGCGAGCGCCGCCGCGGAAGGGGCGGCGACCGGCAGGAGTGTGCCGCAGATACGGCCGCAGGCGTAGCCCGCGGCGACGGCGAACACGGCGAGCAGTACGCCCTCAGGCCGTGCCTCGCGTCCGGCCGCGCTGACGAGCGACCACACGACGCATCCGCTGAGGACGACGACGCCGGCGACGTCGGTCGCGCTGCCGCGCTCGCGCGCAGCGGACCGGCTGTCCGGTGCAGCCATCCCGTCGACCCCCCGAACTGTGACGGGCCCTGCCGCAGCAGCCGAACCGGATCGGGTGGCAGGACTGGCGCACACGGTAACGGCAGATGCGGGTGTTTGTGGATGGGTTGCGCAGGAACGTTGCAGCAGTGGGCCTGGCAGCCGGTCCCGGAGTCGCGGCAGCGGGTGGCCCCGCGGCGGCAGGCGGCCCGACCCGCAGACCTGTCAGCTGATCCGGTGATCCGGACCGGACTGCCGAGAGCACAGCCACCCGCCGTAGACTCCGCTGGGTGAGCGCCACCGTCACCTCCGTCGACACCCCCCAGCCCGCCACCGCCGCAGGCCACCCGCTGCTGCGCCGGTCCGTACGGCCGGGTGCCGCCGCGCTGTCCGGGGCGATGCTGTTCCTCAGCTTCCCGCCGCGACCCCTGTGGTGGCTGGCCCTGCCCGCGTTCGCCCTGCTCGGATGGACCTTGTACGGGCGCAGGTTGCGGCCCGCCTTCGGCCTCGGCTACCTGACCGGCCTCGGCTTTCTGCTGCCCCTGCTCGTCTGGACGGGCGAGGAGGTCGGCGCCCTGCCGTGGGTGGCGCTGACGGCGGCGGAGGCGGTGTTCGTCGCCCTCGCCTGCATGGGCATCGCCGCGGTGTCCCGGCTGCCTCTCTGGCCGGTGTGGGCCGCGGGCGTGTGGATCGTGGGCGAGGCGGCCCGCGCGCGGATGCCGTTCGGCGGCTTCCCCTGGGGCAAGATCGCCTTCGGTCAGGCGGACAGTGTCTTTCTGCCGCTGGCCGCGGTGGGCGGGACGCCGCTGCTCAGCTTCGCGGTCGTCCTGTGCGGCTTCGGCCTGTACGAGACCGCGCGCCGCGTTCACGCGTATCGGCGCAGCGGCGAGCTGCCGCGCGGTGCAGCGCTCGCAGCGGTCCTCACCGTTCTCGTCCCCGTTGCCGGGAGCCTCGCCGCCCTGCCGCTTGTCGACGACACCGCCGAGGACGGTACGGCGACCGTCGCCGCGATCCAGGGCAACGTGCCGCGCCTGGGGCTCGACTTCAACTCGCAGCGCCGCGCCGTCCTCGACAACCACGCCCGCCGCACCCAGCAGCTCGCCGCCGATGTGAAGGCGGGCAAGGTGGCGAAGCCGGACTTCGTGCTGTGGCCCGAGAACTCCTCGGACCTCGACCCGTACCGCAATCCCGACGCCAAGCTCGTGATCGACCGGGCGGTGAGGGCGATCGGTGTACCGACCGTCGTGGGCGCCGTCGTCACTCCCGACACCGGCAAGCTCCGCAACACCCTGATCGAATGGGACCCCGTGGGCGGGCCCGTCAACACCTACGACAAGCGTCATGTGCAGCCGTTCGGCGAGTACATCCCGATGCGTTCCTTCGTACGGCTCTTCAGCGCCGACGTCGACCGGGTACGGCGCGACTTCGGCCCCGGCCACAAGGTGGGTGTCTTCGATCTGGCTGGTACCAGGGTCGGGCTTGTCACCTGCTTCGAGGCGGCGTTCGACGACGCCGCGCGGGACACGGTCACCCACGGCGCGCAGCTGATCTCCGTACCCAGCAACAACGCCACGTTCGGTCGCAGCGAGATGACCTACCAGCAGCTGGCCATGTCGCGGGTGCGGGCCGTCGAGCACGGGCGCTCCGTTGTCGTCCCCGTCACCAGCGGCGTCAGCGCGGTGATCATGCCGGACGGGAAGATCGTCCAGAAGACCGAGATGTTCACGCCGGACGCCCTGGTCGCCAAGGTGCCGCTGCGTTCCTCGCTCACTCCGGCGACCCGGCTCGGTACCTGGCCCGAGCGGATTCTGGTGCTGGTCGCGGCCGGCGGAGTGGGCTGGGCCGTCGCCCGTGCGGCTGCGGCGCGCAGGCTGCGGAAGGCGGGGCAGGGCACGGTCGAGGCCGGCTAGGACCCGGTGACCGTCGGCTGGGGCACCGCGACGTCGGCTAGAACACGGTGCCGTCGGCTGGGGCACGGGTGACCCCCGTGAGGACGCCTCCGCCGGTGAGGACGGCCGACGCCGGTTAGGGTCGAGTACATGGCAACCCCTGACTTCATCCGCCAGATCCGGGCCGATGCGGGCCATCAGCTGCTTCTCCTGCCCGGCGTCAGCGCGGTCGTCTTCGACGACAAGGGCCGTGTGCTGCTCGGCAGACGTGTCGACACCGGCAAGTGGTCGGTCATCGGCGGGATTCCCGAGCCGGGGGAGCAGCCGGCCGTGACGGCAGTGCGCGAGGTCTACGAGGAGACCGCGGTGCGCTGTGTCGCCGAACGGGTCGTGCTCGTCCAGGGGCTGCCCAAGCCGGTCACCTACCCGAACGGTGACCGGTGCCAGTTCATGGACATCACCTTCCGCTGCCGCGCGGTGGGCGGACAGGCGCGTGTCAACGACGACGAGTCGCTTGAGGTGGGGTGGTTCTCCGCGGACACCCTGCCGGAGCTCAAGGACTTCGCCCTCTTCCGGATCAAGCAGGCCCTGACCGAGGGTCCTGCATGGTTCCAACCCACCACCCAGCGGTGAAGTATGGGCGCTGACCACATCGGTCGGCGGATCATCACTGCCTAGGGTGCGAAGCATGACCGCCCCCACCACACCAGGTCCCGCACCCCACCTCGCTGCCCCTTCTGTCGATCTCGACCTCGGCGGCCGTACGGCACTCGTCACCGGCGCGGCCGGCGGTATCGGCCGGGCGTGTGCGCTGCGGCTGGCGGCCGCCGGAGCCAAGGTCAGGGCCGTCGACCGGGACGCCGACGGCCTCGACTCCCTCGCCGGGCACGCCGACGGGCTGGCGGGCGCCGTCGAACCGGACGTCCTGGATCTCACCGATCTCGACGCGGCCGAGGCGGCCGCGGCCGGCGCCGACATCCTGGTCAACAACGCGGGGCTGCAACTGGTCCGGCCCATCGAGGAGTTCCCGCCGGACGTCTTCCACACCGTGCTCACCGTGATGCTGGAAGCGCCGTTCCGCCTGATCAGGGGCGCGCTGCCGCACATGTACGCGCAGGGGTGGGGCCGTATCGTCAATATCTCCTCCGTCCATGGGCTGCGCGCCTCTGCCTTCAAGTCCGCCTATGTGGCCGCCAAACACGGTCTTGAGGGGCTCTCCAAGACCGCGGCACTCGAAGGCGCCCCGCACGGGGTGACATCGGTCTGCGTCAATCCCAGCTATGTGCGCACGCCCCTGGTGGAGCGGCAGATCGCCGACCAGGCAACAGCCCACTCCGTGGCCGCGGAGCGTGTGCTCGCCGACGTACTGCTCAAGGACTCCGCGATCAAGCGGCTGATCGAGCCGGAGGAGGTCGCCGAAGCGGTGCTGTATCTGTGCACCCCGCAGGCGTCGTTCATCACCGGCACCTCGCTCACCCTCGACGGCGGCTGGACCGCTCATTAGTGGGTGACGAGGTTGTCCACAACGGCTTCGTCGTCCACAGGTCTGGTGCGCCCACCCGTACGGCAGGTAATCCTGTGTCCATGTCCCACGATCAAGCCTCCTACCTGGAGCTCCTCGCCCGCGGTGCCGCCGCCGAAGCGTACGACCGGCCGCTGCTGCTCGCCCGCGCGAGCGGCGCCGGACCCGACGAGCTCGCCGCACTCGACCAGGCCAAGCAGCTCGCGCTTCGGGTCCGGGCCGAGCTGGAGGGACGGCGACGGCGTGAGGCCGAGCTGTCCGCGCTCTTCGAGACCGCGCACGATCTCGCGGGACTGCGCGATCTCGACGCCGTGCTGCGGGCGATCGTGCAGCGCGCCCGCTCGCTGCTCGGCACCGAGGTCGCCTACCTGAGCCTGAACGACCCTTCGGCGGGCGACACCTATATGCGGGTCACCGAAGGCTCGGTCTCAGCACGCTTCCAGCAGCTGCGCCTTGGCATGGGGGAGGGGCTCGGCGGGCTCGTCGCCCAGACCGCACGGCCGTATGTCACCGACAGCTATTTCGACGACGCCCGCTTCGAGCACACCAGGGCGATCGACACCGCCGTCAGCGACGAGGGCCTGGTCGCGATCCTCGGAGTGCCGCTGATGCTCGGCAGCCAGGTCATCGGTGTGCTCTTCGCGGCGGACCGCCGCGCGAGAGTCTTCGAACGGGAACAGGTCGCGCTGCTCGCCTCGTTCGCCGCGCATGCCGCCGTCGCCATCGACACCGCGAACCTGCTGGCCGAGACCCGTTCCGCCCTCGCCGAGCTGGAGCGGGCCAACGAGATCATCCGGGACCACAGTGGCGTCATCGAGCGTGCGTCGGAGGTCCACGACCGGCTGACCGAGGTCGTCCTGCGCGGTGGCGGCGTCCATGATGTGGCTGCCGCGCTGTCCGAAGTCCTCGACGGCACGGTCGAGTTCAGGGACGACGACCTCGAAGCGGCCGGCGCCGACGGGCGCGCGATACAGCACGGGGACGACTGGGTGGCCGCGGTGTCGGCGGGCGGTGAGCTGCTGGGGGCCCTGGTGCTCCGCGGGCACCGCGACCTGGACCCCGTCGACCGGCGCACCCTGGAGCGCGCCGCCATGGTCACCTCACTTCTGCTGCTCGCCCGGCGCTCCGCCCACGAGGCCGAACAGCGGGTCCGGGGGGAGCTGCTCGACGACCTTCTCGACGCGGCGGACCGGGACCCGCGGCTGCTGCGCGAGCGAGCGGCCCGCCTGCATGCCGATCTCGACGTGCCGCATGTGGTGCTGGCCGCACGGATCGACGCACCCGGCGCGGACGGCTCGGGGCGGGGCGCCAAAGGGGTCGCGGCCGGACAGAGCGCCGGTTGCGGCCGGGACGACAAAGGGCGCGGCAGCGATGGGGCGGCCACCGGGGAGCGGGAGACCGCGGACCGGCAGCGGCTGTGGTCGGCCGCCTCGCATCTGGCCGCGACCCGCTCGGGTCTGGCGGCCGCCCGCGACGGCGGCGCCGTCCTGCTGCTGCCTCTCGGCCCCCGCGACAGCGCGTCCGATCTCGCCCGCAAGACAGCCAGACAACTGGGCAGCACGCTCAGGGAGTTGGTCACGGTCGGCGCTTCCTCGCCGGTCGCAGCGCCTGCTGGCGACCCCGGCCCGATAGCGGGAGCGTACGAACAGGCGCGCCGCTGCCTCGACGCCCTGCGTCTGCTCGGCCGTTCCGGGCAGGGAGCGGCGGCGCAGGACCTGGGTTTCCTCGGTCTGCTGCTCGCCGACCCCGGTGACATCGACGGCTTCGTCCGGCGGACGATGGGCGAGGTCGTCGAGTACGACCGCAAGCGCGGCACGGACCTGGTGCGCACGCTCGACGCGTACTTCGCGAGCGGCATGAGCCCTGCCCGTACGAAGGACGATCTGCACGTTCATGTGAACACCGTGGCCCAGCGCCTGGAGCGAATAGGCCGGCTGCTCGGCCCCGACTGGCAGTCACCGGGCCGTGCGCTCGAGATCCAGCTGGCGCTGCGTCTGCATGCCATGTCCGTCTCGGTCGCCCGCTGAGCCGGACGCGCCGCCGCGCGGACCCCCCTCGGGAGTCCGCGCGGCAGACGGGAGTCTGTGTCCTGCGTCCGTCAGGCGGTGCGCACATCAGCCGATCGGGCAGCGGGCGCTTCCTCCGCCGGCTCCGCCTCGACAGCGTTCAGATCCCGCTGCCGGGTCTCGCGCGCACATCCGATGGCCACCACCGTGATCAGCGCCGCGGCGATCACATACAGGGCGATCGGGGTCGACGAGTCGTAGTCGGCGAGCAGCGCGGTGGCGATCAGCGGCGCCGGGGCACCGGCCGCGACCGAGGAGAACTGCGCGCCGATGGAGGCACCGGAGTACCGCATGCGGGTCGCGAACATCTCGGAGAAGAAGGCTGCCTGCGGTGCGTACATCGCTCCGTGGAACACCAGCCCGACCGTGACGGCGAGCAGCAGATTGCCGAAGCTGCCGGTGTCGATGAGCGAGAAGAACGGGAACATCCAGGCGCCGACGCCGATCGCGCCGATGAGATACACCGGCCTGCGCCCGATCCGGTCCGAGAGCGCGCCCCACGCCGGGATGACCGCGAAGTGCACCGCGGAGGCGATGAGTACGGCATTGAGCGCGGTCTGCTTGCTCATCTCCACGGCGGTCGTCGCGTACACGAGGATGAAGGCGGTGATGACGTAGTAGCTGATGTTCTCCGCCATGCGGGCGCCCATCGCGACCAGCACATCGCGCCAGTGGTGCCGAAGCACGGCGACGAGCGGCATCTTCTCGGCCTGCCCGGCCGCGGCCTTGCGCTCCTCGGCCTGTGCCAGCGCGGCCTTGAAGACCGGTGATTCATCGACAGAGAGACGAATCCACAAGCCGACGATCACCAGCACACCGGAGAGGAGGAAGGGTATGCGCCAGCCCCATGAGGTGAACGCGGCGTCCGACAGCAGCGCGGTGAGCGCCGACAGCACCCCGGTGGCGAGCAACTGCCCGGCCGGAGCGCCGGTCTGCGGCCAGGAGGCCCAGAACCCGCGCCGTTTGGCGTCCCCGTGCTCCGACACGAGCAGCACGGCACCGCCCCACTCACCGCCGAGCGCGAATCCCTGCACCAGCCGCAGCGCGGTGAGCAGGACGGGCGCGGCGCTCCCGACGGTGGCATGCGTCGGCAGCAACCCGATGGCGAAGGTCGCCCCACCCATCAGCAACAGGCTCAGGACCAGCAGCTTCTTGCGGCCGAGCCGGTCGCCGTAGTGCCCGAAGACCAGCGCACCGAGGGGGCGGGCGGCGAACCCGACGGCGTAGGTGAGGAAGGAGAGCAGGGTTCCGACGAGCGGGTCGGAGCCGGGGAAGAACAGCTTGTTGAAGACCAGCGCAGCGGCCGATCCGTAGAGGAAGAAGTCGTACCACTCGATGGTGGTGCCGATGAGGCTCGCGGCGACGATGCGCTTGAGGGAGCTGGGGGCGGTGGCTGGTGGGGCGGATGCCGAGGCGGCCATGGTCACCACTTCCGGGCGGGGACGGGAATGTCGTTGTGTCGCCACACCGTAGAAACGCGCAGGTCACGGGCACATGTGGTGGGACACCATACTTGAGTCGCCCGGTGTGCGTGCAGCGCCCATGAAGGCCCGTGCACTCAGGCGTGCAGGGTCGCCTCGCCCGTGACATGGATGCCGGTGCGCTGGCCGGGGTGTACGGCAACGGGTCCGGCGAGCCGGATCTCCACCGGGCTCGCCAGTCCGTCGATGTCGACGGTGACCATGGCGTCGTGGCCGTAGAAGCTCACCTCGGTCACGGTGCCCTGGACTGCCGTTGTGGGCCGTCTTCTGGCTCTTCGCCATGGGGTGGGCCGCCGCGAAGGCGACCACTGTGCGGCAGCGGCTGCTGGTAACGGCCGCAGCTGTGGCGACAGTTCTGGGCCTCTTCGGGCAGCCGGCCCGCGAGGCGGTCATCATCGGCGGCCTCGCCCTCCTGGTGTGGGTGCGGAATCTGCCGAGTCTGGCCTCCGTCAACCGTGTGGCAGGCGTACTGGCCGGCAGCTCGCTCTACATCTACGTGACGCACTGGCAGGTTTTCCCGCGCCTGGAGGACCAGTTCGCGGTGGTGTCCATGATCGTCTCGCTCGTGGTCGGCATCGCATACGCCGCCGTGGCAACCCGCGTGATGCGGTGGCGGCCCTCTCGCCGGTTCGGCCGTAAAGAGGCCGCCGGCAAGCACTGAGCCGTCACCGCAGGGGCTCGGGCAATGGCTGCTCGGTCCAGATGCACTTGCCGTCGGAGGTGTAGCGAGTGCCCCAGCGATGACTGAGCGCGGCCACCAGTTGGAGTCCGCGGCCTCCTTCGTCGGTGTCCAGGGCACGGCGGATACGGGGCGTGGTGAGACTGCCGTCCGAGACCTCGCAGATGAGCGTCCGGCTCCGAAGCAGGCGCAGCCGGACGGGGCCTTTCGCGTGCCGCACCACATTGCCCACCAGCTCGCTGGCGATCAGCTCGGTGGTCATGACGAGTTCGTCGAGCTGCCATGAGGACAGCTGATGCCGGACATGCTCGCGGGCCAGGCCCGCCGCGAGGGGGTCCTCGGGCAGGGGCCAGGTGGCCATGTCCTCGGCCGCGAGCGTGTGAGTGCGGGCAACGAGCAGAGCGGCATCGTCGTTGGTCTCCTCCTGGGCGGGCAGGAGAGCCGAGACAAGCGAATCGCAGAGCCGGTCGAGATGCCCGGCTTCGGTGTGGCGGTGGGCTGCTGTCCACTCGGCACTCGGTGAGGCTCCCCGGACCTCGGCCGGTCCCGATTCCCGCGCGCCGTCGAGGCCGACGGTGAGTGCCTTGGCCAACTGCTCGATGCCACTGTCGATGTCGCGCCGGGCGGATTCCACGAAACCGTCGGTGTAGAGCACCAGGAGGCTTCCCTCCGGCAGCTTCAGCTCCGTGGTTTCGAAGGGCGGCGTGGCCGCGCCCAGCGGAGGGTTGGCGGCGACATCGGGAAAGTGCACCGTGCCGTCGGGGTGGACGACAGCCGGTGGAGGGTGTCCGGCACCGGCGAACGTGCAGAGTCCGGACGCGGGATCGTAGAGGGCGTACAGGCACGTGGCGTAGAAATCGTCGCCGAGCTCGCTGACCAGGTCGTTGAGGTGGGAGAACAACTCGTCGGGAGGCAGTTCGAGACCGGCCAGGGTGTGTACGGCGGTGCGCAGTCTGCCCATCGTGGCGGCCTCGGGGAGGCCGTGGCCCATCACGTCGCCGATGACCAGCGCGACGCGGTCGGCGGAGAGCGGAATGACGTCGTACCAGTCGCCGCCGAGCGTGCCTTCGCTGGCCGGCAGGTAGCGGGCGGCGGCGGCGACGGCCGGCAGGGACGGCAGCGCGCGGGGGAGCAGGCCGCGTTGCAACGCCTGCGCACGGCCGTGCTCGGCGTCGTACTGCCGGGCCCGTTCCAGGGCCTGGGCGACCAGTCCGCTGAGCGCGACCAGCAGGGTGCGCTCCTCCCCGGTGAGACGGCGGGGCCGGTCGAAGGAGACCACGCAGCCGCCGACCGCGCGGCCGGAGACCATCAGCGGCAGGAATGCCCAGGCCTGCTTCCCGCTCATGCTCGGGAGGCCGCTCATCCCCGGGTAGTCGGCCTCCATCTCCTCCAGCGAGGCGATGAACCTCGGGATGCCGTCCTGCAGCGCGAGTTCGCTGAGGGAGCCGGCGGGGATGCCGCCCCTGGCCAGCTGGTCGAGGAATGCGCGCGGGTATCCGACCGACCCGACGGGCTGTACCCGGCCGCCTTCACGGGCCTGCACGATCAGCCCCGTCGCGCCGAACAGCGGCAGCACCCGCTCGGCGGCCGCGGCCACCACGTCCTCTGCCGTGAGTGCCTCGGCGAGCGCCGCTGTCAGCTCCCCTATGCGTGCGGCTCGTTCGGCGGCCGCGTGTTCCGCCGAAAGGCGCTCCTCCTCCAACTGGCGTCTCTCGGTGACATCGGTCAGATAGACCGTCAGTCCGTCGGGCACCGGGATCAGCCGCAGGTGGTACCAGCGGCCGTCGGCGGGCAACCGCAGATCCAGCCCCGTCGGCCTGCGGTCGGCGACGGCTTGGCGGCACCCCGATTCGAGGCCGGGCGCACTGACTTGCGGGATGTCCCACAGCGTCCGGCCGACGAGTTCCCGCGAAGGGCCGAGGAGTCGCTCGGCCAGGCCGTTGACGTAGAGGACTCTCCAGTCGGCGTCGACGGCGAGGAATCCGTCGCTCATGTGCCGCAGGGCGCGGCCGACCGAGTCCAGGGCGGCCAGGCTCTCGGTGGTCTCCCAGAGCCGCCCCACCATGTGGGCCGGTGCGCCGTCCTCGCCGAGGACGATCCGGCCGCGGACCGCGACCCAGCCGACGGTGCCATCGGGCCGGCGCACCCGGTGTTTGGTGTTGTACTCGGCGCCCTCCCTCAGGGCATGCTCGGCCTGCGCCAGCACAACGGGCAGGTCATCGGGATGGATCAGGCTCCGCCAGGTCTCGATCCGCCCGTCGAAGACGTCCGGGCCGATGCCGAGGACCAGGGGCATCTCTTCGTCCCAGGTCAGGTCGCCGGTGCGGATGTCCCAGTTCCAGGCCCCGACCCTGACCGCGTCGAGCGCCTGCTGAAGGAGGTGGGCATCGTCCGGCTGCGTGGCGGACGACGGGCCGGGCTCTTGTGTCGCCATAGAGAGCACCAAAGGGTCATATAAGACCAAAACGGTCAGCGTCAAGTCTATAGATGCGCCCCGAACGCGGCTGTGAGCCGTGGTGGTCCCCGGCGGACCGGGGCGCGGTCGGCCCGGAGCGGCGCCGTCCGGTCCCTGCGCGGTCCCTGGAGCTGCGCGCTCCTATGCTGGTGAGGGGGGGTCCGGCTCGCGGAGAGCGAGAAGGGAGCCGCCGTGGCTGAGCAGATCACCGGCAGAGATCCGCCCGTCGATCAGGCGATCGAGAAAGCGATGGACGCTGTGGCGCGGGAGGCCTGGGCCGACGCGTACGCAGCCCTGCGTGCACTCGACCACGACCGCATGGGCCCGGACGACTTCGCCGCACTTGCCGACGCCGCCTGGTGGACCAGCCGCGTCGAGGAATCGATCGCCGCGCGGACCAAGGCCTACTCCGGGTATGTGGCCGCGGGTGCCGCCCGGCGGGCTGGATTCAGCGCCTGGATGCTCTTCTACGAGTTTCAGCTCGCAGGGCGTACGGCCGCGGCCGCCGGGTGGCTGCGCCGGGCGCGGCAGCACCTCAGCGGCGAGCCCGAATGCGTCGAGCAGTGCTATCTCGCCTGGGTGGAGGCAGAAGACGCGCAGCGACGTGGCGCGTTCGACGAGGCCATGAGCTGTGCCCGCCGCATGGCCGGTGTCGCACGGCGCTGCGGTAGCCCGGACCTCCTCGCCATGAGCACCCAGGCGCAGGCGAGCGTGCTGCTGGCCGAGGGGCGGATCGCAGGCGGGCTCGCCCTGCTCGACGACGCCATGTGCTCGGCCATGGCGGGCGAGCTCAGCTCCTTCTTCACCGGGTGGATCTACTGCCTGGGCCTCCAGCAGTGCATGGCCTCCGCCGACCTGGAACGCGCCGCCGAGTGGACCGACGCGGCCATGGCCTGGTGTGCGTCGATGCCCGAGGAGAACAACTTCCGGGGTCTGTGCCGGGTGCACCGGGTCGAGGTGCTCGAACTGTCCGGTCAATGGTCCCGGGCATCAACCGAAGCCGCCCTGACCTGCAAGGAACTGCTGCCTTACGAGGCGAGGGCCGCCGCGGAGGCGTTCTATCTGACCGGCGGTATCCAGCGGCGGCGCGGCGAGCCGGCCGCGGCCGAGGCGTCGTACGACCGCGCGCACGAGCTGGGCCGCGACCCGCAGCCGGGGCTCGCGCTGCTGCGCCTGGCCCAGGGCAAGGCCGACTCCGCGGCCGCTGCCCTGCGGCTCGCACTCGCGGCCGACGACGGTGGTTTCGCTGGCGGTGGCCCCGGCCGACTCGGGCACTGCCGGCTGCTCGCGGCCCAGGTCGAGGTCTCGCTCGCCCTCGGCCGGCTCGACCAGGCCCGTACGGCGGCGGGCGAACTGGAGGCGGCCGCGCGCGAGTGGCAGCAGCTGCGCGAGTCCGAGACCACGGTGCTGCATGCGATCGCCGCCGCGGCGGGCGGCGCGGTGGCATTCGCCGAGCGTGACCTGGAGGGTGCCCTGCCACTGCTGCACCGGGCGCTGTCGCTGTGGCTGGACCTGGGAGTGCCGTACGAGGCCGCGCAGGTCCGCATGACCCTGGCTGCCGCCGACCGCGCCGCCGGGGACGACGAAGGCGCACGGCTGGAACTCCGGGCCGCCCGGGCGGTCTTCGAGCGACTCGGCGCGGTGCCCGACGCGCGGCGGGCGGCGGCCCTGCTCAGCACCGTGCGCCGGCACCTGCCCGGCGAGCTCACCGAGCGCGAGGTCCAGGTCCTGCGCCTCGTGGCCGCGGGCCGGACCAACCGCGCCGTCGCCTCCGAGCTGGTCATCAGCGAGCACACCGTGGCCCGCCACCTCAACAACATCTTCGCGAAGCTCGATGTGTCATCGAGGGCCGCTGCCACGGCGTACGCGTGCACACACGGCCTCGCCTGACCCCTGCACCGTGCGGCGCATGGGCCGTTCTGGCCATGCCCGCACAGTCGGCATGGGCGGTTCCGGCGATGAGCCCTGCCCGGCCCCGTGCCTACAACAGAGCCGTACCCATCCCCTGATCCCCGACTGATCCCCGACGACGTGGAAAGCGGGTGGCGGTCATGACCACCTCCACACCAGCCCTCGACGGCAAGCTGCTGGAGCGGCTGCAGGGGGCCGTACGCGGCGAGATCATCCAGCCTGCCGACCCCGACTACGACGAGGCGCGCAAGGTCTACAACGCGATGCACGACAAGCGCCCGGCGATCATCGTCCGGGCCGTCGACGTGGGCGACATCGTCGCCACCGTGGACTTCGCCCGCGAGCAGAACCTGCTGCTGGCGGTGCGAGGCGGCAGCCACAGCGTCCCCGGTTACGGCACCTGCGACGGCGGCGTGGTCCTCGACCTCGGCCGCATGCGCGGGATCCGGGTCGATCCGCAGGCGGGTACGGCCCGGGCCGAGGGCGGCTGCACCTGGGCCGATGTCAACCACGCGACGCATGCCTTCGGTCTGGCCACCACGGGCGGGGTCGTGTCCAGTACCGGTATCGGCGGGCTGACCACCGGTGGCGGCATGGGCCATCTGGCCCGGCGCTGCGGGCTGGCCTGCGACAACGTGCTCTCGGCCGACCTGGTCACGGCGGACGGGGCCTTCCGTACCTGTACCCGGGAGCAGAACGCCGACCTGCTGTGGGCGCTGCGCGGCGGAGGCGGGAACTTCGGGGTCGTCACGTCCTTCGAGTACCGGCTGCACCCCGTGGCCGGCATTCTCGGCGGGCCGACCTTCTATCCCCTCGACGGCGACGTCATGCGGCGATACCGCGAGCTGATCGCCGATTCCGACGAAAAACTCGGTGCGCTGCTCGTCGTCGCGCTCGGCCCGCCCGTGCCGTTCCTGCCCGAGCGCTGGCACGGGCGGCCGCTCTGCGGTGTGGTCACCTGCTGGACCGGCGCCGAGGACGAGGACGACCGGATCCGTGCCCGTCTCGCCGACCTCGGTCCGGTGGTGGGGCAGTACGTCGAACGCATGCCGTACCCGGTGATCAACACGCTGTTCGACGAACTGCTCCCCGCGGGTCTGTTCCACTACTGGAAGGGCACCTTCAGCCACGGTCTGCCGGACGGAGCCATCGACGCGTACGTCGAGTACGGCGCCACGACGCCCACCATCCAGAGCGCGACGGTGATCTTCCCCATCGACGGCGCCTGCCACCGGGTGGGCCCCGAGGAGACCGCGTTCGCCTACCGGGACGCCGACTTCGCGACGGCACTCAGCCCGACCCTCATGACCCGCGCCGACTGCGAGGCCAGCGTCCCCTGGGCACGGGCCTTCGCCGCGGCCCTCGCGCCTCACTCCCTGGAGGGCGGCTACGTCAACTTCATGGACAGCGATGACCAGGACCGGGTCCGGGCCAATTACCGTCAGAACTACGACCGCCTGACGGCCATCAAGCGGCGCTACGACCCCGGCAATCTGTTCCGCCTGAACCACAACATCGCGCCATGAGCCGGCGGTTCACAGTGAGCAGGAGTCCACGCCTGCGTCGTCGTCCGGCCGGGGCACCGTGCGGCTCCTGGGTGGGGTGACACTCCGCTGCGTCCAGTCGACCATCGCGTCGAACGCGGCACGGAAGCAAGGCAGCATCGGCCGGACCGTTTCGGGATGGGCCGCGTACAGACCGTCGGTGTGGGATCCGTCGGTGATCCGGAAATAGCGGTGCAGGTCCCCGCGGCCGGCGTCCTTCACCATCCGGGCGTACACATCCCCGCTGCGGCTGATCGGCAGCAGCACGTCACGCGTGCCGTGCAGGGTGATCAGCGGCTTGCCGATGCGCCCGGTCAGCGACACCCGTTCGACGGCTTTGTGCACCGAGCGGGGGCGCGAGGCGTAGTCGTAGTCGGTGTCGCAGCCGGGCCCGGTGCCCTCGGGGCAGAACGGTGTACCGCCCTCGGCCGCGCCGTCGTACCCGGGGTCCAGTTCCTCCCGCACGATGCGCTGGAACGCGTCCCACTGCGTGCGGTAGTGCAGGCCCCACAGCGGCTCGGTGCCCGCCGGGTAACCGGCGGCCAGCATCTCCTCGTGCGCGCCGGGCCGACCGGCCAAGTAGCGGGGATACGCGCGCAGCGCCGGTGGCAGGGTGGTCAGCAGATTGGGCGCGTCGCGGGTGAACAGCAGGCCGTGCCAGTCGATACCGCCGCTGTAGAGACCCGGATGCCGTTCCAGCTGCCAGCGCACGAGGTAGCCGCCCGCGGAGGCCCCGGCGGCGTACGTGTGGGAGGGCGGGCGTCCGTACCGCTGGGCCGCAACGCGCTTGGCGGCGACGGTCAGTTGGGTGACGCGCCGGTGCCACTCGAGGACGGCGTCGCCCGGGCGGCGGCCGTCCTTGTAGATCTCCGGTCCGGTGTTGCCCTTGTCGGTGGCGGCGAACACGAATCCCTTGGACAGCGCATAGTCGCCGATGATGCGGTCATTGGCGTACTGCTCGCGGATACCGGGCGGGCCCGCGACGATCAAGCCGCCGTTCCACCGCTCGGGGAGTCTGATCACGAACTGGCTGTCGTGGTTCCAGCCGTGGGTCCGGTTGGTGGTGGAGGAGTCGGGGAAGTAGCCGTCGAGCTGGAGCCCCGGAACAGCGGGCGGGCTGACCGTGCCGGGCGGTTCCAGGCCGGCCCAGTCGGCCGGGTCGGTGTGACCGCTTGCGACGGTTCCACCGGTGGTGAGATCCGGCAGGCAGGCGGAGATCATGAACTCCGCTCCCGGCACGCGCGGCGGATGCCCGCCGCATCTCGATCCTTCGCCTGCAACGGTCCCTGCGGTCCCGCCGCCAGTGGCGAGGGCCGGGGTCAAGGTCGCCGCCAGCACGAGCGCGGTCAGTGCGGCGAGACGGCCGAAGACAGTCATGCGGTCCTACCTTGTTGGTGGGTTGGACGGGCCGTCGTAAGGTCCAGAGGCCCAGAGACTCCGGGTATGGCTTTCATGCGGTTGCCCTCGATGGTTCGAGACACCTGGCCGCCCGGAGTCTCACGGCGACTCGGCCACTGATTAGCGCCTCTGTGTGTCAAGCAGCTGCGGCAAGTTGGGTTCGCTGATCGCGTTTCATGATCCGGTAGACGACGTTGGACAAGCGGCGCTTGAGCGCCCGACGGGCCTCGGCCGGGGTCTTGCCTTCGGCGATCTTGCGGAGGTAGTACTCCTGGCCGCGCCCGCCGTCGCGGATCTGGCAGATGGCGATGATGTGGAGTGCGCTGTTCAGAGCCCTGTTGCCTCCGGTGTTGAGGCGATGGCGGACGTTCTTGCCGCTGGAGGCGTCCAGGGGCGCGCTGCCGACGTAGCTGGCGAAGTGGTGCTCGGTCGGGAAGCGGCTGATGTCTCCGATGTGGCCGAGGACCTTCGCAGCCAGCACCGTGCCCAGTCCGGGCAACGACGTCAGGCTGGTCCGTGCGGCGGCGAGAGCGTCACGCATCTGGGCCTCGTTGTCCTTGACCTGGCGGTCGAGCCTGCGTAGGTCGGCCAGCAGATCGCGCGCGATATCGCGCCGACAGTTGTCCGTCGCGGTGGTCGGCCGGATGCCCTTCATCAAGATGGCGGCCTTCTCAGACGACAGACGGGTGGGGGCTCCGCCGGGCAGCAGGTCACGCAGGACTGCGTGGAGGCGGTTGATTATGCGGGTGCGCTCGTTGACCAGGTCGTTGTGTCGCTCGGTCAGCAGCCGCAGGATCGTGGACTGGTCCTCTGCGGTGACCTTACGCAGGTCGGTGCGGAACAGTGCGACTTGGGCGACGTGGAGGGCGTCGGCGGGGTCGGTCTTTCGGTCCCCGCCGGTGGCCAGGAGGCGGGCCCTGGCTGACAAGGTCGAGGGCACGTCGACGACGTCCTCGCCTGCGGCGGCGAGCTGCTGGGCGAGAGTCCGTCCGAGGCCGCCGGCGCCTTCCACCGCGAACCGGCGCTCGGGCCATTGGTCGCTCCAGCGCATCAGCTGTCCGAAGGTGCCGGCGTTGACGACGAAGCGCCGCTGGCCGATCTTGTGGCCAGCGGAGTCGATAGCGACGGCGGTGTGTGAGGACTTGTGGGGGTCGATCCCGATCGTGATCACGCGCGTCCTGACCTGGTGCTCGATGGGGCAGAAGTGTGCGGTGGGCACCCTGACTTGAAGTAGCGGTCACACACATTCATGCCTCTGTCGAGCCACACCGCGCGGGTGCCGGCCAGCGGCGGCACGCTAATCATGAGCCAGCCCGCAGGGCGGCAAGGAGCTATGCGAGCCCGTGCCGACCGGCACCCTGGACGCTACGGCTGCAGACCGGGCGTCTGGGGTCGATTCAACAAGTCAGGAGCTGCGAGCACCTGCGGGCGCATCGCTGAGTAGGACCACGTCGGCGAGGTCGTCCGGGAGCACAGAACATCGAACGACCGGAGGAACTGGTGGCCCTGATCTGGGCGGGTACGGATATCGGCAAGACCCACCACCACTGTGTGGTCCTGGGAGCCGAGGGCGAGCGGCTGTTGTCGCGGCGCGTGCTGAACGACGAACCGGAACTGCTGGCCCTGCTCGCTGACGTGCTGGCCATCGACGAGGACGTGGTCTGGGCGGTCGACGTCGCCGACGGCATGGCCGCCCTGTGGATCAATGTGCTGCTCAACCATGGTCAGCACCTCGTCTACATACCGGGGCTGGCGGTCAACCGGGCCTCGGCTGGCTACCGGGGCATGGGCAAGACCGATGCCAAGGACGCGACCGTCATCGCGGACCAGGCCCGGATGCGCCGGGACCTGACGGTCCTGCGGCCGGACAGCGAGCACGCCGTCGAGTTGCAGGTCCTCACCGGCCGCCGGGCCGACCTGAATGCCGACCGGACCCGCCGGATCAACCGCCTGCGCGGTCAACTCACCGGCATTTTCCCCGCGTTGGAGCGCGTCCTGGACCTGGGCAACGTCGGTCCGCTGGTCCTGCTCACCGGATACCAGACTCCGGCTGCCCTGCGCCGCACCGGTGTCAAGCGGCTGGAGACCTGGCTGCGCAACCGCAAGGTCCGCGGCGCCGAGGACCTGGCCGCCGCCGCTCTGGAAGCCGCCGAGCGCCAGCACACCGCCGTCACCGGGGAGAAGGTCATCGCGCAGGTGATCCACACCCTGGCCAAGGAGGTGATGAGCCTCAACGAGCAGATCGCGGAGATCGACAAGCTCATTGGGGCCCGGTTTCGCGAACACGACCTCGCCGAAGTGATCTCCAGCATGCCCGGCATCGGCCCTCTGCTGGGTGCCGAATTCCTCGCTGCCACGGCCGGCGACATGAGCCGCTTCGGCACGGCCGACCGCCTGGCCAGCCTCGCCGGTGTCGCCCCGGTGCCCCGGGACTCCGGCAACGTCAGCGGCAACCTGCACCGCCCCCGGCGCTACCACCGCGGCCTGCAACGCGTTTTCTATACCTCTGCGCTCATCAGCATCCGCAACTGCGACGCATCCCGGCGCTTCTACGAACGCAAGCGCGCCGAGGGCAAACGACACACCCAGGCCGTCCTCGCCCTGGCCCGCCGCCGAGTGAACGTCTTGTGGGCTCTGATCCGTGACGAACGGTGCTACCAAAGCAACCTCCCCGTCACAACTGCCGCTTGACAACTTCATTAGGAGGTGTCCTTTCCGGGGAAGTCCGACGTGAACAGGACGACCGTAGAAAGGCATGGGAGCGCGCGGTGAGTGCCCTGCGGCCACACCGAGGAGCGAAGGTCACGCGCCCTGCCGCAGCCGCACGGCCGGACGGCACATGACCTGTGGCCACATCTGCCGCGGGCCGGGCGGGAGTCGGGGGCGTGGTCGTGACCGCGACGTATCCTGCTGGGACACGACCGGCGCGCGCAGCAGCGCCGCTCGCCTTGTGCCGGGGAGCAAGTGCCGCAGTTCCGCAGGGGGTTGGTATGGCCGCACCACCGAGACCTCCCAGGCCACTGCGCTGGGTCCCGTCCGCGCTCTACGCCGCGGTGCTGGCCGGCGGGCTGTACTACGAGACCCTCGGAGAGGGCAGCCTCCGACTCGCGGGCACGGCGGGCTTCGTGACCTGCCTGCTGCTGCTGTTCGCTCTGGAAGCCGGCGAGCGCGGCCGCTACCCCAAACACACGCCGGCCCGCCCCGCGGTCGTCCTGCTGGCGGCCCGTCTCGGGCTGTACGCAGCGGTGAGCGGCTTCGACGAGGCAGGTGTCTCGCGGGCACTGTTCGTACTGGTCCCGTTCACGGCCTACTTCGCCCTGGGCCGCACGGTGGCCCTGGTCGCGAGCGCCGGATGCCTCGGGCTGCTGCTGACAGGCAATGTGCTGTGGGTGCCGCGGTGGTGGGCGACGGCCGAGCACATCTCCGACCTGCTCATGCTCGGCATCGGTCTGGTGCTGGCCGTGTCCATGGCTGCGGTGGCGGTCGGCGAACAGGAAGGCCGGGCGCGGCTGGAGCACGCCTTGCGCGACCTGAGCGACTCCCACGAGCGGCTGGCCGACTATGCCGAGCGGGTGGAGGAGCTGTCGACGGCCAAGGAACGCAACCGGCTGGCCAGGGAGATCCACGACAGTCTCGGCCACCATCTGACGGCGATCGCCGTCCAGTTGGAGAAAGCCGAGGCCTTCCACGACCGGGACGCCGAGACCGCGCGGCAGGCGGTCGGCCATGCGCACTGGTCGGCGGTGCGCGCGCTCGACGAGGTACGTCATTCGGTACGCGCGCTGCGCGACGAGGGTGAGCCGTTCTCGCTCTCCCGCGCCCTGGCCGACCTCGCCCGGCACGCCGACGGGGGCCGATTGAAGATCGTCACGCAGGTGAGCGGCGACGAGCGGGGCTTTTGCACCGGGGCACTCACCGCCCTGTACCGCGCGGCGCAGGAGGGACTGACCAACGCCCATCGCCACGGGCACGCGACCCGGGTGTCCGTCACCGTCGCGTTCCCCGGCGACGGCGCGCGACTCGCCGTCACCGACAACGGACGCGGTTTCCCGGACGATGCGTGCGAGGGATACGGCCTGCGCGGCATGCGGGAGCGGGTGGCGCTGCTCGGCGGCACGGTCGACATCCACTCGGCACCGGATGCCGGGACCGCGGTGACCGTGACGCTGCCACCGGCCGCCGCCTCGCTGCCCGAGGTTCAGGTCACACCGGCAAAGGCGTTGCGATGAGCACGCGCCCTGCGGGGACCCGAGACATGGTGGCGGTGCTGGTCGTCGACGACCAGGAGCTGGTGCGTGAGGGAATCGCCTCCCTGCTGAGCCTGCAGCCCGGGATCACCGTGGTCGGCGCGGTCGCCGACGGACGACAGGCCGTCGAGGCCGCCGTGACGGACTCGCCCGACGTGATCCTGATGGACGTCCGCATGCCGGTGATGGACGGTGTCGAGGCGGTGACCCAGCTGAGCAAACGCGCCCCGACGTGCAAGGTCGTCATGCTGACGACGTTCGACGACGACGAATACGTGGTGCGGGCACTGCGCGCGGGGGCGGCGGGCTATCTGCTGAAGAACCTGCCCGCGGCAGAACTGGCCGACGCGGTGCGGCTGGCGCATGCCGGGGTCACCCAGCTCGACTCCTCCGTGGCCCGGATTCTCACCGGCGCGCTGCTGCCCGCCGAGCCAGGCCCTGGCGCCGGGGATTCGGCCGCTGCGTCCTCCAACGGCGCTCCGCCCAGCGGTTTGACCGCCCGTGAGGTCGAGGTGCTGCGGCTGATCGCCGCCGGCTCCACCAACCGTGAGATCGCGTCCCGGCTCTACGTCAGCGAGGGCACCGTCAAGAACCACATCTCACGGATCCTGGGCAGGCTCGGTCTGCGCGACCGCACCCAGGCCGCGATCTACGCGCACGACCACGGACTCCTCTAGCGCTCGGCCGGCAGGTGGCCATGCTGGAGGCGCACGCACTCGCTGCTGAAGAAAGCGCCGGCGAGGACGACCATGGACAAAGAGCACTTGCGCGGACAGGAGGGCGACGATGGCATCCCCGAGCCCCGCGGCCACATCCGCGTGGGTGGTCGAGCACCCCGGACCGGTCACGTCCGCCCCGCTGCGGCTGGTCGAGCGCGAGACGCCCGAGCCCGGGCCGGGCGAGCTGTTGCTGCGCGTACGCACCTGCGGAGTCTGCCGGACCGACCTGCACCTGGCCGAGGGTGACCTGCCACCCCACATGTCACGGTGTACGCCGGGTCACGAGGTCGTGGGCGAGGTCATCGCCACCGGGCCGGATGCCGAGGACTTCCGCCTCGGCGACCGGGCGGGCGCGGCCTGGCTTGCGGAGACCTGCGGGCAGTGCCGCTACTGCCGAAGCGCGCGCGAGAATCTGTGCCCCGACTCCCGCTACACCGGCTGGGACATCCACGGCGGCTACGCCGACCACCTGCTCGTGGACGCGCGCTTCGCCTACCGCCTGCCGGAAGGGTGGAGCGACGAGAACACCGCGCCCCTGCTGTGTGCGGGCATCATCGGCTACCGGGCGCTGCAGCGGGCCGACCTGCCGTCCGGCGGCCGGCTCGGCATCTACGGATTCGGCGCCTCCGCGCATCTGACCGCCCAGCTGGCCATCGCCAGGGGCGCCGAGGTCCATGTCGTCACCCGCTCGCAGGGTGCGCAGCGGCTGGCGCTCGAACTGGGGGCGGCATCGGCCGGAGCGGACGCGCCCCCGAAGGCTCTGGATGCGGCGATCCTGTTCGCCCCGGCGGGGAGCCTGGTGCCGGTCGCGCTCGCGGCGCTGGACCGTGGCGGCACCCTCGCGATCGCCGGGATCCATCTGAGTACGGTCCCGCCGCTCGACTACGACCGGCACCTGTTCCAGGAGCGGACCGTGCGCAGCGTCACCGCCAACACCCGAGAAGACGGCCGCGCCTTCCTGGCAGAGGCGGCACGTCTGCGGCCCACCGTGCGGGTCACCCGCTACCCGATGCGACGGGCCGACCGGGCCCTGGAGGATCTGGCGGCCGGGCAGATCACGGGCGTGGCCGTACTCGTGACGGACTGATCAGAGGTGCCGAAACCTGTGACCGCCGGCAGGTTGAGCCAGGTCAGTTGGTGAGGATGACCGTGCGGCGGTACCAGGTCGGGTCCGTGAGCTGCGTGAGCATGAAGTGGGCGACGTCCGCCCGGCTGATCTTGGGCATGCCCTTGAACTCGAAACTGTCACCCACGCGGTAGGTGCCGGTGAAAGGCCGGTTGGTCAGCGTCACCGGATAGACAAGGGTCACGTCGAGGTCGCCGGCGAGGAGCGTGCGGTCCGCCTTCCCCTTGTCGGGGTAGATCTTCCTCAGCATCGTGCGGTAGAAGAACCGCTGCGGCAGCGAAGCCTGGGCGTAGGTCTCGTTGACGCCGAAGGCCGAGAGGAAGATCAGTCGGTCGACTCCCGCATCGTGCATGGCGGGGACGAGTGCGTCCACCGTGCGGCTGACGATGTCGGACGTGAGGCTCCTCCCCGTCCCCATCGTGCTCAGCACGGCGTCCTGGCCCACGGCGGCACTGGCGAGCTCCTGCTCGTCGGTGACATCACCGACGAGCACGGTCAGCCGACCGCCGACCCGAGGCAGCTTTTCCGGACTGCGGACGAGCGCGGTGACGTGATGGCCCTGGTCAAGGGCCTGACCGACCAGCTGGAGGCCGGTGGGTCCGGTCGCGCCGAGAAGCAGCAGTCTCATGCCCTCCAGCCTGGGCCAGACGGGGGCAGGGCGCTACCTCGCTCGTCAGCACACCGAACCGGCTTCCGGTCCGGAAGCCCGTTCGGTATCAGCTGTCAGTCAGAGCGTCAGTAGCGCTCGACGACGGGCGCCCCGCCGTACTTCGAGCCGGAAAGGCCCAGCGTCGCCGCGTACGCCCTCTTGTGGTCGCCGTTCTCGTCGTGCGCCTCGAGCGCGTCCGTCACTGCTTCCCGCAGCGCCTTGTCGTCCTTGTTCATGCCGATGCCGTAGGGCTCCTCGGTGAAGGGGTTGCCGACGACCTTCAGTTTGTCCGGGCGCTGGGCGGCGTAGCCCATGAGGATGGCGTCGTCCGTGGTGACGGCGTCGACCTTCTTGTCGAGCAGCTTCTGGACGCACTCGAAGTACTTGGACGTCTCGACCGTCGTCGTGTTGTAGTCGGGCTTCTTGATCTCCCGGAGGGCGGTCGATCCCTTGACCGAGCAGACCGTCTTGCCCTCAAGGGAGTACGGGCCCCCGATCGTGCCGTCGTTCTTGCGGACCAGGAGGTCGGCGCCGGCCTTGTAGTACGGCCCGGCGAAGCCCACCTTCTTCTTGCGCTCGTCATTGATCGTGTACGTGCCGACGTACAGGTCGACCTGGCCGCTGGAGATGGCGGCCTCGCGGTTCTTCGTGTCGACCGTCTTGAACTCGATCTTCTCGGGCGAGAACCCGAGACTCGCCGCGACCATCTTGGCGATCTCGATGTCGAAGCCGGACCGCCTGCCGTCCTTCTCCTCGAAGCCGAGGAACGGCTGATCGTTCTTCGCGCCGATGATGAGCTTGCCGGCCCGCTGCGCCCTCTTCAGGGTCTGGGAGTCGATCTTGACGTCCTTGGCGACCGTGTACGTGGGCAGCCTCGGGTGGCTCCCGTTCGCGCTGCTGGTGGGCTCGTCATCGGAGCCATTGCCGGACCCGCCGCTGCAGGCGGTGGCGGTGAGGGCTACCGACAGCACAGTGATCGCCGCGACGGCGGCGGACTTGCACGACTTCATGGTGGAACATCCTCAAAAATCAACAGATGGAGCAGAGTGCACGAGGAGGCTGAATGACGGGACGGCGCCCTCAGGCCGTCGAAATGTCCGTCATCGGTGCATTGCTCCGGCCTTCTCGATGGGAAGACAGCTGGGAGGACGATAAGCCTGAGTCCTCGCATCGTCATCACATCTGAGCGGAACTTGAGCATTACAGTCCGGCCACGGAAGTCCCCTCCCGCCCTCGGACCGGTCGCGAGCCCGGATCAGCGAGCCGCGTACACGATCCAGACCTGTCCCGGGGCGAACGCCATGGGCCTGCCCTCCGGTGTCGTGAACGTCGTGCCGGACTCGGCGGTCGGGCGCTTCCACTCGGCCTTGTGCGCCTTGCTGTCACGCAGGACGAGCGCCGTGCCGGAGCCCACGGTCTCGGTGTACGGAGAGATGTTTCCCGACCGGTCGTGGAACTTCGACGGATGCACGTTCACGTACTGCACGACGACGGTGGCGGCCCCCAGCTGCTGCCCCGCCTGTGTGCGGGAAGGGGTGCCGTCCATGGCCACCAGCCACTGAGCCCTCTGTGGCGACCATGTGAAGGCGAAGCGTGCGGCCGGATAGCGCACGGAGTACGTGGCAGTCGGTTTCCCTCCGGCGGGCTCGGGACCGAAGGTGAAGCCGGCGTACGTGGCCGCGTTCACTCCGGAGGTGTCCCGCAGAACGCGCTCCGGCCGTAGATAGAGGTTGTGCGGGGCGGCGCGGTCCTGGCTGCGGAAGTACGCGTCCCCCGGTGCCTTTCCCGGCGGAACCGGGTTCACCGGGGCTGCGTCGATGACCGGCAGGAGCTTGCTCTGCGCCCCGGAGAAGGCGAGGGTCGGCCGGTCGAACTGCCTCAGCAGCTCCAGATCGGATTCACGTGCACTGCGCACCGGGCCGACGACGGGCGGAAGTCGGGAGGAGTAGACGGCGAGGATCCGGCTGAGGCCCGCCTCGACCCGCTCGACGTAGACGATGTCCGCCTTTTCGAGTCCCGTCGGGGGCCGGGCGGGAACGACGTTGTCGATTTTCACCGCGAGTACATGCGCGGGCGGGACGGACGCGCTCGCGGACGGCGTACGGTCACGGGCCGGCGGGGTGCTGCCGTCGCCGCCCTCGCACCCGGAGGCGGCGAGGGCGAGCGTCACAAACAGCATCGCGACGGCGGTGGCCGATCTCTTCTTCGTCTTCGCGGGCATGGCGGACGCCCCTTCGAGTCACCCGCCGGCGCCCGTGGCGAACCGTCGGCAGCGGCGTCATGATGCACCTACTCTCTGTAGTCCGAGAATACGGCGCACCGGGGACGAACGTTCTGTCGTCCCGGAGCGCGGGGAGAGCGGCACTGTGTACCTGCCCCGCGCCACCCGGTATGGCCTAACGTCGCGATCATGACGACGTACAACAGTTTTGCCGTTCACATCCCCGACGCCGGCCTCGAGCCGGACCCGCTGGACCCGGCACAGATCGTCCGGGGCACCCCCGAGGTGTCGGGCAAGGTGCTCTGGGAGTCAAAGGACGGCAAGAACATCCGGGGAATCTGGCAGATCACCCCCGGCGTGGTGACCGACACCGAGGCGAACGAGCTCTTCGTCGTCGTCAGCGGCCGGGCAACCATCGCGGTCGAGGGCGGCCCCACGTTCGACGTCGGCCCGGGCGACGCGTGCGTCCTGCGCGAGGGCGACCGGACGACCTGGACCGTCCACGAGACATTGCGGAAGGCGTACCAGATCACCACAGCCTGACCGCGTAACTTGGCACCAGGTAGCTGCGTACGTCCGAAGCCGATGAGCGGAGCAACAGTGACCAAGGGCAATGCCACGCAGGCCAGGAGCGACGCCCTCATCGCGCTGAGCAACGTCAACAAGCACTTCGGCGCGCTGCACGTGCTCCAGAACATCGACCTGACGATCGCCCGTGGCGAGGTCGTGGTCGTCATCGGGCCCTCCGGCGGAGGGAAGTCGACGCTGTGCCGCGCCATCAACCGACTGGAGACCATCGATTCCGGCGAGATCGCCATCGACGGCAAGCCGCTGCCCGCGGAGGGCAGGGAGCTCGCCCGGCTGCGGGCGGACGTCGGAATGGTCTTCCAGTCCTTCAACCTCTTCGCGCACAAGACGGTGCTGGAGAATGTGATGCTGGGCCAGATCAAGGTCCGCAAGAAGGACAGGAAGACCGCAGAGGACAAGGCGCGCTCTCTGCTCGACCGGGTGGGTGTCGCCACCCAGGCCGACAAGTACCCCGCGCAGCTCTCCGGCGGCCAGCAGCAGCGCGTCGCGATCGCACGCGCTCTGGCCATGGATCCGAAGGTCATGCTCTTCGACGAGCCCACCTCGGCCCTCGACCCCGAGATGATCAACGAGGTCCTCGAGGTCATGCAGCAGCTCGCCCGTGACGGCATGACGATGGTCGTCGTCACCCACGAGATGGGCTTCGCCCGCTCTGCCGCCAACCGTGTCGTCTTCATGGCGGACGGCAGGATCGTCGAGGAGACGACACCGGAGGAGTTCTTCACCAATCCGAGTAGTGAACGCGCGAAGGACTTCCTTTCGAAGATCCTTCACCACTGAGCCCGGCCGCGACTACGTGCCTTCCCGGTGCCCACCGACCCTGCGCACGACGTGCAGCAGGTATTCCTTGCGGTTGAGGGGATTGTGGTCCGTCCGCGGCCGGCTCGGGATCGCGCACCGGACCGGCTGGTAGCGTTCGAAGGCGTATTCAAGTACGCCCTCACCGCGTGTGAGTCCCGGCAGTTGCTGCTCCAACGCGTACATCCGATCCGCCGGAATCTCACCCTCCAATACGCAGGCGGAACCCCGCACGACAGGTGTCTGCGGAACGGCACCCAGCCGGGCCAGCACCGGCAGAACCGGCCCGAGCGCGTCCGCCGGAAGCTCGATCCGGAAGTAGTGCAGCGGCTCGTAGACCGTGGTCCCTGCCTGTCGCAGTGCGCTCATCAGGACCAGCGGCGTCAGATTGCGGAAGTCCCCGGCCGTGCTCGACATGCTCTTGTCGAAGGTGCCGTGTGCATGGCTCTGCCGCGCCCAGTAGCCGGAGTGCGTCATGATGACCGTGCAGTCGGTGACCTGCCATCCGTAAATCCCTTGCCGCAGCGTCTCCTTCACGGTTTCTTCGACCGCCTTGATGAAGGAGTACGGCATCGACCCGAGCTCCACTTCCAGCCGGAATTCCACGCCGCTGCCGATCGGAGCGGGCTCGATACGCAGCCCGACCGTGGCGAGAAACGGATTGGGCTCTTTGTCGATGATCTCGGCACTGGCCCCTGTGCCGATGGGTCGCTCCAGGCAGATCGTCGTCGTCTCGCGGAAGGTGACGTCAATGCCGAAGTCGTTCGCCAGCGTCGCCTGGATGACTTCCTTCTGCACCTCTCCGTAGAGCGAGACGGATACTTCCTGGCGGATGTCGTCCTGCCGCAGATTGATCAGCGGGTCCTGTTCGGCGAGCTGGGCCAGCGCGAGATGCAGCGCCCCCTTGTCGCAGGCCCGGCCGGGAACCACGACCGTTTCCAGTGTCGGCGGAGCGAAATACCGCTGCCCGGCTGCCTGCTCCGGTGCGACCCTCGGTGCGTCGCCGATCGCGTCGCCGATCCGGATGTTCCCAAGCCCCCAGAGTTTCGCGATCCGTCCGGCGGCGGCCGAGGCGTGCCGGACGGCCGCACCACGGTCGAAGACGCTGATCGCGGTCACTCTCTCCTCGCCGTCGCCGCGGATCCGCAGCCGGTCTCGGATTCGTACGGTCCCGGACAGCATGGAGACGTACGCGATCTTCTCGCCGGACGGGCCGCGCTCGATCTTGAACACGGTGCCCGAGACCGGGCCTTCGGTGCAGCCCTCGCTCGCGGGCAGCAGCTCCCGGACACCGGCGATCAGCGCGTCCACGCCCGCGCCGGTGATGGCCGAGCCGAAATACACGGGATGCACGAGCGCCCTTTGCGTCTGCGCCGCGAGCTCGCCGCGGAGTTGGGCGTACGAGAGGGTGCTCTCGTCGTCGACATAGGCGGCGAGCAGCGCGTCGTCATGGCCCGACAACAGATCGACCAGCGCGGAGACATAACCCGCGTCGGCTGCGGTGCAGGGCGTGGGCAACGCGCTATGGGTGCCCAGGCCGGCGGCCGAACCCATCGGGACGATGTCCCGGCTCAGCTTCTCGGCGATGCCCCGCAGCACTTGCTCGTACTGTGCTCCCCGGCGGTCGATCTTGTTCACGAAGATGAGGGTCGGGATGCGCAGCCGCCGCAGCGTCCGCATCAGCACACGCGTCTGCGCCTGCACGCCCTCCACGGCGGAGATGACCAGCACGGCACCGTCGAGCACGCTCAGCACCCGCTCCACCTCGGCGATGAAGTCCGGGTGACCGGGTGTGTCGATCAGATTGACCGTGATGTCTTCGACGACGAAGGACACGACCGCGGACTTGATCGTGATTCCGCGCTGTCGTTCGAGGTCCAGTGAATCGGTCTGCGTACTTCCGTCGTCGACGCTGCCGATCTCGTCGATGACTCCGGCGGCGTGCAGCAGCCGCTCGGTCAGGCTTGTCTTACCGGCGTCGACATGCGCCAGAATTCCCAGGTTCAACGTTCGCACTGAGCGTCAGGTCCTCAAGATAGGTGTCAATTGCCTTCTGGATGGACGTGAACGCTCCGCGCATAATCATCTCCTTGGTCGATCAGCTGTCATCGCGAGTCCAGCAGACGACTGCACCGAGGGGCAACCGATTTGCCGGGCTCCAGTGCGCCCCGCGTTTGCGCAGTCCCCGGCCCGGCGTGAGGCTTGATGTATCAGCCCCGCGGCGCCCGATTGTGCCTGCGGCCCGTGAAGTGCCCGGGCGCCAAGACTCCGCCGACGGGGGACACCGCGGCGGCGAGGCGTTGGATGCCGCGGCCGGCACGGCCGGGAGGCCGGGTGGGCTGCGGTCCGCACCCCGCGTGGGAGACGGCGATGGACGGCACAACCTTGGAAGCGATGCGGTCCGCCCTGCGCGGTCCGGTGATCGGCTCGACGGACCCGGAGTACAACGAGGCCCGCAAGATCTACAACGCGATGATCGATCGGCGCCCGGCGGCCTTTGTGCGCTGCTCGGACGCGGCAGACGTCATGAACGCGGTCGACTTCGTCCGCGACCACGGTGTCGAACTCGCTGTCAGGGGCGGCGGACACAGCGGACCTGGGCTCAGTCTCGTGGACGACGCTGTCACGGTCGACCTGTCGCCCATGCGCTGGGTGCGCGTCGATCCCGCCACCAGGACCGCGCAGGTCGGCGGCGGCTCACAGCTCGGCGACCTCGACCACGCCGCTCACGGCTTCGGCCTCGCCACCCCCGCCGGCATCATGTCGACGACGGGCGTCGGCGGCCTCACCCTCGGCGGCGGTATGGGCTACCTCACCCGCAAGTACGGCCTGACGGTGGACAATCTGCTCTCCGCCGACGTCGTGCTCGCGGACGGCAGCTTCGTCACCGCGAACAAGACCGAGCACCCGGACCTCTTCTGGGCGCTGCGCGGCGGTGGCGGGAACTTCGGCATCGTCACCTCCTTCACCTTCGGGTTGCACCCGGTGCACACCGTGGGTGTGGGGATCACCGTCTGGCCGGTCGACCAGACACGCGAAGTCCTGCGCTGGTACCGCGAGTTCCTGCCGCAGGCAGCCGATGACCTCAACGGCTTCTTCGCGCTGCTGGCAGTGCCTCCCGGCCCGCCGTTCCCGGAAGAGCTCCACGGACACAAGATGTGCGGCGTGGTGTGGTGCTGGACGGGGGACCTGGCCCAACTGGACGAGGCCCTCACCGCCGTGAACGAGCCCGGCCGGCCCGCCTTCCACTTCACGACACCGATGCCCTACCCCATGCTCCAGAGCATGTTCGACGAGCTGATCCCCACCGGACTGCAGTGGTACTGGCGCGGAGCCCTCTTCGACCGGATCACGGACGAATCCATGGACGTCCACCTCAAGTACGGTGAGAACCTCCCCACCGGCCTGTCGACCATGCACCTTTACCCGGTCGACGGCGCCGCCGCCCGGGTCGCCGCCGACGAGACCGCGTGGGCCTACAGGGACGCAGTCTGGTCCGGCGTGATCGCCGGCATCGACCCCGATCCGGAGAACGCCGAGGCGATCAAACAGTGGGCCGTGGACTACTCGGAAGAGCTGCAGCCGTACTCCATGGGCGGCTCGTACGTGAACTTCATCGGCGCGGGCGAGGGCCAGGAGCGGGTCAGGGCCACCTACCGCGACCACTACGACAGGCTCGCGGAGATCAAGCGGACCTACGACCCGCACAACCTCTTCCGCGCGAACCAGAACATCGAGCCGGCCAAGCAGGGCTGACGGCGCGGGCTACGTCCCGACCGGCTGGGCGCGCCGGGTTGTGGCTGTCGTCGCGGCCGCGATGGCGAGGATGAGGGCGGCCACCAGAAGCAGTACCCCCGTGGGCGGCCACTCCAGCCGGATGAGCCAGGCACCCAGAACGCCGCCCGCGAACAGCGCCAGCACACCGGTGCTCCTGCGGACCCAGGCACGGCTGCCGTAGCCCAGGGACGCGTCGTGACCGAGAGGCGACCCGCTGATCAGCGCCGTGAGCGTCCGGGTCACCAGCGTGGTGGGCAGGTCCGGTACGCGCGCACGCATCGCTGTCACATTGCGCATGCCCATCGCGATCGCCACCACGGCCGCCGTCGCGATGTGCCGCGCGGACGGTGAACCGGCCGCCCGCTCAAGACCCCAGGCGACGAAGGCGGCTCCCGCGACGAGCGCCGATTCCGCGAAGAGTGCGAGGACGAACCAGCGGTGGCCGCGGGCCTCGGCCGTGGACTCCATCCGTGCGCCGATGAGCGCTCCGACGGCGAACGCGCCGAGCGACACGGACGTTGCGACGGCGGACACCGGGCCCTCGCCGACGAGCGCGAAACCGAGGAAGAGCGTGTTGCCCGTCTGGATCGCGGTGAAGACGGGACCGAGAGCGAGAAGGCTGACGGCTTCGACCATGCCCGTGGTCAGCGTCAGCGCCGCCATCAGGGACGTCAGATGCCCGGGCTTCGTCTGCAAGCGCGCTCCTCGGCTGCGGCCGCGGCTGGGGTGTCGGGCCAGTGTCCGCATCCGCGTGCCACCGACCGCACCATTGGGCCAACCGTGGGCCGAACCCGGCCGGAGCGACCAGGGGCGCCTCGAAACGTACGGCCGGACAGGGCCTTAGACGTGCGACCTTCTGCGCGGCACCGCGCTGCCCGCCTGAAGGGCTTCGGTGATCAGCCGGACGCCGCGGGCCAGACGGTTCAGCTGCTCCAGCTCGATCGCGTACATCCTGATCGTGCTCTCGATGATCGTCTCGGCCACTCCGAGGGCCGGCAGTTCGGCCCTGCAGGTCTGCAACGCGGTCCGCACTGCCCGCATCTCGTGCTGCACCTGGAAGTGTGCGTGGCGCGCGAGCAGGATCGGGTTGCGCGTGAGCGGCGAGTAGCCGGCGTAGCGGGCCGGCAGGAGGTCTCGCAGCCAGCGGGCGGCCGTTCGTTCCCAGTCAAGGCTCCCGGGAGCCTTGACCTGGCACGGCCAGTCCGCGTTGATCGGCGAGTAGGTCGTCTGGGACATCGTCGTCCTTTTGGGATGTCGTGCGGATGTCGTACGCGTGGGCTCTGGTCGAGGGGATTTCCGGCGGCCCCGGCCCAGGGGTTGACCGGGGCCGCCGATGGACGGGCGCGTCCGAGGGGAAACGGAGCGCCCTGTTGGATCACCCCGGGCCGACGAGAGGAGGCGTCGCCCCATGGCGTCCGGTTCTGTGGCCCGTGAGGGCCGTGGTTCCGGCGTGCGGCTCCGGGAAACCCGGGGCCACCGGAGCAGTAAATATATATACCGTCGAGTACGCAAGGGTATGAAAAATTTCATGCATGAATAATGATGAAAACGCCTGGTCTGCGAGCTTCCGCGACGGCGGCGCAGACGCGGGCGCGACGCGACGCGGACGGCGGGCGAAGCCCTGGGCCGGTCCCTGGTCCAGTCCCAGGGGCCGGCCCCAGTATTCAGTCCTCGAGGAAGAAGTTGTGCTGATCGGCGACCTGCTCGTATCCCTCGAGCCGGACCTGCGTGCGCTGGGGGTCGGCATCCGCCATGGCCTGGAGGAGGGCCGCGGACAGAACGCCCGGTGCCGCGTACGAGTCGAAGACGAGACGTGAGCCGGTGCCGGCGATCAGTGCCACATCGGCCTCGTCCACCAGCGGCCCGAAGGCGAGGTCGGTGATCAGCGCGACGCGCAGCCCGATGCGGCGGGCCGTACGCATCGTCGCCAGCGTCTCGTTGGCGTGCCGCGGCATGGCGAAGGCCAGCACCCAGGTCCCGCCCGCCTCGTGCGACTGCAGCAGCGCGTCATAGGCGACGCTGCCGCCGCGGGTCACCGTGCGCACATCGGGATGGATCCGTCTCGCGGCGTAGGCGAAGTACTCCGCGAGGGACACCGAGATCCGCAGACCCAGAATCGTCAGCGGAACGGACCGCGCCAGCTCCCGGCCGACGTCCAGGACCTGATTGGTGTCCGCGAGCAGGCGGCGCAGGCTCTCCAGGTTCTCGATCTCGGCGTCGACGGCGGCCTGCAGTTCATTGCGGCGGATTTCCTCCCGCGTGTCCGGCGAACCGGCGACCGCGCTGAGGGCGATGGGCTGAAGTGCCTCCCGCAGTGCGGGGTATCCGCTGAAGCCCAGCGAGGAGGCGAAGCGGGTGACCGACGGCTGGCTCACCCCGACGCGTTCCGCGAGCTCGGTGATCGAAAGGAATGCGGCCTCGGTGAGGTGGTCCACCAGGTACTGGGCGATGCGACGCTGCGCGGGCGACAGCCGGTGGCCGCCGAACAGGGCGAGAACCCTGTCCGTGGGGGCGGCTTCCGTCTCGGGAGACTGCCCTCCCGGCGTGATCGCAGACGCCTCTGCGCGTGCCTGCTGATCTGATGGCACCGGTGTCACTCCTTCTCGTCCCACTTCCGCTCAACATAGCTCACGCACCGTGGTCGCAAGGGGGCGAGAAGGAGAACGGGCAGCCGTCGGCGGCTGCCCGTTCCCGGATCGGCGTGCGTCCACCGTCGTCGTCGGAGTGTTCCGGCCGGAGATCCTCGGACGGGGTGCGGAACAGATCTGAGTGGGCCATGCCAATGAGACCGCCGCTCGTCGCCGCTGGATGACGCAATCCCTCAGGTGTGGCGGGAGTTGGCGGCCGGGGCCCGTTCCCGCCCGGCGTTGTTTCGCTGCCGGGCCCCGGCCGTTGCCGTGTGACCTGCTACTGAACGGAGGGAAGCAGCCCCGTGACGGGCGCGACCAGGTCGGTGAGCTGGTGCAGCTGGTTCAGCTCGGCGAGCCCCTCGTCGGCTCCCCGGAACTGACCGGACACCGACGGCAGTTCGGCCCGGTGCTCCGAAGGGATGCTGCTCTCGGCGAGAGAATCGACCTGGCTCATGACGGGGATCTTGTGGTCGGTGGCGACATCGGCGCTCGCTGCGGGGGCGGCCAGCGCCGTGGCGCCGGTGGCAAGAGCTACGGCGGCGAGAATGCGTCGTGTGTTGTTCATGCCCTGGCAACGGCTGACATGACGGGCGGACACGGCCGAACGGCCTCACTCACCCGCGGGCCGTATCGCGCGCTGCCCTGATGACGCCGCGGCTGCGGTGACCGGCTGCGAGGGGTGCGATCGGCTGGTTGGCTACGAAGTGTCAGCAGCCCGGCATGGAGAGGCGGCACGCATGACCACATCGCCCGCAGACGGCAGCGAGGAGAATCGTCCCGTGGTGGCGGTGCTGGGCACCGGCATCATGGGCGCCGCGATGGCCCGCAGTCTGCTCCGCTCCGGTCTGTCCGTCCGGGCGTGGAACCGTACGCGGGAGAAGGCCGAAGCCCTCGTGGCCGACGGAGCGTACTGCGCCGAGTCTCCGCAGGACGCCGTCGCGGGCGCGGACGTGGTGCTGACCATGCTCAACGACGGACCGCGGGTACTCGCCGCCATGCGGGCGGCGAGCGCGGGCCTGGCTCCCGGAACGGTGTGGGCCCAGTCGGCCACCGTCGGGGAAGCCGCGACGGCCGAACTCGCCGACTTCGCCGGGCGGCACTCCCTGGTCTTCGTCGACGCCCCCGTGCTCGGCACGCGCCGGCCCGCCGAGGCGGGGGAGTTGCTGGTCCTGGCGGCGGGGCCGGACAGCGCGCGATCCGTACTCGCGCCCGTCTTCGACGCCGTGGGCAGGCGCACCACATGGGTCGACGACGACGGCTCCCGCGCGGCCGCCAGCCGGCTCAAACTCGTACTGAACAGCTGGGTCGCCGCCCTGACCCATGCGACCGGCGAGGCGCTCACGCTGGCGAGGGTGCTCGGTGTCGATCCGCAGGCCTTCCTCGACAGCGTGTCCGGCGGCCCGCTCGACAGCGGATACCTGCGCGCCAAGGCCAAGGCCATCCTCGACGGCGACTACACGCCGAGCTTCGCGGTCGACAACGCGCTCAAGGATTCCCGGCTGATCGTCGAGGCGGGTCAGCGCGCGGGCGTACGGCTCGATCTCGCGCAGGCGGGGGTGGCTCGCTTCGAGCGACTGGAGCGGCGCGGCCTGGGCGAGCAGGACATGGCCGCCACCTATCTCGCCTCCTTCGACGACGGAGTGGAGCCTTCGGACCAAGGCGGCGGCAACTAGGACAGGAACTGGCCTACAGGATGTCTAACGTGGCATCACGTGAGGCATTCGAAGCCGGGGAGGCGCCCAGATGGAATCGTTCAACGGCCTGGAAGTCAACGCCTTCGAGGACGCAGCGGAGCTGGAGTCCTGGCTCTGCGAACATCACGGGCTGCAGTCCGGCGTATGGCTGAAGCTGGCCAAGAAGAATTCCGGAATCGCCTCGGTGACGGCCGCGGAGGTCATCGACGTGGCCCTGTGCTTCGGCTGGATCGACGGTCAGCGCCGGTCCTTGGACGAGTCGTACTTCCTGCAGAAGATCACGCCTCGACGGCCGCGGAGCATGTGGTCGCAGGTCAATATCCGCAAGGTCGAGGCGCTGACGCAGGCAGGTCGTATGCGGGAGCCCGGCCTTGCCCAGGTCGAGGCCGCCCAGGCGGACGGACGCTGGGCCGCGGCGTACGCATCGCAGAAGGAAGCCACCGTCCCGTCCGATCTCGAAGCCGCGCTCGACGGAAATGAGCCGGCGAAAACCGCCTTCGGGAAACTCAACAAAACGAAGAGATACGCCGTGATCTACCGCCTTCTGACGGCGAGGACCCCCGGTATCAGGGCCGCACGGCTGCGGGAGATGGTCGCCGCGCTGGAAGCGGGTCAGCCGATTCGGTAGTCCTGCGCGTGCCCGCGTGAGGGCCGTCCACGCGCCTTCCGGCTGGCCGCCGCGAAGCCGGTATGCACACCATGGCTCTCTGGGATGATGCCCGCACGCCGCACCCCTGGCGCGAGCGATCACTGGAGGAAGCATGGCCGGTCATTTCGAGGCAACGGTCGAGATCGGCCCCCCCGTCGAGGAAGTCTTCGCCTTCCTCGCGGACGGCACGAACGATCCCAAGTTCAGCCCCAGGGTCCTCGAGATCACGAAGGCGCCGGACGGGCCGACGGAGGTGGGCACCGTCTTCAGGAGCACGGTCAAGGACGCCGGGATGACGACCAAGCGTGAGATCCGGATCAGTGAGTTCGTGCCGCCCGGCACCCTCCGCTGGACCGAGACCTCCAAGAACATCGTCGTGTCCAAGGAAGGCGGCTACGACCTCGAGCCCACGCCGGAGGGCAATACTCGCCTGCGTATCTTCAACAGCCTTGAGGGCCATGGCATCGGCAAGCTCATCGTGGGTCTCGCCCTCAGCGCGGCACGCAAGGACGCGGACGCGTTCGGGCAGCGGATCAAGGCGGCCGTCGAGGCGTCCTGACTTGGAGCCCGCCGGAGAGGTCCTGGCGGCATCCCGTGCTGTGACAGGCTTCCTGTGAACGCCCGGCCGGACAGGTCGCCGGGCCGGACGGATCGGGAAGCGCAGCCCATGGCCATAGTGGATCATTCCGGGTCGCAGTCGCAGACACCTTCGAGTTCCGCCCTGACGTCTGCGGCTCATCGTGACGCCGTCGCGGCTCAGACCGCCAGATTCGTGACGGTCGTCAAGGGAGCCGACCTGGCGACCCCGGTGCCCACTTGTCCGGGCTGGACGCTCCTCGACCTGGTACGCCACGCCGGGAGTGTGCAGCGCTGGTTCTCCGTACTGCTGCGTCAGCTCGTCCAGGAACCGCCGCGCAGCCGTGATGTCGAGCTGCGGCTTCCCGCGGACGAGGACGCCTTCGCCGACTGGCTGACCGCGAGCGCGGCCGAGGCGGCCGGTGCCTTCGCGGTCACCGATCCGGACGCCCCGATGTGGGTGTGGGGCGCCGATCACCACGCCAGGTTCTGGGTGCGGCGGATGCTGTTCGAGACCCTGGTGCACCGCGTCGACGCCGAACTCGCCCTGGGACTGCGGCCCGCGATCGACCGCGACCTCGCGGCCGACGGAGTGGACGAGTTCCTGGTCAACCTGCCCTTCGCCACACCCTTCGCGCCGGACGTGGCCAAGCTGCGCGGCAGCGGCGAAACCCTGCGCTTTCGCTGCACCGACGCCGGTGGCGACTGGCTCGTCCGCCTGCGGCCCGACGGTTTCGGCCTCGACGACCAGGACTGCGCGGACACACCGGCGGACGCCACGGTCCAGGCAGCCGCGGCCGATCTGCTGCTGCTCCTGTACGGACGCCTCGACCGCGGCGCGGATGCCTTCGAGATCACCGGGGACGAGGATCTGCTGGCCCGCTGGTTCGCCAACTCCGCCTTCTGAGGAACGTGGGCCGCTCCGGACACCTGGCCGCGGTGGGGTGCCGGGTGGCAAGGAGATGCGCGGGGCGCCCGCCGGGGAGCATGCTGGCTGTGTGACCTGGTACCGCGCGGCCGGGCGCGCCGCGGTGAACGAGGGCGGGGCGGAACCCGGGGGACCGAACGGCACCGACCGCGTTCCGGACGAACTGACCCTGGTGCTCGCGCACGCCGCCGTAGGGGCGACCGAGGCTGTCGGCGGGTACGCGGGCGGCGTCTACCTGCCCTCGCGCACGCAAGGGCTGTTGCGGCTGGCCGTGATGGCCGGGCTGCCCAGCCGGCTGTTCAGGCCCTGGTGGCGGATGCATGTGAACCGGCCGTTTCCGGTGGCCGACGCCCACCGTTCGGGCCAAGCCATCCACCTCGGCGACGCCGAGGAAGCCATGCGGCGATATCCACAGCTCATGGCCGGTCTGCCGTACCCCTTCGGCTCGCTGTACGCGCCCGTGGTCAGCGGCCGCCAGAAGTTCGGGGTGCTGGTCGTGCTGCGCCCGGCCACGCCCGGACAACCGGTGACGCACGCCGACCGGCTGCGGATGCACAACGCCGCGGCACGGCTCGCGTCCGCCCTCGTCACGCTGGGCGCGCGGGGGGTGCCGCTCCTGTGGGACGGCGAACCGCTGTCCGTCCAGTTGCCCGCGGTCACCACGCCGCCCGTGCGCTTCGGCCGCTTCGACTGGGACCTTGGCACCGGAGCCGTATCCGCCGACGAGGACCTGTGCGCGATTCTCGGCACCAGTCGTGCGGACTTCGGCGACACCGTCGACGCGCTGACGGCAAGACTGGCACCGGAGGACATGTACGGGCTGTGGACCATCGCCCGCCAGGCCACGGAGACGGGCAGGCCCGTCTCCCGCAGCATGCGCCTGCGCGGCCCGGACGGACGGCCTCACCTGCTTGAACTCTCCGCCCTGGCGCACCCACCGGGCGACGGCCGGGGCCGCCGTCTGACCGGATACCTGGTGGACCTCGGCACCGGACCGATCGTGGCCGAGGCGACCGACCGGCTCCCGCGCGGCATCTTCTCGCTCGACCGGCTCGGGCGGATCACCTATGTCAATCACAGCGCGGAGCTCCTGCTGGGCCGGCCGCGGTCGGAGTTGTCCGGACGTGTCCTGTGGGAGGTCCTGCCGTGGTTCGGGAACACGGCATACGAGGACCACTACCGGGCGGCGCTGCTCTCCCGCGACCCCGTTCACTTCATGGCCCGCCGATCGCCCCAGGACTTGCTGTCGGTCACCCTTTACCCGGGTCACGACGGCCTGACCGTCACCGTCTCCCCGTCCCACCGGCCCTCGTACCCGCCGGGGTCCGTCGCCCTGCCCGGGACCGGGCTCGGCTCCCCGGCCGACCGGGCAGCGGCCCTCTACCGGCCGGTTGCCCTGGCCATCGCCCTGACCGAGGCCGTCACGGCCCGCCAGGTGTCCGCCGTGGTCACCGAGGAACTGCTGCCCGCCTTCGGCGGCCGTCAGCTGGCGATCTACCTGCTCAACGAGCGCCATCTCTATCTGGCCTGGGAGACCGGGTTCCCGCAGGGCTTTTTGAACCGCTTCGACGGTGTCGCGCTCGACGCCAGGCTGCCCGGCGTCGAGACGCTCACCACCGGCCGTCCCATCTTCTTCGAGTCCATGGAGCACCTGGCCGAGGCCTACCCCGGCATCCCCCTCGACGCCAACGTCGGCGCCCGGGCCTTCCTGCCGCTGATCGCCTCCGGGAGGCCCGTCGGCTCCTGCATCCTCGGCTTCGACCGGCCGCGCGGCTTCAGCCCCGAGGAGCGCACGGTGCTGACCGCGCTCGCCGGACTCATCGCGCAGGCCCTCCAGCGAGCCCAGCGCTACGACACCGAAGCGGCCCTCGCGCGCGGACTGCAGGACGCCCTGCTGCCGCACCGGCTTCCCGTGCTCGACCAGGTCGACACCGTGGGCCGGTATCTGCCAGGCACCCAGGGCATGGAGGTCGGAGGCGACTGGTACGACGTCGTCGAGACCGACCGTGGACTGGCCCTGGTCATCGGCGACGTACAGGGACACGGTGTCTCCGCCGCGGCCACCATGGGCCAACTGCGCAGCGCCGTACGCGCCTTCGCGCTGAGCGGGCACGACCCGGAGGAGGTGATGACCGGCACCAACCGGCTGCTCATCGACCTCGATCCCGGCCAGTTCGCCAGTTGCTGCTACATCGTCCTCGACCCGGCGACCGGCTCCGTGAAGGCGGTGCGGGCCGGGCATCCGCAGCCCCTTCTGCGCCACGCCAACGGCAGGACCGAGGTCCTGGACCTTGCCGGCGGGGTCGTGCTCGGCATCGACGTGGAGGCCTCGTACCCGGTCACCGAACTGCGGCTCGGGCCCGGCGATGTCCTCGCGCTGTACACGGACGGACTCGTGGAACAGGCGGGAATCGACATCGACCTCGGCGTCGAGCGGCTGCGCGGCTCGCTCGCCGAGGCCGGCTCGTCCTCGCTCGCCGGAACGGCGGACCGCCTGATGAACGAGGCACGGCAGGCCACCGACCGGCCCGACGACATCGCGCTGCTGCTTGCCGCCCGCTGGACGGAATCCGGCACAGGGAACCCGCCATGAGCAGCGTGTACGGCGCCGAGCACCACAGCGTGCGCGGGCCACTCAACGCCACGAGGGCCGCCACGGCCGTCCTGGACGCCGACGGCACGGTCGTCGGCTGGAGCCCGACGGCTCAGGGGCTGCTGGGATACGCACCACAGGACGTGCTCGGGCGCATGATCGACACCCTGGTGATGGACGGAACGGCAGAGGATCACGCGGCGCCTGATGCGCCGGCCATGGGCCGCGTAGCCCGGACGCTCCGTATGCGCCACCAGGACGGCCGCGCTCTCCGCGTGACCACCACAGAGCTGCCGCTCGCCCACACGGGCCCCGGTCCCGCACGGCTCCTGGCACTTGCCGACGCCGAGGAGACCGAGCAGTGGGAAGCCCTCCAGTCGATGCTCCGGGGACTGGCCACCCAGTCACCCGTCGGTCTGGCCATCTACGACACGGATCTGCGGGTGGTGTGGACGAACGCCGCCCTGTACGAGGAGATGGGCCCTTCGCAGTACGTTGGCCTCGGCCCGGACGACATGGTGACCCACGGCGAGGTGCTGTCCACGGCGTATCCGAAGACTCTCGAAGAGATGATGCGGCGGGTGCTCGCCACCGGTGAGACGGTCGTCGACCTGCACTACCGGGGCCGCCCGCCCTCGGACCCGGAGCGTGATCACGTCTGGTCGTGCTCCTACTACCGGCTGCAGGACGCCGGATCGGTCTCGCTGGGTGTGTGCGAGGAGACGGTGGACATCACCGATCGCTATCTCGCGCAGCAGCGACTGGATCTGCTCGTCCGCGCCGGGGCGCATCTGGGCACGAGCCTGGACATCACCCGCACGGCTCGCGAGCTCTCCGCGGTCGCAGTACCGGAGTTCGCCGACAAGGTCACGGTCGATCTCCTGGAGGAGGTCCTCGAGGGCGATAAGGCCACGCCCGGCGCGCGGCGGGCGGGAAGTGTGGTCCGGGTGTTGTGGGAGGCGGAGGAAGCCACGGGCGCGGCGGGTGAAATGCCCGTACCGGGGAAGCGGATCTACTACGCCCCCGACTCGCCGCAGGCCCGCAGCCTCGCATCCGGCAGCCCCGTGCTGGAAGGCCCGGCGGGCTCGGAGGACGATGACGAGCCACCGCCGCAGCGCTCGTGCCTGGCCGTGCCCCTGCGTGTCGAAAGCGCGACGCTGGGCGTGGTCACGTTCACGCGGAACCGTCTGCCCAGCCCGTTCGACCCCGCCGAACAGGCGGTTGCCGAGGAACTCGCGGCCCGGGTCGCCGTCTGCATCGACAACGCCCGCCACTACACCCGAGAGCATGCCGCTGCCCTGATGCTTCAGCGCAGTCTGCTCCCGCAGAAACTGCCACGGCTGACCGGAGTCGAGCTGGCCCACCGCTATCTGCCCGCGGACAGCAGGGCTGGAGTGGGCGGCGACTGGTTCGATGCCATCGCCTTGTCCGGCGCGCGGGTCGGTCTGGTTGTGGGAGACGTCGTGGGGCACGGGCTGCGGGCCGCTGCCACCATGGGCCGGCTGCGCACCAGCGTACGGGTGCTCGCGCGACTGGACCTCGCGCCCGACGACCTCCTCGCCCGCCTGGACGACCTGCTCTGGCAGGGGGCCGACGAGCAGGAGGCCGCCCGGATGGAGGGCGACGAACTGCCCGACGACGCGGCGCTCGGCGTGACGTGTCTGTACGCCGTCTACGACCCTGTGTCCGGTCTGTGCCGCATGGCGCGGGCCGGGCATCTGCTGCCCGCCGTCGTCGATCCCACGAACGGCTCCGTCACGTTCCCCGACATTCCGGCGGGACCGCCCCTCGGCCTCGGGGGCCTTCCCTTCGAGACAGCGGAACTGACGCTGCCGGAGGGGAGCCTCCTCGCGCTGTTCACCGATGGCCTCGTGCGGACCCGCGACCGGGATGTCGACGCCGGTCTCGACGGGCTGCGGGCCGTCCTCGCGGAGTACGAGCACCCGCTGGACGAGCTGGCCGACCGGGCGCTGGCAACGCTGCTTGCCGGTCCCGTCGACGACGACGTCGCGCTGCTCCTCGTCCGGACCCGCACGCTCGACAGCCGTCAGGTGGCCACCTGGGAGCTGACCCCCGATCCCCAGGAGGTCGCCCGGGCCCGTGCGCAGGCCGCCGCTCAGGTAGGCGTCTGGGGACTGGACGACCTCGTCTTCACCACCGAACTGGTGGTGAGCGAGCTGGTCACCAACGCCCTGCGGTACGCCTCAGGACCGATCCGGCTGCGGCTCATCCGCGACCGGACGCTGATCTGCGAGGTCTCGGACAACGGCCACACCTCACCCCACCTGCGCCGGGCGGGCTCCGACGACGAAGGCGGCCGGGGCCTCTTCCTCGTCGCCCAGATGACCCAGCGGTGGGGGACCCGCCATGCGTACAGCGGCAAGACCATCTGGGCCGAGCAGACACTGCCGTAGAGGCCGGGCAGGCAGGGCGTCAATCAGCGTCCAGGCACAGGACCGGGATCCGCTGGACCAGATTGTTGGCGAAGCCGCCGCGGTTCCAGGGCTGGGTGAGGGGTTGCGTACGGCCCTCGGCGTCGGTGGCACGGACGCTCAGCACATGGCTGCCGGGCGTCGCGGTCCAGACCGTCCGCCACTGCCGCCAGGCCCAGCCGTGCTCGTCCGCCGGGCCGAGAGCGGCCCTGCTCCAGGAGCCGCCGTCGTCGGTGCTGACCTCCACCTGTGTCACCGGGGCGTGACCGGACCAGGCCCGGCCCTCCAGCGGCACCTCGCCGGGGCGTACGACACGGGCCCGGGACATGAAGTCCGGGAACCCGGGCGGGATCATCAGCGCACGCGGGGCGATCTTGTCGACCGGTTCGCCGGGCTCGTCGGGAGACTGCTTCAAGCGGTACGCCACCGCCTGCTGGAATCCGGTGAACGGGGTGTCGGTCAGCGCGATGTCGCGCAGCCATTTCACATGCGCCATGCCGTACCACCCGGGGACGATCAGCCGCAGGGGATAGCCGTGCTGCGGCGGCAGGGGAAGGCCGTTCATCTCGTACGCGACCAGCACCTCGCGATCCTCGCCCATGGCCAGTGCCAGTGGCAGGCTGCGGCGGTAGTCCTGCTCGATGCCGCGCTCGACGCCGTGGTCGGCCCCGGTGAAGACGGCTTCGACGGCATCCGGCTCCACTCCGGCCTCGATGAGCAGTGTGCGCAGCGGCACCCCCGTCCACTCGGCGGTTCCGACCGCCTCGACCAGCCAGGGCTGGCTCACCGGCCGTGGATCGAGGCGTGCCCTGCCGTTTCCGGCGCATTCCATCGTGACGCGGTGGGTTGTGGACGGGAGCGATCTCAGCCTTGGCATGTCCAGGGTGAGCGGGGTGCGCACCCGGCCGCTCACGGTCAGCCTCCACTCGTCGGCGTCGGCGGCGGGGATGTCGTAGTGGACGAGCACATAGTGCAGTCCGGCGGGGGTGAGGTCGTAGCGCAGCGCCTCCAGCAAGAGCCCGTGATTGCGGGCCGCGAGGGCCAGTTCGTCCAGGCCGATGCCCTCGCCGGGCTCCGCGAGACGCCCCGGTGTGCTGAGGTCGGCGATGCGTCCGTCCATGACTTCATGGTGCTCTCCGGGCGGGTCCCGGGCACCTTGCGGGCGGAGGTGAGCACAACTCGGCGAGGTGCTCATGGACTGCCTGTTGACTGGAATGCCCTGGCAAGCGTTATATCGGAGATAAAGGGCAGATAAAGGCTTCTGAGTAGGAGGCAGCCCGCAATGACCACCCACCCGAGCATTGAGCAACACCCCGATCTGGCCGAGATGCGTTCCCGGTTCGAACGGGCGACCACGACCCCCCGTGCCCAGGCGATCGAGACACTGGCCCTTCTGACGGGTCTGTACCTGGCCGCCTCGCCCTGGATAGTCGGGTTCAACGACCTGAGCACTCTGGCCGTCTGCAACCTGATCACCGGCGCCGCCTACTGCCTGTGCATGGGAGGGTTCGGCTCGGCTTACGAGCGGACTCACGCCATGGCATGGTGTGCCATCGCCATCGGAGCGTGGACGATCATCGCTCCGTGGGTCGTGGCAGGCAGTGTCGACACGACCCGCACGATTGTCAGCAACGTCATTGTCGGAGCCGTGGCCCTGCTGCTCGGCCTGGCAATGGCCGCCATGGACATCCGCCGTCCCAGCCGCCTCCGCGCTCGCGGGAACGCGGCCATGTGATCCCCAGCGCTTACGCGCACGTTCCGAACACAAGGGCCCGGTGGGGTGCGGCTGCCGCACCCCACCGGGCTTCACGGACACCCGGAGGGGCACGGACAACATGCTCGTCAGGTACGCGGCATGAGGCGGGTCAGCCCACTGCCTTGAGGAGTTCGACGGCCAGCGGGGCGGACGACGAGGGGTTCTGGCCGGTGATGAGATTGCGGTCGGTGACCACGTGCGGGGCCCACGGCTCGCCCTCCTGGAAGTCCGCGCCGATCTCCACGAGCCGGTCCTGGAGCAGCCACTTCGCCTTGTCCGCCAGACCGGCCTGGGTCTCCTCGGCATTGGTGAAGCCGGTGAGCCGGTAGCCCGCGAACGGCGATGTGCCGTCCTCGCGCCGGGCGGCGAGCAGCGCGGCCGGCCCGTGGCACACCACGCCGAGCGGCTTGCCGGAGTCCAGCGCGGCCGTGAGCAGGGCGCCCGAGTCGGCATCGACAGCCAGGTCCTCCATCGGGCCGTGCCCACCGGGGTAGAAGACCGCCGCGTAGTCGGCGAGGTCGACCTCGTCCAGCTTCATGGGGCGCTCCAGCGCCGACATCTCGGCGAGGGCGGCCGTCACGGCGGCGGCGCCCTCGGGGCCGCCGTTCACCTCGGGGGCCAGGCTCCCGGCGTCCACGGTGGGGACGACGCCCCCGGGGGTGGCGACGGTGACCTCGTGGCCCGCGGCGGTGAGGGCCCGATAGGGAGCCACGGCCTCCTCGGCCCAGTAACCGGACGGGTGCCGGGTGCCGTCCGCCAGCGTCCAGTGGTCCGCGCCGGTCAGTACGAACAGGATCTTCGCCATCTCACATCTCTCCGCTGGGCTTCGCTCTTGCTGACGTCCTCGAACCTAAATCGCCGGGTCATTCGGATCCAATAGGCTCACCACCATGAGCCATAGAGAATCCAATGGATCGACGGGAATGCGGGAGGCCGCGTCGAACGCACCGCTCGATCTGACCCTGCTGCGGACCTTCCTCGCCGTCCACCGGGCGGGCTCATTCACCGCGGCCGCGCGCCTCCTCGGTCTGTCCCAGCCCACGGTGACCACCCAGATCCGTTCCCTGGAACGGCAGTTGGGCCGCGAGCTGTTCGGGCGGCTGCCCCGCGGCGTCACTCCGACCCCGGTCGCCGACGGGCTCGCCGCGCGGATCGCCTCGCCTCTGGACGCCCTGGCCGCCGTCGCCGACCGCGGCCACCTCGACGAGACCGTGCCCGCCGATCCCGTACACCTCGCGGGTCCGGCCGAGCTTCTGTGCGTACGCGCCCTGCCCGCCCTCGCGCCGCTGGTCGAGCAGGGCGTACGGCTCAGGGTCACGACCGGGCTGACCGACGAACTGCTCGAAGGCCTGCGCCAGGGCCACTACGACCTGGCGATCTCCACCCACCGCCCGCGCGGGCGCACGCTCACCGCCGTACCGCTGATGGACGAGGAATTCGTGCTGGTCGCTTCGCCGTTGTGGGCCGAACGCATCGGCCGGGACGGGGACTGGCAGGAGCGGGTGGCGGACGAAGGGCCCGCCGCCCTGCGCGGCGTCCCGCTGGTCACCTACGCGGAGGATCTGCCCATCGCCCGCCGCTACTGGCGCCATGTCTTCGGCACCCGCCTGAACGCGCAGCCCGCACTGACCGTCCCCGATCTGCGCGGGGTGCTCTCGGCCGTCGCCGCGGGCGCCGGAATGAGCGTGCTGCCGCGCTATCTCTGCCAGGGCGAACTCACCTCGGGCGTGGTGGTGCCGCTGCTGGCGCCCGAGGACCCGCCCATCAACACCGGCTTTCTCGTCCAGCGCCCGGGCGCCACCGACAACCCGCACCTCACGCTGGTGCGTGACCGGCTGCTGCGGGAGGCGCGCGGCTGGTGAGCGAGGCACCTGGCCGGTGCGCGATTCCTTCGGCACTCGGCGGCGTATGGAGGGATCATCGTGACAGCGGTCCGACGACAGCAAGGAGTACGACGCGTGTCCCCTCTCTTCCCCGCACTCGCCGCGAGGTCTGCGCTGCCGGCTCTCCGCTTCGGCGACCGGTCCCTGACTCATGCCGAACTGGCCGCGGCCGCGGGCTCACTGGCCGCGAGGCTGGCCGGCGCGCGGAGGGTCGCGGTGTGGGCGACGCCCACGCCTCAGACCGCGGTGGGTGTGGTCGCGGCGCTGCTCGCGGGCGTGCCCGCCGTACCGCTCAATCCGAAGACCGGCGAGCGCGAACTGGCGCACATCCTCGCCGACAGCGAGCCGTCACTGGTGCTGGCCGAGCCGGGCACCGAACTGCCTGCGGCCCTGGGCGCCTTGCCGCGCAGGGATGTGGAGCTCACCGGACCGGAAACACCGTTGCCGCCCGAGCCGTCACCCGAGGCGCCCGCCCTCATCGTCTACACCTCGGGCACCACCGGACCGCCCAAGGGCGCCGTCCTGCCGCACCGGGCGATCACCTCCACACTCGACGCGCTGGAGGACGCCTGGCAGTGGACCGCCGACGACGTTCTGGTGCACGGGTTGCCGCTGTTCCACGTCCACGGGCTGATCCTCGGCATCCTGGGGCCGCTGCGCCGCGGCGGCGAGGTGCGGCACCTGGGACGGTTCAGCACGCAGGGCGTGGCACGCGAACTGGCCTCGGGCGCCACGATGCTCTTCGGAGTACCGACGATGTACCACCGCATCGCCGAGGAACTGCCAGGCGATGCGCAGCTGGTGAAGGCATTGGCCGGAGCCAGGCTGCTCGTCTCCGGATCGGCGGCGCTGCCCGTGCACGACCATGAACGGATCGCCGCGGCGACCGGCCGCAGGGTCATCGAGCGCTACGGGATGACGGAGACGCTCATGAGTACTTCCGTACGCGCCGACGGCGACCCGCGCCCAGGGACGGTCGGTGTGCCGCTCAAGGGAGTTGAGTTCCGGCTGGTCGACGAGAGCGACGGCATCGGTGAGATCCAGGTGCGCGGGCCCAACCTGTTCACGGAGTATCTGAACCGGCCCGACGCGACCGAGGCGGCCTTCGACGACGGCTGGTTCCGTACGGGAGACATGGCGAGCCTCGACGCCGACGGCTATGTGCGGATCGTCGGCCGCAAGGCCACCGACCTCATCAAGAGCGGCGGTTACAAGATCGGCGCGGGCGAGATCGAGAACGCGCTGCTCGACCATCCCGGTGTCCGTGAGGCAGCCGTGACCGGCGAGCCCGACGCGGATCTGGGCGAGCGGATCGTCGCCTGGATCGTGCCGGCGGACCCGGCCGCGCCACCCGCCCCGGAAGAGCTGTCCGCGCATGTCGCGGCCCAACTCGCCCCGCACAAGCGACCGCGCGACGTGCGCTTCCTCGACGCCCTGCCCCGCAACGACATGGGCAAGATCATGAAGCGGGCGCTCCATGGCTGAGCGGCTCACGGCACGCGAGGCCATCACCCGGGTGGCCTCAGCCTTCACCGAACTGCCCGCGCCCGACGGCACGTCCGCGCCCGACGGTCCGATCGCCTGGCAGGGCTACGACGAGCAGCACGCCCGTGCCGCGCTGCGCACCGGCGAGAGCGAGTCGGTGGTCTGCGGCACCGGCACGGTCGGCGAGACCGAAGTGGTGCTGATCTCCTTCGAGTTCGGCTTCCTCGGCGGATCGCTGGGGGAGCGCACCGGCGACCGGCTGGAGGCGGCGTACACGCATGCGCGCGAGCGGCGGCTGCCCGTCGTCTCGCTGATCGCGACCGGCGGCAGCCGGATGCAGGAGGGCATGCGCGCGCTGGTCCAACTCCAGCGCGTGGCACGGCAGTCCACACTCACCCGCGCCGCCGGCCTGCCCCAGATCGCGGTGGTGCGCGACCCTTCGACGGGCGGCGGCTGGGCCACTCTGGGCGCCGGTGCGGATGTCGTCCTCGCGCTGCCCGGCGCCCAGATCGGCTTCGCGGGCTCGCGGGTACGCCCGGCGGACGCCGACCCTGCCGCATACACGGCGGAGGCTCAGCTGGCCGCCGGCCATGTCGACGCGGTCGTACGCCAGGAGGAGCTGCGCGCGACGCTGGGCCGCTGGCTGACGCTGCTCACCGCCCCGTCCGACGCACCGGCCCGGCCGCCCCGCGCCCTCGGCCGCGCCGAACTCCCCGCCACCGGCTGGGAAGCCGTCCAGAACGCACGCTCGGCCGACCGCCCGAGGGCGGGCGCCTACCTCGACGCGTACTTCGAGACACGCGAGGCCATCAGCGGCGACCGGTGCGGAGGTGTCGACCCGGGCATGCTGTGCGGCTTCGGACTGCACCAGGGACGGGCCATCGCCTACGCCGCCCAGTGCGGCACCGCGACCCTCCCCGCCGGCTACCGGACCGCGGCCCGGCTGATCCGGCTCGCCGGCCGTCTCGGCGTACCGGTGCTCACCGTGATCGACACGCCGGGCGCCGCCAATGACGCCGCGGCGGAACACGCGGGAGCGGGACCCGCGATCGCGGACGCCTTCTCCGCGGTGGCCGCCGCCCGAGTGCCGGTCACCACGCTCGTGATCGGCGAGGGCGGATCGGGCGGGGCGCTCGCGCTCGCCTCACCCGGCAACACCTGGGCCACGCCGGACAGTTACTTCTCCGTCATCGCCCCCGAGCTGGCCGCGGCGATCCTCAAACGCGGGCCGGACCAGACGCGCGCGACCGCCGAACAACTCCGGCTGCGCCCACAGGACCTGGTGGACCTGGGCATCGCCCGTGGTGTCGTATCCACCGACTGACTACCTGGAGACCGACTGCCTCGGTGGAAACCGGCGCCGTCCGCCCGGTCAAGGCGACTGTTCCTTCCGCGATTACCGCAGCGATATGCCGTTCCAGCCGTTCAGGGCTGACCAACGTGCCGAAAAGTGTGCGCGAGCTCGCCGAGTTCGGCAGCCGCGCAGCCGAACGCCGTCTGAGCGGCGTCGTGCGCTGTGCCGGACTCCAAGTGCGAGAGCAGGACGAATTCCTCGGGCAGGGAGAGGTACCACGGTGCAGGACCAGATATGCGACTGATCCTGCCCGGTGCCGTCCTGAAACAGAACGGCCCGGCAACGCACGCTCAACCCGCAACCTCAGCGACGCCACAAGTCCAAGACCAGCACCCGAGCGACGGTGAGGCGCTCATTCGTGGAAGGCGGCGGTTGCGATCTGGACGAACGAGCGGATGAGTGGATTCGTGTCGCCCTCGTTCCATGCCGCCACCGCGCGGCTCGGCGGCATGTCGATCAGCGGCACCACGCTGAGCCCCTCTGCCGGCTCGTGGTCCAGGAGAGTCATGCCGACCGTGCCGTTCCAGAGAACGGCTTGCCGGCATTCCTGGACGGCGCGCACCACCGGGCCCTGGCGAGGTTCCCCGCCGTTCCAGTACGACTGCCAGATGGGGTCGGTGCCCTCCGGGAACAGGAACCAGCTGCGGTCGGCCAGGTCGGCCAGCTTCAGGCTGTCGCGGCGGGACAGAGGATCGTCGGCGCGCAGCAGCGCGCCCACCGGGTCGGCGCGCAGCTCGTGCACCGTCAGGCCGGTCTCGTCGAACGGCCCGCGGGTCAGGGCGACGTCGACCAGTCCGCCGCGCAGCCCGCAGGTGGGATCGGTCAGGTTGGTCTCGCGGATGCGGACTTCGACGCGCGGGTGCCTCCCGCGGAAGGTGTTGGCCATCCGGGTTGCGCCCGGGTCGGTGCTGTCACCCAGGATGCCGACGGTGATGGTCGCGCCGCCGGCCGCCGTGGCCAGGCGTATGCGTACCCGGTCGGCCTGGTCGAGCAGGGCGCGCGCCTCATCGAGCAGCACCGCCCCCACCGGAGTGAGCCTGACAGCGGTGGACGACCGGTTGAACAGCGCCGCGCCGACCTCGGTCTCGAGCTGCTTGATCGCCCGGCTCAGTGGCGGCTGACTCATGTGCAGCCGGGCGGCGGCCCGGCCGAAGTGGAGTTCCTCGGCGACCGCCACGAAATAGCGCAGCGTGCGTAGCTCCATGGTGCGACGATACCGGTACGGTATCGACATCACAGAATGGGTCTTGGACGGTCGCACTGCCATGGCAGTTGAATCGAAGCGTGACTGACGAACCGAAGACCAGTGAGCCGATTGCCGACCCCACCGTATCGGTGGTCGGTCCGGGCGACGGTGAGACGATCCTCCTGGGCACCACGCGACTGCGCGTCCTCGAAGACGGCAGCAACACCGGGCACCGCCTCGGGCTCGCCGAGTCCGTCCTCGCGCCACACACGCCCGGACCGCCGCAGCACCGCCACGCCCAGCACGACGAGGGTTTCTACATCATCTCCGGCACGGTGCGGTTCACGGTCGGAGAGAAGGACTACGACGCGACCGTGGGCACGCTCGTGATGGTTTCGCCCGGAGCACCGCACACCTTCGCCAACATGACCGACCAACCGGCCGTCATGCTCAGCACTTTCACGCCGGACCTGTACGTGCAGTACTTCCGGGACCTGCAGAACATGATCGTCGGCGGCCGGGCATTGACCCCCCAGGCGAACATCCAAGCGATGAGTCGTTACGCCACCGAGCCTGCCACCGACTTCGCCTAGAAGCCGGAAGAGCCGCCCGGCTGCCCGTTACCGGATCCGTACCCCGAGGCGGCTTCTACCTGGGCCGCTTACGCACTTACGCACTCGCCTGTGCCTTTTGTCGCCGCTCTCTTGGTGACGATGTGTCACCTACAACTGGTAGCCGTGGATGGGAATCGTGAACGTTGCATATTGGATCGTCGCCGGCCCGCTTGCTCTCTTCTACCTCTACGGGGGCGGAGTGAAGGTGGTCCAGAGCCGTGAGCAGCTCCGACCGATGATGGCGTGGGTGGACAGCACGCCGATGCCGGCCGTCAGGGCCATCGGGGTGATCGAAGTGCTCGGCGCGATCGGGCTGATCCTCCCGCCGCTGACCGGCATCGCCCCCTGGCTGGCCCTGGCTGCGGCGATCGGGTTCGTGGTCCTGCAGATCGGCGCGACAAGGGTTCACCTGAGCCGCGGAGACCGCGAGGTCGCCCTCAACATCACGCTCATTCTCGCTGCGGCCCTGACCATCTGGCCGGCGACGATGTGGCGGTGACTTCAGGCGAGGCTGGTCACCCTGCGCCTGGCGCGGTCGCGTCTTGATCGTGCGGCTCAGGAGCTGAGGGCCGGGGCCCGGTCCAGGTAGGGGCTGGGAGGCTGCGGGATCTTCTGGAGGGAGGTCACGTCGAGGGCGAGGGCCGCGGAGGGCGTTCCCAGGGTGCCCTGTGGATGCCAGGTGCCCGTGACCTTCACCCAGGTGTCGGCGGGCGGCGCCTTCACGCCGTGCATCGCGACCGTCAGGGACTGGGAGTCGGCGGCGCAGCAGGCCACCAGCAGCCGGGTGAGATCCCAGGTGCCGTTCTTGCCGGGTGTGACGAAGCCCGACAGGAGCACGTTGCGGTCCTTGAGGGCCTGGTGGTCGTCCTGCTGCGTCCGGGCGATGAACTCCGTCAGCGAGAGAGGCGCGGGGCCGTGCGCCGGCAGCGGGTCGAAGCGGTCGTAGTCCTCGACGACCTTGGCGTTGTCACGTGCGGCTGTGTACGAGCCGAGTGCGGGGGGCGCGTAGAAGAGGAGGGTGAGTGCGGGCAGGAGCAGCAGCCAGGCGATGCGGGGGCCGTGCGAGTGATCATGTCCGTGCTCGTGCTCGTGCCCGTGCTGATGGCCGGGTTCGTCCTCAGCCGCTCCGTCCCGTCCGGGCCTGTCGCGCACCGTGCCGATCAGGCCGAGCGCCATCAGGCAGACGCCCGAGGCGATCACGTACGGCTGCAGGCCCGCCTTGACATACCGCAGGACGATGTCGCTGAACAGGGAGACCCGCAGCACCCCTGCCCCGGTGAGCAGGAGCAGCCCTGCCTGGAGGGTGCGCTTCAAAGCAGCCACCACCCGGTCAACGCGCTGCACACGACGGCGGTGATCGCCGTGGCCGTCGAGAACCGTACGGCGAAGGCCCGGCCGAACGTCCCCACCTGCAGGGCGATCAGCTTGAGGTCGACCATCGGGCCGACCACCATGAACGCCAGCCGTGCCGTGGGGGAGAAGCCGGTCAGCGAGGCGGCCACAAAGGCGTCCGCCTCCGAACAGACCGCCAGGACGACGGCCAGGCCCGCGAGGAAGAGCACCGACATCCAGGCCGAGCCGGAGAAGGTCTCGAGCACCGAGCGCGGCACGGTGACATTGAAGGTGGCGGCAGCCATCGCGCCGAACACCAGGAACCCTCCGGCGTGCAGGAAGTCGTGCTGGAAGCCCAGCCGGAACTCGTCCCAGCGGCTGTGGCCGCTCTGATGTCCGGTGTGCCGGGAAGGCATCCGCAGCCACTCGGAGCGGCCGAGCCTGAGCCACAGCCAGCCCATGCTTGCGGACGTGGCCAGGGAGGCGATGAGCCGCGCGAGGACCATCTGCGGACTGCCGGGGAAGGCCACGGCCGTCGCCGCGAGCACGACCGGGTTGACCGCGGGTGCGGACAGGAGGAACGCGAATGCGGCGGCCGGTGTGACACCGCGCCGGATCAGGCTGCCGGCAACCGGCACCGACGCGCACTCGCAGCCGGGCAGTACGACACCGGCTGCGCTCGCCACCGGCACCGCGAGCGCGGGGTTGCGCGGCAGGATCCGGCTGAAGGCATGAGCGGGGACGAACGCGTTGACGGCGCCGGAGATCAGCGTGCCCAGCAGGAGGAACGGCAGCGCCTGTACGGCGATGGCCACGCAGATCGTCTGCCAGGCCCGGAAGCCGGGATGCGTGAGCCACTGGTCGGCCCCGAGCAGTCGGCCGAGCGCGACGAGGATCAACAGCGAGACCGCTCCGGCGACGACAACGGAGGGCACGAGGCGGCCAGGCGTGGTCTGGGGGATGGGCGCGACGGCCTGCCCGCTCAGCGGCCGGTCCGCCAGTTCTTCCGCATTGGGCACATCTGCTCCGGTTGTCGGTGAAAGAGCATCACGATAACCAGGAGATCGATGCCTCCTGCATACGTTGAAACGCAAACATGTGACCGATAACAGGTGTATTCGGCTCCGGCCCGTAGAGCGTCTCCCCTGCGCCGAGCCTCTCCGACGGGCGGGCCCCTGACCACGAGCTGTTCCAGGACGCGTTCTCCGGCGCGGTGAGCGAGGATGAGGCGAAGGAGCCCTCGACCCGTGGACGGAGGCCAAGGTCGACACACCGCTCTCACCTGCGCACGCCGCTTCGTCCGACCGAGAGGACAGCAGCTAATGAGCAGTTTTACGACCACCGACGGCACCGAGATCTACTACAAGGACTGGGGCAGCGGGCAGCCCGTCGTCTTCAGCCACGGCTGGCCGCTCAACGCCGACGCCTGGGACGGGCAGTTGCGGCTGGTCGCCGAGAACGGCTTCCGTGCCGTCGCCCACGACAGGCGCGGTCACGGCCGCTCCGGCCAGCCCTGGCAGGGCAACGATATGGACACGTACGCAGATGATCTCGCCGAGCTGATCGAGTCGCTCCGTCTCAACGAGGTGATCCTGGTCGGGCACTCGACCGGCGGCGGCGAAGTGGCCCGCTACATCGGCAGGCACGGCACGGCCCGCGTGGCCAAGGCCGTACTCCTCGGCGCCGTACCGCCGCAGATGCTGAAGACCGACGCCAATCCGGAAGGTCTGCCCATCGACGTCTTCGACGGCCTGAGGGCGGGAGTCGAGCGCGACCGGTCGCAGTTCTACAAGGAGCTCAGCGAGAGCTTCTACGGGGCGAACCGGCCCGGATCGTCCGTCTCCCAGGGCACGCGGGACGCGTTCTGGCTGCAGAGCATGCAGTGCGGGCTGAAGGCCGCGTACGACTGCGTCGCCCAGTTCTCGGAGACCGACTTCACCGAGGACCTGAAGCGGATCGACGTCCCCACCCTCGTCGCCCACGGCGACGACGACCAGATCGTGCCCATCGTCGCGGCCGCCCACAAGTCCGTAACGCTGGTCAAGGACGCGACGCTCAAGGTCTACCCCGGCGCACCGCACGGTCTGACCGGCGACTACGAGCAGGCCTTCAACGCCGATCTGCTCGACTTCATCCGGGGCTGACGGCTACAGCGGCGGGGCGCACCCGGCCACGGGTGATGTACAACAGCGGCTCACATCAGCGTGATGGCGTACACCTCGACCCGAGGGTCGTCCGGCAGCGTCACCGAGCGCAGCGTCCTCGTCCCGTCGAGCGCGACCGTGCCGCCGAACAGCCGCACCGGCGGCCCGTCGACGCCCTGCCCGTCCTTGATGCGGTGCGGCATGTCGAGCACGACCGTGCTGCCGGACGGTGTGGAACCGGCCCAGTCGCCCACAGTGACCGGCACGTCCGCACTGCTTCCGTCCGTGTAGCGGACGGTGAGCGTCGTCGCGACCGGACCGTTGTGCGCGGCGGCGACCAGGCGCAGCGAGGAACGTGCCCCCGCGGGAAGAAGCAGCGCCTGGCCGCGGGCCTCGACGAAGTTCCCGGCCGTCCCCGACGCATCGGGCGCGTTGTACGTCACGCCGTTCCAGGTGACCGGACCCGCCTTCGGCAGCAGGTCGCCGTCGTAACTCCAGCCAAGGCCGTCGAAGTTGCCCTGGCCCGGCTGCTCCTTCGTCGCCGTACCGTCGTGGTTCATGGCGCCGCCCAGGTCCACGGCACACTGTCCGCCACCGGCTCCCGCACAGCTCGCCGCGGTCCGCACGTCCACGGTGGCCGTACGGACGACGGGCGCGATGCCCTGCGCCGTGACCGTGAACTGCACCGGATACGAGCCGACCGCGGTGCCCGGCGGCACCGTCACGGCGAGCGGGACGGTCGTCTGCACCGGCAGACGACGGGAGGCGAGAGTCAGGGGCGAGGATGTTTCCGTGGCCCAGCCGGCCGGAGCCTTGGCAGCGACGGACACGCGCACATCTCCCGGTGACTGGGCCAGTACGTCCAGCGAGAGGTGGGCGGTCTGTGCGCTGACGCCCGCCGGCACGGCGTCCGAGGCGGTGCGCAGCGAGGCGTCGACATGCCGGCGGCTGTCGGCTGCGGCCGCCGCGCCCACCGACGGAGGCTCGGCGTTCCTGCCGGTGCCCCACGCGGACGGCCGGGTTGCCAGCCGGTGGGCCAGCCGACCGCCGTGTGCGATCGCGTCCCAGTCCAGCCAAGTGGTGGCTACGTTCTCGCCGTTCAGGGCCACGCTCTGCACATAGCGCCGGTCGTCGCTCGCCCCGGGAGCACTGATCTCCAGCGTGCCGCCCTGCTTGCGGCCGTACTGCCCGATCCTGACCGTCGCCGATTCGAACTGCGGGCTGGACAGCGCCAGGAAGTCGGCGCCGCTCATCGTCGGATAGAGACCCAGCGACGAGAAGACGTACCAGGCCGACATCGTGCCGAGATCGTCATTGCCGGTCATGCCGTCCGGGCCGTTGGTGAAGAGCGTCATCGCCGCACGCGTGACGGTCGCGGTCTTCGCGGGCGCACCCGCCCACAGATACATGTACGGGGCGTGCAGATCGGGTTCGTTGTTGGGGTTGTAGGTGGGCTTGCCGTAGTAGTCGTAGGGCTGGGAGATCCAGTCGTTGCGCGCGGTACCGGCCGGGTCGGTGAGCAGCTTGTCGTGGACGAAGAAGGCGTCGAGCCGCTTCTCGGCGGCCTTCCTGCCGCCCATCAGCGCGACAAGCCCGGCCGGATCCTGGGGCACCAGCCACTGGTACTGGTGGGCGCCGCCCTCGTGGAACTGATGGCTCGCCCCGACCGGGTCGTACGGCGTCACCCATGTCCCCTGCGTCGTACGGGGACGGAACTGCCCGATCGAGGAGTCCCACAGATTGCGGTACCACCGGCCGCGCACGGCGAACACCTTGGCGTCGGCCCGGTGGCCGAGCCCACCGGCCATCAGGGCCAGCGAGGCATCGGCTGCCGCGTACTCCAGGGTCGCCGACGCGGGGTGGCTGCAGTCGTTGTCGCCGCCCTTGTCGGCGCAGTCCTTGCCGAGGGCGAGACCCGAGGGGATGTAGCCGCGCTCGCGGTAGAAGTCCACGCCCGAGCGGCCGTTGTACGGGGATGCGGCGGGCGGCGTGCTCGTGGCGTTCTGCTTCAGCAGCGCGTACGCCTCTTCCTCGTGCCCGACGAGCAGGCCTTTCGACCAGGCCTCGACGAGGAACGGGGTCACCGGGTCACCCGTCATGATGTTGGTCTCGCTGTTGGCGAGCGCCCAGCGCGGCAGCCGGCCGCCGTCCCTGCCGATCGCGACCACGGAGAGCGCCACATCGCGGGCGACACCGGGCTGAAGGAGTTCGAGCAGCTGGTTCTGCGGGCGGTAGGTGTCCCAGAGCGAGAGGTTCTGGTAGGGCGTATAGCCGTTCGCCGTATGGGCTTTGCGGTCGAAGCCGGTGTAGCGGCCGTCCACGTCGCCGGCCAGGTTGGGGTGCAGTTGTGCGTGGTAGAGCGCGGTGTAGAAGGCGCTCTGCCGCTCGTGCGAACCGCCGCCGATACGGATCGAGCCGAGCTGCTCCTGCCAACTGCGGTGCAGGGCGGCGCGGGTGGCGTCGAAGTCGTACGAGTCCTTCGTCTCCGCGGTCAGATTCCTGCGGGCGCCTTCGACGCCGGTGTACGAGAGGCCGACCTTCACCACGACGTCCTTGTCGGTGCTCGCGTCGAAGCTCACCCATGCGCCGTTGCCGCCCTCGCCCGCGGCGTCCCGGCTGCCCGGCTCGGGAGTCGAGCCGCGCCACGTGCCCTGGGTCTTGAAGGGCCGGTCGAAGGTGGCGGTGAAGTAGACGGTGTGGTCGTCCTTGCCCGCGCAGAAGTTGCCCGCGTGCACCCGGCCCTCGACGGTGCGGTCTCCGATGACATGCACTTCGGAGTCGTACACCTTCTGGTTGGCCCTGCCCGTGTTGAACAGGACGTTGGCGGCGCCGGTCGAGGGGAAGGTGTAGCGCTGCCAGCCGGTGCGCTGCGTGGCGGTGAGCTCGGTGTCGATGCCGTAGGTCTTCAGCTTCACGCGGTAGTAGCCGGGCTCGGCCTGCTCGTCGTCGTGGGAGTACTCCGAGCGGTAGTCGTCCGGGTTCACGCGGTCGACCGCACCGGTGGTCGGCATGATCGGGAGCTCGCCCGCGACGGAGCAGCCCACGCCGGACAGATGGGTCTGGCTGAAGCCGTGGATCCTGTTCTGCTGGTAGTCGTAGCCGCCCTGGCCGCCGGTGTCCGGGCTGACCTGGACCATCCCGAAGGGTGCGCTCGCTCCGGGGAAGGTGTTGCCGAAGTTCTGTGTGCCGACGAAGGGGTTGACCAGACTCGTCGGGTCGGCCACTGGTGCGGCGGCGGCGCTGACGGCGGCCGGCCCGCTGAGAGCACCGGTCAGCAGGGCGCCAACGGCCAGGCTGGTCACGCAGTTCCGGATCCGGCCGACTGACCGTCGCATAGGGCCACCCCTTGTTGACAACGTTGTCTGATGCGGGCTCGGGAAAGATGTCACGGCCGCGCAAACCTGTCAACGGCCGTCCACGGCACGGTCGCCCGGCCATACCGTGACGCTCGGGACGGTCCCTCGGAACGGCGTCGGGCGGGGCATGGGGATTCCGCCCGGAGATCTCACGGAGAAGTGCATATGCCATACGGATGTCCCGCGAGTTGGGGGTGCAAAAGAGGCTACGGTCCGGTTAGTGCAATCCTGAATGAGTTGGCGGTGGATCAACCGGACTGCTGTTTTCGATATGACTTGTTGGTGAGTAGGGTGTGCTCGCTGCCGTGGATCAATGGAAGGGATCCGGCTAATTCTGCGTGGCCGGAATCTGTGCATGGGTGGTGTCGTCTGCAGGAGCGGGGAGGGGTTCATGGCTGCTGGCTCGTTCGAGGGGCAGTATGTCTGGCATCCGGCTGCCGATGACCGCCAGTTGGCTCAGGCCTGTATCGATGTGAAGGCGGGCCGGTACCTGAGCGCGCACGAAGCCCTCCTGGACGCGCGCCACGATTTCGAAGTGCGGGCCCATCGCTCCCTGGTGCTGGCGTCCGAGGCGGCGGACTCCGATCTTGCCGAGCGGTGGCTGGACGAGGAGCCTGGCCCGGAGTCGGCCCTTTTGTGGGCGCGCGTGGCGATGCTCCGGGCGTTACGGATGGCCGATGCCCATGACCGCCGGGCGGGAACGCTCGTGGGGATAGCGCAGGCGGCAAGCGAACGGGCGGCGCAGCTGCTGCCGCAGGACCCCACTCCGTGGGTTGCCCAACTGGCCCTGTCCCGCCTCAGGCGCCCCCGGGATCCGGCCCCCAACGGTCTGCTGACCGCGCCGCCCGGACCCTGGCAGTTGTTCGCCCACATCCTCCGGCTCGACCCCTGGCACCGCGAGGCGCACCACCGATTTCTTGCCTTCTTCTTCACCCGTCACGGCGGGACGGCGAGTGCGCGCTGGGACGTCGCCTCCTTCCTCAGCCACCGGGCCCCGGCCTCCTCCGCGTTGAGGCTGCTGCCGCTGGTCGCCCTTGTCGAGGACTACGACGCCTCGGCCCTGCTGGCCGACCGCACCTGGGAACAGCCCCAGTGGCTGGCCGCTGCGACGGGCAGCTACAACAACTGGTTCCCCCGGGTGGCCGACTACCGGTTCACTCCCGTACTCGACCTCTCGTATCTGGCCCACGCGCTCTACATGGCGAAGCGTGAATTCGAGGCCCGGGAGGTGCTCACGGCGATGGGGCCCTATGCCTCACGTATGCCGTGGAGTGCATTCGGTGCCCCGGCGGATCAGTTGACCCGAGCGAGACGCTCCTGCGGGCTCCCCATTCCCAGTGCGGCCTGATATTGCCGCACGAGTTGTCCCCTCAATGAAGCCGATCAGTTCTCTCACCCCCAATGAGAAAGGCTGCGATTGTGTCCGAGCGTACGTCTGTCCTTCGCTCGAAATACCGTCAGGATGCGGAGTCGGTCGCCCTCGACGACGACGCCACCCTGCACGCCATGGGCTACCCCAGGAAACTCACCCGCAGATTCCGGGCGTTCGACAATTTCGCCATCTCCTTCACCATCATCAACATCATCTCCGGGATCTTCTCGGCGTTCGGCTTCGGCATGGGCGCGGGCGGGCCGCGGATCCTTGTCTTCGGCTGGATCGGCGTGTCGGTCATGGTGCTGTTCGTCGGCGCGGCGATGGGTGAAATCGCCTCCGCCTACCCGACGAGCGGCGCGCTGTACTTCTCCGCGGGCAAGCTCGCCAAGCGGCACCGCGGAGCCTGGTCCTGGTACACGGGCTGGCTGAACTTCGTGGGCCAGGTGGGCGGCACCGCCGCGACCGGTTATGCCGCGGCCACCTTCGTCCAGGCCTTCATAGTCATGCAGTGGCCGGGCTACGAGGTCACGGCGCAGCGCACGGTGCTCATCACGGCGGTGATCCTGGTCCTCCAGGCGCTGGCCAATACCTACACGGTGCAGTTGGTCGCCGCCCTCAACCGGATCTCCGTGTGGTGGCTGCTGATCGGCATGGTGGTGATCGTCGTCGCCCTGACCGTGAAGCCGGCGCACCATCAGTCGGCCTCCTTCGTCACCCATTTCACGAACAACACTGGTTTCACCAATGGCATCTACGCCGCAATGCTGGGTCTGCTCGTGACCAGCTGGACCTTCACCGGTTTCGACGGCAGTTTCCACATGTCCGAGGAGACCGTGAAGGCGACGGTCAACACGCCCAAGGGCATCATGCGGGCGATCTCCTACTCCGCGGGCGCCGGGCTGATCCTCATGCTCGCCCTGGTGTACGCGATCCACGATTACGCGGCCGAAGCGAGCGCCGCGGCGCCCCCGGTGCAGATTCTCATCGATGCGCTCGGCATGGGCACGGCGAAGCTGCTTCTGCTGATCGTGATCGGCGCCATGCTCTTCTGCGGGCTCGCCAACATGACCAGCAATACGCGTCAGATCTTCGCCTTCTCCCGCGACGGGGCGATGCCCGGCTCCCGTTGGTGGCATTCGGTGTCCCTGCGGACCCGTACACCGGTCAATGCGGTGTGGCTCGCCGCGGCCTGCTCCATGGCGCTGATCATTCCCGCCTGGTGGTCGCACACGGCCTTCACCGCCATTGTGAGCGTCAATGTCGTCGGGCTCTATCTCGCCTACGGAGTGCCGATCTTCCTGCGTCTGCGGCTCGACGACTTCCAGCCGGGACCGTGGAACCTGGGCCGCTACGGCAAGCCGGTGGGCGTGATCGCCGTGACCTGGATCGTCTTCAGCAGCGTGCTGTTCATGCTGCCCCAGGTCTCTCCGATCACCGGAACGACGTTCAACTACGCGCCGATCGCACTGGGAGTGGTGCTGTTCATCGCCACGGTGTGGTGGTTTGCCACCGCCCGCCGCCGCTTCCAGGGGCCGGTCAGCTACGGCAGCCCCGACGAAGTGGCCGCCATGGACCTGATCTGACCGCCGGCACAACCACCCCGAGGCCGCGCACGGCGGCCGCACCCGCCATCATCTGAAGGGACGAAAGAACGTATGAACCCCCTCGGCGAAGCCCCCCAGTCACCTGCCGCCGTCGAGCGCGCCGCCGGGAGCACTCCCGGCGGCGCGGGCGGACTCACCGTCACCGCAGCCTCGTTGGAGGACTGGCACCAGGTGGCGGGGTGGGCCGCCGAGGAGGGGTGGAATCCCGGCCGCGGCGACGTGGCCTGTTTCCACCCCACCGATCCCGCCGGCTTCTTCATCGGCCGCCTGGGCTACCGCACGCTGTCCGCCGTCTCGATCGTCAACTACTCGGAGCAGTACGCCTTCCTCGGCTACTACCTCGTTCACCCCGACCACCGTCACCAGGGCCTCGGCCTGGCGACCTGGCGGGCCGCCTTTCCGCACGCCGGGACCCGCACTGTCGGACTTGACGCGGTCCCGGAGCAGCAACCCACCTACATGCGCGCCGGGTTCAAGTCCGCCAACGACACCCTCCGCTACGGCGGCCGCCCCGAGCGGTCCGCAGCCTTGGCGCCGGATGTCGTGCCCGTCACCGCGGCCCATGCCGACGCGATCGCGGCGTACGACCGGCAGTGCTTCCCCGCCGACCGGCGTGCCTTCGTCGCGCGCTGGCTCACCGCGGCGGGACATGTCGCCTATGCCCGCCTGAGCGAGGGACACATCAGCGGCTACGGAGTGATCCGCCCGGCCCGCGACGGCCATCGCATCGGGCCGCTGTTCGCCGACACGCCCGAGGACGCCGAAGCGCTCTTCGACGCCCTCACCGCGCATCTCGGGCCCGAGGACGAGGTCTCCATCGACATCCCCGAACCCCAGCACGCGGCGGGCGCCCTGGCCGCGGCGCGCGGCCTCGAAGCGCGCTCGCACACGGTGCGCATGTACACCGGGCCGGTCCCCGAGATCCGGGCGGAGCGCACGTTCGGCGTCACAACGCTCGAACTCGGATAGCGGTGCAGGTGCTCGGTGAGAGCTAGGACGAGGAGGCCGCGTCGGGCTGCGAGGCCGATGAGCCGCCGGGCGACTCAGGGGCCGACGAGCCCGACTCCGGTTGTTCCGACGACGGCGGCTCCGATGATGGCGTCGAGGACGACGGGGACGACGGGGACTCGGGCGACGGGGGCTTCGAAGAAGGCGACGTCGGGGGGCAGGGGCTGCTCGAACCGGGCGAGGGCTCTGCCGGGGGCGAGCAGGGCGACGACACGCCCGTCGACGGCGAGGACGTGCTCGGGGACGTGGGCGGCCGGGTCACGGGCGGCGGGACCTTCTTGTCGTGGCGTCCGTGCTGGTCACCGGCCTTCCGCACGAACCAGTCCCCCTGGTTCGGGTCGAAGACGACAAAGACGTTGATCACGGTGACGGAGGGCTGAACCTGCACCACCTTCGTGGTCTGGAAGCCGGACCACGTCGGGCCCGTCAGCCGGGCGTCGCCCTGCACCCTTTTCGGCTCCTGCAGCGGATTGCCGCATGCGCAGCGCACGCGCGGTACGCCGTGGTCGTCGACGAGGACGGCCGTACCCGCCTGCAGCACCGACTGATACGTGGTGGGGCCGCCGTCCTTGTAGCCGTGGTTGGTGACCCGGGTGTCATAGCTGAGCCGAAGGGGGGTCAGCGAGCGCAGATAACCGGGCACCTGGCCGGGGCTGATGCCCAGGACCGAGGCGAACGCGCTGTTCTTGGCCGGAGCCGCGGAGAGGTAGCCGATCTGCTTTTCCACGTCGCAGCTGGCCGTCTTCCGTGTGCCGCCGTACACGCCGGCGTCCGAGCCGCTCACCTCTCCCGCCCGCGGGGCGGGCGCGTCCTTGGGAGGGGGCTCCTTGTCCGTGGACGGCGGCGTGTACGGATCTTCGCCCGCCGCGTTGACGGGGTCTCTGACGATCTCCCCGGCGGCGGCCGTGCCGCCCCCTCCGGGGCGCGTCAGGACAAGGGTCAGTGCCACGACGGCGACCAGCGCGGCGGCGATCGTTGCGATTCTGGGGACCGACCGCCACCAGGGGCGTTCGGGCTCCCCGCCCGGGCCCTGTGCCTGCCCGCCTCCTCCCGAGCCGCCCGGTCCACCGCCGCCACCACCGGTCGGAGGTCCCGGGGGAGTGCCGGGCGGGGGCGTCGGGCTCTGCTGGGTCGGGCCCGAGAGGGGGCCGGACGGGGGTCCTGTGGGGCGGTCGGACGACGGCGGTTGGGCGCTCACGGGCCCTTCCTTCCAGCGTAGGAACATCCGGCGCAGGAGTAGGTCGGCGCCGGAAACTCGGCACAGCAATACCGGCAAATGCACTCAAAAACGAAAAATGCCCACTATCGCGCATACCGAGCCCATTGTGTGCTCCACACCTGGACGGCCCGCAAGCCGACGCGGTCGGCCCACCACAGCGGGCGCGGCGCCGCAGCCCTGCTTAGCGTGGCAGCGTGAGCTTTCAGGAGACCGGCCGCCGGAGCCGTACGACACGTGCCTCCCCCGGCTGGGGCGACGCCCTGGTGGCGGTGCTCGCAGGGGGGATCGCCCTCTTCGCCACCGCCGCACTCGGCCTGTGGGCCGCCGGCGCCGCCGATCTTCCCGGAAACGCCTTCGGGAGCGTCACGGCGGCCGTGGTCGTCATGGCCGTCGGCGGCTCCGTGGAACTCTCGGGCGACGCCGGATTCATCGCCGACACCCAGGCCGACCTCAGCGCGCTGCCACTGTCGGTCACCCTCGCCGGAGCCCTCGTCATCGCCGCCGGGTTTCTGCGTCCGCTGCGCAACCGTGCCGTCGCCGGGACCCGTGAACTCGTCGGCTGGGCGGCCCGCTTGGCGGTGCTGTGGGCGCTGGCGCTCATTGGCCTCGCGGCCCTGGCCCGCCACACCTTCGACATCCCGCTCGGCGAAGGCACCATCGGCGACATCGGCGACCTGCTGGACGCCTCGCCCCAGGTCGGATTCCGCGCCGACATCCCGCTCACCGTCATCCTCGGCCTCGTCTGGCTCGCGGGCCTTCTCGTCCTCGCTCTGCTCGTATCGCGCAAAGCCCCGCTCCCCGCCCGACTGGTGCGCTTCCAGGAGTCGGTGCGCCCGGCCGCCTTCGCCATGGTCGTGCTGCTGCTCGCCTATGTCGTCGTCGGAGTGGTCATCGGACTCGTCGTCGCGGCGACCCGGGGCCACACCGCCGAGACCTTCGCCGTGATGCTGCTCGGACTGCCCAACCTCGTCTGGCTCGCCCTCACTCTCGGTCTCGGCGCCTCGTGGGAGGGACGGGTCGAGGGGCCCTTCGGGCTGCCCATGCCGCAGGTGCTCGACTCGGTTCTGCGTACGCCCGAGGACTCCACCCTCAATGTCGGCTCGCTCGCCGACTACGACGAGCGGGCGTGGTGGCTCGTCGTCGTGGCCGCGGTCCTGGTGCTGGCTGCCGCCTTCGTGATGGCCGTGCGTTCACCTGCCCGGATGCGAGCTTGGCAGCACGCCGTTCACATGGCCGTGGGGCTGACCCTCACCGTGCTGACCATCTGCCTCGTCGTTCCGGTCGATGCTCGCTACGGCCTGTCCCTGCTGGGCATCGGCGACCTCGCCGGAGGCCTGAGGGGAGTGGTGACACTGGAGCCGCAGCTGTGGGCCGCGCTCGGCCTGGCCGTCCTGTGGGGACTGGTCACCGGCTTCCTCGGCAGCCTGCTCGCCTCCCGTGTGCACCGCAGGGGCGAGGTCTGATCCGCCGGCCGGACACCCGTCACGCATCGGGCCCGAGCCCGGGGAACACCGGCCTCGCCCAGCGCGGCGGCAGCGGCGGCGGCCCGGGTTCCTGAACCGGTTTGGCCACGCGGACATCCACCTGTGTCGGCGGATGGCCGCCACCCGCAGCCCGTACGGTGCCCGCGACGCGCAGCGCGGACACGAACGCGAGGCAGCTGTCGTAGCGCTCGTCGGGAGACTTGGCGAGAGCCCGCGCCAGTACGCCGTCGACCGCGCCCGGGATATCGGGGCGCTGTTCGGTCAGCGGCGGCGGGGGATCGTACTGATGGGCCCACAACAGCGCCATGTCGTCGTCCCGCTGGAAGGGCGGTGCCCCCGCCATCATCTCGTGGACCACACAGGCCAGGCTGTACACGTCGCACCGGCCGTCCACCGGGCGGCCCGAGATCTGCTCCGGGGCCACATAGTCGAGGGTCCCGACGAACTGGCCCACGGTGGTGAACCCGGTCAGCGACAGCGACTTCTTCGTCAGCCCGAAGTCGGTGAGGTAGACGTGCTCGGGGTGGTCGCTGTCCGTGCCCGCCGCGACCAGGATGTTGCCCGGTTTGACGTCCCGGTGCACCAGATCGTGGTCGTGGGCGGCGTCGAGCGCGGACGCCACCTGTGCGGCGATCCGGCCGGCCGCACGTACCGAGAGCGGCCCCTTGCGGTCCAGGAGGGCTCGCAGATCCTGTCCCGCGACAAAGCGCATGGCGATGTAGAGAATGCCGTCGGTCTCACCGGCCTCGAAGACCGGCACGATGTGCGGGTGGTCGATCGCGGCGGCGACCCGTGACTCGTGCGTGAAGCGCTTGCGGAAGGTGTCGTTGCGGGCGAGTTCGGGGGCGAGCAGTTTCAGTGCGACGGTGCGGTCGAGCCGCAGGTCCTTCGCGCGGTAGACGACCGCCATGCCGCCGCGGCCGATCTCGCTCTCGACGAGATAGCCCGCGATCTGCTTTCCCAGCAGATCGGAGGGCCTTCCGGTGGGCAGGCCGTCGTCACGCGGGGCACTGGACATCAGGGCTCACCGGGCCACGTGGGCGGATGGCCGGGGGAGTCCCCGAGGGGCGGCACCGGACGGGTCTCCTCCGCCCTGCCCGATCCCGGCGCGACCTCCCCCGGGCCCACCACTCGCGTCGCGTCCGCCGGCGCCGCGGTACCGGTCCCCGACGGTGATGTCCCGGCAGCGGGCCCCGACGGTGTCGCGTACGTCCGAAGCCGTATTCCGTCGCAGTAGACCCACCGCTCGTGCTCGGCGTCGTAGAGCCAGACCGACTCACCCTCCACGACCATGCCCACGCGCAGCCCCCGCGTCCGGTGGTGGAAGGTCTCGCCGTCCGTCCGCCCGGCCGCCAGGTCCTCCGCCGCGCTGCGGTACTGGCCCAGGGTCTCCTCGACGCGTGCCATCAGCGGCCGTGGATCGGCCGTACGGGCCATCGGCTGTCCGGCCGCCGGGGGTTCTCGCGGTACGGAGACCAGCAGCCGGCCGTCCACCCACGCCGACCAGCCGTTCGCGCACAGGATCTGCCCCCAGTCCCCGCGCCGCTCCAGCAGTTGTACCGGCAGCAGCGGGTCCAGCGGCTCGGTCGGACGGGACACGTCCGGAGCCTCCCAGGCGGGCAGTCCGTCCTGGGGGACGACATGTGTCGGGCGGAAGTCCTCGATCGTCATCAGTGATCCGCCCCTACTTCCGCATGATGGCGGGTTCATGGCGGCGCAGCAGCTTCGCGACCGCGTATCCGAAGACGACGGAGAGGACCACCATCATGCCCATGTTGAGCAGCCACACCGCGGTTTCGTGCTCGAAGAGCGGATCGGATGTCAGCTTGCCCGGGACGATCCGGTGCAGCCCGATCGTTCCCGCCATCGCCCCCAGCGCCCACCGGGAGGGCACCAGCCACGCCAGCTGCTCGACCCCGGGGACCCCGTCCAGCTTCAACAGCGCGCCGCAGAACACGACCTGGACGATGGCGAGGAGCACCAGCAGAGGCATCGTGACCTCTTCCTTGCGCACCAGCGCGGAGACCAGCAGGCCGAGCATCATCGCGGTGAAGGACAGCAGTGCCACGGCCAGGGTGATCTCCACGAGGGGCGGCATCAGCACTCCTTCGCCGCCCGGCGCGGAGAGGTCGACGCCGACGAGCCCGACCAGGGTCAGGACGATGGCCTGCAGCACGGTGATCGTGCCGAGCACCACGACCTTGGACATCAGATACGCGGATCTGGACAGCCCGACGGCGCGTTCCCGCTGGTAGATGACGCGTTCCTTGACCAGCTCCCGCACGGCGTTGGCCGCTCCCGTCAGCACGCCGCCCACACACAGGATGAGCAGCGCGTTCATCGCCGTCTCCTGGGTCAGCGTGCTGCCGGCCAGGGCGCGGGTCATCGCACCCATCACGAAGGGCAGCGCGACCATGATGACCAGGAAGGTCCGGTCGGCGCCGAGTGCGGCGGCGTACCGGCGCACCAGGGTCCACAACTGTGTCCCCCAGCTCTGTGCCTTCGGCGGCGGCGCGACCTGGGCGGCCACCTGGTCCTGCGGCAGCACCGGCTGCGTAGTGGAGTTCGCGATGTACTGCCGGTGGAAGGGCGACTCGCGGTAGGTGCCCGCCCAGTCCCGGTCCTGGTCGTTCTCGAAGGCCTCGAACGCCTCCGGCCACTCCTCGAAGCCGAAGAAGGCCAGCGCGTCGTCCGGCGGCCCGTAGTAGGCGATCCGGCCACCGGGCGCCAGTACCAGCAGCCGGTCGCAGACATCCAGACTGAGGACGCTGTGCGTGACGACGATGACGGTGCGACCGTCGTCGGCGAGGCCGCGGAGCATGCGCATGACCGAGCGGTCCATGCCGGGGTCGAGTCCGGAGGTCGGCTCGTCGAGGAAGAGGAGCGAGGGCTTGGTCAGCAGCTCAAGGGCCACACTGACCCGCTTGCGCTGACCGCCGGACAGACTGTGGATCGGCTGGCCGACCCGCTGCTCCAGGCCCAGCTCACGGACCACCTCGGCCACCCTGGCCTGCCGTTCGGCCTTCGCTGTGTCCTGCGGAAAGCGCAGTTCGGCCGCGTAGCCAAGGGCCCGGCGCACACCGAGCTGAGAGTGCAGGATGTCGTCCTGCGGTACGAGTCCGATGCGCTGGCGCAACTCCGCGTAGTCGCGGTACAGGTCGCGTCCGTCGTACAGGACGGTGCCCTGGTCGGCGGGCCGCAGGCCGGTGAGCGCGTTGAGCAGCGTGGACTTGCCGGCGCCGCTGGGGCCCACCACGGCGAGCAGGCACTTCTCGCCCACCGGAAACGACACATGGTCGAGCAGTGTTTTGCGGCCCCGGTCCACCGACACCGCAAGGTCCTGGACGTCGAGCGAGACCTCGCCGGTGTCGACGTACTCCTGCAGCTCGTCGCCGACGAGACAGAAGGCGGAGTGGCCGATGCCGACGATGTCACCGGGCAGAACCGGCGCGCGGTCGACCGGCTGGCCGTTGAGGTAGGTGCCGTTGTGCGAGCCGAGGTCGACGATCTCGTACGTGCCGTCCGGATGCGCCTGCAGCTCCGCGTGCCTGCGCGAGACGACCAGATCGTCGATGACCAGCTCGTTGTCGGGGCCGCGCCCGATGCGTACGGTGCGCACCGGCAGCGGCCGTACGGTGGTCGGCTGCCGGAAGGTGCCCGTCGCGGACGGCATGGAGACCTGGGACGGGCGGTCCGGCTCCCGCAGTACGGCGGCCGGGGGATCCCGGCCGATCAGAACTGCACGCGGTCCGTCCGCGGGATTGCCGAACCTGATGACGCTGCCCGGGCCCACGCCCCATTCGTGGATCCGACGGCCTTCGGCGTACGTGCCGTTGGTGCTGCCCTCGTCCTCGATCGTCCAGTGCCCGGCTTCGGGCCGCAGCACCGCGTGGTGCCAGGACACCCGGGCATCGTCGATGACGATGTCGCTCAAGGGGTCGCGCCCGACGTGATAGTCCCGGCTCGGACTCATCACCGTGGAGCCCGCGTCGGTTTCGAGGACGAGCTCGGGCGCAGTCGGCGCGACAGGCCGCTCTCCCATGTTCGAATTCTAGCGATTGGTCCCGATCTGCGCCCGCCCGCGATCCGTCGCCCGCGATCTGCGCCCGGTCAGGCAGCGCGGGGGCGGGACTGGTACAGCCGCGTGTAGTAGCGGCCTTCGGCCTCGAGGCCCGTCGGGTCGTGCCCCAGCAGACGAGCCTGCTCGACGGCATTGCGCTGTTCCGCCGGACCGGTGAACAGTCGCTGCGGATAGGTCTGCGCCGGGTCCGTCTCGGTGGCAAGACCGAAGTCGGCCAGAGCGGAGATCACCGGCTCGTAGTCGACGGTCCGCAGGACGAACGCGGTGACCCAGAGGGGCATCTCGGCACACTCCAGCAGTGCTTCGAAGGTGCGGCGGGTGATGTAGCCGATGCCTCCGGTGACAGTTATCAGCCCAGTGCGCGCGACGGCGCGCCGCAGCTGCTCACCGGGCGCCTGCTGCTCCAGGTTCTCGGCGTACCCCTCGTCGAGCAGGCCGACGGCCAGGGCATAGCGCACGGCCTGGTCCGCGGCGTCGAGCCCGATTGCGACAGTGGCGTCCTCGCGGCGTCGCGAGGCATAGAACTCCTTGTCCAGGTCGATGAGTTCGGCGGTGGTGAGCGATTGCGTCTCCGGGCCCGTGTAGTGCGCGTACAGCTGGGCGAGTGTGAGGTCGTGGTTGAGGAGCGCGGCGTTGATGCCGTACGAGCAGCACAGATCGAGGACCGTGACGGGGCCGCCGGTGTCCCCGGCCGCGGCCCGGTCGGCCCGGGCGCTGCGGAACGCGTCCTGGGCCTGCTGTGGAATCTCGTACTGCAGCGGGGCGAGCCGGCGGAAGTAGGCGCGCGGATCGGGCCGGTTGTAGATGTCGTCGAAGCGGCTCTTGCCGGGTGTCGTGGTGCTCGTCCGTCCTCGGTTCATGCGGTATACCTCCGCGGTTTGGGGAACAGCCCTGCGCCCAGGACGTCTATCCGACGTCCGGTGTGGGCCGATAGGGCGCGGGGGCGGAACCGGCCACCTGCGCGGTTCCACGGATCTTCGGCCGTTCCGCTCGGGTTGTGGCCCGTAATGAACGCTACGCCGGGCGATGTCGTACTACTCGGCAGGCCACCCCGCCCACCCAGGAGGTCTGCCGCGGATGATTGACCATCGTCGCACTGTCGCCGCCGTCGCGCTCGTCGGTGCCGTGCCCCTCGCACTCACTGTCACCGTCGCCGCCGCCGGCGCAGCCCAGGCGCACGGCGCGCCGACCGATCCCGTCAGCCGGGTCGCCGCATGCAGCTCCGAGGGCGTGCAGCGGGCGTCGGCTGCCTGCCGGGCCGCCATCGCCGTCAACGGCGGATCGGGGTTCGAGGACTGGGACAACCTGCGCCTTGCCGGTGTCCGGGGCAGAGACCGGCAGTTCATCCCGGACGGACAGCTGTGCAGCGCGGGTCTCGACGCGTACAAGGGCCTGGATCTCCCCCGTACGGACTGGCCGGCGACGCCTCTGAGGGCCGGATCGGCGTTCACGCTCACCTATCGGTCGACGATTCCGCACGAGGGAACCTTCAGCCTGTATCTCACCAGGCAGAGCTACGATCCCGCCGAACCGCTGACGTGGGACGACCTGCAGTCCGTGCCGTTCGCGAAGGCCACCGACCCGGAGCTGCGGGGCGGTGCCTACCGGATTTCCGGCAGGCTCCCCGAGGGGCTCACCGGCCGTCACGTTCTGTACACGATCTGGCGGAACTCCAGCACTCCGGACACGTACTACTCGTGCTCCGACGTGGTGATGGCCGACCACGAGGAGTCGAACGACAGCCAGCAGGGCGATACCGCGCCGAGCGTGGCACCGCCCGCCGACACCGCGCCGGCCGAGGAGCCCCCGAGCCAGGCCCCCACCAGTCAGGCGTCACCCACCGACGTCCCTGTGGGCGGGCAGCAGGCCGTCCAGCCGCCTGTCGAGCCCGTCGGCCGTTCCGCCGCGGCAACGGCGGAGCGGGCGAACGACTCGGCTGTGCTGATCGGCGGGGCGGCGTCCGTGCTGGCGCTGATCGCAGTGGTTCTGTCGGTGGTCCTCAGGCGCCGGGCCGCCCGTTAGCGGGTCAGTCGCAGGGTGAGGATCTGGAACGGCCGCAGCGTCAGCGCCACCGAGCCGTCGTCCCCCACGGACAACGGCTCGTCCGGCAGCGGACGCTCCAGCAGATCCGCGATCCGCGCTCCGGCCGGCGGGAAGCCCGTGCGCAGCGTCGCGTGCGCCCGGCCGCCGTGGGACTCGTAGAGCCGGACGACCACATCGCCCGAGCGGTCGTCCGCCAGCTTCACCGCCTCGATCGTCACGGCCGGGTTGTCGCTGCTCACCAGCGGCTCGATGCTCCGGTCCGCGTCCGCCACGCGCAGCGGCAGATTCAGGGCGTACCCCTCCGCGATCGCGTCCTCGATCGTGGCGCCCGGCAGCAGAGCGTAAGTGAAGCGGTGCATGCCCTGGTCGGCCTCGGGGTCCGGAACGCGGGGTGCCCGGACCAGGCTGAGGCGGACCGTGGTGGTCGTCCCGCCGTCGTCGCGGGTGGTGCGGGTGACATCGTGTCCGTACGTCGAGTCATTGATGACCGCGACGCCGTATCCCGGCTCGCCGACATGCACCCACCGGTGCCCGGAGACCTCGAAACGGGCCGCTTCCCAGCTGGTGTTGGTATGGGTCGGGCGGTGGACATGGCCGAACTGGATCTCCGCCGTGGACCGTTCGGCGCGGACGTCGACCGGGAAGGCGGCCTTGAGGATCTTCTCGGCCTCGTGCCAGTCGATCTCGGTCTCGACGTCGATACGGCGGCTGCCGGCCCGGACCGTGACGGTCTGGACGATGCGCGAGCCCCTGCCGAAGGCGCGCTCGATCCGTACCGCGCCCAGGAGCGGGCCGCTTTCGACCACGGCGACCGACTCGGTGTCGAGCAGATCGGTGTAGCGGTTCTTGTAGTGCTTGTCGATGTCCCAGGCGTCCCAGTAGTTGGGCAGGTCACTGTGCAGCCGCAGCAGATTGCCGGGGCCGGCGAGGACTTCGCGGCCGGCGACGAGATCGCGTACGGACGCCAGGGTGCCGTCCTCGGCGAACTCCACGCGGACCAGGCCGTTGTCGAGGACGCGGTCTGCCGCCGAGACGGGCCGCGGGGCCGTCCCGGTGCCGAGCGGGGCACTGCCGCCGGCGGGGACCTCGGTGTAGACGGCGTCTCCGTCCGGGCCCGTGATCACCTCGGCGCGGGCGCGCGGAGCGGTGTTGAACACATGGGGGGTGCCCTCGCCGAGCGCGGCCAGCGCCTCGGACGTCAGCGCATCGAGCTCCCGCGCCACCCGCGCGTACTCCGCCTCCGCCTCCCGGTGCACCCAGGCGATCGACGAACCCGGCAGGATGTCGTGGAACTGGTGCAGCAGCACCGTCTTCCACAGCCGGTCAAGATGCTCGTACGGATAGGCGTAGCCCGGGGCGTGCAGGGCGGCGGCCGTGGCCCACAACTCGGCCTCCCGCAGCCGGTGTTCGCTGCGGCGGTTGCCCTGCTTGGTGCGGGCCTGCGAGGTGTACGTGGCGCGGTGCAGTTCCAGATAGAGCTCGCCGGACCAGACCTGCTCGGCCGGGATCTCCTCCCGGGCCGCGGCGAAGAAGGCGTCCGGGTGCTCGACCCTGACCTTGGCGGAGCCTTCGAGGTCGGCCAGCCGGCGGGCGCGCTCCATCATCTCGCGTGTGGGGCCGCCACCGCCGTCGCCGTGCCCGAACGGCGCGAGCGAGCGCGTACCGCGGCCCTTGTCCTGGTAGTTGCGGACCGCGTGCGCCATCTGGCTGCCGGAGAACACCGCGTTGTACGTGTCCACCGGCGGGAAGTGCGTGAAGATCCGCGAGCCGTCGATGCCCTCCCACCAGAAGGAGTGGTGGGGCAGCTTGTTGGTCTGGTTCCAGGACAGCTTCTGGGTGAGGAACCACTCGTTGCCCGCCAGCTTCGCCAGTTGCGGGTAGGCCGCGTTGTAGCCGAAGGAGTCCGGCAGCCAGACGCCCTTCGTCTCGATGCCGAAGTGCTCGATGAAGAAGCGCTTGCCGTGGACGAACTGGCGGGCGACGGCCTCGCCGCCGGGCAGATTGCCGTCGGACTCCACCCACATGCCGCCGACGGGTGCCCACTGACCGTCCGCGACGGCCTTCTTGATGCGCTCCCACACCTTGGGGTAGTGGTCGCGGACCCATGCGTACTGCTGGGCCTGCGAGCACGCGAAGACGAACTCCTCGTACTCCTGTGCCAGCGCCGTCACGTTGGAGAAGGTGCGCGAGGTCTTGCGCTTGGTCTCGCGGATCGGCCAGAGCCAGGCAGTGTCGATATGGGCGTGACCGACCGCCGACATGATGTGCGCGCTCGCGTGCGCGGGCCGGGTGAGCACCGGCCGCAGCAGCTCCCGTACATCGGCTGCCGTGCCGGAGATGTCGTCCAGGTCCAGGGCGTCGAGCGCGTGGTCCAGCGCGTGCGTGATCTCGTGCCGTCGCGGCTCGTGCGCGCCGAGCTCCAGCATCAGTTCGCGCAGTACCTGCATATCGAGACCGAGGTGCCACACCTCCTCGTCCAGTACGGCGAGATCGGCGCGGGTGAAGGTGTACAACGGCTCGCGGCCCGCCGTCGCCCTGTCGCCCAGGGGGGTCGGGACGAAGCCGCCGGCGAGGATGTCGGGGTTGGACGCGGCCTCGATGAGGTAGTCGACCCGCTCCCCGCCCGCCGCCGGACGGGCGACCGGAACGTACTGGTTCTGCGGGTTGACGGCCTTGAGCGGGCTGCCGTCCAGGGTGTGGACCAGGGCCTCGGCCTGAGTGCCGGGTGAGCTGCCGACGAAGCCGAGGTCGAAGACGGTCTCGACGCGGCGCCCCGCCCACGAGGCGGGGACCTCGCCGCGGACCCGGAACCAGGTCGTGCCCCACGGCGGCCCCCACGGGGTTCCCATCGCGAAGGGCTCGTACGTCTGGGACGCCGCCTCGGCGAACGGCACCGGCTCGTCCGGCGCTTCCCAGGCCGTGACGGAGAGGGGCAGGGCCGCGGCGTAGACGGCGGGCTGGATGCGCTGCTCCAGGATGCGTGCGACGCGCTCCTCGATGCGGCGGCGTTCGTCGTGCATGTGGCGGCTCCTACCTCAGATAGGCGAGCGAGCGATGGACGCTGGTGTAGCCGTCGACGAGTCGGCGGGCGACGGTCACGGAATCGACGAGCGGGTGCAGCGCGAAGGCCTTCACGGCGGTCGCGCGCGAGCCACTGTCGGCCGCGGCGAGCACTTCGCGTTCGACGGCCTTGACGGCGCAGACCAGACCGGTGGCGTGGAGCGGCAGCGGGGACACGGGGAGGGGATGCGCGCCGTTCGCGTCGACGGAGCACGGCACTTCGACCACCGCCGCCTCGTCCAGCACCGAAAGGGTGGCGCGGTTACGGACGTTGAGGATAAGCGTGGTCCGCTGGTCGTGGGCGATGGCCCGCATCAGCGCGAGGGCGACCTTCTCGTAGCCGCCGGACTCCAGGTCGCTCGCGTCGCGCTCACCCGCACCCGCGGCCTCGCGGTTGTGCGCCATGTACGTGGCCTCGCGCTCGGCGCGGGTGCGGTCCCAGGTCGCGAGCGCCTGGGTGTCGGGCCGCTCCATCTCCGCGTAGAACGTGGCCTGTTGCTCCTGGAGGAAGGCGCCGCGGGTCTGTTCGGCCTTCTGATAGGCGCGTACCGCCTCGCGGTTGAAGTAGTAGTAGTGCAGATATTCGTTGGGGATCGCGCCCAGCGACTGGAGCCAGTCCGCGCCGAAGAGTCTGCCTTCCTCGAAGGAGCCGAGCAGCTCGGCGTCGGCGAGCAGCCGGGGGAGCTCGTCGCGGCCGTCGACGCGCAGGCCGCGCAGCCAGCCCAGATGGTTGAGCCCGGCGTAGTCGGGCGAAACCGTCGCGGGGTCCGCGCCCAGGGCATGGGCGACCCGGCGGCCGAGTCCCACGGGCGAGTCGCAGATTCCGATGACACGGTCGCCGAGGTGGCGGGCCATGGCCTCGGTGACAAGACCGGCCGGGTTGGTGAAGTTGATGACCCAGGCGTCGGGGGCGAGCCGGGCGACCCGGAGTGCGATGTCGCCGGCGACCGGAACGGTGCGCAGTCCGTACGCGATACCGCCCGCGCCCACCGTCTCCTGGCCCAGGACGTCCTCGGCCAGGGCGATCCGCTCGTCGGCCGCTCGGCCCTCCAGGCCGCCGACACGGATGGCGGAGAAGACGAAGTCCGCGCCGCGCAGCGCCTCGTCGAGGTCGGTGGTGACGGTGATCCGCGGCGCGTCGGGCACTGATTCGGCCTGGTCGGCGAGGACCCGTGCGATCGCGGTCAGCCGAGCTGCGTCCACGTCGTGGAGGACGACCTGGGTGATACGGCCCTCAGCGTGGTCGGCGAGCAGGGCGCCGTACACGAGCGGCAGGCGGAAGCCCCCGCCGCCGAGGATCGTGAGCCTCATACCTCCACCACCTTCACTCAGGACTTGGCCGACATGCGGTGGGCCAGACCTGGATAGTCGACCACGAGCCCTTCCGCGTCGAACTCCACATCGCTGCGGAAGTCGCCCGAAGCGAAGCGGACGAGCGCACCGGCGTCGGTCCGCCCGAGATGGGTGTACGTCTGCCGAGAGGCGTGCACGGCCAGATCGGGCACCGAGACCCAGGCCATCAGGAACGTCCGCTCGCCCGGCGCCAGGTGGAGCCCGTGCCGCAGCACCGGCATGGTGTTGGTGAGCGGACACAGCCCCAGATCGCAGTCGAGCGCGCCGTCCATCTCGGGCAGCTGCTTTCCGCCGGCCGTCCACCGGCCGGAGCCGTCGTGCAGCAGGCGCAGCTCGTGCGAACCGTGGGCCGTCGCGGCGCGCACATGCAGCTCACGGGTCACGAAGTCCTCGTCGGTGTCGAGCTCGTACGAGATCCAGTAGACCTCCGGCCGGGTTCCGACCGCACGCCCGCGGGCCTGGAGCGTCGTGCCCCGGAGCTCGATCCATGAGGTCTCGTACCCCTGGCTCCCGGTGACTTCCCATGTGAGGACGTGCGAGGTGACCATGTCCTCAGCCTAATGAGCGCGCGAAGCCGTGGGCACGGTGACGCGCGCCACGGCGTCTGCGCAGCAGAGTCGCCGATATTTGGCTCAAATCCCTACCCATCGGTAGCAGGATTTGCGTTCGAGGGTGGCCGACATGGTGGGATAAGGCGATGCGACCCCCCACACGCATATCAGCGCATCCACGAAATCCGTACGAAGAACTCGCTCAACTGGCGGACCCCGAGCCCGACTTCAGCGTCTACGACCCGAAGGACCCTCTGGAGCTCGGGCTCACCTCCGACCCGGACGACGACGACTGGACACCGCCCAATCACCGTGGCAAGAGCCGGTTCGCGGCGCTGCCCGCGGTGGTGAAGCTGACCGCAGCGGCCGTCCTGTGCACCCTGTGTCTGCTGCTCACCGACCGGCTCGCGGAGTACTACGCGCAGAGCAGGGCGGCGGACCAGCTCCAGAAGTCACTCGGGCTCGCCACCAGGCCCGACGTGGACATCCACGGTTTTCCCTTTCTCACCCAGCTGCTCGACGAGCGGATCGACCGCGTCGATGTCACCGTGCCCGACGTCTCGGCCGATCGCGTCTCGCTTGCCGAGGTGCGGGCCACCGCCAAGGACGTACGCATCGTCGGAGATGCCCCGACCTCGATCAAGGGCGCCGTCATCGGCGATCTGGACGGCGAGGTGCTGCTCTCCTTCGACGATCTGAACCGTGAACTGGGCGCCTCACAGCTGAAGTTCACCGGCAGCGGCGCGGACGCGGTCCGGGTGAACGGCGAACTCGCCGTCGCCGGACAGGATCTGCGCGTGCAGGCCCAGGCGCACATACAGCGTGACAACGAGCGCTCCCTCACCACCACCCTGGACGGCATGCAGCTCGACATTCCCCGGGTGGCCACCTACCGGCCCGGCAAGGATCCGGATCACTCCGGCCTGCGGCTGCATCGCGAGGCCGCCGAGCGGATCAGCGGCGAGGGCGCCCGGCTGAAGGCGCTGCTTGCCGTGCCCGCGATCGTGGACCGGCTCGGAGTGCCCAGGGAGTATGTGCGCCGGGCGCTGCGGAGCGAGGAGGAACTCCACCGGCTCACCAGCGCGCCGAAGTTCATCGAGCGGCTGATGAAGGTCAATCTCGTCGATGTCGTACTGGAGCATCCGCAGCTGCTGAGGAAGGTCGGCATCGATCCCGGTCTGGTCGGGGCAATGCTCGCCCTCAAGCCCCCGGAGCTGTCCGAGAGGCTGTCACTCTCCTTCGAACTGCCCCGCTCCCTGAAGGAGTTGCGGCTCCAGCACATCACGGTGGAGCGCGACGGCATCAAGGCGCGCGTGGTGGGATCCGGCCTGCGCGTCGGGCAGTCCGGCGGCCACTGAGGTGACCCGGCGCTTTTCCGGTACGGGTCCCACCGCGCACTGCCGTACCGGAAAAGCGGGTCGCCGGGCCTGATCAGGTGTACATCAGTGAGCCCGGCGTGGTCAGCAGCTCGCCGGTCTCCAGCCAGGTCTTGAGGCCGGAGAGGATCATCGGCCAACCGCCGTACAGCTCCTCGTTCGCACCCTCGCGCAGCTGGTCGTGCGTGACGGTGAGCCGGCAGGAGTCGCCGACGGGCTCGATGTCCCAGGTGACCCTCGACGTGCCTTCGGCTTTCGCCTCGTCGCTCCAGAGCGCGACCATGCTCTGGACGAGCTTGCGCGGTGGATCGATTTCGAGGATCTCGCCCTCGCCGAGCAGGCCGTCGGCCTTGGGGGAGCTCATCTCGAAGCGCCCGCCGGGCTGCCAGTCGGAGGTGACCCGCATGCCGAAGTTGTACTTGCTCCGGATCTCGGGGTCGGTGATCGCCTCCCAGAGGCGCTCAGGGGTGGTGCGGATGTAAATCTCGAAGACCTTTTCCATGGGGCTCTCCAGTCGGCTCTTGAGGCCGCTGAGTGCGGCCGCCCAGGGTTCCGCGTACTTGCTCACCCACCGGTCGTGGACGAGCCGGATAGGGACGGGGTTCAGGAAGTGGAGCTTTTCCCGGCCGCGGCGCCTGGTGACGATCAGGCCGGCTTCCTCGAGCTGCTTGAGGTGCTTCATGACGCCGAAGCGGCTGATGTCGAAGCGGGCCTCGAGCGCGCTGAGCGTCTGCCCGTCCTGGCGGAAGAGCTCGTCGAGGAGGCTGCGCCGCGTCGGGTCGGCCAGTGCCTTGAACACTTCGTCCATGCCATCCAAAATAGGTGACCGTTTGGTCACATGTCAATGACGCACCTAGGGTGATCGTGCAGCTGGTTCGCCCTGTCCTCCAGGCAGGCGCGTCGCAAGAGGGAATCCGGTGGGAATCCGGAACTGCCCCGCAGCGGTGAGTGGGAACGACCGCCGTCATACGCACTGGATCCGGCAGCGGATCCGGGAAGCGACGGCCAGTAGGTGCCTGCGTACGCAAACCCCGTACGCGCGGGCGTGCCCATGAGTCCGAAGACCTGCCACTGCCCGTGCGCGAACGCGCGCGGAGATCTCGGTGACCTCGTGGGCGGGTCGGCGGCATGGGCAGACGGCTGTGTCTGCCCTCCTTCGCGTCCCACGAGCTGTCCGAGGTCATGGACGAGTACTCGCGAAGGAGAGTTCCGTGACCAGCACATCCACCGCCGCAGGATCCAGGGCCACCGTCCACGGCTACCCCCGCCAGGGCCCGAACCGGGAGCTGAAGAAGGCCGTCGAGCGCTACTGGAAGGGCCGCGTCGACGCCGATGCCCTGAAGGAGACGGCCGCCCGGCTGCGCCGGGCCACCTGGCAGCAGCTCGCGGGCGCCGGTATCCACGAAGTCCCCACCGGAGACTTCTCGTACTACGACCATGTCCTGGACACCAGCGTGATGGTCGGCGCCATTCCCGCACGTCACCGGGCGGCCGTCGACGCCGACGCGCTCGACGGCTACTTCGCCATGGCCCGCGGAACCCAGGATGTCGCGCCCCTGGAAATGACCAAGTGGTTCGACACCAACTACCACTACCTCGTCCCCGAACTCGGCCCCGACGCCGCCTTCGCCGCCAACTGTGGCAAGCAGGTCGCCGAGCTGAAGGAAGCGCTCGCGCTCGGGCTCACGGCCCGCCCGGTGCTCCTCGGGCCGATCACCTATCTGCTGCTCGCCAAGCCCGCGCCCGGAGTTGCTTCCGACTTCCAGCCGCTCACCCTGCTGGACCGGCTGCTGCCGGTGTACGCCGAGGTGCTCCGCGAGCTGCGGGCCGCGGGCGCCCAGTGGGTCCAGCTCGACGAACCGGCACTGGTCCAGGACCAGCCGCCCGCCGTGCTCAGCGCCGCGGGCCGCGCCTACCGCGAGCTCGGAGGGCTAACCGGCCGGCCGAAGCTGCTGATCGCCTCCTACTTCGACCGGCTCGGCGACGCACTCCCCGTCCTGGCCAAGGCCCCAGTCGACGGGCTGGCCCTCGACTTCACCGGCGCCGCCCACGCCAACCTCCGCGACCTCGCGGCCGTCGGCGGACTGCCCGGCAAGCGGCTCGTCGCCGGAGTCGTCGACGGTCGCAACGTATGGATCAACGACCTCGGGAAGTCGGCCGCCACCCTCGCCACCCTGCTCGGGCTGGCCGGCGAAGTGGATGTCGCGCCGTCCTGCTCCCTGCTGCATGTGCCGCTCGACGCCGCCGCGGAACGCGATGTCGACACGCAGGTCGCCCGCTGGCTCGCCTTCGCCCGCCAGAAGACGGCCGAGGTCGTCACGCTGGCCCGTGGGCTGACCGAGGGCACCGACGCCATCGCCGCCAGGCTCGCCGCCAACCGGGCCGACCTGCTCTCCCGCGCCACCTCCGCGCTCACCCGCGACCCCGCCGTCCGCGCCCGCAGCGCGGCCGTCACCGCGGCGGACACCCGGCGCAGCCTCCCTTACGCGCAGCGCGCCGCGGCCCAGCGCGCACGTCTGCGCCTTCCCCTGCTGCCCACGACCACGATCGGCTCGTTCCCGCAGACCGTCGAACTGCGCACCGCACGGGCCGACCTGCGGGCCGGGCGCATCGACACCCAGGGGTACGAGGAGCGCATCGAGGCCGAGATCCGCGAGGTCGTCTCCTTCCAGGAGAAGACCGGCATCGACGTGCTCGTACACGGCGAGCCCGAACGCAACGACATGGTCCAGTACTTCGCCGAACAGCTCAGCGGCTATCTCGCGACGCAGCACGGCTGGGTCCAGTCGTACGGCACCCGCTATGTCCGGCCGCCGATCCTGGCAGGTGACGTCTCCCGCCCCGATCCGATGACGGTCCGCTGGACCCGCTACGCCCAGTCGCTCACCGACCGCCCCGTCAAGGGCATGCTCACCGGCCCTGTCACCATGCTCGCCTGGTCCTTCGTACGCGACGACCAGCCGCTCGCCCAGACCGCACGCCAGGTCGCCCTCGCCCTGCGCGACGAGGTGAACGACCTTGAGGCGGCGGGCAGTTCGGTGATCCAGGTGGACGAGCCCGCGCTGCGCGAGACGCTGCCGCTGCGCGGCGACGGCCACGAGGCCTATCTGGCCTGGGCGACGGAGGCCTTCCGGCTGACCACCGGCGGCGTCCGTCCGGACACCCAGATCCATACGCACATGTGCTACGCCGAGTTCGGTGACATCCTCCGGGCGATCGACGATCTCGACGCCGATGTCATCAGCCTGGAGGCAGCCCGCTCCCACATGCAGGTGGCCGGCGAACTCGCCACGGCCGGATATCCGCGCGAGGTGGGGCCCGGTGTCTACGACATCCACTCACCGCGTGTACCGAGCGCTGAGGAGGCAACCGCGCTGCTTCGGAAGGGACTTGAGGCGATCCCCGCCGAGCGGCTGTGGGTCAACCCCGACTGCGGTCTGAAGACGCGCGGCTGGCCCGAGGTCCGTACCTCACTGGAGCACCTGGTCGCCGCGGCCCGCGAGATCCGGGCCGGGCTCACGATGTCGTCCTGAGCCGTACGGTTCCGGGGCGGGGGCCGCATCGAGCCCGCCCCGGAGCCGCTAGCTCGGGCGCTGAAACGCCTGAAGGATTCGTTCCGCCGCCAGCGTCGCCGTCAACTCCCCGTCCCGCACCTGCTGTTCGAGGCCGGGTGCGAGCGCGCGCACGCCGGGATGGCTGCGCAGCCGGTCCCGCAACTCGTCGTGGACCATCGTCCAGGCCCAGTCGATCTGCTGGTCGCGGCGTTTCGCGGCCAGCCTGCCCGTCGAGTCCAGCAGCGCCCGGTGCTGCTCGAGCCGCTCCCAGAGAGTGTCGAGCCCGGTGCCCTCCCGCGCGCTGCAGGACAGCACCGGGGGAGTCCAGGCGGCGTCGGCGGGGTGCATCAGCCTCAGCGCACCGGCCAGTTCACGGGCGGCGGAGCGTGCGTCGCGCTCGTGCGGGCCGTCCGCCTTGTTGACGGCGATCACGTCGGCCAGCTCCAGGACGCCCTTCTTGATGCCCTGCAGCTGGTCACCGGTCCTGGCCAGGCTCAGCAGCAGGAACGAGTCCACCATGTTGGCCACGGCGGTCTCCGACTGGCCGACCCCGACCGTCTCCACGAGTACCACGTCGTAGCCGGCGGCCTCCATCACGATGATGGTCTCGCGGGTCGCCTTGGCCACTCCGCCCAGCGTGCCCGAGGTGGGGGACGGCCGCACAAAGGCGGCCGGATCCACCGCGAGCCGTTCCATCCGGGTCTTGTCGCCCAGGATGGAGCCGCCCGTACGGGTCGACGACGGATCGACGGCGAGAACCGCGACCCGGTGGCCGAGGCCGGTGAGCATCGTGCCGAGCGCGTCGATGAACGTGGACTTGCCGACGCCGGGCACACCGCTGACGCCCACCCGCCGCGCCGTACCGGAGTACGGCAGCAGCTCGGTCAGCAACCTCTGGGCCAGCGCACGGTGATCGGCGCGCGTGGACTCGACGAGCGTGATGGCACGGGCGATGTACGCCCGCGACCCCTCACGCACGCCTTTGACATAGCCGGCGATGTCGATGACGGGATGCATCGGGGGCACGGTCCTACAACTCGTGGCCGAGCGAGGCGCCCAGCGTCTTCACCAGGTCCTGCGCCGCGTCCGGGATCACCGTGCCCGGCGGGAAGACCGCGGCGGCTCCGGCCTCGCGCAGCGTCTGGATGTCCTGGGGCGGAATCACCCCGCCCACCACGATCATGATGTCGTCCCGTCCCTCGGCGGCCAGTTGCTCCTTCAGCGCCGGTACGAGGGTGAGATGCCCGGCCGCCAGCGAGGACACGCCGACGATGTGGACATCCGCCTCGACCGCCTGACGGGCCACCTCTTCAGGCGTCTGGAACAGCGGGCCGACATCCACGTCGAAGCCCAGGTCGGCAAAGGCCGTGGCGATCACCTTCTGGCCGCGGTCATGGCCGTCCTGGCCCATCTTGGCGACCAGGATGCGCGGACGGCGGCCCTCGGCCTGCTCGAACTCCTCGACCAGCGTGCGGGTCTGCTCCACTGCGGGTGACGTCCCTGCCTCGTTCCGGTACACACCGGAGATCGTACGGATCTGCCCCGAGTGCCGCCCGTACACCTTCTCCAGGGCGTCGGAGATCTCGCCGACGGTCGCCATAGCGCGGGCGGCGTTCACCGCGAGCGCCAGCAGATTGCCCTCCAGGCCGGAGCCCGGACCCGACTCGGCGGCCGCGGTCAGCGCGCGCAGCGCGTCCTGGCAGGCGTTCTCGTCCCGCTCCGCGCGCAGCCGCCTCAGCTTCTCGATCTGCTGGGTGCGCACCGAGGAGTTGTCGACCTTGAGCACATCGATCTGCTCGTCGGTCTCGACGCGGTACTTGTTCACACCGATCACGGGCTGGCGTCCGGAGTCGATACGGGCCTGCGTACGGGCCGCGGCCTCCTCGACGCGCAGCTTGGGGATGCCCGCGTCGATGGCCTGCGCCATGCCGCCGGCGGCCTCGACCTCCTCGATGTGCTGCCAGGCGCGGCGCGCCAGATCGTGGGTGAGCTTCTCGATGTACGCGCTGCCGCCCCAGGGGTCGATGACCCTGCAGGTCCCCGACTCCTGCTGGAGCAGCAGCTGTGTGTTGCGGGCGATGCGCGCGGAGAAGTCGGTCGGCAGGGCCAGCGCCTCGTCGAGGGCGTTGGTGTGCAGCGACTGGGTGTGCCCCTGAGTCGCGGCCATCGCCTCCACGCAGGTGCGGGTCACGTTGTTGAACACGTCCTGCGCCGTCAGCGACCAGCCCGAGGTCTGGCAATGGGTGCGCAGCGAGAGCGACTTGGGGTTCTTCGGGTCGAACGTCTTCACCAGCTTCGCCCACAGCAGCCGCGCGGCGCGCAGCTTGGCGATCTCCATGAAGAAGTTCATGCCGATCGCCCAGAAGAACGAGAGCCGCGGCGCGAAGGCGTCCACGTCGAGTCCCGCGCCGATACCGGCCCGCAGATACTCCATGCCGTCGGCGAGCGTGTACGCCAGCTCCAGATCGGCCGTCGCACCGGCCTCCTGGATGTGGTAGCCGGAGATGGAGATCGAGTTGTAGCGGGGCATCTTCTGCGAGGTGTACGAGAAGATGTCCGAGATGATCCGCATCGAGGGCCGCGGCGGATAGATGTAGGTGTTGCGGACCATGAACTCCTTGAGGATGTCGTTCTGAATGGTCCCGGCCAGCTTCTCGGGCGCTACGCCCTGCTCCTCGGCGGCCACGATGTACAGCGCCAGCACCGGAAGGACAGCGCCGTTCATCGTCATCGACACGCTCATGCGGTCCAGCGGAATGCCGTCGAAGAGCTGCCGCATGTCGTAGATCGAGTCGATGGCGACACCGGCCATACCGACATCGCCCGTCACCCGGGGATGGTCACTGTCGTAACCCCGGTGAGTCGGCAGGTCGAAGGCGACCGACAGACCCTTCTGCCCGGCGGCGAGATTGCGCCGGTAGAAGGCGTTGGACTCCTCGGCGGTGGAGAACCCGGCGTACTGACGGATCGTCCACGGCTGATTGACGTACATCGTCGGGTAAGGGCCGCGCAGATACGGCGCGATGCCCGGATACGTGCCGAGAAAGTCCAGCCCGGCCAGATCCTCGTCCGTGTACAGCGGCTTGACGGGAATGCCCTCGGGCGTCTCCCACACCAGATCGCCCGCGCCCTTGCCCGTGGCGTCCTTGACGGCGCTGCGCCACTGGTCCCCGGACACGCCGGAGGCGCTGCCGGTCCCGAGTTCGACACCTGAGAAGTCGGGGATCCTCATCACGCCACTCCCATCCGGTCCAGCGCGGAGGTCAGGACGGCGACCGCGTCGCCGCCCGCGACGACGAACTCGTCGACTCCGGCCCGTACATACGTCTCACGCTGCTCACCGGGACGGCCCGCGAGGAACACCCGCAGGGCACCGGCCGCCTTCAGCGCCTCGGCCACCGGCGCGGCCTGCTCGGCGTAGAGCGTGTCACTGGAGCAGACGCACGCCACGCTCGCCCCACTTGCGGTGAACGCCTCGGCGACCGAGGCCGCGTCGACGGACATCGGGTCATGGACCGGTTCGATGCCGCCCGCCTGGAAGAGGTTTGCGGCGAAGGACGCGCGTGCGGTGTGCGCGGCCGCCGGGCCGAGCGCCGCCAGGAAGACGCGCGGCCGGGTGCCGGTCGCCGCCAGATGCGCGTCGGAGCGGGCCCGCAGGGTTTCGAAAGCCTCGTCGCGGCGCACCTTCGGCAGTCCGCCGGAGGGTGCAGCGGGCGCGGGGTCGCGCTCGACCGGAGGCTGGTCGAGGATCGGGAACTCGCTGACCCCGGTGACCGGTTCGCGCCGCTTGGCGAGGTTCTTCGTACGGTTCTGCCAGGTGGCGCCGATCCGCGTCGACACCAGACCGGCGCGCAGCGCTGCCTCCTGGCCCCCGGCACGCTCGATCTCCTGGAACCAGGCCCAGGCGGCCTGCGCCAGCTCGTCGGTCAGCTGCTCCACGTACCAGGAACCGCCTGCCGGGTCGATGACGCGGCCCACATGCGACTCCTCGACCAGGATCGTCGAGGTGTTGCGGGCGATACGGCGGGCGAAGGCGTCGGGCAGTCCGAGCGCGTGGTCGAAGGGGAGCACCGTCACCGCATCGGCCCCGCCGACGCCGGCGGCGAGGGAGGCGACCGTGGTGCGCAGCATGTTCACCCACGGGTCGCGCCGGCTCATCATCACCGGGGAGGTCACGGCGTGCTGGCGCTGGGCGCCGGCGGCCGGGTCCGCGCCGCAGGCCTCGGCGACCCGGGCCCACACACGCCGCGCCGCACGCAGCTTGGCGATGGTGAGGAACTGGTCGGCGGTCGCCGCGTACCGGAACTCCAGCTGGCCGCAGGCCGCTTCGACGCTCATTCCGGCGGCGGTCAGCTCACGCAGCAGTGAGACACCGGTGGCCAGGGAACAGCCCAGCTCCTGGGCGGCCGAGGCGCCGGCCTCGTGGTACGGCAGCGCGTCGACGGTCAGTGCCCGCAGCCCGGGGTACGTCGCGTGGCACAGCCGGGCGAGTTCGGCCGCCGTGGCCGTGAGCTCGGCGAGGTCCTCGTACCGGCCGGTGCGAGCGGCGTGCCCCAGCGGGTCGGCGCCGAGATTGCCGAGCGCGGCCTCGGGGGCGACTCCCCGCTCCTCGTACAGACGCAGCAATTCCCGTGCGGCGGCGTCGAATTCGGCGCCCGCGTCGAGTACGACCGGGGCGAGGTCGAGATAGACGCCCTCCAGGACGGTGGCCAGTGCGGAGAGGGGAATTCCGGCCGCGCCGACGGACAGCCAGAGCGAGGTGACCCCGTTCTCCAGGTCCGCGAGCACCGCCTCGCCTCCCCGCAGCGGATCGGGCCGGTCGTGGCGCTGGCGTACGTCCCAGCCGGAGACCGCGCCGCCCTCGGGCCTGCCGCCCCTGGTGAAGGGGGCGAAGCCCGGATAGCCGGCGCCGTCCGCGCCGTCGCGTGCCGAGTCCGCGGTGTACAGAGGGCGGGTGGCGAGCCCGTCCTCCAAGGCCGTGGACAGCACGTCATCGGCCGCCGTGTCCGGGGCGTCCTTGCCTGCCTTGCGCAGCACGCCGGCCACCAGCAGCTGCCACTGCTCGTGGGTCGCATCCGGGAATTCGGCGGCCAGTGAGAACCCGTCATTGGGGAGGACCGTCATGCTCAGATGCTAGGTCACGGGCGCAAAGGTGCAGCAGGGGAGAAGGCTGTGACCTTGCACTCTCAGGGCCGCCCTTGATCCTTCGGTCGCGATGGCCTATCCGGCGGGCCGCCCAGGTGGTGGCCAGTGCGGCGGCGATCAGCGGGAGTGCCGTCCAGGGCAAGTCGCCCACGCCTGCGCCTTCCAGGACGATTCCACCGGTGAGGGAGCCGGCGGCGATCCCGATGTTGTAGACGGTGGCCTGCAGGGCGGTGGCCACGTCCGCGTGTGCGGGTCCCGAGATGTCGACCAGCGCGGTCTGCAGCAGCGTGGGCGCCCCGCCGAAGGCCGCGCCCCACACAGCTGCCGCGACGATCAGGGCGGCGGGAGCCTGCCCGAGCAGACCGATGAGCAGTGTCGCGGCCGCGATGAGAGCCAGCGCTGTCAGCAGGGCCGGCCGGAGGTGACGGTCGACGAGGACGCCGACGGTCCAGATCCCGGCGACCGTGGCGACGCCGAAGACAAGGAGGACCGGGCCCGCGTTGCCGATTCCCGCGCGTTCGGCGAGCGGCGACATGTACGTGTACATCGTCTGGTGGCCAAGCAGCAGGAACAGGGTCACGAGAAGTACGGAGCGAATCCCGGGCAGCGTGGCGATGCGGCGCAGCGGCGGGCGCTCAGCGGCCGGCTCCCCCGGGAAGCGGGGGACCTTCAGCAGCACCCAGGCCACGAGGACCACGGAGAGGACGGCCAGCGAGGCGAACGCGACGCGCCAGCCGAGGGCGGCGGCCAGCGCGGTTCCGGCCGGAATTCCGGCGCAGAGCGCGACGGTGATCCCGGCCAGGACGATCGCCATGGCCTGGCCGCGGCGCTCGGCGGGGACCATCCGGGCCGCGTAACCGGCCAGCATCGCCCACAGCAGGCCGCCCGTCGCGCCGGCCAGCAGCCTGGCCCCGAAGGTCAGGGCGTACGAGGACGAGAGGGCGGTGACCGTGTTGCAGAGCGCGAACCCGAGCAGCACGCCGACGAGCACCGGCCGCCGGGGCAGCCCGCGCAGCGCGGTGGTGAGGGGTATCGCGGCGAGGAACGAGGCGGCCGCGTACCCGGTGACCAGAAACCCCACGCGCCCCTGCGTCACCCGCAGGTCCTCGCTCATCCGGGGCAGCAGCCCGGCCGGGAGCAGTTCGGTCATCACGGCGGTGAAGGCCGCGGTGAACAGGGCGAGCAGTCCCCACCGCGGCAGCCCGGGCGCCGGCTGCATGGCTGGGGGCAGCTCGGGTGGGGGCGGCGTGGGTGCGGTCGACATGCGACCATGGTGAGACCTTCACATCAGTGTGAAGGCAAGGGGAGGCAGCCATGAAGATCGGCGAACTGTCCCGGCAGACCGGCGTCCCCACCAGGATGCTGCGCTACTACGAGGAACAGGACCTGCTGCACCCGGAGCGGGCCGAGAACGGTTACCGCGCCTACGACACGTCTGCCGTCTACCGCGTCCAGCAGATCCGCGGGCTGCTCGACTCCGGCCTGACCACGGAGATCATCCGCAGGATCCTGCCCTTCCTCACCGAGCCGGACGAGATCCATGTTCATCCCGAGTGCCTGACTGAGGAAACCGCCGCGCTGCTGCGGGGCGAGGCGGACCGGATCCAGCAGCGCATCGACTGTCTGGCGCGCAACCGCGACGCGATCCTCGCCTATCTCGCGGCCGTCCGGCCGGACACCTCCCGGCCCCTGACGGGGTGAGCGGGGCGGGTGCACGGGCGCGGGGGCGGCCGTACCGTGGATGCACACGGTGGGACGGACAGTCTCCGTACGGAAGGCGGGACCCGCGATGGCCGGTGAGATCTCCTTCTTCGAACTGGGCGTGGGCGACTTCGAGGCGGCCCGCACGTTCTACGGCAGCCTGTTCGGCTGGACCTTCGAGCCGGGGCCGACCGATGGCGGGGGCTATGCGATCGGCACACCCAACGTCCCCGGCGGAGTGCACGGCGGCGACGCGGGCGCGAGCCCGTATCTCTTCTTCAGGGTCGACGACATGAAGGCCGCGCTCGAGCGGGTCCATGAACTGGGCGGCACGGTCGACGACTTCGACGCGGGCAGCGACGACGTGAGCGTCGCCCGCTTCGGCCGGTTCACGCTCTGCCACGACGATCAGGGCTCACCCTTCGGCCTGCACGAGCCTCCGAAGAACACCTGACCCGGCGGCGCCGAGCGGCCCGGGGCGGGTCGTCAGACCGCGCCCGCCGTACGTCGTACGCTCCAGTCGAAGCTGCCGCGGCACACCAGCACACCCGTCGAGTCGACGACCTCGGCGTCGGTGGTGAACCGGGCGCGGAGCGCGGCCCCCACCAGGACCGGACGCAACTCCCGCAGAGCCTGTTCGTCCAGCCGGCATGACGCGACCAGCCTGCCCCGGGCGGGCGCCAGGAACTCCATGGCCGCGGCGGCCCCCAGCGGCACGACTCCGTGGAACTCCTTCTCGTCCTCGGCCGCCCCGATGATCGCGGCGAGCCCGGCGGCGTCGATCAGCGTGATCAGACCGCTGGAGTGCAGGGACCCGATCACATTCGTCAGCGCCTGGGGCGTCGACAGGGCGACTTCCGCGACACGGTCGGCGGCGCGGAGCACCTCGGACGTTCGACCCGTTGGACTGCTTGGACATCGGGCGTTTCCTCCCGGTCACGGCGAGCACTCATGGTGTTCACGGATCCGTACGGCCTGGTGGATATAGCTTGACGCCATGTGCTGGAGTGCGACAGCCGACCTCGCGGCGGGGACATGCGTCGCCGCGATCGGAGTGGCCTGCGTCGCGCAGGTGCGCCACCTCCGCGATCTGCCGCTCGCCGCGCTGCCGTTGCTGCTCGGAGCCCACCAGATCATCGAGTCGGTGGTCTGGCGTTCCGGTGGTGGCACGGGTCCGGCCACCGTCGCCTGGGCCGTCATCGCCCTGCCGCTGCTGCCCGTGTGGGTGCCGTTCGGCGTACTCCTCGCCGCGCCGCCGCCCGCCCGGCGCGGGCTCGCGGTGCTCGCGGCCGTCGGGACCGCCACCGCCGCAGTCCTCGCGTACAGCCTCGCGACCAGATCCGTGACGGCACAAATGCGGGGGCACACCCTCGGCTATGTCCTGGATCTGCCGCGCTCGCCGCTGATCATCATCGGCTATCTGCTGGCCACGGTCGGCGCACTCCTGCTCGGCGGGGATCCGGTGCTCCGGCTGCTGGGAGTGGTCGTCGGGCTCGGTGCCGCGGCGTGCGCGCTGCTGTGGCGGCTGGAATTCGTCTCCACCTGGTGCGCGCTGGCCGCGGTGGCCTCCGTCGTCCTGTACCGCTGGGTCCGGCAGCGCCCGGCCGGCCCGGGAACGGCCCTGGCATAGCCGTTCGGCGCAGCGCGGGAACAGCCGCGAAGCGGCATCCGTACCTCCGGTTGGCCGCACGCAGTGCGGGTACCCGCCCGGCGTCCGAGGATGCATTCGGGGCCAGGAAGGGCGCGCCCTGCAAGGAGGAGGACCCATGACCGACCGACGGCCTCACGACCCCGCAGACGCAGAGAAGGACCACGGCACGCAGGTGCCCCGCGACCTGCCCGATCAGCAGGCGCAGGAGGACGGCGACCCGCTGGAGACAGTCGGCGGCCACGACTCGGACGAGGACAAAAGGGATCCCGACGCGAGCCTTCCGGACATGGACGAGTCGGGGGCGGGCCGCGGCGGAGAGCCGCGCAGTGGCGCGGTGCACCCCGAGCAGCCCGTGCCGGACGAGCCCTCAGGCTGAGTCCGGTCGCAGACGGTGCCTCACCGGGTGAGTCTGTAGGAGGCGCACCCCTTACGTGGAGCGGGCCCGCCCGGCGACGGAGGGCACAGCACTGGATCCCGAGAGGCAGGAAACACCGTGAACAGCACCCAGGAGTACACGACACCTGTCGTCGTGACGCTCAGCAGCTGCGCCAAGGAGGACGCACACAGCGTCTTCCGGCTGCTGAGGCAGTCCTTCGCCTCGGACCGCGCGGACGACGACGTACCCGACTACACCTCCCACGACACTTCGGACGTGCACACGAGCGTGTGGACGTCGACCTTCGAGGTCGCGCCCTCGCACGCCAAGCCCGGACCGGTGCGATTGACGGCGCCCGTCAGAGTGGATCTCCAGGGCACCTACTGGGGAGTGGACCGGATGACCGAGACGCTGGCCGATGCCTTCGCCGTCAAGGCACAGGGCATGGCAGCGGGTGACCAGGAGAAGGACGTCCAGCTTCTTCTCGAGAGCGGCAGCGGATAGTTCGAGGAGGACCTGCCATGCCCATCGCCACCGTGAATCCCGCGACCGGTGAGACGCTCAGGACGTTCGACGCGCTGGGACCGGACGAGATCGAGCGGCGTCTCGCGCTCGCGGTGACCGCGTTCCAAAAGCACCGCACCACGGAATTCGGCGAGCGGTCCGAACTGCTCGACCGTGCCGCGAACCTGCTGGAGGAGGATCAGCACTCCATCGCGCGCACCATGACCACCGAGATGGGCAAGCCGATCACGGCCGCCCGTGCGGAGGCGGCCAAGTGCGCGAAGGCGATGCGCTGGTACGCCGCCCACGCCGAGCAGCTCCTGGCCGACGAGAAGCCCTCGACCGTCGACGTGAGGGACTCCGGGGCCTCGCGGGCGAGCGTCCACTACCGCCCGCTGGGCGTCGTGCTGGCCGTCATGCCGTGGAATTTCCCCCTCTGGCAGGTCGTGCGCTTCGCCGCCCCCGCCCTCATGGCGGGCAATGCCGGACTGCTCAAACACGCGTCGAACGTGCCCCAGACCGCTCTCTACCTGGAGGAGCTGTTCCGGCGCGCCGGCTACCCGGAGGGGTGCTTCCAGACGCTGCTGATCGGATCCGGGGCCGTCGAGGGAGTTCTGCGCGATCGCAGGGTCGCCGCCGCGACACTGACGGGCAGTGAGCCGGCCGGCCGGTCCGTGGCGGCGATCGCCGGTGACGAGGTGAAGAAGACGGTGCTGGAACTCGGCGGCAGCGACCCCTTCGTGGTGATGCCGTCGGCCGACATCGAGCGCGCGGCGCAGACCGCGGTGACCGCCCGCGTGCAGAACAACGGCCAGTCCTGCATCGCGGCCAAGCGCTTCATCGTCCACGCGGATGTGTACGAGGACTTCCTTGAGCGCTTCACCGCGGGAATGCGGAAGCTGACCGTCGGTGATCCGATGCAGGACTCCACCGACATCGGCCCGCTCTCCACCGAACAGGGCCGCGCCGACCTGGAGGAGCTCGTCGACGATGCCCTGCGCCTGGGGGCCACGGCCCGGTGCGGGGCGCAGCGCCCCGAAGAGTTCGACCAGGGCTGGTACTACGAACCCACGGTCCTCGTCGACGTGAAGCCCGAGATGCGTATCCACCACGAGGAGGCATTCGGTCCGGTGGCAACGGTGTACCGCGTGGCCGATGTCGACGAGGCGGTGAATCTGGCCAACGACACGCCCTTCGGGCTGAGTTCCAATGTCTGGACGCGCGACGACGCCGAAGTGAGCCGCTTCACCCGCGACCTTGAGGCGGGCGGAGTCTTCTTCAACGGAATGACTGCCTCCCATCCCGCGCTGCCGTTCGGCGGTGTCAAGCGCTCCGGCTACGGCAGGGAGTTGTCGGGTCACGGAATCCGGGAGTTCTGCAACATCACCACGGTGTGGCACGGAGCGGAGCCTTCAGCGAGCCGCTGAGGTTACGTACCGCCGAGTGAACTGCCCTGCCCCTGGCGGGACTCGTATGCGACCCCGGCGACGACCAGATCTTCCCAGGCCATGCCGACGCTCTTGAAGAGCCGGGGCCGGGAGGTGTCGGCCTTCACCGTGCCGCGTACGAGGTCCGCCAGTCCCACCAGGGCATCGGGATCCAGCGCTCCGGCCCCGATGGCGAGGATGACGTCACCGGCCTCACGCAGCGCGGCCCCGCGCGCCTCGACCACGACCGTCGACCGCCGCGCCGTCGTGTCGTCGACCTCGCGCGCCTCGGGCTCGTGCGAGCCGACAGCGACGACCGTCGCGTGCGCGGGCAGAGTTGAGCCGTCGAAGAGGGGAGTACGGGCAGTGGTGCAGCAGGCCACCAGATCGGCGCGCGCCGCGGCGTCCGGAGCGCCCGCCTCCACGGTCGGTCCCGCATCGCCGTACTGCGCGAGGAAGGCGGCGAGCCGGTCCTCGTCGCGGCCCACCACCGTGATGTGCCGCAGCGTTGGGCGAATGGCTCGCAGCGCCTCGACGTGGCTGTGCGCCTGCGGGCCCGTGCCGAAGACGACGAGCCGCTCGGGCTCCGCCACGGCCAGCAGATCGGCGGCGGCCGCCGACACCGCGGCGGTACGGATCGCGGTCAGCGCGACACCGTCCAGCACGGCGAGCGGGCTGAGCGTCTCGGCGTCCAGCAGCAGGTAGGTGCCCTGGATCCGGGGGAGTCCGAGTGCGGGGTTGCCGGGCGCGACGGTGGCGATCTTGACGCCCGCGTAGCGGCGGGAGTGCGAGGGCATCAGCAGCAACTGCCCGTGCTCGACGGGCACCACGGACCTGGCCGGGTCGGCCTCGGGGTCGAGCCCGTCGCGCAGGGCGTGCTGGATGGCGGTGACGGTGGTTGCCATGGGGAGGGCGGCGCGGAGGTCGTCGGCGTCGATGACGGTGGCGGGGGGCTTGCTCATGCGGTCCTCCGGTGCGGGCGGATGCGGTGGCCCCCCGCGGGGCGGAACGTTACCCGTCCGGAGCGGGCCGCCCGCGGCACCCTCCGGGGGCCTTTTCCCCACCCCGCCCCTTCCCGAACTGGGGGCAAGCCCCCAGACCCCCCGTATGCGACCTTCGGCCGCATGTCCTCAATCGCCGGACAGGCTGAATTTCCGCCGGTCGGCCTGAAGAATCAGGCCGACCGGCGGAAATTTCAGCCTCGCTGGCGATTGAGGCGCGGGGGTTCGGGGGCGGAGCCCCCGCAAGGGGTCCGGGGCGGAGCCCCGGTTACGGGAAGGGGCGGGTAGGGGAACACCCCCCAACCACAACCCCGTCAGACGTTCGGCACCTTCAGCTTGTCCCAGCTCGCCTTCCCCGGGATCCCATCCGCATCGCTCCCCGAGAACCCCAGCTTCCGCTGCCACGCCGCGTACGACTTCCGGTCGGCCTCCGACCAGTCCGGGCTCGGGCCCTCCTCGTACCGCCCGCAGCCCTCGGCCACCAGCCGCTTGCCCATCGCGGTGATGATCGGGCTGCGCCGCCCCGGCGCGAAGAACGCGGCGCCGGGGAACGGCTCGAACGTCGCCGGCGGCTTTGGCGCGGGCGGCTTCGGCGGGCCGTCCGGTCCGCCGCCCAGACGCGCCTTGATCCGCGCTCTCATGGAGTCCATCGTGAACCCGCGCGGGTCGACCTTCCCCGGCTGCCACTCCTTGTGGCCGATCACCGAGCGGTAGGTCCAGCCGTGTGCCCGGCAGATCGCGGCCGCGGCCTTCTCGATCGCCTCCAGCTGCACCGCAGGCCACGGGTCCGAGCCGTTGCCGAGGTTGACGCACTCGAAGCCGTAGAAGTAGCGGTTGCCGTCCGTGTTGGCCTCGTTGTCGGAGGGCAGGGCGGTCTCGTTGGTCACCGCGCGCAGGACGTCGTCGTCGCCGAGTCCGGCGTGGTTGGCCCGGCCGTTGCCGACCAGGTGCACCGTGCCGTTCTTGGCAATCACCCCGTGGCACAGCGGCCCCGGCAGGCTGGAGTAGCCGTCGTAGCAGATGTCGACGGAGTTCTGGGTGCCCTCGGTGACGGTGTGATGGATCATCACGCCGCGCATGGGGCCCCAGGGCCCCTTGTGGTTGCGGTTGTGCGTGCGCCAGCTCCGCTCCTCGACGACCTGAAGCCCTTCGTCACGCAGAACCTTGACCAGTTGGGAGGCGGTCAGAGGCGTTGCCATCGTGGTGCTCCTTTCCAGGTACTACGTCAGTGGCCGGGCTGTCCTTCGACGTCCTGCCCCGCCGTGCCCGGGTCCGAACCGCGCGCCGCCGCGCTCTCCGCAGCCGCTGCCTCCGCCTCGAACGTGGCCTCCGCCGCCAGCGCCTCGGCGTCGGCCGCCGGGATGGGCGCCGCCAGCGGGGCGAAGGTCTGGCGCAGGTCGGCAACCGAGCCCTCGCCGAGCACCCAGGCGAGCGGCGCGTAGTGCACATGGTTGCCCGCCGGGGCCTGGAGCAGCGGCCGGCGAGCCGCATCCGTCGGCCACTCGACATTGCCCGTCGCCGTGCGCGCCGCGACGCTCCAGTAGTCGCCCGTCCGATAGATCTTGCCGGGCTCGAAGTAGACGAACACGCCGTCCTCCAGCGGCAGCCAGCCGCCCTCCTCGATCCGCAGGGCTCCATGGCGCAGCTTGGCCGCGCCCTGCTTCGTACGCCCGGAGCCGCTCGGGCGCCCGGAGCCCGGGCGGTGGTCCCAGCGCCGCAGGAAGGGGTGGAGTTCGGGGCGGCGGCCCACCGAGGGGTCCGGCTCGGCCGAGAGCCGCACCCGGCGTCCCGGCAGGTCTAGCTCCTCGACCCGCAGCAGCGGCAGCGGCTCGTTGCGGCTGAGGTAGGCGGTGTCCGCGAACTCCACCCAGTCACCGACGTTCAGATCGAGCTTGTCGTCGCTGCCGAGTGAGGCCAATTCCACCCAGGTGCCGTCGAGTTCGTCCACCGGGAAGGTCACCGAGCCGTTCTCCCGCGACCACTTGAAGGTCGCGTCCTTGGCCGCGCCGCCCTCGTGGATCTCCACGCGGTACATCTGGTTCTCCTGGCCCCGGTAGCGGGCCTCCGGCTTCACCAGGCACGGGTCCTCGTCCGCGTGCTCGGGACGCTCGCTGCGGGCCGCCATCCGCGCGCTCGGCGCCTGCGCGGCGGCCCACTTCGTGAAGGCCGCCCGAACCTGGTCCTTCGTCGCCCCGTCCGGCAGCTCCAGCTGTGAGCCTGGCAGCGGAAGAACCTGCCACACGACCTTCAGCCGGGCCGCGGTGTCGGGCATCGCCGACCCGAGCGCCACCTCACGCAGCAGCGGGTCCTCGGCAGCCGTGACCGAGCGCTCCCACACCTTCAGATAGGCGAGATACGGGAACTGGGAGGGCAGCCGGTCGCCGGGACGCTCGGCGTCCCGGTAGCCGTCGGGCTGGTCCCAGTATGTCCAGGTGGCCGGCGGCGCGGCCGGCGCGGGCGCGTCGGCGGGCTCGTCCTTCTCGCCCTCCTCGGAGCTGTGCGCGTCCTCCACGACCGGGACGCCCGGCTGCGGGCGGGTCGCGTCCAGCAGGATGCCGTCCACGTAATAGCGTCCGCCGCCGATGGACAGATCGTCCAACTCCCGGCTCCCGCCCAGGAAGTGGAGCTCGAAGCCGGTCGCGCCGCGCGGCCCGCCGTGCTGCCCGATCAGATCGGCGGCGGTGGTACGAGCCTGGGCCAGCTGGATCGCGGTCTGCTCATTGGCGTCGGCGTCCAGCTGGACGCGGCCCTGCTGGGCGATCACAGCCGAGTAGTGCCGGTCCGGCCGGAAGGTGCTGCGGGAGATGTCTGCGTGCATGGGAAGGGGTCCCCCTCAATGATTGGGCAGTTGATGTCGTGTCAGGTGACGGGGATGATCCCGGCGTCGGTACCGGCCGGGGTGTACTCGGCGAGCCGGGCCCGCAGGCTGTCCTCGCGCTGGGGCTGGTACAGGTCGTGGAAGGCGCCCATCTCGGAACCGTCCTCGGCGCCCCGCTTGATCTCCTCCGCGCAGCCCGTCGCGAGTTGCCCGTATGCGGGCGTGCCATAGCGCTCACTGGTGAACAGCGGGCGGACCAGGTGGGCGTTCTGACTGCCCACCAGGTCCGGCTGGCAGCGATGTCGGCGCGGAGTGCGTGAGCCGCCAGGCACGTACGAGAAACGCATACAGCCGATGCCCCGCCGTGCCACCTGCATCCGACCGGTGAAGATGCTGTTCTCGGCGATCTCCACGGCATGGGTGTGGACTTCACCGATGACCGTGGTGCGATGCGCGTGGAGCACTGCGTGCGCGTGCCGGCAGTCCGGGGCGGACAGAGCTGCCCGGTCGTGGCCGGTGGCGTCCAGGATGCTGTCCCGGATGTGGATGGGCAGCGGCTCGTGGTTCACCTCGTCGCCGATGACCTCGATGGTGCCGAGGATGCTGCGCTCGATCGACACGCACGCGGTGGTGCGGTCCAGGACCAGGCTGGGTTCCTCCGGGGAGTGCGGATGGCACTCGGGCTCCAGCGACCAGCCCGGCACGAGCGTGCAGTGCCGCAGTCCCACCGCGCCCACCGGACCGGTGACATTGAGGCCGCGACCGGTGATCAGCAGACCGTCGAGCACGATCCGCGGAGGCTCACCCTCACAGTCCTCCCGGGCGCGGATGTTGAGCGCGTCGGGCCGGTTGCTGTACCAGTCGAGCAGCCGGATGACCGGCCGGGTGCCCTCGGCGGCGCGCACTTCAAGTCGGTCGCCCGGATCCAGATCGAAGTCCAGCTGCTCCTGGTAGGCGCCGCTGTGCGTGATCTCGATGATGCCTTCGGGGCCGCACTGCCCCGAACGCCGCTCGCGCTGCCAGTCGTTGTACGCGTCCATGATCCGCTGGTAGCTCTGGTCCGGGCCGACCCGGTAGACCTTCGCCGCCGTCGGCGTCTCACGCTCGCGCGGGTACTCGCCGCCACCCATGTCGTCCGCGAACGCGTAGTGGTACGTCACCCAGACGCCCTGCCGCGGCGCCGACCGCGAACCGAACGCGATCCTGCCGAGCGCCGGATCGACCGCGACCTGGCCGCGCTTGGGCCGGTAGCGCCAGTGGGTCAGGTCCGCGACCACGATGTCCGAAAGCGGCACGGGCTCGTCCTGGCCGTCGCGCCAGATCGTGAAGCTCTTGCCCGGCCCGTAGTAGTCCGCGAGCCGGTCGGCGAGCTGCCGGCGCCGGATGTGGGCGGGCACGTTGTCGATCGTCGCGACATGGGTCGCCGACGGCTCGGGGACCGGCTTGGTCACCAGCGGAGTGTCGTTGCCCAGAATCGAGAAGGTGTACAGGTTGCGGGCCCGGTCGATGCAGTACGCGGGCGCCCCGGTCACGTGGTACGGCTTCAGCCGCCAGACGAAGAGGCCCACCCCGGCAGGGGAGTAACCGCCTTGCCTGCGTGCCGAGTCGGCCCGCCGTACATTCACCGACTGCGCCACCGTGCCGAACGGCCCGCCCGCCAGATCGAGGGCCGCACCCTCGCGTACGTCCACGAGCCTGCCGCGTTCCCGGCGGCGCGCGTTGGCGGCCTCCGTGCCCGATCCGTACAGCTTCACCGGCTGCCGGTGGGAGACGAGCCGGGAGAATTCCACGGCCCGCGAAGGCCATCCGGCGACGTCCTCGGCCAGCTCCTCGAGGAGGGCGAGGGTGCCCTTGCGGCGCCGGTTGGCGACCGTGGCCGCCACATCGCGGCGCGGCGCCAGGGCCTCGGCGAGCCGCAGGCGCGAATCGTCCCCGCTCTCGCCCTCCAGACCCTGCGCCTGCACGCGTTCGTAGCCCGGCAGCGGGGAGTAGCCCACCAGATCGCCGAGATACGGCAGCACCCAGGGCGCCGCGGTCTCCACGAACCAGTCCTCGTAGCCCTGCTCGACCCCGTCCCGCACCCGGTCGGCCTGTTCGGCGATCACCGCCAGCAGGGCGCGCAGCGGCTCTCCGCCCTCGGCGTCCCGCAGGCGGTGCCACTGCGGAAGCAGATCAGCGAGGCCGTCCGGTTCCCTGGTCATGAGGTGACCTCCGTCAGAATCAGCGTGTCCGCGACATGCGGGGAGAGCAGGGTGAGCTGTGCGGGCCGGATACCGCGGAAGACGAACACGGCCCGGCCCTTCTCCAGCCGCCGGGTATCAGTGATGTCCGGGTTCAGCCGCAGCAGTTCGGCGAGCGAGATGCCGTGCCGGGCGGCGACCTGGGTGAGCGTTTCGCCGTCGTCGGCGGTGACGCGGTGCACGTCCTCGTCGTACTCGGCGAGCCTCGCCCCGACCGCGGTACGGGGCTCAGCGAGCTGTTCCGCGAGGCGCGTCAGCTCGTCGGGCGTCACGGACGCGGGCACACCGGTGAACACATCCACGTCGACATAGTCGACACCGGGCACCGAATGGGCGGTCGCCAGCACCTCGGACAGACGCGCGGGACGGCCCAACTCACGCCGCGCGCTGCCGAATTGGGTGAGCAGCGCCCCCCGCAGCCGTGGCTCGACGATGCTCCAGGTGTGGTCGGGGGCGACCTTTACCTTCGCCGCGAGCAGCAGCAGTACCAGCTCGCGCACGTCCACCCTGACCGGCAGGCGCGAGTCGCCGTACTCGGCCAGCGACGAGCGCAGCGCACGCAGCACCTCCGAGTCGTCGGCGATCGCGATGTCGTCGACCCCGGCGACCGTCACATGCAGCACCCGGCGCCGGCCGTCGAAGATCTCGCGGGCCGCGGCCCGCCCGATGCCCGCACGCGAGCGTGCGAAGTCCTCGTAGTCCTCGACGGACACGAGCCGGTCGAGCGCGGAGACCGCCAGCGGGATCGTGCGCCGGGTCAGCCCGGGGCCGTCGGCGTCCGCGCCGCCCGTGGCCGGCTGCGGGTTGGTGACGGCACTGACGCCCAGCGGGCGGGAGACCGCCTGAGTGATGCGGTCCGCCCGCACGTTGGCGGCCTTGCCGGTGCCGAAGCGGTACCGCGCCCGGACGTTCTCGTGTCCGGTGGACAGTCGTGCGCCGTGCACCCCGTCGCCGAAGGTCACCGTCGTACGCCCGTCCCCGGCCGTCCCCGAGACATACACGCGCTCGCGCGGACCACGCCCCGCCAGACTGTCCACCTCGTGCCACAGCAGCCCGTCGACGCGCACCTCAAGGGTGGGCGTCGCACCCAGAGGAGTGTCGGCAGGCAGCCACGTCAGCGGCGACTGCCACAGCGTGAACGTCTGGTTGGCCCGGTCGGCGTCGCCGCTGCCGATCGGCTCGTCGCGGCTCTCGCCGTGCGTCGCGGGCACCACATTGCCCTGGACGCGCACCGTGTCACGGCGGTAGCGGAAGGCCAGATCCGTGGTGAGCGTCAGCTTCGTATGTACGTGATCGCCCGGCAGGTGCGGATCGAGCTGCTGCTCCACCGCCGCGATCACCACCAGTTCGGTGCCGCGGACCCCTGCCGTGTCGGGGATGTCGGTGCGCTCGCCCGAGACGACCAGATGACGGCCGGGCCGCAACCCGTCGTACAACTCGGCCAGTTCGAGGTCATTGCCGTGAACGTCCTCGCCCAGCGGCTCGTCGGCGGGCCGCAGCGCCTCGCCGCCCGCGTGCACGGTCGCGTCCCTGATCGCCGAGAGCAGGACGTCGTGCTCGTCCAGCCACGGATCGGCGAGCGTCAGCTCGGTGCCGCGGCCGGTGATCCCGTAGTTGGTGTACGCGGCCGTGCGTACGGCGGTGACACGGGTGGTCACAAACGCGAGCTTCTTGTCGCCGGGGATGCCGTCGGGTTCCCCGGAGCCCTTGCGGGGACGCTCGACCGCGACCCAGCTGCCGACCGTGATGCCGTCCTGTACGGAGTCGAGCGGAAGCACATGACGGTTCGCCTGCTCCGGCACGGTCGCGATGCCGATCTCGACATTCGCGGGCTCGGTGCCGACCGTGTACCGCGCCGTCACCTCCACGCCGCCGTGGGTGACCTGCTTGTGCTCACCGGGAGCCAGCAGCCAGTTGAGCGGCCGGCCGTTCTGTACGGCCACATGCACCCGCCCGTCCTCGGCGGGCCTCGACACGAACAGCGTCCGCTCCGGAAGCCCTTGGGAGAACTCGGCCGTCACACCGGGCTCCTGGGAGTCCGCGGGGCGCCTGGTCAGCCAGCTCAGATCGTGGTCCTGGCCCACCCGGGTCTGCAGCGCGACCCTGCCCGGCCCCAGACCGAAGCTCGTGTCCGCGGGCAGATTCTCCGAACGCTGCCAGGACGACCCTGTCTCGATGTGCTGGAACTCGGCGCGCACCGGAACCCGTCCGGCCGTGTCGTACACGATCCGCATCGTGGTGAGCTCCCCGCCGCTCACGGGCCAGTCCGTCTGCCGGATCACCCGCCCGCGCTCGTCCTGCACGGGCTTGAGCGGCGCCGTCGCCCCGAACGGCGCGGCGGTCACCCGCATCGCCTGAAGCTCCCGCAGCAGCGCGGGCGCCGCAGGCGCCGCCTGCCGCCACGCCGCGTACATGCCGTCGGCGACCCGCGGATCGAGCGCCGACAGCAGCTGCGCACCGAGATCGGAGCCCGGCGCGAAATACCGGCCAGGATCGTGGGACAGCGTGCGCGCCCCCGAGGGCGGCCGCACCACGCGGGTGCGCAGCGCGGGAAGTACGGCGCCGAGCGCCCGCATCGCCGGTGAGTCCGAATCCGCCGCGGGCGTCAGTGCGCGGGAGGGCTCCAGATCGGCCGCCCGCTGCATCAGCTCGCCGACCACGGCCTCCAACTGCTCGAACCAGGTGGCCACTTCCTCGTAGGGTGCGGCTATCGCCTGCGCCTCCGCGAGCCGGTCGTGCGGCTCGACGAGCCGTGCCGCGAACTGTGCGGGCGTCCTGATCCCGGCCAGATCCGCACGCAGCGGCGCGAGCACCGATGCGTCGAAGTCCTCGATGATCCGGCTGACAGGACGCGGGTTGGGGTTCTCGGGGGTGGGCTCACCCTCCTCGACCTCCCGCTCGTCCTCGGTGATCCACTCGCGCAGCTCTGCCACCAGCTCGGACAGCGAGGGCGGAGCGGACTGCGGCAGCCCGACCGCCGTGACCGCGTCCTCCCGGTCGATGCGGATACGTGCCACCGGCAGCAGCAGCCGCTGCCCGGGTGTGTCCTTGTCCCCGCCGAAGACGAAGAGCAGTCTGTCCCCGGTCTGCAGGGAGGTGTCGGTCCCGGAGACGAAGATCTCCGGGCGCCTGCGCAGATCGTCCGGGGTGAGCAGCGCCGGCCGGCGCCGGCGCACCGCCAGCTCGTTCCACGCCCAGCGCGCGATGAGGTCCTCGCTGGTCTCGAAGGCCTGCGACTCCTCGTCGGAGGTGCTGGGCACACTGTTGGCGCGCGCGCCGCGCGGGATCAGCACCGGCACGTCCTCGGCCCGCGGATCCCGGTCCAGCGTGTACGCGAGATGGGTGTCGGCGGCGATGCCCGGCCGCGGCCGGTGCCCCACGAGACGCCCCAGCAGAGCAAGCGAACGGTGCTCGTCGGCCGTGCGCAGATACCCCTCGTCGGCGATGCGCTCGGAGTGGAAGGTGAGCAGATCGCCCACCACCGCCCACGCGTCGAGCAGTCCGATCGACGGATCGTCCGGGGTACGGACGGTCAGCCCGCGCAGCGCCGGATAGGCGGGGGATGCGAGCCGGTCGAGCATGGCCGCCAGGAACGAGCCGTACTCGCCGACCCGGTAGTTCAGGGCCGTGCGGCCCGGCGGGTTGTACAGAGCCTTCGGCGCATGGCGTTCGTCGTGCCCGCCGCATCCGCAACCGCAGGAGCCGCTCATCGCGCACCTCCGCCGAGCTCGATCGAGAGCCGGCCGAGCTCCGGCCGGTCGGGGTCGTTGTCGCAACGCGCGATCTCCAGCGGGCCGAGCCGCAGCACGCCTGCCTCCAGTGCCGTGTCGTCGAGTGGATCTTCGTGGAACAGCCGGCGCAGCCGGGTCACCCGTACGCTCTGAACGCCCTGGACCGCCGCGGCCGCCGCCACCAGACGGCTGAGCCGCACCGGTTCACCGAAGGTCAGCGCGTCGGGATGGAAGAAGCCGAGCCGTCCGCCGGTCAGCGGGCGGTTGCCGAGGAGCCGGTACAGCTCGGCGAGAATCTGGCCGTGCTGATGACCGGGCGCCGCGCACACCGCCAGCGCGATGTCCAGCGGCACGGACCGCGCGGGCCCGACCACCAGGTCGTGCCCGATCCGGCGGTAGCTCTCCAGCGCGTACGCCACCGAATCGAGCAGCTCCGGGGACACGTCCCCGTTGCCCAGCGCGTCGACGGCGACATGCGCCTCCTGCACACTGCCGGTCCAGCGGATCTCGGCGGCCGCGCGATGCACTCCGGGCAGCTGAGATGCCAGTGCCGCATAGTCCTCGGCCGTGACCGCCCGCAGTCGGGTGCGCTTGAGGTCGAGCGGGGCCAACTGGCGTACCTGTTCAACCGGTTCGGGCTCGGTGCCGCCGACGGCCGGCAGCGGATTGCGTACGCCCGCGACGGGCATCGGGTCCCCGGCGTCCGAAGCCTCGGGATCACGGCACAGCACCAGATGGTTGATGGACTCCGCGCCGACATTGCCGGCCGTGCCGCCGCCGAGCCGGTAGTGCAGCTCCACCCGTGCGCCCGGCTGCGGGCGGGCACCGTGGCGCCCGTCCCCGAACCGCAGCGCGATCCGGCCGTCGTCCTCCAGCTCACCGACGAAGTGCCGCTCGCGCGCACCCGAGTCGAGCAGGTCCCGCTTCGCGGTCCACCACTGATCGCCGTTCGTGACCGAAACGGCGGGAAGCGCGGCCCGCGGATCCTGTACGAGCGCGGCTGCGGGGCCCCGCAGCACCGGCTCGTCCGGATCGATCCCCGCCGCGTACTCGGCGCCCCAGGTGTGGGTGATCTCCCAGGCGATGGAATCGTCCAGCACCGCACCGGCCCGCGCCCGGGCCGCCAGCACCTCCAGACGCCTCAGCTTCGCGGCCAGCAGCCGTTCGCTGCGATACAGCAACTCCCGCAGCGCGCGCACCGGATGACGGCGCAGCTCGAGACGCTCCAGCACCCGGAGTCCGAACAGCACCGTCAGCTCGGCGATTTCGGGCTCTGTGAGCCCGTCGCAGTCGCGGGCGCTGCGCCACAGTTCCACCAGCCGCTGCCGGACACGTCCGGGAATGGCGGCCAGCCGGGTGGACTGTCCCGCCGAGACATGACGCGGGTCGGGGAACGGCACCGACTGGACCACGGGGGAGCGTTGCAGCACCGGCCGGAAGCGCGCCGGGACACCGGGGTAGACGACCTGAGCCAGCAGGGTCTGAAGCGCCTCGGCCTGCTCGTAGGCGGTGCCGGGGACGACCTTCTCCCGTCGGCGGCCCGCGAGTTCCAGGCCGAGACCCGCACGTGCGGTCTCGTCCTCGCCGACGACGCTGAACAGCTCCCGTATCTGATCAGCGGTCAGAAGCCGACCGCAACGGGCCTGCTCCAGACGGGCGTTGATCAGATCCGCCGTGGCGTTGCCCTCCTTGCGGTCCCAGCAGCCGAAGCCGGACGGATCGCAGGAACCGAGGACGGCGGACGCGGGAGGCACGGTGACCGTCTCCGGCGTCCCGCCGCAGAACGCCGCCGAGCGCCCATGGTCGACGAGCACGACATTCCCGCGCGCCACGCTCACATCCCCGACCGGCTCGCAGTCCCTGCCGCCCCGCGTCGACAGACAGACGGGGAAGGCCAGTGCGTCCTCCTGGGCCCAGGTGACCTCCAGCACAGGCTGGTCGGCCAGCCGGTCCACGCCCGGCGTGACCGAGGTGATGCGTACGGCCTGACGGTGGGCGGGGTCGGCGTCGCCCGGCGTACCCGAGCGTGCGCCCAGCACCTCCTCGATCAGCAACAGATCGCCCGGAGCCAGCTCCAGCGACCTGACCGAGCAATCCTCGTCCGCCCACGCGTCCCGCAGCGTCGCGGACGTGGCGCCCTTGGGCAGCGAGCACACCTCGTCGCCCCAGGTCCAGAAGCGGATGGTGTTGTGCTCGGGGCGCAGTGCCAGCGGCTCGTCGGCGACGACCGGCTCGAACACCTCGACCGATCCTCGCTCGTCCAGAACGGCCAGGTCCCGGTCCTCGATGACGGTGCCGATCGCCGGCCTGTCGCGCGGCCCCAGGCTACGGACGTCGACGGCCGCGAAGCGGTACGTGCCTGGCTCCAGCGTCAGCGGCCGTACGGTCTCGACCGCCACGAAAGCGCGGGCGTTGACGCCGTCGTGCATCGGGTAGTCGATGAGCCGCACATGACGGCGTACGGAGACACGGCGGCGGGCCGTGTCGAGATACGCCTCCGTCGCCACCGCGTCCTGCTGGTAGCTGATCCGGTCGGCGGTGTGGGCGAGCAGCTCGACCAGCGTCGTGCCGAGGTCGGCGGCATTGCGCTCCACCCAGTCCGGGGTGGTCAGCGCCAGCCGGTCCAGGATCAGGCGGCGGATCGTGTCGTAGTCGCGCGCGGTGTAGTCGATGACCGGCGCGGCAGGGAAGGAAGGCGGGCAGTCGGGCTGCTCGTCCTTGCAGTCGAAGGGGGTCGGGCAGTCGGGCCGGAAGTCGAACCCGGCGGAGAAATAGCGCTGGTCGAAGCCGGGAAAGGGCTCGGTGCCGGGCCGTCCGTACGGATCGGTGTCCACGACGGAGAGCGTGTACCAGGACGTGTCGCCCGTGCGGTCCAGCGTGACGCACAGCCGGTCGTCGAGCTCCGGGTCCTCCTCGCGCTCGACGGACACCTCGACGGCCTCGATGCCGGTGATCCGGCGCCCGCCGTCGATGCGGATGTTCTCCGGGCACAGCCCGTGGGGCGCCTTGCCGAGGAACGTGACGGTGAGCGTCAGCCCGTCGTCACCGACCTCGACGGCGTCCACACCGCCGAGCTGCGCGGCCCGTACCTTGGCGCGCCTGCCGTCCGTACGGCAGACCAACTCCTTGCTCGTACCGCTCATGCCGGGCCGCTCCCCTCGAACACGTCGTCGCGTCGGCTCGCGGTGGAGCGCACCACGTAGCGCAGATACACCCTGACCACGTTCTCCTCGCTCACCACGTCCAGGGCCTCCACCTCGATCAGCTCACCCAGCCAGCGCTGCAGGGATGCCTGCACCGACAGCTCCAACGCGGAGGCCAGTTCGGGGCTGTTGGGCGTGAAGACCAGATCGAGCAGCCCACAGCCGAAGTCGGGGCGCATCACACGCTCGCCGGGGCTGGTGAACAGCAACTGCTCGATCAGATCGCGCACATGCTCGTCGTATGCCGCGTGCGCGGTGCGTCCCCGCCGGTCCGTGCGGTAGGGGAAGGCGATATCGCTCCTCATCGGGACGACACCCCCCGCGCGGAGGCGGCGACCAGCGGCGGGCCCTGCGGTATCAGCGCGGCGCTGAAGCAGAGCGCGGATGTGCTGTCCAGCAGGACGGGTGAGCCGTCGATGAGCACGCTGTCGCGGTGCGGCGTCCAGCGGACGGTGGCGCACGGATGCGGCACGCCGTCGACCGTGTGGCGGCAGCCGCTGACGATGAAGACGCCGGCGGCGGTGGGCACTTGATGGCCGTCGATCCGGACGCCGGACGACGGGGCGGAGGCGGGCACGACGCGGCCGCCGTGCGGGCAGCTGATCACGCTGCCGCCGTTCACGAGATTCCCCGACAACACGTAACTCCCCGTTCCCTTGGTCCTGGTGCTCATCGCTTCTTCGGCACGATCAGCCGGCCCTCGTTGATGTTGACCTCGTCGCCGATCAGCACGATCGACGCCCCCTTGCCGTTGCCGATCGTCACGCCCTTCTCGTCGATCTGGATGTACGCGCCGCCCTTGGCCTCAAGGAGAATCCCCGTACCGCCGGGCACGTCCGACATCACCAGCTTGTGAGCGCCCGGCGTCTGGATGACCACCGGCTGAGAGCCGGGCAGCTCGGCGCTGGCCCTCGGCGGCAGCTCCGAGGCGTCGCCGAACCAACTCCCCGTCCAGATGGGGAAGCTGGGATCACCCTGCTCAAACTCCATCCACACACCGGCGCCGATCTCGGGCACGACATACTGACCCGCCTGCCGTCCGGTGAACGGCAGACAGGGCAGCGCCCAGGTGGAGGCCTCGTCGCCGAGCACATCCGGCACCTGAGCCGTGATCCGGCCGAGCTTGAGCGGATCCCTGTTGTCGATCACCCGCCCCCGGAACTTGCCGAGAAACCGGTTGTTCGGTCCTGCAGCCATGCGAAGTTCTCCTGGTCTTTACGGTCGTACGGTGCTGCTGCGGGCGATCAGTCCTTCACGTGAGAGCGTGAAGTTCTGCTGGTACGAGCCGGGCCTGAGGTTGTGCGTCACGCTCTTGACGTAGTAGTCGCCGTCGTACGTCACGCCCGAGCCGCGCACCCCCACCAACTCCCGTGGCCGCAGGACATATCCGTGCCGGTTGACATCCAGCGACCCCGACCCGGAAATCGCGTCCGCGGACGTCGCGGCCCTGGCGAGGGTCTCGGCCTCGGCCTGCCCGAGCTCCTTCTTCGCCGTACCGGAAAGGGTCTTGCGCTTGAGTGCGGGCGAGGCGCGCAGACCGAGCGGTGGCCGCAATGGGCTGATGTCGGGCTGCGCCAGCAGCCGCACGTCGCGGGTGCGCGGGTCCTGGACACGGGCCTGGGGCTCTTCCCTGGCCGTCCCGTCGTAGGCGAACGTCAGCTGGTCGACGGTGGAGTTGTTGTCCATGTTGACGTTCAGCGCATGCTGACGCTGCCCGAGCCGCTGCTCGGGACCCCAGAAGCCGACGGACCGGCCGATGCCCGGACCCGGCTCCAGATAGAAGGTGTAACCGTTGGCGCGGGCCAGCTCGTTCAGATACTGCAGATCCGTGCCGGTCTGGTAGTCGACACGCAGCTGCTCGCGGGGCGGCTGATGGATCTGCTCACGGATGATCCAGGGATCGATTCCGTAGTCCGCGTACCTCCGCAGAATCCGCTCAACACGCTGTGCGGGGCCGAGATTCGGATACCGGTCCGTCCGCTCCTCCAGATCCATCAGCAGGGTCAGATCCTCACCGGTGACGGTGAGCGTGGTCTGCCCCGGCTGATTGCTGGCGCCCACTTCCTGCCGCACGATCAGCCCGTCCAGGATCACCGTCGACGTGCCCTTGACGGACGTCGTGACGATCACCCTGGTCTTCGGATCGAAGTACCCCTCGGGCAGCAGCCGCTGAGTGATCAGCCCCCGCTTGGTCAGATCGAAGGCGAGCTGGAACCCGCTCCGTTCCCCGGCGGTCATGGTGATCTGCGCGGACAGCAGAGCCTCGGCCACCTCGGCCGGCACCGGACGCGTGAGCTTGGGCCCCATGTGCAGGGTGAGATGGACGGGCCCGCTCCCGATGGGCTCGTCAGCCATGGAACCCACCCGGCAGAGGAATGTCGATCGTCCGCCCCGGCTCGGCGGTCAGCTCCTGCGGGTCCAGTACGGGATTGGCGTCCGCGATCTGCCACCACTGCCCGGGGTCGCCGAAGTAGCGCTGCCCGAGATGATCGGGCCGCTCGCCACTGCTGACCGTGTGCGGGGCGGTCTCGCTGGCGGCCTCGCTGAGCGGAGGCAGCAAACGCCGCTTGGTGTACCGCACTTCGGTGCCGTCGGGGAGCCGGTGCACGCCGATCTCCGCGTCGTGGTACCGGCTGGTGCGGGGGTAGGGATGTGCCCCCGGGATCGCGTCCAGCGCACTCTCATAAGGATCAATCACGTCTTACAGCCCCCGTCCAAGACCGAGCTCGGCCAGCCGCCCGCCCCGCGCGGCGGCGGCGAGCCGTTCCTTCTGCGCCAGATGAGCGAGATACAGATCGGCCCCGCGGTGCCCGGCAGGCAGATCGCTCACGCTGAGCACCTTCATGCCGATGCCGAGGCTCGCCCTGATCGGATTGAGATTGACGTCGAACGCCGACTCGTTGATGGACAGTTCGGTGAGCCGCACGGGCATGACGCGCTTGCTCCCCCAGGTGAAGAGGGTCAGCGGCATCTCGATCGGGCTGATCTCGATGGTGCCCTTCTGCGTCCGGCGGGAGGCTTCGCGCAGCTGCGCGCTGGTGGGATGCACGAGCATCTCCAGCGTCGCGAGCTGCGGATGAATCCCGTCGGGCGCGGCGACCTCGAACTGATCGGTGGCATCGATCTCGGCGGTGAACTTCCAGGTCTCCTCGGCGGGGCCCTTGAGCCGGAGGGCCTCGTTGCGATCCCCTCCGCTCCCTCCGCCGCCGGCATCACCGGAGCCGCCGGCGGACTGGGGGGCGAGGGAACGTTCGAGGGTGTCGGGGTTGAACTGGAGGACGATGATGCGCTGGGGGGTTCCGCGCTCGGGGTCGACGACGACGATGCCGGAGCGGATGGGCTTGGGTATGTCTGCGTAACGGGTTATGGCCTTGTCCCCTTCTGAGCGCGAAGAACTATTGCCCGGCCCGATCTCAAATTTGTCACCGGAAGGCCGGGTGTTTCACTGATTCAGATTACAGACCCTGGTCGAAAATCATTGACCACCAGCCCGTCGGGTCATGAAGGGCATGGGAGTCGAGAAGTTTCAAGTAATCCCTTAGTAGATGGAGATGTTCCTTTGCCTGCTGTTTCGTAGAGTTGGCTTTAAAGAAGGTGAATCGCTCGACGCGAAAGAGGAACTCCAAGAATTTCGGCAGCGATTCATTAACTACCTCGACTTCCCCGTCTTCAAGGTCGACAAGGAGCGTGAATCCATGCTCCAGATCCAGGCAATAGCGCAGGCCGGTTTCATAATTTGGGGCGCCGATGCACAGCAGATTCAGCCGACTCTCCCCTGATTGGACCGGGATAATTGTAAATGCTTGCGGAGTCTCCTTGGTGGCCAATTGAAAGACGCCCGGTACGCGAGCGGGCAAGCCTACCGCGAAAAGAATTTCCGAGTCCTGCGGTGAAAACTTGACTGAACTGTCGACCTGACGATCGGCAGTGACTACATTGCTCTCGCCGAATGTGTTGATCAGTTCTTCACGTGTTGCCATCGACTGCCTCTGCTCATCTGGATGGGGGCCTCGCGATTCTAGCACCTACTTGCGTTCATTTCGTTGTGTATCCCCGTCCTCCCACCACGTAATAATAAATCGAATGAATTGCCCGTCCTTCAGGGTCTGGATCTTCGGGCTCATCTGATTGTTCGTGCGCTGGTTTACTGCCTCTTGAAGCATTCCGAGATTCTCCCACGCGTCTTCGCCGGCGCCCTGAAGGTCCCTTCGGTGGTCTGCTTGGCTCTTCCTGGTCTCTGCTATTGCCTTCTCGCGCATGCTCCTCTTGTCATCTGCCTTCTCTTTCGAGTCTTCCTCGTCCTTGGCGAATTCATCGCCGATCGCTGTTCTGATTGCCGCCAAGTATGTGTTGGTTATTCTGGAGTCCCGGCGATCGCCTTGGGGCGAAGGCGCCTTGAAGGGTGCCTTTGTGACGTCGTCCTCACTGCTCCATCGCATGAGTTCGAGCGCCTTCTTGGCGAAATGCAACTTCGACATTCCGGGCTCGTACGTGACGACGACGGGTAGTGCGTCCTCACGATTCTGCCCGGGTGCCGGGCGTGAGTCGCCGACGCCTCGACCCGCTTTCTTCTTTTTCTGGGCTTCTGAGAGCTGATGCAGGTTGACGATATTCCTGATGAATTGAGGGCTCTTACCCTTGGCCCAGTCGGAGTTTTGGATGTCCGTTGTATTCTTGGGTATGGTCCGTAAGGCTTCCTGGACTTTCCTTTCTGCGTTTTTTGCCACTAGAGTATGTGGATCTGCGTTTTCGCGGTCCATCTCGCTCACTAGGGCATTGAATCGACCCTCGAATTTTTCGACGAATTTGTCCTCCGAATCGTTTCCCTTGAAGAACATCCAATCGTCGATATCCCTGATGCCGAGCTCTGCTTCGATCTCCTGCTTCTTCGTTCCGCTGGCTTTAACTACCGCCTCAATGTGCTTCCGTGTTCCATCGCTCAGTTTCTCGCGTGGGTTGAGCGTCGCCTCGATCTCAAATCTGTTGGCATCGGACGCGTCGAGTTTTGACAGTCGGTACCAAGTACGCATCGCAAGAAGCGTCGCTCGAAGAACGGGTCGATTCACCCCGCGGCGCAACATTTTGTCGACCCGTGGGCGGATCCGCGAGGCGATCTTTTGGAGGCGCGCCTCCTTGGACTCCTTGGATTTCTCGTCTTTATTGCGCTTGTCCTGGTTCTGCTTCTTCTGGTCCTGCTGGTTCTTCTTGTTGTCGCGCAGCTGGTCGCGCTTCTTCTTGAAGACGTTGCGCAGCTTCGACGCGCTGTTCTTCAGCGCCTTGCCCGGCTTGCTCTTCTTGAGCTTCTTGCCCAGCGTCTTCGCCGCGTTGCGGACCTTCGTCAGGGCTGACTTGACGGCCTTCTTCGCCCTGCCCAGGGCGTTCCCCAAAGGAGACTTCGGCTTCTTGGGCTTGGTCGGCTTCGGACCCTCGATTTCCCTCTTCTTCTTGGGAGTCTGAGGGGTGCTGTCCTTCTGGCCGCCCGGAGTCTTGTCCTTCGACGGCCCCGGTGTCGTGTCCTTCGGCTTCGCCGGTGTCGGCTCCGGCTTCGCAGGAGACTTCGGCGTCGCCGTGTCCTTCGGTTTCGGCGGGGCCTTCGGGTTCGGGGAAGGCTTCGCCTTCGGCTTGGGGGACACGGCCGGCTTGCGCAGGGTCTGCTTGGCGTTCCGGATCGCGCCGCGCGCCTTGTTGACCGCCTCGCCGGCCGCCTTCTTCGCGCCCTTGCCCGTCTTCTTCAGGCCCTTCATGATCGTCTCGGCCATCGCCTTGAGGCGCTTGCCGACACCCTTGGTCGCAGAACCGAGGCGTTGCAGAAGGAAGTTGGCGATGAAGTCCAGCAGCGCGACAACGCCCGCGGCCACCGCCTCCGCGAACAGGCACGCCGCAGGTCCCGCCTTGACGGCCTTCAAGTAGGCCCAGAACTTACTGAAGGCGGAGAGGATCGAGCTGATGCTCTGCCAGGCCGCCATCAGGCCCTGGACGATCGTGAGGATCGCGCCCGCCGCCGGGACGATCATCGAGACGACCTTCTCGATCACGAGCGACGCGATCATCATCGGCAGCGACGCGATGATCGCGTCCCACGCCATCTTCCCGATCTGTTTGATCGAGACGCAGCCCTTCACCAGGACATTGATGACGGCCTTGCCCAGGCCGAGGATGCCCTCGACCTTCGTGTCGAACCACCGCTTCACACCGGTCTTGATCGCGCCCCAGAGGTGGTCCTGGATACCGGACTTCGCCGAGCTTCCCGCCTTGCCGATCCAGCCGCCCGGGTCCGGGGCGATGTCCGCCACCAGCGCGGCGAACTTGCCCAGCGCCTCGATCGCCGCCTGGGCGAACTTGATCGCGCCGAGGATGACCGCCTGATAGATCTTGATGACGGCCTTGATGCCCGCTTCAAGGACGTCGAGCAGCGCGTTCAGGCCCGCCGCCAGCGCGTCGAGCAGCGCGTTGACCGCCTTCTTCAGGCCGTCCGCCAGCGCGTTGACCCCCGCGATCGCCTTGTCGCGCAGGCCCTCGATCGCCTTGCGGAACTTGTCCCGCAGCTCCGGGAAGGCCGCGAGCAGCACGTCCCCGATGGCGATCAGCGCGTCCGCCAGCACATTGATCGCGCTGATGGCGAGGTCACGTACGAAGTCGATGGCCTTGTTGGCCCACTCCTTGAACGTGTCGATGATGCCGTTGACGAGCTTGCGCGCCGCGTCGAAGACCTTGGTGACCGCGTCGAGGATCGCGTTGAAGGCGCTCTTCACCTTGTCGGCGACCCAGCCGAAGAAGCCTCCGGAGGGCTTCTCCTCCTCCTTCTTCTTCTCGGCCTCCTTCTCCGCCTTCTCGCGCTCCGTGTCGATCTGAGCGTTGTCCTTGTCCTTGCGGTCGCTGACCTCCTTGTCCTTGTCGTCGCGGGCCTTGACGATTTCCTTGTTCTTCTCGGTGTGTTCCTTCTCGGACTTCTTGTCCGCGTCCTCGATCTTCTGGTCCTGCTCGGTGCGCCAGTTCTCGCGCTCGCGCTGGGCGTCCTCTGCCGCTCGGCCGCGCTCGGCCGTCTGCTTCTCCGCGTTCTGGGCGACCTCGCGGTCGATCTCGGTCTGCTTCTCCTGCTTGGCCTGCTGCTCGCCCTGCTGCTGTTCCTTCTCCTTGGTGACGAGGTCGCCCTGGGCCTGGCCGGCGGCTCCCTGGATCTCGCTGCCGCGCTCCTGCTTGGCGACCGCGCCGACGCCGGGCTTGGGCGCGGACCCGGCCTTCAGATCGCCTCCGCCGCCTCGCCGTCGACCGCCCGTGGCCTCGCCGACCAACTGCTCCTGGGGCGCGTCGGGGAAGATCTGGTCCTCGCCCATCGGCTTGGCCGCGTCCTCGCGGCCCGTGCTCTGGATGTCGGACTGCTTCTCCTTGAGCGCCTTGGCCTGGTCGTCCGTGCGCTTCGGGTCGCTCTCGCCCTCAAGCCTGATCTTGGGGGCCGGGCCGACTGTCTTGTTCTGCAGTTCCGGGTCGACGGTCGGGACGGCGTCGGCCGCGGCATCGACGTTCTTCGCCTCTTCGGCGGTCAGTTTGTCCGCCACCGGGGCCGGCGGCGGGGGAGTGTTGTCGGTGGGCTTCGCGCCCTCCGCCTTCTCGCTGCCCTTGGCCTTCTGCTTCTCGACCCGGTCCTCGGGCCCGAGCTTCTCGACCTTGCCGGTCACCTGGGCGGCCGGAGCGGCCGCCTCGGGCGGGCCCGACTGGGTGCGCGGGGCACCCGAAGGGCGTTCCCGCTTCGGCGGGTTGGCGTCGAGCCGCTGCTGCTCCTCGCCGATCTTCTTGTCCGCGGCGGCGTCCACACCAGGCATGGCGGCCGCGGCCTGGTCCGGCGCCAGCTTGCTGACCGTACCGATGGCTGCCTTCGGATCCTGGCCCGAGACGTCCGGCGGCTCCTCCTGCTTCTCCTCGGGAGCGGCCCCACCGCCGCCACCGCAACTGCCGCCGCCCTCCTCCTTCTCCGCCGCGGGCTCCGGAGGGGCGCAACCGCCGCCGTCCTTCTCCAGCGACGCCTCCGGAGCAGCCTGGGCACCTTCCGGTGCGGGCGCGCCCATCCTGCCGGGGCTGTCGGTCTGTTCGCCGGCCGGGCTGACCGCCGGCTGTGCCGCGGAGGGGGCAGCGCCAGGTCCCGCCGCGGCCGTCGGACCGGCCTGCTCGCCGCCGCCGACCGTTCCACGGGGAGCCGCACCGGGGCCGGCTTCCTTGGGGATCCGGCTCTTGGGGCCGGCCGCTTCCCGCTCGGACTTGGGCGGCTCGGCGTCACGCCGCGCTGCGGGGGAGGGGTTTCGGTCCTCGGCGGGAGCCTTCTGAGTTTGCGCACCCGCGGGCCTCATCGCCGCCGGGCCGGGCGACGGGTCCGGCGCGGCAGCTCCCTGCGGCTGCCCCTGTTCGCCTCGCTGTTCCTGTTGCCCGCGCTCCTTCAGCTCCTGCTGCTCGTCCTGCGCATCCTTGGCGTCAGGCCTTTCGTCGCCTTCGCCGGAGTCCCCGGCCCTGTCGTCCTGGTCCTGCTGTTGCGCGGGGTCCGTCTTCTCGGCCTCGGGCTCCTGCTGGTCCTTCTCGGTGGTCTCCGGGTCGGGGCCGACCTCCTGATCGGTCGGCTTCTCCGGTTGCAGGTCCTTCGCGCTGCGGTCCTGAGCCTCGGCCGCGGGCCCGCCCTCGGGCTTCGGCGCCTCGCCCTCGACCGGACCCACGTCCTCGCCCGGCGCCTTCGCCTCGGGCCCGGCGGATTCCTCGTCCTCCTCGGTGGCCTCGTTCTCCCTCTGCTGCTCGACCCGTTCCGCCTTGGTCGGCGGCGGTGCCGGGAACGTGGGGACGGACGGCTCCGCAGCACCAGGTGTCATCTGGTCTGCGGTCGGTACTGAGGAAAGATCCAGATCGGCGTCCGGCAGATAGTCCTCGGGCTTCAGCTCCGGCCCACCCTTGGCGGCACCGCCCCGGTCATCGTCCTGCTCGCCGCCGATCTCACCGTCCGCGCCCGCCTCGAGCCCGAGCGGCTTCTCCTCCTCGCGCGGCTCGTCCTCGTCCTCGTCCTTCTCGTGCAGCCCGTGCTCGGACAGCGCGCTGTCCCGCTGCTCCGCCCGCTCGTCCACCTTCTCCGGGCGTACGGGACCGGGCTGCCCCTTCGCCTTCGGGTCAAGGTTCTCCTGCTTCGAGCCGTCCGCCGGCTTCTTCGCGTCGTCCTTGCGCTTGCGCTTGTCGGCGCCGGGGGCATTCGCCTGCTCCGGGTCCTGCTCCTCCCGGTCGCGCTGTTCCTTGCGCTCCTCCTTGGTCTGCTCGGCGCCGACCGCCCGGCCCTGCGCGCGCTCGTCCGCGGCCTCGTCGACCCGCTGCCGGTCCTGGTCCTGCTTCTCTCCTTCCTGCTGCTGTTCCTGTGCGGCCTGCTGCCGGGACTGGGCGCGTTCGTCCTCCTGCTCCGTGCGCCGGGCGGCCTCCTCCTTCTCGGCCGCTGCGTCCGACTGTGCCCTGCTCCGGTCGCCGCCGCGCTTATCGTCGCGCGCCCTGGCGTCCTTCTGCTCCTCGCGGGAGTCCTCGGCCCGCTTGTCCTTCGCGCCCCGGCCGCCTTCCTCCTTGCGCTTCCACTGGGTGCGCTCGACACCCAGGAGCTCGAAGAGATCGGTCTCCGGTTCCGGCACCTCGGCAGGCTGGAGGTCGACGGGCCCGGTCTCGGACTCCTCGGCGAGGTCGAGCAGCCGGTCGTACTCGTTGGAGAGCAGCCGCACTTCCAGCCGGTCCAGCACCGAGTCCTGCAACTGCGGTGACATCCGGCCGAGTTGGAGGCGTACGCGACCTGACAGATCCGCCGGGTCGCCGCGGAGGGAGCGCAGCACACCGTTCGCCAGACGGTCCACCAGCGTTGCGGGGTCCAGCTGTTCCATCCGGGACCGGTCGGCGTCGACCGTGGCGTAGCGCAGCCAGCCGGGCGTCGACTGTTCCGGCTCCACCTCGGGGGCCTGCTCCTCGCCCCGTACGAGAGCCTGCGCCGCCGATTCCGCCTCGCGCTCCATCGCCTGGTGCGGCAGGCTCACCGCACCCAGGTCGCGGCCGGCGCGCAACGCGCCCAGACCGTCCGGGTTCTGCACCGTGTGCAGCAGCTCATGGGCCAGCAGCCGCTGCCCGTCCGCAGTACCCGGACGGTAGGTTCCCTCGCGGAAGAAGATGTCCTGACCGACCGCCACCGCGTCCGCGCCCAGCATCTCGGTGAGCTGCCCGGCGTCCCGGTCGGTGTGCAGGCGCACCCGGCTGAAGTCGTGGCCGAGCTGCTCCTCCAGCTCCCGCCGTACGCTCAGGTCGAGCGGCTGTCCGGCCCCGCTGACGATGTTCTTCGGCTCCGGCGTACGGGACTTGGCGCGCTCCTTGCGCTTGCGCCGCCGTTCGGCCTGCGCCGTCTGCGCGTCCTGGGCATGTGACGTACTCATCGCGGCTCACCCCGCCCCGAAAGTCCCGCGTGCACGGCACGCGCCAGCGCCTCGCCCAGTCGCCCCGGCGAGATGGTCGAGGGCAGCGGCGGCAGCCCCGACAGTCCGTCGAGAGCCCGGCCGCCGTCGGCGGCCAGCGGCACGCCCCGCTCCCGTACGAGCCGGGCCAGCTCCGCCTGGAAGGCGGCCGACACCCGGTCGGGGTCCAGCCGCTCGAACCCATCGAGCACCAGCTCGCCGATGTCCACGCGGATCGTGCGCTCCGCGGGGCGCGGTGCCTCGCGTGGAGCTTCGCGCGGTGCCTCGCGCCGTGCCTCGTTCAGACCCATCCGTGGACCTCCGAGGGCGTCAAGGAGCGGTCCAGCTTGAGGTATTCGGTACGCGCCGCCTCCAGCATGTGACGCATCTGGAGCCGGTCGCCCTCCTCCGCCGCGAGGAAGGCGCCCGACAGCGCGATATTGCGGATCGAGCCGCCCGCCACCGTCAACCGGGCGAGCTGCTCGGGATCGATGCCCTTCATCGGTGCCCGAGCGGGCAGCACTCGCCGCCAGATCTCGGCGCGCTCGCTCTCACCGGGGAAGGGGAAGTCGACGACGAAGCGGATACGGCGCATGAACGCCGTGTCAAGGGCCTGCTTCATGTTCGTGGTGAGGATCGCGAGCCCGCGGTACGCCTCCATCCGCATCAGCAGATAGCTGACCTCGAGGTTGGCGTACCGGTCATGGCTGTCCTTGACCTCGCTGCGCTTGCCGAAGAGCGCGTCTGCCTCGTCGAACAGCAGCAGCGCGCCGCCGCGTTCGGCAGCGTCGAAGACCTTGCGGAGGTTCTTCTCGGTCTCGCCGATGTACTTGCTGACGACCTGCGAGAGATCGATGATGAACAGGTCCAGGCCCAGCTCCTTGGCCATGACCTCGGCAGCCAGGGTCTTTCCGGTGCCGGAGCCGCCCGCGAAGAGCGCGGTGACGCCCAGCCCACGGCGCAGCGTCTCGGCGAAGCCCCACTCCTGGTACACGGTCGAGCGCTGACGCACATGCGCGACGATCTCGCGCAGAATCCGCAACTGCCGCTCGGCCAGCACCAGATCGCCCCACGCCGCCCCCGGCTCGATCCGCCGGCCCAGCTCGTCCATGCCCATCCGGGCCTCGGTGAGCCCGGCCCGCCAGGCAAGAGCGGTGGCGTCCAGTTCGTCCTCGCCCGGCAGATCCCGTACGACGGCCGCGCCGGCGGACCGGATCAGATGCGGCGGCAGCGAGAACTGCTCGACGAGATCCCGCAGATCCTCCTCGCTCACCTCCGGTACCTCCGCGAACGCGTTGGCCCACACGCCCAGTTGCTCATCGCTGTCCAGCGGGGGCACGGTCACGCGCTCGCCCCGCGGCCGGGCAGTCTGCCGGGGATCGAGGCTGGAGACGACGAGCGGAACGGCCGCGCTCTCGATGAACGCGTCCGTCGCCGCGGCCTGGTCGCGGTCGAGCTCGCCGACCTCGACGAGCAGGGCGGCAGGCAGCATGATCGCCTCGCGCTGCCACAGCCGTGCCAGGCGGTCGCGCTCGGCCGGATCGGTGGGCATGTCGTCGGCGGCCATGGCATAGAGCCCGAGCCCCGAACGGCGGGCCGCCGCAGCGGCGATGTCGGCACGGGTCCGCAGATCGCCGCCGACCAGCTCGACCCGCAGCGGAGCATGCGCTCCGGCTCCCGCCCAGCCCGCGGCGACCTGACTCGCCGCCAGATCGTAGGAGGCGGGCAGGGACTCCGGTGCGGGCGCACGGCGCAGCAGTCCGTGCAACCGGGAGTCCAGATAGGGCGAGCCGACGAGGAAGTGCAGGATGCGCTCGTCCAGCCGCAGCCGGGAGGTCGTCAGCCGGGTCTCGTCCTCCAGCTCGACGAGCCGCCAGCGGCGCAGCGGGGCGACGGGGGTCAGCGCGCTCCAGTGGGCGCCGTCGAGCGCGGCCAGGGCGAGCGAGAAGGTGGGGTGGGCGCGCTCGGGGTCTCCGCTCGCGGCCGCACACCGTCCACCGGTCGTGGGGTCGAGCTCCGCGGCGGCGGCCAGCAGGACGACGTCACGCTCGAAGGGGCTGAGCCCGAAGCAGGCGACGAGCGAGTCGAGCGTGGCGGGGCCGCGCACGCCGGGGGCGGCTGCGAGACGGCCCTGGGCTGCCGGTTCGCCTCCGGCTGCGGCGGTGGGGGCGCTGCCTTGGGCCGCGAGTTCGCTCCGCGGAAGGGGCGCGGCGCCCGGGTCACCGCCCTGCCTTCCGGGCTCATCCGCCGCATCCGCCGCAGGGCTCTCTCCGCGGCCCGGCCGTCCCTGCGCCCGGGCCGCATGGGCGTCGATACGGGTGAGCACGGACCGTACCGCCGCGAACAACGCACGCCCGTCCGCCGTGGTGGACCCAGCCTTCCCGTCGAACGTGCCCATGCCCTCACCCGCCCCCGTGTCGCGCACCGTGCCTCAGCTCTCCTTGCCGTCTGCGTCCGCTTCGGTGCCTTTACGGGCACGAGCGGGGGCGGCCCGTTTCGCGACCGGCTTCGCGGCAGCCTTGGTGGCCTTCGTCGCGGCCCGCTTCCGCACAGGCACAGCCGCCTCGGGTTCCGCGTCAGGCGCAGGCTCCGGCTCGGTCGGCGGCTCGGATGCGGATGCCGGCGACCCACCCCCCGGCGGCACCGGCGCGCCCGGTGCCCCGAACGGCAGCACCTTCACCGTCCGCCGCTCCACGGGCTTCGCCGGCACCGGCCTCTCGCGGCCCTCGATCAGGACCAGCGACGCCTGGTACGCCACCGACAGGGTGTACGGGGTCTGGTGGAGCATCCCCCACAGCTTCGACGTCTCGTCGATGTCCATCACCGTCGGCGTGAACCGCACCTTCTGCGGCGACTCGGCCAGATCGCTGCCGGCCAGATACGGCCGCTCCGCCGCGAGCTCGATCAACTCCTTCGGCAGCACCGGGATTTCGTGCAGTGTCCGCACCACGCAGCCGATCAGCCGCTGTCCGACCAGCTCCGCCTCCTCCCCGTACGCACTGATCAGAAAGTGCAGGTCCAGCGCGGCGGCGGGCCGCTTGAGGAGCGTGCCGTCCGAGGCGCGCGTCGGCAGGTCGGTGTGGCGCATCGAGGGGTTCGGTGTGACCTGGTACAGGAAGACGTTGATCGTCGGCTCGGTGGGCGGTTCGGCCGGTGGTTTACGGGTCTCGACCTTGACCGCGATGTCCATCTCGGGGCTCAGGTTGTGATCGATCAGCAGGGCCAGTGCCTGGGTGACCGTCGCGATGGCGAGTGCGTTGCTCATGACCTCAGTCCCTCTTCTCGCCGCGTGACAGATAGTCGTCCAGCGTCAGCGCGGGTGTGCGCCGTCCGGTGTGCTCGGGGCGGCCGCCGGCGGGGCGGCTCGCGCCGGGCGGCGGGGCCGCGCTCACCTCCAGCCGTCCGATCTGTACGTGCACGACGCGTTCGGCGGGCCGCGGCGCGCGCCGTCCCACTCCGCTCAGCGCCGCACCGCGGGCCGCGGCCGTATCGGCGCCGCGCGGCCGGGCCGGTGCCGAGGCGGCCCGGGGGGCCGCTTCCGTGGCCCGGGGCTCGGGGGCAGCCTGCGTGCCCGGTGCCTCGGTCACCTCGGTCGAAGCCCCTCGCCTCCCGGCACGCGGAACTTCCGAGGCGGCCCGGCGCGGTGCCACGGGCGCGGGCACGGCAGGCCGCAGCAACGGCCCCGGACTCTGCACGGTCTGCACCGCCCGCCGCTCTGTCTCGCCCGCCGCGGCCGCGGCCTCGGTCCGTACGACCGTCTCGCGATCCGTCCGCACCTCGCGCTCGTGCCGCACCAACTCGGACGGTCCGAAGGCAGGCTGGGGCGCCGACGGGATCAGCGCCGCCGGCTGGTCGGGTTCCGGTGGCCCGCTCCGCAGCGCCTCGACCCGTTCGAACGGGCCGGGCAGCCGCGGCCGGACCCGCGCCGTGCCACTGCCGGCCGCGGGCACCGGTGTGTACCGGGCGAGCAGCCGGTCGAAGTAGTCAGGCATCTGCGCACAGCTCCAGGTAGTAACGACGCCGCAGCGGGCTGAGCGCCAGAATCGCCGGCTCGCTCCACCCGTAGGCGGTGGCGAGCAGATGGACGTCGAGCATCAAGTCCCGCGCCCAGGTGTCGAGTTCGGTCCACAGATAGGAGGTGATGTCCAGCTCGGCCGGTGTGGCCTCACCGCACTCGGGGCAGGCGACGTTCAGCGTCACGTCGGCCGCCGGATCGGCTTGCTCCGCCAGCTCGGCCAGCCGTCGCTGTACGCCCTCGGGCAGCAGTGCGGCCAGCCGATCGGCCACAACCACCTCCCCGTTCCGCAGCGCCGAAACAGTGCAGCGCGCCATGAGCAGCCGACGGGCCTCGTCCGGGTCCGGCACGGCGCCGGCCGCCGCGAGGTCGGCGACGGTGGGCAGCCGGAACTCGATCGCCCACTCGCCCTCCTCCACCCGCAGCGGCCCGTCCGGTGTCCTGGTCCGGGTGCCGAACAGCGTCGCGTCGAGGTCGAACTCCATGGCCTCGCCGCATGCCGCGCACTCCACCCGCACCTGCATGCGCTCGCCGAACAACGCCCGGCGCAGCGCGAACAGATCAGCCTCCCGCTCGCCGACCGGCATCGACAGCAACGCGTCGGTGCCGGCCCCCGGGCGGGCCGCCCGGTGCAGCAGCAGAGACCTTCCCGAGTCGTGCTGCGCGAGCCCGGCCTCCCAGGTGGCGAGCAGCTCGGCCGGCCCCGTCGGCGTCATCCCTCATTCCTCCGGTGCACAGATGTCGTTCAGGCGGGATGGGTGAACGAGGGCTCGACCGGCTCCTCCACCTCGTAATCCCGCTCCCAGCCCTCGCACTCGAGCTTGACGCTCTGGATCGCGACGGCGTTGGCGTTGGCGTCCAGCTCGCCGAGCACCTGGTACTCGCTCACCCAGGCCCGGTAGAGCTTGTGCGAGACAGCCACCTGCCCGGCCTCGTTGAGGACCTGGATGATGATGTCCTTGCGGAAGTCCCGCAGCGAGACCTCCGAACCGAGCCCGGCCCCGACCTGCCAGACCTTGTTGGCCCAGCGGTCGAACTCCGCGTCGTGGGTGACCCCGCGCTCGAGCGTGACGCCCTCGAACTCGGAGCGGCCCGGCGACTTGCGCGGAGAGCTCGGGTCACCGCCGTGGCGGTGCTTGACCACCTCGGTGGTGCGCTTGAGGGGACTGATCTTGCTGATGCCCGCGACCGTTCGACCGTCCCAGAGGACCAGGAACTTGAAATTCTTGTAGGGGTCGAAGCGATGGGCGTTGATCTGGAACTCAGCCATCGGTTTCCTTCGTGTTCCTTTTCCTTGGGTTACGAGAGGTCGAACTGCCCGGCCATCTGCTGGATCTTGACGATCACGAACTCCGCGGGCTTGACCGGTGCGATGCCGATCACGACATTGACCACTCCGGCGTCGATGTCGGCGTCGGTGGTGGTGTCCTTGTCGCACTTGACGAAGTACGCCTCGCGCGGCGTGCCGCCCTTGAACGCGCCCTGCCGGAACAGGTCGTTGAGATACGCCGATGCCTTGAGCCGGATCTGCTGCCACAGCTGCTCGTTGTTCGGCTCGAACACGACCCACTGCAGACCGCGGTGGAGGCTCTCCTCGACATGCAGCGCGAGACGGCGCACGGGCACGTACTTCCACTCGCTGTCGAGCGCGTCGGCGCCCTCCAGCGTGCGCGCGCCCCACACCAGCGGGCCCACCACGGGGAAGGTGCGCAGGCAGTTGATGCCCAGCGGATTGAGCAGACCGTTCTCCCGGTCGGTGAGCTTGACCGAAAGGGACCGCACACCGGCGAGGCGCGCCTCGGTACCGGCCGGCGCCTTCCACACGCCGCGCTCGCCGTCGGTCCTCGCGATGACACCCGCGATGGCTCCCGAGGGCGGGAAGGACCGAAGCCGCCCGGTCAGCGGGTCGTTGAGCTGAAGATGCGGGAAGTAGAGCGCGGCATGATTGCTGCGTACGGGATCGAACGCGCCGATTCCGGCCCGGGCCGCGTCCACGCTGCCCCAGGTGGACGGCGAGTCGACGAGCAGGAAGATCCGCCGCTCCCGGCACAGCTGCTCGGCCGCCGAGAGCACCGTGACCATGTCGTCGGTGGACTCGTACGCCGAAAGCTCGGGCAGAGCCAGCAGGTTGACGTCGTCCACGTCGCGCAGCGCCTGGACGCCGGTCTTGCGCGCCTCGCTGCCGATGAGGTCGCGCGGCCCGGGCGGGTCGCCGTCCTTGCCGCCCTTCAGCGGGAAGACCGGCGGGTTGACCGAGGCTTCGAGACCGAGGTCGTTGGCGCACTCGCCGACGAAGCGGACCACGTCGTCGGGGTCGACGGACCCGGCGACGACCTGGAGGCGCCGGCCGAAGGCGGTGACCTCGGCTCCAGCGAAGGAGTGCTTGCCGGGGGCGTCGGGCAGCGCGCGCAGCTTGCGCTCCAGGAGCAGTGCGAGCTCGGTGACACTGGCCGGCGGCTCGCCGTCGTGGTCGGGCTCGTAGAGCGTGAACTCGCGCTCCACGTCGCCGATCTTGACCTTCAACTCGACGTTCAGATCGGGCAGTTCGGCAGCGAACGGCTTGGAGACCGTGCCGGAGGGGTCGGGCCGGTCCTCGTCCAGCGCCTTCACCCGGACCAGCGAGGAACCGGCGCCCACGACCGTCTCCACGAAGCGGCCGTGACCGCTGTGCATCGACAGTCCGGTGAAGGACTCGCGGGCACCGCCGCGTGCGTCGAGGATGTGCAGATTGAAGGTCTTGTCCGGGGTGGGGGTGTCGTGGTCGACGGCCACCCGCAGGCCCGAGCCCCATACGCCGGGCTCCTTGGCGTGCACCTCGAGCACCGGGCACTCGCTGTGCCCCTCGGTGGAGTTGAGCGTGACGCAGGCTTCCTCACCGGTGCCGGCCTTGGCCACACGGACGATCACCGCGACCGTGCCGCCGTTCCCGAAGAACTGGTGCACCGCGTAGCTGACGGCGCTCTGCGAGGTGAGTCCGCCGAAGCGGCGCTCGAAGTCGGCGAAGCTGGTGATCCGCACGGGTTGATTGAGCGGACCCCGGCGGGTGTGCCCCACGAACGCGGTCACCGAGGTGGTGACGGAGGCGATGGTACGGATGCTGCTGGGAAGTTCTTCGATGTATACGCCGGGATAGCCCATGTGCGTCGGCATTCCCCCTCCATTCCCTTCGCGCGCAACAGGAGATGAGGAGGGGAGGTGAAGAAGCCGCACGTATGCGTCGAGCATGCATACGCGCTCTTCACTGCATTCCCCCGTCACACACCCCGTGCGATATCGGTCTCGCAGGGCCGTCGGCATGTGCCTGTGCTTGTGGCTCCTGATGCATGAGTGCCTCTAGGAAGTCTGGTTTGCACCTGGAGGGCGGGTCAAGGGGCCGATTCAGTCATCGGGCGATCATCGCCTGATGGGTCGGTGAGGGGTGATTTGACGTGGTCGGAGGGATATCGCTGGCCGAATATGAAGAGGAATTCACGATCACTTCACAGGAAAATTGGATCAGGGGTGGGAAACAAGCCGAATGCAACTGGTCGCGGCGCGCCGCCTTGTGTCCCTTTGCGGGCCAAATGGGGCTTACTGGGTGGGGTACTTGGAGGCGTCACTGACGGGCACGTCGGGGTTGCGGAACCAGGAGCCCTGCACTGCCTGCTGAATGAGCATCAGGATGGCGCCGATGACCAGGGCGCCGATGCCGATGACGGAGACCCCGCCGGTGTCGCCGAGCCATGGCAGGTCGATGACGGTGGTGCCGTACTCGGGGTCGGCGTAGACGCTGAAGGCCGCGTAGCAGAAGAAGTACAGCAGCATCAGGGCGCCGAGGAGCGGCAGAACGCCCTTCAGCCAGAAGTCGGCGGCGCTGCGGGTGAGGACCTTGCGGAAGTACCAGACGCAGGCGAAGCCGGTCAGTCCGTAGTAGAACGCGATGCCGAGGCCGACCGAGGCGATCGAGTCCTCCAGGACATTGCCGCTGATGGCCGTGAGGCCTGCGTAGAAGGCGATCGACGCCAGGCCCATGGCGACCGTCGACCAGGTCGGGGTCAGGAAGCGCGGGTGGACACGCGCGAACACCGCGGGCAGTGCCTTGTGCGTCGCCATCGAGAAGCTGGTGCGGGCGGTGGGGAGAATCGTCGTCTGCGTGGAGGCCGCGGCCGATGTGAGCACCATCAGGACCAGCAGTTTCGACAGGAACCCGCCGAATCCTTCCGTGCCGAACACATCGTCGCCGAAACTGCCCAGCACGTCCCCGGAGTTGTCGGGGTTGGCCAGGCCGATGCCCTTCTCGCCGATACCGGCGAAGGCCTGCGCCGATGTGGTCACCAGCAGGTAGATGCCGAGCAGCATGATGGTGGAGATGACGGCGGCGCGGCCGGGGGTGCGCTCGCGGTCGGCGGTCTCCTCGTTGACGGAGACGGCCGTGTCCCAGCCCCAGTAGATGAAGACGGCCAGCAGGACGCCCTGCGTCAGGGCGCTGGCGGAGTCGATCTCGAAGGGGTTGAACCAGGAGGCGTCCACATGCAGCGATTCCGCGTGCGGGTTGTCGCCGTACACCTTCACCAGCGCCGTGATGGAGAGGATGGCGAGGAGTACGAGCTCGATGCTGAGCAGCCACTTCTGAAGGAATGCGGAGATCTCGATGCCGACGTAGCAGATGAACGTCATCACGGCGATCCAGATCACACCCGCGAACATCGTCCACCAGCGGCTTTCGGCCACGCCGTCTGCTCCGACCAGCTGGAATCCGTACTGGCCGGCGATCTGCGCCAGATTCGCCATCACGATGATGTCGGCGATGATGATGCCCCAGCCGCCCATCCAGCCCGTGCGCGGTCCAAACGCCCGGGCGGACCAGGTGAAGGTGGTGCCGCAGTCGGGGTCCACGGCGTTCATGGACTTGTAGGCGTAGGCGATGAAGAGCATCGGGACGAATCCCAGGATCACCACGACCGGGGACTGGAGCCCGACGGCCAGAACGATGAAGCCGAGCGTGGCGGCCAGGCTGTACGCGGGGGCCGTCGAGGCGAGGCCGATGGCCACGGACGAGACAAGGCCCAGGGCGCCGCGCTTGAGCCCTTTCTCGCCCACCGCGGATGTCTGCGTCGGCAGTGAGTCGGGAGGCCCGCCGGGAGGTCTTTGCATGGTGTGGCCTTTCGCCGATCAGCCACGCGGGATTCGCAGATGCGCCGCTACGTTCCGTGATACACCCGTTTGTGGGTGATCGAAAGTCGGGACACCTTTCGGCAGTCGAGGGAAAGCGCTCTCAGTCCGCGCTCCCGAAACCCCGCACTCGGCTACAGCCCCGATTTCCGGGTGCCCGGCCGGCGGCAGGCGGCAATTCTTGCAACTGGCCCCGCCTCGGGGAGATGGAAGGTCACCTGGGAGCCGCGGAATACCCCGGCGCTCTGACGGGCTTCCTGATCGGTTCGAACCAGCCGCCGTCGTCCGACCCGGGCTCAGGCCGCGGCGCCTCACGGGGCGCCGGGAGACAGAGCGGCCGGGTGCGGGCTTCGGGATCGATCCAGGTGACGGGACGGGGGTCGAGGAACTGTTCCGAGTGGGAGACATGTCCGCGCCGCTGAACCGAGGTGGGCAGCGGGTCACGAATGAGCGATTCTGAGGGCAGGCCGGACTCGTGCAGCAGCGCGGCCGTCTCCTGGACGAACATCACCGGACCGCAGAGATAGACGGTCTCGCCAGGCCACTCCCGGCGCCCGCTCAGATTGCTCTGCAGTCGTTCGGCGGCCCGCGTACTGCCCTCGTCGCGCTCCTGGTACCACCAGTAGGCGCTGAGACAGGGGTGGGCACGCAGCAGGTCGACCAGTGCGTCGGCGTCGTAGAAGTCGGCCTCGCCGCGCGCCACGACGTCGACACGGATACGGGGCGAGGGTTTGCGGACGAGTAACTCCGCCAGGACCGACTTGACCGGGGCCCAGCCCGTACCGGCGGCGATCAGCGTGACGGCCGGGGTGCCGGGCGGCGGGGCCAGCGCGGAGCCCGAGGCGCCGCCGAGCCGGAGTACCTGGCCCGGCTCGGTGCGGTCGCACAGCACAGTGCTCAACTGGCCTTCGTCGACCCGGCCGACATGGAATTCGAGCGCACCGTCGCGATCGGGGTGGCCCGCCAGGGAGTAGGGCCGCCACACGCCCGGCAGATCGGGATGCTCGATCGTGGCGTACTGGCCCGGGAGCCACGGGTAGTGGGCCGACGGGGCGGCACGGATGACAGCCGTGTGCCCGGCGTGCAGCCGGTGCGAGATGACGGTCGCCTCCCACGAGGCGGGCTCGCCCGCGGCGAGAGACAGACGGGCGCCGCCCGTCATGGCCTCGGCGGCGCCCGTGTAGACCCGGTTCCAGGCAGCTTCGGTCCGGTCGTCCCAGAAATACGTGCTGTGGTACCGGACGGCGGCGACGAGACTCTCGCCCACCGCCGCGTAGTCGTCGTCCACTATCCCGAACTTGCGGTGATCCCGGCCGAGCCGCTCGAGATGGGCCGTCAGGCCGGGGTGGTCGAGATGGTCCACGACATGCACCAAGGCCGTGAACAGACGCTCGTACTGATCGTCCATCACGGCCGGAAACAGCGGGCGCAGCTCCGGATGTTGGCTGAAGAGATGCGCGTAGAAGTAGCGGACCACGTGGGAGGCCCGTCGTCTGACCCGCTCCAGGCTCGCTCTGACCACATCGATGTCGTCGTTCATGGGTATCCCCCGCGCCCTTGTGAAGCACCGACCGCCCGCGCGGGGTCAGGGGGCGGCATGGTTGCGCGCCGTCTGAACGCGCGTCAAAAGTGCTGAGCCAGCGCACCGTATCAACTCATGGGCGATGTCGAGCTGTTGAGGCGTAAATTATGTCTCGACTGGAACATTCCCCTTCCGGCCGGGAGGCGCGGGAGCCGAACGACAGGCCCTAGATGCCCTGCCAGTCGGGCTTGGCGGCATAGGTGGCGCGGAAATAGTCGGCGAGCTTGAGGCTGGAGGCCGCGGCCTCGTCCACGACGACCGTGGCGTGCGGGTGGAGCTGCAGCGCCGATGCGGGCACCAGCGCGGCGAGCGGGCCTTCGACGGCCAGCGCCACGGCGTCGGCCTTCGACTCGCCGGTGGCCAGCAGGACCAGATGGCGGGCTTCCAGGATGGTGCCGATGCCCTGGGTGATCACATGGTGGGGGACCTCGTCGAGGCCGTTGAAGAACCGGGCGTTGTCCTGCCGGGTCTGCTCGGTCAGCGTCTTGATCCGGGTGCGGGAGGCGAGGGACGAGCAGGGCTCGTTGAAGCCGATGTGTCCGTCGGTGCCTATGCCCAGCAGTTGGAGGTCGACGCCGCCGGCCTCGGCGAGGGCGCGGTCATAGGCGAGGCATGCTGCCGCGACGTCCTCGGCGGTGCCGTCGGGGCCCATGAAGGAGGCTTCGGTCAGGCCGAGGGGTTCGACCACCTCGCGCAGGACGACCGAACGGTAGGACTCGGGGTGTCCGGACGGCAGCCCGACGTACTCGTCGAGCTGGCAGATCCTGGCCCGGGAGGCGTCCACCTCCGAGGCGCGCACCTTGGCCGCGAGGGCTTCGTAGATGGGCAGCGGAGTTGATCCCGTGGCGACGCCCAGAAGAGCGTCGGGCTTGCGTCGCAGCAGGTCGGCCATGGCTTCGGCAATGAGCTCGCCTGCGGCGCCGGAGTCCGGAACGATGACAACTTCCACGAAGATCCCTGTCTCTGAAGGCGCAAGTGGTGTAGACCAATCTACCTGGTCGGCGAGGCTTCTGTCGCGCGCGGCAGAAGTACCCCGGGTGAAACCTGACGGAAATCCCCGGTGCGAGAGCGCCTCTACGCTCGGATCAGGACGCCATGGGAGGTGAGCGGGTGGTCACCGGCCTCGGACCGCACACACCGGACCGGAGCAGGCTGCGCTCCGTCAGTGAGGACGACGTACAGCTGCGCCACCATGTGGTGCACGGCTACCGCCGCGCGTACCGGATCGCCGGAGAGGGACCGGCGCTCCTCCTCATCCACGGCATAGGGGACTCCTCGGCCACCTGGGTGGACCTCATGCCGGGACTGGCACGCAGATATACCGTCATCGCACCCGATCTCCTCGGCCACGGGGCCTCCGAAAAGCCGCGCGCCGACTATTCGGTGGCTGCCTACGCGAACGGCATGCGCGATCTGCTCGGCGTGCTGGGCATCGACTCGGCCACCCTCGTCGGCCACTCGTTCGGCGGCGGGGTCGCCATGCAGTTCGCCTACCAGTTTCCCGAACGCACCGAGCGGCTGGTCCTGGTCGGCGCGGGCGGGGTGGGCCGCCTGGTCAACCCCGTCCTGCGGGCCGTCTCCCTGCCGGGCGCCGACCTGCTGCTGTCGATGCTCTCGCTGCCGGGGATGCGCACGGTCACCGGCCTTTTCACCGGGTTGATCAGGCGGCTGGACACCGACCTCGGACAGGACGCCCCCGAGCTGCTCAACCTGGTGGACGCGCTGCCGGACGCCACCTCGCGCAGTGCGTTCATTCGCACGCTGCGGGCCGTCGTCGACTGGCGGGGCCAGGTCGTGACCATGCTCGACCGCTGCTATCTGACCGAGGGGATGCCGACCATGCTGCTGTGGGGATCACGCGACAGCGTGGTGCCGGTGGAGCATGCGTACGGTGCGCACGCGGCGATGCCCGGAAGCCGGCTGGAGATCTTCGAGGGCGCAGGCCACTTTCCCCATCACGTCGACCCGACGCGCTTTCTGGCTCTGGTCGAGGACTTCGTCGAGACGACCCGGCCGGCCGACTGGAGTACGGAGCGCTGGCGCGAACTGCTGCGGGCGGGGCGCGCGGGCGAGAGTGAGAGCGACCTGCGGATGGCGAGCGAGCGCAGCGCGACGTAGCGGCGCGGTTCAGAGCGAATCAGAACAGGGGCAGCTGGCCCGGGAAGTCCGGCACGACGACGCCGTCGAGATCCGGCTGCAGCGCCGGAGCGAGCGGCGCCTGACGTCGGGACCCGGGACAGGAGACGAGCTCGGCCGCCGTCCGCGCGCCCGCAGGGTCATGGCGGGCGAACCGCCCGGCGACGACGGCGATTTCACGGCGGCACACGGGGCAGCGGCGACGGGGAGCGGACATGGCTCCAGTCTGCCGGCCCGGACCGACAGGGCAGCGGCGCGGCGGGGCACGCCGGGCGGGCACCGACATACCCCTCGCCCTCCTCGCTCGGTTGTCGCGGAGACCTCGGCAGGACCTCAGCGCACCTCGGTCAGCCGGGCGGACGCCACGACGTTCCCGTCGTAACCGGTCTCCTTCGTGTACCCGCCGCCGCAGGTGATGACCCGCAGCTCCGGCCGAGGAGTGTCCCGGTAGATCCGCTCTGCGGGGAAGCTCTTCTTGGCGAACACCTGGACGGCGTAGACGGCGAACACCGCCGTGCGCCCGTCGCCGCGCAGGATCTCGATGCGGCTGCCCCGCTGGAGCGAGCCGAGCGAGTAGAAGACCGCCGGGCCTGCAGGGTTGTCGACATGGCCCACGACGACGGACGTGCCCCGTTCGCCGGGGCTGACCGCGCCCCGGTACCAGCCGGCGAGATTGCTGTTCTCCAGGGGCGGCGCGTCGACCCAGCCGTCGGCGTCGAGCCCGACCTCGGTCAGCGGGGCGTCGACCCGGAGCGACGGTACGGCGATCCGGCGGGGCGGGGAGTGGGGGAGCGGTCCGGGCGCCGTCGGCAGAGGGTCGTCCACGCTCTTGTGCGCCGCGGCGGCGCCGGGCTGGGGCGGGCCGCCGCTCGCCCCGCCTGCTCCGTTGCGTACGAGAAACAGCCCGAGCAGCAGGACACAGGCGAGCGTGAACCAGGTGCCGCGTCTGCTGGACGTGGGCATGGGCCTTCCCTTGGGTCAGCTGCCGTTCCCGGTGGGGCGGCGCAGCATCAGGACACCGCCGCCGGCGAGCGCGCCCGCGATGAGCGCGGAGCCGACGCCGATCTGTGTGGGGCTCAGATCGGCGAAGCTGCCGCCGGTGCCGCCCTTCACGCCTCCGCCGGGCTTGACGGGCCTGAAGGACTTGGCAGGCTTGACGGGTTCGACGGGTTCGACGGGCTCCATGGGCTTGGCGGGCTCAGCCTTGCCGGTCGTTTCGGCCGCATCGTTCGCTTCGGTCGCATCCGTGGGTTGCGTGAACTGAGTCGGCCCGGTGGGCAGGTCCGACCCGTCGGCGGCGGTGAGGGGTGCGGTGCCCGTCCCGCCCAGGCAGTCCGGGGTGACGTCGTAACCGGCCTCGCACCCGGTGGTGCTGAGGGTCCCGGTGTCGCCCTGTTCGGTGGCCGTGGGCGGGAGGGTGGAGCCGAACGAGGTGATGCTGCTCCCGTCGTCGGCGAGGGCGACCGGGGCGCCGAGAGCCAGCGCGGCGGTGCCGATCAGGGCGAGGGAGGCGACACGTATCGCACGCATGGTCAGTTCTCCAAGTTCCCGAGGAGCCATGGCGGAAGGTTCGGCGAAATGGGATAAATGCCCCTCGTTGGGTCTGACGCTAGGAGGGCCGAGGGGGGTGGCGCATGTGGCGCGGGGCATACGGAAGCGGCGTGTCACCCCCGTCGGGCGCCGCCCCCATGACGGTCGTGCCAGGTCACGCGGCATGCCCGGGCGCCCCGGTCGAACCCACTCCTGCGCCGTGACGGCCGGGGCCACCGGGGTGACGGCGTCACCCGTTCGGAAGCGCACCCCGCCGGAGTCCCCGGCGGCCTGCCGCCCTTCGCCGTCCCGGGCTCACACCTTGCGGTAGTCGTACGCCTCCGAGGCCGCGGCCTCGACCGCGTCGAGATCCCCGCCCGCCGACGCCGTCACCACCGCGGCCACCGCGCCCTCCAGGAAGGGTGCGTCCACCAGCCGTGTCCCGTCCGGGAGTTCGTCGCCCTCGGCCAGGAGTGCCTTCACCGTCAGTACGGCACTGCCCAGATCGACGAGTACGGCCACCCCCGCGCCCCCGTCCACCGAGGCCGCGGCCGCCGAGATCAGCTCCGAGCTGGTGCCGAGGCCGCCGTCGGGCGTACCGCCCGCCGGGGCGACGGGGGCGGTCGGGCCGCCGCCCGCTAGCCCCTTGGCCAGTTCGGCGACGGCAGCCGCCACCTCCTTGCTGTGCGAGACCAGGACGATCCCGACGGGCTTGCCCTCGCTCATCCCGCGACCTCCGCAGTTTCCGTAAGCGCCGCGATCAGCAGAGCCGATGAGGTCGCACCCGGGTCCTGGTGCCCGATGCTGCGCTCGCCCAGATAGCTGGCCCTGCCCTTGCGCGCCTGCAGCGGCACGGTCGCGAGCGCGCCCGCCTCTGCCGCGTCGCGTGCTGCCGCGAACGAATCAGTGCTGTCGCCGAGCGCCTCGACCGCAGGCTCCAGCGCATCCAGCATCGTCTTGTCCCCGGCCTTGGCCCCGCCGAGCTGCGCGACCGCCGCCACTCCCGTGCGCAGGGCATCGGCCAGCTGCCCGGGCGTCACCTCGGCGTCGTCGCCGAGCGCCTTGCCCGTCCGCCGCAGCAGCGTCCCGTACAGCGGACCCGAAGCCCCGCCCACCGTCGAGATCAACTGCCGCCCCGCCAGGGTCAGTACGGCCCCGGGCGTCTGCGGTGCCTCCTTCTCCAGGACCGCGATCACCGCCGTGAACCCGCGCTGCATGTTGGTGCCGTGGTCGGCGTCGCCGATCGCCGAATCCAGCTCGGTGAGCCGGTCCGCCTCACCGTCAACGCGGGCCGCGGCTGCCGTCATCCAGCGGCGGAAGAAGTCGGCGTCGAGCACATGAACTCCCTGGGGTGAGTCGTACGGGGACAATTGGTTCAGCTGGTTCAGCGCCCCCAGCGCAGGGCGGCCGTCTCCACCGGCGCGTCCCACAACCGCAGCAGCTCCTCGTCGACCTGACAGAGCGTCACTGAACAGCCGGCCATGTCGAGCGACGTCACATAGTTCCCGACGAGGGTACGGACGACGGGCACCCGGCGCTCGCTCAGCACCCGCTGCACCTCGGCGTTGAATCCGTACAGCTCCAGCAGCGGAGTGGCGCCCATGCCGTTGACGAGCACGATCACCGGAGAAGCGGGCCGCAGATCCTCCAGCACCGCGTTCACGGCGAAGTCCGCGATCTCGCGCGAGGTCATCATCGGGCGCCGTTCGCGGCCGGGCTCGCCGTGGATACCGATGCCCAACTCCAGCTCGCCCGGCGGGAGATCGAAGGTCGGGCTGCCCTTCGCCGGGGTGGTGACGGCGCTGAGCGCGACGCCGAAGCTGCGGGAGTTCTCATTGACCTGCCGCGCGATCGACTCGACCCGCTCCAGCGGCGCGCCCTCCTCGGCGGCCGCACCGGCGATCTTCTCGACGAACAGGGTGGCGCCGGTGCCGCGCCGGCCTGCCGTGTAGAGGCTGTCGGTCACCGCCACATCGTCGTTCACCAGCACCTTTGCGAGGCGTACACCCTCGTCCTCGGCGAGCTCGGCGGCCATGTCGAAGTTGAGGACGTCGCCCGTGTAGTTCTTGACGATGAACAGCACCCCCTCGCCGCTGTCGACGGCGGCGGCCGCCCGCACCATCTGATCGGGCACCGGACTGGTGAAGACCTCTCCCGGGCATGCCGCGGCGAGCATCCCGGGCCCGACGAAGCCGCCGTGCAGCGGCTCGTGCCCCGAACCGCCCCCGGAGACCAGCCCGACCTTCCCGGCGACGGGAGCGTCACGCCGCACGATCACCCGGTTCTCCACATCGACGGACAACTCCGGGTGTGCCGCCGCCATACCGCGGAGGGCGTCGGCGACGACGGTCTCCGGCACATTGATGAGCATCCTCACGGGTACCTCCTGGTGAGTGGAGCGGCTGCCTGCCGACCCGGCCCAGTATCGACGGAAGGCGGCCGTGAGGCACGGACTGCGGCACGGGTTGCCTCAGTCCAGCGCAGCGCCCCAGGCCCTCGCCCGGTCGAGCTCCCCCTCGCGCAGCGGGCCCTCGGCGTCCTCGATGATGAAACCCTCGGGTTCCGCGGCGAGTTGGTAGCCGTGGCCCTTCAGCCTGCGAGCGATGGCGGGGGCGGCACCGCCCGCCATACGGAAGTCCGCGCGGGTGTCGAAGGCGGCGGCGTGAGGACCTTTGCCGGTCTTGGGCAGTGCGTGGAACCAGTCACGAAGACCGGGCCCCTCCGCGCCCTCCTCAGGCTCGTGCCGGGTCTCCTGGGCGTCCGCTTTCTTCTCGCCCTCCTTCTTCTCGTTCTTCTCGGCCTTCAGCCCCATCTTCCGGGACAGGCCCGAGGTCATGCCCCGCATATGCGTGGGGCCTCCCACGACGAGCAGGTCGGCCGGACCGACGCGCTCGGGGACCGCCTCGGCCACGCGCAGACAGTTGATCTCGGCGTCCGGACGCGACTCCCGTACGCCCTCGCCAATCGCCTCGGCCACCTGTCGCGTATTGCCGAACAAGCTCTCGTACACAATGACGACACGCATCACGTCTCATCCCTTTCGGTGCTTTCCACCCGGACGGGCCCGGGCCTGTCCCTGTGCTCCACGGTCGTCCTGACCGACCGCAGCGCGGCCCGCAGGACGATGCCGACGCCAGGTGAGACGAGCGTCCAGTAGCGGCCGAAACGGGCCGTGGACGCCGGGTCGGTGCAGGCGGTGCGGGCCTCGTAGACCAGCAGGGAGCGCCGCGTGCCGTACGGATGAACGGTGAAGGCGGCGGCCATCTTCGCCCAGCCGGGTTCGTCGAAGGCGGTGAACGCCTCCGGCTCGATCCGGCGCCATTCGATGGCGGGTTTCCATACCTTGCCGACGGCTCCGAAGACGAGTTCCCTTCGTGGGGTCTCGCCGAGCGCCACCCAGGGCTGGTCCTGGTCACGCTTGCCAGCGACGTCGAAGAGATCGGCCACCCGCATCGTCGGCGGCGCCGGCAGGGGGCGGCTGCGAAGCCGGTCCGGCACCCCGCGCGCCCACATGACCGCGTCGAACAGCGGTGAGTGAATGGTGAGCAGGTCCAGCTCGCGCGTTGCTTCGTACACCGCGGAGGGTGGGGCCGCGATCATCACGCACTCCAGGCGGGTGAACCGGAAGTCCGGCAGCGCTTGGTCGAGCAGCAGGGGCGCGGTGGCCGTATCCATGGTCGGGTCGGCGTTCATCAGAACCTCCCAGGTCCGATACGTGCCCGATGCCTCCAGTGTGAGGTGGCACCCCGTACTGCGCAGGGGCCGAATGGTCCCGGTTTCAGCCGGAAACCGGGCCTGACCAAGCGCCTGCGCGCCCGGCCTCGCTCCGGACGCGCAGGTGTGTGCGGCTCCTGGCGGATGTGCGCTCAGGCATGCCGCACCGGGATGGTCCGGGTGCCCGCCTTCGTCTCGGGCACCGGGACCTTGATGGTCAGCACACCGTCCTTGTAGTCCGCCGTGGCGTCTTCGCCACCGGCACCGGCCGGCAGCCGGACCGAGCGGGTGAAGGTGCCGTAGCGGAACTCGGAGCGATGCTTCTCAGTGGTTTGCGTGCTGCGCTCGGCACGCAGTGTCAGGACGCCTTCCGTGACGGTTATCTCGACGTCGTTGGCGGGGTCGATACCCGGGAGTTCGGCACGCAAGGTGTACGTCCCGTCGTCCAGGGACTCCTCGATGCGAATGCCATGCAGTCCAGGTGTCGAGTGCAGTCCGGGAATGCCGCCCTCGACCCAGCCGAACAGGTCCGGCAACTGCGGCGGCCAGTTCGGCAGCCGCTCCATCATGCCGTTCATTTCGCCCTCCCTCCGGAGTTGTTGCCCTCTGCCTCTTCTCCAGTGTCACGCCGGGCCGGGGGACCTCGCGAGTGCCGACCGGCCCTGTGCGGGATGCCGACCGGCCTGCGCCCATGGGGCCTTCAACCGTGCGGGACGACGGCCACGCCGCTGCGAAGCTCTCGGCAAATCCGTCCACCCCGACAACCACCGACGCAGCATGACGTACACCCCCAGTAATGGCTCGTAGCTCTCTGCCGTTCCCGTGCAAGGAACTCGCATGCTCATCCGCAGGACAGCTCCCGCGCGATCTCCGCCGCCCAGGCATCGACGGCCGGCCAGTCCCGGAAGTCGTCGTACCTGCATCCCATCAGCCTGAATGCCACACGCCCCGTGAACGGCAGCTGGTCGCGCGTGATGACACCCGACAGGAGCCGGTGACCCTGGTACGGGATGCTGCCCGGCAGATCCCGGGTGATCGCGGGCTTCTCCTCGTCCGCCATGCGTTTGCAGGGCCCGCGCAGCGCGCCCGGCATACCCACGCTGAAGATCCACACAGGACGCGCGCCGAGCAGTTCGCCGTTGCGGCGCAGGAAGTCCTTCGCCGGGGCCAGCCAGGCCTGACCGTGGACCGCGCTGCCGAGCACGAATGCCTCGTACGCGTCCGCGTCTTCGACGTCGGCCATGGATCGCACATCGGCCTTCAGCCCGGTCTCGCCGAGCCGTGCACCCAGGCGTTCCGCGATCTCACGGGTGGATCCGTGTGCGGTGGCGTATCCCACCAGAAGGTTCATGTCGTCACCTCGATCAAGTGCCACCAGCGTCTCGCGGGGGCGCGGCGGTGTGGAGGGGCCGGCAGTCCCCTTGCGCGGTAGGTCGGCCCGCGGGCAAGGAGCCGTCACCGTCGCGGCCCGACCGGCCCTCGAAGGAGTGCCGTCCAGTCCATCCGGCCCGGGCCGTAAGGCACTTGGGCGCCGGTCGCCGACAGTGTTCGCTGGAGGCGCCTAAGGAGGCTGCTATGAGCACCGATTTCCCCAGGACTCCTGATATCCCCAGGAAACCTGCAGGACTCCGATCGTTACGTCCGGCGGCTGTGGCCGCCGTGCTGGCCCTTCCGCTCGCGACGTCCGCGTGCGGCAGCGACCGATCGGGGGAGCCCCCCGCCGACAACTCCCGTACCGGCACTGAGAATCCAGGGGGTGGAAGCGGTGGCGCAGGCGGCACCGGCTCTTCCGGAGACACCTCCCCGGGCGGCAACAGCCCCCAGGCGCCGACCACCCCCGGGACGGGACCCGCACCGGCTCCGCCGACCCCTCCCGGCGGCGGAGGGAGGCAGGTACCTGCGGCCGCGTACTTTCTGCACGGAGGGCGGGTATCTCCGGCTCCGCGTTCCGTGTCGGCACCCACCACCGCGGACGGGGCCCTTCGTGCCCTGCTCGCCGGGCCCAACCGCTACGAGCGGAGACACGGCCGCACCACGGCCGTCCCCGTTGGCACGACGCTGCACTCCGTCACACTGCACCACCACGTCGCGACGGTTGACCTCTCCGGGCGTTTCGACGACGGCGGCGGGACCCCGTCGATGCGGGCACGGCTCGCACAGGTCGTGTTCACCGCCACCCGCTTCCCGAGCATCGAGAAAGTCCAGTTCGAACTCGACGGCAAGGCGGTGACGTCTTTCGGCGGCGAGGGCACCGTCCTCAACCACCCGGTGGGGCGAGCCGACTTCGAAGACCTGGCACCCGAGATCCTGGTGGAATCACCACTGATCGGCGGCACTGCCCACAACCCGGTCCGGGTGTGGGGCACCGCGAACACCTTCGAGGCCACGTTCTGCCTGAAGCTCACCGACGCCGCCGGGCGCACCGCGGCCCACGTGTACGTCGTTGCTACTTCGGGCAGCGGCACGCGAGGGTCGTTCGACGTCACGTTCCCCTACACGGTGACACGCTCGGGCGCGGGCCTGCTGACCGCGTACTACAACTCTCTGGAGGACGGTCACCCGGTCGTCATCGACGCCGTGCCGCTGACCGTGCACCGCTGACACTCCCTATAGGCCGCTCGTGCCACCAGGAACGCCGTGGTGTCGGCAACTGCGGTGAGCTCCGGGTAGTCGTCCTCGTCGATGCCCTGCCCCGCCGCCGGGCAGGGCGCGCATCCTGAGGACGACGTGAAGCAACTGTCGTCCGGCAAGGCGCCCGCCGGCGGCGCGCACTTGGGAGGACCGCCATGACCACCACGACACTGCTCAATGTGCTTCCGAGGGACGAACGTGACCGCCTGGTGGCGCTTTCCCTTGAGGTGTCCTTCCCGGCAGGTGGACGGATCTTTGAAGAAGGCGGCCGGGCCGACCGATTCTGGATCATCCGTACGGGTGCGGTCAACCTCGACCTGCAGGCACACGGGCGGCGCGCGGCGGTCGTCGAGACGCTGAGGCACGGAGATCTGCTGGGCTGGATCTGGCTGGTGCCGCCCTACACCTGGCGTCCGGGTGCCGAGGCATTCAGTCCGGTCCGGGCCGATGAGTTCGACGCGGCGGCTGTGCGGACCCTCTGCAACGCGGAGCCCACTATCGGACTGGTGCTGACCGCCGTGTGTTCGAGGTGGTGGCCCATCGGCTGCAGGCCACGCGGATCCGCCTGCTCGATCTTTACGCGTCGCACGGCAGCGGAACCACGCTGACCACGGAGTGACGCGCGGACGTTCCTCACTCGTGCGGGACAACGGCGACCGGGCAGGCGGCGTGGTGGATCACGGCGTGAGTGACATGGCCAATGTGCGGCCCGAGGGCTGCCTCGGCCGTGCGACGGCCGACGACCACCAGATCCGCTTGTGACGCGGCATGGAGCAGATGCCGTGCCGCGGTGCCGGTCAGTACCTTCTCTTCGACTGCCACGTCGGGGAATCTGTCTCGCCACGGGCTCAGCGCGGCAGTCAGTGCACGCCTCTCGGCGGCCTCCAGTTCCCGATCCATTTCGGGCTGCGGCGATGCAGCGAATCCGTAGAGCGGCGGGAAGTTCCAGGTGTGGATGACGCGCAGAGGTGCCTGGCGGCGTTTTGCGCAGTCGAAGGCGAACTCGATGACCGCGTCGCTCGGCTGTCGTAGATCCAGCCCGAGCACCACGGCCGGGCGCGGCCGCCAGGTGGCCGAGGCGGCGTCGGCATCCGTCATGTTGCTGTCGTCGGGCAGCTCGCCGGGCCTCACCAGGATCACCGGCCGGGTCGTGTGGGCCAGGACGGCGAGGGAAACCGAACCTGTCAGAAAACCGGCGACGCGGCCGAGATTCCGCGATCCCAGGACGAGTATCTCGGAGTCCGCCGCGGCTTGCAGCAGCTCTTTGACCGCGCTGCCCGACACCTGCTGCGCCGAGACGAGCAGCCCCGGGTGGCGGCGCTCCATCGTGACTCCGGCCTCGCGCAGCGCACCCGCTGCCCAGTTCTGCTGAGCGACTGGCTCGGCGATGGCCGGTGGGGCATCGGGCAGCCACTCCCAGACGTGTACGAGGTGCAAGGGCAGGCCGCGAAGTACGGCCTCCCTGGCTGCCCATTCGGCGGCGGCGAGACTCTCCCGCGAACCGTCCAGGCCCACGGTGACGGGTCGAAGCATGGAACCCTCCAGCTGCCTCAGGACGTGGAAGCCTCGGGCTGTTCCCCCGAGGGAGGAACGTGGGTCTCCCTGACGTGGATCCGCCGGCCCGTGAGACGGGTCGGAGTGCGACATGCTCAACACATCCCATCGGTGATCCACGAGGCTGCGTCGCTCAGCGGCGCCTCTTCCCTCTTCCGGCTTCTGCGTTCAGCCTCTGCCCGGATGTGGCCGCGCGCATGGGCCGGTTGGTTCCCGAAGTGGGGCAGCTCGGCACTGTGCGCGGAGTCCGGCCGGATGTTGAGTGGATGCGGGAAGGCCGATCGAGGAAGAGGGCGAGAGACGTGGGAACGACCCTGACACCGCAGACCAGCAGGCCTCCCGTCCCACCCAGGCCGACCACGAGGGCAGTGCCTGCCGCGCTGAGCACCGCCGTCGGCGTATTTGTCATGTATGTGCAGCGTCGCCGGGCGGAGAAGCGCCTGCGGATTCGGGAAACACCCGGAGGAGGTGTCGGCCGTGGTTCGCCCCGTGGTCGCCGGTCTTGACGGCTCGCGCGAGAGTGTCGCCGCAGCGCACTGGGCGGCCAGGGAAGCGCTGCGCCGTGGCCTGCCGCTGCGCCTGTTGCATGCCTGGGAGGGGCTGGGCAACGACGACGCGACCCTGCCGGAACTCCGGACACCGCTGGAGTGGGCGAAGCGGCTGCTGCACAGCGCGATGGACGAACTCGACGAGAGCTACCCGCAGTTGCACATCACCGCTGATCGGATAGCACAGCCGGCCGTCGCCGCACTGCTGTCGGCGGGGGCGGAGGCGGAGCTGCTGGTACTGGGCAGCCAGGGGTTCGGCCGTGTCAGTGGCTTCCTGGCCGGTTCGGTGGCGCTGGCCACCGTGGCCCGTGCGGAATGTCCGGTGGTCCTCGTCCGGTCGGGTGAGAGCGCCGAGGACGAGCATCTGCCGGACGGTGCCGCGAGAGCGTCCACGCGCACGCCCTGCCGCGAAGTGGTTCTGGCGGTGGACGCCGGGCAGTCGTGCGACGCTGTGATCAGGTTCGCGTTCGAGAGCGCCGCGCGCCGCACAGCGCCGCTGCGTGCGGTTCACTACTGGTACTTCCCCCATGCCTACGGGTACGCCCCCGGTCCTATGGACGGCAGGGCCCGGTCCCAGTCGCAGGCGGACGCCGAGCAGGCGCTGGCCACGGCGCTGAAGCCGTGGCGGGAGCGGTTCCCCGCGGTGGAGGTGAGCGAGTCGGTGGAGAACGGCCGGCCTGCGCAGCAGCTCGTACACGCTGCGGAAGGAGCAGGACTGCTGGTCGTGGGCCGCAGGACACGCCAGGGCTCGATCGGGGCGCACACGGGCCCGGTCGCCCAGGCTGTGATGCACCAGGCCCGATGCCCTGTCGCCGTGGTGCCGCACGACTGAGGGACGAGGGGCTCGCGCGAAGGACGGCGAGGGGCGGCGTAGGGCCGAACGTCCCGGACGGGGGCCGAAACGCCCCTCCTCACTGCCCCGCGCACGGTGGGACGGTGACAACAGCAACGCCTCCGATCAGCCGGATGAAAGGTGGTGGAGACGATGGAGCTGCCCCTTGTCGTAGGTGTGGACGGTTCGGAGTCCAGCCTCGGGGCTGTGGACTGGGCGGTGGAAGAGGCTGCTCGCCATGGGGTTCCCCTGCGGCTGGTTTACGCGTCGCTTTGGGAGCGCTACGAAGGGGAGAGGCCGTCGCACAGCGTTGACCGCCCCGCCGAGCGGGTGCTCGCGGACAACATCGTCGGTACCGCCGCGGAGCGCGCCCATCGCCGCGACCCGGGTGTGAAGGTGTCCACCGAGGTGGTGCCCGACGAGGCGGTGACCGCGTTGCTGACGAAGGGGCACAACGCCTTCGCGGTCGTCACCGGATCACGTGGTCGCGGGGGCCTCGCAGGTCTGTTGCTCGGCTCGGTGAGTCTGGCGGTCGCCTCGCGTGCCGATTGCCCGGTGATCGTCGTACGCGGCGACGACGCTGCCCTGTCGGGCAGCCATCGGCGGATCCTGCTGGGCGTCGACGAGGCCGCCCGCGGTACCAGCGCGCTGGACTTCGCCTTCCGCGAGGCGCAAGCACGGCGCTGCACCCTCGACGCCGTACGCGCATGGCGCTGCCCCGCACACGAGACGACCGATCACCCGCTGCTCACCGGCGACGCGGCCAAGTTCCACGAGATGCGGGCTGCCACCGCACTCGACGAGGCGCTGGGCAAAGCTGTGGAGGATCACCCGGATGTCCTCGTGCGCCGGACCACGCTGGAGGGCCCGGCCCGCAAGGTGCTGCTGGAACGGTCGGCCGCCGCGGACCTTCTGATCGTCGGAGCCCAGCGCAGGCAGGGGCACTTCGGCCTCCAGCTCGGCCGACTGGCCCACGCCGCACTCCATCACGCCGCATGCCCCGTGGCCGTCGTACCGCAGCGCGTGTGAGCGCGTGATCGCAGCGCTGCGGGCAGTGGCAACGGTGGTGCCCGCGCACGCTCAGCGCAGGGGCGCCGGGTCGGTACCGCCCATGTCCAGCCTGAAGGGCGGGTACGCGTCGGTCATCAGGACCGCGTACGCTGCGACCCGCAGAACCCACCGGTTGAGACCCATGACGAGGTCGAAGATGTCCCTCGGGTACTTCTCGGTGAAGGCGAGAATGACACCGGCGATGACGGCCAGCACGGCGATGAGCCCCCCGTCCCACCAGCCGGCGTGGAAGCCGCCCGCGAAGAAGCCGATCACGATGTACTGCGGAATGGCGAGCAGCCACCATTTCACCAGGACGAGGCCACGAGACAGCCGCTCCGGATAGGCGATGTCCAGTCGGGCCGGATAGCCGGGCTCCTCGCCGAGGCTGAAGGGCGGGTAGCGGTCGGTGGCCAGCGCTCCGTAACCGTAGTACGAGACCCGCCACGTCCAGCGCAGCACTCCGAGGGTGAAGTCGAACAGCGGCCGGGGATAGCGCTCCGTGATCAGAATGGCGAAGAAAGCGACCACGCTGACCAGGAAGACGGCTACCCAGAGGAAGAACAACACGATGTAGTGCGGGATCAGCATCAGCCACTTCACCAGCCAGAGCCAGCGTGACAGCGGTGCCTCGAGCACCGCATCCACTCTCACCGGGTCGTACGCCGCCGGAGTCGTCGTCATGGCTGTCAGCTCCTTCCTCCACGTGCCCTCGTAGGTCAAGGGCTGATTCCAGCTTGCGCGCGCCGGGCGCCCCAGTCATGCCGAGGCACTGGTGGCGGGCAGCCGTGCAGGTGGGGCCCGTCGGCCCCCGGAAATAGCCGTCGACCGGAGCGCGCCGTTCGACAACGGAGTCGTCAGCCTCAGCGGCAGCCTGACCGACACTCGGCTGTTTCCGCTCGCGACTCGGCTGATCAGGGCCGTGGCGGGCGTCGTCGATGTCCAGTGGTTCCCCGGCGGTGAGAGCGGGGGGACAGCGGACAAGCCACCCCGGGAGGGCGGCTGATCCGCTTGTCCATGGCCTTCGGGTCCATGGCGCCTTCGCGTCGCGGGTCAGCCGACGGGCTCCACGTCCTTGTGTTCCGGGCCACCGAGGACGACCTTCAGCGCGCCCGTGTCGGCCGCGTTGGAGAAGACGTCGTACGCCTCCTCGATCTGTGCGAGCTCGAAGCGGTGGGTCACGAGAGCGGACGCCGGCAGCCGGCCGGCCGCCAGCATGCCCAGCAGCACCGGTGTGGAGTACGTGTCCACGAGACCCGTCCTGATGGTCACGTTCTTGATCCAGAGCTCTTCCAGGTGAAGCGTCGCGGGCTTCCCGTGCACGCCCACATTCGCCACGCGGCCTCCTGGCCGCACCACGCGGGTGCAGAGTTCGAAGGTCTCGGGGACACCGACGGCCTCGACGGCCACATCCGCCCCCAGCCCCTCGGTCAGGTCCGAGACCAGCGACTCCGGCCCTTCCGCCGCGTTGACGACGGCATCCGCACCGAGTTCACGGGCGGCGTCCAGCCGGGACGTGGCCAGATCCACGGCGATGATCCTGCCGGGGGAGAACAGCCGCGCCGTCGCGATGGTCGCGAGTCCGATCGGCCCCGCCCCAACGACCACGACGGTGTCGCCCGGCAGCACACCTCCGTTGAGTACCCCCACCTCGTACGCGGTGGGGAAGATGTCGGACAGCAGTACGGCGTCGCTGCTGTGCACCGCCGCCGGGAGCGGGTGGACGGAGAAGTCGGCGAAGGGGACACGTACGTACTCGGCCTGGGTGCCGTCGATCAGGTGGCCCAGCACCCATCCGCCGTTGCCGCGGCACTGCCCGTACATCTGCTCGCGGCAGTAGCGGCAGCGGCCGCAGGGGGAGATGCAGGAGACGAGCACCCGGTCCCCGGGGCGGACCGTGCGGACGTCACTGCCCGCCTCGACGACCTCGCCGACGGCCTCGTGTCCGAGGACCGTGCCGGGGGTCACCTCGGGTACATCGCCCTTGAGGATGTGCAGATCCGTACCGCAGATCGTCGTGGTGTCGACCCGGACGACGATGTCCGTCGGCTCCTGGATGCCCGGATCCGCCACCTTGTCCCATGAGGCCTGGCCCGGGCCATGGAAAACGAGCGCTTTCATGGTGTTCCTCTCCTCCAGTGGTGCGCCTGATCCCGCCCCGACCAGCGTCTTCCGCGTGGTGCGCGGCGCACAGGGGCCGTCCGGCCCCAGCGCGGGGCATCCGGGCCCTGCCGGGTTGCCTCGCCGCCCGCGCAAGCTGGGTGCAAGGTTGAAGACGACCACCCCAGGCCTCTGACGCGGCCCCGAGGGACGGAGACGGCAATGACCACGATGTCCACGCTGCTGAACGTCCTGCCACCGGAAGGCCGGGGCCGGCTGATGGAACTTGCCGAGGAGAAGGAGTTCCCGGCCGGTGCGCGCATCTTCGAGGAAGGCGGCCGCGCCGACCACTTCTGGATCATCCGCACCGGGACCGTCGATCTCGACCTGCATGTGCCGGGTCGGCGCGCTGCCGTCGTCGAGCACCTCGGCCCGGGAGATCTGCTGGGCTGGTCCTGGCTCTTCCCGCCGCGCAACTGGCATCTGGGCGCCCGGGCGGCCACACCGGTCCGGGCCATGGAATTCGACGCCGTGAGCGTACGAACCCTGTGCGACGAGGATCCGGAGTTCGACCGGATCCTCACGCACCGCGTCGCCGAGGTGATCGCGCACCGGCTGCAGTCTGCCCGCGGTCGGCTGCTCGACCTGTACGGGCCCTCGGGCGGCGGGGATGAGCGGCAGGGCGACTGAGAGCCGGCGAGGAGGCGTCGTCAGGACCCGGCCGGCGCGCCCGTCGACCCGTCGGCCGCCCGTCACGGAGCACGTCGCTCACGATGCGCGGGCCGGTTTTCTTCAGAGGGCCCCTTCGGCGTTGAGCTCCTTAGCGATGTCGCGGGCCCAGGACCTGATCTGCTCCTCGTTGCAGAAGTCCCCGCCGCGGCCCTGCCGGAGCAGCATTCTCGCGATCCTTCCCGTCGCGCCTTCGTCGAGCCGCCCGCCGAAGGTGACGTGTCCGCGGGCGTCGAGCCGCTCGGCGACGCGAACGGCACCGCGCACCGCGGGGATGTCGCGTTCGTGCGCGGACGCGTCCAGCGGGCCGCTGCTGAACAGCCACACCGGGCGTCCGGTGAGCGCGCGTCGATGGCGCCGGGCGAAGCCGCGCGCCGGCCTGAGCCAGCGGCCCGCGTACAGGGCGCTGCCGAGCACCACGGCGTCGTAATCGCCGACGTCGAGCACTTCGCCGACGGGACGGGCCACGGCAGGAACGCCCTGCTCGTCGAGGGTTTCGGCGATCGTGCGGGCGATCTCGGCGGTGGACTGGTTCTTCGTGGCGTATGCGACCAGGACGTTCGCTGTCATGGCTGATTCTCCTCTCGGATCCCAGGCTCAGAGCGTGCGCAGCCACTCTTCGCCGAGACCGTGCAGTGCCTGCTCTGTCGGCTGCAGATGGGAGTCGTCCAGCCGGTACTTGAGCTTGTCGACGACCGCGACCACTCCGTCGACCTGGCGCGTCATCTGGAGCGCTATTGGCTTCTCACTCAGCCGCTCGACCTGACCTTCGAGCGTGACCACCCCGTCGTCGACACTGACCGTGACGGTCTGCGGCGCGAGCCACATGGCATCCACGATCACTGATTTTATGATCTCCCGGCGTATGTCCTCGTCCGGGCGTAGGAAGACCTTCAGTACGTTGCGCCGGGTGACGATGCCGACCAGACGGTCCTCTTCGTCGACGACGGGGAGCCGTTCGACGCGGTGCTTCGCCATCGTCCGGGCTGCGGTCGCGATGGACTGGTCGGCGCGGATCGTCACGGCCGGAGAGGACATCAGTCTCCCCGCGGTCCTGGCCCGTGCCTTGACCAAGGCGCTTCGGGCCGAGCGGCTGAACCGGGACAACAGGCGCTGGCGACCGGGTGCGCCGAGCTCGGGCTCGGCAGCCTGCCGAAGCATCAGATCGGTCTCGGAGACGACCCCGATGACCTTCTTGTCCTCGTCCACCACGGGCAGTCCGCTGATGCGGTGTGCACCCAGCAGTCGTGCGACGTCCTTGAAGGAGGTGTCGTACTCGGCCCGGATCACATCGGTCACCATGATGCTGTTGACCTTGGTGTGTTTCATAGCAGTCCTTCCTGCTCGGCGCGCAGTCGGCGCAGATATGGGTCCGGAGTGCGGCGCGGAACGAGCCGGATCCGGTCGTCCGGGGGCGTGATGCGGTCAGGCGTGCCACGACAGGGTTGAGGTCGGCTTCCGCCGGCTGGGGCAGATCCGAGGCCATGCGCGACAGCCGCCGCAGCGGCTGTTCGAGCACTTCGAAAACGACCGGGCCGCCGCCCCGGAAGCCGAAGAGCAGCGGGGCACAGCGCGGCGCTGTGATCAGGTCGTGTACGTCCTGGTCGGTGAGCGGGGCGAGCCTGGCCGCATCGTCGGCAAGCAGCTCGGTGGCCGTACCGCCGAGTCCGAACAAGCCGCCCGCGAAGCGGGTATGGCCGCGCACCGCCGACGCGCTGGCCGCGAACCACGAGGCCCTCAAGGCAGGCGTCGGCGGCCAGACGCCCGCACCTCCGGCATTGGTCACGATGGCGACCGATGCTCCGGCCGGCAATGGCTGGGGTCCGTGAGCAGTGCGTGCACCTGCCGCTGGGTGTCTGTCATCGCAGTGTCTTCCCTCGGGGCTGCTTCAGCTCCAGCCTCCTGCCGCGGGACTCCCGGGCCCCATGGGCTGGCCGGGCACCCGAGGGGGGCCAAAGGTCCCCGACAGGGGCCGAACCGCCCCTCCACCGGGGCCCGCCCCCGGTGCGACCGTACGGACAGAGACGTCACTCGGATGCCGAGCGGAAGGCTATGGAGATCATGGACCCACCCCTGACCGGGCTTCAGCCCATGAGCCCCGCCGCATGATCGGGCACATAGGTCTGCAGATCCCGCGGCGGCCGCTCATAACCCGAGGAAGGTGGCCGCGGCGGGAGCGTCAGCGCCGGTGGCGGCACATCGCGGTAGGGCACGGTGGACAGCAGGTGGGCGATCATGTTGAGACGTGCCCGGCGCTTGTCGTCGCTCTCGACGACGAACCACGGCGCCTCCGCGATGTCGGTATGGACGAGCATCTCGTCCTTCGCCCGGGAGTACGCCTCCCAACGGGTGATCGACTCCAGGTCCATGGCCGAGAGCTTCCAGCGCCGAGTGGGATCCTCGAGCCGCCGGCGGAACCGCTGCTCCTGTACGGCGTCGCTCACCGAGAACCAGTATTTGCGCAGCAGGATCCCGTCCTCCACCAGCATCCGTTCGAAGATCGGGCACTGGTGGAGGAAGCGCTGGTGCTCTTGCTTGGTGCAGAAGCCCATGACGTGCTCGACACCGGCCCGGTTGTACCAACTCCGGTCGAAGAGGACTATTTCCCCGGCGGCGGGAAGGTGTTCGGCGTAGCGCTGGAAGTACCACTGGGTGCGCTCGCGCTCGGTGGGTTTGGGGAGCGCGACGATGCGCGCCACGCGCGGATTGAGAAGTTCCGCGACCCGCTTGATGGTGCCGCCCTTGCCGGCCGCGTCGCGCCCTTCGAAGACGACAACGACGCGGGCGCCCTCGGAGCGCACCCACTCCTGAAGTTTCACCAGTTCCGTCTGCAACCGGTTCAGCTCGCGTTCGTACAGCTCACGCGGCACTTTCGTGGGCTGCTCCGACCCCTTCTTGACTGCCATGCAACGACCTTATGGAGGAAATGATGACGCGCAAGGTCAAGGTTAAGGACCGCACGGAGCTGGGCGCCGAGGAGCTGGAGGCGCTCGACGCGCACTGGCGGGCCGCCAACTACCTCGCGGTCGGACAGATCTATCTGATGGGCAACCCCCTGCTGACCGAGGAGCTTCGACCCGCGCACATCAAGCCGCGGCTGCTGGGCCATTGGGGTACCTCTCCCGGTCTCAATCTCGTCCACACGCATCTCAACCGGGTCATCAAGGCGCGTGATCTGTCCGCCCTGTGCATCTGGGGTCCGGGCCACGGGGGACCCGCAGTCCTCGCGAATGCCTGGCTGGAAGGCAGCTACAGCGCCGTCTATCCGGACGTCAGCCGGGACGCGGCAGGTATGGAACGGCTCTTCCGGCAGTTCTCGTTCCCCGGCGGTGTGCCCAGCCACGTCGCACCCGAGACGCCCGGCTCCATCCACGAGGGAGGAGAGCTCGGCTACTCCCTCGCGCACGCCTACGGCGCGGCGCTCGACAATCCGGAGCTCCTGGTCGCCTGTGTGATCGGCGACGGCGAGGCCGAGACCGGACCGCTCGCCGCCTCCTGGCACTCCAACAAGTTCCTCGACCCGGCGGGCGACGGCGCGGTGCTGCCGATCCTCCACCTCAACGGCTACAAGATCGCCAACCCGACGGTCCTGTCCCGGCTGCCCGAGGCGGAACTCGACGATCTGCTGCGTGGATACGGCCATGAGCCGCTCCATGTCACCGGCGACGAACCGGAGCAGGTGCACCGGGCGATGGCCGCGGCGATGGACGAGGCGCTGGATCGCATCGAAGAGATCCAGCAGGAAGCCCGCAGCGGGGGAGAGCGGCAACGGCCGCGCTGGCCGATGATCGTGCTCCGTACGCCGAAGGGCTGGACCGGACCCCACGAGGTCGACGGCGTCCCCGTCGAAGGAACCTGGCGCTCCCACCAAGTCCCGCTCGCCGGCGTACGGGACAACCCTCAGCACCTCGCCCAGCTGGAGGCATGGCTGCGCTCGTACCGTCCCGAAGAGCTCTTCGACGCCTCGGGCAGGCCGAGCACGCAGGTGCTGGCCTGCGTCCCCGGGGGCGAGCGGCGCCTCGGCTCCACGCCGCACGCCAATGGCGGACTTCTCGTGCGGGACCTGCCCGTGCCCCCGCTGGAACACTTCGCCGTCCCCGTCGACAAGCCCGGCGCGACCCTGCACGAACCCACCCGCGTACTGGGCGGCCTTCTCGCACAGATCATGGCCGACACGGCTGAACGCCGGGACTTCCGTGTCGTCGGACCGGACGAGACCGCATCCAACCGCCTCGACGCCCTCTTCGACGTCACCGGCAAGGCGTGGCAGGCACAGACCAGGGCCACCGACGAACACCTCACCCACGACGGCCGGGTCATGGAGGTGCTCTCCGAGCATCTGTGCCAGGGCTGGCTGGAGGGCTATCTGCTCACCGGCCGGCACGGACTGTTCTCCTGCTACGAGGCGTTCGTCCATATCGTCGACTCGATGGTCAACCAGCACATCAAGTGGCTCAAGACCGCCCGGTCGCTGCCGTGGCGTGCGCCTGTCGCCTCCCTCAACTACCTGCTCACCTCGCACGTCTGGCGGCAGGACCACAACGGCTTCTCGCACCAGGATCCCGGTTTCGTCGACCATGTCCTCAACAAGAGCCCCGAGGTCGTACGGGTCTATCTGCCGCCGGACGCCAACACCCTGCTGTCCGTCGCCGACCATGTCCTGCACAGCCGCGACTACGTCAACGTGATCGTCGCGGGCAAACAGCCCTGCTTCGACTGGCTGTCGATGGACCAGGCCCGCGCCCACTGCGCACGCGGAGCCGGGATCTGGGACTGGGCGGGTACGAATCACGAACGTGAACCGGACGTCGTCCTCGGCTGCGCAGGCGACGTGCCCACCCAGGAGGTGCTGGCCGCCGCGCAGCTGCTGCGCCGGCACTTGCCCGACCTCGCGGTGCGCGTCGTCAACGTCGTAGACATGACGAGGCTGATGCCTCAGGAGGAACACCCGCACGGGATGGCGGACTTCGAGTACGACGCGCTGTTCACCCGGGACAAGCCAGTGATCTTCGCGTATCACGGCTACCCCTGGCTGATCCACCGCCTGGCCTACCGCCGGGCGGGTCACCCCAACCTCCACGTCCGCGGCTACAAGGAGATGGGCACGACGACGACGCCCTTCGACATGGTCGTACGCAACGACCTCGACCGGTACCGGCTCGTCATGGATGTCATCGACCGGGTCCCCGGGCTCGGTGTACGGGCCGTGGCTGTACGCCAGGAGATGGCGGACACGCGCACCCGCCACCACGCCTGGATCCGCGAGCACGGCACCGACCTCCCGGAGGTCGCCGACTGGACCTGGACCGGCTGATCGCGACGGCGACATGGCGCAACTCGGGCCCTGCGGGCGCCGGTTCGGCCGAGGCCCACTCGGGGCCGGGAATCGGACGGGTGGCGGCCCGCGCCCCGGCGGGTGCGGCCAGGGCGCCCCCGCCCATGATGATCAGCGCGATCACGCCGCGCGCAGGTCACGTCACGACTGGGGCGGCTCGTCGTACCAGCGCGGCTCATAGGTATGGGACCTGACGCGGCGCGCGATGCGGCGCTCTCTGCTGAAGGCCGTGACGGTGCCGAAGGCGAGCGCAGCAGCGCCCGCGATCATGAAAACAGAGCCGAGGACATCGACGTCGACCCAGCTGAGGTGCCAGCCGACGATGTACCTGAATATTGCTCCGAGGGCGATGAGGGCGAGTCCGCCGGCTGCGGTCATGAGCGGCCTCCTGGGGATGCGCGCCTGTCCGGTGCTCCCGGTGCCTCGTCCGGGACTCTCACGCCTCAGCCTGCGGGCTCGCACGGTGAATGTCCTGGCGGGGGCGTTGGTGATTGGGCCGATCGAGTGTCCGGCGCGCGGCGTGGACGGTCCTTTCGTACCGTGAACTCAGCCTTCCGATACGTGACCGGGCGGTGTGATGATCCCTCACCCGGGCTTTCGATGCGTCGTCCGAGACCGGTAGGAGGCCGGATGGCCGAGCGAGCGGACCATGGTGGCGAACCCCGCGGTGCCCGGACGCGGCCAAGGGGGCGGAGCCGGCCCGCCGGGCTCTTCCACCGGCCCCGGCGTGCCATGCGCGCGGAGCTGAGCCAGCTGCTCTGCGCCGTCGTCGGCTTTGGCCTCGGTCTGGCGGTCCCGGAGGTGACGGCGGGGCCGGAGGTCGACGCCGGCCGTGTGGTGAACCTGCTTTTCACCGTCGGGTTCGGCGTCATCAGCCTGGTGAGCATCATCTACTCGGTGCTGTTCCTTGTCGTGCAGTTCAACGCCACCACCTTCAGCCCCCGGCTCGGCCTGTTCCGGGACGATCCCATCGTGTGGCGGACCTTCGCCTTCGCCATCGGGGTCTTCGTCTTCTCGATGACCGCGGGGCTGGCGATCGGGACGGAGCAGAGGGTGTCGGCGTTTCTGCCGTGGGTGGCTGTGCTGCTCGCGCTGGTGGCACTGCTCCTGATGCGCAACCTTCAGACCAGGGCGTTCCAGTCGCTCCAGCTGGCACCCACGCTGGCGGCCATCACGTCACGGGCGCACCACGTATTCGATGTGCTGTACACGAAGCCGTACGGGGACGCCGCGCCCGCTGCCGGTGCACCGCCCGGCCCGGGAAAGGCCGTCATCGTGCGGTGGACCGGGCGAGCGGCGGTCCTGCAGCAGATCGATGTGCCCGCACTGGTCACCGTGGCGGGGCAGTACGGCTGCGTGATCACCCTGCGTCAGTCGGTGGGCGCCATGATGGCGCGCGGGATGGCGCTCGCCGAGGTGCGGGGCGGGGAGCTGCCCGAGGAGGTGCTGCGCGGGGCGCTGCTGACCAGCGAGGAGCGCAGCTTCGCCCAGGACCCCGAATTCCCCTTCCGGCTGCTGGCCGACATCGCGCTCAAGGCGCTCTCGCCCGCGGTCAACGATCCCGCCACCGCCGTACAGGCGCTGGACCATATCGAGGACCTGCTGATCCGCCTCGCGGACCGCGACCTGGACATCGGCCGGGTCGCCGACGCCGGCGGAACCGTCCGGCTGATCGTCCCGGTGCCTGCATGGGAGGGGTATGTGACCAGCTCGGTCGACGACGTCACTGTTGCCGCCGTCAATGCACCCATGGTGCTGCTCAGGATCCGCACGATGCTGCGGCGGCTGCTGGAGGCGTGCCCGGCCGAGCGGCGCCCCCTGGTGAGCGACCGGCTGCGCTGGGTGGAGGACGCCGGGGCGGAGGATTACCCGCTGCACTGGGAGCCGCACGCCGAGAAAACGCCATAGTGCGGGGCAAATTTCGCAAAGCTATGCTGGCCACGATCCTGGCCGCCAGACCGGAACTTCCGGTCCCTCCTCCGGAGCGAGCGCATGGCAGGACGGCACTGGCCCGCGATTGGTCCGGGCGAGAGGCTGGCCCTGAACCGCATGGGCAGCTTCGACTGGGATCTGCGGAACGGGACCCTCGATCTCGACGAGGCGGCGCAGGCCGTGTTCGACCTGGGCCCGGGGGAGTACGACGGCAGGCCCGAGTCCCTGGAGTCCCGCGTGCCTCCCGAGGAGCAACTGCGCCTCGATGCGGCCTTCGAGCAGGCCATCGAGCGCGGACGGTCCTCGTACGGCGCGTACTTCCAGGTCAGACGCCGCAACGGGATCCGTCAGTGGTCCCATGCGCGGGGGCGCATCCTGCGCGATGCCCACGGCGAGGCCTACCGGGTCGTCGGAATCGTGCGCAACGCGACCACCGAGCTCACCGAATTCACGGTGATCAGCCCGTTGGAGGCGGACCGGCAGCGGATGACCGCCATGGTCCAGGGCACCACGGAAGTGCTGTCGAGAGCGGTGACCGTGGACGATGTCACCGCCGCCCTGACGGGCAGCGGCGGCCTGGAGCGCTTCGGCGCGGACGGGCTGGCCCTGGCACTGGTCGAGGGCTCCACGCTCAAGATCATCGCCATGTCCGGGATGGGGACGGAAGTACTGGCCGATCTCACCCTCAATCGTCTGGACGGATCGCTGCCGCTCGCCGAGGCCGTCCTCACCCAGCAGCCACGGTTCGTGACCTCGCTGGTCGAGCTCGTCGACACGTTTCCGAGGCTGGAGCCCCACATCCGCGGGCGGCACGGAGTCGACGCGGCCGCCTTCCTCCCGCTGGTCGCCCAGGCCCGTCCCATCGGCGGGCTGGCACTCTTCTACCGGGGCCGGAACAGGTTCTCCTCCGAGGACCGCACCCTGTGCCTGGGGCTTGCGGGAATCGTCGCCCAGTCGCTGCAACGAGCCGTTCTCTTCGACAAGGAGAGGGAGTTCGCGACCGGTCTGCAGGCTTCCATGCTGCCGCGCCACATACCTCAGTTCTCTGGCGCCGAGATCGCCGTGCGCTACCACGCGGCGTGGAGCGGCCGGGAGGTGGGCGGTGACTGGTACGACGTCATCGCGCTGCCACGGGGGCGGGTCGGGATCGTCGTCGGCGACGTCCAGGGGCATGACACCCACGCGGCCGCCATCATGGGCCAACTGCGCATCGCGCTGCGGGCGTTCGCGGGGGAGGGCCACGACCCCTCGACCGTGCTGGCACGGTCGTCGCGCTTCCTCGCCGAACTCGACACCGAACGCTTCGCCACCTGTACGTACGCCCAGGTCGACCTGGTCTCGGGAGGCGTACGGGCCGTCCGCGCGGGCCACTTGGGGCCGATGATCCGGCACACCGACGGACGGGTCGGCCGGCCGAACCTACGCGGCGGACTTCCGCTCGGCCTGGCCACGGCCTTCAGGGAGGAGGAGTACCCCGAGTCCCGGCTGGACCTGGTACCCGGCGAGACCCTCGTCCTGTGCACCGACGGCCTGGTGGAGGAACCCGGCCTGGACATCGCGGCCGGAATGGACGCGCTCGCCGACGCCGTACGTACGGGTCCCCAGGAGGCGGGGGCCCTCGCCGACCATCTGTCGGACCGGCTGTGGCAGCGCTGGGGAAGCGGCGACGATGTCGCTCTGCTCGTACTGCGCCGGGCACCCGACCCCGGCACCCACCGGGCGCCGCGCATCCACCTGTACATCCACCAGGCCGACCCCGAGGGTCTTGCCGAGGCACGCACCGCGCTGCGTCATGCCCTGGAGGACTGGGGGCTGCCCGGCCTCGCGGACGATGTGGAACTGGCCGCCGGGGAACTGCTGGTGAACGTACTCCTCCACACGGAGGGCGGCGCCGTCCTCACGCTCGAAGTCCTGCCCGAACCGGTACGGCGCGTGCGGCTGTGGGTCAAGGACCGCTCCAGCGTCTGGCCGCGCCGCAGGACGCCGGGTGAAGCGGCGACCTCGGGACGGGGACTGATGATGATCGACGCGGTTGCCTCACGCTGGGGCGTGGAGCCCAGGGGCGAAGGCAAGGCGGTCTGGTGCGAGTTCGAACCGGTCGGTCAGGACAGCTGACCGACGCCTCGGCCATCGCCTCGGCCATCGGGGGGAATCGCTCCCGTCATCCCGCGCCCCGGGCCGGTTCGCGGCCCTGGCCTGCGGTCCCGTGTGAATACTCGTACCCGCTCGTCCGCACGGCAGACGGAAGGAAGCGACCATGCTCACGAACAGCAAGGCGTTCAGCGGTTTCGCGGTCAACGATCTTCAGAAGGCTAGGGAGTTCTACGGCCAGACGCTCGGCCTTCGGGTCACCGAGGAGACCGGCCCCCCTGGCGGCATGCTGACGCTGCATCTCGGAAGCGGCGCGGAGATCTTCGTCTACCCCAAGCCGAACCACGTCGCGGCGAACTTCACCGTGCTCAACTTCCCTGTCCCCGACATCGACGAAGCCGTCGACGAACTGGCCCGGCGCGGTGTGACCTTCGAGCGGTACGCCGGCTTCGACCAGGACGGGAAGGGCATCATGCGCGCGGAGGGCCCGCCGATCGCCTGGTTCACGGACCCGTCGGGGAACACTCTGTCCGTGCTCCAGATGGACTGAGACGTCCGCCGCGGCGCACCGGGCACCTCACTCGGTGGCTGCGCACCGGAGCCGGTCTCCGGTGACCGGCGCACCCTCGACGCTGCTCCGGTCGTGGACCACCTTGACGACCGAGGCGGCCTCCGATCCGACGGCGACGTCGAAGACCGGGCCGTGCCCGGCGACCGGGCGCAGCTCGGCGCCGGGGATCGCGGCCTTGAGGGTCACCGCGTACCGCTCCCAGTACGGGTCGTAGGTGATGACGGTCGGACCCTCGGGGCGCGGCTCCCCAGCCTGCCCAGAGCCGTCCTCGATCACGAAGCCGTTGTCCCGCAGCGCACCGGCGACCTCAGGGTCCGTCACCCGCACATGAATCCAGGCCGACGGAATCTCCACCGGAACGTCCTTGCTCGGGCGGATCCCCGCGTCGTCGATGATCGTCCGGTCTTCGCGCAGCGCTTCCCACAGAGCCGCGGAGCGCTCCGTGTCCCACAGCAGTGAGGAGCCCCACTCCGGCACGCGGTAGTCGAATTCCGAGATCGGGACGGTCACGAACTCCGTCTGATCCGCATTGAGCCCGCCCAGCAGTGAGCCCAGACGCGCGAGATCCGCGAGGCTCGTGTCCTCGTCGGCGCGTACGAACCGGTGCAGCGCCAGCGCCGTCTCTGCCGTAGCGGCCGGGTTGGCGAACGCCCCTTCCTCCCTCAGCCGGGAGAGCATGTCGATGAGCAGGCGCTGCTGGCGCCGGACCCGGCCGAGATCGCCGGGCGGGGAGAGATGGCGGGCGCGGACGTAGCGAAGGGCGCGGCGCCCGTCCAGCACGCGTGTTCCCGCCGGCAGGTTCAGCCCCGAGCCGAGGTCGACCAGCGGCTTGTCCGTACACACCTTCGCGCCGCCGAAACCGTCGACCGCGTTCACGAAGCCGGTGAAGTCCGTCTCGAGATAATGGTCAATCTTCAGGCCGGTTGCCTTCTCCACGGTCCGAACCGCGAGATCTCCGCCGCCGTGCGCGAAGGCGCCGTTGATTTTTCCGGAGTGCCGCGGATGCGCGTGATCGGCGAACTCCACATAGGAGTCACGGGGAATGGAGACCGCCGTCATCCGGCGACCGTCCTCGGCGATGTGCACCAGCATCAGCACGTCCGTGCAGTCGCATCCCTTGCCGCCGACGTGCAGGCGTTTGATCTCCTCGGCGGACATCCCGGTGCGCCGGTCGATTCCGGCGAGAAGGACATTGGTGCCCTTGGAATGGTCCGCGCCGGGGGACGGGGATGCCAGTTGATCGGCCGTCCACAGGGAGCCGCCCGAGGCCAGCGTGGCGACCAGAACAGCGGAGAGGGTGAAGCTGCGCACAGAGATCTCCTCCGACATCGAGTCCCGTCGAATCCCATCGGATCTCAACCGATAATCGACAAAAGCACGGGAGGGTTCTGCACGATCGGCGGACGCGCGCGCCATTCGAGGGAAAAGGGGCCGCCCGCCGACAGCGGGCGACCCCTTCGGGCCGGAGTCCGGGTCAGACGGTCATGATCGCCGGGTCACTCACGCCCGGCCGGCCGTTCTCGACATGCCCGGCGAACCGGCGCAGGAAGGTCGCGTTCCTGTCGGACACCACGCTCAGGTCGTACCAGCGCTTGCTGCCGCACAGATCCACCGTGTGCACGACGCGTGCGCCCGGGCGCACGGTGAACGTCCGCTTCGCCCCGCCGTAGGCATGCGTCACCGTGAGACGGCAGGTGGCGCTGCTCGCGTTGGTCATCGTCAGCTCGACGCTGCCGCTGGAGGCGATGTGGCGGGCCGTCACCTCGGGTCCCGCGGCCTTGCCGGGTCCCTTGAAGCCGCGCAGGAATCCGTTCGGGCCGTACACCGTCAGGTCGTACACATCGTTGGAGTAAGCCGTGTTCCACGTGTCGGAGAGCTGCTTCCCCGCGGCGGCGGTGTAGGTCCACGGTCCATCCGTGCGGTTGCCGGACGCGACCAGGAACTGGGCACCCGCCGAGGCGCCACCGCTGAAGGTGAGCGTGTAGCGGCCGGTCGACGGCGTCGACGCCCCGTTCACCACCGGCGCGTACGGCAGGGGACGCGCGGGCCTCGAACCCGCCTCCTGCTTGGGCAGCGCGGGCTTGGCGGGTGGCTTCGGGACGTAGTCGGGGTGACGCGAGTTGTCCGGCGGCTGGTATCCGTCGGTGTCGGGGAGTGCGGCGGGCTCGGTGTTCTTGAGACCGAAGTCGAAGGCCGAGGTCAGGTCGCCGCAGACGGCGCGCCGCCACGGTGAGATGTTCGGCTCGCTCACGCCGAAGCGGCGCTCCATGAACCGGACGATCGAGGTGTGGTCGAAGACCTCGGAGCAGACGAATCCGCCGGTGCTCCAGGGGGAGACGACGAGCATGGGAACGCGCTGGCCGAGGCCGTACGGGCCCGCGGCGTAGGAGGCGTTGCCGCCGAAGTTGTCGAGCGCGGTGTCCACGGTCGACAGGCCCTGCGCGGCCGAGGCCGGAGCGTAGGGCGGGGGCACGTGGTCGAAGTACCCGTCGTTCTCGTCGTACGTGATGAACAGCGCGGTCTTGCTCCACACCTCGGGGTTGGAGGTGAGCGCGTCAAGGACCTGCGCGATGTACCAGGCGCCGTAGTTCGCCGGCCAGTTGGGGTGCTCGCTGAAGGCCTCGGGGGCGGCGATGTAGGAGACCTGGGGGAGTTTCCCGGCCTGCACATCGGCCCTGAGCACGTCGAAGTAGCCGTCGCCGCCCTTGACGTTGGTGCCGGTGCGGGCCTTGTCGTACAGCGGGTCACCGGGCTTGGCGTTGCGGTACTGGTTGAAGTACAGCAGTGAGTTGTCGCCGTAGTTGCCGCGGTACGCGTCCTCGATCCAGCCCCAGGATCCGGCCGCGTCCAGGCCGTCGCCGACGTCCTGGTAGATCTTCCACGAGATACCGGCCTGCTGCAGCCGCTCCGGGTACGTCGTCCAGTCGTAGCCGGCCTCCTGGTTGCCGAGGACCGGACCGCCGCCCTTGCCGTCGTTGCCCGTGTGACCCGTCCACATGTAGTAGCGGTTGGGGTCGGTGGCTCCGATGAACGAACAGTGGTACGCGTCGCAGACGGTGAACGCGTCCGCGAGGGCGTAGTGGAACGGAATGTCATTGCGCGTCAGATACGCCATCGTGCCGGCCGACTTGGCCGGTATCCACTGGTCGTACTTGCCGTTGTTCCAGGCCTTGTGGCCGCCCGCCCAGTCGTGGTCGAGGCCCGCGATGAACTGCATGCCGAGGTCCTCGGCGTCCGGGTGGTACGGCAGGACCTCCTTGTTGCCGTCCGCCTGGTACCAGACCGACTTGCCGGGGCCCGTGGACACGGGGCGCGGGTCGCCGAAGCCGCGTACGCCCTTCATCGCGCCGAAGTAGTGGTCGAACGAACGGTTCTCCTGCATCAGCACGACGACATGCTCGACGTCCTGGATGGTGCCGGAGCGGCGTGCCGCGGGAATGGCGGCGGCACGGTCGATGCTGCTGGACAAGGCGGCGAAACCGGCGGTGGCGCCGGCGATCTGCAGGAAGCGCCGCCGATTGAGTTCAGGCATGAGTGTGGCCCTCTTGGGGGTGAGGAAACAGGAGCGAGCGGAGTCTCCAAGAGGAACGAGCGGAAGGGAAGAGGCGGTGTCGTGCGGGTGAAAGAGCGAGGTACTCACCGCGAACAGCCCTGCGGGGTCCCGGAAATGGCGCGAACTGGAGTTTCGGTGGAGCGGTCCCCGGCCAGGTCCTGACCGGCCGGACAGGAGCTAGGCGTCAGGAGGCCGGGGCCGCCCGGGACGCGGTCCAGTCGAGCAGGTCCTCGACGCTCCAGGTGTTGATCACTCGCTCGGCGGGCACTTCGCACTCCTCTGCCCGGGCACAGCCGATGATCTGCCAGTCGAGCTGTCCGGGGGCGTGCGCGTCGGAGTCGACGGAGAAGAAGGCCCCGGCGGCCACCGCCTCCCGCAGCAGGCGCCTGGGCGGATCGCGGCGCTCGGGCCTGCTGTTGATCTCCACGGCCGTGCCGTGAGCGGCACAGGCGGCGAAGACCTCTTCGGCGTCGAACTGAGACTCCGGGCGTCGCCTTTCGGAGACCAGCCGGCCCGTGCAGTGGCCCAGCACATCGGCCAGCGGGTTCTGGACGGCTTTGACCATGCGCCGCGTCATCGGTGCGGATTCCATCCGCAGTTCGGAGTGGACCGAGACGACGACGAGGTCCAACTGGTCGAGCAGCTCCGGCTCCTGGTCGAGCGAACCGTCCGACAGGATGTCGCACTCGATGCCGGTCAGCAGCCGGAACGGAGCCCAGCGAGCGTTGAGCTCCGCCACGACCGCCAACTGCTCGCGCAGCCGCTCCGCCGACAGGCCGCCGGCGACCGTCAGCCGGGGAGAGTGATCGGTGAGCACGGCCCACTCGTGCCCCAGCGCGATCGCCGCCCGCCCCATCGCCTCGATCGGGCTGCCGCCGTCCGACCAGTCCGAGTGCAGATGACAGTCGCCCCGCAGCAGGGCACGCAGGTGAGTACCGCCGTCGGCCAGCGGCTCGGACGCCTCGTCCTCCAGTCGCCGAAGGTAGGCGGGCACCTCACCGGCCAGGGCCTCGCGTACGACACCGGCGGTCTTCGGGCCGATGCCCTTGACCGCTTCCAGGGATTTCGAAGACGCGCGCCGGTGGATCTCGTCGTCGGACATCTGCACCAGTACGGCGGACGCGGTGCGAAAGGCGCGGACCCGATAGGTCTCCGCGCCGCTGCGCTCCAGCAGAAACGCGATCCGTTCCAGCGCCTCCACGGGGTGCATCGCGTCTCCTTCGCACCGTGCCGGTGGATCCACCGGTTCCCGGCCGTTCCTCCCACTGTCGCCCGCTCCGCAATGCGCGGCACCCCGTACGGCCGTGTGGCGCTTCGGTAACCGAAGTTCGCTCACGGTAGTCACGCGAATGGCGGGTGTGACAACCCCGGGCGAAAATGAACGGCCGGATGACTCCGACGTACGGCAGGCCCGCTGCGGCCGTCCGTGCCCCCGGTGGGGCCGGATCGGACCGCCCGCTGGTGCTTTTCACTCAAGGAGGGCACTGATGTTGATGCCGGACACCGCTGTGATCGCCCGCCTGATGGTGCTCTATCGGGCACACGAACACCACTTTCTGCACGCGCCCCACGATCGTGGCGCGCGGATGCGCTTCGAGGACACGGCGTACACGCTGTGCGTGCTGATGGGTGAGCGCACGGCCAGAGAGGCCGTGCTCAAGGCGGAGCGCTACGTCGCCCGGACCCGGCCCGCGAAGGGGTCCGCCGGGCAGCGCTCGTCACCCACGGTCAACTGACCGGGGCACCGCTAGAGGACTGCCCGGGTCCGCCCGCTGACGAGCGGGAAGGATCAAGGAGTGCGTGAGGTGACCAAGTCGGTGACGGCGCCGGTGGCCGAACTGGTCCGCCGGCGCCGCGAGCCCGCCGTCGTCCAGACGGTGCGCTCGACGGCGGCCGCGACGATTTCGTATGTCGTCGCCCTGCAGCTGAGCAGCGAACCGGCGCCGCTCACCGCGCCCCTCACGGCGCTCCTCGTCGTCCAGGTGACCCTCTACTCCACCCTCACGACCGGTATCCGCCGGGTGAACTCCGTCGTCGCGGGCGTACTGATCGCCATCGGCTTCAGTGCGCTCGTCGGCCTGACGTGGTGGAGCCTGGGGCTGATCATCCTGGCTTCGCTCGTGGTCGGACGACTGGTCCGCGTCGACGAGTTCGTGCCCGAGGTCGCGATCAGCGCGATGCTCGTGCTCGGTGTGACCCAGGTCGGCGGCGCGGCCTGGGACCGGGTCCTGGAGACACTTATCGGCGCCGTCGTGGGGCTCTTGTTCAACGTCGTGTTCGTGCCCCCGGTATGGGTGGGTCCCGCCGGTGACTCCATCGAGGACCTCGCCCGGCGCATGCGCCGACTGCTCCTGCGCATCGGCGAGGAGCTGAGCGGCCCCACTCCCGTCGAGCGTGCTGCCGCCCGTCTTCATGAGGCACGCCGGCTCGACAACAACATCGCGGAGGTCGACGGGGCCCTGCGGCAGGCGGAGGACAGCCTCCGGCTCAATCCGCGGGTCAAGGAGGGGCTGCTGCACCGGGTCGTGCTGCGTACGGGGCTCGACACCCTCGAAATCTGTGCGGTGGTCCTGCGCGTACTTGCCCGCACGATGACCGACCTCGCCAAGAAGCGCGGTGGGCAGGACGTGTTCCCGCCGGAGGTGGGCGTCGCCCTCGAGGAGTTGCTGAGCCATGTCGCCGATGCCCTGGTCAGCTTCTCCGTACTGGTGACCACACAGGTGAGCCGCAGCGCCGACGCGGCGGAGTCCCGGCTGGCCGACGAACTCGCTGCGGCCGCCGCCGCGCGGGAGAAGGCCGCGGAGCTCCTTCTCCAGGGTGTGCAACGGCATCCGCGCGACTGGCAGCTGCACGGAGCGCTGCTCACGGAGATCGACCGGATCCTCGACGAGCTGGACATGGACCACCGCTCGCAGCGCCTGATGGAGGAACTGGACCGGGTGACCCGGGAGCAGCACGAGCGGTATCCGTGGATCTCCGCCGTACGCCGGTGGGCACGCGGCAAAGGCCCGCGGCGGGGGGCATCCCGCTGACCGGCCCGCGCGCGGTGCGTGCGGGCCGGGGCGGTACGGATTACGCGGCCTCCTGCATGACCCGTTCGCGCAGCTGCCGACAGCAGCGGCTTATCAGCCGGGACACGTGCATCTGGGAGATGCCCAGGTCCTTCGCGATGCTGCTCTGCGTCATGTCCTGGAAGAAGCGCAGGTACAGGATGCGCTGCTCGCGCTGCGAGAGCTTGCTCAGCTCCGGTTTGACCGCCTCGCGGTCCACGAGCACGTCGATAGCCGGGTCGGGTGTGCCGAGGGTGTCGCGCAGGGAGTATCCGTCCTCGGAACCGGCTGTTTCGGCGTCGAGGGAGAGCGCGGTGAAGCTCTCGAGCGCCGCGAGACCCTCCCGCACCTCTTCCTCGGTCAGTCCGGTGTGCCGGGCGATTTCGGCCGCCGACGGATCGCGGCCGGGGACGGACTGGGCGAGATCCCGGCGGGCGACCCGGACACGGTTGCGCAGATCCTGGACCCGGCGGGGGACATGCAGGGCCCACATGTGGTCGCGGAAGTGGCGCTTGACCTCGCCGACCACGGTGGGTACGGCGTAACTCTCGAATGCGTGGCCGCGGGAAGGGTCGTAGTGGTCGACGGCCTTGACCAGGCCGAGGGCGGCGACCTGCCGCAGATCCTCGAGGGACTCCCCGCGGTTGCGGAAGCGGCCGGCCAGCCGCTGCGACATGGGCAGCCAGGCGTACACGATCTCCTGGCGCAGGAGCCGCCGTTCGGCTCCGTCCGGCAGTGCGGCCATCCTGCGGAACGCGTCCGTGGTGTCGGGTGCGTCGTCGTGCGGATGCTTGCGGTTCGTCTGGGTACGCATGGTGCTCGCAGCTCCCTGAGAGTGGTCTTCCTCATTCGGGCGGGCGTAGGTTCCTGTCGGATCACCGGAGATCCGCCGGGCAGGGCCGGTGCACGCCGGGAGCTGATCGCTCTCACGGGACGTGCCTCCTGTCCGGAGCACATGACGCAGGTGCCCGGTCGAACCGTTCGGAAACGTGTGCCTTCGGCCTGTGTCAGAAGGCGCCGATCGGGTACGTGCACAGTCTCCCCACGATCGAGGAGGAGGACATGCAGCGAGGCAGTGATCGCCTCAGCGTCCACAAGGACGAAGAGATGAAGCATGAATTGCAGGGCTTGCTCCGTTCCGGACACCCCACGCGGGTGGAGGAGTGGCACGACCCCGAGCCCGGCGCCGACGACGACCCGGAGATCGCGTCCGGCTTCGTGACCACGATGGGCTCTCTGGGCCCCGACGAGCAGTTGCGGTTCGAACTGGCGCGACACCTGGGCCGCACGGTCTTCCCGGCCACGCGTCGCGAACTGGTACACACTCTGACCGCGCGGCATGCTCCCGACCGGCTGGTCGCCATGGTGAACCGGCTGCCCGCCCACCACACGTACCGCACCGCACACGAAATCGTCAGCGCACTCTCGCGCCGGTCCTGACGGCTTCGCCGGAGCAAGCTCCTGCGGGTGTGGAGACCCGGGCAGCGGGTACGTCTCCTGAGTCCCGGGAAGCGGGCGCGGGAACGGGTCCGGTGGCGGACGCGGTCTCGCCCTGCCAACGTCGAAAGCATCGACAGGACCGGATGAACGTCGAGGAGCGGGAGAGCCCCCATGGTGTCGGGAGTCGCCGGACAGCCGCAGGGGGACGGTGCCGTCCACAAGGGACGCCTCGGCGTCGAAGTGAGGCCCGTGGCCGGTGCCGTCGTCCTCGTGCTGTCGGGCGAACTCGATCACGATACGGCCGAGCCGCTGCGTGAGGCTCTGTCGGACGCTGTGCGGGCCGCACCCGAGCGGATCGTGGTCGACTGCGCGGACCTGAGCTTCTGCGATTCCACCGGCCTGAACCTGCTGCTGCGGGCGCGGCTCGCGGCGCGCGAGGCGGACAGCCGTCTGGCGCTGTCCGCGCTGCGGCCGCCGGTGGCCCGCATGTTCGACATCACCGGTGCCCAGGCGGTGTTCCCGGTGTACGCCGGCCTCGACGAGGCGCTGGCGGACGAGCGGCCGAAGTAGGCGAGGAACGGATGGGCGTGAGCGTCCGCGGGCAGGGGCAGACCCGTCGACTGGCGCTGTTCGGCACCAAGGGGGTCGTGGGCCGCTGCCGTGACTTCACCGAACACGCTCTGGCCGACTGGGGGTGGACGCCGGCCAGGACGCGGCAGGACGAGGAGCTTGCCGAGGATGTGCTGCTCCTTGTGTCGGAACTGGTCACCAACGCCTGTCTGCACGCGGGCGGGCCCACCGAGCTCGTGCTCAACCACACGGGCGACCGGCTGCGGATCGAGGTCGCCGACGCCAGCCCCGAGCATCCGAGGCCGAGGGTGCCGCAGGTCGTCTCGCAGCCCGGGGGGCACGGCCTGATCGTGATCGAGCGGCTGGCGCGGAGCTGGGGCTGGGCGCCCGTGGGCGACGGCAAGATCGTCTGGCTGGAGGTCGGCACTCCGGCGCACGCGGCGGGGGAGCGGCAGCCCCCGTAGGTCCCGGGCGCTTCAGGACCGAGCGGCTCAGGAGGAGGCGTCGTCGAGGAGTGCGGCCCGCAGCGTCGCGTAGATGGCGGCCAGCAGCCGTGAGACATGCATCTGCGACAGTCCGAGCCGGGCGCCGATCTCGGACTGCGTCAGTTCCTCGCCGAAGCGCAGCGAGAGGATCAGCCGGTCCCGCTCCCCGAGCGAGGCGATCACCGGCTTGAGGGTGGCGACGGCCTCGACGATGTCGAAGGCCGGGTCCTCGTTGCCCAGGCCACGGGTCAGAGCGGTCACGGCGTCGTCCTCGTCGACCGGTGTGTCCAGGGAGCGGGCCAGGTAACCGTTCGCCGCCTGCTCGCCCTCGGCCACCTCGGCCTCGGTGATCCCGAGATGGCCGGCCAGCTCGGCGGCGGTCGGGCAGCGGCCCAGGTGCTGTTCCAGCTGGTCGCGGGCCCGGGCCAGGTCGATGCGCAGCTCCTGGAGACGGCGTGGCACCTGGACGGCCCAGCTGGTGTCGCGGAAGAAGCGCTTGATCTCGCCGACGATGGTCGGCAGGGCGAAGCTGGTGAATTCGATGCCGCGCTCGGCGTCGAAGCGGTTGATCGCCTTGATGAGGCCGATCGTCCCGACCTGGATGATGTCCTCGGTGGGCTCGGACCGGCTGCGGAAGCGCCGGGCGGCGAATTTCACGAGGCTCAGGTTGAGCTCGACCAGGGTGTTGCGGACATACGAGTACTCAGCGGTGCCCTCTTCGAGCGTGGCGAGACGCTTGAACAGCGAGGTCGACAGGGTCCGTGCGTCCACGGTGCTGACGGACAGCGGGTCCGCGATCTCCGGTATGCCGTCCGGCGCGCCGCGACGGGCGACGCCTGCCTGCTCGGTATGGATCGGCTCGGTTCGAGTCCTGGTGGACATGAGACTTCCTCGACGGGGCGGAGGCCGGCGCTGCCGATGCAGCGTGACCGTCGGATGAGCGTCTGCCTTGAAGATGCCCATTTACGGTGCTTTGATGCCGCCGGATGGGGCACTCGCACCCTGTGGATGGGGCACAGAAACAACGGCAGGCGACCGACAGCCGCCGATTTCCGCTGTCGGGCGGGCCGGGAGTGGTGAGCCGGTGCCGCGACCTGACGCGGCAGGTGCTCGACGAGTGGTACAGCCTCTCCGGCCCGTCCGGAAGCGTCCTGAAGGCGGACGTACTGCTGCTTGTCTCCGAGGTCGCCACCAATGCGTGCCTGCACGGCGGGACGCCTGTCGAGCTAGGGCTCGACAGGGCTCCCGGCCGGCTGTGGGTCCAGGTCAGCGACACCAGTCCGGTACGGCCCCGACGGCACGGCCCGCACCGGGCGGCCAGGTCCTCGGGGCACGGCCTGTATCTGCTGCAGCAGCTCTCCGACGGCTGGGGATGGGTGCCGCGCGAAACGGGCAAGGCCGTCTGGTTCGTGGTCGGCGTTCCCGAGTGACCCCGAGGCCTAGGGACCGGGTGAGCTGCGGTTTTCCGGCGCCCGGGGTGTCCGCGTCAGTACTGCGTGTCAGAGTGGGGAGAGCCGCCCCGACCGCCTGTCCGCCCGGTCGGACAGCGGGGCGCCGTTGAGTCACGACAGCGCGAGGTCAGCGATGGATGTGCCCGCCCACACGCCCGATCCGCACCGGGCCCGGCCCCCCGCCGATCTGGGTGAGGACGGGCTGAGAAAGCTGCTGGCCGGACTCACGGCCGTACGGGACGGAGACCTCTCCACTCGGCTGCCCGACGACGCCGGCGGGCTGCTCGGCGAGATCGCGACCATCTACAACGCCATGGTGGAGCAGCTGACGCTGGTCACCTCCGAGGTCACCCGGGTCGCCCGGGAAGTGGGTGGCCAGGGGCTGCTCGGCGGTCACGCACGGGAACCCCATGTGCGTGGCGTCTGGCGGGAACTCACCACGGGCGTCAACACCATGGCCGACAATCTGACCTCGCAGGTCCGCTCAACCGCCCAGGTCGTGACCGCCGTGGCGCGCGGCGACCTCACGCAGAAGATCAGAGTGGACGCCCGCGGGGAAATCCTGGAGCTCAAGGAGACCATCAACACGATGGTGGACCGGCTCTCCTCGTTCGCCGAGGAGGTCAGCAGGGTCGCCCGCGAGGTGGGCACGGACGGAAAACTCGGCGGACAGGCCACCGTCCAGGGCGTGTCGGGCACCTGGAAGGACCTGACCGACAACGTCAACTCCATGGCGAACAACCTGACCAACCAGGTACGCAACATCGCCCAGGTGACCACCGCCGTCGCACGCGGCGACCTCAGGCGCAAGATCGATGTCGATGCGCGCGGGGAGATTCTGGAGCTCAAGACCACCATCAACACCATGGTCGACCAGCTGTCGTCCTTCGCCGCCGAGGTCACGCGCGTGGCCCGCGAGGTGGGCAGCGAGGGCCGGCTCGGCGGCCAGGCCGAGGTGGAGGGCGTTTCCGGTACGTGGAAGAGGCTCACCGAGAACGTCAACGAACTGGCCGGCAATCTGACCCGGCAGGTGCGGGCCATCGCGGAGGTGACCAGCGCGGTCGCGGAGGGCGACCTCACCCGGTCCATCACGGTCGAGGCCCCCGGAGAGGTCGGCGACCTCAAGGACAACATCAACGCGATGGTGGAGTCCCTGCGCGCGACGACTCGGGCCAATGAGGAGCAGGACTGGCTCAAGACGCATCTGGCCCGTATCTCCAGCCTCATGCAGGGCACCAGAAGCCTCTCCGCGGTCGCCGAGCTGATCATGACCGAGGTCCCCCCGCTGGTCTCCGCCCAGTACGGCGGCTTCTTCCTGGCCCAGGACGGCGGCGAGGGGCTCGAACTGGTCATGATCGCCGGGTACGGGGTGCCCGACGACCCGGCCGCAGGACCCCGCCGCTTCCGGCTCGGCCAGTCACTCGTGGGGCAGGCCGCGCAGAGCCGCCACACCATCACGGTCGAGGACCTGCCACCCGGCTACGCGACCATCGTCTCCGGCACCGGCCGCATGGACCCCGGCAACCTCGTCGTGCTGCCGATCGTCGTCGAGGGGCAGGTCCTCGGAGTCATCGAACTCGCGGCGCTGCGCCCCCTGACCGTCATCCACCGTGACTTCCTCGACCAGTTCATCGAGACGGTCGGCGTGAACCTCAGCTCGCTGATCGCCAATGTGCGTACCGACGAACTCCTCGACCAGTCGCAGCGCCTCACGGCCGAACTGAGCGCCCGTTCCGGGGAGTTGCAGGCGCGCCAGGAAGAGCTCCAGCGCTCCAACGCCGAACTCAAGGAGAAGGCGGCGCTGCTGGCCGACCGCAACCGCGACATCGAGCGGAAGAACCTGGAGATCGAGCAGGCGCGCCAGGAACTGGAGGCCCGCGCCCAGCAGCTGTCGCGCACCTCGATGTACAAGTCGGAGTTCCTGGCCAACATGAGCCATGAGCTGCGCACCCCGCTCAACAGCCTTCTCATCCTTGCCCAGTTGCTCGCCCAGAACCTCGAAGGCAATCTGACACAGAAGCAGGTCGACTACGCCGAGGTGATCCACTCCGCCGGTTCCGATCTGCTCCAGCTGATCAACGACATCCTGGATCTGTCGAAGGTCGAGGCCGGAAAGATGGACATCCATCCCGAGCCGGTCCTGCTGCATCAGCTTCTCGAGTACGTCGAGGCGACCTTCCGGCCGGTGGCGGGCGAGCGCGGGCTGGCGTTCCGGGTGGTGGCCGAGCCGGGGATCCCCGACGAACTCACCACCGACGAGGCACGGCTGCGGCAGGTGCTGCGCAACCTCGTGTCCAATGCGCTGAAGTTCACCGAGGAGGGCAGTGTCGAACTCCGCGCCCACACCGTCACCGACGAGCAACTGCCGCCCGCGCTGCGCGAGGCCGGGACGGTGGTCGCCTTCCGGGTCACCGACACCGGAATCGGCATCCCGGCCGACCGCCTCCAGAGTGTGTTCGGAGCCTTTCAGCAGGGCGACGGCACCACGTCCCGCCGCTACGGCGGAACCGGACTCGGCCTGTCCATCAGCCGTGAGGTGGCACAACTCCTCGGTGGCGCCATCGTGGTGGAGAGCGCGGTGGGCCTTGGCAGTACCTTCACGCTCTACCTGCCGGTCCGGGCTCAGCACCGTGGACGGCAGGACCGCGCCGACAGTCAGGAGCATCCGGCCTCAGCGCCCGGCGAGGAGGAACCGGCCACGGGACACACGGTCCTGGTGGTGGACGACGACATCCGCAACATCTTCGCGATGACCCAGATCCTCGAGCGAGAGGGCATGAGGGTGCTCCAGGCGGACAACGGCAGGGCCGGGATCGATCTGCTCGGGGAGCACGGCGAGGTGGATCTCATCGTGATGGACGTGATGATGGCCGGTATGGACGGCAACGCCACCATGGCGGCGATCCGGGAACTGCCGAGCTTCGCCGAGGTTCCCATCATCGCGGTCACCGCCAAGGCGATGCCGGGCGACCGCGCCAAGGCACTGGCGGCCGGAGCCAACGACTATGTGGCCAAACCGGTGGACGCGGACGATCTGATGGCGCGCATCCGTACCTGGCTGGCGCGCGGACGCTGAGTGAGCGCCGACGTCAGACGACGCGGATCGCAATGAGGCTGGTGTCGTCGTCCGTGTCGCCCGTGGCCTCGCTCAGCAGCCGGTCGGCCTGCTCCTCGACCTCGCAGGTGCTCAGCTCCTGGGCCGCCCGCCGCAGTGTCTCCAACCCTTGGTCCAGCCCGTCGTGACGGCGCTCGATGAGCCCGTCGGTGTACAGCAGAAGCGTGTCGCCGGGCTTCAGCTGTGTGATCGTCTCCCGGTAAACGGATGAGGGTACGGCTCCCAGCAGGATGTCGCGCGGCGGGTCGATCAGCTGCGCCGTGCCGTCCCGCAGCAGCAGCGGCGGCAGATGCCCGGCGCTCGCCCAGCACAGCGTCCGGTCGGCCGGATCGTAGAGTGCGCAGACCGCGGTGGCCGTCGGGTGTCCCTGCGTGTTCAGGGTGACCTCGTTCAGCCACTGCATGAGCCGTCCCGGTGTGTGCCCGGTGAAGGCCAGCCCCCGCAGGGCGTTGCGCAGGGCCACCATTCCCGTGGCGGAGTCGATGCCGTGCCCGGCGATGTCGCCGACCGCGACCAGCACCCTGCCGTTGGGCAGCGGGAGTACGTCGTACCAGTCCCCGCCCACGCGGTACTCCTGGACCGCGGGGCGATAACGGGCCGTCGCCTGCAGCCCGGGCAGGCGCCGCAGTGCGGGCATCTCGGGGACGATCGCCTGCTGGAGCTGGAGGGCCAGCCGGTGCCGCAGGGCTGCCTGCGCCTGTACGGCGGTGAGCTGGTCGAAGGTGGCGGTGAGGGCCACCTCGGCGTGGAACCCGGCCGAGACGTCCTGGTACACGCCGGTGAGCCCGGTGAGGACCCCCTCGTCGAGCAGTGGCTCCGCCGCGATCCGTACATGCCGCAGCCCACCGTCGTCCCGGATGACCCGCACCACCGCGACCGCGCCCTTGCGCCGCTCGGTGAGCGTCGACAGCAGTTCGGTCAGATCGTCGCCGTCCTCCGGATGCACCCGCAGCAGCAGCTTCGAGAGAGGGATCGGCTGCGACTGCGGATCGACGCCGAGAACTCCGTACGCCTGCTCGCTCCAGCTCGATGTACCGGCGACGAGATCGTCCTCGAACGGCGCGACGCCCTGGAGTTGGCTCACCGCGCGCGTGGCGGCCGTCCGCAGGTCGCTGCCGGTGTGCCACAGGACGACCGCCCGTTCGTCGCCGGCCGGCAGGACACGCACATCGAGGAGCGGGGCGGGGGAGCCCTCGCGGTGTTCCACGGGGACGCGGGCCGCGCGCTGGAGGGAAGTGGCCTCGTACGCGCGCCGGATGAGCGGCGCGAGGTCGCCATGGTGCCGGGGGAAGGCCACTTCGAGCGGCTGCCCCACTGCCTGGTAGGTGCCGCCGAGGGCTTCGGACGCCGGCTCGTTGAGGTGCTCGACCGACAGCGTCGAGGAGTCCGGACCCCGGTGCACCGTAGCCGCCGGATGGGCCAGGGCGTCGACCAGGTCGTCCAGCAGGGGAGACCGGGACGGTTCGGCCTCCGTGGCGTTGAGTACCCTCGCCGCCACGTCGATCAGATCGGTGAGCGCACGGCGCAGGTTCTCGTCGAGATCCGCGCGGCCGGGCCAGACGGCGAGGGCGAGCCCCACGGTCGCGCCCTGGAGCCGCAGCGGCAGCAGTGCGCGGGCGGCTTCGGGTCCCGGGCCGGGAAGGACGACGTCCATGGGCGGCCCCGTGGCCAGCCACACCGGCGAGCCCTCGGTGAGGACCGACTGGAAGGGCGCCGGGAGGCCGGGCGGGATCCACTGCCATCGCGCGGCTTCGGTGGCGCTCACTCCGGCGTGTCCGGCCAGGCGCAGACAGTCGGACTCCATGCGCCGCCACAGCCACAGACTCTGCACGCCGAGCGGGCGCAGGCCGCCGTCCAGCAAGGTGGCCGCCGCCTCGCTCACCGCCTCGTTCGCCTCGGCCGCGGTGACGACCTGGCGCATCCGGCGGGCCCCGGCGAGAGCGTCCTCGCCCCCGGTGGCAGGTGCGACGGCGATGGTTCCCGCCACGCCGTTGACGATGTCCGCGGCCAGGTCCTGCGTATTCACCCCCGTCGCCTCGGCGAGCCGGGCGAGGTGCTCGGCGGCCTCGGCGGGCGACGCCTGCAGCTGCGCCACCAGGATCCCGGTGGCCAGGTCGATCAGATGCCGCCGCGTGAGCTGCTCGCGCAGACCCGCGTTGTCGGCGGCGAGGCCGGCGAGCGCGGCGGACAGTTCGTCGTGCCCGCCGCTCAGGCCGGAAGGCTCCTGCGCAGGCATGATCGCGACTACCCCCATCCCGGGCAGACGGCGCGATGCGGGCGATCGCGCCCGATCTGGATTTTACGCGGCGGCGACCCGGATTGCGGCCGCAGGCGGACCGCCGCAGGGTGGTGGGGGAACCATCCGGACGGGGCCACGAAGGAGTTGTCATGCCTCGCGGTTCAAGCGCCAAGCGAGAACGCCAGTACGAACACATCAAGGAGAGCGCTCAGGAGCGCGGCGAGAGCAAGAAGCGCGCCGAGGAGATCGCCGCCCGCACGGTGAACAAGGAGCGAGCCCGCTCGGGGGAGTCCCGCACGGCGAGCAAAAGCTCCATCGAGGACATGTCCTCTTCGCGGCGCGGTGGCAAGCGTTCGCACAGCGGAGCCGAGGGGCCGACGTACGACCAGTTGTACGCCGAGGCGCAGCGCCGCAACATCCATGGCCGGTCGTCCATGAACAAGGACGAACTCAAGCGCTCACTGGGCCGCTGACTACGCAGCCGCGTCACCGCGCGGGCGCTGTGCGACCGGCCCTTACGGCTGTGCGGAGGTGACGGTGAACAGGGCGCCGTCGGGATCGCGCAGCGCCGCCTGAAGGCCCTGCGGCGAGGACTGCCGCTCCAGGACGACAGCGCCGTTGTCCAGGGCCGCATCGACAGTGGCCGCCACGTCTTCGACGGGGAAGTGGACATGCCACCTCGGCCTGATCATGGGATCGGGCGCCTCTCCCGACGCCCCGGAACTGATGCGCGCCAGAACGTGCCCCTCACTGCGGAGCACGACCTCCTCCCCCTCGTAGCTGACCTGGCAGCAGCCCGGGCGGTCCGTCGCCCACTCCAGGACTTCTCCGTAGAAGATTGCGGCATCGAAGGCGTTGCGGGTGCGCAGGCGCAGCCAAGCGGGAGCGCTCTTGCGCCACCGGTGCCAGTTGGGAATGAGCATCCCTTCCCAGATCCCGAAGACGGCGCCGTCGCGGTCCGCCGCCAGGGCTCCCCGCCCCATGGCGAACGACAGCGGCCCGACCGCGACCGTGCCGCTGCGCTCCCGGATGCGTGCCGCCGCCTCGTCGGTGTCCGTCACGGCGAAGTACGGCGTCCAGTCGACGGCGACCTGCAGCCTCGGCGCCAGCGCCCCGATGCCCGCGACCGGCGCGCCGTCGGAGAAGGCGACGCTGAACTCCTCGCCCATGCGGCCCTTGCGGAAGCGCCACCCCAGTACCGCACCGTAGAAGTCCTGCGCGGCCTGCAGGTCCCGGGTCATCAGGCTGACCCAGCAGGGCGCACCGAACACGGACGCGCTCGATGGGGCAGTCTGCGATCTGACTGCTCTCGGTTCGTTGTCCATAACCCTCGGTGTCCTGATCGAATGCGCGTGAGCGGCGGGGGTGACGGGAGTCGGCTGACGCAGCCCATCCTCTCGCCGGGGAGGCGTCCTCGCGAGCGGCGCGCCCGCCGAGTGCTCTCCTGCGTTTCTGCCAAACCTGCTGCCCCGGCGTTTTCTGCCCGCAGTCCGCTGTTTTCCGCCTCCCGGCCCGGGTACCCGGCCGTGACCGTCCCTGCGCAGAGGTTCGTCGGCAGGGATTCGTACAGGGAAGGTGAGTCACATGGGTCTTGGCGGGTGCATCATCCTGATCGCCGCCGGAGCGATACTGACGTTCGCCACCGACTGGAAGGTGGAGGGCGCCAATCTCGACGTGGTGGGCCTGATCCTGATGGCCGTGGGCATCATCGGCGTCGCCACGTTCACCAGCATCGCCAGGCGCCGCCGCGTCATCGTGCCGCCGTCGACGCCGGTGGTCGACGCGGAGCGCGACCACCGCCGCTACGAGTGACGGCGCCCGTTTGGCGCACTGGCTCAAGGGCACCCGCCGGGCTCGTCATGCCCAGTCCGCACTCGCGCCGGAGTCATCGTGAATCGTTCCCGTGTCGTTGTCGTCGGAGCCGGATTCGCCGGTTTCCAGGCCGCCCGAGCGCTCTCCAGGACCGCCCGGGACGAGGCCGAGATCATCCTGCTCAATCCCACCGACTACTTCCTCTATCTGCCGCTGCTGCCGCAGGTCGCAGCGGGGATCCTGGAACCCCGACGAGTGAGTGTTTCGCTCCCCGGCGCACTGCCGCGGGTACGCCTGCAGCTGGGGGAGGCCACGGGAGTCGATCTGGAAGCGCGGCGCGTCGCCTTCACCGATCCCGAGGGCCGCTCCGGCACGCTGGCGTACGACCGTCTGGTGCTCGCCGTCGGCAGTGTGAACAAGCTGCTCCCCGTGCCCGGGATCGCCGATCACGCCCATGGCTTCCGCGGACTTCCCGAGGCGCTCTATCTGCGCGACCACATCACCCGGCAGATCGAGCTGGCCGATGTCGCCGCCAGTGCGGGGGAGAGCGCGTCGCGCCGTACCTTCCTGGTCGTCGGCGCCGGGTACACCGGAACGGAAGTCGCCGCTCAGGGGCAGCTGTTCACCGACGCGCTGACCCGTAGGCGGCCCGCCGGGAACCGCGGCGGCCGGACCCGCTGGGTTCTGCTCGACATCGCCGACCGCGTCCTGCCCGAGCTGGACCACAGGCTGTCGTCGACAGCCGACCGGGTGCTGCGCCGGCGCGGTGTCGACGTACGCACCGGGACCTCGGTCAAGGAGGCCACCGAGGCCGGAGTGCTGCTGGACGACAGGGAGTTCATCGACACGAAAACATTGATCTGGTGTGTGGGCGTACGTCCCGACCCGCTGGTGTCCGAGGTCGGACTGCCCGTCGAGCGCGGCCGTCTCGTGGTCGACCCCCGGCTGGGCGTGCCCGGACATCCCGAGGTCTTCGCCTGCGGTGACGCGGCGGCCGTGCCTGACTTGACCCGGCCCGGCGAGTACACGCCGATGACTGCTCAGCACGCCTCGCGCCAGGGCAAGCTGGCCGGACTCAATGTCGCGGCCTCACTCGGCGACGGCGATCAGCGCCCTTACGAACATCATGATCTGGGCTTCGCCGTCGACCTCGGGGGCGTCCAGGCCGCCGCGAACCCCCTGGGCATTGCGCTGTCCGGGCCGCTCGCGGGCGCCGTGACCCGCGGCTACCACCTGGCAGCCATGCCCGGCAACCGGGTGCGTGTCGCCGCCGACTGGCTGCTGGACGCAGTGCTGCCGCGTCAGTCCGTCCAGCTGGGTCTCGTCCGTTCCTGGTCGGTTCCGCTGGACACCGCCTCACCGGAACTCGCCCGCGTCCCGGGCCCCACCGACAAGGAGGAGTGAGATGCGAAACGAACAACTGGCAGAACTGGGGCAGCAGTTGCGTGTGGACTCCGTCCGAGCCGCCGACGCGGCGGGCTCCGGGCACCCCACGTCGTCCATGTCGGCGGCGGACCTGGCCGCTGTGCTGCTGGCCAACCATCTGCGCTACGACTTCGACCGGCCCGGCCATCCCGGCAACGACCGGCTGATCTTCTCGAAGGGACATGCCTCACCGCTTCTGTACGCCCTCTACCGGGCGGCGGGCGTCATCGACGAGAAGGAACTACTCACCTTCCGCCGGCTCGGCAGCCGTCTCGAAGGACATCCCACCCCCCGTCTGCCGTGGGTGGACGTGGCCACCGGGTCGCTCGGACAGGGCCTGCCGGTCGGTGTCGGCATGGCACTCGCGGGCAAGAAGCTCGACCAGATCCCCTATCGGGTGTGGGTGTTGTCGGGCGACAGCGAGATGGCCGAGGGGTCCGTCTGGGAAGCCGTCGAGCATGCAGCGTACGAACACCTCGACAATCTGACGCTGATCATCGATGTGAACCGGCTCGGCCAGCGCGGTCCCACGCGCCACGAGTGGGACCTCGATGCGTACGCCCGCAGGCTGCAGGCCTTCGGCTGGCACACCATAGAGATCGACGGCCATGACGTGGGCGCGGTCGACGAGGCACTGGCCGAGGCCCGCACCACCTTCCGTCGGCCCACCGCGGTCATCGCCCGCACCCACAAGGGCCGCGGCGTCTCATCCGTCGAGGACCGGGAGGGCATGCACGGCAAACCGTTGCCCGACGCCGACGAAGCCATCGAGGAGCTCGGTGGACCCCGCCACATCCACGTCGATGTCCAGCCGCCGCCCGCGGCGCGTGTGCTGCACGGCACCCGCAGCGGGCACGCCGAGCCGCCGCGCTTCGCCATCGGTGACTCGGTCGCGACCCGTACCGCGTACGGAAAGGCCCTGGCCGCACTCGGCTCGGAGCGCGCCGACGTCGTCGCGCTCGACGGCGAGGTCGGCGACTCGACCCGTACTGAGTACTTCGCCAAGGCACACCCCAGCCGCTACTTCGAGTGCTACATCGCCGAGCAGCAACTCGTCGCGGCGGCCGTGGGGATGCAGGCGCGGGGCTATGTCCCCTACGCCGCCACCTTCGCGGCGTTCCTGACCCGTGCCCACGACTTCATACGCATGGCAGCCGTCAGCCGAGCGAGCATCAGGCTCGTCGGCTCGCACGCGGGAGTCGCCATCGGCCAGGACGGACCGTCCCAGATGGGACTGGAGGATCTGGCCATGTTCCGTGCGGTTCCCGGCAGCACCGTGCTCTGTCCGTGCGACGGCAATCAGACTGCCCGCCTGGTCGAGGCCATGGCCGATCTGTCCGGGGTCAGCTACCTGCGCACCAGCAGGGGCGAAACGCCGGTCCTCTACGGACCCGACGAGGAGTTCCCGGTCGGCGGGTCCAGGGTGCTGCGGTCGAGCGAGCGGGACCGGTTGACCGTGGTCGCGGCGGGAGTGACGGTCCACGAGGCGCTGGCGGCGGCTGAACTGCTGGAGAGCGAAGGCATCGATGTGCGGGTCGTCGACCTCTACTCAGTCAAGCCGGCCGATGCGCGGACACTGCAGAAGGCGGCCGACGAGACACGGTGCCTGGTGACGGTGGAGGACCATCGTCCGCAGGGCGGCCTGGGTGACGCGGTCGCGGAGGTCTTCTCGGACGGGCGCCCGGCGCCCCGGCTGGTGCGACTCGGAGTCCGGAACATACCCGCGTCGGCCACGCCCCAGGAGCAGTTGCGCGTCGCCGGTATCGACGCGGCGTCGATCGCGGTCGCCGCACGGCTGCTCGTGGAAGAAGTGGTGGTGCGCTGAGAATAGAGAAGTACGGCGGCCCGGAGGCCGCCGTACTTCTTTCACTTCTCGCTGCCACCGCTACCACCGGTACCAGCGAGACCGAGAGCCACCCGCCGATGTGGACCGCATCAGGAATCCCAGCAGCCATACGACCAGGACAATGATGGCAATCCACCAGAGTGCCTTCACGGCAAAACCGGCACCGAAAAGAATCAGCGCGAGGAGCAGAACGAGCAGGATGGGAACCATAGTCTGTACCTCCAATCAGCGGGTGCCCCCTGTTCTTCGGCGTACACATCGAGGACGTGCGACATGACACAGAAAGCGGAAGACGGCCCGGAACGCGGCCGGGACGAGACGCCGGAGGAGAGGGCCGACCGGAGATGGACCGATCTGCTGCAGGAATTGCGGGTCGCTCAGACCGGGGTGCAAATCCTGTTCGGATTTCTGCTTGCGGTGGCATTCCAGCCCCGGTTCGCCGAGCTTTCCGAAGCCGATCGCCACATCTATCTGGTCACCATGCTGCTGGGGGCGGCGACGACCGGTGCTCTCATCGGGCCCGTCTCCTTCCATCGCCTCCTGACCGGCCAGCGGCTCAAGCCGGAGACGGTCGTCTGGGCATCCCGCCTCACGGTCGTCGGCCTGGTTCTGCTGCTGTGCACGATGGCGTCCGCGCTGCTGCTCATCCTGCGGATCGTCGTCGCCGACGAGGTCGCGCTGTGGCTTGTCGTCGGGATGGTCGCCTGGTTCGTCGTCTGCTGGTTCGTCCTGCCCTTCTGGGCCCGCGCCATCGGCCGCCGGACCGACGAATGACCCATGGTTGCGCTTCATTTCGGTCACCTTGTGCCCTCGCGTGGTTTCGGGGGAGTGCATCAACTCCGCCGAGGGGGCGACGGATTGGGTGACGCGAGTCAGCAAAAGAAGGCGGTGGGGTGGGTGTAAACCTCTGGGAGCTTGGCGGTACTGTGCGCGCACCGCCAAATGGGTGGCGCGGTAACCGTGGAGGAATGAGTGACAACAAACAACAGATCGTGGCGGCGGGCAGGCGCCTTCGCAACGATCGCGACGGTCAGTGCACTCGGCGTCGGCCTGGCCGCCGGCACCGCGCAGGCGCACACCCCTGTGTGGGAGGTGACCTGCACCGAGGTCAGCGTCGACCTCACCGCTTACAGCCCCAAGGAAGACAACACCGTGACCGTCACGGTGGACGGCAAGGACCTGCTGCCCGCCGAGACGTTCAAGGGCAACTTCCACAAGAAGCTCGAGCTCCCCAAGCACGACAAGGAGCTCACCGTCCGTCTCGTCGTGAAGGCGGGCGACGACGACAAGTTCTCGCGCGACGAGAGCAAGACGGCGCCGGTGTGCAACGACAAGCCGAGCCCCTCTCCGACCCCGTCGGAGAAGCCCAGCCCGTCCACTCCCGCGCCGAGCGAGACTCCGAGTGACACCCCGAGCACCGCCACCAGCTCCGCCGAGGTGCCCCCGGCTTCGACCAAGCCGAGCCCCTCCGGTGACCTGGCCGAGACGGGCTCCTCCAGCTCCACCCCGCTGATCGCCGGCGCTGCCGCCCTGGTCATAGTCGCGGGTGGCGGCATCATGTGGGCCGCTCGCAAGCGGCGCAGCGCGCAGCACTGACCTTGGCGCGTTTGCCGCGGGGGAACGAACCGCGGAGCGCCGCCGCAGCGGTGCACACGGGAAGGGCGGGCCCTCGGCCCGCCCTTCCTGCGTTGTTGTCAGGCCGCCACGGGTGTGTAGTGCGCGGCCTCGTCGCCCTCGACAACCCGGCTGAGGCTGCCGTCGACGCCGACCGGGACATCGCCCGCGACCGTCACCCGGTGCAGCAGGCGCGGCAGATCGCCGTAGTCGTCGGGCGCGTAGTGCTGGGTGATGCGGTTGTCGAACAGAACGAGGTCGCCGGGCGCCCAGGTCCAGCGGACGACGTTCTCCGGGCGGGTCACGTAGGACTGCAGGATCCGCAGGATGTCACGGGACTCGGATGGGGACAGGCCCACCAGGGACTGCGCGAAGCCGCCTATGAACAGCCCGCGCTCGCCCGACTCGGGGTGGACACGCACCACCGGGTGCTCGGTGCGGTACTTCCTGGAGACGAACTGCCTGCGGTGCTCGGCGGCCTTCTCGCTCTTCGGCTCGGCATAGTCGTAGGCGTTGGTGTGCACCGCCCACAGCCGGTCGGCCAGTTCGCGCAGCGCGTCCGGCAGATCCCGGTAGGCGGCAGCCGAGTTGGCGATCAGGGTGTTGCCGCCGTAGGGCGGGACGACGAGGCTGCGCAGTGTGGACGCCTTGGGCGGGGTACGCAGGAAGGTGACGTCGGTGTGCCACTGGTTGGCACGGATCCCTTCGTCGCCGTCGACCGCCAGGATGTGAGGCTGCCCCTCGGCGGACGGCACGGTCGGGTGCGCCGTGGTGAGTTCACCGAAGAGCGAGGCGAACCGGAGCTGCGCAGCGTCGTCGAGCTGCTGGCCGCGGAAGAAGAGCGCCTTGTGCTCCAGGAGCGCCGCGTTGATCTCGCTCACGACGGCGGGCTCGAGGTCCGTGGAAATGTCGGCGCCGAGGATCTCGGCGCCGATGCGGCCGCCGATCCGGCGGATGTCGAAACCGGTGCTGGTCATGCGGGAACTTCCTCTCTGTGTACGGGAATGTGCGGGGATGGGAGGGGATCAGTGAGCCCGGCCGGGCGGCCGCTCCAGGCCGTAGTGCTCGCGCAGCGTGCGACCGCTGTACTCGGTGCGGAACAGGCCACGGTCCTGGAGCACCGGAATCACCTGATCGACGAAGTCGTCGAGTCCGCCGGGCAGATACGGCGGCATGATGTTGAAGCCGTCGGCCGCGCCCTGGGTGAACCACTCCTCCAGCTGGTCCGCGATCTGCTCGGGCGTACCGGCGAAGACGCGGTGACCGCGCCCGCCGCCGAGCCGTGCGATCAGCTGCCGGATGGTGAGCTGCTCGCGCCGGGCGAGGTCCGCGACCAGCGTGAAGCGTGACTTGTTGCCGTTGATGTCCCGTTCCTCGGGGAGCTCGGGCAGCGGGCCGTCGAGCGGCAGTCCGCTCAGATCCGTGCCGAGCATCCCGGACAGCTGCTGCAGTCCGTACTCCGGCACCTGCAGGCCCGTGAGCTCGTCCTCCAGCGCCCGGGCCTCCGCCTCGGTAGCGCCGATGACGGGGCAGATGCCGGGCAGGATCTTCAGTTGGTCCGGTCGGCGGCCGTACTTCGCCAGCCGCGACTTGAGGTCCTTGTAGAAGGTCTGGCCGTCCGTCAGGGTCTGCTGGGCGGTGAACACCGCCTCCGCGTACCGGGCGGCGAACTCCTTGCCGTCCTCGGACGATCCGGCCTGCACCAGCAGCGGATGCCCCTGCGGCGAGCGCTGTACGTTGAGCGGCCCGTCGACCCGGAAGTGCGTGCCGCGGTGGTCGATCGGGGCGACCGCACCTTCCTCGGAGTAGATCCCGCGCTCGCGGTCGACGACCGGAGCGTCGTCGCGCCAGCTGTCCCACAGCTGCTTGGTCACATCGAGGAACTCGGCGGCCCGCTCGTAGCGCAGCGCGTGCTCCAGGTGTTCCTCGCGGCCGAAGTTCCTGGCTTCGGCGACATTCCCCGAGGTGACGATGTTCCAGCCCGCCCGTCCGCCGCTGATGTGGTCGAGCGAGGCGAACTTGCGCGCCACATGGAAGGGCTCGTTGAACGTCGTGGAGACGGTGGCGATCAGGCCGATGTGCTGGGTGGCCACCGCAAGCGCGGACAACAGCGTGAGCGGCTCGAACCCGCCGACCGCGTTGTAGCGGGCGTTGCCCCAGAGGGCGACACCGTCCGCGAGGAACAGTGAGTCGAGCCTGCCGCGTTCGGCGGTACGGGCCAGCTCCTGGAAGTACGAGATGTCGGTGATGCGTTCCGGCTGGGTGCGCGGATGGCGCCAGGCCGCGTCGTGATGACCGGCGTTCATCAGGAAGGCGTTGAGATGGAACTGGCGCGGAGAGTCGGTGGACATGGGCTGTTCCCTCAGTTTCCGGTCGGGGTGCGCCAGGACGTGAAGCGGCGCTCCAGAGCCACGAGCAGCTGGTTGAAGCCGACGCCGATGGCGGAGATGGTGATGATCCCGGCGTACATGTCGGGGATCGCGAAGTTGAACTGCGAGGCGTTGACGAGATAGCCGAGCCCGGCCTTGGCGCCCACCATTTCGGCGGCGACGAGGACGAGGATCGCGACCGCGCCCGCCAGCCGGATGCCGGTGAAGACCGTCGGCACCGAGGCGGGCAGGATTACCTTCTGGAAGATCCTCGGCGCGGGCAGATCCATCGACCTGGCCAGTTTCAGGAGGGTCGGGTCGACGCTGCGTACGGCACTGATGGTGTTCAGCAGGATGGGCCAGGTGCACGCGTACAGCACGATGGAGATCTTCGAGGTCTCGCCGATGCCGAGCAGCAGGACGAAGACGGGAAGCAGGGCCAGTGCCGCGGTGTTGCGGAAGACTTCCAGCAGCGGCCCGAGGAGGTCCGCGAGCGGCCGGTACCAGCCGATCAGCAGGCCGAGCGGTACGGCCAGGGCGACCGCGAGCCCGAAACCGGTGAGCGAGCGGCCGAGGCTGGCCTGTGTGTGCTCGGCGAGCTGCCCGTCGAGCAGCAGCTGCCACCAGGCGACGGCGACTTCGGAGAACGGCGGCAGGAAGGTGCGGTCCACCAGGGACAGCCGGGGGGCGCTCTCCCACACCGCAAGGAGCAGCCCGATCGCCACGGTCCGCGTGAACACGGCCAGCAGCCCGCGGCCGGTGCGCCGCAGGGGAATCGGCAGCGTCCGGCGCGGGGCCGTGAGCGCCGGATCGGTGTGCTGTGCGGTGCCGCCGACATCGACGGCCGGCGCGAGCACCTTCTCGGTGGTGATGCTCATAGCGTTGCGGCCTCCCTCTCCTCTTGCTGGGCCCGGGTGACCTCGTCGCGCAGCAGGCTCCAGATCTGATGGCGGTGGTGCGCGAACTCGGGGCTCGAGCGCGAATCGGAATCCGCCCCGTGGTCACCGAGATCGATCGGCACGACCTCCTTGATCCGTCCGGGCCGCGAGGTCAGCACGGCGACCCGCTGTCCGAGGTGGACCGCCTCGTCGATGCCGTGCGTGATGAACACGATCGTCTTGCCGGTGCGCTGCCAGATCCGCAGCAGCTCGTCCTGGAGCGATTCACGGGTCTGCGCGTCGAGCGCGGCGAACGGCTCGTCCATGAGCAGCACATCGGGGTCGTAGGCGAGGCTGCGGGCGATGGCGACACGCTGACGCATACCGCCGGAGAGCTCGTGCGGATGCCGGTCCTCGAAGCCGGTCAGCCCGACGAGCGCCAGATACTCCCTGGCCCGCTCGGACCTGACCCGGCGGTGCACCCGGGTCGCTTCGAGGCCGAACTCCACATTGCCCAGGGCGGTGCGCCAGGGGAGCAGGGCGTACTGCTGGAAGACGATGCCCCGGTCGAGACCGGGCCCGGTGACGGGCTCTCCGTCGAGCAGAATCCGGCCGGACGTGGGCGTCGAGAGACCGCCCAGGAGATCGAGCAGCGTCGACTTGCCGCAGCCGCTCGGGCCGACGATGACCACGAACTCACCGGCGACGACGTCAAGATCGATGCCGTCGAGCGCGGTGACCTGGCCCTGTTTGCCGCGTACGGGAAAGGTCTTGCCGACCCCCTGGAAACTGATTTTCGCGGTCATGGGGTCAACTCCCCGCCTTGGCCCGGTTGGTGTTGAATTCGTTGGTGAACAGTCCGGGGACGCTGACCTGGCCGGACTTGATGTCCCCGCGCTCGGTGAGCCAGTCGGCCCAGACCGACAGCTCCTTCTCCTCGATCCGGCCGCCGGGCGCGGAGACGCCGTACGAGCGCCAGTACTTGAGGGCGTCGGGGCTCTCGCTGCGCTTCCGCCGGGCGACGATCTCGGTCATCTTGGCCACGACCTCGTCACGGGGCGTCGTACGGGACCAGTCGAGGGCCTTGCCCACTCCGGTGACGAAGGTCCGTACCGTCTGTGGGTTCTGCTTGATGAAGCGCTCGGTCAGGACCAGCGTTCCGGCGCTGAAGGGCCCGCGCAGATCGAAGTCGCTGAAGAGCTTGCGCACGCCCCCGGTGGCAAGAGCCTTGTCGCGCAGGATGCCGCCGAGGACCGCCACGTCGATCTGCCGCTGCCGCAGCGACTGTTCGGTGTTGACGGGCGGGATGACGATCCGTTCGACCTGCTCGGACTCGGCCCGGCTGAGCCCGTTCTTCTTGAGGTAGATGTCCAGCATCGCCTCGTGGTGGGCGCCGAGGGTGTTCATCCCGACCTTCTTGCCGATGAGGTCGCGGGGCGAGCGGATGGCGCTCTTCTCGGTGACGTAGAAGCCGCTGTAGGCGTACTTGTCGGAGCCGTAGTAGCTGACGACTGCCTTGATGGGGGCCTTGCGGGCGGCGAGTTTGACCACCGCGCCGTTGAACGCGCCGCCGAAGTCGGTCTGGCCCGACGCCGCGGACTGGATGTCCTGCGGGCCGCTGATGGTATTCCCCACCCAGTCGAGCTTCAGATCGTCCAGGAAGCCGAGGGCAGCGGCCAGTTCGGGCGGGGTGACCGCGCCGGCCGAACCCTGGTAGCGAAGCGCCTTGGTGTTACGGATGCCGCTGCCGCTCGCCGTACCGCAGCCGGCGGCCGCCAGCGCCGAGAGGCCGGAGAGCACAAGGAAGGTGCGTCTGGAGGTCATCAGTCATTCCGTTTCGGGGTACGCGAAGATGCCTGAATCACCATGCCGAAAGGCACAGTTCATTCAGGAAGGAGGCATGTGCAATACGGCAGGTGAATTCAGCCGAAGGCCTGCCGAGGAATTACCGCGTGACGGGCGCGAAGGTGCTCAGCCCGTCGTAAGGAGCCCTGGAACAAGGGATGGAGGCGGAGAGAGGTCAGCTGAGCGTGTTTCAGCGGCCGGCGGCACAGAGTGCGCTGGCGTGCCGTCGAAGATCGACGTGCAGGCGCGATACGAGAATGTCAGCTTGACTCACACCCGAGAGAATGGCAGCGAATTCCGGTCACGTCAATGAGCGTCGGAAATCGTCTCGCATGCTGAATTGTTGCGGATTTCTTTCACGAATGTGGCCTGTGTCGGCAGCGTTGCGGGCGGCCGGATCCGGCGGATCCCGGTGAGCGGGAGCGCGGGTCCCCCGATCCGTCGACGTGCCGTCAGCCTCTGTTCTCCCTTGGTTCTCACGGCCCCCTGTTGCGGTTGTCCCGGCCCCGCGATGCTGTGCGGTGACAGCGCTTGCTGTGAGCGCAACTCGCCGTATTGCAGGAGTAGTTGTGGGCCTTGGCAGAGCAAGACGCTCCGTCGTGCTGGTCGCGACGGTGTCCGCCCTGGCGGCGGGGGCGATGTCCCCCGCAGTCGCCGATTCCACCCCCGACCCGCGTCCCCGCGATGTGTCCGAAGTGCTGCGCCCGCTCGCGCCGCCGCCCGCGAGCAATGCGGCCACAAGCCCCCGGGCTGTCGTCGACGGCGACGGAATCGAGACCGCGCGCAGCGCCCGGCCGATCGCTCCGGGCATCAGCCTCACCTCGTACGACCGGCTGGAATCGGACAAGTGGCTGCGGGTCGACGCGCTTTCCGTCGACCTCGGCACCAGCGGCGTACAGGCGGACTATCTCTCCTCAGGCAAGGTCGCCGACCGCCGTTCCGTCTCCGAACTCGCCGCCCGGCACGACCCGGGACCGGGCCGGCGCACGGTCGCAGCCATCAACGCGGACTTCTTCGACATCAACCAGACCGGCGCGCCACAAGGCCCCGGCATCAAGGACGGCAAGGTCACCCACTCACCGGCCGCGGGTGCCAACCGGGCCGTCGGGATCGGACCCGGGAACGCGGGACGCGTTCTGCAGCTGTACTTCGACGGCACCCTGACGCTGCCCTCGGGCACGCACCCGGTGACCGCGTACAACGCCGCCAATGTCCCGGCGGGCGGCATCGGCGCGTACACCGCGGCCTGGGGGACGGCCGACCGGGCGCTGACCGTCGACGCCGCAACTCCCGTCGCCGAAGTCCTCGTTCGCGACGGGAAGGTGGCAGAGGTCGCGAGCAGGCCGGGCAGCGGGCCGATCGCGCCGGACACCACCGTCCTGGTCGGCCGGGAGGCAGGCGCCGGGGTGCTCGCCGCGCTGCGGCCGGGGGACCCCGTCGCCCTGGAGTACCGGCCGCGCACCGACGGCGGACCCGTCCCGCGCACCGCGGTCGGCGGCCGTGAACTCCTCGTCGTCGACGGCACACCCCAGAACCACGACGGCGAGGGAAACAACACCGCCGCTCCCCGCACCGCCGTCGGCTTCTCCAAGGACGGCCGCGCGATGCAGGTCATCACCGTCGACGGCCGACAGGCCGACAGCGGCGGCGTCACCCTCACCGAGCTCGGCCTGATGATGAAGCAGGCCGGTGCCCACAGCGCCCTGAACCTCGACGGCGGCGGATCGTCGACACTCGTGGCCCGTGAACCCGGCAGCGACGCGCTCCAGGTGGAGAACAGCCCCTCCGACGGCAGCGAGCGCACCGTCCCCAACGGGCTCGCGCTCACCGCGCCCGACGGCAGCGGCCGGCTGCGCGGCTTCTGGGTCGAGACCCGTACGCCCGCCGGGAGCGCCCCCACCGCCGACCCGGTCAAGGGCGGCCACCCCGAGCGGGTCTTCCCCGGCCTGACCCGCCGGCTCACCGCCGCCGGATACGACGAGACGTACGGACCGGCCGCCGGGGCGCCGCACTGGCGTACCCTCAGGCCCTCGGTGGGCCGGGTCGACGACCACGGTGTGTTCCGGGCCCGGCACAGCGGCACCACCGAGGTACGCGCGGAACGCGCGGGCGCCCACGGCAGCACCCGGCTGACGGTCCTCGACGACCTCGCCCGGATCGAACCGACCACCCGGCGCGTCGGCCTCGCGGAGGCGAACGCCACCGGCACGTTCAGCATCCTGGGCCTCGACGCGCAGGGCAACAGCGCGCCCGTCGAACCGGCCGACGCCGAACTCGCCTACGACCACACCCTCTTCGACATCCGCGACGACGGAAAGGGCTCCTTCACCGTCAGGTCCCTCACGGGCAGCGGCGCCGGACGGGTCATGGTTACCGTCGACGGCGTCACCACCGTTCTGGCAGTCAGCGTCGGCCTCGCCGAACAGGCCGTTTCCGGCTTCGACGACGCCGCGGCCTGGACCTTCAGCCAGGCGCGCGCGAGCGGTTCGGTCGCGGCGACGCCCGACGGCCAGAGCGGCACCGGCCTGGAGCTCAGCTACGACTTCACGCAGTCGACGGCGACCCGCGCCGCGTACGCCAACCCGCCCAAGCCGATCTCCGTCCCCGGTCAGCCGCAGTCCTTCACGCTCTGGATCAAGGGCGACGGGAAAGGCGCCTGGCCCACCCTGCACCTCAAGGACGCGGCCGGGTCCGACCAGCTGCTGCGCGGGCCGTACGTCACCTGGACGGGCTGGCGGCAAGTGACCTTCGCGGTGCCGCCGGGAGCCGCGACGCCGCTGTCCGTCTTCCGCTTCTATCTGGCCGAGACCGCGGCCGCGAAGCAGTACACCGGGAAGATCGTCATCGACGGGCTGAGCGCGCAGGTGCCGCCGACGGTCGACCTGCCCGCGCAGCCGCGTCACGCCGATCCGCTGATCGACCCGGCGGCCGAAACCGAGGCCAGGGACTGGCAGTTCGCGGTCATGTCCGACGCGCAGTTCGTCGCCCGCGACCCCGACAGCGCGATCGTCGCCCAGGCACGGCGAACACTGCGCGAGATCAAGGCCGCGCGGCCCGACTTCCTCGTCGTCAACGGCGACCTGGTCGACGAGGGCTCGCCGGCGGACCTCGCCTTCGCCCGGCGGGTGCTGACTGAGGAGCTGGGCGACGAGCTGCCCTGGTACTACGTGCCGGGCAACCATGAGGTGATGGGCGGAAAGATCGACAACTTCATCGCCGAATTCGGGCCCGCGCACCGTGTGTTCGACCATCGCGGTACGCGCTTTCTCACCCTGGACACCTCGAGCCTGAGCCTGCGCGGCGGCGGCTTCGCCCAGATCAAGGAGGTACGGGCGCAGCTGGACGCGGCGGCGAAGGACCCGGGCGTCAGCTCGGTGATGCTCGTCGAGCACGTACCGCCGCGCGACCCGACCGTCCAGAAGGGCAGCCAGCTGAGCGACCGCAAGGAGGCGGCGCTGATCGAGCAGTGGCTCGCGGAGTTCCGCCGTACGACCGGGAAGGGGGCGGGGCTCATCGGCAGCCATGTCGGTGTCTTCCACGCGGACCACGTGGACGGTGTGCCCTATCTGATCAACGGCAACTCGGGCAAGGCGCCGGCGGGGCCGGCGAACGAAGGCGGCTTCACCGGCTGGTCGCTGGTCGGCGTCGACACGGTGTCCCGGTCGGAGCAGCAGAGCGGTCGGCTCCGGCCGTGGGAGGGACAGCCCGACTGGGTCTCCGTCCAGACCCGCGCCCATGTCGACGGCCTGACGCTCGACGCGCCCGCGGCGCTGCCGCCGGGCCGCAGCGGGGCCGCGGGGGCGACGGTCACGCAGGGCGCGCGCCGGGTCCCGGTCGCGTTCCCGCTGAGCGCGGACTGGACAGGCTCGCCGAACCTGTTCATCGGCGCGCCGGAGGATGCCCGCCACCGGCATGTGGCGTCCTTCGACCCGAGGACGGGCCGCGTGACGGCGCTGCGGCCGGGGACGGTGACGCTGGCGGTGACGGTTGCGGGCGTCACGAGCCGCACGGAGATCCGGGTGGCGGGGGAGGGGGCGGGGGCGGCGGCGTAGGCGGCGCCTGCGGCGGGCCTGTTCCCCACCCCGCCCTCCCCCTACGGCCGCCAGGCCGTAGGGGGAGGGCGGGTAGGGGAACAGCCCCGCGCAGCGGAACCACACCCGACCGCCCCCTCCCCGCGCACCGCCACGCGCGGCCCGTCTGATACGAAAGCCGGACGATCCGGCATGACCAGTCACGCCAAGCACGGGAGCACCATGACCGCCGCACGCAACCGCCTCCTCTACGTCACCGATCTCGGCTACGAGGCCAAGGGGCGCCGCTACTGCGACGAGGACATCCGGCTCTCCGGCCGCCTGCGTGAAGACTTCGACATCGCCCTGTGCCATCCGCTGGACGCGGCGCGCCTCATGGACCCCTTCGACGCCGTCGTCGTACGCAACAGCGGTCCGGTGCTCCACTACCAGCGCGAGTACGACGCGTTCCTGGCTCTCGTCCGAGAGTCCGGCGTCCGGCTCTACAACCCGCCGACGGGCCGCGCCGACATGGCGGGCAAGCAGTATCTGGTGGAGCTGAGCGCCGCCGGATTTCCGGTCATCCCGACCGTGGACCGCGGTGAGGACGTCGGACGGCTGCCGCACGCGGCGCAGTACGTCGTCAAACCCAAGCTCGGCGCCGACTCGATCGGCATGGAGTTCGTCGGCAGAGACGGCCTGGAGGGGCTCGTGTACGGCGAGGTCCTGGTGCAGCCGAGGATCCCGTTCCGCTACGAGGTGTCGTTCTACTTCGTCGACCGCGACTTCCAGTACGCCCTGTACGCCCCGCGCCCGGAGCGCCGCTGGGAGCTGGAGCGCTACGAACCGGGCGCGGGCGACCTGGAGTTCGCGCAGCGGTTCATCGACTGGAACACCTTGGACCACGGCATCCAGCGCGTCGACGCCTGCCGGGCACCGGACGGCGAGTTGCTGCTCGTCGAGCTGGAGGATCTCAATCCGTATCTCTCGCTGGATCTTGTCGAGGACAGCGTGCGCGAGGCCTTCGTCGCCCGGATGAAGGCCTCCCTCCACGCGTTCCTCGGCGGCTGACGTTCAGCCGGCGAGACCGAGTTCGTGCTCACCGAGGGGTGCGAAGAACCGGGCCACGTCCGCCTCCGTCACCTCCGAGAGCTCCGCGGGCGACCAGCGCGGCCTGCGGTCCTTGTCGATGACCTGGGCCCGGACCCCTTCGATCAGATCGAGCGAGGAGAATCCTGCGCACGAGACGCGGAACTCCTGGTCCAGGACCGGCTCCAGCTCACCCAGCGCCCGGGCCCTGCGCATCGCCGCGAGGGTCACCTTCAAGGAGGTGGGGGACCGGGTGAGGATCGTCTCCGCGGCCTCCTTCGCCGCCGGCTCGCCGCAGTCGAGCAGCCGCTCGATGATCTCCTCCACGGTGTCGGCCGCGTAGGAGTGGTCGATCCACTCGCGGTGCAGGGCCAGTTCGCCCGCGGGCGCCGCGGCCGCGTACCGCCGGACAGCCTCGGAGACATCCAGCACGGCGAGAGAAGCGGTGAGCTCGGCCAGCCGCTGCGAGGGCACGAAGTGGTCGGCGAGCCCGCACAGCAGCGCGTCGGCCGCGCCGACCGCCGAGCCGGTGAGTGCCAGATGCGTGCCGAGCTCGCCGGGCGCCTGCGCGAGCAGATGCGTACCGCCGACGTCCGGTACGAAGCCGATGCCCGTCTCCGGCATGGCGACGGCAGATCGTTCCGTGACGATGCGCACGTCGCCGTGCGCGGACACGCCCACTCCGCCGCCCATGACGATGCCGTCCATCACGGCGACGTAGGGCTTGGAGTAACGGGCGATGCGGGCGTTGAGGCGGTACTCGTCGCGCCAGAAGGCCGCCGAGGCGCTGCCGCTCGCGAGCGCGTCCGCGTGGATCGCGCGGATGTCGCCGCCCGCGCAGAGTCCGCGCTCACCGGCTCCCGCGATGACCACGACCTCGACGGCGGGGTCCTGTTCCCAGGCGTCGAGTGCCGCGTCGACGGTGCGGACCATGGGGTGGGTCAGGGCGTTGAGAGCCCGCGGGCGATTGAGCGTGATGTACGCGGCGCGGCCCTCGGTGCGCAGCAGTACGGCCTCGGACTCGTCGAGGGCCATGAGGTGTTCCTTCCGCGGGACGGATCTTCTCGTCCCATCCTCGCTCACCCCTGCCCGACGGTCCGTGGGCAGGGGTTCATGGCGACCGGGCGCAGGGCCGCGAGCCTCGGCTTGTTCGCACTCTTCCCGGCAGTCCGACCAGTCGGTACGTTCTCTGTGAGCTGGACACCGGCAGGCCGGAGTCCACCGGTCAGAGGCGATGGAGGCCCCCATGCCAGAACCTGCACCCCACATCGAAGGCCACTGCGACGATCGTTTCCGGGCGGTGCGTGCAGCCTTCGAGGAGAACTTCGGCGAGCGCGGCGAACTGGGCGCGGCCGTGACCGTCATCCTCGACGGGGAGCCCGTCGTCGACCTGTGGGGCGGCTGGGCCGACGAGGCGCGCACCCGCCCCTGGGAGCGCGAGACGCTGGTCAATGTGTGGTCGACGACCAAGGGCCCCACCGCTCTGTGTGCGCATCTGCTCGCCGACCGCGGGCTGCTCGACCTGGACGCCCCCGTCGCCACCTACTGGCCGGAATTCGCCGCGGCGGGAAAGGAGACCCTCCCCGTACGCCATCTGCTCTCCCACCGCGCGGGCCTGTCCGGGCTCCGTGAGCCGCACAGCCTCGGCCAGCTCTACGACTGGGAGCTGACCTGCGCCCGCCTCGCGGCCACCGAGCCCTGGTGGGAGCCGGGCACCCGGTCGGGGTACCACGCGATGACGTACGGATTCCTGGTCGGTGAGGTGATCCGGCGCATCACCGGACAGCTCCCGGGAGAGTTTCTGCACCAGGAGGTCACCGGGCCGCTCGGTATCGACTTCACCATCGGCCTGCCGGAGAAGGAGGCGGGGCGCGTCGCCGAGCTCGTGCACCCGCCCACCGCGTCCAGCAGCGAACAGGCCGCAGTCTTCGCCCAGTTGCAGCCCGCCGCCCTGGCGGCCCTGGTCAACCCCATCGTCGGGGCGGCGGACGCCAACACATCCGCGTGGCGTGCTGCCCAGATCCCCGCCGCCAACGGCCACGGCACCGCCCGCGCCGTCGCCGCGCTCTACGGGATCTTCGCGGGCCGCGGTGAGTTCGCCGGCCGGCGCCTGCTGTCGCCCGAGGCGGCCGAACGCGTCCGCGAGGGCCAGGGCAGTTGCCGCGACCTGGTGCTCGGCGCCGGGTTCGAGCACGAGACGGAGGTCGGGCTCGGCCTCTGGCTGAGCGGCGAGAACGGTTCGTACGGACCCAATCCCCGTACCTTCGGGCACGACGGCTTCGGCGGCTCCTGCGGACTTGCCGACCCGGAGGCGGGCATCAGCCTCGGTTACGTCATGAACCGCATGGGCCCCAACATTGCGGACGATCCACGGAAGATGGCACTGGTGGACGCGCTGTACGAGGCCGTCCGGCTGCCGCTCTGACCCGGTCCTGAATCGGTCGACGGCCCTTCCGGATTCTTGCAACACGTTCTACTGTGTGCGCCGCGCATGCGACGGATCGCGAGACTCCTGGAGGGGCCGTGCACCTCGAATACACGCCTGAGCAGCAGCAGTTGCGCGCCGAGCTGCGTACGTACTTCGCCGAACTGGTGCCGGACAACGTCTACGCCCGCTACGGCGACCCCGGCGAACAGAAGCGCTTCTACCGGGAGACCGTTCGCCGCCTCGGCGGCGACGGATGGCTGGGCGTCGGCTGGCCCAAGGAGTACGGCGGCCGTGGTCTCAGCCCCATGGAGCAGTTCATCTTCTTCGACGAGGCCGCCCAGGCAGGCGTACCACTGCCGCTCATGGCCCTCAACACCGTCGGCCCGACGATCATGCAGTTCGGCACCGAGGAGCAGAAGGCCCACTTCCTGCCCAAGATCCTCTCCGGCGAGATCGACTTCGCGATCGGTTACAGCGAACCCGACGCGGGCACCGACCTCGCCGCCCTCAAGACCCGCGCCGTACGGGAGGGTGACGAGGAAACCGGCACCTACACCGTCAACGGACAGAAGATCTGGACCACCAACGGCGACACCGCCGACTGGGTCTGGCTCGCCGTGCGCACCGACCCCGAAGCCCCGCCGCACAAGGGCATCACCATGCTGCTGGTGCCGACGTCCGATCCCGGCTACTCCTGCACCATCATCAACACCCTCGCCTCGCACGACACCACCGCCAGCTACTACGAGAACATCCGGGTGCCCGCATCCCGCCGGGTCGGCCAGGAGAACAAGGGCTGGCGGCTGATCACCAACCAGCTGAACCACGAGCGCGTCACCCTCGCCGCCCACGGCACCATGGCCATCCGCGCCCTCCACAACGTCCAGCGCTGGGCCACCGACACCAAACTCGCCGACGGACGGCGCGTCATCGACCTCGGCTGGGTACGGGGGCGCCTGGCGCAGACCCACACCAAGCTGGACGCGATGAAACTGCTCAACTGGCAGATGGTGGGCGCCGTCCAGGAGGGCACCCTGACCCCGCAGGACGCCTCCGCAGTGAAGGTCTACGGATCGGAGGCGCGCCGCGAAGCGTATGCCTGGCTGATGGAGGTCGTCGGTTCGGCAGGCCCGCTCAAGGAGGGCTCGGCGGGAGCCGTCCTGCACGGCGAACTGGAGCGTGGCTACCGCTCCGCCGTGATCTTCACCTTCGGCGGCGGGAACAACGAGATCCAGCGCGAGATCATCTCCTGGATCGGACTGGGGATGCCGCGGGTGCGGCGCTGAGCGGCTGCGACAAAGATCTATAGTTGACACTTAGGGTGGGTAGTTGGCATCAAGATCGTTACCCTCCGTAGTCAGGAAATGTCTGCTCTGAGCGGTCAGTAACCGATGCTCGTACTATCGCGGTGGGCGCCGGGGTCGACGCGGCGAGGGCGGGCATGCGCCAGCTGGACCGTAGAAGGTACGCGCAGTGGGACGCCGAGTGGGACCTGGTGGAGCCCCGTTGGTCGGCGCGCTTCCGCAGGTGACCGGTCGTGGGCCGCTCTGGTCCCGAGGAGGTGAGGGTGATGTCCGATGCGACGACCACCGATCTGAGGGGCGCTGTCCCCGTATGGGACCCGTTCCGCGAACTCGAGGATCTGCACAGCCGGATGGACCGGCTCCTGCAGTCTGTCTTCCCCGGTGTCGGTGAGTTCGGTACGACCGAGGCGTGGGCGCCGCTGGCCGATGTCGAGGACACCGAGGACGCGTACCTGGTGGAGCTGGAACTCCCGGCGTGAGCAAGGATCAGATCGCGAGCAGCGGCCACGCGTGCAGCAGGCGCAGGGTGAGCTTACGCTTCTCGGCCTCGTCGGCTGCCCAGCGGGCAGCGGCAAGACTCTCGGGCGAGCCGTCGAGACCCACGGTGACGACTGGTTGCATGGCGGCGGCCTCCGTCTCGTAAGAAGCTGGAGATGACGGTGGATGACGGTGAACGAGTCCGATGGCGTGGAGGGTCCGGACGTCGCCGACATGCCGAGCGTGGTGCGTTCTCTCCTTCGAGGAGTACCCCAATCCCCTCCGCACCCGTAAGAGAGGGGGCCGAAGGCGCGGAATCCGGTATGAAAGGAGACAGGGGAGGTGCACAGCTCGTGCTCCAGTTCCGGGTTGTTCCCGCACAGCTCACGGACCGCGGCCGCGTCGAATTCATACGCGCGCACCGGGCCGCTGGCCTGGGCCCCCAGGTGCCAGTGATGGGAGGGGGCCAGCCAGGACCAGCCCAGCAGTTCGCCGGCACCGAGGGTCTCGATGACCGCTGCGCGGCGGCCGGGCACGTGAAGGTCGAGAGCGACGGTGCCCGTGTGGATGATCCAGAATCGGTCGGCTTTGCCGCCTCGTTGAAGATGCGCTCGTTGATCTCGAACGAGACCTCACGAGCGAGGGGCATGAGCTTCTCGCGATGCTCTTTGATCAGGGCGCCGAAAACGCCGGTCCTCGCAACCACAATCGCCTTCCCTTCACCATGACCTCGAAGCGGAGGCGGGCTCGTAGCAGGCCGATGAGGCGGCCGAGGCGGCGATGCGGGTAGCGGCACCCCGCTCTTTCTCCCGGCCACTTCACTCCACAATCGTCGTAAATCGGCACAGTGCAATCTGGGCCGAGGCGCCCTGGTGAGAGTCGGTCCACGTGAAGCGATGGGCACATCACCGCGTTCTGCGCGGAACGCGCCCGGCTGCGCAATCCAGAAGTGAAGCTGTCGAGCGAAATGCTGCCCACCGACGCCGTGTCCGCGCTGCTGCACGCGGCTCATGAATCCTTTGCGACGACTCACCAACATTTGTCGCCTTCCGGGCAGCCTTCGCGTGCCAGTCCCTTCAGATCGGCCCCGATCGGACGAGGTCACCCAAAGACGCTGGCAGGCTCCCGCGCGCGGAACTGTGACCCCGGGGGCAATCGGGGGTGCCCGGTCAGGCCACGGTGATGCTGTCGTCGAGGTAGACGTCCTGGACGGCGTGGAGGAGTTCGATGCCCTCGTCGGTGGGCCGCTGGAAGGCTTTGCGGCCGGTGATCAGACCGGTGCCGCCGGCCCGCTTGTTGATCACCGCTGTGCGTACGGCCTGTCCGAGGTCCCCTTTGCCGGCCGATGCGCCGCCGCTGTTGATGAGGCCGACACGGCCCATGTAGCAGTTGGCCACCTGCCAGCGGGTGAGGTCGACCGGGTGATCGGTGGTGAGCCTGTCGTACAGGAGCTTGTCGGTCCTGCCGAAGCCCAGTGCGGGGTAGCCGCCGTTGTTCTCCGGCTGCTTCTGCTTGACGATGTCGGCCTGGATGGTCACTCCGAGGTGGTTGGCCTGGCCGGTGAGGTCGGCCGACACCGAGTAGTCCACGCCGTCCTTCTTGAACGCCGAGTTGCGCAGGTAGCACCACAGCACGGTGAACATGCCCAGTTCATGGGCGCGCGCGAAGACCTCGCTGACCTCCTGCAACTGGCGGTCGGACTGCTCCGATCCGAAGTAGACCGTGGCGCCGACACCGGCCGCGCCGAGGTCGAAGCACTGCTCGACGTTGCCGAACATGATCTGGTCGTAGTGGTTCGGGTAGGTCAGCAGCTCGTTGTGGTTGAGCTTCACGATGAAGGGGATCTTGTGGGCGTAGCGCCGCGACACGGCTCCGAGTACGCCGAGTGTGCTGGCGACCGCGTTGCAGCCGCCCTCGATGGCGAGTTCGACGATGTTCCTGGGGTCGAGGTAGCGGGGGTTGGCGGCGAACGCCGACGCGGCGGAGTGCTCGATGCCCTGGTCGACCGGCAGGATCGACACGTACCCCGTGCCGGCCAGGCGGCCGTGGTCGAAGAGGGACTGCAGGTTGCGCAGCACCCGGGGCGAGCGGTCGGTCGCGGCCACGGTCCGGTCGACGAAGTCATGACCCGGGAGTACCAGGTCCTCCTTGGGAATCCCGTGGGCGGTATAGGTCAGCAGATCCCCGGCCTCGTCGCCCAGCAAGCGTTGGATGTCGGTCATCGGCTTACCTCTCCGGTCGTTCGGAAGTGCCAGAGGCGAATCCCGGGTTCCCCCGACCGCGGGGCCCACGCGAATCCGTACACGCCGTGTGGGTGTCCTTCTCCAGCCGCCGGCCCCGGCCGCACGCAGCGGTGCGGTCCTTCGGCCCCGCCGACGGAGGCCGGCTGTTCGCGAATACGGCGGCGTCGCCCACGCACCGCTGACCACCCGCCCTGTCGTGAGGCCGGAGCACGGTGCCGCGTCCTGTTTCCGGCGGACTGGCCGCCGCCCCTGGGCCGGGAGGTGAAGCGAGTGCCGCAGTGCGCATGGCGGCATGTCGCCCACGGTGATGGCCAGAGCGGGGCACGTGTGGTCCCGTTCCAGGCGCAGTCCTCGACCGTGCACGCGGTCACGACGGGTATTTCCATGACGGAGTTCTCCCGGTGCTTGTGTTTCTCCAGCTCGTTTACGGCGAGCGGTGAGCGGCTGACGTGGGCATGGGCCCACCAGATCGAGCGTGATCGTCGGCGCCGCCGACGGCCAGTGGTCTTCCGCCGAACGTGACAACACCCGTGGGCTGTGCTGCGGGCGCTCAACGTGCGGCATGCGAACCAGGGCCAAGGTGTGGAAACACTGCGGCCGGGCTGGGATCGGGGCGGACGCTCGCTGGGTCCGCTGCTGGATCCTGTCGGCCGCTGCGTGACGATCTGCTGGATCGGCTGCGATGCGGGGCCCGCCAGGACCGTCGCGGGCCCCGCATCCGGTCCGGGAGCCAGAGCGGTCCTGCCGTGGAACAGTGGAAAAGGGGAGGCAGGGCGGTGTGCCGCCTGTGAAGGTGCAGGCCCGGCGAAGGAGGACACGATGAGTCACCCTGTGCTGGCAGGTGTCGACGGGTCCGAACGCAGTGCGACGGCAGCCGACTGGGCGGCGCGGGAGGCCGAGTTGCGCGGCGTTCCCCTGCGCCTGTTCCATGCCTTTCCGTCTCTTCCGGGCACCGTCGTGCCCCGCCCGGCCCTGGACCGGCTGCGTCACATGGGTGCGCGCATGCTCGATCGAATGGTCACCGACCTGGTCGACCGTTACCCGGATGTCGAGGTGCGGGGCGAGCAGGCCGACGACGCCCCGGCCCCGGCTCTTCTCGCTGCGGCCCGCGCTGCCGGGCTTCTTGTCGTCGGCACACGGGGGACGGGCGGTTTCGACGGTCTCGCGGTCGGCTCGGTGGCGCTGCGGATGGCGGCAGCAGCCCCGTGCCCTGTCGTCCTGGTTCCCCAGCGGCCCAGCGCCTTCGGGGAGGGGATACGCGCGGAAGGGGGCGCTGCCCAGGTGGTGGTGGGGTTCGATGCGCATCGCCCGGTCGGGGAGGCGGCGGACTTCGCGTTCTCTGCCGCTGAGGCACGTGGAGCACGTCTGCGGGTGGTCCAGGCATGGGCGTTTCCTGCGGAGGCGGTCTCTCCGCGGACGCTCGTGGTGACCGAGGAGGACCGCGCCACGTGGGAGGACCAGGAGGTTCTGCGGCTCTCGGACGCGCTGCGCATCTGGCGGGAGAAGTACCCCCGCGTGACGGTCCACACCGATGTCATGTTGCTCCAGCCTGCGGAAGCACTCTTGAACGCGTCCCGGGAAGCGGCCCTGCTCGTTGTGGGCCGCCGCACCGATCCCCAGGCGGCCGAGGGCCGGCTGGGCCCAGTCACGCACGCCGTACTGCACCACGCCTGCTGCCCAGTGGCAGTCGTACCGCACGCCGGATGACGGCCGTCCAGAGGTCTGTCGGGGAAACGGCGGGTCGCGGACCGGGAGCGATCCGGTGGGCGGCGGGCCGGTCAGCCGAAGAACACCTCGAACTCGTCGTACAGCGACGGATCGACGAGCTTGGTCTTCGCCGTGGCCTCGGCGAGGGGGACGCGGACGATCCGGGTGCCCTGCAGGGCGACCATGACGCCGAAGTCACCGTCCTTGACCGCGTCGATGGCGTGCAGCCCGAAGCGCGTGGCCAGCCAGCGGTCGAAGGCGCTCGGGGTGCCGCCGCGCTGGATGTGCCCCAGCACCGTGGTGCGGGCATCCTTGCCTGTGCGCTCCGAGATCTCCCGAGCCAGCCACTCGCCGATGCCGGACAGCCGCACATGGCCGAACTCGTCCAGCGACTGATCCTTGAGGACCGCCTGGCCCTCTTTCGGGGCGGCCCCCTCGGCCACCACGACGATCGGCGCGTAGTTGATCTTGAATCTGTTCTTCACCTGCTCACAGACCTGATCGATGTCGAAGGGCCGCTCCGGGATGAGGATCACGTTGCCGCCGCCCGCGACGCCGGCGTGCAGTGCGATCCACCCGGAGTGCCGCCCCATGACCTCCACCACAAGGGCGCGCATGTGCGACTCGGCGGTGGTGTGGAGGCGGTCGATGGCCTCGGTCGCGATGCCGACTGCGGTGTCGAAGCCGAAGGTGTAGTCGGTGCCGGAGACGTCGTTGTCGATGGTCTTCGGCACGCCGACCAGGGGAATTCCCAGATGGCTCAGTTCGGTGGCCACGCCGAGCGTGTCCTCGCCGCCGATCGCGACAAGCGCGTCCACGTCGTGCGTGGCAAGGGTGTCCTGTACGCGTCGCAGCCCGTCCTCGTGTGTGAACGGGTTGGTGCGGGAGGAGCCAAGGATGGTTCCGCCGCGGGGGAGGATCCCCCGCACGCTGGCGATGTCCAGTGGTATGACATCGTCCTGGAGCAAGCCGAGCCAGCCGTCCCGCAACCCGACGAAGTCGAAGGCGTATTCGTCGACGCCTTTGCGGACGACACTGCGGATCACGGCGTTGAGGCCGGGGCAGTCACCGCCGCCGGTCAGTACTCCGACCCTCATGGGTTTTCTCCCATCCGCTGGACGGCCCGCACAGTCGCGGCCTTCTCGGCGATCAAGACCGCTGCCGGGAACATGGATCGCCTGCTTCCAGCCTCCCCCCGTTCGGTCCGCAGTGGCCACTCGACGGACGCCGGGTCCGAACGGCTCGCTCGTGAGGAGTTCTGTCCGGCTTCGGGGCGGCCTGGAGCCCGCTGAACAGGTGCGGGCCGCGTCGATCGGTTTGTCCGGACGACTCTGCGCGGTGATCAGAGGCGGAAGTGGCCCGTCTCGCTGCGTTCGATCCTGCCGATGGCGGCGAAGGCGTTGATCCTGGAAGGGGACGCCCACGTGAGGTCCACGCTTCTTCGCACGCCGGGAACGGCCTCGCCTGAGGTTCGTCCTTCATCAAAGGAGCCGCCCGGTGATCACACGATTCCGTCTCACAGGTGTGCATCCGTCACGCTCGGCCAAGCCGGGACCGCCTCGCGAGCCGCCCAAGCCGGCGAGGCCCTCGTCGACGCCTTCCTTGGGGCGGTGGCTGCTGCCCGTCGCCACGCTGGTCCTGCTGCTCGTGGTGCTGATCCGAGCCCCCTCACCCCAGGAGGGCACATCACTGTCGTACAGCGACTTCGTCGGCAAGGTGGGTGGCGGTCAGGACAAGACGGTCGACATCAACGACAAGGGCGCCATCAAGGGAACCCTCGAGGACGGTACGAAGTTCACCACGCGCATACCCACCGCGCTGGACAAGAGCCGCCTGGAGCAGCAGTTGCAGTCCAAGAAGGTGGAGATCACCGCGTCCCGGAGCAGCAGCGGAAGCCCCTCGGGGACGCTGCTGGTGCCGTTCCTTCCGCTGCTGTTCATCGTCGCCTTGATCCTTTGGAGCGGCCGCCGGGCGGCCCGGACCCTGGGCCGGGGGGCTCAGCGCCATCGGGCGTGCCCGAGCCAAGATCATCGAAACCGAGCGGCCGACCACCCGCTTCGAGGACGTCGCCGGCTACGAGGGGGTCAAGCAGGAGATCAGCGAGATCGTCGACTTCCTCCGCAGCCCCGAGCGCTATGCGATCGCAGGGGCCAAGGGACCCCGTGGGGTGATCATGGTGGGGCCGCCGGGCACCGGCAAGACCCTCATCGCCCGCGTGGTGGCCGACGAGGCGGAGGTGCCGTTCCTGTCGGTGACCGGCTCGGCGTTCGTGGAGATGTTAGTCGGCGTCGGGACCTCACGGGTGCGCGACTTGTTCGCCGAGGCACGCAAGCGGGCACCGTCGATCATCTTCATCGATGAGATCGACGCCGTCGGCAGCCGCCGCGGCGGGGCTGCCCGGCTGGGTGGCAACAACGAACGCGAGCAGACCCTCAACCAGCTCCTTGCCGAGATGGACGGCTTCGACCAGGGCAGTGGCATCGTGGTGCTGGCTGCGACCAACCGGCCCGAGACGCTCGACCCGGCTCTGCTGCGCCCCGGCCGCTTCGACCGGCACGTGACCGTGCCGCTGCCCAACCAGGCCGAGCGGGCGGCGATCCTGGCCGTCCACGCCCGCGGCAAGACCCTGGCACCGGACGTCGACTGGGACATCGTCGCCCGGGCCACGCCCGGCTTCTCCGGCGCGGACCTGGCCAACCTGGTCAATGAGGCGGCCATCAACGCCGTCCGGGCCGGCGGCGCGGTCATCGACGCACAGGACCTCGACGACGCCCGCGACCGGCTGCTGCTCGGGCGGCGGGAGTCCACCAACGCCCTGCTTCCCGCGGAGCGGCACTCTGTGGCCGTCCACGAATCCGGACACGCGCTCATGGCGGCCCTGTGCGAGCACGCCGACACGGTCGCCAAGGTCACCATCCTGCCCGCCGGGCCTTCGCTGGGTGCCACCGAGCAGCTCCCGGAGGCCGAACGGCACTTGTACAGCGAGAGCTACCTGACCGACCTGCTCACTGTCCGGCTCGACGGACGGGCAGCCGAGTTGGTCGTCTTCGGCGAGGGCTCGACCGGCGCGGCCGACGATCTGGCCGGCGCCACCCAGATCGCGGCCCGCATGGTCCGCGAGTTCGGCCTGTCCCCGGCCCTCGGCCCCGTCGGATACGGCTCCGGCGCCCCCACTACCTTGGCGGCGAGAGCACTGAGGACACGCTGCGGCGGCCCTACTCCGAGCAGACCCAACGCATCGTCGACGAGGAGACCGCCCGCCTGGTGCGGCAAGCCGAGAAACGTGCGGTGGACCTGCTGCGCGACCACCGGGCCGCGCTGGACACCCTGGCCGAACTGCTCACCGCCCGCGAGACCATCGACGGGTCCGTCGTCCTCGACGTACTCCAGCGGCAGGACGGCCAACACCCCGCCGCGGCAGGGAAACCGACGCCCTCCCCGTGACGCCGCGGCGACGCCCGCAAACAAGGAAGGTGGCAGCCATGGAACAGCAGCCTCGGGCGGCCCACGATGAGCAGGAGGTCTTGGCGCGGACGGTCGCTGTCGTGATGCGCACCGCTGTGGTCACGGTCGCTGTCGACGAAACCGTGCTGGTGGCCTGGGAGTTGCTGGAGCGATCCGGCTCCCGGCACCTTCCGGTCCTGCGTCCGGACGGTCACTGTGCGGGCCTGCTGGACAGGGCCGACGTGGCGGTCGTCTGTGCGGCACCGGCCGCTTCGCTGTCCGGTCTGCGCGTGGGCGACCTCCTGCTCGGCCACAGGCCGGCGCTCGTACACGTGGAGCAGACCGTACGGCACGCAGCCGACCTTATGAGTTACACCGAAGCCGACGCTCTCCCGGTGCTGGAGGAGGACGGGCGTCTGGCCGGGGTGCTGACCGCAGCCGACATCGTCGCGGCCCTCGCCGGCCATCCGGTGCAGAAGGAACCCGCCGGGACGCGGCCGCAGGCCCCGTCCACGGTGCTGCCCGGGCTCCCGCCTCGGCGGGGCTACCGTGGAACGGCTGTGCCCTGACCGCCCACCACTGAGGCGCTTACCGAGGCGACACTTGGACGTCGTTTCTTCATGAGCGCCGGCTTGGTGCATGCGCGACAGCAATCGCCTGCTTGTACAGGCGGTGCGCCCACACCTGCAGGCCGAGACTGGCCTCCACATATTCGCGGGCGGCAGCCACCCCCTCAGCGGCATGCTCCTTGAGCGCTATGGCGCGGCCGTGACGCTCTTCCACCTGCCCACGGACGATCTCGCACAGCACCCCGGTCAGTTCGTCCGCGGAGCCGACGTCGAGGGCACGCTCGGCAGCCGGGATCACCGGTCCGACACGCGACGTCGTGGTTGGGGTGCGCTTCTTCAGGCAGCCGGAGGGGGGAGGCGTCCTCCTCGGTGCAGCGGCTGTACAGATGTGCCAAGAGTCCTCGGTAGACAGCCCCGCATGATGCTGAAACTGGTTGGCAAAAGCACAGGTCAATGGGGTGGGCTGGGGACAATTAGCGGCTGTGGTCACAGCGGCTGTGACGAGGGGCGGGCACGAGTTCGGTGTTCTAGCAGATCCGCGGGAGCAGTTCGCCCAGCGGCATGTCCACCACCCGGCGGGCGCCGACCAGGGTCCGGATGACCACTCGGCCGGCCTGCCCCTCGCGCGGTACCTGCCCGATGCGTACTGCTCCCGAGCCCTCCGGCTGGGTCCGCATGAGGGCCAGCGCCTCGTCGGCGGCAGCTGGTGCGACGAAGGCGACCAGACAGCCCTCGTTCGCCACCACGAGGGGGTCCAGGCCGAGCAGATCGCAGGCGGCTGCCACGGGCGTCGGCACGGGGAGGGCGCTCTCCTCAATCTCGACGGCGATCCGTGCATCGCGGGCGATCTCGTTGAGCGCCGCGGCCAGTCCTCCGCGGGTCGGGTCGCGCAATGTGTGGACCTCGCTGCCGAGGCGGGCCATGGCGCGTACGAGCCGGTGAAGGGGTTGCGAGTCGGAGGCGATGTCGGCTTCGAAGCCGAGCCCCTCACGGGTGCTGAGCACCGTGGTGCCGTGCAGACCGATGGGGCCGGAGAGCAGGATCGCGTCTCCGGGTCGGGCGAGGGCGGCGGAGGGGCGCAGGGCCGAGAGGACGCGGCCGACCCCCGTGGTGTTGATGAAGACCTTGTCCGCGGCGCCCCGGCCGACGACCTTGGTGTCCCCGGTGATGACCGGGACTCCGGCTTCGCGGGCCGCCTTGCCCAAGGAGGTGAGTACGGAGCGGAGTTCGGAGAGTTCAAGGCCCTCTTCGACGATCAGCGCGACCGACAGTGCGATGGGCCAGGCGCCGCGCATCGCCAGGTCGTTGACCGTGCCGTGCACGGCGAGTGAACCGATGTCGCCGCCCGGGAAGAACAGCGGGCTCACGACGAAGCTGTCCGTACTCACCACGAGTTCGGGGTGATCGGGGAGCAGTGCGGCGTCTTCCAACGGCTCCGGCTGCTCCTGCGGTCCATCGAGGGCGGGCAGGACCAGGTCCTCCAGCAGTTCGGCAGTCAGCCGTCCGCCGGCGCCGTGGCCGAGGAGTACGCGCTCGCTTTCCGCGTACGGGACAGGGCAGTCGAGGCGGCTCATGTCGGGGTTCGTCTCGGAGGTCATGCCGGACTCCTTGCCGGCCTCGTTCGGCCCGCCGCGTAGAAGGCGGCGCAGGTTCCCTCGGCGGAGACCATGGGCGCGCCGAGCGGATGACGGGGCGTGCAGCGCACGCCGTACGCCGTGCAGTCGGTGGGCAGCTTGGCGCCGGTGAGGATGGCGCCCGCGATGCACTCGGGGTGCTCCTCGGGGCGCAGCCCGCCGACGTCGTAGCGCCGTGCCGCGTCGAATTCTGCGAATTCCTCGGTGAGTTCGAGACCGCTGGCGGGCAGGATGCCGATGCCGCGCCAGGACCGGTCGGTGACCTGGAAGACCCGGCGCAGGACGTCCTGGGCCTCGGTGTTGCCGGAGCGGCGTACCGCCCGTACGTATTGGTTCTCCACCGTGTGCCGCCCGTCTTCCAGTTGCTGCACGGCCATGAGGATGCCCTCCAGCAGATCGAGAGGCTCGAAGCCGGTGACCACGATCGGGACCCGATAGCGGTCGGCGATCGGTTCGTACTCCGTCCATCCCATGACCGCGCACACGTGTCCGGCGGCGAGAAAGGCCTGAACCTCGCAGCCCGGCGACTCCAATAGAGCCGTCATGGCCGGAGGTACGAGGACATGGCTCACCAGCATGCTGAAGTTGGACAGGCCCAGGCGGGAGGCATGCAGCACGGCCATGGCGTTGGCGGGTGCGGTGGTTTCGAAGCCGACGGCGAGGAAGACAACCTCGCGGTCGGGGAGTTCGGCGGCCAGGCGTACGGCGTCCATGGGGGTGTAGACGACCCGGACGTCCGCGCCCCTGGCGCGCAGCGAGAGGAGGTCAGTGCTGCTGCCGGGGACGCGCAGCATGTCCCCGAAGCTGCTGAGGATCACTCCGGGGCGGGCGGCGACGGCCATGGCCCGGTCCAGTGTCTCCAGCGGGGTGACGCACACGGGGCAGCCGGGCCCGTGCACCATCCGGATGCCGGCGGGCAGCAGTTCGTCGATGCCCTGGCGGACGAGGGTGTGGGTCTGCCCGCCGCACACCTCCATGATCTGCCAGGGCGCGGTCGCGGTCCGGTGCAGCTCGTCCAGCAGCTGCCGGGCGAGAGCCGGATCGCGGTACTCGTCGAGGTACTTCATGACGAGGCCTGTGCGCCCTCGGTCGCGTCGGGGTGCCGGTGCGGACTCGTCAGGTCGAACTCCACATCCACCACGCCCTCGACGGCCTGCACCAGGCGGGCAACGACCGGCACGAGGGCGGTGTCGCGGATGCGTCCCGTGAGGGTCACCACGCCTTCCTCCACCTTCACCCGGACGGGTTCCGGCTGCGAGGGGAACAGGAGGGCCACCACGTCCTTGCGGACCTCTTCGGCGATGTCCTTGTCGTCCCGCAGGAAGACCTTCAACAGGTCGGCGCGGCTGACGATGCCCTCGAGCACACCTATGTCGTTGACGACGGGCAATCGCTTGACCTTGCGCTGCGCCATGACCCGTGCAACCTGTGGGAGGGTCGCGCCCGGGTGGGTGGTGACGGCGGGGGCGGACATCAGCTCCTCGGCCGTCACTGCTCCGGCCTTGGCGAGATCGGGCAGCCGCCGCAGCTGGGTGTAGCGGTCCGCGTCGCTCTCCCGGAACTCCTCCTTGGGCAGCAGATCGGCCTCGGACACGACGCCGATCACCCGGCCCTCGCCTTCCAGGACCGGAAGGGCGCTGACCTTCCACCGCTGCATGGTCTGCACGATTTCCTTGAACGTCGCGTCGCGGCTGACGGCCACGACGGTGTGTGTCATCACATCGCTCACGATGTGCGGGGTGCCGTGCATGGTGCCCTCCTGGTCGGGTCGGTCAGCTGCGATGGATGGTCAGGTCGAGGAAGTGGGTCGAGCAGGAGATGCAGGGGTCGTGGTTGCGGATCGCCCGCTCGCACAGTGCTGTGAGTTCGGCGTCGGTGCCCCCGCCCCGGTCGGACTCGTCCTGGACCAGGCGGCGCAGGTCCTCCTCGATCGCTGCCTGGTTCTGGGCGGTGGGCGGAACGAGCATGGCGTCGGTGACGGTCCCTTCGGCGTCCAGGACATAGCGGTGGTACAGCAGGCCCCGGGGCGCCTCGGTGGCACCATGACCGGTGCCCGCACGGGGCGTCACCTCGATATGCGGACGGGGCGGGGGCTCGTACGCCTCGATGATCCGCAGTGCTTCCTCGACGGCGTACAGCGTTTCCACGGCCCGTACGAGGATGCTGCGGAAGGGGTTGCGGCACACCGTCCCGGCGAGCGGGTCGCCAAGTCCGGCAGCCCTGGCCGCTTCGACTGCGACGGGGGAGAGGAGATGGCCGTTGATGGCGTAGCGGGCGAGCGATCCGGTGAGATGGCGCTCTCCGCGCAGAGTGGCTTGCAGGGCAGTCGAGTGGGGCACCTGGTGTTCGACGACCTCGTCCGGGAAGTCCGGGACGGGGAAGGTACGAACCGGCAGTCGCCGCATGCTGTCCGCGGGGAGCCCGTGCGTGCGCGGGGCGGGCATCACCGCTGGGACGCCCGCGTCGATGGCGTAACGGCCGGACTCGGTGAGGGCGAGGAGCACGTTGTCGGAGCCGGCGTCCGGGAAGTCGAAGCCGGCCACCCAGCGGACGGTGTCCCAGGCGTCGTCCATGGCGCGGCGCAACCGCTCGGCGAGCGGCCGCAGTTCGGCTCTCGTAGGCACCCGGTGGAAGCCGCCGAGGCGCACGTTGACCGGATGGATCGCGCGCCCGCCGAGGAGTTCGAGGATGGCGTTGCCGGTCTGCTTCAGGCGCAGTCCGCGCTCGACGTGGGCGCGGTGGGTACGGGCCAGGTCGATGGCGCCGTCGCAGCCGAGGAAGTCCGGGGCATGCAGCAGATAGATGTGCAGGACCTGGCTCTCGATCCACTCGCCGCAGTACAGCAGCCGTCGCAGCTCGGCCAGCTGTCCGTCGACCGCGGCCCCGCAGGCGTGCTCGATCGCCCGGCAGGCGCTCATCTGGTAGGCGACCGGGCAGATCCCGCACACCCGGGCGGTGATGTCGGGCGGCTCGGTGTACGCACGGCCGCGCAGGAACGCCTCGAAGAAGCGGGGCGGCTCGTAGATCTGCAGTCGCGTCTCGGTGACCCGCCCCTCCTGCATGCGTACGTGGAGGGCCCCCTCGCCCTCGACACGGGAGAGCGAGCCGACGTGCAGGACCCTCGATCCACGGTGCGTCACGGCGTGGCCTCCTTCGCTTCCCGGTCGAAGGCGGCGGCATTGAAGGTGCGCAGCAGCCGCTCCACATCGCGATCATCCATGCCGTCGCGGTGCAGCAGTGGGATCAGGGCGGGCAGGTTCACCGATCCGGAGGGGCCGAAGCAGCCGTAGCAGCCGCGCCCGTACGCCGGACAGATCGCCCCGCAGCCGGCGTGGGTCACCGGCCCCAGGCAGGGCGTGCCGTGGGCGACGGTGACGCAGACCGTGCCGCGCCGCTTGCAGGCGAAGCACACGCTGTGGCTGGGGATGTCGGGCTTGCGGCCCGAGAGGTAGGCGGTGATGACTTCGAGCAGCTGACCTCGGTCGATGGGGCAGCCGCGCAGCTCGAAGTCGACGTTCACATGAGCCGAGACGGGGGTGGAGGTGGCCAGGGTTTCGATGTAGTCGGGCCGGGCGTAGACGGTGCGCCGGAACTCCTCGACGTCCGCGAAATTGCGCAGGGCCTGAATGCCGCCGGCCGTGGCGCAGGCTCCGATCGTCACCAGTCGGCGCGACTCGGCGCGGATGGAGCGGACACGTTCGGCGTCTGCGGCCGTCGTTACCGAGCCTTCGACGAGCGAGAGGTCGTACGGGCCCGGCCGCACCGCGCTCGATGCCTCAAGGAAATGGGCGATGTCCACCTGCCCGGCCAGCGCGAGGAGTTCGTCCTCGCAGTCCAGCAGGGTGAGCTGACAGCCGTCGCAGGAGGCCAGTTTCCAGATCGCCAGGGTGGGAGCGGCGAGCGTCGGAGTGTCCATCTCACAACTCCCTCACCATGAGCAGGGGTTGGGCACGGTCGTAGCCGAGCACCGGGCCGTCGCGGCACAGCAGGACGGGTCCCAGCTGGCAGTGTCCGCAGTGCCCGGTCGCGCAGCGCATGTTCCGCTCCAGTGAGACCCTGATGCGTTCGGCGGGCAGCCCGCGGTGGAGGAGCTCGCGGGCGGTTGCGCGGATCATCACCTCGGGCCCGCACACGAATGCTGTTGTCCTCTCAGGTTGGAAGCGGGCGCCGTTCAGCAGGGTGGTGACGACCCCGACTCCGCCGCGCCAGTCCCGGCCCGCCCGGTCGACGGTCACGGCCATGTGCAGGCCGCCGCGGTGCGCCCAGTGCCGAAGCTGCTCACGGAAGACGACATCGTCCGGGCTGCGGGCGCCGACCAGCAGGTTCAGCCGCCCGTACGCGCCTGGGTCGAGCAGCGCGGCGACCATCACCGGCCGCAGCGGAGCCAGTCCGATGCCGCCCGCGACGACCAAGAGGTCATGCCCGGCCGCCCGCTCCAGCTCCCAGCCGGTGCCGAAGGGGCCGCGCAGCCCCACCCGGTCCCCGGGCAGCAGTGCGTGCAATGCCCCAGAGGTCGCACCGACGGCACGCACGGTGTGTTCGAGGGACGGGCCGTGGATGCCGGACACCGAAACCGGGATCTCGCCGACCCCGAAGGCGTACATCATGGCGAACTGACCGGGTGCAAAGGCGGGCAGCGCGTCGGGACCGACCGGGGACAGCCTGAGCGTGATGGTGTCGGCGGTCTCGGTATGGCGGCGCACCACGCGGTACGGGACGGGGGGTGCGGTCATCGCGGACTGCCGCTGCCATAGGGGGCGTACAGGTCGAGCAGCCGGGTCCTGGCCGCTTGCAGCCGGTGGGCGATCACCTGGCCCACCCACTCGGCGACCGCTGCCCTCAGCTCGGTGTCGGTCTGGCACATCAGGCGCACCGCAGTGGCGTCGAACTCGTAGGCGCGCACCGGACTCATCGCCTCTGCCCCCAACTGCCAGGTGTGCGGCGGGAACAGCCAGGACCAGCCGACGAGCTCGCCCAGGCCCAGATTCTCGATGACAGCTGCCCGGCGGCCCGGCACATGCATGTCGAGGGTGACCGTGCCGGAGCGGATGATCCAGAAACGGTCCGCCCGCCGTCCTTCCTCGAAGATGCGGGTTCCCTGCGGGAAGTCGACCTCGCGCGCGATACGCAGCAGCTCGTTGCGGTGCTCGGCGGGCAGCGCCCGCATCATCGTGGTCGCGTTCATCGGCCTGCCTCTTCCTGGAGTTCCTCGTTGAGCGCCGTGATCTCTTCGGTGAGGTCTATGCCGACGGGGCACCAGACGATGCAGCGGCCGCAGCCCACGCAGCCGGAACTGCCGAACTGGTCGTGCCAGGTGCCGACTTTGTGCGTGAGCCACTGGCGGTAGCGGCTGCGCGCGGAGGAGCGGACCGGCCCGCCGTGCAGATAGGAGAAGTCGAGGTCGAAGCAGGAATCCCAGCGCTGCCACCGCTCGGCGTGGTCGCCGGTCAGATCGGTGACGTCCTCGGTGGTGGTGCAGAAACAGGTCGGGCACACCATGGTGCAGTTTCCGCAGGTCAGGCAGCGCTGTGCGACGTCGTCCCAGCGCTCGGCGTCCAGGCTCGCGCCCATCAGCGCCCGCAGGTCGACCGGCGGCACGGACCGGCCCATCCGGTCTGCGGCTCCGGCGACGGCGGTGCGCGCGGCGGTTTCGGTTTCCGGGTCGGCGGGCTGGTTCGGAATGTCCGCGAGCAGCGCCGCGCCTTCGTCACTCCCGGTGCGTACGAGGAAACGATGCCCGGTACCGTCCACGATCTCGGTGAGCGCCAGATCGAAGCCGGCATCGGCTGCGGGCCCGGAGCCCATGGAGGCGCAGAAGCAAGTGGACCCGGGCTCGGTGCACTCGGCGGCGATCAGCAGCGCGCCCGTCCGCCGCCCCGCGTACCCGTCGTCGCGGAACCGGCCCCCGGAAAGTACCCGGTCCTGGATCGCGATGGCCCGCAGATCGCAGGGCCGTACGCCCAGAAACGCATACGAGGTGGGAGGCGCTTGCTCGGCCCGTACCGTCAGCTCACCGTCGGGCCCACGGTCCGCGCTCCACAGCTTCTCCCGCTGCGGGTGGAGGAACGTCTTCCACGACTGGGGCCCCGCGCTGTGCGCGAAGGCCGCCCCGTCCTCGCGCGGGCGCAGCCGGTAGTGACCGGCCTCCAGCTCGACGCCCCACCCGAAGGGCAGTTCGTCGGCGGAGGTCAGCTCGGCGAGGACGACCGCTCCGTCCCGTACCGTGGGTCCGACGACAGTGCGCCCCTGCGAAACGAGCAGCCTGATGAGCGCGTCGAGTCCGGTCCTGTCGAGTACGGCGACTGCCGGATTGTCATCCATGTCGTCCCCCTGGACGTATGTATGAGGCTGACACCCTCAGCGTCCGGCAGGCACCGCACCGCGACTACGGGCCGCCCGGCCCTTGGCCTGGGTCGTTCGGCCCTCAAAAGGGAAGCTCGGCACCCCTGTGTCGCACTCCGCGCCGCTATGTGATGGAAGGGAGAGAGCCCACAGCCGGGCGGGACAGGAGGCCCGGATCGCGCGGCCGCCGCCGCGCCGGCGATGATGTACAGCAACGCGGTGACGGCGGCGAGGGACACGGCCGAGACGTTGACCGCCGACCGCGGCATACCGGATTCCGCAAGCTTGTGCGGACATGCTCGCTGTCCCAGCAGGGCCGCGAGTCGCGCGGGGAACAACTCTGAGCCGAGCGGGGATGGTTGGCGGCGTCCGCAAGGACGACACGGACGGCGAGCGGGGGGCGTAATCCGGGGCGTCTCAGGTCGGCGGCGCCGGCCCCGCCCCTTCGCCGATTTCCTTCGCAATGCTGCGGGCCCAGGCTCGTATCCGCTCCATGTCGCGGAAGTCACCGCCCCGCCCCTGCTTGACGATCATCCGGGCGACGAAGCCCCGGGCTCCCTCCTCGAGCCGGCCGCCGAACGTGACGTGCTCCCGGGCGTCGAGCCGGGTCGCCGCGCGGGCAGCACCCGGCACCGCAGGGATGTCGCGCTCGCCTGCCGAGGCGTCCAGCGGACCGCTGCTGAACAGCCACACCGGGCGTTCGGCCAGGGCGTGCTCGTGGCGGCGGGCGAAGCGTACGGCGTCGCGGTGCCAGCGGCCCGCGTACAGGGCGCCGCCGAGCACCACCGCGTCGTACGCCGTGACATCGCGGGCCTCCGCCGCGGGCCGTGCCTCGGAGCGCAGTCCCTCCTCTTCCAGGGCGTCGGCGATGACACCGGCGATCTCGGCGGTCGAGCCGTTCTTCGTGCCGTACGCGACAAGTACTCTCGCGTTCATCCGTACACCTCCTCAGTGCCTGCGCAGCCACTCCTCGCCGACGCCATAGACGGCCGGGTCGTCGGGCCGCAGATGCGAGTCGTCCACGCGGTACGTCAACTTGTCGACGACGGCCACGACTCCGTCCACCTGGCTGACCATCCGCAGCGCAATCGGTACGTCGCTGCGCCGCTCCAACTGGCCGCCGAGCGTGACGACGCCCTCGCTCACGTCGACCGTCACGGTCTCCGGCTCGAGCCAGAGGGCGTTGACGATCACTTCGTCCACCACCGCGCGGCGGACCTCCTCGTCCGGCCGCAGGAAGACCTGGAGCAGATCCCGGCGGGTGACGATGCCGACCAGCCGGTCCTCCTCGTCGACCACGGGCAGCCGCTTGATCCGGCGCTGCGCCATGGTCCTGGCGGCGTCCGCGATGGTCGACTCGGCCCGCACGGTGATGGCAGGCCCGGACATCAGGGTTCCCGCAGTACGCGCATGGGCCTTGTCCGCATCATGCCCCTTGGAGATGTGCAGCCAGCTGAGCCAGTGCGGCCGTCCTTGCTCGTCCAGAGGCGGTTCCTCGGCCTGCCGGGCCATCAGGTCGGACTCCGAGATCACCCCGATGACCTTTTCGTCCTCGTCGACCACCGGCAGTCCGCTGATGCGGTGCTCGCCGAGCAGCCGGGCCACTTCCTTGAACGGAGTGTCGTACGTGACCTTGACGACGTCATCGATCATCAGCCCACCGATCTTCATGTGCTTCATGTCCGTAGCTCCTCTCAGCGCAGCCGGCGCAGATACGGGTCGCGGGCTCGCCGCGGCACCAGCCGGACGCGAACGTCCAGGGCCGTGATGCCGCCCGGGCGGGCGATCACGGGATTGAGATCGGCCTCGGCGAGCTGGGGAAGGTCGCAGGCCATCCGGGACAGTCGCAGCAGCAGTTGCTCCAGTCCTTCGAGGTCGACGGCGCCGCCGCCGCGGAAGCCGAAGAGCAGCGGCGCGCAGCGTGGCGAGGTGATGAGGTCGTGCACGTCGTGGTCGGTCAGCGGGGCGAGCCGGGCCGCGTGATCGGCCAGGAGCTCGGTCGCCGTGCCGCCCAGGCCGAACAGGACCAGCGGGCCGAAGACTTCGTCCTGAACGACGCCGGCGAACAGCTCGATGCCGCGTTCGGAGAGCGGCTGGACGACCACTCCGGTCATCAGGTCTCCGAAACGGGTTACCAGGTCGCGGTGCGCAGCCCGCACCTGCGAGGCATTCTGAAGATCGAGGTGGACGGCGCGCTGTTCGCTCTTGTGGACCAGGCCCGGCCAGTGGGCTTTCATCACGACTCGTCCGTCAGGTCCCGCCAGCCGTGCCGCGGCGGCGACGGCGGCTTCTTCGTCCTCGGCCCACTCCCAGCGGATCTGAGGGATGCCGTAGTGGCCAAGGAGTTCGGCCGTCGCGCGGGGGTCGAGCCAGTCCCCGTCGGGGTGTTCGGCGAGGAAGGCGTCGACCATCGCTTTCGCCGCCGCGGTGTCCACGTCCGCGAGTTCGGGGACCGTGCCCTCCGGGCGGGCGCGCCAGCGTGCGTAGGTCACGGCGTGTGCCAGGGCGCGGGCCGCGTCCGCCGCGTCGGAGTAGGCGGGTACAAATCCGCCGCCCGCGGTGGGCAGCAGCTCCACCCGCGCCGCCTGGGCGGGCAGGACCGCGGCGACCGTTCGGGAGCGACGGCGGTCCGGGCCGGGGGAAAGGGCCCGGACGAGATCGTCGCCGGTCGCCGCGGCGACCGCGGTGGGGACCAGCACCACGAGTACGGCGTCGACGGCTCCGTGCGCCGCGAGCCGGTCTACGCACTCCTGCAGTTGTGTCTCGCTGACGGCGGCAGTGGCGTCGACGGGATTGATGGCGGCGGCCCCCTCGGGCAGCCCGGCCAGCAGCTCGGCGACCAGCTCGCTGCCGAGCTCGGGAATCCTCAGCCCGGCCTCTGCGCAGGCGTCGGCGGCCAGTACGCCTGCCCCGCCCGCGTTGGTGACGATGGCGACCGAAGAGCCGGAGGGCAGTGGCTGGGAGTGCAACAGCGCTGCACTGTCGAGGAGTTCGCCGATCGTGCGGGTCGCGATGATTCCGGCCTGGGTGAACAGGGCCTGCCGGGTCATGGTGCGGGTGGCTGCCGCCGCGGTGTGCGAGGCGGCGGCCCGGCGCCCGGCCTCGGAGCGACCGGCGTCCACGGTCAGGACCGGCATCGTGCGGGCCACCCGCCGCGCTGTTCGCGAGAACGCGCGCGGATTGCCGAAAGACTCAAGGTGCAGCACAGCAAGGTCGGTCTGCCCGTCGCTCTCCCACCACTGCAGCATGTCGTTGCCGCTGACGTCGTACTTGTCGCCCAGCGAGACGAAGGTGGACACCCCGATGCCGAGCCGGGACAGCCCGTCGAGCAGCGCGATGCCCACCCCTCCGGACTGCACGGCCACTCCGGCCGTGCCCGCCAGGGGGCGGTCGGCGGCGAAGGTGGCGTTCAGCCGCAGATCCGGGTCGGTGTTGGCCAGACCGAGGCAGTTGGGGCCGACCAGCCGCATCCCGTACGCACGGCACGTGGCGAGCAGCGCGGCCGCCTGGTGGGCGTCGAGGCCGGAGGAGACCACCAGCAGCGCCCTCGCGCCAAGCTTTCCGCAGTCCTCGGCGGCCTGCGGTACGGCGGCCGCGGGGACGGCGAGCACGGCGAGATCGGGCGGGAAGGACAGCTCGGCCACGGAGCGGTGGCAGCTCACCCACTCGATCGCGTCCGCATGCGGATTGACCGCGTCCAAACGGCCGGTGAAACCACCGGTCCGCAGATTGCGCAGCACGGCCCGGCCGACCGAGCCCGCCTTGCGGCCCGCGCCGACGACGGCGACCGTGCGGGGCCGCAGCAGCGGCTTCAGGCTCGCCACGTCCGCCGTGCTGCCTCGGTTGTCGACTGCCGACAAGTAGTCCTCGTCCACGGCCAGTTGGACCGTCCACCGCACCTCGGGACCGTCGAAGCGACGGGTCGTGCGCAGGCCGAGGTCGGCGAATACTTTCAGCATCTGGTGGTTCTCGGACAGTGCGTCGGCCGCGAAGGCGGTGATGCCCGCCCGGCGGGCGGCGTCGACGAGATGCTCGAGCAGCAAGGTGCCGAGTCCCCGGTGGTGCCAGTCGTCCGCGACGGTGAGTGCGATCTCGGCCGTGGTCGATTCCGGTATGGCGTCGTACTCAGCCAGTCCGACGAGCCGCCCGCCGCTTTCCGCGACCAGAGCGCGGTAGCCCGACCGGTCGCGCCGGGTGAGCCGGTCGGCCGCCTGTTCGGCGGACAGGTGGCTCACCGTGAAGAAGCGCCGCCGCAGATTCTCCGCCGACATGCCCTCATACAGGGCCAGGACGGCGTCGTGATCAGCCGGCTCCGCCTGCCGTATCCGCACTGTCGTGCCGTCCGTCAGCAGCGCGTGCACCTGCTGGGCGTTGCTCGCGGGGCTGTGGATCTGCGTCATGACGGTGCCTTCCTCGTGGGGAATCCACGTCCAGACTTGGGCGGGAGTGCGGCAGGCCGCAGGGGTCGGCCGGGCCATTGAGCGGGGCCGACCGGCCCTCAGGGCGCGTCCGGTCGGTCCCGGGGCGCCTGCGGCAGCGGCTCGCCCAGCTCGCCGGTGACGGCGTCCGCCATCGCGCGCAGCACCCCGAGCGTCCGCTCGGCCTCCGCCTCGTCGACGGTCGTGATCGCGAAGCCGACATGGACGATGACGTATGTTCCGGCCTCGGCCTCAGGGGTGTACTCCAGGCACACCTCGCGCCGCACTCCGCCGAAGTCGACCGTCGCCATGCGCAGTCCGCCGGAGTCGTGGACCTCAAGGACCCGGCCTGGAATGCCCAGACACATCGCGCTCACCCCTTCGCCTTCGCCAGCCGGGCGGCGGCCACCGCCGCCTGGCCGTAGCTGATGCCGCCGTCGTTGACCGGGACCGCGCTGCCCACCAGTACGCGCAGACCCTGGGCGCGCAGCAGCGTTCGTACGGCGGTGAGCAGCCGCCGGTTCTGGAAGCAGCCGCCTGACAGGCACACGGTCCGCGGGGCTCCGGCAGCCACGGTGCGCTCGACGAGTGCGGCGGTCGCCTCGGCAATGGTCGTGTGGAAGGCGGCGGCGATACGGGGCACAGGGACGCCCGCCGCGAGCTCTTCGAGGAGTGCGGTCAGGGTCGCGACCGGATCGTAGACCCACAAGCCCTCGGCGCGAACCAGCCGCCACGGCAGCGCGTCGGTGTGGATGTCACCGGCCGCGGCTTCCAGTGCGACGGCTGCCTGGCCTTCGTACGACACCTCGTTGCCGAGCCCCAGCAGACCGGCGGCCGCGTCGAACAGCCGGCCCGCGCTGGAGGCGCGCGGACAGTTGATCCCGCGTTCGGCCATCGCCCGCACCAGCCGCACCTCGCGGGGATCGAGCCGTTCGGTGAACGGCTTCGTCAGCCAGGGCGCGGGGCGGGGCGTACCGAGCGTCTCCGCGCCGTACAGGTAGCCCAGTGCCATCCGGGACGGGTGGCGCACCGCCGCCTCGGCGCCCGGCAGGGGTGCGGTGGCGAACCGGCCGACGCGCCGGTAGCCGGCCAGGTCCGCGACCAGGATCTCGCCGCCCCACAACGTGCCGTCGTCGCCGAGCCCCAGCCCGTCGTAGGCCACCCCGATGAAGGGGCCGTGCACGCCGTGTTCCGCGGCGCAGGCGGCCACGTGGGCGTGGTGGTGCTGAACGGCGATGCGGTGCTCGACGGGCCAGGAGTGGGCCCATTGGGTGGAGAGGTATCCCGGGTGGAGGTCGTGGGCGACGGCGCTCGGGGTGATGCCGGTGAGGCGTCGGAGATCGGTGTACGAGGTCGCGAAGGCGTCCAGGGTCGCTGCCTCGGCGAGATCGCCACCGTGCGGGCCAAGGTGTGCGTGCCGGCCCTCGGCGAGGGTGAAGGTGTGCTTGAGCTGTGCACCGGCTGCGACCAGAGGCAGCGCTGCCGGGACGGGGAGCGACAGCGGCGCGGGGGCGAGGCCGCGGGCCCGGCGGAGGGTGAGCACGGCGCGCCCGGCGACGATGGCCACGGAATCGTCGTAGCGCGCGCGGATCGGCCGGTCGTGGGTGAGGAAGCCGTCGGCGACCGATGCCAGGCTCCGGCGGGCCTCGGCGTCGTCGATGGCGGTGGGCTCCTCCGCCCGGTTGCCGCTGGTGACGACGAGCGGCCGGTCCAGATCGCGCAGCAACAGATGATGCAGTCCGGTGGTGGGCAGGAACAACCCGATCCTGTCGGTACCGGGGTGGACCTCGGGGCACAACTGCCCCGCACGGGCGGTGAGCAGCACCACGGGCCGCGACGCAGACGTCAGCACCGCCTGCTCCGAGCGGGTGGTCCGCGCCAGACGCTCGACCGCGGCCCGGTCCCGCACCATCACCGCGAACGGCTTCGCGGGACGCCGCTTGCGGCGGCGGAGTTCGGCGACGGCGGCCGCGTTGCCCGCGTCGCACACCAGTTGGTAGCCGCCGATGCCCTTCATCGCGATGATCCCTCCCGCTGTCACGGCGGCCACGGCGGCGCACAGCGCGTCCTCCCCGGCCAGGCCGTTCCATGCGAGGACGGGGCCGCAGTCGGGGCACGCCAGGGGTTCAGCGTGGAAGCGGCGGTCGGCGGGATCGGCGTACTGGGCCGCGCAGGGCGGGCACAGGCGGAAGCCGCGCATGGCGGTGCGCACTCGGTCGTACGGGAGATCGTCGATGACCGTGGCACGGGGGCCGCAGTCGGTGCAGTTGATGAACGGATAGCGGTAACGGCGGTCGGCAGGATCGAACAGTTCGCGCAGGCATGCCTCACAAGTGGCCGCGTCCGGCGGGATCTCACGGGGCGCGTCCGGCGCGTGGGCGGAACTGCCGCGGACGGTGAACCCCGTTCCGGGCGCCGGGGGTCTGCCGGCGATCCCCGTCACCCGTATCCGGCGTACAGCGGCCAGCGGGGGCGCATCGCTCCGTATCCGGTGGACGAAGTCGCGCAGTGCGGACGGCGGCCCGGCAACGGTAAGTTCCACATGGCCGTTCGCGTTGCGCACCCAGCCGTCCAGCTCCAGGCCGGTCGCCAGGCGGTGCACGTGCGGGCGGAAACCCACACCCTGGACCGTGCCGAAGACCTCGATGCGCTGGGCGGTGCGCTCGCCGCTCATGGTGGGCCTCCGCTGTGTGTATCGCGGAGGCCGCGCGCGGCCGCGTCCCGGCGGCGGACGATCTCGTCCTCCACCCGTTCGACGAGTGCTTCGACCCTCGCAGCAACCGGCTCCGACAGACCCGTGCCGAGCGAGGTGTCCGCCCCTTCGACGGCGTACACCACGAGATGGCCGGGCAGTCGCCCCAGCGCCCGCGACAGCTCGACGGCCTCACCGAGGCCCAGCCCGTGTGAACTCGTCGTGTGCGGCTGCCCCAGCTCGGCGGCGTCCAGCTCCAGCCGGTGCAGCCGCCCCGGGTGGCCGGGATGGGCGTGTGCGGCGTCCAGTACCACGGCCAGGTCCGCGTTCTCCCACAGCCCGATCAGTCGGCCCGGATCTCCGTCGCACCCCGACAGGACTGTTCCCGGGGGCAGGGGACGGCCCTCAGCCCGCTCCCGCAGCCGGGCGATCACCGCCCAGGCCACCCCGTCGTCGTGGCGGAACTCGTTGCCGACCCCGATGATGGCGATACGGGCGGAATGCGTGGAGCCGGACATGATTCCTCTCCCTCCGCTGCGTTTGCCTCCAGCCTGCGTGCGGACCTGCCGGGGAGCGTTGGGCCGAAGGGCCCCAGGAAGGGTCTGTGTGGCCCCTGCGCACCCGACCGCGCGCACGCCAGGCTCGACGGCAAGGCACGAAGCAGTCCCTGCACAGGAGGTGCGGATCATGCATCGACACGTCGTCGCCGGAATCGACGGATCCCCCGAGAGCCTCGCCGCCGCGCACTGGGCGGCCCGGGAGGCCCTGCGCCGCGGCCTGTCGCTGCGGCTGGTGCACGCCTGGCAGTGGCAGCCGCGTCCCCCCATCTACGTGCCCGCCGGCACGACCCAGCGCTACTGGGCGCACCGGACCCTCAGCCAGGCGAGCGACAGCGTGCGTGCCTCACACCCCACGCTGCACATCGATGACGAGTCGGTGGCCGAATCGACGGTCACGGCCCTGCTCACGGCGGCCGAGCAGGCCGAGATGCTGGTACTCGGCTCCCGAGGACTCAGCGGCGTCGCGGGGTTCCTTGTCGGCTCGGTGTCCCAGGCGGTCGTCGCGCGGGCGGAGCGCCCTGTGGTCCTCGTACGCGCCGGTGAGGAGGCGGCCGACGAACAGTTCCCGGCCCCGGAGGGAGCCTCCCCGGACGGGTACTCGGTCAAGACCTCGTACCGGAACATCGTCCTCGGCCTCGACACCAGCAGCCCCTGCGACGAACTGATCGAGTTCGCCTTCGACGTCGCACAGCACCGTCATGCTGCGCTCCGCGTGATCCACACCTTCAGCGCCCCGCCGCCGTATGCCGCCATCGACCAGTTCGTCCCGACGCCCGGCCCGGAACTGCTCGCAGAGCAGGAACACGCCGTGAGTGCGGCGCTGCACCCGTGGCTGGAGAAGTTCCCCGAGGTCACTGTCACCGGGACGGTCACCGAAGGCCGGGCGGCCTCCGAGCTGACGCGCGCCTCGACCGGGGCGGGTCTGGTCGTCGTCGGGCGCCGGATCCGCACCGGGCACCTCGGCATCCACATCGGCCCCGTCGCTCATGCGGTGCTGCACCACGTCGGCTGCCCCGTGACCGTCGTCCCGCACGTCTGACCCACCTTCTGCAGGAGATCGAGACCATGAGGCAGTACGTGTACGGATTCGGAGAGGGCAGCCGTGAGATGGCTGACCTGCTGGGTGGCAAGGGCGCCAACCTGGCCGAGATGACCCGGCTGGGGCTGCCCGTGCCCCCGGGGTTCACCGTCACCACGCAGGCCTGCCGTGAGTACCTGGCCGCCGGCGAGGAACCGGTGGAGCTCGGGGTGCAGGTCGCGCGGGCACTCGCGGATCTGGAGCGGCGAGTCGGCCGGCAGCTGGGCGAGAGCGACAACCCGCTGTTGCTGTCCGTGCGTTCGGGCAGCAGGTTCTCGATGCCCGGCATGATGGAGACGATCCTCGACATCGGCCTGAGCGACGCATCCGTACGCGGACTCGCCAAGGCCACCGGACAGGAGCGGTTCGCCTGGGACTCGTACCGCCGACTGCTGCAGATGTTCGGCCGCACAGTGCTGGGCATCGACCCGGAGCTGTTCGAGAAGGCACTGGCCCGGCACAGGGCGGACCGCGGAGTGGCGAGCGACACCGGGCTCGACGCGCATGATCTCGCTCTGCTGGCCGACGAGTTCAAGACGCTGATCCGTGAGGCGACCGGTGAGGAGTTCCCACAGGACCCGGTCGAGCAGCTCTACCAGGCGATCCGTGCCGTCTTCCGTTCGTGGAACGGCGAGCGCGCCCGCCTCTACCGCAGGCGGGAACACATTCCCGACGACTTGGGCACCGCCGTCAACATCCAGGTGATGGTGTTCGGCAACCTCGGTCCCGATTCCGGCACGGGCGTCGCCTTCACGCGCGACCCGGCCACCGGAGCGCGAGGTGTCTACGGCGACTACCTGACCGACGCGCAGGGAGAGGACGTCGTCGCGGGCATCCGCAACGCCGTACCCCTCCAGGAGCTCAAGCGTCTCGATCCGTCCTCCTATCTGCAGCTCGGCGACCACCTGCGGACCCTGGAACGCCACTACCGGGACCTGTGCGACGTCGAGTTCACCATCGAACGCGGCAAGCTGTGGATGCTCCAGACCCGGGTCGGCAAGCGCACCGCCGAGGCCGCGTTCCGTATCGCGCACGAACTGGTCGACGAGCGCCTGATCAGCGAGGACGAAGCACTCGCCCGGGTCGGCGGGCACCAGCTCGCCCGGCTGATGTTCCCCCGCTTCGCCGAGGACGCGACAGGCCAACCGCTGGCACACGGTGTCCCGGCCTCCCCGGGCGCTGCGGTCGGAGCGGCCGTGTTCGACTCCGCCGAAGCGGTACGCCGTGCCGCGGCCGGGGAGAAGACAGTCCTCGTACGACGTGAGACCACGCCCGACGACCTGCCGGGGATGGTCGCGGCGGAGGCCGTACTGACCAGCCGGGGCGGCAAGACCAGCCACGCGGCGGTAGTCGCGCGGGGCATGGGCAAGGTCTGCGTGTGCGGGGCCGAGGAACTCGCGGTGGACACCGGGGCACGGCAGTTCACCGCGACCGACGGGACCGTGGTCACCGAAGGCACGGTGATCTCCGTGGACGGCACCGCGGGCACGGTCCACCTCGGCGCCCTGCCGCTGACCGAATCCCCGGTTGCGCGCTTCCTGGAGACGGGCGAGCAGGACGGGGCGCTGACGAGCGCTGTGGCCCGAACCCTCGAACGGGCCGACGCCGTACGCCGACTTGAGGTCCGAGCCAACGCCGACACCCCCGAGGACGCGGCCCGTGCCCGGCGCTTCGGCGCCCAAGGCATCGGGCTCTGCCGCACCGAGCACATGTTCCTGGGCAAGCGCCGCAGCCTCGTCGAGGCGATGATCCTGGCGGAGGACGAGGCCGGGCGGCGCGCGGCCCTGGACGCCCTCTTGCCGCTCCAGCGCAGCGACTTCACCGGAATCCTCGCCGCCATGGACGGCCTGCCGGTGACGATCCGCCTCATCGACCCGCCCCTGCACGAGTTCCTGCCCGACCGCACCGAACTCGCCGTGCGTGTCGCCACCGCCCCGACCGACCACGACAGGCGGCTGCTGGCGGCCGTGGAGCGGATGCACGAGAGCAACCCCATGCTCGGGCTGCGTGGTGTGCGCCTCGGGCTCGTCGTCCCGGGACTGGTGCAGATGCAAGTACGAGCGATCGCCGAGGCCGTCGTGGAGCGAACGCGGGCCGGCGGCGATCCACGGGCCGAGATCATGGTCCCGCTGGTCGGTACGGCCGAGGAGCTGCGGATCGTACGCGCCGCCGCGGAGCGCGTCCTCGCCGAGGTGTCGGACGCCTCCGGCATCGCTGTGCGGTGCCCAGTCGGCACGATGATCGAACTGCCCCGCGCCGCGTTGACGGCCGGCCGCATCGCCGAGGCAGCCGACTTCTTCTCCTTCGGCACCAACGACCTGACCCAGACCGCCTGGGGCCTGTCCCGGGACGACGTGGAAGCCTCGTTCTTCCCCGCCTACCTCGACCAGGGCATCTTTGCCACCTCGCCCTTCGAGACGCTCGACAGGGACGGAGTCGGCCGGCTCATCCGCATCGCCGTCGAGGAGGGCCGCGCAGCCCACCCGGGCCTCAAGATCGGTGTCTGTGGCGAACACGGCGGGGACCCGGACTCCATCCACTTCTTCCACGACGCCGGACTCGATTACGTCTCCTGCTCCCCGTTCCGAGTCCCGGTCGCCCGACTCGAAGCGGGACGCGCCGCCATCGAGGTCCGGTCGGCCTGAGCAGCCATGCCATCAGGCGTCTCGCCGGGTGGTCACTGAGCCTGGTCGTTCCCCTGGGCGCTGCTCCACTTCCGGTATGCGGCCACGGCGGTCGGCAGCGTGGGGAAGATCCGGTCGGTGCCGACCGATTCGGTCAGCCCGTACGCGTCCAGATCTTCGCGCAGCTCCTGTTTCACGCGGGCGAGTGCGAAGACGATGCCGCGACCGGTCAGTTCGTGGCGCAGCGAATCGACCGCGTCCAGCGCGGTGATGTCCACCTCCACATTGGCCTCGGTGTTGAGGACGAACCACGACACGCGACCTTCCTGCTCGTCAACCGAGGCCAGTGCGCGGTGTCTGAAGTCCTCGGCGTTGGCGAAGAACAGCGGCGAGTCGTAGCGGTAGACGAGCAACCCGGGGATGGTGCGGGCCTGCGGATAGTCGTCCACGTCGTGCATCCCGGCCACACCGGGCACCAGGCCCTCGACGGCATCGTGCGGCCGGGCCACCCGCGCCAGCAGCTCGGCCACCGAAAGCCCGACCGCCACCAGCACGCCGTACAGGATGTCCAGGGCCAGCACGCCGGCCAGGCAGCCGAGCGCCAGCAGCAGTTCCCGGCGGCGGAAGGAGGCCAGCCGCCGGAACCCCGCCAGGTCGATCATCCGGACGGCGGCGTAGACGACCAGGGCGCCGAGCACGGTCGCGGGCGTGTCCGCCAGAAGCGGGCTGAGGAAGAGCAGCACCGCCAGCACGGCCGCGCACGCGACGAGCGAGTACGCCTGGCTGCGGCCGCCCGCCGAATCGGCGAGCGCGGTACGGCTGGTGCTACTGCTGACGGGGAAGCCGTGCAGGACGCCGGCGCCGAGGTTCGCCGCTCCCAGGGCCAGCAGTTCCTGGTTGGCGTCGAGCCGTCGGCCCCCGTCGCGTGACGCGAAGGCCCGCGCCGTGAGGATCACATCGGTGTAGGCGACGAGGAGGACTCCGAGTGCGGGCAGCAGCAGGTGCGGCAGCTCGCCCAGGTCCGGTACATCGGGCCGCGGGAGTCCCGCAGGAATCTCGCCGATCACCGCGATGCCGTGGTCCTCGAGGTCGAATGCAGCCACGGCGGCGGTTCCGAGGACCAGGGCCAGCAGCGGGGCGGGCACGGCGTGGGCGTACCGCGAGAGGGCGAAGAGAAAGATCAGCGTGGCCGCGGCGAAGAGGGTTGTCGCCGCGTGGATCTGAGGAAGATGCCGTACGAAGGAGGCGAGCTGGGGGAAGAATCCGGACCCCTCGGTTCGTACGCCGGTGAGCTTGGGCAGCTGGTCCACGATCAGGATGAGCGCCACGCCGGCCAGATAGCCGATCAGGACCGGCCGCGACAGCAGATCGGCGACGAAACCCAGCCGTACCGCCCACGCCACCAGGCACAGCAGCCCGACCGCGACAGCGAGCGTAGCCGCCAGCACGGCATATCTGCCCGGATCTCCGACAGCGAGCGGCCCGACCACCGCGGCGGTCATCAGCGCGGCAGTCGACTCAGGGCCGACCGAAAGCAGCCGCGACGAGCCCAGCAGGGCATACAGCGGCAGTGCGGGAAGGATCGCCCACAGCCCGGCGACCGGCGGCAGCCCGGCCACGCCCGCGTACGCCATGACCTGCGGCACGAGATACGCAGCCACCGTCACCCCGGCCAGCAGGTCGCCGCGCAGCCAGGAGCGCTCGTATCCCACCAGCACCGCCATCCCGGGCAGCAGGCGCCACCTCTGGCCGCCCGTACCGGTCCGCTGGGACATGGGACTCCTTTCGTCGCGGCCCCTCAGCATCCCGCCGCCCCCGCGCAGTCGCGAGGGCCGACCGGCCCCATGATCCGCTTCCGTACCCCAACGAGCCGCGGAACCAGGGCCGTTCAGCCCCTGCAGTAATGCCCTTCGGCCTCCGGCGGCGCGGGCGCCGGGGCACGACAGTGAGCGATGTCAGGCACCGACCCGGCATCCTCCGAAGGGAACACCACCATGGCTGTGCACGAGCACCCCCACAAGCGCCCTGTCTTCCACTTTCCCTCGTGGCGCAGGACCAGGACCGCCTCCGCGACGGCCGCCGGAACACGGACCGGGTCGGCCTACGCCATCGCGGCCCTGCGCCTCCTGACCGGCTTCGTCTTTCTGTGGGCGTTCCTCGACAAGACCTTCGGCTGGGGGTATGCCACCCCGTCCGGCAAGGGCTGGATCGACGGCGGTTCGCCGACCAAGGGCTTCCTGAGCTCCGTCGCAGCCGGGCCGATGGAGTCCACGTTCCACGACTGGGCAGGTGCAGCCTGGGCGGACTGGCTGTTCATGCTCGGCCTGCTCGGCATCGGTGCCGCCCTGCTGACCGGTACCGCGCTGCGCCTGGCGGCAGTCGCCGGCACGGCGATGATGGCGCTGATGTGGCTCGCGGAGTGGCCGCCTGCCCAGCACCTGTCCGACGGCTCGCCGAGCATGTCCACCAACCCCGTCGTGGAGTACCACGTCATCTATGCGGCCGCCCTTGTCGCCCTCGCCCTGACGTCCGCGGGCGAGACCTGGGGGCTCGGCCGGATCTGGGCGCGATTGCCGTTCGTACGCCGCAACGGCTGGCTGCGCTGACCCCTGTGCCACTTTCCGAGGAGGGGGCTGCCGGTCTCCGGCCGCCGACCGCCGACCGCCCAGGTATGGGCCGGTCGGCCCCGGCCGGGGACCTGCGGCCCCTCCAAGACGCCCGCCCCGCCCATGACGCTGGAAGCGGGACGTCCGACAGATCCGCTCGCCACCCAGGAGGTACGCATCATGTCCCGCACCGTCACCGTCGGCTTGGACGGTTCGCAGGAGAGCCTGGCCGCCGCCGAATGGGCCGCCCGCGAAGCGCGGCTGCGCGGTCTGCCGCTACGGCTCGTCAACGTCTGGGAACCGCAGCCCTACATTCAGGCTCCGCTCCTGGGCGGCGAGACGGTGCAGCACTGGGCGGAGCGTATTCCCCGCGATACGGCCGACGAGCTGCGGCTCCGTCACCCGGATGTGGAGATCACCGCGGATCAGGTCGCCGGCCGGCCCGGTACCGTCCTGCCCGACGAGGCCCGGGGCGCCGAGCTGCTGGTCCTGGGCTCCCGCGGCCTGAGCGGCGTCGCCGGATTCATGGTCGGGTCCGTCGGCATGGCAACTGTGGCCCACACGGAGCGGCCCGTCGTCCTCGTACGGGCAGAGGAGAAGGCCAAGGACGAGCGCGCGCCCGGTTCCACTGCGAACCGGCCCGTTGTGCTGGGTCTCGACACCGAGCACCCGGACGACTCCGTGATCGAGTTCGCCTTCGACGCGGCTGCGCGCCGTGCAACCGCCCTGCACGTCGTCCACGGCTGGAACTTGCCGCCCTACTTCGCATACGGGCTTCCTGCCGACCCGAGGATGAACGCCCAACTGGCCGCCCACGAGGCGGACTCCCTGGCCGAGACGCTGCGCCCCTGGCGGCAGAAGTTCCCGGCCGTCGAGGTCGTCGAGCGGTCGAGATCGGGCAAACCCGCCAACCACCTGGTGGACGCCTCCCGAGACGCGTCCCTGGTCGTCGTCGGTCGCCGTACTCGCCGTTCGACGCTCGGCGCCCACATCGGGCCCGTCACACATGCCGTGCTGCACCACGCCACCTCGCCGGTCGCCGTGGTCCCACACGACTGACGCCACGCCGAGGAAACACCCCCCGGGTGAAAACGGACCGTGAAGCGTCAGTCGTCCTGGGAGAAGTCCGAACTCCTATGGAGAAGGGAAGAAGGTGGGGACAATGGAGTTGCCCCTCGTCGTAGGCGTGGACGGATCCGAGTCCAGCCTGCGGGCCGTTGACTGGGCGGCCGATGAGGCAGCCCTGCACGGTGTGCCGCTGCGCCTGGTGAACGCGTCGATGTGGGAACGGTACGAAGGGGCGGCGCTCGCCGATGATTTGGGACGCCCCTCGGAGCGGGTCATGGCCGAGAACATCGTCGGTACGGCCGCCGAACGCGCCCGCCGTCGCGACCCGGACCTCAAGATCCAGACGGACATCCTGCCCGAGGACACGGTGAGCGCCTTGCTCAGCGAGGGCCGCAACGCCTCCGCCCTCGTCACCGGCTCGCGCGGTCGTAGCGGAATCGCCGAGATGCTGCTCGGCTCGGTGAGCCTGGCAGTCGCCGCCCGCGCCGACTGCCCGGTGTTCGTCATTCGCGGCAACCACGATCCGCGGGGCGGCACGCACCGGCGGATCGTCCTCGGCGTCGACGAACCCCCGGAGGGCTCGGCCGCTGTGCGTTTCGCATTCCGCGAGGCGGAGAGGCGCCGGGCTGCCCTGCACGCCATCCGGGCGTGGCGCCGCCCCGCGCACGAGGCGGCCGACCATCCTCTGGTCGCCGCAGACGCCGCCCGATACCACGAAGGCCGGGCCATGGAGATCCTCGAAGCGGCGCTGCGTGAAGCCGTAGCGGACCACCCCACCGTGGAGCTGCACCGGGCAACGACCGAGGGTCCCGCCCGCATGGTGCTCATGAACGCCTCGGCCGCGGCAGATCTGCTGGTTGTCGGCGCCCAGCGGCGGCACGGGCACTTTGGACTCCAGCTCGGCCGGGTCGCCCACGCGGTGCTGCACCACTCGGTGTGCCCCGTGGCCGTCGTACCGCAACGGGCGTGACGACATGAGCGCTCGGCCCCGCGCGCTGCGGGGTATGGCGGCCGTGGTCCTCGACACCGACGGAGTGATCACCGACTCCGCGCGGTTGCACGCCGCCGCCTGGAAGACGGCCTTCGACGCTTACCTGCGCGATCACCCGCCCGCCGATCCCGCCGAGCGGCGCCCCTTCGACGTGCGGGAGGACTATCTGCGGTACGTCGACGGCAAGTCACGGATGGACGGCGCAGCGGCTTTCCTGGAGTCCCGGGGGCTGCGGCTGCCCGACGCGGAGCTGCAGGCCGTGGCCGGGAGCAAGGAGCGGTTGTTCACAGGACGGTTGCGGGAACACGGTGTCAACGCCTACGAGGGCACGGTCCGGCTGCTGCACGCCCTGCGCTCAGCCGGCGTACCCCTGGCCGCCGCCTCCGCCTCCCGGCACGCCCGCGAACTCATCGAACACGCGGGAGTGCTGGACCTCTTCGATGCCCTGGTGGACGGCGGTGAGGCGGCGCGCCTTCACTTGCCCGGCAAGCCCGACCCCGCGCTGTTCCTGGAGGCGGCCCGCCGCCTCGGTGTCCCCGCCTCCCGTACCGCTGTCGTCGAGGACGCTCTGGCCGGAGTCGAGGCCGGGCGCCGCGGCGGCTTCGGCCTGGTCGTCGGCGTGGACCGGGCGCGTACGCCACAGACGCGTGCTGAACTGCTCAAGCACGGCGCGGATGTGGTGGTCCGCGACCTCGCGGAACTTCTCACCGACAGCGACTGCCCGAAGGGTTGACGATGCGTGACTGGACCTGGGAGTACGAAGGCTACGACCCGGCACACGAGCGCCTGCGCGAGTCGCTGTGCACCCTCGGCAACGGCTACTTCGCGACCCGTGGCGCGGCCCCCGAGTGCACGGCGGACTCCGTCCACTACCCGGGCACGTATGCGGCGGGTTGCTTCAACCGGCTGATCTCGGACGTGGCGGGGCGGCACGTCGAGAACGAGGACATAGCCAATCTGCCCAACTGGCTGCCCCTGCGTTTCCGTACGGGCTCCGGGAGTTGGCTCACTCCGGACACCCACAGGCTCCTCGACCATCACCAGGCGCTGGACCTGCGCGTCGGCACGCTGGAGCGCACGTTGCGGTACGAGGACGAGGGCGGCCGACGCCTCCGGGTGCGACAGCTGCGCCTGGTCCACATGGCTCACCCCCATCTGGCGTTGCTGCGCACCGAGTTCACCGCGGAGGGCTGGTCCGGGGAGATTGAGGTCGAGTCGGCCCTCGACGGCGCCGTTGCCAACACCGGCGTCGAGCGTTACGGACTGCTTGCCGGCCGTCATCTCACCCACGTTCACACGGGGACCTCCGCGTCGGACACCACGTGGCTCCGCTGCCGCACCAGCACCTCTGACATCCGGGTCGGCCTGGCCGCACGCACCGTGGCCGACGTCCCGGCCGAGCCCACCAACCGCCACGAGGACTTGCGGGTTGCTCACGTCCTGCGCCTTCCCTTGGCCGAAGGCCGGACCGTCACCGTCGACAAGACGGTCGCCCTGCACACCTCCCGGGACCGGGCGATCAGCGACCCGCTGCACGCCGCCGTCGACCGGGTGAGCCGTGCCCCGGACTTCGACGCCCTGCTGGCCTCGCACCGCGCGGCCTGGCGCCAGCTGTGGCGCACGGCCGAACTCGACGTGCCGAACAGCTCGGGCCCGGTCCTGCGGCTCCACCTCTTCCACGTGCTTCAGACGCTCTCCCCGCACACCGCGGACCTCGACGTCGGAGTTCCGGCCCGGGGACTGCACGGCGAGGCGTACCGCGGTCATGTCTTCTGGGACGAACTGTTTGTCCTGCCCTATCTGAACCTCCACTTTCCCGAGGTCTCCCGGGCCCTGCTCAGCTATCGCCACCGGCGTCTGGAACGAGCTTGCTTCGCAGCCCGCGACGCCGGACGCGCCGGGGCCATGTACCCCTGGCAGAGCGGCAGCAACGGCCGGGAGGAGACCCAGCAGCTGCACCTCAACCCGCGCTCGGGGCGCTGGCTGCCCGACCACTCCAGGCTCCAGCACCACGTCGGATCGGCGATCGCGTACAACGTGTGGCAGTACTGCGAGGCGAGCGGCGACACGGAGTTCCTGCACACCAAGGGCGCCGAAATGCTGCTGCAGATCGCCCGGTTCTGGGCGTCGTCCGCCGCCTACGACGAGACGCTCGGCCGCTACCGGATCCGCGGAGTCGTCGGCCCCGACGAGTACCACGACGCCTATCCCGAGGCGAAGGAACCTGGCCTTGTCGACAACACGTACACCAATGTCACCGCGGCCTGGGTGCTCGCCCGCGCCGTCGACGTGCTGCATTCTCTCCCGGAACCGCGCCGCCGGGACTTGGCCGAGCGCATCGGGCTCGACGACGGCGAACCCGCGAGGTGGGAGGAGGTCTCCCGCAAGCTGCACGTCCCCTTCCATGCCGGGGTGATCAGTCAGTTCGAGGGCTATGGCGAGCTCGCTGAACTCGACTGGGACCGCTACCGGGACCGCTACGGCGACATCCGGCGCCTCGACCGGATCCTGGAGGCCGAGGGCGACACGGTCAACCGGTACCAGGCATCGAAACAGGCCGACGTGCTGATGCTCGGCTATCTCTTCTCACCGGCCGAGCTCCAGGGGCTCTTCCGTCGGCTGGGCCACGAGGTGGACGAGACCATCTGGCAGCGCACCGTCGACTACTACCTACGTCGCACGAGCCACGGCTCGACGCTCAGCAGCCTCGTGCACGGCTGGGTGCTGGCGAGAGTGCGGCGCGCGGAAGCATGGACGTTCTGCCAGGAGGCACTGGCAGGAGACATCGCCGACCTGCAGGGTGGCACCACCGGCGAGGGCATCCATCTCGGCGCCATGGCCGGCACCCTCGATCTCGTGCAACGAGGACTGACCGGCCTCGAGACCCGGGGCGGCGCGCTGTGGCTCAACCCGGTGCCGCTGCCGGAGCTGTCGGAGTACGGCTTCGCGATCCGCTACCAGGGCCACTGGGGCGTCCGGCTCCGGCTGCGCGCGGGGGAGCTGCAGATCACCGTGCCCGAATCCGACCGGTCACCGATCGACATCGCCCTGCTGGACCGCACGGTCTCGGTGGCGCCCGGGGAATCCTGCACACTCACCCTGCCAGGGGAGCGATAGGGATGTTCGGCGCCGGCGGCGGGTTCGGGATCGCCCCGCCGAGTCTGATGCCCCTCAGATGGTCGTCGGCGGCGTGACCGAGCGGCCCCGCTCCGTGGACAGACGGTTCGAGGTCCGTGCCGTGCCAGACCTGACCATCACCTTCGACCACAACGTGATCGGAGGTGCTACGCGCACTCGACGGCACGAGCAGCATCCAGCCGAGTGAGGCCGGGACCGCGTGCCGCCGGCTCACCGACGGCACCTGAACCGACGTCGGCGGGTCCGCTGCCCCGATCGATGACTTCAATGGCGCTGGGTGTATCCGACGACGCTGTCGGGGTTGGTCGCTTCGGCCGCTCCAAACTCGTCGTCGCCGGGTGAGTCGAGAACCCCGTGCACGGTGACGACGCCGTCGACGGCCTGACACAGCCGCATCGCGATCGGGATGAGGCTGCGCTGCCTGACCCTGCCGGTCAGCGTCACCACACCGTCGACCACACTGACTTGGACCTCTTCGGAAGAGAGGGACAGCGTGTCCCTCAGGACCTCTCGGGTGATCTCCTCGCGGATCGCGCTGTCCTGCCGCAGAAAGACCCGAAGGAGATCGCTTCGGCTGATGATCCCGACGAGGTGTCCGGCCTCGTTGACCACGGGCATCCGCTTGACCTGGTGGCGGGTCATTTCCCGTGCCGCTTCGACGATGCTCCACTGGGCGCGGGCGGTCACGGCGGGCGAGGTCATCAGCCCTTCGGCGGTCTCTGCCGCGGCGCGGTCGCGGTCGCCGGGGCGCATCCCCAGCGTCGCCGCACGGCCTCCCGGATCGGGCCTGGCTGCCTCGTGGCGGAGCAGGTCCGCCTCCGAAACCACGCCGACGGGGTTGTCCTGCTCGTTGACAACGGGCACTGCGGTGACGCCGTGCTCGGCGAGCAGCCGTACGACGTCCTTGAAGGGCGTGTCGGGGCGGACCCGGATCACTTCGCGCGTCATCAGGTCTTCGACGGTTCGGTGCTGCATGGCTTCCTCATCCCTCTGCTGCGCCCCCTCCGCGAGAGGCGCGGTCCAATAGGGGAGCGGGCGTCCGGAGGGCGTGTGCCGGTCCAGGGGCGGGCGTCGCTCGCTGGTTGTCGGCCGGACGATGGCTCTGATGCGGATCACCTTGGCCACCTCCCGACGGACCGGAAGGATCCGACGGTCCGGGCTTTCACCCTCGTTCTGCGCCGGGCTGAGCGGAAGGGGACAAAGGTCCTCCGCAAGGGGCCGGTCGGCCGTGCCGGAGACCTCTGCGGGCTGTGCGGCGGCCCGCCGCTTCGCAGGCCGGGCCACTGTCGCGGGCAGCACGGACACCCGGGTACGGCTCTCCGCCCGGAGAGGGACGTTCGGCCCCCACGTTGGGCCTGAGCGGCCCTCCTGGCCTCGCGGGCACCGTGGCAGCGTGAGCAGATGTCACCCCCGGCGATCGCGACACGGGAGGAGGACACGATGGCTGGCAGCGCTTCGGCGTCCGTTGGAGGACACCCGGGCGCGTCATGGTCGGCACGGACGGTTTGGCCCATGCGCCAAGGGCTGGCTGTCGTGCCCCACCGGGACGCGACGCCTCGGGCGCACAAGGGACTGAACGGCCTTTGTGCCGACGGTGGTTGGGTCTTTACGCCCCGATCGTCAATGGCTCGCCCGCCGTTCGCGGGAACAGGCCCGGAGTGTCACGGTCGTCCCCGGCCACCAGGGGGTGTGGAGTCAAGATGAGGAGCAACGGGCGTACGAGTACGAGGTTCTGGCGATGGCGGCGCAGCCCGCTCAGGCGCCGCAGCGACGTGGTCGAGGCCTGGATCGTGCTGGCCGTATGGGTGCTGGCGGTGATCGGCGGAGCAGCCGTCACCCTCGCAGCGGGCTTGGCCGTCGTGCACACCCAAGAGCGGCATCGGGCGGAACGGTACGCCGTCAAGGCCGTGCTCACCGAGGCCGTGCCGGAGGCGATTCCCACGGCAGACGGTGTGAAGGCGCAAGTCCGGGCGCCGGTGCGCTGGACGGACCGATACGGCGTGGTCCGTACCGCGACGGTGAGTGTCGAGGCGAGCGGCCGTGCCGGATCGAAGGTCGTGTTCTGGACGGCCCGCTGGGGGACTCCGACCACGCCCCCGGTCGCCGGTGCGGAGGTGGCGGCCCAGGCGGTTGCCGCCGGAGCACTGGCCCTCGGCGTCTGGGGTGGGCTGGTGGTGGCCGCCGGCTGTGTCGCACGCGGGCGTCTTGACCGTATCCGCATGGACCAGTGGGCGAAGGAGTGGGACGAGGTCGGTCCGGGGTGGCGGCGCAGGATCACCTGATCCGGACCGGCCGGTCCCCGACGGGGGCCGGCCGGCCCTGGCATGCCGACCGGGAGCGGCGGAGGGCGACGGCCCGTGCCGCACATCTCGCACCCGCGCGCCTTGGAGTACCGAAGCGCGCGGGTGCTTCTCACCGTGAACATTGCTGCTCACACCGCCCGGCACGGGCCGTTCGCCCGATGACCAGGGACTCTCGGCCCCTTCCCAAGCACAGGCCGACACCGGAGCGTTGGGAGCGTACAACCGCAGTTCCGGACAACGGGAGGTATCGGCGAGGCCTTGCGTGCCCTACCTCGATCCGGGCGGACCGCCCTAAGGATGGACGCCATGCACCACCACGACGGCTTCCGAGAGCTCGACCGGCAGGAGTGCCTGCGTCTGCTGGGGCAGGTGTCGATCGGCCGTATCGTCTACACCGACCAGGCCCTGCCTGCCGTCCTGCCGGTGAACTTCTCCCTGGACCACGACTTCTCGGTGGTGCTGTGCACGTCGGCGGCCTCCCGTGTGGCCCGCGCAGTGGGCCAGGCAGTGGTGGCGTTCGAGGCGGACCGGTTCGACGAGGCGGCCGGCACCGGTTGGAGTGTCGTCGTCATGGGCCCGGCGATCCTGGTCACTGACCCGGGGGAGCGCGAACGGCTGCTGCGGACCGGACCGCGCTCGTGGGTGCCGGTGCCGGACGGAGTATTCATCCGGATCCGTCCCGAGCTGGTGACCGGACGTGTTGTGGACCGCAATGAATTCCGTTCGGACGGGCGCGTGTCGCACGAGCAGCAGTCCGCCCCGTGATCCCGGTGGAACCTGGGAGTGGGACTCAGGGGGTGTGTACGGGTACGCGCCATACCAGCGAGGTTCCGCCACCGGCCGGGCAGGTCAACTCCACCTCACCGCCCAGCTGCTGGGCTCGCTCCGAGATGTTGGCCAGGCCGCTGCGGCGCCCGTCGGGAGGGAGCCCCACCCCATTGTCGGAGACGGTCAGCACCACTTCCCGTCCGTCCGTCTCCAGAGCCACGTCGGTCCGGGTGGCGTGCGCATGGCGGCAGACATTGGTCAGCGCCTCCGAGAGGACCGCCACCAGGTGGTCTGCAGTCTCCCGCGGCACGTCGGTGTCCAGCAGCCCCTCCATCCGGAGGCTCGGCGCGAAGCCCAGGGCCGGAGCCGCTTCCCCGACCGTCCGCACAGCGCGTGCCCGCAGGCCCTGCCCGGCCCCCGTCTCGTGCGAGCGCAGCCCGAAGATGGTCGAGCGGATGATCTTGATGGTCTCGTCCAGGTCGTCAACCGCGCGCAGCACACGCTCCGAAGCTGGGGAGTTCTCGATCAGACGCCCCGCGCTCTGAAGTGTCATGCCGGTGGCGAAGAGCCGTTGGATCGCGAGGTCGTGCAGGTCACGGGCGATCCGGTCGCGGTCCTCCAGCAATGCGATCTGCTCCGCGTCGTTGCGTCGCTCCGCCAGCTCCATGGCCACCGCCGCCTGACCGGCGAAACTCCGCAGGGGGTCGATCTCCTCGCCCGCGAAGACCGTCGCGCCCGCCTCGCGGGCCAGCAGCAGCACTCCTCGTACCCCGTCCGCGGTGCCAATGGGCACAGCCACCGCGGGCCCCAGCCCGGCGAACCGCGGCGGCCCGGCCGAAACGCGCTCGTCGTGGGCGACATCCGCACTCGTCACCGGCGCGCCCGCGCCGAACGCGGCGCCGCTCAGGCTTCCCTCGACCGGCAGCACCAGCCCCCGGTGAGCATCCGCGTCCCGCCCGATCGCCAGCTCGACCGCCAGCGTGCCGGTGTCGGGCATCGGCAGCGCCACCACAGCCAGTTCCGCGCCGGCGATCTCCTTGGCCCGTTCGGCGATCAGAGTGAGGACTTCGCTGCGGGGGCTGCCCGACATAAGGCTGTGCGTGATGTCCGCGTTCGCCCGCAGCCAGCGCTCGCGCCGCTTGGCCTCCTCGTACAGACGGGCGTTGTCGATCGCCACCCCGGCCGCGACAGCCAAGGTGGACAGGACGGACTCGTCCTCTTCGTCGAACTGGACTCCGCCCCGCTTCTCGGTCAGATAGAGGTTGCCGAAGACGTGGTCGCGCACCCGGATCGGGACGCCGAGGAAGGTGTTCATCGGCGGGTGATGCGGTGGGAAGCCGTACGACGAAGGGTGCTCGGAGATCTTTGGCAGCCGCAGCGGCTCCGGGTTCCTGATCAGCTCGCCGAGGATGCCGTGCCCGGACGGGTACGGGCCGATCGCGGCGATCTGCTCGTCGCTGACCCCGACCGTAAGGAACTGCGAGAGTGACGTCCCGCTCGGCGCGATCACACCCAGCGCAGCGTATTCCGCGTCGACGAGCACGGCCGCAGCCTCAGTGATGCTGTGCAGCACCTGCTCCAGGTCCAGCTCCCGCCCGACCGACAGCACGGCCTCCAGCAGGCTGTGCACCCGGTCCCGGGTGCCACGCGCCGCGTCCAGGCGGGCCTGCAGCTCCTCCAGCAGCTCGTCCAGCCTCAGCTGCGGCAGCCGTACGCGGCCGTCCTCCGAGCTTCCCACCGCTGCTCCCTCCGGGTGTGCCTCGACGGGCCGACGGCTGACTCTGGCGGTCATGGCTACCGTACCGGGCCTCATGGCGTGGCGGCATGGGGAACTGTGGCTCGGTGGCCGGGTGTCCGGGGTCGGGTGTACTCGTCGGGCGGCGGCAGCGGCTGCGGGCACGCGGAATCAGCGGACCAGAACGGCCTCACCTGAGCGGGGCACGACCGTGGTCCAGCCCAGCTCCTGGTCGATACGGTCGCGAAGCGCCCCGGCGGCGCCGGGCTCACCGTGGACCATGTAAGTCGTATCGGGGGCGGGAGCGCCACGAAGCCAGTCGACGATCTGTCCCGCGTCGGCGTGCGCCGAGAAATGCGGCACATTGGCGATCTCGGCCCGCACGGGCACGTACTGGCCGAACATCTTGAGCGTCCGGGCGCCGTCGACCAGGTCCCGGGCCCGGGTGCCCTCGGCGGCGAACCCCACGATCACAACTGCGTTGCGCGCGTCGGGAAGCACACGCCGCAAATGGTGCAGAACGCGTCCGCCAGTGGCCATACCCGCCGACGACACGATCACGGCAGGCCCCGGGGCGTCGTTGATGTCGATCGACTCCTGGACCGAACGGGCCGCGAGGAATGGGTCCGGACTGATCGCGGTCATGCCCTGGGAGATGACGGAAGGGAGCAGCTCGGGAGAGCGGGCGAGGATCGCATCGCGGTAGACGTCAAGGGCGGCCAGTGCCATCGGGCTGTCCACGAAGACAGGAACTGCGGGCGGCAGTACGCCCTCGCGCCGGAGGCCTGCGAGCTCGTGGAGGACCACTTCGGTGCGGTCGAGGGCGAAGGACGGGATGACGACAACGCCTCCTCGGCCGAGCGTCCGGATCAGCACGGAGGCGAAGCGTTCCCTGCCAACCGCGTCATCGTGCCGGCGATCGCCGTACGTCGACTCCATGAGCAGCACGTCGGCCCCGGAGAACGGCTCGGCGGGACGCAACAGGGGGTGCCCGGGCCGCCCCAGGTCGCCGCTGACAGCGAGAGTGTGTCCGTCCTCGAGAGTGAGATGCGCCCAGGCCGAGCCGAGGATGTGGCCGGCATGGTGCAGCGTGAGCCTGGTGCCCGCGATGATCTCGGTCTCGCTGTTCAGCGGTACCGGATCGAACATCTTGACCGTGTTGTCGACATCGGCGTCGTCGTACAAGGGCTTGGCCGGACGGTGCTTGGACCAGCCGTGCTCATTGGCGTGCTGGGCGGACTCGATCTGGAGCCGGGCACTGTCGCGCAGCACGATCTCCGCGAGCCGCGCGGTATGCGCGCTGGTCAGTACGGGCCCGCGGAAACCCTGCCGGACCAGACGGGGAAGGTAACCGCAGTGATCGAGGTGGGCGTGTGTCACGACCACGGCGTGGATGTCGGAGGCATCGCACGGCAGGCGCCGCCAGTTGCGCCGCCGGAGGTCGGCGAGCCCCTGGAACAGGCCGCAGTCGAGCAGGATCCGGGCGTGATCGCTCTCGACGAGGAACTTGCTGCCCGTGACGGTGCCGACACCGCCGAGAAAGGACAACAGTGCGGGCCTCGGCGCCGCCGCCGGATTCGAGAGTGTCACTTCTTTCATGGCTGCACACTCCTCGCTTCGCGGAGTCGACCTCCACTGTCACACTCCGGGCGTCTCGTTCGGATGGGCCGACAGGTCCCGGCGCAGGGTCGTTCGGGCCCGTTTCGGCCCAGTGGGTGCACTCACTGGAACGCCGAGTGGATCTCCTGCTCGGTGGCGCTGTGCGAGACAAGAAGCAACTCGTCACCGGGCTGGAGGCGGACGGCCGGTCCGGGCACGGTCGGCCGGCCGTCCCGTATGACGGTGGCGACGACGGTTCCGTCGGGCAGAGGGATGTCCGAGAGGGGTTTGCCGACTGCGCGAGAGTGCGTGGTGATCACGGTTTCGATGATGTCGACGCCCGCCTTGCTGAGGCGCAGCAGGGCCACGGTATCGGTGGCACCGGTTGCCTCCTCGATGAGGGAGATGAGCGGAGTGGCAGCGGGGACGGCGATGTCGACACCCCAGCGCCGGTCGAACAGCCAGGCGTTCTCACTGTCGTTGACGCGGGCCACGACGCGTGGCGCGGCACACTGCCGTTTGGCCAGCAGGCTGATGACGAGGTTGTCCTCGTCCTCTCCCGTGGCGGCGATGACGAGGTCGGCCGTGTGGGCGCCGGCCTGGTCCAGAACCGCAGGTTCGCAGGCGTCCCCCAGGATGAGGTGTACGGCGAGCTGTCCCTGAAGCGTATTGATGCGGTCGGCGTTCGCGTCCACCACGGTGACGTCGTTCCCGGCGGCGGCGAGCACCTGGGCGATCTGGGTGCCCAGTCGCCCGGCGCCGGCGATGAGGGCCTTCATGTCCCCAGCTCCTTGTCGATAAAGCCACGCAGACGGCCGAGCGCGGTGGCGGCGACGGCGAAGGTGACGAGATCTCCGGGCTCGGCTGCCGTGCCGTGGGCGGGCACCAGCGAGCGGCCCCCTCTCGTCACTTCCACGACACGGATCTCACTGTCGACGTCGAACTCGGCGAGCTGGCGCCCGGTGAGGTAGGCCGGGAGCTGCGAACGGACCAGGAGCGTTTCGCCGTTGCCGAAGGTGAGTTCCGGTGTGAGATGGCGGTGCAGCAGCATCTGATGGATCTGGTTCACGGTCCAGCGGACACTGGCGATGGTGGGGATGCCCAGTTCCCGGTACATGTCGGCGCGCCATGGGTCGTAGATGCGGGCGAGCACGATGGGTACTCGGTACGTGTCCTTCGCGGTCCGCGCGGTGACGACGTTGCTGTTGTCCCCGGAGGTGACGGCGACGAGCGCGTCGGCGTGCTCGATACCCGCTCGCTCCAGGACGGCGCGGCTGAATCCGTTCCCTTCGAGGAACTGGCCGGGGAACCCTGCGGGCAGGCGCCGTCGGCTGCTCTGTTCGCGGTCGACGAGCCGTACGTCATGGCGTTCCTCGGTGAGCCGGACGGCGAGTGCGGATCCCGTCCGGCCGCAGCCCACGATGATGATTCTCATCGCTTTCCTCCCTGCTCGACGGCTCTGGAGCTGCGGCGTTGCCGCAGCCACCACTTGCGGGCCTCATCGGCGGCCAGCGGCAGGGTGCCGAGTCCGGCGAGGACCGCCCAGTCCGTGACGGCGATGGGGGCCGTGTTGAACACGTTCTGGAGCAGAGGCCAATAGCTGATACCCGCCATCCAGACGAGCCCGATACCCCCGGCGGCAAGCAGCCAGGGATTGCTCAGCAGACCGGCCCGGAAGACGCTCTCGCGTTCCGTGCGCAATGTCAGGGCGATGAAGAACTGGCTGATGACGATCCCGGCCTGCACCAGAGTGATCGCCTCGCGGTAGACGGTGTTGTCCTCGGTGAAGTGGGAGTACGGAATGCCTGAACCGTTGACGTGCCAGAAGAAGACGGCGCACCCACACAGTGCCTGGATCCCACCCAGGAAGAGGATGCGTCCCATCACGGCCCCCGAGAACAGCCTCTCGTGCCGCGAGCGTGGCGGACGGTCCATGACATCGTCCTCCGGGCGCTCGGCACCGAGGGCGAGTGCGGGCAGGACGTCCGACCCCAGATCGATGGCCAGGATCTGTACCGCGCTGATGGGAACCAGGGGGAACCCGGCGAAGGTCGCGGCGATGATCGGGCCGAGTTCCCCGATGTTGCTGCTGAAGACGTAGACGAGAAACTTCCTGATGTTCTGGTAGACGGAACGGCCCAGCCGCACAGCCGTGGCGATGGAGGCGAACGAGTCGTCGAGCAACACCATGACGGCGGCTTCCCGGGCCACATCCGTTCCCGACGCGCCCATGGCCACACCGATGTCGGCGTGCTTCAGTGCCGGGGCGTCATTTGCGCCGTCGCCCGTGACAGCGACCACCTCGTGACGCCGCTGGAAGGCGGTGACCACTCGCATCTTGTGCTCGGGGCTGACCCGGCACAGCAACAGATCGCCCTGGCCGGCCAGCAGTCCGTCGAGGGCTTCGTCGTCCAGTTCGTTCAGCCGGGCGCCGGTCACGACCGTCGGAGCGGAATGCCGCACGATCCCCACGCGCCGGGCCACGGCCTCAGCGGTCAGCGGATGGTCCCCGGTCACCATGACGACACGGATACCGGCCCGGTGGCAGGCGGCGACCGCCTCTCGTACCTCGGGCCTCGGCGGGTCCAGCATGCCGACGAGTCCCAGGAAGGTCAGCCCCGACTCGACAGTGTCCCGGTCGGGATGCGGGCCTGAGAGTTCCCGCCGGGCGGAGGCAAGGACCCGCAGTCCCTGCGTGGCCAGCTCGTCATTGACGGCCATCACCTCCGCACGCAGCGCGTCGGTCAACGCGATCACTTCGCCCTGTCGGTCGATGGCCGTGCACCGTTCGAGCAACTCCTGGGGAGCGCCCTTCACACAGGCGTGGTAACCGTGGTCCCCGGAGTGCACCGTGCTCATCAACTTGCGTACGGAGTCGAAGGGATGCTCGCCGACGCGCGGAGCGGCCGCCTCTTCGGCGGCCCGATCGAGCCCGGCCTTGGCGGCGGCTACGAGCAGCGCACCCTCGGTGGTGTCCCCGAGAACATGCCATCGACCGCCGTCGGAGGGCGGCACCAGACGAGCGTTGCTGCACAGCGCCGCGGTCCGCAGGACAGCGCGCACCGGTTCGGGATCCGTGACCTCACCGGTCGGCTCGTAACCCACCCCGGACACGGTGTGGATGGCGCCTCCGGCCCAGACCTGGACGACGGTCATCTCCGCCTGCGTCAGTGTCCCGGTCTTGTCCGTGCACACCACCGTGGTCGAGCCCAGCGCCTCGACGGCGAGCAGTTGCTTCACCAGAGCATGGTGGCGGGCCATGCGCCGGACGCCGATCGCGAGGGACACGGAGAGCGTGGCGGGCAGCCCTTCGGGGACGAGCGCGACCATCACGCCGAGGGCGAAGACGAATGCCGACACGAGGTCCTGCCCCGCGGGCAGCCGTACGGCGAACAGAAGCGATCCGACGGCCAGTGCCGCACCCGCCACCCGACGCGCCATCGAGGCGACCTGGTGCTGCAACGGAGTTTTCTGCCGCGGTGCGGCGGCTGTGAGCTGGAAGATCCGCCCGAACTCGGTCGACCGGCCGGTGGCGAAGACCACGGCCTTTGCGGTTCCCGCCACGACGTCGGTGCCCATGAAGACACAGTTGCGCGCCTCAAGGACCGGGCCCTGCCGCTCGGGCTCGTGGCCGCGACGGACCGCGTCGCTCTCCCCGGTGATCGCGGCATTGTTCACGGTGATGTCGTGCGCCTCCACCAGGCGGCAGTCGGCGGACACCGCATCCCCGGCTTCGAGAATCACCACGTCCCCCCGCACCAGCTCCCGCGCGGGCAGTTCCCGGAGCACGGCGTCGCGCAGCACGCGGCAGGTGTGCGGCACCATCGCCTGCAGCGACTCCGCCGTCCGCTCGGCCGAGTACTCCTGGGCGAACCCGATGGACGCATTCAGGACCACCACTGCGAGGATCGCCACGGCGAGTTGCAGTGTGCCGGGGTCCCGTGGCTCCTGGAGTGTGTACGCGAGAGCGGTGATCGCCGAAGCGATGAGCAGGACGACCGCGAAGAGGTCCGTGAACTGGGCTGCCAGTTGCCGCCACAGGGCCGGGTGCGCCGCTCGCGGGAGTTCATTGGACCCGAACCGCCGGAGCCTGGCGCCGGCTGCCTCGGTCGTCAGGCCACGGGGCGACGTGTCCAGCGCGGAGTACACGTCGGCGGGCGACAGCGTCCGTATGGCGGGACCCTCGGCATCCGCCGAAGCGTCCCCGCCCGAGCCGCCGGGAGTCAGCACATCCGTCGGGGCGGCCACTACCGCGTCCCTGAAGCGCGCCGACCCAAAGGGCGGGCCGGGCACCCGTGCGGGTCACGTGAATTCGAGGACATCGCTCACCGACCGGCGCGGGGTCGCGGGACCTTCGGGGCCGTATCCGAGGCGGATCACCATCTGTACATGACCCATCGCCGACCCCGGGTCGCGTACCGCCCACCGCAGTTCCGGCCATTCGAGGGCCTGCGACGTCAGGGACGTGACCAGCCCGTCCAGCGTGGCCTGGAGCAGAACCCGCTCCATCGCCTGACCCGCGCGCAGCCAGTCCTCCGCCCGGTCTCCGGCCGTACCGAGCAGAGCGAGGCGGGGTTGCTTCTCGAAGGTGGCGGAGCCACGACCGGGAACGGGATGCCGGCCGGCGAAGTCCCGCATGGGAGCGGTGACATCGTGCTGACGGGGGCCGAAGGCATATGCGGGGATTCCTTCCCGCCGCGAAGTGTCGGCCTTGGCGCCGGTGTCGGTCCAGCGCGCCATCTCTTCCCGCACTTCGGGGTGGAGCGCTTCACGGCCCTCGGCGTCGTGCACCAGGTTCAGTACGGACTTCACGTGCCACGCTTCGGGAAGGTACAGCCGGGCGCCTTCGAGCAGGGCGGCGCCGCGCAGCCCGTCCAGGATGTCGTCCGGGATCTCCTCGTCGGTGAAGGGGTGGCGGCTGGTGTGCCGTTTGCGGACAGCGGGGTGAAGTACGGCGAGATCGTGCTCTGGGCCCGCGGGTTCGGCGAGGTTCACCTCGGCCAGCAGCCACGGATCGGAGGGGTCGGGGAGCAGTGTGGTGACCGGTTCCCGGCCGGCGTGCACGGCGGCCACCCGCAGATTGAACAGCGCGGCGGCACAGCCGAGATGGACGGCACGGTGCGTCGGGTCCGACTTGGGCATCGTGCGCTCCGGATCGGCGCGCAGCTGCATCGTTCCGGTGCCGCTCAGGTACCGGAACTTCCAGGGCTGTGCGTTGTGCATGGACGGGGCTGCCGTGGCGTCCTCGACAAGGGCTGTCACGGTGGTCGGGTCGAGCGGTGGTGAGGGCACTTGATCCTCCTCCCGAGCGGGGTCAGTCGTGGGCGACGACGGCGACAGGTGCGGCGCTGTGGTGCATCACCGCGTGGGCGACCGGGCCGATGTGCCCACCCAGTGGAGCCCGGCGGAGGCGCCGGCCGACGACCACCAGGTCGGCGTCGGCCGCCGAGTACACCAACTGCTGCCCAGGCGAACCGATGAGAGCCCGCTCGACAACCTGCACCGACGGGAACTTCTGCCGCCATGGCAGCAGCATGTCGCTCAGGGCCCGCTCGAATTGCCGGCCCACTTCCAGCTGGATGCCGGGGTCGAGTATCGGTGCGTAGCTGAACACGAGGGGGAGCGTCCAGCCGTGTACGGCGCGGAGAGTGCAGCCACGGCGTGCGGCCTCGTCGAAGGCGAAGGCCAGGAGCTTGTCGCAGGACTGGTAGACGTCCAGGCCGACGACCACGTCGCGGTACGGGGACGCGGTGTCCAGCTGCTCGGCGTCGCCGGATCCGGCCCGGGGCTCCTTGTCCTGGTGTTTGGGTGCCCGTACCAGCACGACCGGCTGCTCGGTGGCACTGACCGTGGCCATGCCGACCGAGCCGATGAGGAAGCCCATGATGCTGCCGAGACCCCGTGAGCCGAGCACCAGCATCTCCGCGTCACCCGCCTCGATGGGCAGGGCGGCGGCGGGCCTTCCGGAGAGCCGTCGTGCAGTGATCTCCAGTCCGGGATGGCGCTGCCTCAGCTCGTCCGCGGCATCGGCCAGGACCTTGTCGGCCCACTGCTGCTGCACTTCGGGTCCGACCATGGGAATGGCCGCGGTCGTGGGCCACTCCTCCGCGTGAACGAGGTGCAGGGGCACTTCGCGCAGCAATGCCTCCTGGGCAGCCCAAGCGGCGGCGGCGCGGCTCTCGGGCGACCCGTCCAGGCCGACGGTCACATTGCGAGTCATGGTGCGGACCTCCTCAGGGCCGCGCGTGCGGCCACAGTTCCAGCGTCATGGTCCGGCGGCCGTGACAGGAGGGGCCAAGGGGCCCACGAAGGGGCCGACCGGCCCCGGCGCCCCGCGGGACCTCCCCTGATCACGGCCGGGCGACCGGATCCGCGCCACCCATGTGCAGCCGGAACGGTGGGTACTCGTCCGTCGTCAGACCCGCGTACGCGACGACCCGCAGCACCCACCGGTTCAGCCCGATGATCAGCTCGAAGAGGTCGTGCTGATGGCGTTGCTGTTTCAGCTGTCACGGCTCCAGGCTGGGCCCGCCGGGGACTGCGGCGCGAGGGCCGGGCCGGCTGCTCCGGCAGGGCCGGTCGGCCTTGGGGGTGTCGTCCCGGGCTCACCAGGGCCACCCGTACTCCGCGCCTTCGGGTGGTGTCAGCCCGGAATCGTTGACGCGTGACGAGAGGCGGTCCACCACCGACACCACTCCGTCCAACCGCTGCGTGAGCTGCAGGACCACACGGATCTGACTGCGCCGCTCCAGCTGCCCCTCCAGCGTGACCACCCCGTCGACGACATGGACCTCGATCACGTTCGGGGCCAGTCCGAGTGTGTCCGTGAGCACGTCTTCGATCACGTGGCGGCGGATTTCGGAGTCGGGGCGCAGGAACACCTGGAGAAGATCGCGCCGTGTGACGATGCCGACCAGGCGGTCTTCGGCGTCCACCACCGGAAGCCGTTCGACGCCGCGCCGGAGCATCGTCCGGGCGGCCTTGGCAACCGTGTCTTCGGCATGGACTGTGATCGCGGGTGCGGACATCAGCAGGCCGGCGGTGAGGCCTTCCCGCTTGTCGTCCCGCGTGTCCGCAGCCGAGCCCGCGGTCCGGCCGTGCCGAGGTCCCTGTTGTTCCTCGTCCGCCCCGCCGGCTGACGCCTGACGGACGAGAAGGTCGCTTTCGGAGACGACCCCGAGCACTCTGCCGTCGTCGTCGAGGACGGGCAGCCCGGTGCTGTCGTGCTCGGCGAGCAGTTTGGCGACATCCTTGAACGGCGTGGCAGGCATCACCGAGATGACCTCGCCCACCATCACGTTTCCGACCTTGCTCAGTTTCATGTCCGTATCTCCTCCTCGATACGGTGACGCACGGCCGCGGTCAGGGCCGCCAGCCGCTCGGATGTGACCGGACGGAGTGATTCGGGGCCGTGGATACGCCGTGCCGAGGCCGGGAGAGCGGCGAGATCGGCGTCGAACCGCGCGCGGGCGTCCGACAGGCTGTCCGGCCTCCCCGTCCTGCTGCCCCTGCGCATGACCGTGCGGAGCAGAGGTTCCGCGCCGGGTGGCATGTCCTCGCTCCACACGCCGATCACGTCGGCGAGGCCGGACCGGCGGAAGACCTGCTTCGGCGCAGGGGCCGTGACCTTCGCGGAGGAGAGCTTCATGACCGGCCGCCCGTCGTACTCCACCAGTTTGTACGCCGCGTCGAGGTAGGGCGCGTCCGCGGCCACGCCGACGCGGGTACCCACCGCATACACGTCGATCGGGGCGCCGGCCCGCACGAGCTCGTCCACTGCGTACTCGTCGAGGCCACCGCTGGCGATGATGCGGACGTCCATGAGCCCTGCGGCGTCGAGAATGTCCCGCGCCCTGCGCGCGAGAGCCCCGAGGTCACCGCTGTCGAGGCGAATGGCGCAGCCGGGACCGCGCCCGAGCTCCTTGAGCACCCGCGCCGCGATCGCGACTCCGCCATCGGTGTCATACGTGTCGACGAGGAAGGTCACCGGTCCTGGATGGGCACGTGCGAATCCCCGGAACGCCTCCTCCTCGCCCTGGAAAGCCTCGATGTACGAGTGAGCCATGGTGCCCGAAGCGGGTATACCGAGGCTCGTGGCCGCGGCGACGTTGCTGGTGCCCGCGAAGCCGACCAGTGCGCCCAGCCGGGCGGCCTGGAATCCCGCCTGAGGCCCGTGCGTACGACGCAGTGAGAAGTCCACCAGGGGCCGCCCCGCGGCGGCAATGACACAGCGGGCCGCCTTGGAGGCGACCGCCGTCTGATGGCACAGCTGAGTGAGCAGGTAGGTCTCGACGAGCTGGGCCTGCGGCAGTGGCGCGGTCACTTCCAGCAGCGGCTCTCCGGCGAACACGAGCCGCCCCTCGGGGACAGCACGCACCTCGCCGTCGAATCCCAGGCCGAGCAGCGGTTCAAGGTCCGCGGCCGGCCGGTGCAGGGCGTCGGCGAATTCCTCCACGTCGTGCGGACCGACGCGGAAGCGGGACAGGTAGTCGAGCGACGGCTCCAGGCCGGCCGCCACAAGGAACCCGCGGTCGGGCGGCAAGTCCCGCACGAACAGACTGAAAGTGGCCGGAGCACGCATCCCCTCCCGCAGGTAGGACATGGCCATCGTCACTTCGTACAGATCGGTCGTGGTCACCTCAGACATGGCGGTCGCCGCCCTTCACAGCCGCGGAGTCGTCCACGTCGTAGGCGAGCCGGTCGATCACGTCCACCACCCCGTCGACGCTCTCGCACAGCCGCAGGGTGATGGGGATGAGGCTCTTGCGCGCCACGGTGCCGCTGAGAGTGACGCTGCCGTCGGTGACCTCTACCGTCAGCGCAGAGGGCGGCAGCCCAAGGGTGTGGGTGACGACGTCCTCGAGGATTTCCTCCTGGATCGCCCGGTCCCGCCGCAGGAAGAGCTGCAGGAGGTCGCTGCGGCTGATCACACCGACCAGACGGCCCGACCCGTCGACGACGGGCAGCCGTTTGATCCTTTTCTTCTCCATGACCCTGGCTGCACGGACCACGCTCCACCCCGGCTGCGCGACGATCGCCGGACTGGACATCAGTCCCTCGGCAACGCTGGATGTGTCTCTCGATGTCTGTTTACGTAGCAGGTCGGCCTCGGAGACGACTCCGACGGGCCGCTCGTTGTCGTCGATCACCGGTACGGCGGTGATGCCGTATTCGTCGAGGAGGCGGGCGATCTCTTTGAACGGGGTGCCCCGCTGCACGCTCACGGCCGTGGGGGACATCAGGTCCGCGACACTGCGGTGCCTCATGGCGCGCCAGTCCTTTCCATCACGTGCCGGATCAGGCCGTCCTGAATGCAAGCGTGGAACGAATCCCGCCCGCGTGCACAGGGCCGAGAGGTCCTCGGAGGGGACCGAATGGATCAGCGGCGGCCGGAGAGGGACCTTCGGCCCTGCCACGGACCCCTGTGGCCCTCACCCTGCCCATCTCGTGGTGACACCGTGAGGGCGTGATCCCCGATGGAACTCGGCAAGGAGTAGACATGGGCAGCAGCACTGCGGCCGAACCGGAGCTCGGGACGGTCGTCGTGGGCGTGGACGGTTCGGCGAATGCGGCGACGGCTGCCGACTGGGCCGCGGCCGAAGCCGACCGGCGAGGAAGGCCGCTGCGCCTCCTCTATGCCGCCGACACCTACCGGAGAGCTCTGTACGCCTCGGTCGAGACCGTCGAGCGCGTGCGCCAGCGCGGGCGCGACGTGCTCAAGGACACGGCGGACCGGCTGGCGGAGCAGTACCCCGAACTGCAGATCAACAAGGAACTGAGCCCACGGGAGCCAACCGTCAGCCTGCTCGACGCTGCAGGCAGTGACGGCACGATCGTCGTGGGGAACCGCGGCTACGGAGGCTTCGCCGCGTTGCTGCTCGGCTCCGTCGGGCTCCGCGTGGCGGCGGGTGCGACGGTCCCCGTCGTGGTGGTCAGGGGCGCAGCACAAGGGGCGGGGGCCGGTGTGGTGGTGGCCGCCGTCCGCGACGAGGACGACCTCGACTGCGTCCGGCACGCGGCGCGCGCCGCGGAACTCCGCAAGGCGTCGCTGCGTCTGCTGAGCGTCTGGCAAGTGCTGCGGTACGTGGGCATGGTGGCCACCATGCTGGACGACGTCGACGAGATCGCCCAGCAGCACCTGCACCGTGTTTCCACGCTGGCCGACCGGATCCGGGATGAATTCCCCGAGCTGACCGTGACCGCGGACGTGGAAGAGGGCGCCTCCGTCGCCGGGACCCTCGTGGAGGCATCACGTCAGGCCGACCTGCTCGTCATGGGCGGCCGGCGACCGCCCGATGCCTTCGGCCCCACGCTGGGACGGGTGACGCATGCGGTTCTCCACCATGCCGAATGCCCCGTGGAGCTCATTCCGCGCGAGAGCAAGCGACACCGGGAGGAACAGTGACAGCCCTCGCAGAGCGCCGCGAGATGATCGTCGGCGTCGACCCGCAGCACCAGTCCCGCCCCGCACTTGCCTGGGCCGCCGACGAGGCCCACCGCCGACAGCTTGCCCTTAGGCTGCTGCTGGCCGTGCCGCCGTCGCACGACACACGCCACGCCGATTCCACCGCGCACCACATCGAGCTGCGGCGTCGAGGAGCCGAGGCACTCACGTCCGCTGCCTCCTGGATACGGGAGCGGCACGGGAAGCTTGAGGTGATCACGGACCTGCTCGACGGGGTTCCCGCCCCGGCGCTATGCCGCCACTCGGCACAGGCCCGGATGGTGGTCCTCGGCTCTCGTCGGCTCGGCCGGGCGGAGGAGTTCTTCAGCGCGAGTTCGGTGGTGGTGCCTGTCAGCGCACAGGCGAACTGTCCGGTCGTCGTCGTGGGAGAGCCCGAGCATGTGACGCAGCAGCCGCCCTACCTGGTGGTCGGCGTCGACGGCAGCCAGGCTTCGCGCGCTGCCGTCGCCCAGGCCTTCGAGGAAGCAAGCCTGCGGGGGGCCGGCCTGCGTGCCCTCTGGGTGTGGCCGCCCCCGGTGGTCTCGTTCACGGACGAGGCGGAGGCGGTGCAGGAGCGCCGACGGCTGCTCTCGGAAACAACGGCGGGCTGGTCGGAGAAGTACCCGGATGTGGCCCTGACGCACGAGGTGGTCCGCGGGCATCCGGTCGAGGAGCTTGCGCGGGCCTCCGAGCACGCACTGGCAGTCGTGGTCGGCCGTCGGGGCCGGGGCGGACACAGCGGCATGCGGCTGGGATCGGTCGTCCACGGCGTGCTGCACCGGGCTCGCTGCCCGGTGATCACGGTTCCCACGCCGTGAACCGCGCCTCGCGATGCCACGACCCGATCCGCTTCATACCAGCCCCGTCGCCGTCGATCGGAGCACCCACGTGACCTCGCACCCCGTCCGCACCCCGCAGTCCACCGACGAGCGCCATCGAGGGCTCACGGAAGAGGATGCGGCACGCCGCCTCGCCGAATACGGCCGCAACGAGGTGGCCACCCGGAGAACCGTGCGCCTGCATACGCGCGTTGTGGCGCAGCTCCGGGATCCGCTGATCATGGTCCTCCTCGGGGCCGTGGCACTGACCGTCGCGATCGGGGACCACGCCGACTCCGTCGTCATCGCCCTCGTGATCGTCGTGAACACCATGGTGGGAGTGATCCAGGAGGTCAGAGCCGACAACGCGGTTGCCGCACTCTCCGCCATGTCGGCCCCGAACGCACGTGTCCTGCGCAGCGGTTGCGAGCGGGAGGTGCCCGCGGCCGAAGTGGTCCCCGGCGATGTGCTGGCACTCGGCGAAGGGGACATCGTTCCCGCCGACGCGCTCCTCACGCAGGCATCGGCGCTGCTCCTCGACGAATCCATGCTGACCGGTGAATCCGTACCCGTGGACAAGGACCTGCGCTCCGGACGGCCGGGGGCCGCGACGCTGAGCGCGGGCACTGTCGTGGTCCGGGGGAGGGGCATCGCCACGGTGACAGCCACCGGGGCCGCCAGCGCCCTGGGCCGTATCGCCGCGTTGCTGGAAGGGCGACTCGAGGCGACACCTCTGCAGCGGCGGCTGGCCTCACTGGGACGGGTTCTCGCCGTGGCCACCCTGGCACTGTGCCTACTGGTGTTCGCCCTGGGACTGATCCGTGGCCTGGCACCAGGCACCATGGCAGTGACCGCGATCAGCCTCGCCGTCGCCGCCGTACCCGAGTCGCTCCCGGCCGTCGTCACGCTGGCACTGGCCCTGGGCGCTCGGCGCATGGCCGCACGCCACGCCGTCGTACGACGCCTCCCCGCCGTGGAGACGCTCGGATCGGTGACCGTACTCGCGACGGACAAGACCGGCACTCTCACCGAAGGCCGCATGGTCGTCGAACGCGTATGGACACCTGAAGGCGCCGTCGATTTCACAGGCGCCGGGTATGAGCCGTTCGGCGACGTATCCGTCGACGGCCGGGCAGCGGAGCCCGCCGAACTCGGCCCCGTACAAAAGCTGTTGACCACCGCAGCGCTGTGCAACGACGCCGCGCTGCGCCCACCGGACGAACCGTCCGACGGCACCGGCAGCCGCTGGACTGCCCTCGGCGACCCCACCGAAGCCGCGCTCCTGACGGCCGCGGCCAAAGCGCACTGCGAGGAACCGAGCACGCTTCACCAGACCTACCCGAGGACCGACGAAGCGCCCTTCGACAGCCTACGCAAGCGCATGAGCACGCTCCACGGAACGCCGTCGGGGCAATTGATGGTGTGTCTGAAGGGCGCTCCGGAAGCAGTCCTCGACCCCGCTCTGCTCGACGAGTCCGCGCAGCTCCTCGATCGGGCCCGGGACGAGGCAGCGCTGCTCGCCGCGCAGGGATACCGGGTGCTGGCCGTGGCTTGCGGCGAGCGGACCGAGGCTCCGACGCGGGCAGCGGACGCCGAATCGGGGCTGCGGCTGCTCGGCCTGGCGGCGATCAACGATCCTCCCAAGCCGGCTGCGGCCGCCACGCTGGCCGCGTGCCGGGCTGCGGGCATCACCCCCGTGCTCATCACCGGTGACCATCCCGCCACCGCACGGGCCATCGCCACGCGCGTCGGTCTGCTGTCCCCCGACAGCGAGCCGGGCGAGGTCGTCACAGGTCAGTCGCTGGCGGCGGGAACCGTGGACGACCTCACGGCGGTCAGGGTGTTCGCCCGCACGGACCCGCAGCAGAAGCTGGACATCGTCGAAGCCTGGCGCGACCGCGGGGACGTGACGGCGATGACCGGTGACGGCGTCAACGACGGACCTGCACTACGACAGGCTGACATCGGCGTCGCCATGGGGCGGCGAGGCACCGAGGTGGCGAGACAGTCGGCCGATCTGGTGCTCACCGACGACGAGTTGTCCACCGTGGTCGCGGCGGTCGAGGAGGGGCGCCGCGTGTACGACAACATCCGGCGCTTCCTCGTCTACGGACTCGCCGGGGGCACCGCAGAGATCCTGGTGATGCTGTTGGGCCCGTTGCTCGGATTGTCACTGCCGCTGCGTGCGGGTCAGATCCTGTGGATCAATCTCCTCACCCATGGCCTGACCGGCGTGGCGATGGGGGCGGAGCCAGTGTCCCCGCGCGCCATGCACCGGCCCCCGCGTCCGCCGCAACAGCACGTGCTCGGGCACGGCCTGTGGCAACGGGTGCTCTTCCTCGCAGCCGTGGTCACCATGGCAAGCCTCGCTGCAGGACTCTCGGCCCGTGCCGTGGACGCAGCTTGGCAGAGTGTGCTGTTCCTGTCCCTGCTGGCCGCACAGCTCGGGGTCGTCATGGGGCTGCGGGACCGCCTTCTCACACGGGAAAACCTCTTCCTGCCGGCGGCGGTGCTCGCCTCGGCCGGTCTCGCGATGGCGGCTCTGTACGTACCGTTCCTGCGATCTGTACTTGAGACCCAGCCACTCGGCGGGACGGAGGTCGCTGTGGCCGCCGCCGTGGGCCTGGCCGGATTCGCCGGCGCCCGCCTCAGCAGGCAGCCGTGGCTGCGCCGATTGGTCGTCAAGCAGTAGTCGTCACGCAGTAAGGGAGGGGTGGGAGGGGTGGGGCCGAGCGGCACCGAAGGTGGGGCTGTTCGGCCCTGGCAGCAGCCCACCTCCCGTGTTTCCATGGAATTGACGGAAAGGGCCCCTGAGGAAGACGTGGAGAAGCGGCTCGTGGCCGTGCACCACGCAATCAGGATCCGGGAGAACCGGATGGGCCCTTTTCGCCTTGATGTGCCCGGGCTGTACCGATGCCTCAGGGCGCTGGGGGTGCCTGGTTGTTGAGGCTCAGGCGGACGTCCACGACGCCTTCGACCGCGCGGGCGGCCCGGGCAAGCAGGGAGACCAGCGCCCGGTCCCGGAGGTTGCCGTGGAGGGTGACCACGCCGTCGGTGACGGAGACTTCCACGTGTGCCGTGGGTGGCAGGTGCTCGATGACGGTACGACGGATCTCGTCGGCGATGGTCTCGTCCGGCCTGAGGAACACCTTCAGCAGGTCGCTGCGGCTGACGACACCTTCCAGCAGGCCGACACCGTCGACCACGGGCAGGCGCTTGACCCGACGGCGCGCCATGATCCGTGCGGCCTCGGCGACCGTGGCGCTCGCGTGAACAGTGACGGCCGGGCTCGACATCAGCTCCTCCGCCGAGACCGCCCTCGCCTTCGCCACGTCGGACAGCGGCCGGTCTGCCTGTGCGGGGTCGTCGAGGCGGTACTCCTCCTTGGGGAGCAGATCCGCCTCCGAGACCACGCCGATCACACGGCCCTCGCCCTCCAGCACCGGCAAGGCACTGACCTTCCACTGCTCCATCAGCTCCACGATCTCCTTATAGGTCGCACGGCGCCCCACCGCGACTGCGGTGTGCGTCATGACATCGCTCACTGTGTGTGGGGAATCGGGCATGGCGGGCCTCTCGGACGTCGGTCACAGAGTCATGCCGCTGCCGTGCGGCGCGTACAGATCGAGCAGCCGTATACGGGCGGCATGCAGCCGGTGAGCGAGCACCCTGCCGACCCAGTTTCCGATCGCGGAGCCGAAGGCGGGGTCGGCATCCATCATCATCCGCACCGTTGACGCGTCGAACTCCTGGGCGCGTACGGGTGTCATGGCCTCGGCGCCGAACTGCCACACATGCGGTGGGAACAGCCAGGACCAGCCCACGAGTTCACCGAAGCCCAAGTTCTCGATCACCGCCGGGCGCCGTCCCGGAACTTTGATGTCGAGAGTGACAGTGCCGGACTGGACGATCCAGAACCGGTCGGCGCGGCGGCCTTCTTCGAAGATGCGGGTTCCTTCAGGGAATCTGACGTCCCGGGTGATGCCCAGCAGCCGGGCACGGTGCTCGGGGGAGAGAACGGCGGTCATACGAATGGGGGAGGGGGTGCTCATTGCTGGGCCTCCGTTTCGAGCGCGCGGCTTCTTCGGTGATGACCGGTGAGCCTTCCGGGCCTCACTCGCCGGTTGTCCTGCGGGGCCGCTGTCTGTGCTCAGCGTCTGTCATCCGATCGGCGCCGGGGAAGGGCCGGGCGGCCCTGTCTGCGGCCCCAACAGGGCCAGTTCTGCCCCGCTTCGGTTTCGCGGTCAGGCAGGCGGCGATGCATTCGGCCCACATGGCGATCCGTTTGAAGTCGCGGCAGTCGTCGCCGTCCTCCTCCAGGATCACCCGGGCGATGCGTCCTCGCGCTCCGTCCGCCGGCCGTCCGCCGAACGTGACGTGCTCCAGCGCTCCCAGTCGACGCTCGACCTGGCGGACGCCGCGCACAGCAGGGATGTCCCGTTCCAGTGCCGACGGGTCGAGGGGGCCACTGCTGAACAGCCACAGCGGCCGTCCGGCCAGAGCATGGCGGTGGCGCCGGGCGAAGCGCCGTGCATCCCGGTGCCAGCGCCCCATGCGGAGCGCGCCTCCGAGTACGACGGCCTCGTACGGGCGGATGTCAGGCACCTGGGCCGCAGGCCGGGCGTCGGCCTTCACTCCTTCGTCGCGCAGGATGGAGGCGATGAACTGGGCGATCTCCGCCGTCGAGCCCTTCTTGCTGCCGTAGGCGACGAGCACGGTGCGAGTCATCGTGACCACTTCTCCTACAGTGTGCCCCTCCGGCCGCTGTCGCCGTGGAACTCTTCCTCGGACAGCCCACCGCGCGAGTCGGTGACGCTGAAGGTCAGCTCGTCGGCGACCGCGATCACACCGTCGATCTGGAGGGTCATTCGCAGCGCGACGGGTACGTCGCTGCGCCGTGGCAGCTGCCCTGTCAGGGTCACGACGCCGTCACGCACGTCGACCCGGACAGTCTCGGGCGGGAGCCAGAGCGCGCGCACCAGAACCTCGTCGATCACCTCGCGGCGGATCTCGGGGTCGGGCCGCAGGAAGACCTGGAGCAGGTCGCGTCGCGTGACGATGCCGACGAGACGTTCCTCCTCGTCCACGACCGGGAGTCGTTCGATGCGGTGCTCCGCCATGGTGCGGGCCGCCGCGGCGATCGACTGGTCGGCGTGGACGGTGACGGCCGGGTGAGTCATCAGCTGCCCGGCGTTGCGAGCCTGTGCCTTGGACTCACGGACGCGTGCCCTGCGGGTGAGTGAGGACCAATTGAAGCGGCCAGGAGTGTCTTCCTCTCCGGACTGGTGGACCATGAGATCGGTCGTGGAGATCACCCCGATGACCTTCTCGTCGTCGTCGACAACGGGAAGGCCGCTGATCCGGTGCTGCGACAGCAGCCGGGCGATCTCCTCGAAGGGGGTGTCGTAGGCGGCCTTGACGACATCACTCGTCATCGTGGATCCGACGTTGTCGTGCTTCATCGTCCAGTCCTCCTTCAGCGGAGAGGGCGCCGGCGCATTACCTGCGCGGGACGACGCGTCCAGAGTCCGGCGAACGGACGACGGATCACAGGGCTGCAAGGGGCAAGAAGGGGGGCCGGACGGCCCCCCTCATCGCCGTTGGCCCTGGTCACGGCCTGGAGACGCGTACTGCCGTGACCTTGTACTCCGGGCACGATGTCGCCGTGTCCGAGCGGGAGGTGAGGTTGTTGACTCCGCTCGCCATGGAAGGAGCAGAAGACCTGGCCGGGGGCCGTCTCTTCGCAGACCTGGACCGGCCATCGGTGCGCCGCACGGTTCAGGCGCTGTGCGGACCTCGTGAGGCACCGGCGCGCGCTCAGCCACTCAATGGGGCCTTTCGGCCAGGGAGCCCGGGCCATGTGGCACCTACGTGATCGCGCCCATGTCGGCTTCGCTGGGATACATGGGCGACCACCAGCCACTTCTCATCGCCTCCGGAGTGCAGAAGATCTACCGGACGGGCTCCGTGGCGGTGACCGCCCTGCTTGACCTGGACCTTGTCGTTTTCCCGGGCGAGCTGGTCGGCGTCATGGGGCCCTCTGGGTCCGGGAAAACCACCCTGCTGAACTGTCTGTCCGGTCTGGACGACATCGACGGCGGGCGGGTGGAGGTCGACGGCCACGACCTGTTCGCCATGTCGGACGCCGCGCGCACCGAGCACCGGGCCCACACGATGGGCTTTGTCTTCCAGGCGTTCAACCTGATTCCGGTCTTTTCCGCGGTGGAGAACGTCGAACTCCCGCTCCTGCTTGTCGGCACCCGGCCACGGGAGGCCCGGCGCCGGGCGCTGGCCATGCTCGACCGGGTCGGCCTCGGCCACCGGGTCCATCACCGGCCGAGCGAGATGTCGGGCGGCGAACAGCAGCGGGTGACCATCGCCCGCGCGCTGGCCGGCCGCCCGGCCATCGTGTGGGCGGACGAACCCACCGGCAATCTGGACAGCGCGATGGCCATCCAGGTCATGGACCTGCTGTGCGAACTGAACCAGGACGAAGGCCAGACGATCGTCCTGGTCACCCACGACAGCGCCATCGGGGACCGTGTCCCCCGGCTGATCCGTATGCGTGACGGACGACTGGTCGACGACGTCCGCCAGCGCGTGCCCGTTCCCGGTGCAATGCCCAACATCCCCACGGGCTGACCTCATGTACCCGAACCTGTTGGCCCCGCTGCTCATCGCCCTGGCGATCGCAATCGCAGCGCTCCTGCTGGTCGCCGTCCGGCAGCCGGTGTCCCGCCGTCTGGCCTTCCGCCAGCTCGCCCGCCGCAGGACAGAGGCGGCGCTCGTGATCAGCGGTTCGGTGCTCGGGACGGCCATCATCGTCGGCGCGCTGGTCGTCGGCGACACCTTGAATTTCTCGGTACGCCAGGAGGCCTACCGGACCCTCGGGCCGGTCGACGAGCGCGTCGTCGCACCCGCCGGTCCGTCTGGGCACAACGTCGCGGAACGGCTCAGCGAACTCGCCGGAAATCCTGACATCGACGGAGTGCTGAACGCCCAGGCCACACAGGCGGCAGCGGTCAGCCGCCCCGGCGGCCGGCCGATCGCCGAACCGCGGGCGCTGGCGTGGCAGATGGACTTCGCCGAGGCCTCCCGCTTCGGCCGCGCGGGTGGCGACTCGGGACTCGGCGGCGCGAACCCGAAACCGGGCCACGTCGTGGTCAACGAGCCGCTGGCCCGGTCACTGCGGGTGGGAGCCGGGCAGCAGGTCACGTTCTACCTGTTCGGGACACCGCAGACGTTCCGCGTCGACCGCGTTGTGCCGGAGCAGGGCCTGGCGGGTGTGGGACTGGGCGGCAGGCTCAACCGCGACGCATTCCTGCCTCCGGGCACGCTCGAGTCCGCTGCCCGGGCCACCGGGGCGGAACCGCGCTCGGTCACCTTCGTGTCCAACCGCGGCGGCGTCGAGGGAGGCGACGCGCTGACCGAAGGAGTGACCGCGGACATCCGCAGGACTCTGGGTCTGGTCGCCGAGCAGGCCGCCATCGAGACGCCGAAACACACCGTGCTACGAGAGGCCAAGGTTACCGGGGACAGCCTCGGCGCGCTGTTCCTCATGATCGGCAGCTTCAGCATCATCGCGGGAGCCCTGCTGCTGGTGAACATCTTCGTCATGCTGGGCGAAGAGCGGAAATCCCAACTCGGCATGCTGCGTGCGGTGGGCATGAAGCGCTCGCGCCTGGTCGGGTCCTTCACTCTCGAAGGGGCTGCCTACGCGCTGCTGTCCGCTCTGCCGGGCGTCGCCATCGGTGTCGCGGTCGGCTGGGGAGTCGCCGTCGTGGCCGCGCAGATCTTCCGCGGCTGGGCGGTCGGCGGAAGCAGCCTGCAGATCGTCTTCGCCGTCACCCCCACCAGCATCCTCAACGGGATGGCCATGGGCCTGCTCATCGCGTTCGTGGCGATTCTCGTGACGACGGTGCGGATCAGCCGCTTCAACATCATCGCCGCCATCCGGGATCTCCCGCCGGCAACCGGACGCAAGCCGCGCCGCAGGCTGCTCGTCATCTCCAGCACGCTTGCGCTGCTGTGCGCATTCGCCGCCGTTCCCGCCCTGGCGCGCAGCCAGGCCGAACAGACCTACCTCATGCCGGCGCTCGCCATCGCCTTCGCCACCCCGGCCATGCTGCGCGTCATGCCCGGACGCACCGCCATCACAGTGGCGGCGGGCGCCGTACTCGCCTGGACCCTGCTGGCGCCCGTCGTCCGCCCCCGTATCTTCGACACACCCTCGATGGCCGTCTACGTCATCCAGGGCAGCCTGGCCGCGTTCTCCGCGGTGTTGCTGGTCAGCGAGAACCAGACGGTGCTGGTGCGCCCGGTGCGGCGGCTGCTGGAGCGACCCTCGGAGTCCGGCCTGGCCGCGCGGCTCGCGGTCGCCTACCCCCTCACCAAGCGGTTCCGCACCGGAGCGACGCTGGTGATGTACACGCTGATCGTTCTCGTTCTCGTGCTGCTGACCGAGATCTCGGGCATCCTCAACGCGAGCGTGAACAATGTCGTCTCCGACGCCACCGCCGGATACTCCCTGCGGCTGGACTTCAATGCCCAGGTCGCACGTGATCGTCTTCTGACGGATCTGCGTAGCGGCCCGTCGGCCGGCCAGATCTCCGCCGTCACGCCGCTGCTCAATGCCACCGGCCGCGCCACCGATCCCGGGCATCGCACCAGCTCGCCCCTGGACACCGCGGTCGTCGGGGTGCCCGACGGCGCGATCAAAGGCATCGCCTTCGGCGACCGGCTGCCCGGCCTGCGCGACGACGCGGCGGTCTGGGGCGCGCTCGCCTCCCATCCGCAGTACGTCGTGCTCGACGCGTTCTTCGGCAGCACCGGCGGCCCCAGCGGCGACTACTACGACGCCGGTGACACGCTCGCCCTGACCGACCCGCGCACCGGCAGGACCGAACAGAAGACCATTGCCGGAGTCCTTAAGAACGGCATGGTCTTCTACCCGGGCACCGGCGCCAGTTCGACGGTGTATCCCGTCGTGATCGGCGAGACCGGCATGCGCGACCTCTTCGGCACGGAGGCCCAGAACGCCTCCGCACTCGTCAGAACCCGGCCCGGTGTGTCCCCCGACATCCTGGCGACCCAGTTGCAGGGCGAGCAGTTGTCGTCCAGCGTGGTCGCCACGCCGATCGCCTCCGATGTGCGCCGTCAGTTCGACTCCAGTACCGCCTTCTTCCGCCTCATGCAGGGCTTTCTCGCTCTGGGACTCCTTGTGGGCGTCACCGGCCTCGGGGTGGTCATGGTCCGGGCCGTCCGAGAACGGCGTCGCACCATCGGAATCCTGCGGGCACTCGGCTTCAGGGCCCGGACGGTCCAGCGGGCCTTCCTGTGGGAGAGCGCCTTCATCGCCGTGGAGGGCATCGTTCTGGGCTCGCTGCTCGGGGTGCTCACCACGTGGCTGATGTATCGCAACAGTTCTGCGTTCGCGGGCCTCGAGGGAGGATTCCCCATCGAATGGGCCAGCATCAGCGTGCTCGCGGCAGCGACCTTCGCCGCATCCCTCCTGGCCACGATCGGGCCGGCTCGCCGCGCCGCCGCCATCCGCCCGGCTCTCGCCGTCCGCATCGCCGAATGAAAGCGGCGGTTCCCGCGTCACGAGGGGCAACAGGGGCGGGGGGATCCCGGCGGATCCCGCCGCCCCTGTTGTCCGCTCCATGCGGACTCAGTGCGTCAGTTCATGCCGCGTTCGGCCGCCCGCCGGACCAGATCGTGCGGGCGGGAGGTGCCGTACCGACCCTTAAAGCCCTTGGGAGAGGAGGAGTTCGTGCGCCAGCCGCGCGCCGCGGGCTGCCTGCTTCTCCATCTCAGTGTCCTTTGAGGGGATGTCCTCCAGTCCTTCGGCCAGTGCTCTGACGGCCTGTGCCAGAACCTGCACCTGGGACTCCAGCGTGCGCAGCCTTTCGTGCTCGCTCGGGGCAACGTTCTCAGTCATCGCAGGTCTCCGTTCTCTGTACGGTCGACGAGGAAGCCGGCGCTACCGGACAGTGTGGTGAGGTGCACCGTGTCCTCGTCGTCGATGCGTATGCCGGTACGTTCGCTGAGGGTCTCGACGAAGCTCAGGAAGTCCAGCGAGTCCATCTCGAGGGCGTCGCGGAACGCGTCGTCCGGCCCCAAGGCGGCGAAGTCGGCATCGGGGATGACGCGGGCGATTGACTCCTTGACCACGTCCAGTGCTTCGGTTCGGTTCACAGCTGCTCCGGGTTCTGCAAGAGGCGGTCGACCGTCGTCAGGTAGCGGGCTCCGACGGCGCCGTCCGTCGCTCGGTGGTCCGCCGACAGGGTGGCTGTGACGACGGGCCGTACACCCAGCAGGCCGTCGACAGCGCACGGCCGGTCGACCACTCGCCCGAAGCCGACGAGAGCCAGCTGTGGGGGGTAGATCACGCCGAAGACTGACTCCACGCCCTGATCGCCGAGATTGGTGACCGTGATCGTCGAGTCGGATACCTCCGATCCGCGCAGCCGGCCCGTGCGGGCACGGGCGACCAGGTCCTTCAAGGCGGCCATCAGCTGCGGGAGTTCGAGGATGTCGGCGTCGTGCAGGGCGGGGGCGACGAGCCCGCCGCCGCGCAGGGACACGGCCACGCCGAGGTGTACGCCGTCGCCGGCGGTGAAGTGGTCGTCGGTCCAGAAGCCGTTGAGCTCGGGGACCTCGCGAGCTGCGCGGGCCGCGGCCTTGAGCAGCAGGGCTGCGGGAAGCAATCGCTCGGCGACCGGGCTGCGCCGGTTGTGCTCGTGCAGCCAGTCCATGGCGGCGGCCATGTCGACGGTCGTGGACAGGTAGTAGTGCGGGATGTCCCGGTTGGCGCGGGTCATCAGTCCGGCGATCGCCTGGCGCATGGCCACTGCCCGGTCTTCGGAAGGTCGCGCAGAGGCGGCGACGTCACGCGAATGCCGGGGCGGGGTCGTCGGGCCGGGGGCTGCCTTGCGCACGTCCCCGGCACGGACGGCGGAGTCCTTGCCGGTCCCCGTCACCGTGGCAAGGTCGACGTCCAGTTCGGCGGCGAGCCGCCGGGCGAGGGGGGTGGCCCGTACGCGCATTGGCTGACCAGCAGTCGCGGCAGCCGCTGCCCGCTCGACGTCGGTTCGGGTGACGCGCCCTCCGCGCCCGGATCCGTGGAGGGCGTCGAGGTCGATGCCGCTGCGCTCCGCGAAGTGCCGAAGCAAGGGGCCCGTTTCGGTGTGCCCGCGTTCCTGGGCAGCGGACGGCACCGGAACCCCGGCGGGTTCGGGCCGGGTGGGGGGCGTCGCGCGGGTCGGCGCAGACCGGACCGATCGTTTCCCCTCGGCCTTTTCGGGCTTTTGACGCTTCTCGCGTTTCTCGGGTCCTTCTGCGGCCGGCTCGATCAGCGCGAGCGCCGTGCCGACGGGCACCGTCGTGCCCGGCTCGACGAGCAGCTTGCCCATCGTCCCGGTCTCGAAGCACTCCACCTCGATCGTGGACTTCGCGGTCTCGACGACGGCGACGGGATCGCCCTTCCGGACGGAGTCACCGGGCCGTACCAGCCATTCCTGGAGCGTGCCCTCGTCCATGTCGGCGCCCAGCGACGGCATGGTGAACTCGGCCATCGTCAGTCCACCGCCCGGTGCGCCGCCGCGACGATGTCGGCGGTCTGCGGCAGGGCCGCCTCCTCAAGCCGCCGGGCATATGGAATGGGGACTTCCGCGCTGCAGACTCGCTGTACGGGGGCGTCCAGTTCGTAGAGCGATCGCTCGGCGATGCGGGCGGAGACCTCCGCGGCGAGGCTGCCGGTGCGCCATGCCTCGTCAATGACCACGACTCGGTGCGTACGGGCCACGGAAGAGGTGATGGCCGCGTCGTCGAGCGGCCGGAGGGTGCGCAGGTCGATCACCTCTGCGCTGATGCCTTCGGTGGACAGCTCCTCCGCCGCCGCGAGCGCCTTGGGCAACGACCCCCCGTACGTGATCAGGGAAATGTCGGTCCCGGGCCTGCGGATCGCAGCGTGGTCCAGGTCCACCGGGGCTGTGGACGGGGCGAGTTCACCGGAGGCGTTGTAGAGGCTTCCGTGCTCGAAGATCAGTACGGGGTCGGGGTCGGCCAGCGCCGGGGCCAGCATGTGGCGCGCGTCCTCAATGGTGGCCGGTGCGAGGACGCGGATCCCGGGGATGTGCGCGTACCAGCCCTCCAGACTGTGCGAATGCTGTGCGGCGAGCTGCCGTCCCGCGCCCGTCGTCATGCGGATCACCAGCGGCACGGGCAGCTGGCCGCCCGACATGTGCAGCAGGGTGGCGGCGTTGTTGAGGATCTGGTCGAGGGCGAGCAGGCTGAAGTTCACGGTCATGATCTCGACGATGGGCCGCATCCCGGCCAGGGCCGCGCCGATGCCCGCGCCCACGAACGCGGATTCCGACAGCGGGGTGTCGCGGACCCGTTCCGGCCCGAACTCCTCCAGCAGGCCGAGGCTGACGCCGAAGCATCCGCCGTACCGGCCCACGTCCTCGCCCATGAGAAAGACGCGATCATCGGAGCGCAGGGCATCCCGCAGGGCCTCACGCATCGCCTCCCGGTAGGTGGTCTTCTGCTCCTGCGGCTGTCCGGTGGCGCCCATGGTCAGCTCACCTCCACCGGAGCGCTGGTGACATGGCGGAGCAGGTTTTCGACCGGTTCTTCGGGCGCCTGTTCGGCCGTTTCGACGGCGCGGTCGATCTCGTCGGTGACCTGGTGCTCGATCCGGGCGAGCTCCTTGTCGCCCAGCTCATCGTTCTCGCGCATGCGGTCCACAAGGCGGGTGATCGGGTCCCGGTGCTTCCACTGCTCGACCTCCTCCTTGTCCCGGTAGCGGTCCGGGTCGTACATGGAGTGTGCGCGGAAGCGATAGGTGCGCAGCTCCAGGAAGTGAGGTCCGGCGCCGGCCCGGATGCTCTCGGTGGCCCGGCGGGCTGCTTGCTCGACGGCTTCGACGTCCATGCCGTCCACGGCCCAGGCGACCATGCCGTACGAGGCGGCGCGCATGGCCAGGTCGGTCTGCGCCTCGTGCCGCTCGATGGCTGTGCCCATGGCGTAGAGGTTGTTCTCGCAGACGAGCAGCAGCGGCAGATTCCAGAGAGCGGCGAGGTTCGCCGTCTCGTGGAACTCGCCCTCGGCGAAGGCCCCGTCACCGAAGAAGCAGCACGTGACGCGGGGCTGTGCGCGCAGGCGGTCGGCGAGGGCGAGGCCGGCGGCCAGGGGGAGCCCGCCGGCGACGATCGCGTTGCCGCCGTAGAAGCGGCGGCTCGCGTCGAAGAGGTGCATGGACCCGCCGCGGCCTCCGCTGCAGCCGGTCGTCCTGCCGTACATCTCGGCCATGACTGCCTCGGCGGGGATGCCTCGGGCCAGCGCGTGGCCGTGCTCGCGGTAGGTGGAGACGACCGCGTCCTCTGAGGTCAGCGCCTCGTTGACACCTACGGCGACGGCCTCCTCGCCGATGTAGAGGTGGACGAAGCCGCGGATCTTGGCGGCGCTGTAGAGCTCGACGCATCGTTCCTCGAAGCGCCGGATGCGCAGCATCGCCTCCAGCAGATTCACCTTGTGCTCGATGCCAGGCCGGTCGGCGGGAAGCTCTGACGCCGTGCTGTGCTTGCTCGTCGGAGCCTTCTTCGCAGGCTTCGAGGTCGCCGAAGTTTTTCGGGTGTGGGTGCCGCGTGCGGGGCTCATGCGGATCCCTCCAGGGTGGACAGGTCCCCGGCAGGCAGGCCGAGTTCGCGGGCGCGCAGCACCCGGCGCATGACCTTGCCGCTGCGGGTCTTGGGCAGGTTCTGGTCGAATGCGATCTCCCGGGGTGCGACGGCGGGGCCCAGCCTGCGGCGGGCGAAGGCCAGCAGTTCGCGTTCCAGATCCGGGGCGGGCTCGATGCCGGGGCGCAGCGACACGAATGCCTTGACGATGTTTCCGGCGATGGGGTCCGGCCGTCCGATTACTCCGGCTTCGGCGACCGCCGGGTGTTCCATGAGCGCGCTCTCCACCTCGAACGGGCCGATCAGGTGGCCTGCCGACTTGATGACGTCGTCGGCACGTCCCACGAACCAGTACCAGCCCTCCGCATCCCGCCTGGCCAAGTCACCGGTCAGGTACCAGCCGTCGGCGAACGCGGCCTGGTAACGCTCCTTGTCGTGCAGATAGCCGCGGAACATGGACGGCCAGCCCGGCCGCAGCGCCAACTCGCCCTCCACCTCCGGGTTCTCCACCTCCGTGACCCTTCCGTCGGTGATCAGCGCCCGGCCGTCCTCGCCGCGCTTGAGCACGGCCGCCTCGACGCCGGGCAGCGGCCGCCCCATCGAGCCGGGCCGGATGTCGCATGCCGCGAAGTTCGCGATCATGACGCAACCGGTCTCGGTCTGCCACCAGTTGTCGTGGACCGGCAGGCCCAGCACCTCCTGGCCCCACACCACGGCCTCGGGGTTGAGCGGCTCGCCGACGGAGGCTATGAACCGCAGGGCCGACAGGTCGTACGAACGCGGCAGGTCGTAAGGGCCCTGGCGGGGTGTGGCGCGCATGAGCATCCGCAGGGCTGTGGGCGCGGTGTACCAGACGCTGACCCGCTGTTCGCCGAGGATGCGGTACCAGCGCCGGGCGTCGTAGTCGCCCTCGTCGACGACGACTGTCACACCGTGGGCGAGCGGGGCGATGATTCCGTACGACATGCCGGTGACCCAACCGGGGTCCGCAGTGCACCAGTACACGTCCTCGGGGTGCAGATCGAGCGCGGAGGCAGCCGTGGCGTGATGGGCGACGACCGCTTCGTGGACATGGATCGCACCCTTGGGAGTTCCGGTGGTTCCGCTCGTGAAGTGCAGCAGCGCCATGTCCTCCGGCGAGGTCGGCGGGATGGTGAAGGAGTCGGAGACGGAGGACATGAGCTCGTCGAAGGAGACCGTGCCGGGCAGCTCCTCGGCACCCGGCCCGACGATGAGCACCTGCTCGAGCCCGGGCAGCGAAGCCCGGCGATCGGCCACCTTGCGCCGGTACAGGGCCGCGGTGGTGACCAGGACCCGGGCGTCGCCGAGACGCAGCCGCTGCTCCACCGGGTCGGGTCCGAACGCAGAGAAGAGCGGGCACAGCACGCTGGTGTTCTTCAGCGTGCCCAGCACCGCCGTGTAGAGCTCGGGACAGCGGCCGAGCAGGGTGAACACCCGGTCCCCATGGCCGACGCCGAGCGACCGCAAGACGTTCGCGAAGCGGGCCGTACGACGGGCCAACTCGGTGTAGGTGACTGTCGAGACGGCGTTGTCGCGGGCGATGCACCGAAGCGCGACCCTGTCCCGTGATGCGGAACCCGCGTGCCGGTCGACCGCCTCGTGCGCGATGTTCAGCCCGCCGCCGGGCAGCCCGGCCAGCGCAGTACGTGCCTGCGACCAGGTGAAATCGAAACGAGCCCGGTCGTAGTCGGCGAGATTCGGTGCGACACCCGGCGCGGTGTCCTTATGGATCGTCTCCCAGTGCATGGGCGCTCCTCCCGATGCATGCCTCTGCCTCCAGAGTCACCGAGCCTGGCCCGGGCCGCACTGCGACTGATCCTGATCGGGACTGGCCACCGACGAGGGGGCCGCAGCACGCTGCCGGCATTCATGGAGCCCGGGACTGCCCGCTTCTCGCAGGCCCGAGGCGATCGACTAGTCACCAGCCTCCTCGCCCGCGGCGACAGCACTCGCCCCGGCGACAGCAGGCGTCACATACGTCCTGGATATCCCTGAAGCCTTGGCTAGGAGTTCCGGGGTGTCCACGCCCGGGCTGCGAAATTCTCCCAGGCCCAGGTGGACGTCGGGGCGAAGCGACGGTTGAGAGCCAGTTCCCGCTCGCACGCCGCACGCCGAGCCGCCACGGTGGAGTAGTCCAGAAAATCCAGGTCCACCGGCCTCTTGAGCTTGTAGACGCGGTCGCCGACGAAGAAAACGACCGCTGTATGGAGCGTTGGTGCATCGACGCCGGTGCCTGTCCGGAGCACGGATGCGTCGGTTCGGAGCGTGGACATCGTGATCCTCCCTGCGGTGGTCGCGAACAACCTCTGGTCGACCACGGCGTGCGGTGCAGCGTTCGGAAGGCCTACGTGCCGCTGGTGGAACTCGCGGTGTCGTCGGTCCGGTACGCGATGCGTTCCGACACGGAAACCACGCCGTCCACACTCCGGCACAGCCGCACAATGATCGGGATCAGACTCCTGACATCGACGGACCCACCGAGCGTGACCTGCCCTTCGTGCACCTCTGCGGTCACCTCCGAAGGGCCGAGGCGCATCGTCGACTGCAGCACATCCCGGTTGATCTCATCGCGGATGGCGTCGTCGCGACGCAGGAAGATGCGCAGCAAGTCGCTGCGGCTGAGGATGCCTTGCAGTCTGTCCGCCGCGTCCACCACGGGCAGCCGCTTGACGTTCTGAACTGCCATGAGGCGAGCCGCCTCGACAACGGTCCAATCCGGACGCGCGCAAACGGCCGGAGCCGACATCAGTTCCTCGGCGCGGGCTCCCTCGGCCTTGGCCCGCTCCCACGCCTCCAGATGCGGCATCGGCACCCGGCCTGACGGGTCGGACTGGCCGGACGACTTGCGCAGCAGATCGGCCTCGGACACCACACCCATCGGGCGGTCCAATTCGTCCACGACGGGTACGGCGGTGACATCGTTCTCGGCAAGCAGCCTGACGATCTCCTTGAACGGCACGTCACGCCGTACCCGGACGACCTTCCGGGTCATGAGCTCTCCGACTGTTCGGTGGTGCATTCCGCCCTCCCTTCGGCGTCGTGACAACCAGTCACGGTCACAGATCAAGCCTGTCAGGGGCCGGGCGTCATCGGATGAGCCGTCCGGCCCCCATTTGGGGCCGATCGGGCCGAGACCGGCCCGTATGGCCCTCCGGACTCGGGCTTCTCGACCCATGCGCCAGGACACCGCGCGTGGCACTTTGGGGGTACAGCGACGCTTCGCAGGAGCGGTGATGATCATGCGAGCTCACCTTGGCGATCAACTCGTCGTCGAAAGCCCAAGCACCGGCGCCACCAGGCGCGACGGTGAAATCGTCGGGCTCCACCACACGGACGGAACGCCCCCGTACGACGTGCGCTGGTCGGACACGGACGAAGTGACGCTCGTGTTCCCCGGGCCGGACGCGCACATCCATCACGTCGAGCACGGGCCGGGCGAAACGCCGTCCCACGCAGCACACGGCCCCAGCGACATCGGCCGGCGAGTGGCACTCGAACGCGCGCGGCAAGGACTGACCCGGACAGAGACAGCGCGGCGCGCCAAAATGGCGCCGCAGTACCTGGCGTACATCGAAGAGCGTCCGGCCGACCCCAGCCTGGCGAGCCTCATCAGGCTGGCCGACGCGCTGGGGACCACCACATCCGCTCTGCGCGGCGGCGGCATCGATCTACCGCCCGGCCGCGGTCAGGCGCTCCTGCACCCTCGGCTGCGAGACCTCGAAGGCGAGGAATGCCGCGCCCTGCTTTCCACGCATGGCGTCGGCCGCGTCGCCGTATCGACGCCCGATGGCCCGGCGGTCATCCCCGTGAACTACGAGGTCGTCGATGACGCGATCGTCTTCCGTACCGCATCTGGCTCCGCCCCGGCGGCAGCCATAGGAACGGACGTGGCTTTCGAGGTCGACCACGTGGACGAAGCGATGAGCCGGGGCTGGAGCGTGCTCGCAGTCGGCCCTGCGCGGGCCGTTACGGAGCCCGACGCGGTACGACGGCTGGCCGATCGCGCGCACACCAGGCCGTGGGCAGGGGGCAACCGCGAGCTGTGGATCTCGATCCAGCCCGAGCGCCTCACGGGACGGAGTATCAGTCCGTCGGATCAGTGAGCGTCTTCGGGATTACGCCGCGGCAGCGCGGAGACGAGTCGGGCGACAGCGGCCCCGGATGCGGCCTCCCGCGACGGACTCCACGATGAAGGCATGGTGCCCGTCCGCCCCGCCGACCGTTTCGACGCCTTCAGGGCCCTCGCCGAACGGCGTGGGAAACCTGCAGGCCGGTTGATGACGTCGCTGGCAGTGGCCCGGACTGGCACGGCGACCCGCCCCGAGGCCTGGGCGCCGGCTGTGGCCGCCGATGTTGGCCTGCCTGCCGCTGCCGCGCTAGGACCGGCCAGTTACTACGCGGACTTCGCCGCCCCGCACGGCCGCCGTCACATCCGGGTATGCGCCGCGACAGCGTGCTTCGCCGCCCAGGCCGGCCTGCATCTCACCGCTGTCGAGCGCGAGCTGGGCGTCACCGCGGGCACAGCCTCTTCCGACGGAGTGGCGTCGGTACAGACCGTGCGCTGTCTCGGATACTGCTACGCGGGGCCCGCCGCGCTCGACGGGGATGTGCCCTGCACGGGCCCGACCCTGGCTGGTCAACTCGCGGGTCGGGAGCCACCGCGGGCGCCTGGGATCCCGGCGGCCGACGCCACCGGCGACCCGGTTCTGCTGGGCGGTGTGGTGTCCGGCGAACGCCCGTGGCAGGTGTGGCCTCGGACGGTGACGGAACGTACTCCCGACGAGGTGCACCAGCAGGTGGACGCATCCGGGTTGCGGGGGCGCGGCGGCGCGGGGTTCCGGGTGGCCGCGAAATGGGCCGCGGCGGGCCGTCGTCCTGACACCGTGGTCGTGGCCAACGGGGATGAGGGCGATCCCGGCTCCTACGCCGACCGGCTGCTGATGGAGGCCGACCCGGGGCGGGTGCTGGAAGGGCTGGCCCTGGCCTGCTTCGCCTGCGGAGCGTCCCAGGGCGTTGTGCTGGTGCGCTCCGAGTATCCGATGGCCCTGGCCCGGATGCGCGAGGCGGTCGGGCAGGCGTACGCGGACGGTCACCTAGGCCCATCCCTGTACGGAACGACCACCACCCTGGACATCCAGGTCGTCGAAGGCGCCGGCTCGTACGTTGCCGGTGAGGAGACCGCGCTGATCGCGGGTCTTGAGGGCGGCCGGGGCTGTGCCAGGCCGCGCCCGCCCTACCCGACCGAGCGCGGGCTGTGGGGTGCGCCGACCGTGGTCAACAACGTCGAGACCCTTGCGGCTGTCCCATGGATCGTCCGGCGCGGTGGCGCGGCATATGCACGGCGCGGGACGGCGTCCGAGACCGGGACGAAGCTGGTCTGCCTGTCCGAACGGTTCGCGCGACCGGGTGCGTACGAGGTCGAACTCGGCACTCCGGTGCGGCGCATTGTCACCGAGCTGGGCGGCGGCCTGAAGGACGGCACCGAGCTGGTCGCTCTCCAGGTCGGCGGCCCGCTGGGCGGCTTCCTGGCGGCCGACGCGCTGGACGTGCCGCTCACGGAGGCCGACCTCACGGCCCGGGGCGCCGCCCTGGGCCACGCCGGACTGGTCGCCTTCGACCGGAGCGTGGCACCGCAGGATGTGCTGCTCCACATCTGGCAGTTCGCCGCCGCCGAGAGCTGCGGCGCCTGCTCACCCTGCCGCGTGGGCTCACGCCGCGGTCTGGAGATGGCCTCTGCGGGGACACCGCCCGGAGAGGAATACGGACGGCTGTCGCGGGTGCTGGCCGAGGCGAGCCTGTGCGCCTTCGGACGCCGGATCCCGCCCGCGGTGCGCAGCCTCGCCCGCGCGTACGGCGACCGGCTGGCGGGATGGGACCAGTGACCGGGACCGACATCGACGGCACGAGCGTCGAGGTGCCCGAGGGAACCTCGCTGCTCTCGGCCGTACGCGCAGCGGGCATCGAGCTCCCCTCGCTCTGCCACGACGACCGGCTCAGCCCCGCAGGATCGTGCCGTACCTGCCTGGTACGGGCCGACGGGCGAATCGTGGCGGCCTGTGTCACCCCGGCCGTCGCAGGCGCACGCGTCGAAACCGGCACCGACGATCTGCAGTTGCTGCGCCGGGACGCGATGGAGCTCATCGCCTCCGCCCTGCCGCCGAGTGCCCTGGCCGACGACAACCGCAGCGAGTTGGCGCAGGCCTGCCGGTCGCTGGGGATCGGCTCGGGCGCGGCACAGGGTGCCGGAGGCCGGGGGAGCGACGAGTCGCACCCGTACGTTCACCTCGACCGCGACCTGTGCATTGCCTGCGGCCGGTGCGTCCGCATGTGCTCCGAGGTGCAGGGCACCTTCGCCCTCACCCTCGTCGGCCGGGGCGCCGACACCGTCGTGGCTCCCGGCACCGGCGGACCGTGGGCCGAGTCGGACTGCGTGGCCTGCGGCGGCTGCGTCGACACCTGCCCCACCGGTGCGATCACCGAGCCGGGCCCGGGGCGCGGGCTCACCTCGGCGAACCGGCCGGAGGCAGGACTCACACGCACCACCTGCGGCTACTGCGGTGTCGGCTGCTCCCTTGAGGTCACCACCCGGAACGGCGAGGTCAGCGCGGTTCTGCCCGCTCGGGACGGCCCCGTCAACCAGGGGCACGCATGCGTCAAGGGCCGCTTCGCCCACGGATATCTCGCCTCGCCCGAACGGCTCACCCGGCCACTTCTGCGACAACGCGACGGACGGCTGGAGCCCGTCGGCTGGGACGAGGCGCTCGACCACATCGCCCGCGGACTGCGCGCAGCGGTTGACGCCGGCGGCCCCGACGCCGTGGCGGCGATCTCCTCCGCGCGGGCGACCAACGAGGAGAACTACCTGATCCAGAAGTTCATGCGGGTCGCGATCGGAACCAACAACATCGACAACTGCTCCCGGCTCTGCCACTCCCCGTCCGCTGCCGGCCTGGCTGCCTCCTTCGGGCTCCCCGGCGGCACCGACAGCTTCGACGACGTCGAGCGTTCCGACTGCCTGCTGGTGGTCGGGGCCAACCCGGTCGAGGCCCACCCGGTGGTCGGGGCGCGACTGCTCCAACGCGTGCTGCACGGAGCCCGGTTGGTCGTCGCCGACCCGCGGGCCGTCGGCCTCGCCCTGCACGCGGACGTGCACCTGCGGCCGCGCCCCGGCACCAATGTCGCCCTGTTCCACGGCCTCGCCCATGTGCTGCTCGCCGAAGGCCTGACCGACGCGGACTTCCTTCGCGAGCGGGCCACCGGCCTGCCGGAACTCGCCGAGCTGCTTGCCGACTACCCACCCGACCGGGTGGCGGACATCACCGGCGTGCCCGCCGCGCACCTGGTCGCTGCCGCCCGGCTCTACGGCCGTGCCGAACAGCCCGCAATCGTCTACGGCCTGGGCGTCACCGAACACCTCCACGGCACCGACGGGGTCCGCGCCCTGTCCAACCTGGCGATCCTGCGGGGCGCCGTCGGCACGGATCACGGCTATGGGATCAATCCGCTGCGCGGTCAGAACAACGTGCAAGGCGCCTCCGACATGGGCGCGTTGCCCGATGTCCTTCCCGGGTACCGGAAGGTGACGGACCCGGCTGCCCGGTCACGGGCCGAGGAACTGTGGGGCGCGCCCGTTCCGCAGCGGCCCGGGATGCGTATCCCCGAGATGTTCGCGGCCGCGCGGGGCGGGGATCTGCGAGCGCTGTGGATCGTGGGGGAGGACGTGTGCGCCACCGACCCCGACACGCAGCGGGTGACTCAGGCCCTGGCCGCCTGTCCGCTCGTCGTCTGCAATGAGCTGTTCCTGTCCGAGACGGCTCGCCGCGCGGACGTCGTGCTGCCGGTCGCGTCCTGGCTGGAAAAGGACGGCACCTTCGTCAATTTCGACCGCCGCTTCCAGCGGGTGCGCGCCGCCGTTTCCCCGCCGGGAGAAGCCCGTACCGACTTCGCGGCCGTACACGCCCTCGCCTCCGCCCTGGGCGTCGACCTCGGCTGCCCGACCCCGGCCGCAGCCCTCGCCGAGTGCGCCCGGCTCACTCCCCTCTTCGCCGGTCTGTCCCACGACCGGCTGGACCGCGAGGTCGCCGTCCCGTGGCCCTGCCCCGGCCCCGACCGCCCTGGGGAAGCCACGTTGTACCGGCGCCGGTTCGCCACCGCGGACGGCCGGGCCCATCTGGCCGCCGCCCCCTATCTCCCGCCGGGTGAGCAGCCCGACGAGACGTATCCGCTGGTCCTGGTCACCGGGCGGCGCTGGGCGCACTACAACTCCGGCAGCATGACGCGGCGCGGTGGCAACCTCAGGCTCGATCCGGTCGACCACCTGGACCTCCATCCCGACGACGCCGCCCGGTACGGACTGCGCGACGGCAAGCCGGTCACGGTGGAGAGCCGGCACGGCCGGGCCCTGCTGGTCGCCCGGGTCGGCGAAGAGATGGCGCCCGGCCAGGTCTTCTGCTCCTTCCACTTCCCGGCGAGCGGCGTCAACAGCCTCACCTCCGACCGCTCGGACACCGTCACGTCCTGCCCCGAGTACAAGGTCACAGCAGTACGCGTGTCCAGGCCGTGACGGCGACCGGCAAAAACACGACGATGGGTACCGGATCCCCCGTACTGACACCCGGTGACGGGGGCCACGGGGCGCCGTCCCCCAGGGGGGGCCGCCGGCCCCGCCGTGCAGACCCTCGCGACCGGGGAGGTCTTCGTGGCACTGGGCATCTCGCCGCGGGGACTGGCGTCGGCGGAGGTGACGGCGCGGCGGGCCCGGTTCGGCCCCAACGAGCTGCCGCACGCTGGACGGCCCGGCCGCCCAGGGGCTGCGAGTGCTTGCGGTGGATGGCGGCCTGTGACAGCCGCCCAGCGTCATCCGAGAAGGCCAACCCACCGTCCCCACGCCCGAGATGCGGCTCCAGCCCGGCGACGCACTCCACGTCGTCTCCCACGCCGCCACCGAACAGGAGGTCCTCGCCGCCTTCCAGTGACGATCATGGGCCCAGGCCCACCGCCGAATGGTCAGGTGGTCCCGCAGACGACCTCGACGAAGTGGCCCACCTGTTCCTCCGACAGGCGACGTGCGAGATCCGCCTCGCTGATCATGCCGACCAGGCGATGGTTGTCGATGACCGGCAGCCGCCGGATCCTGTGCTCCTCCATGGCCCGCAGGACTTGGTCCGTGTCGGCCTCGGCGTCAATCGTGATCGGCTTGCCCTGTGCGAGCTGGCCCGCAGTCATGCTCCTCGGGTCCTTGCCCTTGGCAAGACACTTCACCACGATGTCACGGTCGGTAATGATCCCGTGAAGCCGGTCGTCCGGCCCGCAGATCGGCAGAGCGCCGACATCCAGCTCACTCATCCGGCGCGCCGCGTCCTCCAGCGTCTCGCTCTCCTGGACGCAGGTGGTACCGACGTGCATGATCTCCCGTGCAGTCGTCATGGCCGTCTCCTTCCTCGCGATCTGCGCGGGGAGATCCCACAGAGCCGGACCGCCCCGACTGGTACTTCTCAAGGCCAGTGTGGATACTCCGCATCCCGTACGCATGCCGGGGAAGAAGCCAGGCGCTGCTCTGCCCCATCCACGGGTACATCGCCCCGGCCAGCCTCACCGGCAGCTCGGCAGGCCTGCGACAGCCCCCGGTTGCGGTGGTTCAGCAGCGCCCGGAAGACCGGTTCGCTCAGCGCGAGCGACAGTCCCTGGGGCCACTCACTGATCGGCCGGACTGATGCGGCGTCCCGTGAGGCGCGTGGGCGACGGCTGGCCGACCCCCACGGCACGTGAGGCCTGGCGGGACCGGCCGACCTGCCGCAGCATGCGTCCTCGGTTACCTCCATATCGGCAAGCGGCGACCTCGTCGCGGCCGCGACGAGGTCGCCGACACCGGGAAAGGCGGACTGCAGGAACGTCAGCGCCCCCGCCCTTGGAGACGGACCCAGCGCTCACCGGCGCGGGTCTCCGGGCCGACACCGGACAACCGAGAGGTTGTCCACGTTGCTTCGCCATCGGCGGTCACATACCAGCAATCCGGCGGGTGCTCGGCCCGGTCGCGGCAGCGCCGATGCCCTCGATGTCGCGCTGGGCGACATCCACCAGGTGCTGGCCGAGGTCGCGCATGGCCCTGCCCGCCGCCAGTTCGTCACCGATCTCCGGCACGTCCGCGTCCGCCGGGTTACAGTGCGCGACCCCGTAGCCGGTGAGCGCAGTGGCTCCGGTATCCAGCACCACACGTGCCTTGGTCGTTCCCTCATCCTCGAAGAGGTAGAGGCGAACCTTCCACTCCACCGTATGCGGCATCACTGCACTCCTCACCTCGGTACGGACCGATGTGGTCCGGCGATGGTTCGTTCCGGGCTCGAGGCCGCTCGGCTGGGCCCAGGGTCTCCTCCTCGATGCGCCGCCGGACCCGGTCAGCCGCCCAGCACGCCGTACCGGGACCGGGGACGCCGCCCTCGCCGCCCGCGTGGCGCAGCGAAGGGCACGCCCGGGCCATGAACCCAGGTGCCCGGCACAGCGGCGACTGACTCGTCTTGCGTGTCTCACACATCAGCCAACGGGACCGCCGGGTCGATCTCCAGCGGGTCTTACTCGGCGGAGAGATGATCGACGACCTCGGCGACATCTTCGATCTCCTTGATCTGCGCCAGCAGTCGGGGGATGCCGTCCTCGTCCATCCGGCCGCTGAGTTCGACCACGCCGTTGTGGACGGTCACTTCGACCGTGTCCCGGGCTTTCGGGAAATGGCGTTCGAGAATCTCGGACTCGACCTCCTGGCGGATCATCGAGTCGTCGCGCACGAGTGCCTGCAGCAACGCATGCCTCTGCACCACACCCACGAGGCGTCCTTCGTGATCCGTGACCGGCAGCCTCTTGAGCCGGGAAAGCGCCATCACCCAGGCGGCTTCGGCAACCGACGCTCCGGGGTACACCGCGACCGCCGGGCTCGTCATCAATGTCTCGGCCGTCTCGCCGTGCGCCTTCTCGTGGATTCGCCGCTCGCGCAGCCTGCCGATCGGGCCGGGGCGGTGGCCTGATGCCTCGACCGCAGCCTTGGCCAGCAGGTCGGATTCCGATACCACGCCCATCACCCGGTCCTCTTCGTCGACGACCGGCACGGAACCTACACGCTCCCGCGACAGCACCCGGGCGATCTCCATGAACGGCAGGTTGCCCCGGACCGAGGCAGCTGGTACGTCCATCACCTCTCGCACGCGCAGCGGCGTGGGCGTGGCAGCGGGCGAGGGCTCCGGCTGCTCGGGGGGCCGCTCTTCGTGGACGGGCGGCTCTTCATGGGCAGGCCGCGCGCCGACCGCCTGCTTCGTGGAAATCGCGGCGACAGCACCGATGTAGCGCACCAGCATGTCCTGCCGATGGGTTTCCTCGGGACTCCAAGCCCGGCCTGGCATGGCGCGGCGGGCCTCGGCTCCTGCAGAGAACTTCTCGCGCTCGCTCACAGCGGCCTCCCAGATCGACAGGCGTTTCTGCCACATCAACAGTGTTCCGCCATTTGCGTCCCAGCCAAGTGCCGGACGGCCCCAGGTGGCCTGACAGACGGCCCATGCCAGGGCGACAGGCCGCATTCGATGTGGAACCTTGAGAAGGAGGCGACGGAAGAGAGGGCCACCGTGGTGAAGTTTCCCAACTTCCTCGCGCGATTCCGCCCCGTCGGCACCCCGGGGGCGGCCGCCACCGGAGTCCCCGCGGACCGCACGACCGAGCTGGCTGCCGAATTGGAGTCTTCCTTGTCGCAGCTGACTCAGGCCCAGGAACAGGCCGCCGCGATCCGTGCAGCCGCATCCCGGGAGGCAGCGGCCATCCGCCAGGAGGCCGGCGCAGAAGCGGCTCGGATCGTGGCCGAGGCCAGAGGCAGAGCCGCACACGTACGACAGGATGCGGCCACCCCCCTGCTGCTGGCGGCTCGCAAAGAGGCGGCCCGATCGCTCGCCGTGGGCGAGCAGACCGCGGCGCAGCTGCGGCGCCGGGCGGCGGAGCGGATGCCCGTCGTGGTCGACCGCTTGGTGGCCGAAGCGTTCCGGGGGCTGGGCGGCCCTGGACCGGACGACACCGGAAGACCGCGATGGGCCCCGGGTGGGTCGGGGCGGTGACCAGGGCGCGGGCCCTGATCACCCGGAGTTTGGGCGTCTCGGGCGCCAGTGAGGTCGCAGCCGCCGCGACACTGGGCGCTGCCCTGCGACAGCTCGCTGCCACGCCCTACCGCAGATACGTCACGACGGACGCCACGCTGGCGCAGGCGCAGCGAGCGGTGTCAGCAACTCTCCTGTGGCATCTGCGGGTACTGGCGGGATGGCTCCCGTACACCGGGGCGGATGCCCTGAGGCTGCTGGCCGCCGGATTCGAGGTCGCCAACGCCGAGCAGCGGCTGCGGTCGCTCTCCGGCGGTTCGGCGCCGCAGCCGTACCGGCTGGGCTCACTGGCCACCGCATCGCGCCGGATCGGACAGGCAGCCGCACCGAGCGAACTGCGGGCCGCGCTCACATCCTCGGCATGGGGAGATCCGGGCGGAGACTCACCGGCCGCGATGGCCACGGGCATGCGGATCTCGGCCGCCGCCCGCACCGCTGAACGGCTGCCGCCGGCGCGGCGGTGGGCCACCGGCCGCGCCGCCCTGCTGATGGGCCGTGAGCTGTTCGTCCACGGCCGTCCCCTGACGGAGCCGACAGCCCGTCGTGCCAGTGAGCTCCTGGGCCGACGGGCGATCGAAGCCTCTTCCTTCGAGGAGTTCCGGGCGTTGCTGCCCCGCCAAGCGCGCTGGCCGCTGGACGACGTCGCCGACGCGGGCGAACTCTGGCGGGCGGAAGCCCGGTGGTGGACCGCCCTGGAGGAGGACGGCGTCGCCATGACACACGACAGGGGCTATGGCCTCACTCCTGTGGTGGGCGCCGTCGCCGTGCTGTCCGTGGACGCGTGGCGGGTCCGGGCCGCGCTGGAGCTCGCCGCACGCGGCGGCGGATCGCTGGAGGTGCTCGGTGCCGTGGACTGAGGTCATGACGCCGGTGCGTATGCAACGGGTGGCAGTCGTTGCACCTCGTGCGGTGCTCAGGGAGACACTGGTGAGGATCGCCGATGCGGGATGCGTGGAACTCGACCGCGCCGAGGAGGGGAGCCCGGGCCCGGCCGCGCGGCTGCTTCAGCGCCTTGCATCTCCCCCGGCCGCTCCGGTGCTGGCTGCCGAGGCGCCCGACCTTCATGTCCTGGAGCGGGAGCACCGCATGGGGCTCCTGGCGGGTGAGGCTCAGCTGGAGGAGCGCCTGGCCGGTGCCGTCAAGCGCGGGGACGTGGCCGCGCTCGCCGGCTGGTGCCCGGCCGGGGAAGCTGTTCGCCTGGCTGAGCGGCTCGCGGGCACCGGGGCCGCGCTGGTGCGGCTGCCGGTCCCTCGTGGGATGGATCCGCCGACGCAGTTGCGCGCCACGGGGCGGCCCCAGGGCTCGTTCACACCTCTGGTGACGACCTACGGCACGGTGCCCTATGCGGATGTCGACCCGACCTGGCCGGCCGGGATCTCCTATGTGGCGATGTTCGGTGTGATGTTCGGGGACGCCGGTCACGGCGCGCTGCTGCTCCTCGGCGCCCTGCTGCTGCGGCTCGGCCGCCCACGGCGACTGCTGCCACTGCGCCACCTTTGGCCTTTCCTGGCCGGAGCGGGCGTCGCAGGGACCCTGGCGGGGATCGCCTACGGCGAGTTCTTCGGGCCGACCGGGGTCCTTCCGGTTCTGTGGCTGAACCCGCTGGACGAGCCGGAGCGGCTGCTCGTGGCCGCGATCGGGCTCGGCGCGGTACTGCTCGTACTCGCCCATGTGGGCGGGACCGTGAACCGCTGGCGGGAGGGCGGCCCGGCCAATGCCCTGTACGCGGCCTCGGGAACCGCGGGCCTGACACTCTTTCTGGGACTCGCACTGGGCGGCGCGGGCCTGTTTCTCCACCGCCCTGGGTATGCCGTTGCCGGGGTGGTGCTCGCCTCGGCAGGACTGGCACTGACGGTGACCGGGCTGTACGCAGCCACGGCCGGCGGGCTCGGCGGAGCGGCTCAGACCGGCGTCCAGCTCTTTGATGTCGTGGTGCGGATCGGCACGAACACCGTGTCCTTCGCCCGCCTCGCGGCCTTCGGTCTCACCCATGCGGCACTCGGAGATCTGGTCTGGCGCGCCACATCAGGGCTGGCTTCGCGAGGCGCCCTGCCGCTGATCGGGGCGGCGCTCGTGTTCGTCGCCGGTACTGCGGTCGCCTTCGCACTTGAGGCACTGGTCGCCGGAGTACAGGCACTGCGGCTGGAGTTCTACGAACTCTTCTCCCGTGTCTTCACGGCTCAGGGTCGGCCGTTCCGCCCCTGGCACGTGCCCACGGGACATCTGGAGGTGACCTCGTGATCACTTGGCTCGTCGTCATGCCCGTTCTGGCGGCCGGTTTCTGGGCCGTACGTCTGCTGGCCCGGCGGCGTGGGAAAGGAGCCGTACGGTGGCTTCTGATCTCCAACCTCGCTCTGCTCGGCGGTGCGTTCGTTCTGCTGGCGACGGCTCTCGGAGGTGCGGCCGAGGCTGCCCCAGGCCAGGCCGCCGCAGATCAGGGGGTGGGATCGGCAGCACTCATTGGGGCCGCCATCGCGGTGGCCGGGGCGTCGATCGGCGCCGCCATCGCTGTCGCGTACACCGGAGCCGCGGCGCTGGCGGCGCTGAGCGAACGGCCCGAACTCTTCGGGCGGGCCATGGTGATCGTGGGACTCGCGGAAGGGATCGCCGTGTACGGCTTGGTCGTCGCCATCCTGCTCATCGGGAAGGCCTGACCATGGGCACCGTGGCCGCTATCGGAGAGCAGGTCCGGGTGGGCGGGCTGAGTCTGGTCGGTGTCACGGTCCATGCGGCCGAGGATCCGGAGGAGGTCCGCCGCGCCTGGCAAGTGCTGCCCGGGGGGTCCACGCTCGTCATCCTCACCCCGGCGGCCGCGAAGGCGCTCGGGGCCGTCGCGCTGGAGAGCGTTCGGCCACTGGTGGTGGTGATGCCGCCATGACCCGCCCGCCCGCCGACCCGGCCGACGCCCTGGAGCCCGCACGTGCCGAGCTGCGGCGCGAGGCCGAGGCCGATGCCGCAAGGCTGCTCGCCGAGGCGCACAAGGACGCGGCAGATGCGCTGGCGGCGGCCCGTGCGGAGGCCGCGGAGATCCTCGACAGGGCTCGGCGAGAGGGGGAGGCTGACGGTGCCTCGGCCGCGGCGGAGGAGCGAACGCATGCCCGCGGCATGACCAGAGTCCTTGAACTCGCTGCCCAGGGCGAGACGTACCAGGAACTGCGCCGCCGCGTCATCGAACGCGTCCAGCAGGCCGGTCGGGGTTCTGCCCCCGTGCAGGCATCCCTTCAGGCGCGGGCCAGCTTGCTGCTCGGGCCGAAAGCGCAGATCACCGCGCACGCCGACGGCGGAGTCGTGGCCGTTGCGTCCGGGAGGCGGGCCGACCTCAGCCTGACGGCCCTGGCGAATCGTGCCCTGGACAGGGCCGGCGCGGAGGCGGAGTCCCTGTGGGCGCCGTAGACCCGCCACGGATCCTGCGGGTGGCGGGGCCTCTGGTCGAGCTGGACCGCGCTGCCGGTACCGCCATGCATGACGTTGTGCTTCTCGGAGACGCCAGGCTTCCCGCAGAGGTGGTGGCCATCGCCGGCGACGTGGTCACCGTGCAGGCGTACGAGTACACCGGCGGCCTGGCTCCCGGACATACGGCACGCCCGCAGGGCAGTCCGTTGTCCGTTCCGCTCGGCCCGTGGCTGCTCGGCGGCGTCTACGACGGTCTGCTGCGGCCGCTCCAGGGGGCCGGGGACCGGCTTGTCACCGGCTCGGGCTCTCTTGTGTCCGACGAGCGCACCTGGCCATTCACCCCGTGTGTGACGGAGGGGCAACAGGTCGACGAGGGCGAGGTTGTCGGCGAAACCGGCGGCCCTGGCCCCGTGCCCGTCAGTGTGCTGGTACCCCCGGGCTGCTCGGGTGCAATTTCGCGCGTTGCCCCGGAGGGCCGGTACCCGGCGGAAGCGGTGCTGGCCGTCGTGACGGACACCGAGGTTCGCATGGCGGCCCCCTGGCCGGTCCGACGCGCCCGCCCGGTACGGGAGCGCTTGCCGGCGACACAGCCGCTCACCACCGGACAGCGCGCCATCGACCTCCTGTTCCCCGTGGCGCGGGGCAGCGCGGTCGCCGTTCCAGGAGGCTTCGGCACGGGCAAGACAGTGCTCCTGCAGCAGATTGCCAAGTGGTGCGACGCTCACGTGATCGTCTACGTCGGATGCGGAGAGCGCGGCAACGAAATGGCCGACGTGATCAAGGAGTTGTCCGCGCTCGACGACCCGAGGACAGGGGGCAGGCTCGCCGACCGCACGGTGACCATCGCCAACACCTCGAACATGCCGATGATGGCCCGGGAGGCGAGCATCCACACCGGGGCCACGGTCGCCGAGTACTTCCGGGACATGGGGCTCGACGTCGTGGTCATCGCCGACTCGACATCCCGCTGGGCCGAGGCATTGCGTGAGTTCGCCTCCCGCATGGGCGCGCTGCCCACCGAGGAGGGCTATCCCGCCGGACTGGCCTCGGAACTCGCGGCGTTCTACGAACGGGCCGGAGCGGTACGGACACTGGGCGGTCGAGAGGGCTCGGTCTCCGTGATCGGTGCAGTCTCGCCCCCCGGCGGCGATCTCACTGAGCCTGTCACGGCACACACACAGCGTTTCGTGCGGTGTGTGTGGACCCTCGACCGGGAGCTGGCCTACGCCCGGCACTACCCCGCTGTCTCCTGGTCGGATTCGTTCTCCCGCGAGGTCGGTGCCCTCGCCGTCGTCCACGCACAGTCAGGAGATCCGGCCTGGGCGGAGCGACGCGGCAAGGTGGCCGCGCTGCTCTCGGAGGCCGACCGGCTTGCCGACCTCGTCGACCTCGTCGGCATCACCGCGCTGCCCGCACAGGAGCGGGTCAGCGTGCTCGGCGGCCGCCTGGTCCGCGAGGGCGTGCTTCAACAGAGCGCGCTGTCGGAGCTGGACGCTTACTGCGCGCCGGAGAAGACAGCCGCGTTGGTGGATGCCGTCCTGGCGGTCGTCGCCCGCTGCCGGGACCTGGTCGAATCGGGCACAGCGGCCGAAGCCGTCGAAGAGGCCGACTTCACACCTCTGTTGCGCGCCCGCGAAGAGGTGGACCCGGACGATGCCGCCGGTGTGCACACCCGCCGGGACGAAGTTCTCGCCGGCCTCCGGGAGTTGGCGTCATGACCGACTGGGGAGAGATCGAGTACACGGCCGTCCGGGAGCTGCGCGGGCCACTCGCAGTCGTCGAGGGCGTGGCAGACGTCGGCTGGGACGAGTTCGTGCGGATCAGTCTTGACTCCGGCGAAGTGCGGCACGGACTCGTCCTGGAAGTCGACCGCGACCTCGCCGTGGTCCAGGTCCTGGAGGGTACGGCCGGAATGGCTGCCGACCGCACCCGGGTTGCCTTCGCCGGCACTCCCCTGCACATTCCCGTCGGAGCCGGCTGGCTGGGACGCGTGTGCAACGGCCGCGGTGAGCCGATCGACGGAGGCCCTCCGGTCTTCGGTTCCGCCGACGCCGCCGTCGGGGGCTCCCCGATCAACCCGGTGCGGCGTGAGCCGCCGGCCGAGCCGGTGCTGACCGGTGTCGGTGCCGTCGATGTGCTCACCACGCTGGTACGGGGTCAGAAGCTGCCGGTCTTCTCCACGGCCGGGCTGCCCCACCTCGAACTGGCAGTTCAGATCGCGGCTCAGTCGACGAGCGGGGGTGAGCCCTTCTGCGTCGTCTTCGCCGGCATGGGGCTCACACACGCCGATGCCGCCGGCGTCCGCGCGGGCCTCGCGGAACGGTTCGGCGCGGGCGAACTGGCGCTCATGCTCAACACCGCCGACGACCCGGTGATCGAACGGCTGCTCACTCCTCGTGTGGCTCTCACCGTCGCCGAGCATCTGGCCTTCGAGGAGGGACGGCACGTGCTGGTCGTCATGACCGACATGACCGCGTACGCGGAGGCATTGCGAGAGGTGTCCGCCGCCAGGGGCGAGATTCCGGGCCGACGTGCGTACCCCGGCTATCTCTACAGCGACCTCGCCTCGCTGTACGAGCGGTGCGGGAAGATCCGGGGAGTGCCCGGCTCCCTCACCGTACTGCCGGTCCTCACCATGCCTGCCGGCGACATCACGCACCCGGTTCCCGATCTGACCGGGTACATCACCGAAGGCCAGATCGTGCTGTCGCCAGAGGCCCACGCTCGCGGTGTGTACCCGCCCGTGGACCCTCTCGCCTCGCTCTCCCGGCTGATGCGCAAGGGGGCAGGGCGGGGCCGGACGCGGGCCGACCATCTGGACGTCGCCGCCCAACTGCTCGCCGCTCTGGCCCGGGCCCGGCAGATCCGCGAACTCGCCGACCTGATCGGACGAGCGGCTCTGAGTCCGACCGACGAGCGGTATCTGGACCTCGACCAGGCGTTCCTGGACCACTTCCTGGCCCAGCGGCCCGACGAGAAACGTCCCTTCGACGAGGCCCTGGACCGCGCCTGGCAGGTGCTGCGCACCTTGCCACGGAGCCAGCTCGGAATGATTCCGGCCGAGTTCCTCGACGCCCTCGGCGACGAGGCTGCGGACGTGGGGGGCGACGGGTGACCCGGGCACGGCGTGTTCCTCCTGGTCGGGCCGGGCGGCTGCGTCTTCGACACAACCTGGAAGTGGCACTGCGCGGCGCCGACCTGCTGGAGCGGAAACTGCGAATCCTCCGAGGCCGTCAGCAGAGCCTCCAGGAGACGGAGGAGAGCGCGCGCCGCGCCTGGCTCGAGCTGCTGGCGGAGGCCGAGACCTGGCTGCTGAGGGGGCTGGCTCTGAGCGGGGAAGGGGTCCTGGAGGCATCCGCTGTCGCGGACCGAGCCGACGTAACCGTCGAATGGACAACCTCCATGGGGGTTCTGCACCCGTCCGGAGTTGTCTGGACGCCGGCGGTACGGTCCCCGGATGAGAGGACCCCGGGGAACGCGGCCCTTGCCCGCGCCGAGGCCGCCTACCGCGAGGCGGTGCGCGCCGCGGCGGAGTACTCGGCTGCCCGCACCGCCTCCCGTTTGGTCGGGGCCGAGGCGGAGCGGACCCGGCAGCGGACCCGTGCACTGCGCAGGCACTGGATCCCACGACTGACCGAGGAACTCGCGGCGGCGGACTTGGCGCTGGAGCAGTCGGAGCACGAGGACTTGATACGGCGACGATGGGCCGCCGGTGTGCCGGACAGGCCGACGACGCCGTAGTGCTCACCTGCTGCCGCACGTGCTTTCCCGTACGGGAAAGCAGCCTGCCCCGGGTACGGCCCGACACCCAGGACCATTGGCCCTTCCCTGGGCCCCTGCGGCCCTCTCGCGCCACCGCCCGCCCGGTGCCACCGTAAGAGAGATCCCTTCACAGTGTGGGAGGAAACCGTGGACACATCCGAAAGACCGGAAACCGGGCCGGTCGTTGCGGGCGTGGACGCCGCCAGCGCCGCTGCGGCCGTGCTGTGGGCGCGGCCGAGGCGGACCTGCGAGGGCAGCCGCTGCGCATCGTGTACACGGCAAGGTACGGACAGCCGGGCGGCGTATGCGTCGGTCAAGACCTCCAGTAGGGCCCGTAGCCCAGCCCCCTGTGTAAGCCGCTCCGAGACACCCCCGGAGGAGACATGTCGGACCCCAGCAATCGCCCTCACATCACAGTGGGTGTCGACCCGCTCAAGCCGAGTCTTCTGGTTCTCGCCTGGGGCGCCGACGAGGCCGTACAGAGGCACCTGGCAGTGCGCCTGCTGCTCGCGGTGCCCACGGAAGAGCACCGGGACGTCGCCCACAGAGAAGGCCTGCCGCACCATCGTGCCCTGCGCAAGCGGGGCGCGGACTCACTGGAAGCGGCGGCCTCATTCGTGCGGGCGCGCCATCCGGACCTTGAGCTGACCACTCATCTGATCGACGGCAGCCCGGCCCTCTCGCTGTGCCACGAATCCGCGAAGGCGCACATGATCGTCCTCGGCACACGTCGCCTCAGCCGAGCCGAGGAGATTCTGAGCGGCGGTTCCATCGTGGTCCCGGTGACGGCACAGGCGGACTGTCCTGTCGTTGTGGTCAGCGAGCCGGAACACATCACCCAGGACCCGCCGTACCTCGTCGTGGGCGTCGACGGCAGCGTCTCTTCTCTCGCCGCGGTGGCGCAGGCCATGGAGGAGGCGAGCCTGCGCGGTGCCGCAGTGCGTGCGGTCTGGGCGTGGCCACGCCCGGTGTTCGCCCACGGCGACGAGTCGGCAGGCTTCAGCGAACGCCGCAGGCTGCTCTCGGAATCCACTGCCGGGTGGGCGGACAAGTACTCCGACGTCCGGTTGACCCACGAGGTCGTGCGCGGCCACCCTGTGGAAGAGCTGGCCCGTAGCTCCGAACATGCGTTGTCTGTTGTCGTCGGAAGACGAGGCCGCGGCGGCTACACAGGCATGCGCCTGGGGTCGGTGGTGCATGGACTGCTGCACCGCGCGGTCTGCCCGGTGATCACCGTTCCCACGCCACCCGCGAAATGAGGACCGGGTGTGCGGTCGGAGCTGACTGGAACACCGGTACGTCAGCGGACCGGCACCCAGAGGAATCGCCACTGCTCTTACCTCCTCCCGCCGGATTCCGCGCCCACCCGGGCCCTGCCGCATCGGGGTCCACATGCGCCGCTGGAAGATTTGGGGTACTCCTCGAATGAGAAGCGGCCGTGCTCGGCGCATCGGCGCAGATGCTCACACATCGAGTACTCCTCGCGGTCGCCTGCAAGGCCACCAACGAGGGCACGGGGGACGACAGCAGCCCGGTCAGCCGGACTCGCTCACCGTCGTTCCAGCTTGGTACGAGACGGAGGCAGTCGCCATGGAGCCAGTCGTCACCGTGGGCCTCGACGGCTCACCCGAGAGCCTTGCCGCCGCCCATTGGGCCGCCGACGAAGCCGAGCGGCGCAAGCTCACGCTGCGCCTGCTGCACGCGTGGCCTCTGCTGGTGCCGGAACCGACCCGCATCCCCGCCGAGATGGACCAGAACTACTGGGCGAAGCGGATCGTGCACAACGCGCGGGCGGAGCTCCAGGCGCGTCACCCGGGCCTCTCCATTGTCGGCAACCTGGTCGCCGACGACGCCCAGGACGCACTGCTCCAAGCGGCATCGGAGTCCGAGATGATCGTGCTCGGTTCGCGGGGGCTGGAGCCCGTCGAGAGCTACTTCCTGGGCGACATCAGCATGCCCGTTGTGGCACGGGCCGAGCGGCCGGTGGTCCTCGTACGTGCCGAAGCCCCCGAAGAAGGGCCACCGCCCACCCCAGGTACGGCAGGTGGCGTAGTGGTGGCTCTGAAATTGCACGGCCCATGCGACGACCTGCTCGAATTCGCCTTCGCCACCGCCGCAGCGCGGGGCATGCCTCTTCGGGCCGTGCATGGCCGAAGCGTGCCGATCCATGCGCGTGTTCCCTGGGGCGTGGATCACGACGTGACCGAAGAGATCACGCAGGACGCGCAAAATCAGTTGAGCCAGGCCCTCCGTCCCTGGCGCGAGAAGTTTCCGCGAGTGGAGGTGGCCGACAGCGTCGATCTCGAAAGCCCCGCCAAGGCCGTGGTACAGGCCGCCAAGGGCGCCGGGCTGCTGGTGGTCGGCCGACGCAAGCATCGTCCCGCCGTGGCGCCACGTCTGGGTTCCGTGGCCACGGCCGCCATCCATCACGCGCGCTGCCCTGTCGCCGTCGTCGCCCATGACTGAGCCGAGCCGCCGCCGCGAGCCGATGGTGTCGATGCATCAGGCCGACGCGTCTGCGCTCCGGACAGGCACTGGCATTGATGGGCCACCGCTCCCGCGAGCAGAGGTGTGCGAGACCCATACCGCGGTCGTTTTCTTCGTCGGCGACCGCGTCTACAAGCTCAAGAAGCCGGTGGACCTGGATTTCTTGGACTACTCCACCGTGGCGGCTCGGCGTACGGCGTGCGAGCGGGAACTGGCTCTCAACCGTCGCTTCGCCCCCGACGTCTACCTGGGTCTGGGAGAGTTTCGCAGCCCGGGCGCGGACACCCCGGAACTCCTCGTCGTGATGCGCCGCATGCCGACGGAGCGCCGCCTCTCCCGGCTGATAAGCGAGGGCGTCGTCGTCGACGACGCCCTGCGGGCCGTCGCCCGGCAGCTCGCCGCCCATCACGCGGATGCGCCCCGCAGCCGGGACGTGGACGAGCAGGGCACCCGGGACGCGCTGTCATCGCGCTGGGAAGCCAGCTTCGCGCAGGTCCACGCGCTGGCCGACGACGCACACGCCTCTGACGACGTGGAGGAGGTCGAGCGGCTGGTGCGCCGCTACCTCGCCGGCCGCAAGCAACTGTTCGACACGCGCATCGCGCAGGGGCGGATCGTTGACGGCCACGGAGACCTGCTCGCGGAAGACATCTTCTGCCTCGATGACGGCCCGCGCGTCCTGGACTGCCTGGAGTTCGACGACCACCTGCGCTACGTCGACGGCCTCGACGACGCCGCCTTCCTGGCCATGGACCTGGAACAGCGGGGAGCCCCGGAGGCCGCAGGGTTCTTCCTCGCCCAGTACAGCGAGTACTCCGGTGACCCGGCGCCGCCGTCCCTGCGGCACCACTATGTCGCCTACCGCGCCTTCGTCCGGGCCAAGGTCTCCCTCATCCAGGCCCGGCAGGGCGCGCCCGGCGCTGAGTCCGCGTCACGGCGACTGGTCCTGACGGCGCTGCGTCACCTGCGGACTTCCGCTGTCGGCCTGACGCTCGTCGGCGGGCTGCCGGGCAGCGGGAAGTCCACACTCTCCGGCGCGCTGGCCGATCGCCTCGGCGTCACGCTGCTCAGCAGCGACCGCCTCCGCAAGGAGCTGGCGGGCATCCCAGCAGAACAGTCCGCGGCGACCGGCTACGGCGAGGGTCTGTACACACCCGAGTGGACCGCCAAGACCTACGCGGCCCTGCTCGACCGCGCATCCGCCCTGTTGTCCACGGGAGAGTCCGTGGTCCTGGACGCCACCTGGTCCGATGCGGAACAACGCGAAGCTGCCCTGCGCATGGCCGAACGCGTCAGCGCCGACCTGGTGGCCCTGCACTGCCAGGTTCCGGGCGAGGTGTCGGCGGCCCGCCTGCGTACGCGCGCCCCCGGAGCATCCGACGCAGGGCTGGAGGTGGCCACCGCCATGGCAGGCAAGGAGTCGCCATGGACGGAGGCGGTCACGGTCGACACCAGCGGTCCTTTGGAGGCCGCCGTCGTCCAGGCGCTGGCAGCCGTACGCCCTTACGGCACCGGCCAGGCCCCAGTCTTCCGCCGCCCCTACATGGAACCGGACTGAGGAGAGTCGCGACGACGCAGCGGGCGGTCCCGCCCTGTGCAGGGGAACCGACGAAATGCCCTGGTCAGCGACTATGCGGATCGTAGAAAGATCGATTCCCGCGATTAGGTTGATCGTTTCCCACCGCGCAGGTGAGGGCGCCTTCCAGTCAGGCCGAGGCGGTACCGCCTCGGTAGTTCTTCGACCTTGGCCACGTCGTGATCGAGGGTGGGCACCAGGGTGCCGTCCACGATCAGCACGGTGTCCTTGCGGAACCGACGCCGCGTGCGCCCGCAGCGCCAATTTGCGGCCCGAGATTGTTGATGATCCGGTCGGCTGCGGACTTTGAGATCCCGAAGAGCGGGGCAAGCTGCCGCAGCGTCAGATTGGTGCGCCAGTAAGCCGTGACCAGCAGCACCCGGTCTTCCGGGTCGAGGTTCCAGGGCCGTCCACGCCCTGCTGCCGCAGCGCGATCACCAGCTTGCCGAAGCAGCGCGGGCTCAGCCCGGTAAACGGGAAATCCAGGACGGCCCCGAAGCCGTGATCACACCTGTCACATGAAGATCATCTCGCGCGGTGAGATCACTCCCGTGGGCGCTGGCCTACTCGGATTGCAACTCGCGAACTCGGGCACGGAACATGCGCCAGCGCCTCTCGTTCTCATGCACAAGCGTGGCCGACTCCGCCATCAGGTCGGCAGCCCGGTCGAACAGCTCAGAAGCCGAATAGAGGTAGGAAGGGGCCTTCCGCCCACCGCGCAGGTCGGCCCGAAGCGCCGCCGGGGAGAAGTCAACCCGGTCCAGCAGGTCAAGGGCGCGGCGCAGCAGCCGCGCGATCAGAGCCTGCATGCCCGCCGACTGCCAGTCATTGGCGATGATCCGGTGCCGCTCCCCCAGCAGGTCGGCAAGCGCCGGAAAGGCAGCCAAGCTCCCCGCGATCTCCCACGCCTGCTCCATCGCCTGGGCCAGCCAGGCACCACCCTGCTCGGTATCATCGGCAAGCATGCCGACTTCACGCTTCAGCCTCCGGAGTTCGGCGGGCTCGCCCTCCCCTTCCATGAAGAGGATCCCCGACTCCGCTACGAGCCCCGGAGCATTGAGGTCCTCCGTGCCGACGAACACAATCCCCGACGCCTGCTCACTGGCCTCGACGTCGCTCCACCGATCGGCCAGTGACTTCAGCGCCCGAGATCGCGCCTGGAGCTCACCCGCCTGCCGCAGTGGCGCCTGCGAGTAGTACTCCTCATGCTCTCGATGGAACCGCGAGAGGTTGTCGATCACCTGCAGCAGTGACTCGGGAGGAGTGAGCTGCGCCTCGTCCTCGGGCATGCCAGCAGTCTGCACGACGCCTCACGCCAACGGCATCGGGGCACGCCCATCAGGTGAGCACCAGCTCGTTTGGCGGGAGGCGGCATTGATGTACCGGCCCCTCACCCATGCTCGCCGGTTGGAGGGACCACCGATGGGGCAGCGTCACGCACTTGGAGATCATTTGTGGGACAGCCCTCAGAGGGCGGGAGCAGGATCCAGACCGGCCGCGAGAAGGGCTGGGGCGATCCGATGGATGGAGCGGGCGAGGCAGGAAGCGTCGCGCCGGTGGCGACGGGTGATGTGGACGGCGTAGGCGGCGATGGCCAGGGCGCCCAGGGCGATCAGTGTCCAGGCGAGCACTTCCATGTCCGGTCACCTCCGTGCGGTCGGCCGCCGGGGGTGCGTGCCCCGGGGCTGTCCTGGTCCCGCGGTGGAAGCGCGTTCGGCGGCCTCCAGGGCAGCGCCGTAGCCCCGGAGCCGAGCCCGGGGGAGGGCGTCGGCTCTCGCAGGGTGTGACCAGGCGGGCCGTATCGTAGGCCGGAGCCGCCGTGATCAGCGGGCGATCAGGATCGCCATCAGTGCCTGCGTGGCACGTCCCTGCCGTCGGCGTCTGTCTCAGCGGAAGGGCTTGTGGTCGTGCGGCTCGCGGTCCTTGGCCGGATCGTCGTGGTCATGCCCGCGCCCCTGCATGTCATCGCCACCGTGCATGCCGCGCATCATGAAGAACATCATCAGCGGGCAGGCGAGCATGATGAGAAGGAAGGCGAGGGTGCCCATGGGCACTCCGAGCGCCAGTGCGCCGACGAGGGCGATGGCGACCGCAATCGCGTACGGGCCGTAATTCCGGTTGTTCCTCATGGCTGGTCCTCCTCCTCGGGCGGGCGTCAGTGTTTGGTGAAGGGACCGGAGGAGCGCAGGGCAGCCAGGCGCCGCTGGTACTCCTCTTCGTCGATGTCGCCGCGGGCGAACCGCTCGGCGAGCAGCTGCTCTGGCGAGGGCCCGCCGTGCATGTGAGTGTGCTCGGGGGCACGGTTCAGGGCGCGGAAGAGCAGGACAGCGGCGGTAATGATCAGAGCCCAGAAAAGGATCATGCTGGCCGACATGGCGAACCAGCCCCATCCGCTGACGTCGTGGTCGTACCAGAACATCATCGCGAGTCACTTCCCCGGGCTCGGGGGCTGCGGGCACGGGGCCCGCCGTCCATCCGGCCTTCTCTGCCACTGCCACGGTCGCTCCCGCCCGGGTCCCGTGCCCAGGGTCGCCCGGTCCTGTTCATCGGGCCGTTCGGCTCCTACCTGACAGGGGTAGCCGAGAGCGATGCTGAGGGTGTCACCGGGCAGAGAGGAGTTCGCCATGGGCGTCGCCGATGCGGTCGTGGTGATCTCTGCGGTCGTGCTGATCGCCGGTCTGGGGTGGTTCTTCTTCGGGCCGCGCCGTGCCCGTACCGCGCGGCTGGAGGGCGGGGTGCAGCGGGTCGAGGTGACGGTCCGGGGCGGCTACAGCCCCGATGTCATCAAGGTCCGGCAGGGCATTCCGCTGGAGCTGGTCTTCGACCGGCAGGAGTCCGGAGAGTGCACCAACCGGGTGGTCTTCCCTGATCTGCGGGTGAGTGCCGGGCTGCCGGCGTATGCGCGAACCACCGTGCGGGTGCATCCGGCCGAGGCGGGCTCGTTCGGGTTCTCCTGCGGGATGAACATGATCCAGGGCACGCTGCTCGTCGAAACGGACAGTGGGAAAGGCCCTTCGGAGGGTCGCGAGGTCCGGGGCGCTGCTGCGTCCGGGGCGCCGGGCGGTGATGCCGCAGCGGCCGAGGCCGAGGCAGCAGAGGCCGCCGAGCGGCGCGCGGAGATCAATGACCTGACGCGCCGGGTGGCCCTCGGCGCGGTGCTGACGGCGCCGGTGCTCTTCGCCGTGATGGCGCATGAACTCTTCGGCGCCGACTGGGTGCCGGGCTGGATGCTCAACCACTGGTTCCAGCTGGCTCTGATCACGCCGGTGATGTTCTACACCGGGTGGCCGATCCACCGCATCGGCTGGCTGACCCTGCGCCACCGCGGCGCGGACATGAACTCCCTGATCACACTGGGTACTTCGGCTGCGTACGGCTACAGCCTGCTGGTCACGCTCGCACCGTCGCTGCTGCCCGAGGATGTGCGCGAGGTGTACTTCGAGGCGGTCGGAGTGATCCTCACCCTGATCCTGCTCGGACGTCTCCTTGAGGCGCGCGCCAAGGCCGGAACCGGCGAGGCAATCCGGGCGCTGCTGGGCCTTCAGGCCCGTACCGCCCGGGTCATACGGGACGGGACCGAGGCCGAAGTCCCCGTGGAGGACGTCGTCGTGGGCGACGAGATCGTGATCCGGCCCGGGGAAAAGATCCCCGTCGACGCCGTGGTGCTGTCCGGGTCCTCGGCGGTGGACGAGTCCATGGTCACCGGTGAACCGATGCCCGCCACCAAACGGGCGGACGACACGATCATCGGCGCCACCGTCAACACCACAGGTTCCTTGCGGGTACGCGCGAGCAAGGTCGGCGCCGACACGATGCTGGCCCAGATCATCCGCCTCGTGCAGCAGGCCCAGGCGTCCAAGGCGCCGATCCAGCGGCTGGCCGACGCGGTCTCCGCCTACTTCGTGCCCGCCGTCATCGCCATCGCCATCGCCACCTTCGCGCTCTGGTACACGGTCGGTCCGGCCCCGGCGCTCACACTCGCCCTGGTCTCCGCGGTCGCCGTGCTGATCATCGCCTGCCCCTGCGCACTGGGCCTTGCCACCCCGCTGTCCATCATGGTCGGCACCGGCAAGGGCGCCCAGGCGGGCATCCTCATCCGCTCCGCCGAAGCCCTGGAGACCGCCCACAAACTCGACACCGTCGTCCTGGACAAGACCGGCACCGTCACCGCGGGAAAGCCTGTCCTGACCGATGTTCACGCGGCTGACGGCTTCGACGCGTCCCAACTGCTGACACTGGTGGCGGCGGCCGAGGCCGACAGCGAGCACCCATTGGCAGGAGCAATCTTCACAGGAGCCCGGGAGCGGAAGCTCACCGTGCCCGCTGCCAGCAGCTTCGACTCGGTCACCGGCAAGGGCGTGCAGGCCACCGTCGACGGCCGCGCCGTGCTGGTCGGAACCGCCCGCCTGCTTTCGGAGGTGGGCATCGACGCCAGCGCCCTCGCCCCGGCCGCGGCCGAGCTGTCGGCGCAAGGCAAGACGCCCGTACTCGCCGCCGTCGATGGCCGGGCGGCCGGAGTGCTGGCCGTGGCCGACACTGTCAAGGACGACTCCGCCCAGGCCATCGCCGCCCTGCAAGGGCTCGGCATCGACGTGGTCATCCTCACCGGCGACAACACCCGCACCGCCGCCGCCATCGCGGGGCAGGTCGGCGTGGACCGGGTGCTGGCCGAGGTGCTCCCCGAGCACAAGGCCGACGAGATCCGCCGCCTGCAGGGCGAGGGCCGCACCGTGGGCATGGTCGGCGACGGCATCAACGACGCCCCCGCCCTCGCTGCCGCCGACGTTGGGCTCGCCATCGGGACCGGCACCGACGTGGCCATCGAAGCCGCCGACATCACCCTCATCTCCGGCTCCCTGACCGGCGTGGTCACCGCCATTCGGCTCTCCCGCGCCACCATGCGCAACATCCGGCAGAACCTCTTCTTCGCCCTGGTCTACAACGCCGTGGGAATCCCGCTCGCAGCCGGCGCTCTGTACCCGTGGCTCGGTCTGCGGCTCAGCCCGATCATCGCCGCTGCCGCAATGGCGCTGTCCTCCCTGTCCGTCGTCACCAACTCCGGCCGCCTGCGCCGCTGGCACACCGCCCCGCTGGCGACGGCCGAGCCGGCCCCCATAGAGCCCCGGGTCGAATCCGCCGCCGACCGGACCGAGCCCGAAGCCGCAGGCCATCACGAGCACAGCGACCACACCACGGTGGTGGACCCGGTGTGCGGCATGCGCCTTGACCCGGCAGCCGCCGCCGAGCGGCGCGACACCGCCACCGGCAGCCTCTACTTCTGCTCCCCGCATTGCGCAGCCGCCTACGACACCGCCCCGGACCATTACCGCGCACCGGCACCCGGCGGATCGCACGGAGATGAACCGCACTGACCACCGCGCCCAGTCAAGCGCCGCCGTTCCGCCTGCTCGACGACATCGGGACGACAGGTCTCGTCGCGGTCGGCGTGCTCGTCACTGCCGTGCACCTGGGGCGGTATGGCACTGCTGGCGAACTGGCGGTGGACGGGCTGGGCAGCCGGCATCGTCCTGGCGGTGGTCCTTGCGAAGGTCATCGTTCTCACTGGCCTGGGCCGCCTCGCCATCCGCCGCGGGCAGCCTCCAAGTCGGGCTGACTGTGGGGGTGGCTGGTTGTATTCCGGAGGGTGGTTTCGTTCACGGATCACGACGGCGATTGTTCTGCACTCTGGGAGGCGCACGCCCGGGCCGAGGTCGATGTTCACGAGAAACGGACAGCACCCGTCGACTGACTCCCCGCCCGGGCAGGGGGTGGCCCTCCTGGGCCTCGGTACCCGTAGTAGCCGTTGTTCGACTGGTCGGTATTCGGCCTGGTGACTGCTGCAGTTCCCGGCGGACAGGCAAGGCAGATCGGCCCTGTCGTCGGTCCCTGGGTATCGGTGGACCTTTCGCCTCGCCCGCGGCGCACGCACGTGGTGCGATGAAACAGGGGGTCGGGAAGGAGAGAGCGATGATCCCACCGGCAGGGGAGCGCAAGAGTGGCACGGGCCCTGTGTCGGTCCGCCCGCTGGGTGAGGCGGACCTGGATCGGGCCGACGAGATCTTCAGGGTCGCCTTCGGGACGTTCCTCGGGGCTCCCGAGCCGAAGACGTTCTTCGGGACCGCCGACTACGTCCGCAGTCGCTGGGCGGCCGATCCACAGGCGGCCTTCGCAGCGACGGTCGAGGGCGAAGTCGCCGGATCGAACTTCGCCGTCAACTGGGGCAGCGTCGGGTACTTCGGCCCGCTGACCGTGCGTCCGGACCTGTGGGACCAGGGCGTCGGCAGGCGCCTCATGGAGCCGGTCATGGACTGCTTCGACACCTGGGAGAACCGCCACCTGGGCCTGTTCACCTTCTCGCACAGTCCCAAGCACCTTGAGCTCTACCGCCGTTACGGTTTCTGGCCCCGATTCCTCACAGCCATCATGAAGAAGCAGGTGGCAGGCAGTGCCGCAGTCCCCGGCCGAGTGCTGTACGGCCAGCTGCCCGCCGCCGAGCAGCCCCACGCCCTGAGCCTTTGTCGCGCACTGACCGGGGCCGTGTACGAGGGCCTGAGCCTGGAACGCGAGATCGTGGCCACGCACGCGCAGGGACTCGGTGACACCATCCTGCTCCAGGGCGCCGGCTCAGAGCTCGATGGCCTGGCCGTCTGCCACTGCGGAGCCGGGTCGGAGGCCGGAGAAGACGTGTGCTTCGTCAAATTCGGCGCCGTACGCCCTGGCCCGGAGGCCGCCAACCGGTTCGAACGACTGCTCACCGCGTGCGAGCAGCTCGCCGCCGAGCGCGGCCTGGGGCAACTGGACGCTGGAATGAACCTGGCCCGCCAGGATGCCTACCGGCGAATGGTCGACCGCGGTTTCCGCACCTGGCTGCAGGGCGTGACCATGCACAGGCCCAACGAACCCGGCTACAGCCACCCCGACGCCTACGTGATCGACGACTGGCGCTGAGACCCCGCCACACTCGGCCCGCGAGGAAGACCCTGTGCTGCCCGAACCCGTGAACATTCCGCGTCGGCACCGACGGCCAGACACCTCCCCGACCACTGTCGAAGTGCTGTCCCTTCTCATGGACAGAGCCAGGAGGGGCCGCCTGGGGTGGCGCCGTCGGCGAGCAGGCCATGGAAGGCAAGGGCCGGTGGCTGCTTCGAAGGCTTCGCTGCAGTACCAACCGGACACCGACGGTGTCCTCACCCTTACCTCGCCTCATCGTGAGGTCGGAAATGGGCTCAGTGCCTGTAGAGATTTCCGCACGCCCTCAGCGAAGACCTCGACGTCGGGACAGGCTTGCGCGTCGGCGACCACGGTGATGTTGAACTGGCCAGCGTACGTGAGCGCCGCGATGCCCAGCGTGATGTTCGCGCTGATCGGCACCACCGGGAACACCTCGAGCAGTTGCGCCCCGGCAAGGTAGAGCTGCATCGGGGGGCCGAAGATGTTGGCGACGTACACGTTCGCCCACCGTTGACGGGCGAAGCGGCGCATCGTGGCCCGCTGGAGGAGGCGGTTGCGGGCAATTATGCCTTCGGGAGGACGAACGACATGCTTCTTCCGTTCGGCGCTCTCCGCGGCGATCAGCCACAGCCTCCGAACAGGATCGGGTTCACCGATCGGGAGCGGCACGAACATCATCCCGTCTTGGTTGCCGCGCGCCCGGCCGTGTTCCTCGTTGTGCAGCGAGACGGGCACAAAGGCCCGCAAGACCAGATCCTCAACGAGTTCTTCGCGGCCGCGCAGCAGATCCCGCAGGCCGCCGGCGATGGCTGACATCAGCACGTCGTTCAGTTTCGCATCGTATGTGTGAGCGATCTGCTTGGCGACGTCGAGGCTGCTGCGGATGACCGCCAGCTCGCGGCTCGGGCCGATCGGGAGGTTGAAGCTGGTACGCGGCGCTCGCTCCTTGATAAAGCCCTCGCGTACCGCCGGCCACGCCTCCCGCATCTGTTGCAGCGTGGTGACGGGCTGGAAGAGCTTCGACAGCGCAGACCGGGCCGCCTGTACGCGCAGACGCAGGTTGTCCTCGATCAGGTCGCGGCTGGAAGGCATTGACGCCGGCGTCCAGGGCGGCGCGAGCGTCGTCGGCACATCGGCGTCCAGATCGAGGAACGCACCCAGCAGAGCCACCCCCGCCGCGCCATCGGCGATGGTGTGGTGCATCTTGATGAACATGGCGACTCGGCCCCCGGACAGGCCCGGCAGGAACCACATCTCCCACAGCGGCCGTGACCGTTCCAGCCAGCGCCGACGCAATCGCTCAACAGTGACAAGAAGCTGCGCCTCATCGGCAGGAGCCGTGAGCGGCAGGACCCGGACGTGCTCGGCCAGATCAAAGGATCGATCATCGACCCACAGCGGCCAGCCCAGCCCCCGTCGAGGCGTATACAGCAGCTGACGGAACCGAGGGACCAGGGGCAGACGGCTTTGGATCACATGACGCACAGCCTCGATCCGGAAGCAACCGTCCGGATCGAGCAGCCTTGTGCCATCGAGAATGGCGAGGGCGCCGATGTCCTCGGGCCAGCCGAGTTCATCCGGCCACAGCAGCATGAGATCCTGCGCGGTCAACCGCTCCATGATTGTCACCCCGGGGCCCGGCTAGGCTGCCAGACGTTCGGAGGAGGGTGCCCTGGGTGGGATGAGCACTCCGCTGGATTTGTTCAATGATCCCACCCCGTTCATGAGGACCAAGAACTTGTCTCTCACTCGACCGTTACCCTGACCCGACTTGCAGTGGTAGGGGCCGAAAGCTGCCGTCAGGGCCACTTCCGCCTGCGGAACAGTGTCGAGAGCCACAACGGCTGCGCGAAGAACCCCCTCGCCAAAGCCATCGAAGCCGCTGGCTCCCGCCGCATCCGGGGCATCGCCGCCCAGACGGATCCTCCTTGTCCTCCAGCTCGCCCACGGCAACCGCCGGAAGATCAAAAACTGGGTCGAGACGCTCGCCCTCAACGGCCAGCGACCCCGCAGACCCACGCACCAAGGGGGCTGCTGCTGGGCTCGGTCGGTCTGGCCGTTGCGGCCAAGGCGCACTGCCCAGTCATCGTTGTGCGCGGCGACAGGGCGGCACTCAGGAGAACGCACGGGCGGATCCTCCTCGGCGTAGCTGACACAGCCGGGGGACAGGCGGCGGTCACGTTCGCCCTGCGCGAGGCCGAAACCCGCGGCTCCACCGTCCAGGCGGTCCGTGCCTGGCGTCGCCCAGCGCATGAGACGACGGACCATCCGATGCTCGCCGGCGATCCTGCCCGCTACCACAAGGAGCGGGCCGCGACGCTGCTGGACCAGGCGCTCGGAGAGTTCGTCCGTGACAACCCGGCAGTGCAAGTGCACCGGACCACGGTCGAGGGCCCGGCCCACAAGGTGCTGGTGCAGCGTTCGGCAGCCGCGGATCTGCTTGTTGTCGGCGCCCAGCGGCGCCAGGGCCACTTCGGCCTCCAGCTCGGCCGGGTGGCGCATGCCGTGCTGCACCACGCCGACTGCCCCGTGGCCGTCGTACCGCAGCCGGTGTGATCGCGTGCTGCCCTTGCCCCCGCTGCCCGTCACATGGTCGGCGCGCCGGAATGGTTGACCGCCGATCGGTTCGGTCAGGAGGGCACGACGGCCACAGGGCAGTTGGTTCGACACAGGAGTGAGTGAACGGCAGGAGCGAGCGCGCCCCCTCGCCGCCCCACCACCAGCAGATCCGTCCTGGCAGAGGCCCACTCCAGCGCCTGAGTCGCGGTGAAGAGGACGACGTCCTGGAGGACCGGAACCCGGGGGTACTTCTCACGCCACGGCCGCAGAGCATCGGACAGCAGTTGCACCTCCTGGTCTTCCTGCTCGCACCGGTCCCGCTCGGGCATCGGGAAAGGCATCCGCTCGGCGTCCCCGGAGGAGGGGGACCATGCGTGAACGGCGTGCAGGGGGCCGCCCAGCCTCTGGGCGGCCTCGAACGCGAAGGCGATCGAGGCGTCCGCCGCATCGCGCGCGTCGATTCCGACCGCGACCCGGTCGGTTGTTGCCTCCACGTCGGCCGGGAGGCCACCGGGCACGAGCACGACCGGGCGCGCGGACTGATCGGCGACGCTTTCGGCGGTGGAACCGAGGGGCAGTCCGGCGAAGCCGCCGGCCCCATGCGTTCCGAGCACGACGACGGACGCTTCCGTGCCCTCGGCGACCAGCGCCGGGACGGCCGGGCCGCTCAGCCATACGCCCTCGGCCCGCAGGTCCGGGTACCGGGCGGACAGCACCTGAAGAGACCGCTCGGGCAAGTGAGCGGGCCGGTATGGCCAGACGTCCACCAGGTCCTGTGCGGACAGCGGCGACACATGGACGACCCGCAGGCCCTGGGCACGCCGCAGCGCCTCCCGGGCCGCCCAGTCCGCAGCGATCGCACTGCGAGCGGACCCGTCGACGCCCACAACCACTCGCTGTTCCATGACGGTTCGCCTCTCGCCCGGCGGGGTGTGTCCTTGCCCACCACTTTGGTCCGCTTTCTCCCGGTCGGCATGGGCCGTACGGGTCCCAGCTCGGCGCCTCGCGGCCCCTCTGTCTGTCCGCAGCAGTGGAGGTGTGACGCTCGCCAAGCCTGCGGACTGAGGTCAGGCCAGCCGTCCCCAGGTGTGGACCGTGTGGCCCTGATCCCGCCGCTGCACGGGGCACCAGGATGGTGGCGAAGGAAACGGAGACAAGGGGCTCGGTCGGTGACACCCGTTGGGGAATCCGGTCCCGATCGCGCGCCAGAAAGCGGGAATCGTGAAGGAGACGCTTCCGCTGGGCCGGATAGCCGCTATACGCGTCGGGCTCCACTGGAGTGTGCTGGTCATCGTCGTCCTCGTCGCGCTGACTCTCGCACGAGGGCGGTTCCCCTCTGCGCACCCAGGTGAAGCGGCCTGGGTCTACTGGGCACTTGGGATCGTCACGGCGGTCGTCTTCCTTGTGTCGCTGCTGGCACATGAGCTCGCACACGCCGTTGTCGCGCGTCGCAACGGCGTCGAGGTCGAAGGCATCACGCTGTGGATGCTGGGCGGAGTCGCACGACTGCGCGGCGAGGCGAAGGACCCGGGTGCAGAACTGCGTATCGCCGGAGTGGGACCGCTGGTCAGCGCTGCGGCAGCGATTCTGTTCACAGGAGCCGCGGTCTGGCTGGAGATCCTGGCAGTGCCCGGGCTCGTGATCGAGGCCATCGCCTGGCTGGCCGCCATCAACTTCGTGCTGGCAGTGTTCAACGCCGTGCCCGCAGCACCGCTGGACGGCGGTCGAGTGCTGCGCGCGTTCCTGTGGTGGCGCAGCGGCGACCGGGTGCGCGCAGCGCTGAGCGCCGCGAACGCAGGGCGGGCGCTGGGCTGGTTCATGCTGTTCGTCGGCTTCACATCGGTCCTGGTCACCGGAGATCTCGGTGGCTTGTGGTCGGCCCTCATCGGCTGGTTCCTGATCGCCGCCGCGACGGCGGAGGGGCGGGAGGCACAGCTCCGGGGCGCGCTGGCCGGGGTGGCGGTGCGGCAGGTGATGACACCCGACCCCGTCACCGTCGCGGCCACGGACACGGTCGAACAGGTCTTGAGCACCATGCCGTTCGGCCGCTATCGCCATTCGACGTTTCCGGTGGTGTCGCCCGACGGTACGCCGGTCGGTCTGATGACGGTCGCAAGGATCAACCGCGTGCCTGCGGGGGCTCGCTCCGCCACCTCCTTGGCAGGCGTCATGTGCCCATTGACCGATGTGGCGACGGCGGAGCCCGGTGAGGCCGTCATTGACCTTCTGCCGCGCCTCGAGTCGAGTGCCGAGCGGCGCGCCCTGGTGCTGGACGACGGACACCTCGTCGGCATCGTCGCTCTGTCGGACATCACTCGCGCGGTCTCGTGGCTGGCGACAGCGAAACGTTCGGGGCCAGTCATAACTGACAAGCAAGGGAGGCACGGTGATGGATGACCAAGCCAGAGCCGGCGGCGGTGCGGCTCTGCGTTCCGGGGCGGGAGCACCCCAGGGACGTATCGATGTCACGCACGTGTCCGGTCAGTCGTACGCAGTGTTTGTGCGCGATCACGAACTGACCGTCGACCAGCCGGTCGACGCGGGAGGCTCCGACGAAGGGCCCACCCCCGTGGAGCTGTTCGTCTCCTCGCTCGCTTCGTGTGTCGCTTACTACGCAGGACGCTTTCTGGAGCGCCATCACCTGCCGTACGAGAGCCTGCGGGTGCGGGCGGAGTTCGACATGGCCGACGACCGCCCGGCGCGGGTTTCGGCCGTGCGCATGAGGATCGAACTGCCCGAAGAGATCGGCACGGTGAGGCGCAGGAGCCTGCTTGCTGTTGTCGATCACTGCACGGTGCACAACTCGCTGCGCGTCCCTCCCGAGATCAGCGTGGGTGTCGGATGATGCCGGCCGGACAACTGTCCAGGGTGGGGCGAGCGATCCCCCTGGCCTCACCGCCGTACTCGACAGGACAGGGCTAGGAACCGGCATGAAGCAATCGACGTAAGAGTGCCTGGTCGTGGGCGTGGACGGCTCTGACGCGTCGCTCACCGCGCTGCGCTGGTCGGCCACCCAGGCCAGGTTGTTGCGGACTCACATGGTTGCCGTGCACGTCTGGCTGCCGACGGGCACATACCGCGCACCTTACGCGTCTCCCGCCGAGCTGCCCTCGCCGGAGCAGGATCGCCGGCGTGCAGCTTAGACGCTCCACGGCACGTGTCCCGCCTTCTCGAACTGGACCCGGACGCACAGGTATGCACCCTGCTGGACCAGGGGTCGCCCGTCCCGGTACTGCTGCGCCACGTTGCCCGTCGAAGTGGCGGCCCTGACGAGTACTACGGGCCGTTCGGTGGCACTGATCGTTGCCATGGTGACGGAACCGATGAGGGAGCCCGGCACTCCCGTCAGCCGGAGCGAACCGATCACCAGCATTTCCGCCTTCGAAGCCTCGGCGGACAGGGAGGCCGCGGGCCGCCCGGACAGCCGGCTCGTGGTGATCTCCAGACCCGGATGGCGTTTTCGCAGTTCGTCGGAGGTGCGGCTCAGGAGGGTGTCGGCCCATCGACGCTGCTCATCCGGGCTGACCAGGCGGACTACCGCCGTCGTGGGCCAATCGTCCGCATGGACGAGGTGCAGGCGGTCTCGGCGCAACTCGGCCTCACGTGCCGCCCAACTGGCCGCGGCGATACTTTGCGGCGAGTCGTCCAGGCCCGCGGTGACGGTTCCAGTCGTGGTCGGGACCTCCTTCGGCCGGCCGGCACGGACCCGAACAGGCCCGCGTTGCCCACCCGATCGGTCCCTGCCAAGCGGGCTGCGGCCTGCGGGTCAAGGCTTGGCGGGTGGACCGGAGGCGTGCAGCGTGGCGAGGCGCCGGCGGTACTCCTCCTCGTCGATCTCGCCACGGGCGAACCGCTCGGCAAGCACCTGCTCCGGTGACGGCACGTTCGGGCTGTGGGTGTGCTCGGGAGTCTGGCCCAGGGCGCGGAAGAGCAGAACGGCAACGGTGATGATCAGCACCCAGAACAGGATCATGCTGGCCGACATCGCGAACCAGCCCCAGCCGCTGACGCCGTGGTCGAACCAGAACATCATCGTGATCACCTCCCCGGTCGCCCGGACTGCGGGTGCGGACCCGCTGTCCGGTTTGGCTGATGCGTCACTGCCATCGTCGCCGGACATTGGCCGGTGGGTGCAGAGTCCACTGGTCCCGGGCTGTTGGGCCGGTCAGCCCCTACCGGAGGCGGACAACGCGACGGGGCGACGGCGTGGTGAGGGCCGGTCGTCAACCGAGCGTCGCTCCCAGAACCAGGAAGACCGCGACCGCGGCCAACAGGATGCCCATCAGGGGTGCCATGAACCGCAGGTAGCGGTCGTAGCGGACCTTGGCGAGGGCCAGGCCGCCCATCACGACCGCGGAGGTCGGGGTGATCAGATTGACCCAGCCAGAAGCCGATTGGTAGGCGGTGACCACCAAGGCGCGGCTGACGCCGGCGAAGTCGGCGAGCGGGGCGAGGATGGGCATCGCCAGCGCCGCGTGGCCGGACGAGGAGGGCACGAGGAAGGCCAACGGTATGTTCACCAGGAACATCAGCACCGTGAAGATCCCCGAGGACGTTCCCGAGACGGCATTGTTGAGGCTGTCGAGGATGGTGTCGGTGACGCTGGCATTGTTCATGATCACGGTGACACCGCGGGCCAGCATGATGATGAGTGCTGCTCCGATGAAGTCTCCGGCGCCCGCGACGATCGCGTCTGCTGTTCCCTTCTCGCCCAGTCCGGCGATGAGGCCCACCACGACGGCTGCCACGATGAACAGGGCCGCCAGTTCGGGGAAGTACCAGCCAAGGGTCGGCAGGAACGTGACGTTCAGGTCCGCCCAGGGAATTACGGCGAAGATCATGAAAAGGAAGGTCGCCGCGAACACCGTCAGCACGATCCGCTGACGCAGTGTCAGTGGTGTGGTGGAGGAGCCCTGGGACCTGAGTTCGTCGTCCTCGGGCATCGGGGCGACAAGGGAGCGGGAGGGGTCCTTGTGCACGCGGTTGGCATAGCGCACCAGATAGGCCGCGGCCAGTGCTGTCAGGACGGCCCACATCAGCAGCCGCAGCACGATGCCGTCGCCAGTGCCGATGCCGGCGCTGTCGGAGGCCACGCCAGTGGCGAACGGGTTCACAGTGGAGGCGAGCGTGCCCACTCCGGCACCGACCATGATCACACTCGCGCCGGTCATCCTGTCGTAGCCGAGTTTGAGCATGAGCGGGATCATCAGCGCGTAGAAGCCCAGCGTTTCCTCGGCCATGCCGTAGGTGGTGCCGCCGAGCGAGAACAGTGCCAGGAGCACGACGAGCAGGAGTGACCTGTGCCCCTTGAGGCGTTCGGCGAGGTGTGCCACGCCGGAGGTGAGGGCGCCGGTGCGCAGGGTTACGGTGATGAAGGCGCCGACGGCCAGGACGAACAGGAACACTCCCGCAGCTCCGAAGAAATCGCCGCTGCCTCCCGGCGCGGTGAGTCCGGACTGCGTGTCGGTGACCCCGTAGAGGCCGTTGACGGGGGCGAGGAAAAGGTCCTTGAGTCGACTCCAGAACCCCGTGGCCAGCTCCACGGAGTGGTATGTGCCCGGGATCGGGCTGCCGTCCTTGGTGTCGTAGCGGCCGGCGGGGATGACGAAGGTCAGTGCCCAGACCACGAGGGTGACGGCCACCAGGACGGTGAAGGCCGATGGAAAGCGCAGCTTTCTCCTTCGCGCCGATGGGGCCGGGTCCGGGGTTGCCGAGGTGGCTTGTGTAGTGGTCATGTCTGGCTCCCTGGTGCGTCGTTGGTGTTCTGGGGGTATCGGCCGTTGGGCGTGACGACCGTGCCTGCTGAGCCGTCGAGGATGGCCTGTGCGTCGTTGAGAGATCCGATGGCTGCCATCCCGCCGGTGAGTTCCACGAAGCGGCAGGCCGCCTCGGCTTTTGGCCCCATGGATCCGGCCGGGAACGGTTCCGCGCGCAGCCCTGCCGGTGTGGTGCGACCGATGGGTTCCGCGTCCGGTGTGCCGTAGCGGCGCATGGCCTGAGGGACGTCCGTGAGCAGCAACAGCGCGTCGGCATCGAGTGCTTCGGCGAGCAGGGCGGCGGTGAGGTCCTTGTCGACGACCGCTTCCACACCCGTGAGCTGTCCGTGCTCGTCCCGGATCACGGGGACACCGCCGCCGCCTGCGCAGACGGCAACGGCGCCGGAGGTGAGCAAGAGACGGATCAGCCTGGTTTCCACGACGCGCTGCGGATCGGGCGACGGCACGACCCGGCGCCAGTGCGGTCCGTCGGCCCTGACGGTCCAGCCGCGCTCGGCGGCGAGACGCTCGGCTTCTTCGCGTTCGTAGACAGGGCCCACGAACTTGGCGGGGTTGGCGAAGGCGGGGTCCGCGGCAGAGACGAGGGTCTGGTTGAGCAGGGCGCAGACCTGGCGCCCGGGCAGGGCGTTCTGCAGGGACTGCAGCAGCCAGTAGCCGATCATTCCCTGTGTCTCGGCGCCCAGAACGTCGAAGGGGTAAGGGCTGGTGAGGGACCTGTCGGCGGCGCTCTGGAGGGCGAGCAGGCCGACTTGTGGGCCATTCCCGTGAGTGATCACCAATTCGTGCCGGTGGGCGAGAGGGGCCAGGGCGGCCACGGCCGCTTGAATGTTGGTGTGTTGGACGGCGGCGTCCGGCCGGTCTCCCCTGCGGAGCAGGGCGTTGCCGCCGAGTGCGATGACGACGCGCATGACTTCTCCTGTGTGTGCGGTTCCGAACGGGCGACCTGCGTCAGTCGCCGAGGGTGGCGACGAGAAGGGCCTTGATGGTGTGCATCCGGTTCTCGGCCTGGTCGAAGACGATGGAGTGGGCCGACTCGAAGACCTCGTCGGTGACTTCGAGGGCACTCATGCCGGTGTGGGACAGGATGTCCGCGCCCACGGTGGTCCCGCTGTCGTGGAAGGCCGGGAGGCAGTGCATGAACTTCACCCGCGGATTGCCCGTTGCCTTGAGCACGCGCGAGGTGACCTGGTATGGCTTGAGCAGGGCGATACGCTCGTCCCACATCTCCTTCGGCTCTCCCATGGAGACCCAGACATCGGTGTAGAGGAAGTCCACGCCGGCCACACCTTCGGCGAGGTCCTCGGTGAGGGTGATCCGTGCGCCGGTGGACTCGGCGATCCGCCGAGCCTCCTTGACCACCTCAGGGGCGTTGCGCAGGCTCGAGGGCCCGACCATGCGCACATCCATTCCGAGCATCGCGGCGGATGCCAGCAGTGAGTTGCCCACGTTGTTACGAGCATCGCCGAGGTAGGCGAAGGAGATCTCGTGCAGGGGTTTGTCCGTGTGCTCCCACATGGTCATAACATCGGCGAGCGACTGGGTGGGGTGCCACTCGTCGGTCAGGCCGTTCCACACCGGGACGCCGGAGTATTCGGCCAGTTCCTCGACATTGCTCTGGCTGCTGCCCCGGTACTCGATGCCGTCGAAGAGACAGCCAAGGACGCGGGCGGTGTCCTTGATGGACTCCTTGTGGCCGATCTGGGAGCCCGACGGCTCCAAGTAGGTGACGTGGGCGCCCTGTTGATGAGCGGCCACTTCGAAGGCGCAGCGGGTGCGGGTGGACGTCTTCTCGAAGATCAGGGCGATGTTCTTACCCAGCAGGCGCTGCTGCTCGGTGCCCGCGTACCGGGCGGCCTTGAGACGGGCGGACAGGTCCAGAAGGTAGTGGAACTCGGCCGGAGTGAGATCGAGTTCCTTCAGCAGTGAGCGGTGACGCAGGTTGACGGGCATGGCGGGGCTCTCCTTGAGCGCGTGGTGCGGGGGTGGGAAGCCGGATCGGCGGGAGCGCGGGCGGTCGGTCTCAGACGGCGTCGCGTTCTACGGGGCAGCTCATGCAGCGTGGTCCGCCGCGGCCCCGGCCCAGCTCGCTGCCCCGGATGGTGATGACCTCGATGCCGTTGCGGCGCAGGTGGGTGTTGGTGGTGACGTTGCGCTCGTAGGCGAGTACGACGCCGGGTTCGACGGCCAGGACGTTGCAGCCGTCGTCCCACTGCTCCCGCTCGGCGGAGTGCACGTCTTGGGTGGGCGTGAGCACGGTGATGGCATCCAGGTCCAGAGCGTCGGCGATCGCGTGATGCATGTGCTCCGGCGCGTGGTCGGTGATCCTCAGGCTCTGGCCGTCGGGACCGGGTTCGATGGTGCAGGACCGCAGCATGCCCAGCCCCGCGTACTTGGTGAAGGTGTCACCGCTGACCATGGTCATCACGGTGTCGAGGTGCATGAAGCTGCGGGACTTGGGCAGGTCGACCGCCACGACGCGGCGGGCCGAACCGGCGGCGAACATCCGCAGGGCGAGTGCTTCGACGGCCTGGGGAGTGGTGCGCTCGCTCATGCCGACGAGGACCGCGCCGTTGCCGATGACCAGGACGTCACCGCCCTCGATGGTGGACGGGTACGCCGACTGCCCGTCGGCCCAACGACGGAACTCCTGCTTCTCGAACAGGGGATGGTGCCGATAGATGGCCTCGAAGTGGACGGTCTCCCGGCGCCGCGCCCGCTTCTTCATTGGGTTCACACTCACCCCGTCGTAGATCCAGCACGAGGTGTCGCGGGTGAACAGGTGGTTGGGCAAGGGCGCGAGGACGAAGTCGTGGGGCGCCATGGCGTGCAGGCGCACACTGGGGACGGCGCCGAGGCGGCCCAGCAGTTCGCGCTGGGTGATGCCGCCCACGAGGTAGGCGGTCAGCTCGGCCGGTTCGAGGGAGTCGAAGAAGGCTCGTATGCGGTCCGTGGCGAGCGGGCCGTATTCCCGGTCGTCGAAGACCCGGTCGTGGATGAGCGTCCGGGCGGCGGGGTGTGCGAGCGTCTCGGTGAGCAGGTCGGAGAAGAGGTGCACGCCCACGCCGCGGTCGCGCAGGGCGTCGGCGAAGGCGTCGTGCTCCTCCCTCGCCCGCTTGACCCACAGCACGTCGTCGAAGAGCAACGCGTCCTTGTTCGTGGGTGTCAGGCGCTTCAGCTCCAGGTCGGGCCGGTGCAGGATCACCTGCTTGAGCCGCCCGGTCTCGGACTCGACGCGAAAGGACATGGGGACTCCTGGGAAGGGGAAATGAGGGACGCGATCGATCTCCGAAGCCGGGCGCACGGCCGCTGCGGCCTCACCGGCTGTCCTCGCCGGTGACTGATGGTGCGTCGGGGAGATCAACTGAACCCTGTCACCCGACCCGCCCCACGGCCGGGCTGCGAAGGTCCCCTTCCGCCGGCCGCCCGGTACCGGAGGCCGTGGCCTGATCGGGACGTTGGAGGGGGCCCGTTCGGCCCTGGCATACGCATCGCTGCGCCGGGGCTACGAGCGGTGGCGTGTGCGTCGTCGCCCTCGTCGGCCCATGGCGATGGCTGAACGGCGGCCCATGCGGACAACAAGGTCACCCTGACGGTCCGTTGCGGGTCGATGGGCTCGGCGGGAGGGGCCGTCGGCCCTGGCAGGCCGGGCGGTGCGCGCGGCAGCCTGAGGTCGATCAAGATCCCGCCGCGTAGGCGCGTGAACCACGGGCGCCACCGCGTTGTGAGTTCACCCCGCGGTGCCTCGAGCGCCGCCGACGATGGATCAGACACGGGCCCGGCGTCGCAGTTGCTGCGCCGCACCTGGGGGCTCTGAGATGAGGGACGCTCGGCCCCGTTTCCGTCGTGCTGATCGCCCTCGCGGCGGCCGGCGCAGGGGCGACGTGGGGCCTGGGCACGCTTGCCGTTCGTCAGCCGGAACCGCTGGCTGAGCTGACGACTCGGTCCCGATCGGGGCGCCACGCCACAACGCGGTGGCGCCCCGATTTCGTGCTGCGGCGCGCGGGATTGTCGGCCTGGACAGCTCTCCCGAGAGGCGAGTGGTCCTCGTACGAGCCGGTGTGGGAGGACAAAGACCTGCCGGGCGCCGCCGGGCTGCACGCGGCCGTTCCCCTCGGCGATGACATTCACCGGTGCCGTGCACCGGGCGAGCGCCGGCGCCCTGGCCGGTGTGGCTGAACGGCTGCCACCAGCGCGGTGGTCACTGCGCCTCCCGGCCTCATTCAGCGGGGGTGCCCGGTCGGCCGTAGTAGGCCGTGCGCATGATCTGTTGCATGTCGTCGAGGACAGGCATGCGGGGGTTGGCAGGAGCGCACTGGTCCTCGTAGGCGTTCAGGGCTTGGTGGGGCAGGGCGTCCAGGAAGGTCTGTTCGTCGACGCCGAGGGTCTGGAAGGACGGCTCGATGCCCACGGCGTCGCGAAGGTGTTCCACGGCGGTGGCGAGGGATTCGACGCCTTCGGCCGGGGAACCGGCGGGAAGTCCGAGGGTGCGGGCGATGTCCTGGAAGCGTTCCGGGGCGCGGTACTGCTCGTACTTGGGCCAGCCCGTGAGCTTGGCCGGGACGGTGCCGTTGTAGCGGATGGCGTGCGGCAGGAGGACGGCATTGGTACGGCCGTGAGCCAGGTGGAACGTGGCGCCGAGGGTGTGGGACATGGCGTGCACGATGCCGAGGAAGGCGTTGCCGAAGGCCATGCCGGCGATGGTGCCCGCGTTGTGCATCTTCTCCCGCGCGTCGGGCCGGTCGGCCCGGTCGTTCACGGCAGCTTCGAGGTTGTCGAAGATGAGCCCAATGGCGTGCAGGGCGGGGCCGTCGGTGAAGTCGTTGGCGTAGACCGACACGTACGCCTCGATGGCGTGGGTGAGGGCGTCGAAGCCGCTGTCGGCGGCCAACGCCGGGGGCAGTTCGGCGGTGAGCAGCGGGTCGATGATGGCCACGCTGGGGGTCAGCGCGTAGTCGGCCAGTGGATACTTCTTGCCGGTCGCGGGGTCGGAGATGACGGCGAACGGGGTGACTTCGGCGCCGGTGCCGGAGGTGGTGGGAATGCACACGAGGCGGGCACGCTCGCCGAGGACAGGGAAGCGGAAGGCTCGCTTGCGGATGTCGGAGAACTTCTGCCGCATGTCGGCGAAGTCGATGTCCGGCTGCTCGTACAGCAGCCACATCACCTTGGCCGCGTCCATGGGTGAGCCGCCGCCGAGAGCGATGATGGTGTCCGGGCGGAATTCGCGCATCAGGCGGGCGCCGCGCTGTACGGAGTCGATGCTCGGCTCGGGCTCGACGTTGTCGATGACCTGCACGGTCACCGGTTCGCGGCGGCGCTGCAACACGCGGCTGACGCGGTCGACGAAGCCGAGCCGGGTCATGGTCGCGTCGGTGACCACGGTGACCCGGTGGACATCCGGCATGGACGCCAGATAGCGGATGGCCTGCGGCTCGAAGTAGATCTTCGGCGGGACCTTGAACCACTGCAGGTTGTTGTGGCGGGTGCTGACGCGCTTGATGTTCAGCAGGTTCGCGGCGGAGACGTTGTTGGAGACCGAGGTGCTGCCCCAGGAACCGCAGCCGAGGGTCAGCGAGGGCAGCAGGCTGTTGTAGATGCCGCCTATGGCGCCTTGGGAGGAAGGGGCGTTGACGATGATCCGTACCGTCTTCATGCGCCGGCCGTACTCCTCGGCGAGCGCGGCGTCCGCGGTGTGGATGACCGCGCTGTGTCCCTGCCCGTGGAAGGACACCATGTCGGCGGCCAGGTCGAAGCCCTGCTGCTGTGAGCCGGCGCGCAGCACCGTGAGCACCGGGCAGAGCTTCTCGCGGGTCAGCGGCTCCTCCGGGCCGACCCGGTCGGCCTCGACGAGGATGATCGAGGTGTCGACGGGCACGGTGAAGCCCGCCTGCTCAGCGATCCACGCCGGGCTCTGGCCGACGGCCGCAGGGTTGACCTTGGGCTCGCAGCCGCTGCCCGTGACACCGGTGGGGAAGAGGTACGCCTCCAGCTTCGCCTTCTCCTCGGCGTCGGCCAGGTGGGCGTGCAGGGTACGGAACTCGGCCAGGGCCGCGTCGTAGATCTCGGTGTCCAGGATGACGGCCTGCTCGGAGGCGCAGATCATGCCGTTGTCGAACGACTTGGACAGGACGAGGTCGTTGACGGCCCGGCGCAGCTTGGCGCTCTTGTGGACGTAGGCGGGGACATTGCCCGCACCGACGCCGAGTGCGGGCTTTCCGGCCGAATAGGCGGCCTTGACCATGGCGTTGCCGCCGGTGGCAAGGATCAGAGAGACGCCCGGGTGGTGCATCAGGACGTTGGTCGCCTCGATGGACGGAGACTCGATCCACTGCACACAGTGCTCCGGCGCGCCTGCGGCGATGGCCGCGTCCCGTATGACGCGGGCCGCCTGCGAGCTGCAGCGCTGGGCGGAGGGGTGGAAGGCGAAGACGACCGGGTTGCGGGTCTTCAGCGCCATGAGCGCCTTGAAGATCGTCGTTGAGGTCGGGTTGGTGACCGGGGTGACCGCGCAGAGCACGCCGACCGGTTCGGCCATCTCGATGATGCCGTCGATGTCGTCGCGTGCGACGACGCCGACGGTCTGCATCCGCGCCATGCTGTGGGTGACGTGTTCGCACGCGAACATGTTCTTGGCGGCCTTGTCCTCGAAGACGCCGCGGCCGGTTTCCTCGACCGCGATCCGGGCCAGTTCTGTGTGCCGGTCCAAGGCTGCGACCGATGCCTTCTTGACGATGTGGTCGACCTGCTCCTGGGTGAGGTCCTCGTAGTCGGCGAGCGCCTTGAGCCCGTGTGTGACCAACTGGTCGACAGCGATGGCAGTGTCTGACGGCGCACTGCCGGGGGCAGCGGTCGGGATTCGATCGTCCTGTCGGGTCATGGGGATGTGCCTCCGTCGTCGCATGCCACGGCCTGAAGGCCGAAGGCGTCCGGGTGGGAGCGGCACCGCGGGGGATCGGCACCGCTCCCGCCACCACCGTCTCTCGGGCGGGTCCGGCGACCCAGGTACCGATGGTCCCCGGTGAGCGGAGACCGGCCCCGGCCCGGCGCGGACAGTCAGGTCCGGCTGCGGGCGTGCACCAGGCGCAGGGGCGGCGAGCGGAGCTGCGCCTCGCGGGCGGCCCAGTCGGCGGCCAGGCGGCCTCCGGCCCTGCCCATCACTCGGCGGGCTGCTGAACGCCCTGCATCGCGAGGGGCGTTGGGTCGGCGGTTGTGGCGCGCACGGCTTCGGGATGCTGGGCCGAGTGTCCCTGGCCCGGCCCCGTACGGCCCATGCCCAACCCTGTCCCGCGTCCGCAGTCTGGCATCGCACACCGGATACCGATCGGGAGGACAGCGGACATGAGCGTGGGCGTAGGCATCAACGGCTTCGGCCGCATCGGGCGCAACTACCTGCGTTGCGTGCTGGAGCGCGCGGAGACCGGGACCGGCACGCCGATCGATGTGGTGGCCGTCAACGACATCACATCGCCGGCAGCGCTGGCCCACCTGCTGGAGTACGACTCGACATACGGCCGGCTGCGCCGCACGGTCGAGCACGACGACACGTCCCTCACCGTGGACGGACACCGCATCGCGGTGACCGCCGAGCGCGATCCCGCCGCCCTGACCTGGGGTGCACTCGGTGTGGACGTGGTCATCGAGTCGACCGGTCGCTTCCGCACCCGCGAGGACGCCGGACTGCACCTGCGAGCGGGCGCGCGCAAGGTGCTGTTGTCCGTCCCGGGGAAGGGCGTCGACGCCACCGTCGTCATGGGTGTCAACGAGGGTGCCTACGACCCGGAGCAGAACCACGTGATCTCCAACGCTTCGTGCACGACCAACTGCGTGGCGCCGATGGCGAAGGTGCTGGACGAGTACTTCGGTATCGCCAAGGGTCTGATGACCACCATCCACGGCTACACCAACGACCAGGTGGTGCTGGACGGCCCGCACAAGGACCCGCGCCGGGGTCGCACCGCCGCGGTGAACATCATCCCGACCAGCACCGGAGCGGCCCGGGCGGTCGGCCTCGTACTACCGGAGCTGGCGGGCAGGCTGGACGGTATCGCCGTACGCGTACCGGTCGAGGACGGCTCGCTGACCGATCTGACCGTGGTCCTCGACCGGCCCGTGACCGCGGACGAGGTCAACACCGCCTTCCGCGAGGCCGCCGACGGGCCGCTGAAGGGAATACTGCGGGTGTCCGACGCCCCGATCGTGTCCCGCGATGTCGTCGGTGACCCGGCCTCGTGCGTCCTGGACGCCCCGCTGACCCAGGCGCACGGCGACCTGGTGAAGGTCTTCGGCTGGTACGACAACGAATGGGGCTACACCAACCGGCTCCTCGACCTCACCGAGTACGTGGCAGCCCGGCTCCCGCAGAGGTGAAAGCAGCACCAGTGCGCGGCGCGTGGCCGCCGGCCCCGACATGGAAACGGGCCGGCTGCTACTCGCTTCCGCCCGGTACCAGTCGGCCTGCCCGCACCTTGGCAGAGGGCCGTTGAGCCTGGTCCGCATCGAGCGTCTCTGGTCCGCCCGGACCCGGCCGAGGGACCACCGGCCCCTCACGGCACCGCGCCGGAGCGGTCAGGATCGCAAGACGGGACGCCTGTCCCAGCCGGTCCAGGAGGTGGACATCATGGACTCCGCGACTCTCGACGCGTCGACCTTGGAAGCCTGTATTTCGGCCGCGGTCGCGGCGCCGTCGATCTACAACACCCAGCCTTGGCGCTTCCGCCTGGATCCCGACACGGTCACGTTCCAGGTACGTGCCGCTCCGGAACGGGGCCTGCGCCAGATGGATCCCACGGGCCGCGCCCTGCACCTCTCGGTGGGTGCGTCAGTTTTCAACCTCCGTGTCGCGGTGGCTCACTTCGGCTGGTCACCCGTCACGCGCCTGCTGCCCAGCCCGGGGGACTCCGGGCTGCTGGCCACCGTCCGCCTGACCGGGGCCGCCTCCCGCCGGCCGACAGGACATCGGGCCGACCTGTACGCGGCGATCTGGCGCAGGCACAGCAGCCGGTTCCCCTTCTCCGGGAAGCCGCTTCCGTCGCACGTACGCAACGAACTCGCCGAAGCCGCCCGGGTGGATGGGGGTCTGCTCAGCTTCCCGTCGGCCGACGAAACGGCTCGTGTACTCGCACTTGCGCATGAGGCCGAACACCGCAACAGGAACGACCCCGACCGCGGTGCGGAGAGCCGTCGGTGGGTACAGCGGGACGGGCACGAGCCCGCAGATCTCGGGCTCCCGCAGACGGCACTCAGCCCGCAGGACGCACACGAGCGGCTCGCCATGCGTGACTTCACCGCACAGCGGCATCCGGAGCGGCTCCTTGCCCAGCCCTTCGAGCCCGACCCGGTCATCGCGATGCTGACCACCGAACATGATCGCCGCAGCGACTGGTTGCGGGCAGGGCAGGCCCTGGAACACGTTCTGCTGGTCGCGACGGCCCAGGGCCTGCGCGCGTCTCTGCTGCATCAGCCGATGGAATGGCCCGACCTGCGGCGGTCGCTGAGCCCGATGCCTGGTCACAACGGGCACGCCCAGATGCTGGTCCGCCTGGGATACGGCCCGGCAGGCCCGGCCACCCCGCGACGTGCCGTGAACAGGGTGTTCGACATCGGGCTGCCGCAGTGCGGATGAGTGGCGGCCGGCCGCATTCGGCGCCCCTGCCGTGACCAGGGCCGAACGTCCCTACGCCAACGGGCCGGACGGCGCGCGGACGGGCTCCCGCCGGCCCTGCCCCGTGCCTGGGTGGGCGGCCACCATCGTGAGTGGAGCCGCTTGCGGGACGTCCGCGGGCAGCGTCGTGAACGAATGCGGAGGCAGTGATGACTGTGGCAACCCGCGCAGACGTGGAAGCGCCCGCCGCGGCCTGGCACCGCTTTGCCGGACAGCGCTGGCGCGACGAGATCGAAGTACGCGATTTCATCCAGGCCAACTACACGCCCTACGAGGGCGATTCGGGGTTTCTGGCCGGCCCGACCGAGCGCACTCGCTCGGTCTGGGACAAGGTCAGCGCCCTGTTCCCGGAGGAGCGCCGACGCGGGATCCTCGACGTGGACGCCGCCACCCCGTCCACCATCACCTCGCACCGGCCGGGTTTCATCGACCGGGAGCGTGAGCTGATCGTCGGGCTGCAGACCGATGCCCCGCTGAAGCGGGCAATCATGCCGAATGGCGGGCTGCGCATGGTGGAGAACGGGCTGCGCGCGTACGGGTATGAGCCCGACCCGTTCGTGACGAGGGTCTTCGGCTCCTACCGCAAGACCCACAACGACGGTGTCTTCGATGCGTACACGCCTGAGATGCGCGCCGCCCGCAAGGCCGGCATCATTACCGGCCTTCCCGACTCCTACGGCCGCGGCCGGATCATCGGCGACTACCGTCGGGTCGCGCTGTACGGCACCGCCCGCCTGATCGAGGCCAAGCGCGCCGAGCGACGCCTGCTGGATGCCGAGCCCTCCAGCCCGGACGTCATCCGTGACCGTGAGGAGCTGGCGGAACAGCTCCGGGCGCTGGGCGAGTTGACGGACATGGCCGCCTCCTACGGGTGCGACGTCACCCGCCCCGCCGGCACCGCCCGCGAGGCCGTGCAATGGCTGTATCTCGGCTTCCTCGCCGCGGTGAAGGAACAGAACGGCGCCGCGATGTCGCTTGGCCGCACCTCCACCTTCCTGGACGTCTACTTCCAGCGGGACCTGGACGAGGGCGCGATCGACGAGACCCGCGCCCAAGAACTGATCGACGACTTCGTGATCAAACTGCGGATCGTACGGTTCCTGCGCACCCCGGAGTACGACGCGCTGTTCTCCGGCGATCCCACCTGGGTGACCGAGTCCATCGGCGGCATCGGCGAGGACGGCCGCCCGCTGGTCACCCGCACCTCGTTCCGCTTCCTGCAGACCCTGTACAACCTCGGCCCGGCCCCGGAGCCCAACCTCACTGTGCTGTGGTCGCCCCAACTGCCCAAGGATTTCAAGCGGTTCTGCGCCCAGGTCTCCATCGACACGAGCTCGATCCAGTACGAGTCCGACGATCTGGTGCGCCCGTACACCGGCGACGACACCGCGATCGCCTGCTGCGTCTCGGCGATGGCGGTCGGCAAGCAGATGCAGTTCTTCGGCGCCCGCGTCAATCTCGCCAAGGCCCTGCTGTACGCGATCAACGGCGGCCGGGACGAGATGACCGGCGAGCAGACGGCGCCCGAAACGCCTCCGCTCAGCAGCGAGTATCTCGAGTACGAGGAGCTGGCAGCCGCGTATGACAATACGCTGGACTGGCTCGCCGCCACCTACGTGAACGCACTCGACGTCATCCACTACATGCACGACAAGTACGCCTACGAACGCATCGAGATGGCGCTGCACGACCACCCGGCCCATCGCTACATGGCCTGCGGCATCGCAGGACTCTCGGTCGCCGCCGACAGCCTGTCCGCGGTCAAGCACGCCCGCGTCAAGGTGATCCGCGACGACACCGGGCTGGCCGTGGACTACGAGGTCGAGGGTGATTACCCGGCCTACGGCAACAACGACGAGCGGGCCGACGCCATCGCCGTCGGCCTGGTCCGGAGCTTCATGGAGAAGGTGCGCCGCCACCCGACGTATCGCAATGCGGAGCACACGCAGTCGGTGCTGACCATCACGTCCAACGTGGTGTACGGCAAGCACACCGGCAACACCCCCGACGGGCGTCGCGCCGGCCGGCCGTTCGCCCCCGGCGCCAATCCGATGAACGGCCGGGACCTCCACGGCGTCGCCGCGTCCGCGCTCTCCGTCGCCAAGCTCCCCTACGAGCAGGCCCGCGACGGCATCTCGCTGACCACGACGATCACCCCCGAGGGCCTGGGCCACGACCCGGCCGAGCGCGCCGGCAACCTCGTCGGCATCCTCGACGGTTATATGACGGCGGGCGGCTTCCACATGAACGTCAACGTCCTGGACCGGGCGACGCTGCGGGACGCCATGGAGCACCCGGAGAAGTACCCGAACCTGACCATCCGGGTCTCCGGATACGCCGTCAACTTCGTCCGCCTGACCCGCGAGCAGCAGCTCGACGTCCTCAACCGCACCTTCCACGGATCACTGTGAACACCGGCCGTGTCCACTCCTGGGACCTGTCCACCGGCGTGGACGGTCCGGGGACCCGGTTCGTGCTCTTCGTCAGCGGCTGCCCACTGCGCTGTCTGTACTGCGCCAACCCGGACACCTGGCACCTGCGCGACGGGAAGCCGACCACCGTCGACGAGGTGATGGCAGAGATCGACAAGTACCGCGCCTTCGTCACCACCGCCGGCGGAGGGGTGACGATCACCGGCGGCGAGCCGCTCCTCCAGTCGGCCTTCACCGCCGAGATCTTCCACCGCTGCAAGGAAGCCGGTCTGCACACCGCCCTGGACACGTCCGGCTTCCTCGGCGCCCGTGCCGACGACGCGCTGCTCGCCGACGCCGACCTGGTGCTCCTCGACATCAAGTCCTTCGACATCGGCACCTACCGGAAGCTGACCGGCGGCGAACTCGCTCCCACCCTCAGCTTCGCCACCCGCCTGGACCGGCTCGGCGTCCCGGTGTGGATCCGCTATGTCCTGGTCCCGGGCTGGACCGACGACGAGACCGCCGTCGACGCACTCGGCGCCTTTCTGGCAGGGCTGCGCAATGTCGAACGGGTCGAGGTCCTGCCGTTCCACAAGCTCGGCACCCACAAGTACGACGCCCTCGGGATCCCTGTCCCGCTGCGCGACACTCCCGTGCCCGACCTTGCACTGACCGAGCGAGTGCGCGAGCAGTTCCGGGAGCACGGTCTGCGTTCGTTCTGACCAACCGTGCATCACCGAGCACAGAGGGGCGCCCCGTCCGGCGCCCCTGTTGTCCCGCCCAAGCCCAACCAGCGAGTGAGGAAAGGCCGTTCGGCCCCATCTCTGTGGCCTCCTGGTCCCAGGACGTGGGCCGACGCACCGCGGGAAATTGGAACCACGTTCCTGGTGCCGCCCGGCAGTGGTGCGGCTGCGCCACCCCTACCCCACTCGGAGGAAGTACCTCATGTCTCGTACTGTCATCGCTGGACTGGACGGTTCCGCCGAGTCGCTGGCCGCCGCCGAGTGGGCCGCCCGTGAGGCGCGGCTGCGCGGGCTGCCACTGAAACTCCTGCACGCCCTGGAGGACTGGGCGCCCGACTATGGCTCAGCACCGCTGATCGGGACCATCGCCGCGCCGGTTGCGTACACGCCCAAGTACTGGGCCGAGCGCATCCCGCGTGAGGTGTCCGAGGGGCTGCGCGAGCGCCACCCCGGCCTCGAAATCAGCACCGAACAGGCAGCCGGTCGGCCCGTCGAGGTCCTTCAAGCCGCTGCGAAGGAGGCCGAGGTGCTGGTGCTGGGCTCCCGGGGCCTGAGTACCTTGACCGGCTTCGTCATCGGGTCCGTATCGATGTCCGTGCTCGCCCATGCCGAGCGGCCGGTCGTCCTCGTACGGGCGGGCGAGCGGGCCGAGGACGAGCACCTGCCCACCCCCGGCGGGAGCGGGCAGCAGCGGCGGGCGTATCGCGACGTGGTACTCGGCCTGGACATCGCCCGGCCGTGCGACGAGGTGATCGAATATGCGTTCGCCGCCGCCGCCGCGCGAGGAGCCGACCTGCGCATCGTGCACGGCTGGAGCCTGCCGCCCGTCTTCGGCTACGATCCGGCCGCCATCGACCCGGTCCACAACGCCGAACTGGCCACGCGCGAATCGGTTGCGCTCACCGACGTGCTGCGCCCCTGGCGAAGCAAGTTCCCCGGTGTGCGGGTCGAGGAGCAGTGCGTGGTGGGCAGGGCAGCCGATCACCTCGCCGATGCCTCGTCCGATGCCTCACTCGTGGTCATCGGACGTCGCATGCGCCGCGCCGCGGTCGGCGCCCACCTGGGACCTGTTGTCCATGCCGTGCTGCACCACGCCATCGCACCCGTGGCGGTCGTGTCGCACCAGTGACCCGGCGCGTCCGGTGCTCCACCACCCGCTCCACCTCAACGGGAGATCTCCCGCCCGTTTGACCGCGGACAGTATCGTCTCCGGTGACGGGGGTTTGGTGCGGGCGGCCTGGAGGATGCGCAGATGGGTGGGGACGGGACGGCGGCACGGATGCCGCAACTGCACCTGGACGAGTTGCTGGATGAGCTGCAGGCGCGCATCGAAGCTGTGCGCGGCACCCGCGATCGTGTGCATTCGTTGCTGGAGTCGGTGTTGTCGGTGGGCAGAAGCCTCGACCTCACCCAGGCGCTGCACAGGATCGTGGGAGCAGCCGCGACCCTCGTCGACGCTCAGTATGCGGCGTTGGGGGTGATCGGCAATGACGGTGAGACGCTCTCGCACTTCCTCACCGTGGGTATCAGCGAGGAGGAGATCGCGGAGATCGGCTCCTATCCGACCGGGATGGGCGTTCTCGGCGAGTTGATCCACCGCCCCGAGGCGTTGCGGCTGAGTGACCTTTCCGCGCACTCTTCCTCGCACGGCTTCCCCCCGAACCATCCGCCGATGCGCAGTTTTGTCGGTGTGCCCATCCGGGTGCGTGAAGAGGTCTTCGGCAACCTGTATCTGTGCGACAAACGCGGCGGCCTGGACTTCGACGCCGAGGACGAGACCGTCCTGTCCACCCTCGCCGTGGCCGCGGGGGTGGCGATCGACAACGCCCGCCTGTACGACGAGGCGCAACGCCAGCACAACTGGCTTCGGGCCAGCGCAGAGATCACCAGGAGCCTGCTGTCGGGCTCGCCGAGGGAACAGGCTCTGACGCTCATCGCCGAGCGGGCGAAGGAGATCGCCGGGGCGTCGCTGGCCGACGTGTCCGTACCGTCGTCCGAAGGCCGGCTCACCGTCGAGGTCGCGCTCGGCGAGGACGCGCCCGCCCGGCTCGGTCTGGTTGTTCCCGTCCAGGGCACGCTGTCGGGCGCGGCCTTCACCGAGGGTTCGCCGGTGGCCTGCGCGGATCTGGCCGGTGACGCCCGTTTTGGCACTGGTCCGCGCAGGTTCGACGGGCTGGGTCCGGCGGTTGCGGTGCCGCTCGGTGATGCCTCCGGCAGCAGTCGCGGCGTGCTGCTGCTCGCCCGTTCCGCCGGCGGTCAGGCCTTTACGGACCAGGAGATCGGGCCGCTGCTAAGCTTCGCCGACCAGGCTGCCCTGGCTCTGGAACTGGCCGTACGCCGCACTGACGCAGAGCAGTTGGCGCTGCTGGAGGACCGCGACCGGATCGCCCGGGATCTGCACGACCTGGCCATCCAGCGGCTGTTCGCCACCGGCATGACCTTGCAGAGTGCCGCCCGCATGATCCAGCAAGAGGCCCCCGCGGAGAGAGTCGTACGTGCGGTGGACGACCTCGACGAGACCATCAGGATCATCCGGTCGACGATCTTCGGCCTGCGGGTCCGCGAGGAGACCGGGCCCAGCTTGCGTGCCCGGGTGTCCGAGGCCGTCGGCCAGGCACACGGGACACTTGGCTTCGCACCCCGCTTGATCATGGATGGCCTGCTCGACACCGATGTGCCGCACGGTCTCGCCGAAGATGTCGTTGCGGTCCTCGGCGAGGCGCTGAGCAACGCCGCCCGGCACGCCCGGGCCACGCGGGTGGAGGTGTCCTTGCGAGCCACCGGCAGTGAGGTCGTACTTGAGGTGAGCGACAACGGCGTCGGCATTCCCGAGGGCGGGCGGCGCAGTGGCCTGCTCAACCTCGCCGTACGGGCCGAAAAGGCGGGCGGCACGTTCACCGTGACCGCCCCGCAAGGCGGTGGCACGCTCCTGGGCTGGACGGCACCACTGACCGAGTGCCCGACCGCCCAGAGCTGAGCGATGAGACCGACCGCCCGCCAGGTCGTGTCTTCAAAGTCCCGTCCGCCCGGCCCGCCCTTCGGGCGGACGACGCTACTTTGAAGACACTCCCTTCAGCCCGACCTGGGGGACGCTCCGATGCTTCGGCCGGTCACCAGTTCAGGATGGAGCCGGATGACTGTCCGCCCGGCGGGCTCGATGTCTGCGGGTGCGGCCGGGCTTCTCGCGGGCATCAGCTCTTCCGCGCGTGTGATCACTTTCGCGTGGCCCAGGACCGTGACGCTCCAGCCTTTGCCGTCGAGTTGGTCGATCTCGCCGGTCTCGAAAGCGATCACCCCGCTCTCGGCCGCACGCAGCAGATCGGCCGGCGCGTGAGCGTCCAGAAGGAGGCTTCCGTCCTCGGCGAGACTGCAGCGCACAGGCAGCACCGCAGGCAACGCCTGGGCGGTGTAGACCACCCGGCCGGTGGCCATGCCCGCGAGCAGGTGCAGGGCCTGCTGCCTGCTCAGGAGGTCGCGGTTCGCGTTCATGGTCCGTATCCTCGCCCGCGGTCGGCCACGGCGTCAGGGGCCGATGGTCCCCGTGGCAGGTCCGTTGTTCCTCCGCGAGAGGGACTCCCGTCGGGGCAGTGTCACGGCCGGGTGCGGCCCGCGGCATCAGTGTTGCCCGTCGGCGCCTGCCCGCCCAGTACCTGGGCGGCGATGACCGCCGCCTGGACCCTGCGCGCCACGCCCAGCTTGGTGAGCATCCGCGAGATGTGGTTCTTCACCGTCTTCTCGGCGAGATAGAGCCGCTGCCCGATCTCCCGGTTCGTGAGTCCCTCACCGATCAGAGCCAGGATCTCGCGCTCTCGGTCGGTCAGCTGTGACAACTCGTCAGGCCGTTGCTCCTCCGCCGCACCATGGCGCAGCCGGGCCATCAGACGACCGGTGGTCTCCGGGTCGAGCAGCGATTGCCCGGTCGCCACGGTGCGCACGGCCTTGACCAGGTCGGTGCCGCTGATTTGCTTGAGGACGTAGCCGGCCGCACCGGCCATGATCGCGTCCAGCAGGGCCTCTTCGTCGTCGAACGAGGTCAGCATGAGGCACACCAGGCCGGGGACGCGCGAGCGCAGCTCGCGGCAGACGGTGACACCGTCCCCGTCGGGCAGCCGCACATCGAGCACGGCCACGTCCGGGCGGAGTGCGGGGACCCGCGCCAGGGCCTGCTCGGCAGTGCTTGCCTCGCCGACCACCTCCAGGCCGGGCTCGACATCGAGCAGGTCGTGCACTCCCCGCCGCACCACCTCGTGGTCGTCGAGGAGGAAAATCCGGACCGGAGGCTGGGCATCGGCCTCGGCAGGGCTGTGCGGCATTACCACTCCGTACCTATGGGAAGCGCAAACGCCTGCATCTTCTCCGTTCCTCCTGCTCCGGGCTAGGGCCGAACGGCCCCATCGCGCTGCACGGGCCGCCGAGGCCGAGCGGGAGGGTTCCTTCGTGGGTCCGTCAGGGACGATTCGTCGGGCACCATGTACGAGCGCCGGAACAGCCTGGCGCGGCGGGGTGTGTCTTCCGGGTGTATCACGGCCAATACCTGCTGTACGGCGGTCTCCAGCGACCCGCGCCCCCGCCCGGACTTCCCCGGTGCCGCCCAGTGTCCACCGTGACGGCGTCCGGCCGTGGCTCGGCTGTCGCAGCCACGGCCTCGGCGTCAGCACAGTGGCGGCCTACGCGTCCGACGCTTTGCGGGTCTGGCGCCGGACAGTAGTGGCGGTGAACGCCGCGGTGGCGCCAGCGGTGCCAGCCAGCAGCACGTAGCCCCAGGTGTAGTCGTCTGCGGCTCCGTAGATGGCGCCCATGACCAGAGGCGGGAAGAAGCCGCCCAATCCTCCGGCAGCGCCCACGACACCGGTGACCGAGCCGACCCGCTCCGTGGGCACTAGGCGGGCGACAAGAGCGAACACAGCACCCGATGCCGTACCCAGGGCAGCCGCCATGCCCAGAAAAGCGAGCGTTCCGAACGGGATCAGCGGCAGCTCGAAGGAAGCGAGAAGGGCGAGAGCGGCCACGGCCGCGTAGGCGGCGATGAGCACGGGCACGGGGTGCGCCCGGTCGGACAGCCATCCGCCGACCGGGCGCATGACGACGGCGAGGACGACGAAGCCCGCCGTACGCAGCGCGGCGTCGGACCGCCCGAGACCGTAGGCGCTGTTCAGGTATGTGGGCAGGTAGACGCTGAAGGCGACGAACCCGCCGAAGGCTACGGCGTAGAGGAGGGCCAACTGCACGGTGGCGGGCATCCGCAGGGTCGCCGTGGTGCGCGCGAGCAGGGACCCGGCCGGTACGGCGCGGCCAGGCTTGTCGCGCAGGAGGAGGTGTGCCGCCACGGCGTATACGGCCAGGAGGCCGGCGACCACGTCGAAGGGGAACGCATGCCCGACGGCATCAGCCAGTTGCACGGTGGTGAAGGAGGAGAGGGCGGTGCCACCCGTGCCGATGCCGAAGATTCCGAGGGCCAGTCCGCGGCGTTCGGGCGGGTACCAGGCGTTGACGAACGGCACGCCGATGGCGAACGTCGTACCGCCCAGGCCGAGGAAGAAGCCACCTGCGAGTACCTCGGCCAGGGAGTCGGCCAGATGGCCCAGGTAGAGCACGGGAAGGATCGTCAGAGCGGCGACGACGGGGAACATCCGGCGCGCTCCGATGCGGTCGGTGAGGGCACCGACGGGGATCCGGCCGAGCGAGCCGACGATCACCGGCACCGCGACGACGAGCGACTGCTGGAACGAGGTGAGGTCCAGCTCGTCCCGTAGCGTCGGGCCGAGCGGGGCCAGCAGAGCCCAGGCCCAGAAGCAGAGCATGAACCCGGCGGTGGCCAGAGCGAGCATCCGTGCCGGCTGCGCAGTGGCCGCTGCATTGGCTGGCTGTCTCTCGGCGCTCCGGCTCATCGCGCTTCCTCTCCGGACGTACGTCTGTCTCCCGGGCTTGCCTCGCTTACGTCACTTCACATCCGAACTCGCTGCCTGAGGTTGAAGAACCCGCCTCCCTTCGGGTGATGCTCCGCGGGGAAGGCCGTCGGCGGGAGGGCCCGCTGGACCCGGACGGTGGGACCTTCGGCCCCTGTCGGCGCATCGGTCCGACGGCATATGAACCATGCATCGGAGACCTGCCGGTGTAGTTTGCCGGATTGGTCCTCATTTGGAATGAGTAGGCGAGGTGACGGCCGTGACGGATGCCGGGATGCCCAGGACCTCTGCAGCACCCGCCGGGCGCGGTGAAGAAGGCGCCGCAGCGGACGCGCTGTTGCGGGCCGGTCACTTCTTCACCCGGCGCGATGTCTCGCCCGATCTGCGGGCGGTTTTCCGCAAGGGAGGGCGGGAGGGCGACGTCTTCTACCGGGACCGGTGGAGCCACGACAAGGTCGTGCGCTCGACGCACGGTGTGAACTGCACCGGCTCGTGCTCGTGGAAGGTCTACGTCAAGGACGGGATCATCACCTGGGAGAGCCAGCAGACGGACTATCCGTCCGTCGGTCCGGACTCCCCGGAGTACGAGCCGCGCGGCTGCCCACGGGGGGCGGCTTTTTCCTGGTACACCTACTCGCCCACCCGGGTGCGCTTCCCGTACGCCCGCGGAGTCCTGGTCGAGATGTACCGGGAGGCCAAGACACGACTGGGCGACCCGGTGCTCGCGTGGGCCGACGTGGTGGGTGACCCGGACCGGCGCCGCCGCTATCAGCAGGCTCGTGGCAAGGGCGGCCATGTGCGGGTGACGTGGGACGAGGCGGTGGAGATGGTGGCCGCCGCCCATGTGCACACGATCAAGAGGTGGGGCCCGGACCGTATCGCCGGATTCTCGCCGATCCCGGCGATGTCGATGGTCTCGCACGCGATCGGATCGAGGTTCATCGAGCTGATCGGCGGTTGTATGACCTCCTTCTACGACTGGTACGCCGACCTGCCGGTCGCCTCCCCGCAGGTGTTCGGGGACCAGACCGATGTGCCGGAGTCCGGTGACTGGTGGAACGCCGCCTACTTGATCATGTGGGGCTCCAACGTCCCGGTCACGCGTACGCCCGACGCGCACTGGATGGCCGAGGCCCGCTACCGGGGCCAGAAGGTTGTCGTGGTGTCGCCGGACTACGCCGACAACACGAAGTTCGCCGATCAGTGGCTGCCTGCCCAGCCGGGCACCGACGGGGCGCTGGCCATGGCGATGGGGCACGTGATCCTCACGGAGTTCTTCGTCCAGCGCCGGGTGCCGTTCTTCGTCGACTACGTGCAGCGCTATACCGACCTGCCGTTTCTCGTGACGCTGGAGGAGCACACCGGGGCCTTCGTACCCGGCAAATTCCTCCGGGCCTCCGACCTCGGCGAGACGGCAGAGGGGGCGCAGTGGAGGACCGTGCTCATCGACGGCCGAACCGGAGAGCCTGCCGTGCCGGGCGGGACGCTGGGCGACCGGTGGACCGACGAGGGTCTGGGCCGCTGGAATCTTGATCTCGGCGACATCGCCCCCCAGTTGACTCTCCTCGGTGATCTCGGCGAGCGGGCGGAGCCGGTCGAGGTGCTGCTGCCGCGCTTCGATACAGCGGAGGCGACGGGCGCCGTAGTGCGCCGCGGAGTCCCGGCGCGACGTATCGGAGGCCGGTTGGTGACAACGGTCTTCGACCTCATGCTCGCGCAGTACGGCGTCCCCCGCGAGGGCCTGCCCGGCGACTGGCCGACGGGGTACGACGACGCCGGGCAGCCCTGCACCCCGGCATGGCAGGCGCAGTTGACCTCGGTGCCGGCCGGTGCGGCGATCCGAGTGGCCCGGGAGATGGCGCGCAATGCCGAGCGGTCCGAGGGCCGGACGATGATCATCATGGGGGCGGGTATCTGCCAGTGGTTCCACGGGGACGCGACCTACCGCGCGATCCTCGCGCTGCTCATGCTCACCGGAGCCATGGGCCGCAACGGAGGTGGTTGGGCGCACTACGTCGGCCAGGAGAAGTGCCGGCCCTTCACCGGCTGGTCCACGATGGCGATGGCGACGGACTGGCAGCGCCCGCCCCGGCAGATGATCGGCACGGCCTACTGGTACACGCACACCGACCAGTGGCGGTACGACGGATATCGCGCCGATGCGCTCACCTCGCCTCTGGCCCGAGGCGATCTGGCCGGGATGCACACTGCTGACACGCTCGCCCTGTCCGCACGGCTCGGATGGATGCCCTCCTACCCGCAGTTCGACCGCAACCCGCTCGACCTGGCCGACGACGCGGCGGCCGGCGGTGAGGAGGCATCGGCCTACATCACCCGCAAGCTGTCCGCGGGCGAGCTGGGCTGGGCCTGCGAGGACCCCGACGCTGCGGAGAACTGGCCGCGCTGCCTGACCTTGTGGCGCGCGAATCTGCTCGGCTCCTCGGGCAAGGGCAATGAGTACTTCCTCAAGCACCTGCTCGGCACGCACACCAGCCTGCGCGCGCAGGAGACCCCGCCCGACCTCCGGCCCCGCGATGTGACGTGGCGGAAGGAGGCACCCGAAGGGAAGCTCGACCTGCTGCTGGCGCTGGACTTCCGGATGACCAGCTCCACGCTGCTCGCCGATGTCGTGCTGCCCGCCGCGACGTGGTACGAGAAGCACGATCTGTCGTCGACCGACATGCACCCCTTCGTCCACGCGTTCAACCCGGCGATCGACCCGCCCTGGGAGACCCGGTCCGACTTCGCCGCCTTCACGGCGATCGCACGCAGGTTCAGCGAGCTGGCACGGGAACACCTCGGAGTGCGGCGTGATCTCGTCGCCACAGCGCTGCAGCACGACACACCGGGCGAGACGGCACAGCCGCTCGGCACCGTCGACGACTGGCGCACCGGCGACATCGCCCCGCAGCCCGGCCGCACGATGCCGGTATTCACCGTGGTCGAGCGCGACTACGGCGCGGTCGCCGACAAGCTCAGCGCACTCGGACCGCTCACCGAGCAGCTCGGGCTGACCACCAAGGGCGTCACCTACCGCCCCGACGAGGAGGTCGCACGGCTCGCCGCGACAGGCGGAGTGATGCTCGGAGGAGCGGGCGACGGAAGACCGGCCCTGGACACCGACGCCAAGATGGCGGACGCCATCCTGGCCCTGTCCGGCTCCACCAACGGCCGGCTCGCCGTACAGGGCTTCCGCACCGCGGAGCAGCGGGTCGGGCAGCCGCTCGCGCACCTCGCCGAAGGCAGCGAGGAGCGGCGCATCACCTTCGCTGACACCCAGGCCCAGCCCGTCCCCGTCATCACCAGCCCGGAGTGGTCCGGCAGCGAGACCGGCGGCCGGCGCTACGCCGCGTTCACCACCAACGTCGAGGAACTCAAGCCCTGGCACACCCTCACCGGCCGGATGCACTTCCTCCTCGACCACGACTGGATACACGAATTCGGCGAGACGCTGCCGATCTACCGCCCGCCTCTGGACATGCACCGGCTGTTCGGAGAGCCCGAGATCGGCCCGGACGGCGCGCGGCAGGTCACGGTCCGGTACGTGACACCGCACTCGAAGTGGTCGATCCACTCGGAGTACCAGGACAACCTGTTCATGCTCTCGCTCTCCCGCGGGGGTCCGACCGTATGGATGAGCCCTGCCGACGCGGCGGCCATCGAAGTGCGCGACAACGACTGGGTCGAGGCCGTCAACCGCAACGGTGTGATGGTGCTGCGCGCGATCGTCTCGCACCGCATGCCCACCGGCACCGTCTACGTCCACCACGCGCAGGAACGGGTCGTCGACGTCCCCATCGCCGAGGCCAGCGGGCGGCGCGGCGGCATCCACAATTCGCTGACCCGCATCCTGATCAAGCCCACCCATCTGATCGGCGGCTACGGGCAGTTGTCGTTCGCCTTCAACTACCTGGGCCCAACGGGCAACCAGCGCGACGAGGTGACGGTGATCCGTCGCCGCTCCCAGGAGGTGACGTACTGATGAAGGTGATGGCCCAGCTGGCCATGGTGATGAACCTCGACAAGTGCATCGGCTGCCACACCTGCTCGGTCACCTGCAAACAGGCATGGACCAATCGCAGCGGCGTCGAGTACGTCTGGTTCAACAACGTCGAGACCCGGCCCGGCCAGGGCTACCCGCGGCGCTACGAGGACCAGGAGAGGTGGCAGGGCGGTTGGGTCCGCACCCGCAGCGGGCGTCTCAGGCTCAAGGCCGGCGGGCGCCTGCGCAAGCTGCTCACCATCTTCGCCAACCCGGTGCTGCCCAACATCCGTGACTACTACGAACCCTGGACCTACGACTACGAGAAGCTCACCACCGCGCCGCTGGGCGACGACTTCCCGGTCGCGCAGCCCAAGTCGCTCATCTCCGGCGAGCCGATGCGCATCGAGTGGAGCGCGAACTGGGACGACAGCCTCGGCGGCGGGGCCGAGGTGTGCGACGGCGACCCCATCGTCGAACGCATCCGCCGCGAGGCAGAGGAGAAGGTGCGCTTCCAGTACGAGCAGGCGTACATGTTCTATCTTCCGCGCATCTGCGAGCACTGCCTGAACCCTTCGTGCGTCGCGTCCTGCCCTTCGGGCGCGCTGTACAAGCGCTCCGAGGACGGCATCGTCCTCGTCGACCAGGACCGCTGCCGGGGGTGGCGGATGTGCGTGACCGGCTGCCCGTACAAGAAGGTCTACTTCAACCACCGCACCGGCAAAGCCGAGAAGTGCACGTTCTGCTATCCCCGTGTGGAAGTCGGCCTCCCTACCGTGTGCTCAGAAACCTGCGTGGGACGCCTGCGCTACATCGGCCTCGTCCTCTACGACGCCGACCGGGTCGGCGCCGCCGCATCGGTCGCCGACGAGAAGGACCTCTACCAGGCGCAATTGGATCTTTTCCTCGATCCGTCCGACCCGCAGGTGATCGCGGCGGCACGCCGGGACGGCATCCCCGACGACTGGCTGGAGTCCGCGCGCCGCTCCCCCGTCTACGCCCTGGCCAAGGAGTACCGGGTGGCGCTTCCGCTCCATCCGGAGTTCCGCACGATGCCGATGGTCTGGTACGTGCCGCCGCTGTCGCCGATCGTCGATGCGCTGACCGACACCGGCCACGACGGCGAGGACGCGGACAACCTCTTCGGCGCCATCGACACGCTGCGGATTCCGATGGAATATCTCGCCGAACTGTTCACCGCCGGGGACACGGAGCCCGTGCGCCAGGCGCTGCAGCGGCTCTCGGCCATGCGGTCGTACATGCGGGCCGTCAACCTCGGTGACCCACCTGACGAACGGACTGCGGAGGCAGCCGGTATGACCGGCCGGGAAGTCACGTCGCTCTACCGGCTGCTCGCCATCGCCAAGTACCACGACCGCTACGTGATCCCCACGGCGTACGAGGCAGAGGGACGGCAGCTCGAAGAGACCGGCTGCAGCCTCGATTTCGAAGGCGGCCCCGGGATGTACGGCAGTGGGCCGTTCGGCGAAGCCTCGGGCCGGCCCGTACCCGTATCCGTGGAGACCTTCCACGCGCTCAAGGAACGGCAGACCACCGGCGGTATCGCCGACCCGCAGCGTCAGGGCGCTCGGATCAACCTGCTGAACTGGGACGGCAAGGGGCGGCCCGATGGCATGTTCCCGCCCGAGCGCCCGCAGCCGGAGGAGAAACCGTGATCGCCGAACACCACGCCGCAGTGGTCTGTCAAGCAGCGTCGGTCCTGCTGCGGTATCCCGACGAGGACGTCAGGGACCGTGTCCCCCTGGTCACCGGGGCCGTGACCGCACTGCCCTCCGGCGCGGCGCGATCCGCGCTGACCCGCTTCCTCGAACATCTCGCGGGCACGTCGCCACGCGACCTCGCCGAGCACTATGTCGCCACCTTCGACCGACGCCGCCGCTGCTGCCTCTACCTGACCTGGTGGACCGACGGCGAGACCCGCCGCCGTGGCCAGGCCCTGGCCACCCTCAAGGACCGCTACCGCCGCAGCTGTCTCGAACTCGGCGGCAACGAACTGCCGGACTACCTACCGGTCGTGCTCGAGTACGCGGCAATCGGCGACCTGGCCGACGGGCTTGCCCTGCTGCAGGAACACCGCGCCGGCATCGAACTGCTCAGACTGGCACTACGGGACGCGGGCTCGCCGTACACCGCCGTGGTCGAGGCGGTATGCGCACTGCTGCCCGGCCCCTCACCCCAGGACCGCGCTGCCGCTCAGCGCCTCGCCCGCAGCGGACCGCCTCAGGAGACCGTCGGCCTGGAGCTGGAGCCTTACGATCCGGCACCATCGGGAGGTGCCCGGCGGTGAGCGCTCTCGATGTCCTCCTGTGGGGCGTTCTGCCGTACGTCACCATCGTGATCCTCGTCGGCGGCACCGTGTGGCGGTACCGGTACGACCAGTTCGGCTGGACCACCCGCTCCTCCGAGCTGTACGAGTCGCGGCTGCTGCGCATCGGCAGTCCGCTCTTCCACTTCGGCATCCTCGTGGTCGTCATCGGCCATGTGATCGGACTGGTCATCCCGCAGAGCTGGACATCGGCCGCGGGCCTCTCCGAGGGGGCGTACCACGTGCAGGCGCTGGTACTCGGTGGCGTCGCCGGCTTTGCCACGCTCATCGGAGTGGTGATCCTCATCTACCGCCGACGCACCACGGGTCCGGTGTTCATGGCGACGACGCGGAACGACAAGGGCATGTACGTCGTCCTCGTTGCGGCCATCGTCGCGGGACTGGCGACCACTCTGCTGGGCGCGGGTGTCATCGGCGAGGAGCACAACTACCGCGCGACCGTCTCGCCCTGGTTCCGTTCCGTCTTCACGCTGCAGCCCGATATCGACGCCATGGCCGCCGCGCCGCCGTCCTTCCAGCTGCACACGCTCATCGGCATGCTGCTCTTCGCCGTCTGGCCGTTCACCCGGCTCGTACACGCCTTCACTGCGCCGATCGGCTATCTGTTCCGGCCGTACATCGTCTACCGGTCCCGCTCTATCGGCGCCCGGTCGCGACCGCGTCGACACGGCTGGGTAGGCCCGGGCTCGTAGCGCGTCGGACCCGTCATGGCTGCCTGCCCGCGGACCGACGTCAGGGCCTGCCGTCCTCAGGTGTGGACCGTGTGGCCCTGATCCCGCCGCTGCTGGGGGCACCAGGATGGTGGCGAATGGACTAACCCGAACTCACGACTTTCGCCGATGCCTGGGAGTTCCTGGTCGCCCGAACGGGTCCAACGCGTTGGCGGTTGACGGTCAGCCGCACGTTCTTGACGATCACCGCCACTCCGCGCACTGGCACAACAGAGAGCAGAAGCCATGAACGTTCTGGTGGGATACGCCACCGCACACGGCTCCACACGGGAGATCGCGGAGCGGATCGGAACACGCCTCGGCGAGGCGGGCCTGAAGGCCGATGTGCGGTCCATGAGCGAGGTCGAGGACGCGGACGAGTACGAGGCGTTCGTGCTCGGCAGCGCGGTCCATGGGCAGGCCTGGCTGGACGCGGCGAAGGACTTTGTGCACCGCAACAGCCATCTGTTCCGCGTCCGCCCCGTGTGGATCTTCAGCGTGGGGATGCCCGGCGCGATGCGCGGCCCGTGGAAGCGCTTGGCCGGCAAGGAGGAAACGGTCATCATCGACGACCTCCCCGATCACATCCCTTACAGGACCCACCGGCTCCTGTCGGGTGTCATCAAGCCCGGCCAGCTGCCCATCACCGGGCGAGTGATCTTCCGGCTGATGGGCCTCAGGTACGGCGACTACCGTGACTGGTCGGCCGTTGACACCTGGGCGGATGGCATCGCCAGGGAACTTTGCACCCCGTGACGGGGAGAGGCCTCCTCCGGTCGGTCGGATGCGGCGAGCCTCACGCGGACGCCGAGATTGTGGGCAGCATCCTCGCGTGGCGGGCTTCGCTGAGGGCGGGCAGCGTGGACTACGGGGGCAGAGTGAGAGAGGCGACAGGGCATGGAGAGCAAAGCGTCGGCGGGCAGGGTTGTGGTGGGTGTCGATGGTTCGCCGTCGTCTCAGTCTGCTCTGCGGTGGGCGATGAGACACGCCGGTCTCATCGGAGGCGTCGTGGAGGCGGTGGGTGCGTGGGAACTTCCGGGGATGCGCGGCTGGTCGGCTCCGGCGGTGGACGCCGACCTCGACGAGGAGGTGGCGCGTTCCCAATTCGTCGAAGAGCTGCGAAGTGTGGTTGGGGACGAGCCGTCCGTGGAGGTGCGCGAGCGTCTCGTGCGGGGTAATCCGACGGAGGTGCTGCTGGCCGCGGCGGAGGGAGCTGAGGTTCTGGTGGTGGGAAGCCGGGGGCGGGGTGGATTCGCCCGTGCTCTTCTGGGCTCTGTGAGCCAGCAATGCGCTCAGCACGCGACGTGTCCCGTGGTCATCGTCCGGCCGGACAGCAAGTCAGGAGTGGACCCGACCGAGGCCGCCTGAGCCACGTTGCCTGCGTCCTGCTCGGCAGGGGGACGGCGAACGGCGCCTTCGTCGGCAAGAGAGGGAGGCGGGACGGTGCAGCGCGCGACACCGGCGATCGAACTCAATGCCCTGACGAAACGGTACGGGAAGACCATCGGCGTCGAGCGGCTGGACATCACCGTGAACAGGGGAGAGGTGTTCGGATTTCTCGGCCCCAATGGAGCGGGCAAGACGACGACCATCCGCTGCCTGGTCGGGCTCCTGCGGCCGACGTCCGGGCGCGTCCGTGTGCTGGGCCTGGATCCCATCGCCGACCACCTCCGGCTGACGCCGGCACTTGGTTATCTGCCCGGTGAGCTGCGGCTGTACCCGGAGTTGACAGGCAGGCAAATGCTTGAGCTGCTGGCCGACCTGCAGGGGGCGGCGGTCCCGCGCTGCGCGGAATTGTGCGAGCGGCTCGCGCTGTCCGACGCGGTCCTCGGGCGCCGCGTCCTGGAGTACTCGCGTGGGATGAAGCAGAAGCTGGGACTCGTCCAGGCGTTGCAGCACGACCCCGAGCTGGTGGTGCTCGACGAGCCGACCGAAGGCCTGGACCCGCTGGTCCAGGAGACGTTCTTCGAACTGCTGGCGGAGGCCGTGGCGGCGGGGCGCACCGTTTTGCTCTCCAGCCATGTGTTGCCCGAGGTGCAGCGCACCTGCGAGCGGGTGGCCATTGTCCGGGACGGGCGGCTGGTGACTGTACGCAGCGTGGCGGCCCTGCGCGAGGCCCGCGCCAGAAAGGTCCGGCTCACCTTCACCGACGGCCAGGGGCGGCGCCCGCTCGGTGCGGCCGAACAGTGGGCGCCGAAGTGGGAGGGTGAACAGGTCGAGCTGCTCGTACCGCCCGATCAGGTGGTGGATGCTCTTCGCGATCTGCTCACACTGCCGGTCGGAGACCTGACGGTCGAGGAGGCGGGCCTGGACGAGGCGTTCCTCGACTTCTACCGCCATCCTGATGCCGAGGACCAGCCGTGAGGAGCCGCTTTGCGCTGTTGTGGCTCGCGCTGCACCGGCGCCGTCGGATGCTTGCGGCGCTGGCCCTCGGGATGGTCGTCTTCGAAACCCTCATCGTGGTGATCGCCAACACGATTCCGCCCACCCAGCTGTTCGGCGGACAGGGACGAACGCCGCCGGGCGCGTTCAAGGCCTTCAGCGGTTCCACCGGCGATGTGTCGATCGCCAGTTATCCCGGACTGCTGGGCGCCGGACTGGTCCACCCTTTCTGGATTGCCATGCAGCTCACGGTGATCGGATCGCTCGCAGCCGCCGCGGTGGCTGCCGACGTGGAGTCCGGGACGATCGAACTTCTGATGGTCCGGCCCGTCTCCCGGGCACGGCTGCTGGCCGAGCGGACGGCCGCCCTCGCCATCGCCTCCGTACTGCTCAACGCTGCGGCCACGGGCACCGTGGCCGCCGGAGTTCTGCTCTCACCGCGCCTGCACCGCGAGGTGCCGATCACTGGCGTCTTCGCGGCGGGGCTGCTCGGCTGCGGCTTTGCCCTCTGCCTGACCGGTTTTGCGCTTGCCGTCTCGGCAGTGGGCCGAAGGAGGGGGCAGGTGGTCGGGGCGACGATAGCCGTCGGATCCGTTGGATTCGCCGTGAACTTCGTCGCGCTGGCCTGGTCCAGGGCAGCGCCATTGCGTTTCGTCAGCCCGTTCCACTACTACACACCGGGTGACGCGCTGGCCGACGGCACGGTCCCGTGGATCTCGTTCGGCGTACTGGCAGGTGCCGGTCTGGCCGGACTGACCGCGGCGTTCGTGCTGCTCGCGCGTCGGGACCTCGCACCGTAGCGCGAGGCTTGAGAGCACCCGGGCCAGGGCGACTTCCCCCACACACCGTCAGTGATGGGCGACGACGGCGACGGGTGCGTCGGCGTGGTGCATCACCGCAAGGGCTACGTGGCCGATGTGCGCGCCGACGGGACTGCGCCGAATACGGCGGCCGACGACCACCAAGTCCGCGGAGGCGCATTCAGCACGTGCTGCGCGACAGGTCCGGCGACGGCCTTCTCGACGACGTTCACCGACGGGAACTTTTCTCGCCATGGGATTAGCAGGTCGCTGAGTGTCTTCGCCGCCCGCCGTTCCACGTCCGACGGGATCCCCGGATTGAGGGCCGGCGCGTAGCTGAAACCGAGAGGCAGGCTCCAGGCGTGGACGACCTGCAGTGTGCACCCGCGCTGTGCGGCCTCGTCGAAGGCGAAGGCAAGGAGTCCGTCGCAGGATTGATCGATGTCCACGCCGACTACCACTTCCCGGTACGGGCCCGTGCCCTCGGCCGGTTCGACGCCTGTATCCGGACCGGTCTCCCCCTTGCCCGTCGAAGTGGCGGCCCTGACGAGTACTACGGGCCGTTCGGTGGCACTGATCGTTGCCATGGTGACGGAACCGATGAGGGAGCCCGGCACTCCCGTCAGCCGGAGCGAACCGATCACCAGCATTTCCGCCTTCGAAGCCTCGGCGGACAGGGAGGCCGCGGGCCGCCCGGACAGCCGGCTCGCGGTGATCTCCAGACCCGGATGGCGTTTTCGCAGTTCGTCGGAGGTGCGGCTCAGGAGGGTGTCGGCCCATCGACGCTGCTCATCCGGGCTGACCAGGCGGACCACCGCCGTCGTGGGCCAATCGTCCGCATGGACGAGGTGCAGGCGGTCTCGGCGCAACTCGGCCTCACGTGCCGCCCAACTGGCCGCGGCGATACTTTGCGGCGAGTCGTCCAGGCCCGCGGTGACGGTTCCAGTCGTGGTCGGGACCTCCTTCGGCCGGCCCGCACGGACCCGAACAAGCCCGCTCTCGGCTCAGTGCACCGGCGTATCCACATCGATGTCTGCCTCCACGTTCACGACGCCCGGCACTGCCCGGGCCGCCCGGGCGAGCACGTCCGGAAGTGAGGTATCGGAGACCGTGCCGGACAGAGTGACGAGCCCGTCCTCGACATGCACGTGTACCGTTCCTGAGCCGACCGGGACCAGCTGCGCGACGAGCTCGCTCCGCACCTCCTCTGCTATGTCGGCGTCAGGGCGGAGGTAGATCTTCAGCAGATCGCCCCGGCTGACGACACCCAAGAGGTGGCCCTCGCCGTCGACGACAGGGAGCCGCTTGAGATGACCGAGCGCCATCAGCCGGGCGGCTCCGGCGACCGTCGCGTCGGCTGACACCGTCATTGCCGGAGCGGTCATCAGCTGTTGTGCTGTCACCGCCCCTGACGTGTCATCCCCCTGCGCCTTCACCAGCAGATCGGCCTCGGAGACCACGCCCGCGACGCGCCCGTCACCCGTGAGAACCGGCAGGGCGCTGATCCGCCACTGCCGGATGCTCTCGACCATTTCCTTGATCGGCGCGTCGGGACCAACCGCGATCACGGCGTGGGTCATCACGTCACCGACGGTTCGCAGATGCTTCATGACCGACCTTTCGCAGCGGTCCGCGATTCTTTGCCATGAGCGTCCGTCTCGAGCTGTACGACGGATAGGGCCGACCGGGAACGAATGGAGAGCCGTTCGGACCTCGGCCCGCCCGATCGGCCCCTGCCAAGCGGGCTGCGGCCTGACGTGGGCGGCCCGTCCGGGGCGTCCAACCTGGCGGCGTCGACGCACCGCGTTCATGAACGTCGGCCTCTGGGCAAGCCGCCGGGGGAACGCCATGAGGGAGCCTGCCCTGCGACGGCACTCGGCCGGCGAGTACGTCAGGGAGTTCCGCCGAAGGCCGCGTCGAATGAGGCGGACGGCGGGCTGAAGTCGTACTCCTTCAGCCGGGCGAGTGCCTCAGGGGCACCGTGCAGGTCGGCGGCCCGGACTAGCTCTTGACCAAGTATGACTGCTTCTCGATCACCTTTCCGTCCTTGAAGCAGAAGCGGAAGACGGGTTCCTTTTCCGGGTCGTCCGCCGTCTCTGTCGACAGCAGGGTGAGGCACGTGGCGTCCTTCGGCTTTGCGGGCCCCTTGTCGTCCAGGCCCTCGGTCAGGAACGACTTGCCTTCCGGCAGCTTGTCCCGCACGGCCGTCTCGGTGTCGCCGACCTTCACCGAGTTGTAGACCGACGGTTCGATCATGGCTTCGTCGGCCTCGCCCATCAGCATGTAGAACCCCACGGCAACCAACGCCCCGAGTATCAACACTGCGAGGCCGCACCCGATCGCAATGCCCTTCGTCTTGCTTCCCATAGCGTTGTCGAACTCCCTCTGCCTCTGCGGCGGTCCGGACCAGTCGATGACCGCTCCACCGTCGCCGGGCAGTGCCCCTCCGCTCTGCTCCCGAAAGTAGTTCCCCGCATCGACGAAGGTCTCCCCGGTCAGCCCCGGGCCCGGCCGCCCCGTCCCGCCGCTGTCCGCCGGGTCCAGCCCCTGAGGCCCGTACGGCAGTACACCCGCGACCCGGAAACCGCCGCCGGCCGGCCCGGCGTGCACCATGCCACCGACCAGCCGGGCCCGTTCACCCAGCCCGGTCAGCCCCTGCCCGCCGCTCACCACAGGCCGCCGCCCGCCACCGGGCATCACCGGCACCGGACCATTGGCCACTTCGACCACCATCGAGTCCGGCTCATACCGCAGCTCCATGGTGATGGAGGCGCCCGGCGCGTGCTTCAGTGCGTTGGTCAACGCCTCCTGGGCGATCCTGTACGCCGCGTGGTCCGCAGCGGGGGCAAGCGGCCGCACATCGCCCGAGCGCCGCAGCTCAACGTCGGTCCCCGCGCCCCGGGACGCCTCCACCAGAGCGTCGATGCCGGCCACACCGCGGGACGCGGGCTCCGCTTCGCTCTCGCGCTCCTGCGCCTGCGTACCGTCGCGCAGGATACCGACGGCCTCGCGCAGCTCGTGCATCGCGGCCACGGACGCTTCGCGCAGCACCCCGACCGCCTCCCGCTGCCTGTCCGTCAGCTCCCGGTCCACTTCCAGCGCGCCCGTGTGAACGGCGATCAGCGCCAGCTGGTGGCCGAGGCTGTCGTGCATGTCCTGGGCTATCCGCTGGCGCTCGCGCATGCGCGCGTGGGACGCGATCATCTCCCGCTCGCGCAGCAGCTGGGCGTTGTGCTCGTGCAACGCGTAGAGGAGCGTGCGGCGCTGGGCGCGGTAGCGACTGGTGAGGCCGGGCACGACCACCGTCGCCAGGAACGAGAAGGCGGCGAACAGCAGCGCCGTCAGCGCGGACAGCCCGGGCATCTCCTGCTTCACGGACAGGCCCGCATAGAGGACGCACGAGGCCGTGAACGCCAACAGCGCTCGCCGCCGCGACTCGATCCTCGCGCCCGCCGACCAGCCCGCCACCGTGAGCAGGATCAAGAATTGGCCGAACAGAGCGGCGACAGCACCGGCGAGAACCAGCACGCTCGCTGGGAACACCCGCCGCAGCAGCGACAACACGGGGGTGGCACCGGCCACCGCCACGGCGGTCATCCGATCAGCGCCGCCGTCCGACAGACTCACAGCAGCCGCCGCCAGCAGGGCCATGACGAGCGCCAGGACCACCTCGCCGACGATCCGCCGCCGAGACCACATGCCCGGCACGACCAGGCGTTTGAACACGGCGCGGGCCCTCGTCGTCACTTCCACAGGGCAACGGTAGGTGCCACCTCCCGCGTACACAGCATCCGTTCGTCGCACCCGCGTGCGACGAAAGTCGCACCGCGTCGCTTACCGCCGCCAGGCTGCTACGAGGTTCTGCACCGGGTCGCCGCCTTCGCGCGCGAGGTAGAGGGCGCGGGAGCTGACCCAGAGAACGGTCGGGCCGAGATGGTCCGGGTAGCGGTCGAGCATCGCCCGGAAGAACGCGTCCGCGGTGTCGTGCGCGGCCAGCGCGGCCTCGGCGTCGTCGAGGTACCGGCGGGTCTCGGCGAAGAGGCGCGCGAGCTGGCGATCTTCGCCCCGATCGACGGGGGCCCGGCGGCGGTCATCCGTGGCTGTCCGTTCCACAACGCCGTCGTCGAGGGCGCCGGGGGACTGCCCGAGATCGCCCACCTCGCGCAGCGGCACAAGCAGGTCTTCCGCGACCGCCTCGTGGCCACCGCCGCGGAGGCCGGAGCAGCCGACCCGGAGGCACTGGGTCGGCAACTGGCCGTGCTGTTCGAGGGTGCCAACGCGCTCGCGGCCTCCTGCAACGACGCGGAGGCCTTCACCGACGCTCGGCGTGCGGCCGAGACGCTACTGGACGCAGCCTTGAGCAAGGACTCTTGGCCACCTGGGCAAAGGCGCTCGGAGCCCTCTGAGCGGTGAGGTCACCGCTCAGAGGGCTCCGAAGACCTGCGTGACCTCGGGCGCGCTGCCGACGGTCACCTTCGGCAAGGCGATACTTCTCAGTCGGTGCAGGTGGTGCCAGAGGTGGGCAGCGCGCGGGTGGTCAGGTAGCGGTTGGTGGCCTCCTGGACGCACTTGGAGACCAGGAACATGCTGTAGTCGTCGCCTTCATGGCCGAGTACGACGCTGCCGGGCAGCTGGGCGGCCATGGCCGCGCCCGCGCGGTAGGGGGCGAGGGCCTGGTGGGTGGACTGGAGGACCAGTGCGGGCGGTGCGCCGTGGACCGGGGCGCCCGCCTCGACGGGCTTGGCCGGGAGGGGCCAGCCGAGGCAGCCCGCGATGGTCTTGTAGGAGCGCACGGCGCCGCCGAGGTGCGGGGACACGCGGGCGAGTTCCTTCCGCAGCCGGGTGAGCTGGGGGAGGGTCTGCACCGTTCGGGCGTTGTCGAGACAGGCGGGCACCTGTACCTGGACCGGGTCGAGGGTGTTGTCCGGGTCGTGGGTGAAGTCCGTCGCGTCGCCGCCCTTGGCCTTGACGACGGCCTCCGCCAGCTCCGGCCAGGTCACACCGGACAGGGTCAGGTAGTCCTGGGTGGCCTCGCGGATGTCCTCACCGGTCAGCGGCTGGTGGCCCGTGCCCCCGGTCGGGATCGGATCGCGGTCGGCACGGGCGACGAGGGCGTCGTACTCGGCCGCGACGTCCTTGCCGTGCAGGGCGCAGTCCTTCGACGTGGTGCACCAGGCGGTGAAGCGGTTGAAGGCCGTCTCGGCGGTGGCCGCCTCCCGGGTGACTCGCGAGAGAGGCGAGCCGGTGTCGTCCAGGGCGGTGTCGAGGACCATGGTGCGCAGTCTGCCGGGGTAGAGCTTGGCGTAGGTGCGTCCGAGGAGGGTGCTGTAGTGGATGCCGTACCAGTTCAGCTGCCGTTCGCCCAGCCCGATCCGGACCGCCTCGAAGTCCCTTGCGGTGCTGGTCTGGTCGACGTGGGCGATGAGCCGGCCGTTGCGGCGCAGGCAGTCTTCGGCGAAGGCCCGGTTGTGGGACACGAGCGCGTTGAACGCGGCCCGGCTCTGCGGGAAGTGGCTGACTCCGGCGGGCTTCAGCGGTTCGCCGCAACGGATCGGCGTGCTGTGCCCCACTCCGCGCGGGTCCACCGCGACCAGGTCGAAGTTCTGCGTCATGGCGCCGGCGAAGTTCGGCATGCCGATGTGCATCGCCAATCGCAGCTGCTCGATGGCGGAGCCGCCGGCTCCGTCGTTGAGGAGCAGGGTGCCCTGGCGGTGGGCCCGGTCGTCCGCCGGGCGGCGGACCACGGCGAGGGTGGTGCTGCCGGAGTCGGGGTGAGACCAGTCCACTGGTACCTGGATCGATCCGCACTGCATGTGCTTGAAGTCGGTGTCGGCGCAGGCGTGCCAGTCGATGCCCTTGGCGGGGCTTCGGTGGTCGGCGTCCTCGGTCTGCGCGAGCGCCGGTACGGCGATGATGGTGACTGCGAGCGCGGAGACGGCGGCCATCCAACGGGCGCTTTTCCGGATTCTTGTCATGTCGAGTTCCTTGGTCGTGCGCCTCGGCCTGTGGGGGTTCGAGGCGTTGTTCGGGGGTGCTCCGGGAGGAGGCGGGGCCAGGGAAACCGGCGACGCTTACGGAGCTGTGGGCGGTGCCGGAGCCGGAGCGTCTCGCGGCCGGCAACTGCCTTGGCGGGATGGGGTTTCGGCGGCGTGCGGTTGTCCGATGCGCGCCTCGCGAGTCGGCGGCGTCTTCTCTGTGGCTCAGCCCTGGGTGGCCTCCAGGGCGGTGTCGGGGATCCAGGAGCCGTGGATGCCGCCGGTGACCCGGCGCGGGAGGTGGACGGTGGCGATCCGGTCGAGGCCGGAGGCATCGAGGACGAGGAGCTGGGAGGCGTCCTGCTTGAGGTCCGAGGTCACGGTGAGGAGGTAGCCGTCGTCCTCACGGGTGGCTCCGGCGGCGGGGACGAACACCGCTTCGCTGGGCATGCGGGCGTCGCCGACCTGGTGGATGCGGCGGGCGCCGGTGGTGCGGTCGTACTTGACGATGCCGTAGCCGCCGAAGCCCTTCTCGTCGGGGAAGGAGATGGCGTACTGGTAGCGGTTCTCAGAGCCCAGGTAGTCCTCGTTGATGGTCGGGAACTCCACCGTGAGGTCGTCGATGATCTGCTCGTCGACGGAACCGGCCGCCATGTCGACCACCCAGCGGCGGGTGTAGGAGCGGGCGGCGGGCTCGGTGCCGCGCCCGGGGGCGCCGACCCACCAGTTCCAGGAGAGCTGGAAGCCCTCCCGGTCCACGGTGGGGCCTTCCAGGACGATCCGGCCCTGGCCGTCCTCGTAGGCGTTGGCGACGTGCAGCAGGTTGCCGGGCTCGATGGAGAACCAGCGGACCTGCGGGGCGCCGTCGGTGCCGCGGGCCATGATGCCGATACGGGCGGGCTGGGCGTCGCTCCAGCCGTAGGGGATGCCGGAGTGCTCGGCCGGGTCGAAGGTGACATTGCCCTCGATGAAGACCACATGGCGGCGGGTCAGGGCGAAGTCGTGCTTGAGGGAGGCGGTCGCTCCCGGGATCTCGGCGCTGTGGACGATCCCGCCCTTGGCGTCGGCGACGTAGTACGTCAGGAACGGCGGGAAGGGCGAGGAGCCGAAGAAGTGCAACTCCCCGGTGACCGGGTCCTCCTTGGGGTGCGCGGTCATCGCGCTGCGCAGCGTGCCGCCGAAGTCGTACGCGCCGACGGTCTCAAGGTCCGGGGTGAGTTCGAAGGGGAGGTTTGCCTCGCACAGGGCGAGCAGCCGTCCGGCGTGCTCGATCACGTGGGTGCCGGCGGCGCTGGCGGTCAGGTCGGGGCCGCGCTCGGTCATGTAGGGCGCGCCGTCGAGGGCGGGGGTGTGCACCCAGCGGTTGCGGTACCACTCGGCGCGGCCCTCACGGAGGCGGATGCCGTGGACCATGCCGCTGCCCTTGAACCAGTGGGTCGGGGTGACACCGGGCTTGGGGTTGTGGCCGTTGCGGATCAGCCGGCCGTCCAGCTCCTGGGGCAGCGTGCCCTCCACGGTGAGTCCGGTGGCGGTGACCTCGTCGGCGACGGGGGTGTAGTGGCCGGTCAGGTAGGGCTTCGCAGCAGTCATGGCAGGAACCTCTTTCTGGGGATGTGAGCTCGTTTGTCAGGCAGCTTGTTCGGCACGGGACTTGAGGTGGGAGAGCCAGCTCTCCAGGGAGTCGTGAAGGGCCTTGCCGAGGTGGTCGGCCGCGGCTTCGACCGGGGCGCCGCTCCAGGACTCCACGGTGCGGACGGTGACGTGGTCGCCGTTCTGCTCGAACGTCCACACATGGATGCCGGTGATGCCGGCGGCGGGGCCGCCCCACACGATCCGCTCGCCGGGGACCAGTTCGCGCACGGTGGAGGTGATCTCCATGCCGTGGGTTCGCCAGCTGAAGGAGTTGCCGGGCATCAGGGGGCCGTTGAGCTTGGCCTCGTCGATGTCCGTGTTCCAGGTGGGCCAGGACGCGATGTCGGTGTGCAGCCCCCACACCGTCTCCAGCGGGGCGTTGACCTCGGTGCTCAGGCGGACGATGACGGGGGCGGTCATGTCGATGGTGACCATGGCTGCGGGTTCCTCTCTCTGGGGGACATGTTCCGGTGGCGCGGCTGATCCATCGGTTCAGCCGGATTCAGGAGATTCAGGCGGGTTGCGGGTCGGAGGCCGGGCCGGTGGAGGTGGTTGCGGGACGCGGGCCGGTGGAGCGGGTGAGGAGCAGCGCGAGGAGGGATGTTGCGGCCAGGACCGCGGCGGCGACGGTGAAGACGGTGCGGTAGCCGGCGGTGAGGGCTTCCAGATGGGGCTGGTGGGTGGACGCGTGGGCGGTGACGGAGCCGGCCAGAGTGGCCAGGGCGGCGAGGCCGATGGCGCCGCCGACCTGGCGGGTGGTGTTCACCAGGCCGCCGGCCAGACCCGCGTCCTCCCGTGGGACGCCGTCCACGGCGAGCGCGGTGAGCTGGACGAAGGCGATGCTGAGGCCCAGGCCGATCACGATGCTCGGGCCGAGGAGGTCGGCGAGGTAGCTGCCGTGGGCGCTGATCCGTGACAGCCACATCAGGCCCGCGGCCTCGGTGAGCAGGGCCGCGGTTACGGTCGCGGAGGCCCCGATGCGCCGGGCGATGCGCGGCGCCAGGGCGGCGCCGAGCATATTGGCGCCCGCGAGCGGGAGTTGTCCCGCTCCGGTTGCCAAGGGGCTGGAACCGAGGACCTGCTGCTGGTAGAGCGGCAGGAAGAAGAACAGGGCGATCCACACCGAGCCCAGCAGCGCCATCAGCAGGTTGCCCGCGGCGACCTGGCCGGTAGTGAACAGACGCGGCGGTATCAGGGCGTTCGGCCGGCGGCGCTCGATCACGGCGAAGGCCGCGAGCAGCGCGGCGGCGGCCACGAGGGCGCCCAGCACCCGGCCGTCGGTCCAGCCGGCGCCGCGTGCGGTGGTCAGGCTCCAGACCAGGCAGGTCAGGGCGAGGGTGACGGTGGCAGTGCCCAGCAGGTCGAACCGCCCTGCCTTATGTCCGTCCGCCCGTGGCACCAGCACAGCCACGGCGGCCAGGACCAGCGCCGCCCCGAGCGCGACCGTGTGGAAGATCCAGGGCCAGCCCCACGCCTGCGTGAGCACACCGCCCAGTAGGACGCCGCCTGCTCCTCCCGCGCCGGAGACCGCCCCCCACACCCCCAGTGCCTTGCCACGCCCCGGGCCGGAGGGGAACTGGTCCATCGTCAGCGCGAGCGCGGCCGGGGCGATGGCGGCGGCGGCAAGTCCCTGAACGGCGCGGGCAGCGATCAGTACGCCCGGAGTGGTAGCCAGTCCCGCCGACAGCGAAGCCGCGGCGAACAGCGCGAGCCCGGCGATAAGCACCCGACGGCGGCCGAGGAGATCGGCCGCCCTCCCGCCCGCCAGGAGCAGTGCCCCGAACGCCAGGCCGTAGGCGTTGACCACCCAGGTGGTTCCGCCGTCCGACAGGCCGACTCCGGCGCGGATCTGCGGGAGCGCCACATTGACGATCGAGGTGGCGAGCATGACGGTGAACTGCGCCGCGGCGAGTGCCGCGAGCACGGCTCCCGGCCGGGGGGCTCGGCGGGCTGCCTGGTTCGTCTGCGTGCGTGCAACGTTCATGTCGCACAGGCTCGGGTCGGACGCTGTCCACTTTCCAGGCCCGACAGGGGCGAGGACTGTCCACTGCTGTCCGCACCTGTCCACTCGCAACTGCCGAAGCGCGCGGCTTCGGTTGCTATGCCCTGTCCTGTCGATCAGGCCGGATCAGCGAGCGGGTTCTGGCGATGGGGGCACTTCCCCTGCCCGAAGGGCTACGGGGGAGAGGTGCCGCTCCAGGGGACGCGAGCCCGGCAAGATCGGCCGGACGGGCCCAGGGCGTGTTTGGAAGTAGCGCCGTCCGCCCGCAGGGCGGGCCCCGCGGCGTCCGGTGCGTGCAATCGCAAGGCGGTGGGGGCACCCCCGGACGAAGTCTGGGGGAGATCGCCCTCGTACTGGACGCACTTGGGCGACCGCGACAACACCGCGAGTGCGCGTGCCAGGCGTCGCGGGGTGGGGGTACCTCCCAGGCGAAGCTCTGGGGAGGGACTTCCAAAACACGCCCTAGCGGGGGCCGTGCAGCTCCTGCTGCCACAGGGCTTCGCAGAGCAGGTCCAGGCCCTGGCGCAGGTGGCGACGGTAGGTGCCGTACGGAAGGCCCAGCCGGCGGGCTGCGGCCTCCTGGGTGGGTGCACCGGAGAAGTGGCCTGCCGTCAGGGCCTCGCAGGCGCGCACTCCGCGCGGGTCATGGGCGAGGTCGTCGACGGCCCGGCGCAGCAGGGTGCGCAACTCCTCGACGGGATCACCGAAGTCGGCTGCGAGACGCGTACGCATCAGGGCACAGGCGGCGAAGGCGCCCGGATCGCGCCAGTGCGCCAACGCTTCGCGCACGGCCTGGTCGAACGCGGTACGTGAGATGGGCGACGGTCCGGACGGGACCGGTGCGTCGGGGGCCGATATGAAGCGGAGAAGCCAGGTCTCCACGGGTACCTGACGCCAGTCGACGCTGAACAGCCCGTAGGTGTGCTCACCGACTCGCGGGCGCGCCCCGGTGTCGCTGAGGGTGCCCTTGACGCGCTCGGCCCAGGTCTCGGCGTCCTGGTAGACGGCGAAGCCGTAGGCGCGACCGCGGGCACGGGCTGCCTCCGCCTGGGCCCGGGAACTGCTCAAGTCGATGACGCGCGAGGGGATCTGGTACCGCTCGGGGTAGATCGAGAAGCGGCTTACGCCGATGTGTTCACCGGGGCTCACCGGCGAGGTGGCATCGGCGTACCGCCATGCGGCGGCGACGACTGGATCGGTGGCAAGGTCCTGGGGGTCGGGAGGGGCCGGCAGAGCGAGTCGGGCGGTGAAGGCCACGATCCGGCCCGTGCTCACGAGACGGTAGACGCTGAAGGCCTGCGGCTGGCGCTGTGCCCAGTAGCGGACCAGTTCCGCGGAGGCGGCCCCCTCGGTCTCCTCGGCCATCCGCAGCATGACATCGATGTCGTCCGGGTGCAGGGGACGGTCGTGCACCTCGTCCTCGCGGGACCAGGTGCGCAGCCGGGCCAGGGTCTCCCCCTCCCGGAAGAGGTAGAAGAGCTCGTCGGTGACGGTCCACACCCGCTCCTCGGGCCCCTCGCGCAGGATGCGCAGGTACTCGTCCGCCAGGCGCCGGCGCATCGTCTCGAACGCATTGGGAGCACGCCAGCGCAGGTCGGCGGCCAGCGTCTCGCGTGCGGCGTCGTGCGGGTGGAGCCCCCGATGCGTGGACTCCATGAAGGGCAGGTCCCTCAGCCAGGAGAAGAGCAGATGGGCATCCTCCCCCGGCAGCACGGCGGCGAGCAGTTCCTCGGACGTCGAGTGGGCCTGTGCCGCCACCTCCAGGGCGCGGCGGTGGGCAGCCGTGGGGACCTCACCGATCAACCCCGCCAACAGTGTGCGCAGGACGTCCGCCGACGGGGCCCAGATCTCCTCCCTGGAGCAGCCCGCCGATCCTGCCGCGGCCGCCAGGGACAGAGCCAAGGGGTTGCCGCCGGCGAAGCGGAGCACCCGGTCACGCAGTTCGGGACGGATCTGCGCCGCGACCAGCAGACTGCGGGCCTGTTCCGCGGAGAACGGCTCCAACTCGGTCACGTGCAGGAGCCGGGACCAGGCGGGGTCGGCGGTCCACTGCGGCTGCGGAGCGTGCCGTCCGGCCAGGACGACCAGGGTGTCGTCCGCGGCGCGGGGCAGAAAGTGGTGCCACAGCCAGCTCTCCAGCCACTGGCAGTGCTCGAAGGAGTCCACGAACAGGACCGCGCCCGGAACATCCAGGAAAGGACCGGCAGCGCGCTCGAATTCGGCCGGGTCCCGGCTGACGAACCGGCCGTCGAGTTCGACGAGCAGCCGGCCCGTCGCACGAGCGTGGTCCGCCAGACGCCTCAGGAGCGTCGACTTCCCGATGCCGCCCGGCCCGTACACGTAGAACGCGAACGGTGCCTGCGGATCGCCGGCCAAAGCCTCCTCGAAGCGCCCGAGTTCCTCGTCCCGGCCGATGAAGGCCCGCACGCGCGCTCTGCTCAGTCTCTCTCCCACGGACACCATGGCGGCTCCCATCCCCTTTGCTCCAGCGCTCGACAGCCATGCCCTCATGACACCCATCGGGCCGCGCGGTGACAGCCACCGGCACGAGTTGCGCAGGGCGGTGTCGCATCCGGCGCTTCGGAGACCGATTCCCCCTCCAGGGCCGCTACTCCGCGGAGATCCTAACGGAGGCCCTGCCATGTTCACTTGATGAGGCCGGGGTCAGGGACGGCCGTCAGCCGTGGCCGGTGCCGCCGCGTTCGTGGACGGAGTGAAGTCCAGCGACAGGGAGACAGGGCCTCGGGTGTACAGGCCGGTCTCCTGGTAGCGGAAGCCGGGGCTGTAGCGGACCTGGTCCAGCAGGGGCAGCAGCATTGCGGCGACGGTCTCGATCTCGGCGCGTGCGAAGGCCGCGCCGACGCACTGGTGGAGTCCGGTACCGAAGGCCAAGTGCTGGGCGGCCGCGGTGAAGGAGCGGGCGGTGCCCAGGTCCGGGCGGTGGATGTCAAAGGTGTCCGGGGCGGTGAAGGCCTCGGGGTCGCGGTTGGCCGCACCGATCATGCAGAAGACGGTGGCACCTGCCGGGACGGTGGTGCCTGCGAACACCGCGTTCTCCTCCGCCTGGCGGGGAATGAGCTGGACCGGCGGCGTGTGGCGCAGGGTCTCGGCGATCGCGGCGGCCAGCAGGTTCGGGTCCTGGCGTACCTGCGCCATCTGCTCGGGGTGGTCGATCAGGTGCTTGAAGAGCAGGGCGAGGGTCTTGTCCGCGGGCTCGGTGGCGGCAGCCAACACGTTGATGATCAGCGCCGTGACGTCGCGATTGCTCATGGCGACGCCGTCGAACTCGGCGGTGCACAGCGTCGATATCAGGTCCTCGCCGGGGTGGCGGCGCCGCTGTTCGATGACGGGTACGAGATAGGCCTCCAGCTGCTCCGCGCAGTCCATGCAGTGCCGGCGGCGCTCGGGGGTGAGAGTCATGCTGGTGATGAACTCGACGACCCCGCTGTGCCAGGCGGCCACCTGCCGCCAGTCCTCTCTGTCCAAACCGAGGACATCGAGGGTCACGTGGACGGCGAAGGGCTTGCCGAAATCGTTGACGAGGTCCATCCGGCCTCGGGAAAGGAAGGGGGCCATGAGTTCGGCGGCGTTGGCCTGGACGGCGCGTATCTGGTTCTTCAGGGCCTGGCCGGTGAAACTCCTGACGACGATCTTTCGCTTGGCGGTGTGCTCGGCCCCGGTCATCTGGGCGAGAACCGGCCCGCGCATCACCGGCTCGGCGCGCACCTGCAGCGTCTCGGTAGTGAACGCCTCATGGTCGGTAAGCACCCGCTTGACGTCCTGGTAGCGGGAGAGGAAATAGCTGTCGATCCCCGGCTCGTAGTGCACCGGAGCGTGCTCCCGCAGCTGTGCGGAGTAGCGGTAGGGGTCTGCGGCGAAGTCCTCGGAGAGGATGCTGAAACGGGGATTGGCCACGGGCATGGTGAAGACCTCTCGATGCGCAGTGCCCTGGAAGAACGAAGGCCGCGACCGGCCGTCCCCGGGCCGATGACCGGCTGGTCGTCAACGGCATGGTCTACGTGCTGAGGTCGTTGCCTTACCCGCATCAAACCCCCTGAGGCCCCGCCGTCCCAACCTTCGGTGAGACGAACATACTGATCATCGGTCCTCGGCGACAATGATCAGTCTTCGGGCGGTTCAGAGTGCTGTGGTCAGTGCTGTGCGCCTGCTCGGCCGGCGGGCTTGCGCCGAGTCTCCAGTCGCTGAAGCCAGTTGGCACCAGTTCAGGTCACGAATTGCCCTGATGCCAACTGGCACCGCCGCGATCAGACCACCGGAACCGGGTAGGTCGGGTACTCCACCCCGGAGACGTGCTGGACGACGCGGATGACCTGGCAGGAGTAGCCGAACTCGTTGTCGTACCACAGGTAGAGGATCGCGTTGTCGCCGTCGACCTTGGTGGCGCCGGCGTCGACGATCGAGGCATGGCGCGAGCCGATGAAGTCGCTGGAGACCGCGTCGGGGGCGGTGGTGAAGTCGATCTGGCGCTTGAGCGGCGAGGTCAGCGAGACGTTGCGGAGGTAGTCGAGGACGTCCTCGCGGGTGGTCTCGCGCCCGAGCCGCAGGCTGAGGATCGCGATCGAGACGTCCGGCACCGGGACGCGGATCGAGCTGCCGGTGATCGGCGCCTTGAGGTCGGGCAGCGCCTTGGCGACGGCGGAGGCGGCACCGGTCTCGGTGATGACCATGTTGAGCGGCGCCGAGCGGCCGCGCCGGTCGGAGCTGTGGTAGTTGTCCAGCAGGTTCTGGTCGTTGGTGAACGAGTGGACGGTCTCCACGTGGCCGCGCAGGACGCCGTACTCGTCCGCCATCGCCTTCAGCGGCGGGACGATCGCGTTGGTGGTGCACGACGCGCAGGACAGGATCTGCTCGTCCGGCTTGATCATGTCGTGGTTGACGCCGTGCACGATGTTGGGGACGTCGCCCTTGCCCGGCGCGGTGAGGACGACCTTGTCCACGCCCGGGCGCAGGTGCTTCGACAGGCCCTCGCGGTCGCGCCACTTGCCGGTGTTGTCGATGAGGATGGCGTCCTTGATGCCGTACGCCGTGTAGTCGACCTCCGACGGGTCGTTGGCGTAGATCACCTTGATCTCGTTGCCGTTGGCGATGATCGTGCTGTTCGCCTCGTCGACGGTGATCGTGCCCTGGAACTGGCCGTGGATGGAGTCGCGCCGCAGCAGCGAGGCTCGCTTGACGATGTCCTGGTCGCCGCCCTGGCGGACGACGATGGCGCGCAGGCGCAGGCCGTTGCCGGAGCCGGACTTCTCGATGAGCAGGCGGGCGACGAGACGGCCGATGCGCCCGAAACCGTAGAGGACGACGTCGCGCGACTCGCGGCGCTCGATCTTGTTGGCACCCGTGGCGCCGACGACGGCCTCGGCGGTGAACTCCTGGGCCGAGAGACCGCGGTTGTCGGCCTTGTACATCGCGGCGAGCATGCCGATGTCGATCTGGGAAGGGCCGAGATCGAGCGTGGTGAGCGCCTGCAGGAACGGCAGCGTCTCGGTGACGACAAGTTCCTCACCGTCGATCTGCCGGGCGAATCGGTGGGTCTTGAGGATGCTGACCACCGACTTGTTCACCAAGGAGCGGCTGTGAAGCAGGACCGTGACGTCCCGCTCCCGGTGCAGCTTCCCGATGATGGGGATCATCGACTCCGCGATCTCCTCGCGGTTTTTCCAGTTGGTGAACGAGTCGTCATTGACAGTCACAGAATTATCTTTCGAGCTAGGCGGCGCTCATATGCTAACCCGCCGCCACTTTGATCGTTCAAACGGTGCCGCCTGGGCGGGAAAGATGTGCAGATTTGATGGGATTTGGACCGGCCTGTCAGCCAAGAGCGCGGTCGAGGTTGAACGCGGCGCTGATCAGGGAGAGATGGGTGAATGCCTGCGGGAAATTGCCGAGCTGTTCGCCGGTCAGCCCGATTTCCTCGGCGTACAGGCCGACGTGGTTGGCGTAGGTGAGCATCTTCTCGAAGGCCAGCCGGGCCTCCTCCAGCCGTCCGGCGCGGGCGAGCGACTCGACGTACCAGAAGGAGCAGATCGAGAAGGTGCCCTCGGCCCCGCGCAGGCCGTCCGGGCTGGCTTCGGGGTCGTAGCGGTAGACCAGGGAGTCGGACACCAGGTCAGCGGTGAGCGCGTCCAGGGTCGCGAGCCATTTCGGGTCGGTGGGCGAGATGAACTTGGCCATCGGCATCATCAGCACCGAGGCGTCGAGTACATGATCGTCGAGGTGCTGAACGAACGCCCCTCGGTCAGGGGACCAGCCGCGCTGCATGATCTCCCGGTAGATCGCATCACGGCTCTGCCGCCACCGGGGGAGGTCCGCGGGCAGCCCGCGCCGGTTCGCCATCCGGATCGCTCGCTCGATCGCCACCCAGCACATCAGCCGTGAGTAGACAAAGTTCCTGCGTCCTCCGCGCGTTTCCCATACGCCGTCGTCCGGCTGGTCCCAGTGTTCGCAGAGCCAGTCCACCAGTACACCGAGCTCGTCCCAGCGATCGCTGCTGATGGGCTGTCCCCACTTGTCGTACAGGTAGACGGAGTCGATGAGCGCTCCGTAGATGTCCAGCTGGAGCTGGCCGGTGGCGGCGTTGCCCACCCGCACCGGGGCTGAGCCCAAGTAGCCCTCCAGATGGGGCAGTTCACGCTCGGGCAGCTCGTTGCGCCCGTCGATCCCGTACATGATCTGCAGTGGACCCTCGGAACCGCCGCCCCGCATGATGCCCCGCTCGGACAGGAAGCCCATAAACGCCTCGGCCTCTTCCGTGAAGCCCAGCCTGAGCATGGCGTAGACACAGAAAGCGGCGTCACGGACCCACACGAACCGGTAGTCCCAGTTGCGCTCGCCGCCGATCTGCTCGGGCAGGCTCGTCGTCGGGGCAGCCACAATGGCACCGGTAGGCGCATAGGTGAGCAGCTTCAGCACGAGCGCGGAGCGGTGCACCATCTCCCGCCACCGTCCGTGGTAGCGCGAGGCGGACAGCCAGTTGCGCCAGAACCTGACGGTCGTCGCGAACTGGTCCTCCGCCTCGGCCTGGGGGCAGGCTCGCGGGATGACGCCATCACTGACCGGATCCAGGGCGAACACCGCGGACTCGCCTTCGAGGAGCTTGAAGCGCGAGCGCGCGTCCAGGCCGTCGCACTCCAGCGGCGCGGTGGCGCTCAGCGCCAACGACAGGCTCTCGGACCGGAACAGCGCGGTGTTGCCCTGCAGCTCCGCGGAATGGGCTTCGGCCCCGTATCCGAAGCGGGGAGCCACCCGCGCTGTGAACGGAAGGGATCCGCGGACGCAGATCACCCGCCGGATCAGCCGGTGCGGGGCCGCCGCGCCCGGGTCGTCGGTGATCGGCATGAAGTCCTGGATCTCGGCCACCCCGTCGGAGGCGAAGAACCGCGTGATGAGAACGTTTGTATCGGGAAAGTAGAACTGCCGGGTTCGCGTCGGCACGTCGGCGGCCAGCTCGAAGGATCCGCCCCGGTTCGCGTCCAGAATGGAGGCGAACACGCTGGGTGAGTCGAAGCGCGGGCAGCAGTACCAATCGATGGTGCCGTTGGTGCCCACGAGCGCCGCACTGTGAAGATCGCCGATGAGGCCGTGCTCGGCTATGGGCAGATAGGGCGAGACGCCCTCTTGTCCGAATCCGGTATTCGCCATACCGGCCTCCGTGGGGCCGCAGTACGCATAGCACCTATACGTAATGGTAAAAAGCCTAAGATAATGGGTCATAGTGCTGCAAGGGGGCACTCCCGGCAGAAAGGGCCGCGGCGCCCCCGGCGAGCTGGGCGCACGCTGATCGCCCCGCGTCTTACGACCGGATCGCAGATGGACCACACTGAGCTGACATGAGCGATGGCGACGCGGACCCCGGGCTCTTCGGACCCGAATCGGTGACCTGGCAGATGCACGGTGACCCGATGATGTGGGTCGCCGGGGTACGCGCCCTCTACCTCCAGGCGCTGCACCCCCGCGCCGTACGAGGCGTCATGCAGAACTCGGACTTCCGCCACGACGCCTGGGGTCGCCTCATGCGCACGGCGAACTTCGTCGGCACCATCACCTACGGCACCGCCCCGGCCGCCGAGCGGGCCGGTGCCCGGGTCCGCCGTATCCACACCCACCTGGGGGCCACCGACCCCGTCACCGGGGAGCGCTACGGCGTCGACGAGCCCGAGCTCCTGCTGTGGGTGCACTGCGCCGAGGTCGGCTCCTATCTCGCCGTCGGACGCCGCTCGGGGTTCCCCCTCAGCGACGCCCAGGCCGACCGCTATCTCGACGAACAGCGCGAGGCCGCCCGCCTTGTCGGACTCGACCCGGCCGGCGTGCCGTCGTCCGTGGCAGAGCTCGACGCCTATTTCGACCGGGTACGCCCCGAGCTCGCCGCCGGGCCCGAGGCGCACGACGTGGACGACTTTCTCCAACGGCCGCCCATCAACCCCCTGCTCGTCCCGGCGCGTGAACTGCTGTGGCGACGCGTCGCCACGCTCGCCTACAACGCACTGCCCCCTTACGCCCATGAGCTCTACGGCAGACCCGCCCCCGCCCCCGAACACGTCACGCATCAGCTCATCGCCACCGGCAACCTGCTGCGCTGCGTTCCCTCCCGTCTACGCTGGCAGCTCCCGCCAGGTCACATCTTGAAAGCGATGGCGCGACTCGGCCCCGGCAGCCGCCCGGCCCCGTACAAACTGCGCAGACAGGAGGCCATACTGGACGGGCCGAGGAGGGCGCAGCTCAGCGACGGGGGCGACAGCACGCGATGGCGGAAACCAGGCTGATCCAAGGCCGGTACCGACTGCTCGATCTCATCGGGCGCGGAGGCATGGGCGAGGTGTGGCGGGCCCGTGACGAGGCGCTCGGGCGCAATGTCGCGGTCAAGTGCCTCAAGCCACTGGGACCTCAGCGCGACGACCAGTCCTTCACGCGGGTCCTGCGGGAGCGCTTCCGGCGCGAGGCGCGGGTCGCCGCCGCGCTCCAGCACCGCGGGGTGACCGTCGTCCATGACTTCGGCGAGTACGAAGGCGTGCTCTACCTGGTCATGGAGCTGCTCCAGGGCCGTAACCTCAGCCAGCTGCTCGAAGACAACAAACAGCATCCGCTGCCCGTGGCCGACGTCGTCGACATCGCCGAACAGGTCGCGGACGCCCTCGCGTACACCCATGAACAGGGCATCGTCCACCGCGACTTGAAGCCCGCCAACATCATGCGGCTCACCGACGGCACGGTGAAGATCTGCGACTTCGGCATCGCCCGCCTGGGCGCGGACATCGGCTTCACCTCCAAGCTCACCGGCACCGGCATCGCGATGGGCACCCCGCACTACATGTCGCCCGAGCAGATCAGCGGCGACCATGTCGACCACCGCAGCGATCTGTACTCCCTGGGCTGTGTGCTCTACGAGATAGCCACCGGCGTCCCGCCCTTCGACCACGAGGACACCTGGGCGGTCCTCGTCGGGCACCGCGACACCTCGCCGCAGCCGCTGCGCACCCACCGGTCCGAGATTCCCGAGTACTTCCAGCAGATTGTCCTCGATCTGCTCGCCAAGACCCCCGAGGGACGTCCCGACGACGCGAATGACCTGCGACGGCGGATCGGCTCGGCCGCGGGCCAGGGACAGCCGCACGGGGTCGTGCCGGGGCCCCGCCCCGAGCAGCCGCCGTCGAGTGAGCCGCGGCTCCCGTCCTGGACCCGCGGTATGACGACCGGCCACAAGGCGACCGGGACCTCGGCCCTGCGGCCCGCGCTTCCCGACCACACCGCGGGGCTGACGGGCGAGTGGACGACGTACACCGATCCGCGTGGCGGCCCGCTGCTGCCGCCGCCCGCCGGGGCCGGGCGCCCCACGCCGCCGCCCGAACTGCTCGCCGTCCTCGTCGGCCGCCACAACGCGGGCCTCAGCCTCGGCCGGCTCGGCCGCTGGGAGGAGGCGGGCGAGGTGCATCGCGCGGTCGCCGCGGAGCGCGAACACTCCCTGGGACCCGACCACCCGGACACCCTGGCCAGCCGCTACGAGGTCGGCTTCACCCTGAGCCGTACCGGGCGCGCTGCCGATGCCCTGCGGGAGTTCGTCCGGGTCGCGGAAGGGCGCGAGCGGACCTTGGGCGCCGACCATCCCGAGACGCTCGCCGCCCGCCAGGAGACGGCATACGTCCTCGGCCAGCTCGGGAGACACTTCGAGGCCCACGAGGTGTACGCGGCGGTGCTCGAGTCCCGTGCGCGCACCATGGGGCCCGAACACCCCGACACCCTGCGGTGCCGCCACAACCTCGCCTTCAACCTCAGCAGACTGGGGCGCCTGGAGGACTCCTACCGGATGGCGCACGAGGTCGCCGCGGCGCGGGCCCGGGTGCTCGGCGCCGAACATCCCGACACGCTTGTCACCCGGTACGAAGTCGCATACGCACTCGGTCAGTTGGGGCGCTGGGCCGAGGCCCTGCAGACGTATCGCGAGGTGGTGGTCTCCCGGGCGAGGGCGCTGGGCGCCGACCACCCGGACACCCTCGCCGCGCGCTACGAGGTCGGCATAAGCCTCGGCCGGCTCGGCCGCAGCGCACAGGCCCTGGAGCTGTACCGCGAGCTCGTCGACGACCGCACCCGACTGCACGGGCCTGCCGACCCCGAGACCCTGCGCGCCCGCCACGGCCTCGGTGTGAACCTCGGGCGTCTCGCCCGCTGGGAGGAGGCCCTCGCCGAGGCCCGCGACGTGTGCGCCCTGCGCGAGCGCGTCCTCGGCGCGGACCACCCCGACACCCTCGTCAGCCGCCGCGAGGTGGCTGTGGGCCTGGGCTGGCTGGGCCGCTGGGCGGACGCGCTGGCGGTCTACGGCCAGGTCGCCGAGGCGCGGGAACGGGTCCTGGGCATGGACCATCCCGACGCTCTGGCCAGCCGGAACGACGAGGCGCACTGCCTGGAGCAGCTCGGCAGACACACGGAGGCGGTCGAGTTGTACCGCCGCGTGGCGGCCATGCGACAGCAGCGAGGCACACAGGGCGGCTAGACCCTGACCGGCCGATCCTGCCCGGCTGCCTGATCGACCGAACAGGACCTGGCGGTTAGGGTCCGGCCATGCCCGCACACACTTCGTACGACGTCGTGATCGTCGGCGGCGGCCACAACGGCCTGGTCGCCGCCGCCTACCTTGCCCGTGCCGGACGCTCCGTCCTCGTCCTGGAGCGCCGCGGAAACACCGGGGGAGCCGCCGTCTCCACCCGCCCCTTCGACGGGGTCGACGCCCGGCTCTCCCGCTACTCGTATCTCGTGTCGCTGCTCCCCGAAAAGATCGTGCGAGACCTGGGACTGAGCTTCGCCGTCCGCAAACGCACCGTTTCCTCCTACACCCCCAAGGGCACCGGTGGTCTCCTCGTCGGCGGCGACGGCACCCGGGATTCCTTCGCCCGTCTCACCGGCGGGGACCGGGAGTACGAGTCCTGGCAGGACTTCTACGCGATGACGGGGCGCGTCGCCGAGCGCGTCTTCCCGACGCTGACCGAGCCGCTGCCGACCCGCGAGGCCCTGCGGGCGCGCATCGGCGACGAGACGGCGTGGCGGATCCTGTTCGAGGAGCCCATCGGCGTGGCGATCGAGAAGCGGTTCGCCGACGATCTCGTACGGGGAGTGGTGCTGACCGACGCCCTGATCGGTACCTTCGCCGACGCCCATGACGCTTCGCTGCTCCAGAACCGCTGCTTCCTCTACCACGTGATCGGCGGCGGGACCGGGGACTGGGACGTGCCGGTGGGCGGCATGGGCGCGCTGACCGAGGCGCTCGCGGACGCGGCGCGGGCGGCGGGAGCCGAGATCGCCGTACTGCACGAGGTGACGGGGATCGAGACCGACGGCGAGCGGGCCGAGGTGACCTTCCGCACCGACCGGGCCGAGGGCGCGGTCGCCGCGGGCCATGTCCTGGTGAACGCCTCGCCGCAGGCCCTTGCCGCGCTGCTCGGCGACGAGCCTCCCGCGCCCGCGGAAGGCGCCCAGCTCAAGGTCAACATGCTGCTGCGCCGGCTGCCGCGGCTGCGTGACCGCTCGGTGGACCCGCGCGACGCGTTCTCCGGGACCTTTCATGTATCGGAGGGGTACGGGCAGTTGGCGACCGCGTACCGGGAGGCCGCCGAGGGGCGGCTGCCGAGCGCGCCGCCTTCCGAGATCTACTGCCACTCCCTGACCGACCCCTCGATCCTCGGTCCCGAGCTCGCGGCGCAGGGGTATCAGACCCTGACGCTGTTCGGGCTGCACACCCCGGCGCGCCTGTTCGCCGCCGACAACGACGCGGCGCGCGGCGAACTGCTCGCGGCGACCCTCGCCGAGCTGGACTCGTATCTGGACGAGCCGATCACCGACTGTCTCGCGCTCGACGAGCACGGCGAGCCCTGCATCGAGGCGAAGACCCCGCTCGACCTCGAACAGGAACTGCGGCTCCCGGGTGGCCATATCTTCCACCGCGATCTCGCCTTCCCCTACGCGACCGGGTCGACGGGGCGCTGGGGCGTCGAGACGGCACACGCCAATGTGCTGCTGTGCGGTGCGGGCGCCGTGCGCGGCGGCGGGGTCAGCGGTGTGCCGGGGCACAACGCCGCGATGGCGGTGCTCGGCCGGTAGGTCATTCCGTGGGGGGTGTCCGTCGGACACCCCCCAAGGCTCAGTCCCGCGACGCCGCCCAGCCGTTGGCCTCGATCCGGGCGGCGTCCGCGGGCCGCGACTCGTCGAAGACCGGGCGGCCGTCGTCCTCGACGCGCAGGGCGTCCACATACACGCCGCGGCCGACATAGAGCTGATCGGTCGCATATCGCCAGCGCAGCCGTACCGTGCCGCCGCGCCACGCCGAGAGATCCGCGGTGAGCCGGTGCCAGACACGCCCGGACCAGCCGGTCGCCGACCCTGTGGGGTGCGGCTGCGGTTCGGCCCCTTTGCGTACGGTCGTGAACGGCACCGCCCGCCAGGTCACCCCGTCGTCCGACGACCCCTCCAGGAACAGCGCGTCCGACCCGGGCTCGGTGTCCCACCACAGCGAGCAGCACAGCCGGGCCCGCGGCGAGGTGAGGGCGATCGCGGGGAGGCCCAGCACGGCGTTCGTGGCACCGGCCATGCCGGAGAACCAGGCGGTGCGGCCGCGCTCGGGGCGTACGGCGACTGCTCGGGCCATGTTGTTGGCGGCGGAGACCCGCGGTGCGCTGCCGGAACGCCAAGTGCGCACCGGATGGACGGAGTTGCCGAGCACGATCAGGAACGAGTCGGTGCTCGGGTCGAGCACCAGGCTGGTGCCGGTGAAGCCGGTGTGACCCGCGGTGCGGGGTGTGGCCATGGCGCCCATGTACCAGTGCTGGTAGAGCTCGAAGCCGAGGCCGTGCTCGTCGCCCGGGAAGGCGGTGTTGAAGTCGGTGAACATCAGCTCCACGGACTCCCCGCGCAGAATGCGGGACCGACCATAGTCGCCGCCGTTGAGGAGGGTGCGGGCGAGGATCGCGAGGTCCCAGGCGCAGGAGAAGACTCCGGCGTGACCGGCCACGCCGCCGAAGCCGAATGCGTTCTCGTCGTGGACCTCGCCCCAGACCAGACCGCGGTCGAGACCCGACCAGGGCAGCCGGGCGTCCTCGGCGGCGGCGATCTTCGGCTTCCAGGAGGCGGGCGGGTTGAAGCGAGTGCGGTGCATCCCGAGTGGAGCAGTGATCTCGTTGTGGAGCAGCACATCCAGAGTGTGACCGGTGATCTTCTCCAGGATCAGCTGCAGCGAGATCAGATTGAGGTCGGAGTAGAGGTACTTGGTGCCGGGAGGACTGGCGGGAGCCTCGTTCCAGAGCAGCCGGAGCTTGCCCTCCCTCGTCGGCTCCTTGTAGAGCGGAATCCAGGAGCGGAACCCCGAGGTATGGGTGAGCAATTGACGCACGGTGATGTCCTGCTTGCCCGCGCCCCCGAAGTCCGGGAGATACGAGGCGACTTCGGCCTCCAGGGCGAGGGCGCCACGTTCGATCTGCTGCACCGCCAGAATCGAGGTGAACAGCTTCGAGACGGACGCCAGATCGAAGACGGTGTCCTGCGCCATGGCGATCTGCCGCTCCGCCGGGAACTCCACGCCCGCGTCGGCCTTCTCGTCGTACGCCGCATAGCGCACGGCCTTGCCGATCGGCCGGTGCAGTGCCACCGTGCCGCCGCGTCCCGCGAGCAGCACCGCTCCCGCGTACCAGGGGTGCTTGAGGGACGGGCCGAGAAACTTCTCGGCGTCGGTGACGAGTCGGTCCAGATGGGCGGGGATCAGTCCGGCCTGCTCGGCGGAGCCGCGCCGCAGAGTGGGCTGCCCGGCACCGGACAGGCCGCCGGAGCCGCCTTCCGGCCCGCTGCCCGAGCCGCCTTCCGGCCCGCCGGCCAAGCCCGCTCCCGGTCCGCCTCCCGAGGCCGAAGCCGCCTCGGCGAAGGGAATCGGTGCCAGCGCGAGCGCTCCGCCCAGGGCCAGGACCCCGCTGCCGAGCCTGCGCCGGCTGATCCCTCTGCCCGCTGCGTCCTCAGTCATCCAGCACCCTCCTGAAAGTATCTTTCGGGAACTGCCACGGCAGTGAAACTTTCTTGCCGAGGCGGGGTGGTGTCAACCACCTCAAATAATCTGACACAGCATCAGAAAATCTCTTCCCTCGTCCGGCGGGCTGCGGCATCCTGCGGCTCATGGAGACGGAGCTGAGCAAGAGACTGGGAATCGAGCAGGCCATCTTCGGCTTCACGCCGTTCCCCGCGGTGGCCGCAGCCATCAGCCGGGCCGGTGGATTCGGGGTCCTGGGCGCGGTCCGCTACACCGCGCCCGACGACCTCAAGCGCGACCTCGACTGGATGCAGGAGCACACCGGAGGTAAGCCCTACGGTCTCGATGTCGTCATGCCCGCCAAGAAGGTCGAGGGCGTGAGCGAGGCCGATGTCGAGGCGCTGATCCCCGAGGGCCACCGGCAGTTCGTCAGGGAAACCCTCGCCAAGCACGGCGTCCCCGAGCTCCCCGAGGGCGAGGCCTCCGGCTGGCGGATCACCGGATGGATGGAGCAGGTCGCCCGCCGCCAGCTCGACGTCGCCTTCGACTATCCGATCAAGCTGCTCGCCAACGCTCTCGGCTCGCCGCCCGCCGACGTCGTCCAGCGCGCTCACGACCAGGGCGTCCTCGTCGCGGCCCTCGCCGGAAGCGCCCGGCACGCACGCCACCACGCCGACGCCGGCATCGACATCGTCGTCGCCCAGGGATACGAAGCGGGCGGCCACACCGGCGAGATCGCCTCCATGGTGCTCACGCCCGAGGTCGTGGACGCCGTGAACCCCCTTCCCGTACTCGCCGCCGGAGGCATCGGCAGCGGCGAGCAGATCGCCGCCGCTCTCGCCCTCGGCGCGCAGGGCGCCTGGCTGGGCTCCCTTTGGCTGACCACCACCGAGGCCGACCTCCACTCCCGGGGGCTCACCGAGAAACTCCTCGCCGCGGGCTCCGGCGACACCGTCCGCTCCCGCGCACTGACCGGCAAACCCGCCCGCCAGCTGCGGACGGAGTGGACCGAGGCCTGGGACGACCCGAACGGCCCAGGCGCCCTGCCCATGCCGCTGCAGGGCCTCCTCGTCGCCGATGCCGTATCGCGAATCCAGAAGTACGAAGTGGGCCCGCTGCTCGGCACCCCCGTCGGCCAGATCGTCGGCCGGATGAACTCCGAACGCAGTGTGCAGCAGGTCTTCGACGAGCTGACCCGAGGCTTCGAACGGGCCGTCGACCGCATCAACCGCATCGCCGGAAGGAGCCAGTCGTGAGTGAGCCCAACGGCTTCTGGGCCCAGGCCGCCGCCGACCCCGGCCGTACGATCCTGATCGCACCGGACGGCGAGGAATGGAGCGCCGGGCGACTGGACGCGGGCGTGAACAGGCTCGTCCACGGCCTGCGCGCAGCCGGCCTCGAGCAGGGCGACTCCTTCGCCGTCGTCCTGCCCAACGGCGTCGAGTTCTTCACCGCGTATCTCGCGGCCTCCCAGGCGGGGCTGTATCTCGTCCCCGTCAACCACCATCTCGTGGGCCCGGAGATCGCCTGGATCGTCGCCGACTCAGGCGCCAAGGTGCTCATCGCGCACGAGCGCTTCGCGGACGCGGCGACCGCCGCCGCGAACGAGGCGAAGCTCCCCGCGAGCCACCGCTACGCCGTGGGCACGGTGGACGGCTTCCGCCCGTACGCCGAACTCCTCGACGGACAGCCGGAGTCGGTGCCCGAGGACCGGGCGCTCGGCTGGGTCATGAACTACACCTCGGGCACCACCGGACGGCCGCGCGGCATCCGCCGCCCCCTGTCCGGCAAGCTCCCCGAGGAGACCTACCTCGGCGGCTTCCTCGGCATCTTCGGCATCAGGCCCTTCGACGGCAACGTCCATCTGGTCTGCTCGCCGCTCTACCACACCGCCGTACTCCAATTCGCAGGCGCCGCCCTGCACATCGGGCATCCGCTGGTCCTGATGGACAAGTGGACGCCCGAGGAGATGCTGCGACTCATCGACGCGTACGACTGCACCCACACGCATATGGTGCCGACGCAGTTCCACCGGCTGCTCGCGCTGCCCGATGAGGTCAAGGAACGCTACGACGTCTCGTCGATGCGGCATGCCATCCATGGGGCGGCTCCCTGCCCCGACCATGTGAAGCGGGCGATGATCGACTGGTGGGGCACCTGTGTCGAGGAGTACTACGCGGCGAGCGAGGGCGGCGGCGCCTTCGCGAGGGCCGAGGACTGGCTGAAGAAGCCGGGCACGGTCGGCAAGGCCTGGCCCATCAGCGAACTCGCCGTCTTCGACGACGAAGGACACCGGCTTCCCCCCGGTGAACTGGGCACCGTCTATATGAAGATGAGCACCGGCGGCTTCAGCTACCACAAGGACGAGGCCAAGACGAGGAAGAACCGCATCGGCGACTTCTTCACCGTCGGCGATCTCGGCATCCTCGACGAGGACGGCTATCTGTTCCTCCGCGACCGCAAGATCGACATGATCATCTCGGGTGGCGTCAACATCTACCCGGCCGAGATCGAGTCGGCGCTGCTGACCCATCCCGCCGTCGCGGACGCGGCAGCGTTCGGAATCCCGCACGCCGACTGGGGCGAAGAGGTCAAGGCGGTCGTCGAACCGGCCGAGGGCCATGAGCCCGGCGCCGCGCTGGCAGCCGACATCCTGGCCCACTGCGAACGCCGACTGGCAGGCTACAAACGCCCCAAGACGGTGGACTTCATCGAGGTCATGCCGCGTGACCCGAACGGCAAGCTCTACAAGCGCAGGCTGCGCGAGCCGTACTGGGAGGGCCACGAGCGCGCGATGTGAGCCCGGACAGCGTGGCTGCCGTCCGGGCCCCTGAACGCGTCAGCCCCTGACCCACACCACCTTCAGTGCGGGCGAGCGCAGGATGTCCCGCTCGCAGAACCGGGACGTCACCCAGCGCTCGCCCGAGAACAGCTCGGTCTGGTCGCTGTAGTGCGGGGAGTTCGGGTTCGACGACTGGGAGTACGTGAGCAGGGTGCGGGCCACCGGACAGCGGTCGCCGTCCCAGCCGACCGCCTGGATATGGCTGGAGCCCGCCGCCACCTCCGTATATCCCGTCGCCGGACTCCACAGCGGCTCGATCTTGTTCCAGACGCCGAGGCTCTCCGTGCCGCCGTGGACCGGGATGCGCTTGCCGTTGCGTACGACGAACTGGTGCTCACCCAGCGGCGAATCGAGCGCGATCCCGGCCGAGCGCAGCTCGGCGACGGCCGCGGTCAGAGCCTGCGCGAAGCCGGGCGATGCGGTGTTGAGCGTGTGGGGCGTACGGACGGGATCCGCCGCCGAGAACGGCACCTGCCACAGCTGTGCCGCCGGCACCCTGGCCGTGAGCCCGCGCCAGAACCGGTCGAAGAGCAGCGCGCCGCGGCTGTCGGTGTTCATCGTCCGGTCCCAGCGCCCGATCACCGAGCACGCCTCGGTGTCGCCGGGCAGCACGGCCGTGCATGCCTTCGCCGCGTCCGCAGCGGCCATGTCCCCTGCGGGCGCGCGGTTCGCGAACTGCTGCTCTTGCAGATCGGAGACCGTCAGCCCGCCCTTCCCGGCCATCGCCGCCACATCCTCGATCGCGCCCCGGGTACGCAGCGACCTCGGTGTGCCGAAGGAGCCGAAGACACGCTCGTAGCCGATCAGCGGCCGGTCGGGATTGGCCAGCCAGGCACTGTCGTTGGAGTTCTCGGCGTACGGAGCGTCCTTCAGCGTCGGCATCTTCGACGGGCCGAAGATGCCCGGCTGCACCGCGTCCGGGTCCGAGCCGAGCGCACAGTCCCCACGCGAGCCGTCCAGGACGGCGACACCCGAGGCGGGGTACGTCACCTTGCCCAGCGGCGTCGAGCATCGCTGTGCCAGCTCGTCGGTGATCCGCGGCAGGACCTGCGACTGGGAGAAGAGGGTATGGCCCTTGGAGTCGGCGGCGATGGTGTTCACCCACGGCAGCCCCTGCGTACGCCGCAGCGCCCGCAGCACATCCTTCGTGGAGCGGGCCTTGCCGAAGGCGAGAGCGGTGTCGGAGCCGCGCAGATTGCTCGCGTTGGGGTCGTTCAGCGCGTACGCGCTCGTCGTCGACCAGGGCAGGGGGAGCGTCGGGCCGAGCGAGGTGACGACCGGGCCGTACCGCGTCCACCACTGCGTACGCGTCACGGGCGCGCCGTCCTTGACGGGGACGCTGACGGTCCGCTTCGTCATACGCTCCGGCTTCCCGTCCACCAGATAGGTGGTCGGGTCGGCCGGATCCAGTGTCAGCTGATGCAGATTGAGCGTCACGCCGGTCGCGACGGTGTGGCTCCACGCCACCTTGTCGTTGAAGCCGATGTTGACGACGGCGGTGCCGAGCAGCGAGGCGCCCGAGACGTTCAGTTCACCGGGGATGGTCTGCTGCGACTGCCAGAAACGGCGTCCGCCGTGCCAGGGGTAGTGCGGATTGCCGAGCAGCAGGCCACGCCCGTTCGCCGTCGTACCGCCGCTGAACGCGACGGCGTTGGAGCCCATGTCGGCGCCCTCGGCGGAGAACAGCTCCCGGGCCGCTTTCGCCGTCGCAGCCGCGCCGGGCGCGCCGACGGCGGCTTGACCCGGCGGCTGCGCGGCGGTGATGCCGTCGATGCCGCGTCCCTGGCCGCCGAGCACCGACACGGCGAAGCCGCGCCTGGCCACGTCCAGCGTGGTCACCGGGCCCACCCAGTCGGCGTCCTTGCATGCCGGATCGGTGATGCGATGCTGCTTCAGCCAGGCGTTGTAGCCCGCCGCCCAGCCCCGCATCAGCTCCTTGACCTGCCGTCCCGGCCCAGTGGGCGCGGGCGTCGCGAGCAGCTTCTCCACGGTGCCCGCGTCCCGTACACCACGGAAGTAGAGATCGCTGGAGAGGTTCTTGGCCGCGGAGGAGAGCGAGCCGTCGGGAGCCGCGTCGGGGCCGAAATGGCGCGAGCGTTCGCCGCGCACGGTGAGGAAACCGTCGGCCAGGACGCACACCTGGTCGGCGGCCTGCGCCCATCCGGTGCCGAAGCCGAGACTCGCGTAGTTCTTGGCGACGATATGCGCAATGCCGTGCTCGGTATAGCGGATGACGGCGGACAGACCGCCGCCGGAAGGATGCCGGCCGTGCCGGTCACCGGAATCGGCGGCCGCGGCCTGCGGCAGTACGGCGGCTGCGGTCACCAGAGCGATGCAGGCGAGCCCGAGCCGTCTCAGGCGGGTGCGGAAGAGCAACGTGCCTCCCAACAGGACTGCGGTGAAAGCGGGTTGGTCCATGCAGTCAGCCGGGGCGTGCGCTGTCAACATTCCGTTCGGTATCCGAGGCCTTGACCCTCAGGTCGCCGCCGCCGAGGATCGCGCCATGACAGCTGTACGCAGCAACACAGTCGACTCCGTCGTACGGAGCACCGCCAAGCGCACCCCCGACCGCACCGCCTTGCGCTACGCGGACCGGACCTGGAGCTACGCGGAACTCGACGCCGCCGTCACCACGGCGGCGGCCGTCCTCACCGGCCACGGCCTGCGCACGGGGGACCGGGTCGCCTCCTACGGCCACAACTCCGACGCGTATCTCATCGGCTTCCTCGGCTGCGCACGCGCGGGACTCGTCCATGTCCCGGTCAACCAGAACCTCACCGGTGACGATCTCGCCTACATCGTCGAGCAGTCGGGCAGCGCCCTCGTGCTCGCCGACCCGGATCTCGCGCCCCGGCTGCCGGGCGGACTGCCCGTCAGGCCCCTGCGCGACGCGGACGACTCGCTGCTGGCCGAGCTGCGTACACCCCGAAGCTTCACCCCGGAGCGGCAGCCGGGGACCGAGGACCTGGTCCAGCTGCTCTACACCTCGGGCACCACCGCCCAGCCCAAGGGCGCGATGATGACCCACCGGGCGCTCGTCCACGAGTACGTCAGCGCCATCACCGCCCTCGATCTGAGCGAGAGCGACCGGCCGCTGCACTCGCTGCCGCTCTATCACTCCGCCCAGATGCATGTGTTCCTGCTGCCGTATCTCGCGGTCGGCGCCGAGAACACCATCCTGGACGGCCCGGACGCGGAGAAGATCTTCGACCTCGTCGAAGCGGGCCGCGCCGACAGTCTCTTCGCGCCGCCCACCGTGTGGATCGGCCTCTCCAACCACCCGGACTTCCAGGCGCGCGACCTCGGCGGACTGCGCAAGGCCTACTACGGTGCTTCGATCATGCCGGTGCCCGTCCTCGAAAAGCTCCGCGAGCGCCTGCCGGAGCTGGGCTTCTACAACTGCTTCGGACAGAGCGAGATCGGCCCGCTTGCCACCGTGCTGCGCCCGGACGAACACGAGGGCCGGATGGACTCCTGCGGCCGTCCGGTCCTGTTCGTCGAGGCGAAGGTCGTCGACGAGGATGGCAAGGAGGTCGCCGACGGCACGGCGGGTGAGGTTGTCTACCGTTCTCCGCAGCTCTGCGAGGGGTACTGGGACAAGCCCGAGGAGAGCGAAGAGGCGTTCCGCGACGGCTGGTTCCGCTCCGGCGACCTGGCGGTGCGGGATGCCCAGGGGTACTTCACCGTCGTCGACCGGGTGAAGGACGTCATCAACTCCGGGGGAGTGCTCGTGGCTTCACGCCAGGTCGAGGACGCCCTCTACACCCACCCCGCCGTCGCCGAGACCGCCGTCATCGGCCTGCCCGACGAGCGGTGGATCGAGGCCGTCACCGCCGTCGTGGTGGCGCGCGGCGAGGTCACCGAGGACGAACTCATCGACCACGCACGCGAGAAGCTCGCCCACTTCAAGGCCCCCAAGAGGGTCCTGTTCGTGGACGAGCTGCCGCGCAACGCCAGCGGGAAGATCCTCAAGCGTGAGCTGCGGGACCGCTTCGCTTCCACCTGACCGACTGCCGCCGGACTCACTTCTGCCTGAGGTCCACGATCCGCTTGATCTTGCCCACCGACCGCTCCAGGGTCTCGGGGTCCACCACCTCGACCGCGATCGACACCCCGACCCCGTCCTTGACGGCCGCAGCGATGGCACGCCCGGCGGCCTCCCGCTGCTCGGGCGTGGCCCCGGCGCGCGCCTCCGCACGCACCGTGAGCGCGTCGAGGCGGCCCTCGCGGGTCAGCCGCAGCTGGAAGTGCGGCGCGACATGCGGCGTACGCAGCACGATCTCTTCGATCTGGGTCGGGAAGAGATTCACCCCGCGCAGGATCACCATGTCGTCGCTGCGCCCGGTCACCTTCTCCATCCGCCGGAAGACCCGGGCCGTGCCGGGCAGCAGCCGGGTCAGGTCCCGGGTCCGGTAGCGGATCACGGGCATGGCTTCCTTGGTGAGCGAGGTGAAGACCAGCTCACCGTGCTCCCCGTCCGGCAGCACCTCACCGGTGAGCGGATCGACCACCTCCGGATAGAAGTGGTCCTCCCAGACGTGCAGCCCGTCCTTGGTCTCCACGCACTCCTGCGCCACGCCGGGGCCGATGACCTCGGACAGTCCGTATATGTCGACGGCGTCGATCGCGAACCGCTCCTCGATCTCGCGCCGCATCTCCTCGGTCCACGGCTCCGCGCCGAAGATGCCGACCTTGAGCGATGTCGTACGAGGATCGATGCCCTGCCGCTCGAACTCGTCCAGGATCGTGAGCATGTACGACGGCGTCACCATGATGATCTCGGGGCGGAAGTCCGTGATGAGCTGCACCTGGCGGGCGGTCATTCCTCCGGAGGCCGGAATCACCGTGCAGCCCAGCCGCTCCGCGCCGTAGTGCGCGCCGAGACCGCCCGTGAAGAGCCCGTATCCGTACGCCACATGGACCTTGTGGCCCGGGCGGCCGCCGGCCGCGCGGATCGAGCGGGCCACTACGTCCGCCCAGGTGTCCAGATCGCGCTCGGTGTAGCCGACGACGGTCGGACGGCCCGTCGTCCCGCTGGAGGCGTGGACGCGGCGCACCTGGGACTGGTCCACCGCGAACATCCCGAAGGGGTAGTTGTCCCGCAGATCGGCCTTGGCGGTGAAGGGGAAGCGGCCGAGATCGGTGAGCGTACGGCAGTCCTCGGGGCGCAGGCCCGCCTTGTCGAAGGACTGCCGGTAGAAGCCGACGTTGTCGTACGCATGGCGCAAGGTGGCCCGCAGCCGCTCCAGCTGCAGCGCCTCGAGCTCCTCGCGACTCAGCCGCTCCGCCGAGTCCAGCAGGTCCGCCTCCGTCATACGGATTTCTCCCGTCCCGAACCGGACGACCGATCATTCGGTCGTGCTGCTCCTGGATCAGTAATCCACCTCTCCCGGTCTCCTGGCAAGGGGGTGATCCGCGCAATCGGGTCCGCGACGACCGGTCCCCGGTGCCCCTCCGGCGCGCTGAGTGGCGCGTAACGGGGGAAGATGCTGGTAAGAAGTTGAAACCAGCAAACAACCTCCGAGAAGGAGTCCGTGATGCCCCAGCCCGAGGGTGCCGAGCTCGATGCTGTCCTTGCCCGACAGGAAGAGCTGCGGCAGCTCTATCTGCGCCCCATAGAGGAACGGCCCCCGACCACGGCCCGCGGCATCCATCATGTGGCCTTCATCTGCCGCGACGTAGAAGAGACCATCCGCTTCTACCAGGAGTTTCTGGGCTTCCCGCTGGTCGAGATCGTGGAGAACCGCGACTACCGCGGCTCCACCCACTTCTTCTTCGACATCGGCCACGGCAATCTGCTCGGCTTCTTCGACTTCCCGGGCCATGAGCACCCGCCGATCATGGAGACGATCGGCGGCGTGCAGCATCTGGCCCTGTCGGTGGGCGCGGCGGAGTTCGATGCGGCACGCAAGGCGCTGGACGAGTCGGAGACCGAGTATCTGGGGCCCGACCGAGGGGTCGAGGACAGCCTCTACATCCGCGATCCCAACGGCGTGCCGCTGGAGCTCTACCGGGAGCGGCTCGGCGTCTTCAACGGCGAGCGCATCCTCGCGACGGCGGCCGCGGACTAGGGCCTGTCGTTCCGCGTGCCCGGGATGCGCTCAGCGGTCGACCGCCTCCGCCGCGACCGTGCGGGCCCAGCGGTAGTCCGCCTTGCCGCTCGGTGAGCGCTGGATCTCCGGCGCGATCACCAGCTGCCGCGGGATCTTGTAGCCGGCCAGCCGGGTGCGGCAGTGCGACTGGATGTCGTCCAGCGTCGGTGTGAGCGCGCCGCTGCGCAGCTGCACCACGGCCGCGACATGGTTGCCCCACCTGCTGTCCGGCACACCCGCGACCAGCGCGTCGTACACATCCGGATGGGACTTGAGCGCCTGCTCGACCTCTTCCGGATAGACCTTCTCGCCACCGGTGTTGATGCACTGCGAGCCCCTGCCGAGGACGGTGACGATGCCTTCCTCGTCGACCGTGGCCATGTCGCCGAGCAGGACCCATCGCTCCTCGCCCCGCTGGAAGAAGGTCTCGGCGGTCTTCTCCGGGTCGTTGTAGTAGCCCAGCGGGACGTGCCCGCGCTGGGCGATGCGGCCCGGCTCGCCCGGTTTCACCGGCTCGTACGTCACCGGGTCGACCACCGCCGTGCGGGCGTTGACCCGCAGCCTGAAGCCCTTCTCGGGGCCGGAGTCCTCGGTGGCGGTGCCGTTGAAGCCGGACTCGGAGGAGCCGAAGTTGTTCAGCAGCATCACCTTCGGCGCGAGCGCGGTGAACTCGGCGCGCACCGTCTCGGACATGATCGCGCCGGACGACGAGACGCTGAACACCGAGGAGAGGTCGGTGCCCTTCATCGAGCCGTTCAGCGCGTCGATCAGCGGCCGCAGCATCGCGTCGCCGACCAGCGACACACTGGTGACCTTCTCCTTGGCCATCGTACGCAGCACCTCCACCGGCACGAATTTGCGGTGGATGACGATCCGCTGGCCGAAGTTGAACCCGATGAACGCGGTCAGTGTCGACGTGCCGTGCATCAGCGGGGGAGTCGGGAAGAAGGTGATGCCCTCGCCGCCCGCCGCCACCCGCCCGGCGAGCTCCTCGGGCGAGGAGACCGGCTCCCCGGTCGGCGCGCCGCCGCCCAGGCCCGAGAAGAACAGGTCCTCCTGCCGCCACATCACGCCCTTGGGCATTCCCGTCGTGCCGCCGGTGTAGATGATGAACAGGTCGTCGGCGGAGCGCGGCGCGAAGCCGCGCTCCGGCGAGGCGGCAGCCTCGGCCTCGGTGAAGGGGACGGCGTCCAGCTGCGGCGCACCGTCCGGGGGTGTGCCCACCCGCATCAGATGCCGGAGCTTGTCCGTCTGCGGCAGCGCGGCCGCGACCCGCTGCGTGAACTCCGCGTCGAAGACGAGCGCCGCAAGATCGGCGTCCCGGTAGAGATAGACCAACTCCTCCTCGACGTACCGGTAGTTGACATTGACCGGTACGAGCCGGGCCTTGAGGCAGCCGAGTACGGACTGGAGGTATTCAATGCCGTTGTAGAGGTGCAGGCCGAGATGTTCGCCGGGCCTGAGGCCGGCGTCGATGAGGTGGTGCGCGACACGGTTGGCCGCCGCGTCCAGTTCCGCGTAGCTGAGCCGGCGCTCCGCGCCCGTGCCGGGATGGTCGATGTACACAAGCGCCTCGCGGTCGGGGACCGCGTCGACGACCGACTCGAACAGGTCGGCAAGGTTGTACTCCACCGTTCCTCCTGACCCCGGCGAACTTCGGCCCGGCGGTCATTAGAGCGCCGGCGGGCACAACTGGGAAGAGCTGCCGCAGAAGAAATCTGACTGACTGTCAGAAAACTATTGAACTGGACCCCGGCCTCCTGCAACCTGTTCTAGGTCTTGAGACGGAGGTCCGCACATGGAACGACGTGGTGGTACCGAACACCTCACCGTGGAGCGCCAAGGCGCCACGCTGGTGCTCACCCTGAACAGGCCCGAGGCCAAGAACGCGCTCTCGCTGCCGATGCTGGTCGGCCTGTACGACGGCTGGCTGGAGGCGGACGAGGACGAGGAGATCCGCTCCGTCGTACTGACCGGAGCCTCAGGCTCCTTCTGCGCCGGAATGGATTTGAAGGCCCTTGCGGGCAAAGGCATGGAAGGAGAGCAGTACCGGGACCGGCTCAAGGCCGACCCCGACCTGCACTGGAAGGCGATGCTGCGCCACCACCGCCCGCGCAAACCCGTGATCGCCGCCGTGGAGGGGTACTGCGTGGCCGGAGGGACCGAGATCCTCCAGGGCACGGACATCCGGGTCGCGGGCGAGAGCGCCACCTTCGGCCTCTTCGAGGTCAAGCGCGGCCTCTTCCCGATCGGCGGCTCGACCGTACGGCTCCAGCGCCAGATCCCGCGCACGCACGCGCTGGAAATGCTGCTCACCGGCCGCCCCTACAGCGCGGCCGAGGCAAAGGACATCGGGCTCGTCGGCCACGTCGTCCCCGACACGACGGCGCTGGAGAAGGCGCTCGCCATCGCCGAACAGATCAACGCATGCGGGCCGCTCGCGGTGGAGGCGGTGAAGGCGTCGGTCTACGAGACGGCGGAGATGACCGAGACGGAGGGGCTGGCGGCGGAACTGGCGCGGGGGTGGCCGGTGTTCGACACGGCGGACGCGAAGGAGGGGGCGCGGGCGTTCGCGGAGAAGAGGACGCCGGTGTATCGGCGGGGGTGAGTGTTCCCCAGCCCCGCCCCTTCCCGAACTGGGGCTCCGCCCCAGACCCCGCGCCTCAAACGCCGGCGGGGCTGAATGTGCGGCCCTGCCGCACATTCAGCCCGTCCGGCGTTTGAGGACACGCGCGAAGCGCGTACGGGGGTCTGGGGGCTTGCCCCCAGTTCGGGAAGGGGCGGGTAGGGGACAAGGCCCGCCGCAGGCGCAACCGCCCGCCCCCTCGTCGACCTCAATGAAGGAGCCCCATGTCCCCCGCCCCGCACCTACTCACCGCCCCCCTCATCGTCGAGTTCCCCTTCACCCGTTCCCTCGGCCCCGTCCAGTCCGCCTTCCTCACCGGGCTCCGCGAGCGCACCGTCCTCGGGGTGAAGGCCGCCGACGGCACCGTGCTCGTGCCGCCCGTCGAGTACGACCCCGTCACCGCCGAGGAGATACGCGACCTCGTCGAGGTCGCCGACACCGGCACCGTCACCACCTGGGCCTGGAATCCCGCACCGCGCCGCGACCAGCCGCTTGCCGAACCCTTCGCCTGGGTGCTCGTCAGGCTCGACGGAGCCGACACCTCGCTCCTCCACGTCCTCGACGCCCCCGGCCCCGAGGCCGTACGCACCGGCATGCGTGTCCGTATCCGCTGGGCCGGGGAGCGCACCGGAGCGATCACCGACATCGCCTGCTTCGAGCCGTACGAAAGCGAACCAACCACCCAACCGACCGCACACAGCGGTGAGTTCGCCGAGGCGGTGACCGGCATCGTCGCCCCCGCCCGGCTGGATTACACCTACTCTCCCGGCCGGGCCCAGAGCGCGTACATCAACGCACTCGCCGGACGAAGGACCGTCGGCGAGCGCTGCCCCCAGTGCCGCAAGGTGTACGTCCCGCCCCGTGGCGCCTGCCCCACCTGCGGGGTGGCCACCGACGAACAGGTCGAGGTCGGCCCCCGCGGCACGGTCACCACGTACTGCATCGTCAACATCAAGGCGAAGAACCTCGACATCGAAGTGCCGTACGTCTACGCGCACATCGCCCTCGACGGAGCCGACCTCGCACTCCACGGCCGCATCGGTGGAATTCCCTACGACCAGGTGCGCATGGGCCTGCGCGTCGAACCCGTGTGGACGGACGGCAGTCGCCACCCCGACCACTACCGGCCCACCGGTGAGCCCGACGCCGACTACGACGCCTACAAGGAGCTCCTGTGATGCGATACGCCAGGGACGTGGCCATCGTCGCCTTCGCGCAGAGCGACCATCTGCGGCGCAGCGACGAGCTCTCCGAGGTCGAGATGGTGATGCCGGTCCTGCACGAGGTGCTGCGCAGCACAGGTCTGCAGACCAGCGACATCGGCTTCACCTGCTCGGGCTCCAGCGACTATCTCGCCGGCCGGGCCTTCTCCTTCACCATGACCCTCGACGGCGTCGGCGCATGGCCGCCGATCTCCGAGTCCCATGTGGAGATGGACGGCGCCTGGGCGCTCTACGAGGCCTGGGTGAAGCTGCAGACCGGCGAGGCCGACACCGCGCTCGTCTACGCGTACGGCAAATCGTCGCCCGGTGAGGTCCGCGATGTGCTGACCCGGCAGCTCGACCCGTACTACCTCGCCCCGCTCTGGCCCGACTCGGTGGCGCTCGCCGCGCTCCAGGCGCAGGCCCTGATCGACGCGGAACTCGCCGACGAACCCGCCCTGGCGGGAATCGCCGCCCGCAGCCGCGCCGCCGCCACGGACAACCCGCACGCCCAGCTGAAGGGTTCGATCCCGTCGGGACAGTACGTCGTCCAGCCGCTGCGGACCGGGGACTGCCCGCCGGTCGGCGACGGCGTGGCCGCCGTGATCCTCGCCGCCGGCGGACGGGCCCGCGAGCTGTGCGAACGCCCCGCCTGGATCCGCGGCATCGACCACCGCATCGAGGCCCACAGCCTCGGCGTCCGCGATCTCACCGACTCGCCCTCCACCCGGCTCGCCGCCGAACGAGCCGGTGCCTTCGAGCGGCCCGTCGACACCGCCGAACTGCACGCGCCCTTCAGCTCGCAGGAAATCGTCCTGCGCCGGGCCCTCAAGCTCGACAACAGGGTGAGGGTCAACCCGTCCGGCGGAGCCCTCGCCGCCAACCCGGTCATGGCCACGGGCCTCATCCGGCTCGGCGAGGCCGCCGCGCGTATCCACCGCGGCGAGTCCGACCGGGCGCTCGCCCACGCCACATCGGGCCCCTGCCTCCAGCAGAACCTCGTCGCCGTACTCGAAGGAGATGCCTCCGATGCCTAAGGAGCCCGTGGCCGTCGTCGGCATCGGCCAGACCAAACATGTCGCCGCCCGCCGGGACGTCTCCCTCGCGGGCCTCGTCCGGGAGGCGGCGGGGCGAGCCATGGACGACGCCGAGCTGACCTGGGCGGACATCGACGCCGTCGTCATCGGCAAGGCCCCCGACTTCTTCGAGGGCCTGATGATGCCGGAGCTCTATCTGGCCGACGCGCTCGGCGCGGTCGGCAAGCCGATGCTGCGCGTCCACACCGCGGGCTCGGTCGGCGGCTCCACCGCGCTGGTCGCCTCGAACCTGGTGGCATCGCGCGTGCACGGCACCGTCCTGACCCTCGCCTTCGAGAAGCAGTCAGAATCCAACGCCATGTGGGGCCTGTCCCTTCCGATCCCGTTCCAGCAGCCGCTGCTGGCGGGCGCGGGCGGCTTCTTCGCCCCGCATGTCCGGGCGTACATGCGCCGCACCGGCGCCCCTGACACGGTCGGCTCCCTCGTCGCCTACAAGGACCGGCGCAACGCCCTGAAGAATCCGTACGCCCATCTCCACGAGCACGGCATCACCCTGGAGAAGGTCCAGGCGTCCCCGATGCTGTGGGACCCGATCCGCTACTCGGAGACCTGCCCGTCGTCCGACGGTGCGTGCGCGATGATCCTCACCGACCGTGCGGGCGCCGCCCGTTCACCGCGGCCGCCCGCGTGGATGCACGGCGGTGCGATGCGCAGCGAGCCCACCATGTTCGCGGGAAAGGACTTCGTGTCACCCCAGGCGGGCAAGGACTGCGCCGCCGATGTCTACCGGCAGGCGGGCATCGCCGATCCGCGCCGCGAGATAGATGCGGTGGAGATGTACGTCCCGTTCTCCTGGTACGAACCGATGTGGCTGGAGAACCTGGGCTTCGCCGACGAGGGCGAAGGCTGGAAGCTCACTGAGTCCGGGGTCACCGAACTCGACGGCGATCTGCCCGTCAACCCGTCCGGCGGGGTGCTGTCCACCAACCCCATCGGGGCCTCCGGCATGATCCGCTTCGCCGAGGCGGCCCTCCAGGTGCGCGGCCGGGCGGGCGAGCACCAGGTGGAGGGGGCTCGCAGAGCACTGGGGCACGCCTACGGTGGCGGGGCACAGTTCTTCTCCATGTGGCTGGTCGGCGCCGAACCGCCCACTACCTGACCTCCCGGCGCCGGGCGCATCACCGGGGAAGGCCGCGGTCTGCTTCCGTGGCCTGTCCCGGGCCGGGGACGCTCGCTAGTCTGAGGCGCGGAGACGACCCGGGAGGAGCACGGACGTGGCCGAGAGCACGACCACCACGCAGAGGTTTTCGGGCTGGGACAAGCCGGAACTGGATCTCAGCAATGCCGACTGGCAGTCCAGCAGTCAGGGAACGGGAGACGTCCAGATCGCCTTCGTCGAGGGATTCATCGCGATGCGCAACGGCGGCCGGCCACAGAGTCCGTCGCTCATCTTCACTCCTGCCGAGTGGCGCGCCTTCGTCCTGAACGCCCGCGACGGGGAGTTCGACCTCACCTAGGTTCGACCTCAATCCAGGTCCGACTCACGGCCGCGGCCGAGGATCAGCGCCGCTGCCCCGACATGCCGCGCCCATGTGGACTTCGCCTGGATGCAGTTGATCCTGGACTGAACACGCGGCGGGCGTTTCCCGTATCACTCTGCGCACCCCGGAATCCGGGGTGCGCAGAGTTCCCGCGAGGATTCCGTTCCGAGACCGTGAGGACAGCCCATGAACGACTCCGTCATTCCTCCCCTCCAGGCCCTCCCGGACGGGGAGGCCGAACTCCGTCTGGTCGTCCGCCTGCAGTGGGAAGATCTCGCGGCACTCGGGCAGGAGGCGAGCCGGCTGGCCGCCCAGATGCAGCGTCCGGTGAGCCTGGACGAGGCCGCCAGCCATCGGCTGCGTACGCGGTCGGCGGGTCACGCGAGGCCCGCGGAGCGGAGCCAGGTCGCCGCGCCCTCCTCCGTGTCGTCGCTGACCGGTCGCACCCCTGGTGAGCACGCCCGGCAGGCGATAGAGAAGATCAACGGTGCGGCCGTACCCGGGATGGGCCCCACCCAGACGTCGGCCTGACTTGCCCACCGGGGATTCGCATAAACGCATTTGTCAAGGCCGCTCCCCATGTGGCCTCGCGGGCGTACCCTGAGGTGCCTTGAGGACGTCCGTCCGGCAGCCCCTTCATCGCGCCGGGCGTACGCCCCGGGCCGTGGGGGTGCACCATGACGCGACGCGCCGGCAGAACCAGGCGTCGACTCTACGAGCGTGAAGCCGAACTGGCTGCCGTGGACGAGGCGTTGGGCGAGCTGACGGGCCTCAGCACGGACGACCTGGACCCTCCCGAGCGCCCCGGCGGTGCTCTGCTCGCCTTCGCGGGCCACGCCGGCCTGGGCAAGACGACCCTGCTCACCGAGGTGCGCCGCCGTGCCGCGGCGAAGGGCTGCACCGTCCTTGCCGCGCGCGGCGGCGACCAGGAGCAGCAGGTCGCCTTCCATGTCGCACGCCAGCTGCTCCAGCCCCAGCTCGCCGGTTCGTCGGACGCCGCCCTGCGGCTCCAGCTGGGGAGTTGGTACGCGATCGTGGGACCCGCACTCGGCCTGTGCACCGCCGAGACGGGCGCCCCGCCCGACCCCCAGGGCCTGCGGGACGGCCTCGACTGGGTCCTCACCCATCTCGCCGTTCAGCGTGCCCCCGTCGTCCTCGTACTCGACGACGCCCACTGGGCGGACCCGGAGTCGCTGAGCTGGCTCGCCGCCTTCGCGCCCCGGGCCGAACAGCTGCCCATGCTGCTCGTCGTCGCCTACCGACCCGAGGAACTGCCCGACCACGCACGGCAGTTCCGCGGTCTTCCCGGCCGGGCCGGACAGCGCCCCATCGACCTCGAACCGCTCACGGTGCCCGCCGTGGGCCGACTGGTGCGCGAACAGCTGGGCGCACACGCCGACGACGCCTTCTGCCGCGAATGCTGGGCCGTCACCGCGGGCAACCCCTTCGAGGCCGTCGAACTCACTGCCAAGATCAGCGACCGCGGACTCGAACCCAACGAGTCGGGCGCCCACCTCCTGCGCGACCTTGCCACCGCCGTCAAGGGCAGCGGACTGATCGCCCGCCTCGACCGTCTCGGCACCTCCAGCGTGCGCCTCGCCTGGGCCGGCGCCGTACTCGGCACCGAGATCCGGCCCGACCTCGCCGCCGACGTCGCGGGCCTCGGCAGGGAAGAGGCCGCCGACGCCGTCGACAGGCTGCGCGACGCCCGTATCCTCACCGGTCCCGCCGGCGCCGACGGCACTCTCGAATTCGTTCACCCTCTGATCGCCACCGCCGTCTACCGGGCCATCCCCGACGCCGTACGCGTCGCCCTGCACGGCCAGGCCGCCTGGTCCGTCGTCGATGCCGGACTCGGCTCCACGGCCGCAGCCCGCCATCTCATGGAGACCCACCCCGAGGGCGACCCGTGGGTGGTCCACCATCTGCGCCAGGCCGCGCGCGAGACGCTGCGCGCCGGAGCGCCCGACGCCGCCCGCCGTCATCTCGCCCGCGCCCTGCGCGAACCCCCGGCCTATGACGACCGGGCCGCCGTCCTGTACGAACTGGGCTGCGCATCGCTGCTCACCGAGCCCGCCACCACCGTCAACCACCTGCGCGCGGCCCTCGAAGAGCCCGTCGCCGACCCGGCGCTGCGCCAGGGCATCGTCTACCGGCTCTCCCAGGTACTGGCGCACTCCGACCGCCTCGGCGAAGCCTCCGACACCCTCGCCCGCGAGGCCCACCTCACCAGCGATCCGCGCACCCGGCTGCGGATGCAGTCCGAGAAGTTCATGTGGGACGCCTTCCGCGCCGACGAGCCCGACTCGCCCGCCCGCTCCCGCCGCCTGACCCGGCTCGCCGACCGGCTCACCGGACGCGACCTCACCGAGCGGTACATCATCGGGCTGCGGGCCTGGGACGCCATGCTGCGCGCCGAACCGGCGGGCGTCGCGCTGGCCCACGCCGAACGGGCCCTGCAGGGCGGCCTCAGCTGGGCCGTCGAGGACCGCGGCTTCGAAGTCCCCGTGCTGGTCGCGCTCACCTTCATGTACGGCGACCGGCCGGGCCGCGCCGAGGAGCTCTTCGCTGCCGGGACCGCGGAGTTCGAGCGCCAGGGCTGGCGCGGCGCCCATCTCTCCTTCGCGTACACCCTGCTCGCGTACATCCGCTTCCGGCGCGGGCGTCTCGCGGAGGCGGAGGACTTCGTACGCGCCGGGCTGCGGCTCGCCGAACGGGTCGGGCCGCGTACCCCCGTCGAGTGGTACGCGCTGGGCACCCTCATCGAGGTCCTGCTGGCCAGAGGGCGTGCGGAGGAGGCGGTACAGGTCGCCGAGGACCACGACTTCGGCGAACCCTTCCCCGCGGCGGTGACCTTCCCCGATTCCCAGACCGTGTACGGCGAGCTCCTGCTGGCCCGCGGCCGTACCAAAGAAGCGGCCGTCGAACTCGCCGCGGCGGGCAGGCGACTCGACCCGCGCGGAATGCGCAACCCCGCCTGGTGCCCCTGGCAGCTCCATCTCGCCCTTGCCGAGATGCACGACGCGCCGGAGCGGGCCCGCGCGACCGCCTTGGAGGCGGTGGGACGCGCCCGCCGCTTCGCCACCGCATCCGCCGTCGGCCAGGCTCTGCGCGTGGCCGCCGAAGTCTGCGGCGGCACCGAAAGGACCGTCTTCCTCCACGAGGCGGTCACCCATCTGGAGCGCTCACCGGCCGCGTACGAACTTGCCCGGGCCCTCGTCGACCTCGGCGCCCAGCTGCGCCGCACAGGCCGCTCGAAGGACGCAGCCGAGTATCTCTACCGCGGCCTGGAGGCCGCCGGACAGTGCGGCGCCGACGGGCTCGCCGACACCGCCCGCCACGAGCTGGCGGCGGCCGGCTTGCGCCCGCGCAGATTGCGTGCCATCGAAACCGACGCGCTGACCACCCGCGAGCGGACCGCCGCCGTCCTCACCTCCCAGGGCTGCGACAGGCCATCCGTCGCCGCTGCCCTCCATGTCGACGAGCAGACGGTGACCAGGCTGCTCTCGGCCGTCTACCGCAAGGCGGGCACCGACGAGGCGGGCCTGGCGGACGCCATCGGCAAGGGCCCGGCCGAGGGGCTGGACGGCGGCCGTGGACGGTGACCGGCGGCGTCCCAGAGGCTTCGGGCCCCGGCTCGGCCGGGCCCGCCCGGACACGTACCATGGCGGTATGTCCTTCCTCCGCCGCCGCAGCGCCGCCACCCCCGCGGGCCCGGACTTCGACGTCCTGGCCATGGATCCGGGCGACTGGCCCGGCAATCTCGGCGCCGGTCTGCTGCCCGCCCCCGACGGAACCTGCCAGGGCGTCTTCCTGCGGTACGACCTGTTCGGCGGCCGCGGCCCCGCGATGATCATCGGCAATCTGCCGGAAGGCTCGCCGGCCCGTGAGATCGAAGAGGGACAGATCCCCTTCGAGGTGGCCCAGCTGCTGCTGGCGCTGGAGAACGACGAGCCCGTCGACGTCGTGGGTGTTGAGGACACGCCGGTGATGCAGGGCGACAACCTGCTGATCGTGCGCCGCGTCAAGCTCTCCGAAAGCCGTATCTCCTGCGTGCAGTTCGACCGCAGCGACAATGTCCTCGTCACGATCGCCAGCTGGGACCGGCCGATCACCGACGATCTGTACGCACTGCTCAAGCCGCTGCCCGCGGAGCTCTTCCAGCAGGGCTGACCGCCTGCGCCACCGGATCCCACGAACGGCGGCGCACCGCGGCTCGCGTACTACCGCACCAGGGTCACGTCGGCGGCCTTCACGAAGGCGACCCGGTGCCCGAACTGGATCTCGTAGTACGGCTCCTGGCCGCGTACCACCGTGTGTCCGGCGGTGTCGAACGTCGTCGCGTACAGATACTCACCGGGTGTCCTGTCGCCCACCACATACTTCTGACCGGCGAGGAGCTTGTACGGCAGCGCCGAGATCGCCTGCACGGGGACACCGGCCGGGTACGCCGCCGCCTCCGGGTAGGCACGTCCGTACACCGGGATCTGCGGCGCGCCCGGCTTCGGTGTCAGCAGCATGCCCCGGGCGCCCACCGCCGTCGGGCGCCTGCGCGGATTGTGGAACCACGCCTGCTGACCCAGGTACCAGATCGCCGTCCAGTCGCCCTCGCGACCGGCGACCGCGTACTGCTGGCCCGTCGAGGCCCGGGCGCCCGTGTCGTTGACGCCGGTGGTGGAGTCCTCGCCGCCGGGGCGCAGACCGATGTCCTTGACCAGCGGGGCGTCCTCCGAGGGTGTGGTGTGCAGCCGTACCGCCCCCGAGCCGTGCGGCACGCAGGTATCGGCGGGCTTCGCACAGCCCGTGTACACCGGCTGGTTGCGCGCGTAGTCCGGGCGGATCGTCACCACATCACTGCCCGGGCCCGCGGTCGGCGTGAACGGGCGGCCCAGCAGCCGGAAGTAGTGCGACCAGTCCCAGTACGGGCCCGGATCGGTGTGCATCCCGCGGATCGTCGCGGCCGTCGTGCCCGGCACATTGTCGTGCCCCAGAATGTGCTGGCGGTCCAGCGGGATGCCGTACCTCTTCGCCAGGTACCTCACCAGCCGGGCCGACGAGCGGTACATCGCCTCCGTGTACCAGGCGTCCGGCGAGACCAGGAAGCCCTCGTGCTCCAGACCCACCGACTTGGCGTTGACGTACCAGTTGCCTGCGTGCCAAGCCACGTCCTTGAGGGGCACGTGCTGGGCGATGTGGCCGTCCGAGGAGCGCAGCGTGTACTGCCAGGAGACATAGGCCGGGTCCTGGACCAGCTTGAGCGTGGTGTCCCAGGAGCCTTCGGTGTCGTGGATGACGATGTACTTCACCGACTGGGACGCGGGCCGGTCCGCCAGATCGTGATTGCCGTAGTCGTTCTCGCCGAACTCCTCGTACGGCGCGGGAATCCACTCGCAGGCCACCGTCGGCGGGCACTGCGTCTTGCGCGCGTCCGCCGTCCGCAGCCCGAGGCGTGCCGCCTGCGCCGGATCGGTGACCACGGCCGGGTCGGCCGCGAGCGCGACCCGCTGACCGCTGTCCGTGATCCGCGACTCGCCGGTCCGGATCACGTCGAAAACGTCGTTGGCGTACGTCGTCGCCGTCGCGATGTCGTCGGCGCCGGAGAAGCGTGCCACCGCGCCGTACCAGTCCGCGGGGTCCTCGCTCAGCGGGCGGCCCAGCTTCTTCTGCGCGTCCGCGAGCAGGGCCGCGCCACCGCTCACGTTGGCGGCAGGATTGTCCCGAAGCCGCTCGGCGGAGTACCCCGACAGTTCTGCCGCGCGGTCCAGTGTTCTCAGCCGGGCCGGGAGTTCGGAAACCTGCGCAAGCTCCGCCCCGGCGGTGATCGGCGCCGGTCGGGCGTCGTCGCCGCGCGCGTCCTCGCCGCCGTGCGAGTGGTGCGGCGCCTCGGCAAGCGCGGTCCTGGCATCCGTCAGGTGCATCGGCCCGTAGCCGCCCGTGACGCTCGCGGCGCCGCCGTGGGTGTCCCAGCGGGACTGCAGATACGAGACGCCGAGCAGCACGCTCCGCGGCACCCGGTATTTCGCGGCGGCCGCGGCGAAGTCGCTCTGCAGGGCGTCGCCGGCGCGCTGATCGGCGGTGGCCGAGGGACCGGCCGAGACCAGGGGCAGCAGCAGGGCGGCGGACGCCACCGCGCCCCCCGCCCTCAGCATGCGCCGGCGGACGCTTCTCACTCGTACGGGGGCGGATCCTTGCAAGGCGGCCTCCAGGGACGGATGGTGCGCGACGAGTCTGCCGGGTCGGGTTCGTCTACAGGCGTATCGACTCCCGGACGATCCGTCAATCTTGGCTCGCGGTAAGGATTTCGCACGTCACACAGGTGTTGCCGAGTTTCGGCGGGACGGGTCCCGGGCCTGCGGCGCGTCAGTGGCGTGGACCAATGTCCGGATACGGAAGGCATGTTCGGGTGTCCGGCAATGCGGGGTCGGGAGCGGGCAGCGCAGCGCGCTGCGCGCCCAGTGTGTCGGCACTGGGCGCGCAGCGCGCTTCCCCCTCTGTGGCGGTCGGTCAGCGAGTGCCGACCGCCGCACGCACGGCCCGGCGGGCCATTGCGCAGTCGTCGTGCAGCCGCCGCAGCAGCAGCCGCTGCTCCTCACCGGCAGACAGTCCGCCGGGCGGAATCTGGGCGCCGCCGACGGGCGGCGCGTCCCGCATCGTGCGCTGCACGGCCGTCTCGTACGTACGGATCTCCCGGGTCAGCACCATCATCAGATTCACCAGGAACGCGTCCCGCGCGGCCGGTCCCGCCTGCTGTGCCAGCTGACTGATCTGACGGCGCGCCACCGGTGCGTCCCCCAGCACCGACCACAGCGTCGCCAGGTCGTAGCCGGGCAGATACCAGCCGGTGTGCTCCCAGTCGACCAGCACCGGACCCGTGGGCGACAGCAGGATGTTGGAGAGCAGAGCGTCGCCGTGACAGAACTGGCCCATGCCCTGCCGCCCGCCGGCGTGCGCCAGACCGTGCAGCAGCTTCTGCAGGTCCCCGAGGTCGCGGTCGGTGAACAGCCCCAGCTCGTGGTAGCGCGCGATGCGCGCCGCATAGTCGAGCGGGGCGTCGAACATCCCGGCCGGCGGGCGCCAGGAGTTGAGTCGCGCGATCGCGCCGAGGGCGGCCCGTACATCGGCACGGGGCGGAGCCTCGGCCGGGTGCCGTGCAAGGGCCGCCGCCCGGCCCGGCATCCGCTCGATCACCAGTGTGCAGTTGTCGGGATCCGCGGCGATGAGCCGCGGAACCCGCACTGGTGGGCGGTGCCGAACGAAGGCGCGATATGCAGCTATTTCGTGGCGGAGCCGCTCGGCCCAGACGGGCGAGTGATCCAGTAAGCACTTGGCGACCGCCGTCGTCCGTCCGGTGGTGCCGACGATCAGTACCGAACGTCCGCTGCGGCGCAGCACCTGCACCGGATGGAACTCCGGGCAGATCCGGTGCACCGACGCGACAGCCATGCGCAGCTGTGCGCCCTGAGGGCCGGACAAGTCGATTCTCCCGCTGAGGGGTTGGCCGACGGCTCCCGCCGGCCGTCGAGCCCGGCCGGCGTGGATCGGGTCGAGATACGGCCCGGTGCCGACGGCCGGGACAGCGGTGCGCTGCGGCCGGTGAGGGACGGACACGGAGGACGATGCTGTGTACATGGGGTGACAGATCCCTTCGTGTGCCGACAAGTTGCGTACGCGGCCCCGCCCCGGCAGCCGGGCAACACCCTGGGGAATGCCTCCGGCTGCCGAGCCGAGGTGGCGCGTTCCTACGTCACACCCCGTCGCGGGTGGCACACCATCTGGCGCACCCTGGCGAACCGTGGCGAATAGTCGCCAGCCCTATGACAGACGGTTAGTGTCAACTCAGCCGAGAACCTGGGGGCTTGACGTGACCGGAGAACCCAACACCCGCCTCTGCGACCTGTTCGGCCTGGCCGGCTGGTCCAAGGGCGAACTCGCGAGACTCGTGAACCGGCAGGCGGCGGCCATGGGCCACCCCCAGCTGGCGACCGACACCTCACGGGTGCGGCGTTGGATCGACATGGGGGAGACCCCGCGCGATCCCGTGCCACGAGTGCTGGCAGCTCTGTTCACCGAGCGACTCGGTCGTGTCGTGACCATCGAGGACCTCGGGTTCGTACGAGTCGGGCGAGCGGGTAGACGGCGGGACGTCAAGGGAGCAGGCAACCCTGACGGCCTTCCGTGGGCGCCCGAACGGACGGCGGCGGTCCTCACCGAATTCACGGGAATGGACCTCATGCTCAACCGACGCGGCTTGGTGGGTGCGGGCGCCGCGCTCGCCGCAGGCTCAGCACTCAGCGGCGCCATGCACGACTGGCTCCACACCGACCCCGCACTCGTCCAGGACGCTCCCCGTACCGACCATCCCCTGCACGCCGACCCCGCTGGGTTCGACCGCTATGAGGCCGCCCCCATCGGGTCGCAGGAGATCGAGGCGCTGGAGCGTTCCGTCGAAGTGTTCCGCGCCTGGGACGCCGCCCGCGGCGGCGGACTCCAGCGCAAGGCAGTCGTGGGGCAGCTCAACGAAGTGGGCGGCATGCTCGCCTACCGCCACCCCGACCATCTCCAGCGGCGCCTGTGGGGCGTCGCCGCCAACCTCGCCGTACTCGCCGGCTGGATGTCCCACGACGTCGGCCTCGAACCCACCGCCCAGAAGTACTTCGTCATCGCCGCCCACGCGGCACGCGAGGGCGGCGACCGTCCGCGCGCCGGCGAAGCGCTGTCCAGAGCTGCCCGGCAGATGGTCCATCTGGGCCGTCCCGACGATGCCCTGGACCTGATGAAGCTCGCCAAGTCCGGCTCGGGCGAACAGGTCCTGCCGCGCACCCAGGCGATGCTGCACACCATCGAGGCCTGGGCTCAGGCGTCCATGGGCCGCGGCCAGGCCATGCGCCGCACTCTCGGCGAGGCGGAGGATCTCTTCGTCTCCGACAAGAGTGATGTGCCGCCGCCCAGTTGGATGCAGATGTTCGACGAGGCGGATCTGCACGGCATGCAGGCACTGGCGTACCGCACCCTCGCCGAACACGACCCGTCCGCCGCGGCCACCGCGCAGAACCACGCCAAAATGGCGCTGGAGCTGCGCGAGGGCGGCCGTCAGCGCTCGAAGATCTTCGACTACATCTCACTGGCTTCGGCGTGCTTCATCGCCGACGACCCCGAACAGGCCGACCGCTACGCACGGCTGGCACTCGTCTCGATGGGGGAGACCTCCTCGCACCGGACGTGGGACAGGCTGCGGGAGATGTACCGGCTGACCGGACACTACTCCGGCTATCCGAGGATCCAGGATCTGCGCGAGGAGATCCAGCTGGCCCTGCCCAACAGCCCCTCGAAGAAGCCGAGGAGCGCGGAAATCTAGTCCAGTCCGGCGCGGTTCGCGCCAAAGGACCCGACCCCACTACCGACCTCTACCACCCACTGGGCGAGCCTGCCCACGCGGCCTCCTACACGCCGATCCTCGCGACCATCACGCAGGCGTCGTGCTCACGGCCGTCCTCACCGAAGGTCTCGACGACCCTCCGTACGCATTCCTGGGCGTCGCGGGCCTCGGCGAACCGCGGTGCCAGCGCGAGCAGCCGGTTCGTGTCGCCCTCTTCGGCAGCGTTCCTGCGCGTCAGGCCGTCGGTGTGCAGGATGAGCAGATCGCCGGGGAGCAGCTGCACTTCGGCCTGCTCGTACTCGGCGCCGGACGTGGCACCGAGCAGCACCCCGGCGGGCGGCGTCAGGGCGTGCCCCGTCCCGTTGCGGAACAGCAGCGGGGCGGGGTGGCCCGCCTGCGCCCAGGACAGCGTCCGGCTCGCCGGGTCGTAGCGGCAGCACACCGCACTGCCCAGGGCGGGCTGCACCGAGGTCTCCAGAAGCTGGTTGAGATGCGCCATGAGCGGTCCGGGTCTGATACCCGCAACGGCCATTCCGCGCAGGGCGCCCAGCAGCATCGCCATCGCCGATGTCGCGGTCACGCCGTGGCCGGTCAGGTCGCCGACACTCAACAGCGAGTCGCCGCACGGCAGTTGGAGCGCGTCGTACCAGTCGCCGCCGATCAACGCGCTGTTGGCGGACGGCAGATAGTGCGCCGCGACATCCAGTGCGGCCGGCCCGTCGCCGTCGAGCGGGAACTGCAAGGATCCCCGCCAGGGCGGAAGTACGGCCTCCTGGAGCTCGACCGCGAGCCGGTGCTCCGTCTGGGCGAAGTGCTGCCGGCGCTGCAGGGAGTCGCGGGTCTCTCGGACCGCGCGCTGGCTGCGGCGCAAGTCGCTGACGTCCCGCAGCACCGCCCACATGGCGGCGGTCGATCCGTCGGAGTCGAGTACGGGCTCGCCCATCATGTGAACGGTGCGGACCCGGCCGTCGGGGCGCACCATACGGAACTCGCCGTCGATGGGCCGGCCGTCCACCAGACAGTCCGTCACCAGCGCGGTGAGCAGGCCCTGGTCCTCCGCGAAGACGATGGAGGGCAGCTCGTCCAGAGACATGGGGCCGCTCTGCGGGGAGCGCCCGAGGATCTGGTACAGCTCGTCGGACCAGCTCACCTCGTCGGTGAGGAGATTCCATTCTGCGCTGCCGACCCGGCTCAGCAGCGATCCGGTGCTCCGGGCGCTGTCCGCCTCGTACTCGGCGAGCTCGTCCTCGAAGGCGTCGAGCGGCTCCTGCGGCAGGCCTTCCTTGAGCTGTCCCAGGTGCGCGCCGAGGTCGTCGAGATGGTGAACTGCGAGGTCGCACAGTGCCCGCTGCCAGCGCCCCTGCGGGTCGTCCTCGTCCGTCGCGGCGTCACGGCGGACGGCGTCCACATCGCCGCGCAGCCGGCGCGTCCGCGTGATCAGCGCGTCGACGGTGCCGCGCTCGGGCGGCTGCGGGGCGGGACGGTCCGCGAACACATGGGACGGCATGTCGTACTCCGATACAGGCGCGGCCACAGCCAGGTCTCAACAAATGGACCGGTTACGACTGTTGCACAGGGAGCGATGGCCCGTAAGGGATTTGGCAACACTCGATACGGTGGTGCCTCTGCCATATGCCAATGGCCGCCCGGCCGGGTCGGCGCAACGTCGTGTACGCCTTCGAGGCGACAGTATCCGCCGCGCCCCGTTTTCCGCTTGACGGACACCGCTGACGAGACAAGGCTCGCGCCATGTATGACGAGGCGGAACAATCGGTCGACGCGGCGGTCGAGGGGGAACTGCACCTGCTCGATCCGGTGGTGCGAGCCTCGCCGGACGAGGTCCTGGAGCTGCTCGATCCGGAGTTCTTCGAGTTCGGGGCATCGGGGCAGCGCTGGGACCGTACGACGATTCTGAGCACGACGACACCGGTTCCGGGCGAGCCTGTGAAGCCCGTCGCCGTCAGTGACCTGCATGGCACGCTGCTGGCTCCCGGGCTCGTTCAGGTGACGTACGTGTCCGACGAGAGCGGTCGCCGGGCCCGCCGCAGCTCCCTGTGGCGCAGGAACCCCGAGGGCTGGCGGCTGTACTTCCATCAGGGGACGCCGATCGGCTCGGAGTAGGGGGCCGGGGGAGCGCGGGCCAGGGCCGTTGTCAGTGGTGGGCGGCACTATGAGAGCCATGACGACTTCAACTCCCGCGCATGCCGCTGCCGCGACTCTCGAAGACTCCGCTGCCTACGCCGAGGCGGTCGAGACCGCGACGAAGGCCGCCGCCGCGTACTACGCGACGGGCGAGAGCATCCTCGACGACGATGCGTACGACCGGCTGGTGCGCGGCATCGCCGCCTACGAGCAGGCGCATCCGGACGAGACGGCGGACCGGTCGCCGACCGGGAAGGTGGCCGCGGGCGCGGCCGTGGGGGATGTGCCGCACACCGCGCCGATGCTGTCCCTGGACAATGTCTTCTCCGCCGAGCAGCTGCAGTCGTGGGCCGCCTCGCTGGAGCGCCGGATCGGCCGGCCGGTCGAGCAGTGGAGTGTCGAGCCCAAGCTGGACGGCCTGGCGATAGCGGCTCGCTACGAGCAGGGGTTGCTCGTCCGGCTCATCACCCGGGGTGACGGCAGCGCGGGCGAGGACGTCTCGCATGCGATCGGCACCATCACCGGCCTGCCGGACCGGCTGGCAGAGCCGGTCACCCTGGAGGTGCGCGGCGAAGTGCTCATGACCAACGAGCAGTTCGAGCAGGCCAACACGGCGCGCACCGAGCACGGCGGAGCCCCCTTCGCCAACCCGCGCAACGGCGCGGCGGGCACGCTGCGTGCCAAGGACCGCGAGTACCGAGTGGAGATGACGTTCTTCGGCTACGGCGCACTGGCGCTCGCCGACTCCGGCGCGGCTCTCGCCGAGCAGTTGGGGCAGTGGCCGCACAGCGCGCTCATGACGTATGTCGCGGGCCTCGGTGTGCACACCGCCGAGACCACCGCCGTCGCGCCTCGCACCCTGAGCACCGTCGAGGAGATTCAGGTGCGCGTCGGTGAGATAGGGGCGCTGCGTGCGGAGTTGCCTTTCGGCATCGACGGCATCGTCATCAAGGCCGACCTCGCCGCCGACCAGGCTGAGGCGGGCTCCGGGTCGCGGGCGCCGCGATGGGCCATCGCGTACAAGCTGCCCGCCGTGGAGAAGGTGACGACCCTGCTCGGTGTGGAGTGGAATGTCGGTCGCACCGGCATCATCGCGCCTCGCGCCGTCCTGGAGCCGGTGGAGATCGACGGATCGACCGTCACCTATGCGACCCTCCACAACCCCGCCGACATCACCCGCCGTGATCTGCGCATCGGTGACCGCGTGATGGTCTACAAGGCGGGCGACATCATCCCGCGTATCGAGGCGCCGGTCGCCCACCTGCGTACGGGGGACGAGCAGCCGATCGGCTTCCCCGAGGCGTGCCCGCAGTGCGGCTCGGAGATCGACACCTCCGAGCAGCGCTGGCGGTGCGTGCGAGGGCGCGACTGCCGCCTGGTGGCCTCCGTCTCGTACGCCGCGGGGCGCGACCAGCTCGACATCGAGGGCCTCGGTACGACGCGCGTCGTTCAGCTCGTCGAGGCGGGCCTGGTGAGCGACTTCGCCGGTCTGTTCTCGCTCACCAGGGAGCAGTTGCTCGGCCTGGAGAGGATGGGGGAGACCAGCACCGACAATCTCCTGGCAGCCATCGGGGCGGCGAAGGAGAGGCCGCTGTCCCGGGTCTTCTGCGCGCTTGGCGTCCGCGGCACCGGCCGTTCGATGTCGCGCCGCATCGCGCGTCACTTCGCGACGATGGAGCACATACGAGCCGCCGATGCCGAGGCCCTGCAGCGGGTCGACGGCATCGGCGTGGAGAAGGCCACGATGGTGGTTGCCGAACTCGCCGAACTGGGACCGCTCATCGACCGGCTGGCCGCGGCGGGCGTCAATATGACCGAGCCCGGTGCGACCCCGCCCGTCGAGGCCGAGGAGGACGGAGGCGCGGGGGCAGCCGCGGACGCGGGCCCGCTGGCCGGGATGACCGTCGTGGTCACGGGCGCGATGACGGGCGTACTGGAGAAGCTGTCCCGCAACCAGATGAACGAACTCGTCGAGCGGGCCGGCGGCAAGTCCTCCTCCAGCGTCTCCAAGCGCACTTCACTGCTTGTCGCCGGTGAAAACGCCGGATCCAAGCGGGAGAAGGCCGAGCAGCTGGGCACGCGCGTCGTCGGCCCGGACGAGTTCGCCGAGCTGGTTGCCGACTTCCTCGACCGGACCGGGTGACGGGACCGGACGGTCAGCCGCGGCGCGCCATCGCGTCGCGGCTGAGAAAGGCCAGCCGTGCCCGCTTCTCCGGCTTGTCGATCTCGGGTCCGAGCACGAAGCCGGCCCGCACCATGCGCTCGATGGCCTTCGTGTTGCGGGCGTCCGGCTCGACGACGATCCGCCGGTGTGCCGGGTCGGAGAGCGCGTAGGCGATGAAGGCGCTGAGCAGCTCGCCGGTGAAGCCTCGCTGCGGGGCGCCGTTGGCGGGGCCGATCAGGAGGTGGACCCCGACGTCGCCGGGCTGCACGTCGTAGCACTCGCCGACCGGGTCGGCGTCCGGTTCGTACTTCTGGAAGAGCGCGACAGGCTCACCGTCCCGCTCGACGAGAAAGGCATGGTGGGTGGTGAGCGAGTCCAGGTACTCGTATATCTCCAGCACCTGCTCGCGGCTGTGGTCGGTCATCCCCCAGTAGCGGGCGCGTTCCTCGGTGACCCAGCCGTGGATCAGACCGGCGTCGGCGGCGGGATCCACCGGGACGATGCGTACGGTCCCGAAGCCGTGGACGACCTTCTCGAACACAGCCTCGCGGGGCCGGGCGTGTTCCTGGCGGGCGGGGGACTGCGCGGTGGATTCAGACGTCATGGCTCTCCTCGGTGAGTCGGTTCCAGTCGGTGACGACGGGGACGAGTTCGCCGCGCAGCCACAGCGGCAGCTGGTCGCGGTGATGGGCGTCGCCGGGTATCCCGGACGTGCCGAAGGGGACCACCCAGAGGCTGTCGTCGCGGCACCCCAGGTCCCACACATAGCGCGCAGCCGGTCCTCGCATGCTGTGGTCCGTGATGCCCGGCACGCTCGACGTGGACAGCACGCAGTCGTGGTCGCCGGACAGCCCCGGCCACACCTCGGTCTCGGCGCCCGGCTGCGCGTCGGGCAGTGCCTGCCATGGTGCGAGCCGGTGCCGCTCACCCCAGGGCGTGGGCGTACGGTCCGTGCCCGCGACCTCCTCCAGCGCGGCGCGTACGACATCCGCGCGATTCAGGCCCGGCAGTGCAGCGGTCGTCAGCAGCCCCTCCAGTGCGAAGGCGACGCGGGGGACGAGCGCCAGCCAGGGCCAAAACAGCTCGGGATACGGAGCGGACTCGACCCGTGCGGCCAGTTCCTCCAGTGCAGGATGCTCAGCGATGCGCCGTACCACCGCGGACCGCACCTCCGCGTAGGCGGTCGCGTCCACGCTGTCCGCGTCCATCCGGAGGTCCCAGCCCAGCAGTTGGTCCCGTAGGACCGCGGCGTCCGCGCTGAGCCCGCCGAGCGTGGCGATCAGCTCCAACAGGGGCTTGGCGGAAGCGAGTCGAGTGTCCATGTGGACGGTGGCCATGCCCTTGGCGGTCCAGGTGCGCGACTCCTCGAGCAGGGCCCGTATGCGTTCGGCACGGTGCGGTGGCGCGAACTCGGCTCCGAGCGGGGCGGCCAGACCTCGCTGGTTCGCCATCACCGCGACGCCTTCCACCCTCTCGCGGGGCAGCGGTTCGCTCCCGCCGCGCCATGTGTGCGCGGCTTCCCAGGCGGGCACGACACGCAGGCGGTTGTCCGGGTGCCGCAGGGGCACCTGACCCGCGACGCGGTGCAGCAGTCCGCCCGCGGTGTCCGCCGCCTGCACGACATTGACGGGCTCCGACCAGCGGTCGAAGGCCCGGTCCACATCGGCGACCGTCCGCGCGAGAAGCAGCGCGGGCAGCGCGCCGAAGCCGAGGTCCCCGCTCACCCGAGGGGGAACGCGCAGGCTGATCGCCACTTCCTCGTCGGGGCCGCCGATCACGACCGGTCCGCGCGCGGTCTCGATCACCTCGACCTCGACCGGGTCACCGCCCGCGACGTCGACGGTCTCCCGGTGCGCGGAGGCAGGACGCCAGCCGTCGGGCCCGAGCGCCTCCACGTCCGCGCCACGTCTTCGCAGCCGCTCCCGGTAGAGGTCCTGGTAGTCGGCCATGGCATTGGTGATCGCCCAGGCGACGCTCCCCGTGTGCCCGAAGTGCGCGATTCCGGGGACGCCGGGCACGGCAAGTCCCACCACGTCGAACTCCGGGCAGGCCAGGCGGATCTGCTGATAGATGCCCGGGTCCTCGATGAACCGGTGCGGGTCGCCCGCGATCAGCGGCGCCCCGCCGGCCGTGCGCTCGCCGGTGACGAGCCAGCCGTTGCTTCCCGACGTGCCGTTCCCGTCGGTGGCGAACAGCTCGATCGACTCGTCGCCGAGGGCGCGGGCGACCTCCTCGCGCCACAGCTTGGTGGGGAAGCCTGCGAAGAGAATGTGGGTGGAGAGCCAGATCCCCAGCGGCGTCCACGGGCGCCAGTGGCCGGGGGCCAGTCCGGCAGCCGCGAACTGGGGAGCCCGGCCGGCGCCCTCGTCGAGACTGGCATTGACCCCCTCGACGTACCGCGTGATCCACGAGGCGGTGTCCTTGTCGAGGCCGCCGAAGCAGCGCCGGGCGGTGTCGTCGAGCCGCGCCCGGCGGGCGAAGACGTCCCACCCGACGGCGTCCCGGCCCAGGAACGCGGCGGTGGTTCCCTGTGACCGGTGCCGTTCGACCTCGATCTGCCAGGCCCGGTCCAGCGCGGCATTGCGCCCCTGGGCGAAGGCGAGTTCGCTCGCGCTGTCCGCCCGCAGATGCGGGATTCCCCAGGGGTCCCGGTAGATCCTTGTGCTCACTCTGTTTCCCCGACTCTTTAGGTTAGGCTGGCCTAACTTAAAGCACAGGTGTTCGGGTGACAAACCCGGCCCAGGGGAGGAGACCGCTGTGGGGCATGGCTGGGAGGGCGTCCTCCTCAAACTGATGCGCGGCAAGGACTTCGAGTTCACCGTGACCGGCGCCGAGGAGGTCACCGACCACTTCCACAGGGTGCACTTCACCGACGGCGGCATGCTCGCGCTGACCGGCGTGCACCCCACCATGTGGGCCCGTATCTGGTTCGACGACGGCGGCAAGCCGCATCAGCGCGCCTACACCCTCGTCGACGCGGACCCGGCCGCCGGGACCTTCAGCCTGGAGTTCGCACTGCACGACGGCTGCGCCAGCGACTGGGCGCGCAAGGCCCAGCCCGGTGACAAGATCGAGGCCACCCTCCAGGGCACCGGCTTCACCGCCCCCGACCCGCTGCCGGCCCGGCTCTTCGTCATCGGCGACCCCGCTTCGCTCCCCGCGATCAACTCCCTGCTCGACGCGCTGCCTCGAGTACCGGCGACGATCTGGTTCGAGACGACGCACGATTCGGACAAGGACCTGCCGCTGTGCCTGGACCCGGCGCACCACGATCTCCACCGGGTCCCGCGCCGCGACGCGGGTGCCCACCTCGTCGACGAGGTGAAGGCGGCACTGCCCGGACTGCTCGACGACCCGGTGGGCGCGTACGTATGGATGGCCTGCGACACCGCGACGACCCGGGCGCTGACGACCTACGTACGCAGGGACCTTGGGCTGCCCAAGGACCGCGTCAACGCCCTGGGGTACTGGCGCGCGGTCTGAGGGGGCGGTGCGCTCGCTACTCTGACGCGGTGACCACCGCCGATCTGCTGCTGCGCGCCCTGCAGGACAGCGACGAACTGCCCCTGCGTCCGCTGCCCGAGCGCGCGGCCGAGCTCCTTCGGGCGCTGGACGCTCCACCGCGCCTCGCCGCGCACCTGCGCGCCGTTCACGATGTGGCGGGCCAACTCGTGGAGTGGGTGCGGCTGCGGTATCCACACCTGCGGTTCGACACCGAAGCCGTGCTCTTCGGCGCGGCCACCCATGACGTGGGCAAGACCCTGTACCCCGACGAACTCAGCAGCCCGGGCTCGGAACACGAGAAGGCGGGCCGTCAACTCCTGCTCGACCACGGGGTCGACGGCCGGCTGGCCCGGTTCGCCGCAACTCATGCGTCGTGGTCCGACCCCGATGCCGAGCTCGGCATCGGGGTCGAGGATCTCCTGGTGAGTCTCGCCGACAAGATCTGGAAGAACAAACGCGTCCCGGACCTCGAGGACCTGGTGGTGAACCGGCTGGCCGCGGCGAGCGGTCGGCCGGTGTGGGAGGAGTTCATGGAACTCGACGAGATCCTGGCGCGCATCGGTGAAGGCGCCGACGCGCGCCTGTCCTTTCAGGCGGCGTACCCGGTTCACGGCTGACGCCCGCGCCCGCGGCAGATCAGGGGTTGTGCAGCTTCACCTCCGGGTTTTGCGGCGAAGGCCCGTCGAGCAGCGGCTGGGGGATGCCCCGAAGATGCAGGTCGTAGAAGGCGCCCACATAGCCGAGGGTGATCTCGCCCGCGCGCTGCCCCGGCAGCGGCTCCGCCGGATCGCTCATCCCCAACTGCGCGCCGAGCACCGGCAGATCGGTGAAGGCGAAGTGCCCGGAACCGGCGACCGTCACCCAGCGCTTCCAGCCGTCGAGACGGCGCCAGGCCCGATCCCAGGTGGGGTCGCTGCTGCCGCCCGGGCTGTGACCCGCCTCCGTACCGAGCAGCATGAAGGGACGTCCGCCCAGCCCGGCTGCGGTGGGCGCGGTGGCGAAGCCGCCGTCCATGTTCACACCGGCGCGGATCCGCCGGTCGAGAGCCATCGTCGAGGCGGTGCTCGCGCCCCCGATGGAGTGCCCGCCCATCCCGATCCGCTTCGGGTCGATCAGGCGCGCATACCTCCAGGCCGGGTGACGTCCCGTCAATCTGTCCAGTACGAAGGAGAGATCCTTGGCCCGCCCGTTGGCGATCGCTTCGTGATCGGCCTCGTCATCGGCGAGTTCACAGGCCGTGCAGGGCAGGGTCCGGCCGCCGGGGAACGGCACTCCCACCGCTTCGTAGGCATGGTCGACGGTGGCGACGACATAGCCGCGGCTCGTCAGTTCCTCCGCGAGCGCGCTGATCGTCGTACGCGGAGCGGTGAAGCCGGGGGAGAGGACCACCAGCGGGAAGCGGCCGTGCGCTGGCCGCGCGCCGGTGGCCGAGTGGGTGCGGGTGCCGCTGAGAACCTCGGCGGGGACGAGCTTGTCGAGGTCCTGGTACTCCAGCAGGAGCCGGGCCGACTCGGTGGTCATGTACGGGGCTTGCGTGCCGGTTCTGGGCCGCGCCGGGTAGTACATCGACACCATCAGCTCACGGGCGCCCGCCTCGGGCACCCAGTGGTCGGTGCGGGACGTGTCGACGAGGTGCAGGGTTTCACGTCCTACGGCGTACGGCCCCGTCGGGCGCGGCAGGGAGAGCCGAACCTCCTTGGCGTCCGAGGACGCGGGCGCGGCGACGGCGGGACCGTTCTGCGGAGCGGCTAACGCCGTCCCGGTGCCGGCCAGTGAGAGCACCAGCGCGGCGGCGACGGCGGCAAGACGGACTCGGGGCATCGAGGAGGTCCCTTCTCCCGTTGGCCGCGCAGGGGGCGACGGCCTCATGAAGGGGGAGCCTAGGAAGCGCCCGAGGGCGCGGCGTCACTCCACGGGGCCAACTCGTGCTACCACTCACGGTGGACAGGCGGCCGGAAATGTCCCCCGTCAGGCGGGGCACCATATGCAGGCCCGCGGCTGTCGGCAGTGGCAGGCAATACTCTCCCCATGAGTGCGCATATGGCCGGTGCCGCCCGCGGGGCCCGCGCGGATGCTGTAGGGATCAGACGAGCCACCGCCCGCGACGCCAAGCGGCTCACCAAGCTCGTTCGCGGCTCCCGCGCCTATGAGGGCCCGTACGCCCCGATGATCGCCGGATACCGGGTGGGTCCCGACTACATCGAGACCCACGACGTCTTCGTGGCACTCGGCGCCGACGACAGAGTGCTCGGTTTCTACGCCCTCCTCCTCGCCCCCGCGGAGCTGGACCTGATGTTCGTCGCCGATGCCGCCCAGGGACGCGGCGTCGGCCGCCTGCTCATCGAGCACATGATTGGCGAGGCGCGTGACGCCGGGATCCCGGCCGTGCGCATCGTCTCGCACCCGCCTGCCGAAGGCTTCTACCTCAGCGTGGGCGCGCGGCGGACCGGCACCGTGCCGGCGAATCCGCCCGCCGTGATGTGGGACCGTCCCGAGCTGATGATCCAGGTCACTTAGGTCCTGTCCGGCACAGCGGACCTGACAGGACCTGCCGCGCCACGCCGTCCCACATGCTGGTACACATCGTGGACAGGCACCTCACCCCACGCGTCCCGTGCCTTACGATCTCCGACGGGCGGCCCGCCGTGATGGCCACCCACCACGCACACCTATGGAGGTCAACCCGTGTTCTGGACGGCCAGCGGTTCGCGCAGCCACCGCACCGGTATCCGTGCCCGCGCCACCGTCGGAGCCGTTGCGGCGGGGATGTTCCTCGCCGTGGGCTGTTCCTCCAGTGGCGATGGAGCGGGTGAGGCGGCGGGCGGCGTCCCCGTGGTCCACAAGGGACAGCTGACCACCTGCACTCACCTCCCGTACCCGCCGTTCCAGTTCGAACAGAACGGCAAAGTCGTCGGCTTCGACGTGTCCCTGATCGACCTGGTGGCGAAGAACCTCAAGGTCGATCAGAAGATCCTGGACACGCCGTTCGAGAACTTCAAGACCGGCGCCTTCCTCAACTCCGGCGAGTGCGACCTGGCCGCCGCGGGCATGACGATAACCGCCGAGCGCAAGAAGAACGTGGACTTCTCGGTCCCGTACTTCGACGCCACGCAGGCGCTGCTCGCGAGCAAGAAGAGCGGCGTGAAGTCCCTGGCGGACATCAAGGCCAAGAACAAGAAGCTCGGCGCGCAGGCGGAGACCACCGGCGAGAGCTACGCCAAGGACCAGGGCTTCGACCCGGTCGCCTTCGAGAGCTCGGACGCGGTCCTCAACGGACTGCGCACCGGCCAGGTCGACGCCGTCGTCATCGACTACCCGGTCGTTCAGGGCTGGCTCAAGGACAAGACCAACGCCGCCGAGTTCGTCCTCGGGGACAACATCACGACAGGTGAGCAGTACGGCATCTCGGTGAAGAAGGGCAACAAGAAGCTCCTCGACGCCATCAACAAGGCGATATCCGACGCCCGCGCGGACGGCACGTACAAGAAGCTGTACGAGCAGTGGATCGGTCCGCTGCCCCAGGCCACGTCGTGACCTCTCGGCTGACCAGGCGCCAGCGGCGCCGCGTATCTCAGGGCATTCAGTACGCCATATTCGTCGCGGCGATAGCCGCGATCGGCTTCCTGGCCGACTGGGACCGGCTGCAGAACCAGTTCGCGCAGAAGGACCTGGCCAAGGAGCTCTTCCCGGACATCATCACCACCGCGCTGCGCAACACGGTGGTCTACACGCTCTCCGGGTTCGCCTTCGGTCTGGTGCTCGGCCTGATCGTGGCGCTGATGCGGCTCTCATCGGTCGCTCCCTACCGGTGGGTCGCCACCGTCTACATCGAGTTCTTCCGGGGCCTGCCCGCCCTGCTGATCTTCATCTTCGTGGGCGTGGCGGTGCCGCTGGCCTTCCCCGGGACGCAGATTCCCGGCGGTACGTACGGCAAGGTCGCGCTCGGTCTCGGACTGGTCGCCGCGGCCTATATGGCAGAAACGATTCGGGCGGGCATCCAGGCGGTGCCCAAGGGGCAGATGGAGGCCGCACGATCGCTGGGCTTCTCGCACGCCCGGGCCATGGTGTCGGTGATCATCCCGCAGGCCTTCCGCATCGTCATCCCGCCGCTGACCAACGAGCTCGTCCTGCTGTTCAAGGACTCCTCACTGGTGCTGTTCCTCGGGGTCACACTGGAGGAGCGGGAGCTGACCAAGTTCGGCAGGGACCTGGCCAGCCAGACCGCCAACTCCACCCCGATCCTGGTCGCCGGGCTCTGCTACCTCCTCGTGACCGTGCCGCTGAGCTTCGTGGTGCGCCGCCTGGAGGCGCGCGCCGAGAAGGCCAGGTGAGGAATCCAGATGTCACAGAAGACGGAGACGGTGGGCAGCATGGGTGAAGGCCGAGCGGAGATCGAGATCCGGGGCCTGCACAAGTCGTTCGGGGACAACGAAGTGCTCCGCGGCATCGACCTGGAGATCGCCCGGGGCGAGGTCGTGTGTGTCATCGGCCCCTCGGGCTCGGGCAAGTCGACGCTGCTGCGCTGTGTGAACCTGCTGGAGGAGCCCACCTCCGGCAAGGTCTTCGTCGGTGGCACCGAAGTCACCGACCTCGATGTGGACATCGACGCGATACGCCGCCGAATCGGCATGGTCTTCCAGCAGTTCAACCTGTTCCCGCACGTGAATGTGACCGAGAACCTCACGCTGCCGCAGCGCCGTGTGCTGGGCCGGGACAAGGCGAAGGCCGCCGCCGTGGCCAAGGAGAACCTGGACCGGGTGGGGCTCGCCGACAAGGCCGATGCCTTTCCGGCGCAGCTGTCCGGCGGGCAGCAGCAGCGGGTGGCGATCGCACGGGCACTGTCGATGGGCCCGGAGGTGCTGCTCTTCGACGAGCCGACCTCGGCGCTCGACCCCGAGCTGGTCGGCGATGTGCTCTCGGTGATGCGGCTGCTGGCCGCCGAGGGCATGACGATGATGGTCGTCACGCACGAGATGAGCTTCGCCCGCGAGGTCGCCGACCGGGTCGTGTTCATGGACGACGGCGTGATCGTCGAACAGGGTCCGGCGGAGCAGGTCGTGGGCGATCCGCAGCACGAGCGGACGAGGAACTTCCTGACGCGGATCCTGGACCCGGCGGCGGCGGAGGCCCCGGCGGAGAAAGCCGGGCCGGACGTGCGCAAGGCGGTTGACGGCTCGTCCGGAGGATGACGGCTTTCAGAGTCGACCACCTGCGCCGCAGGCTGCACCTTCACATGCTGCGCCGTGAGCCGTTCTAACCGAACGAAATGCCCCCTCTCGTCTCCACATCAAGCGGGACAGGAGGGGGGTTTGCGTTTACGGCAGGCGCTTTACCGCGATGTCCTCTTGAGGTATCAAGACGTACCTACCGTCATCCTTGCGAATGGTGGCGTGTTCGCTTGTCTCGCTCTTAATCTGGCCGTGCCCAGTGTGGGCGCCCGCCCGGTACACAACTTCCGGGCGCTTCCGCAGGCTCACCATTGCTGCCCCTTTCACGCTCCGATCGCTTTTAAACCCTCGTATGCCTCGCGCAGGTCGGGCGCCTCCGGCAGCACTCTGGCCTCAACCACGTTGACCACTTCTAGCGCTCGCCAATGATTGGACGGCACTACCCTGCCGCTCAGTATGGCTTTCTGGACGGAATCACAGGCTTCGTCAAGGCGGTTGCCCACGAGGAGAACTAGCGCCAAATCGATGTTGGCGGAGGCCACTCGGCGGGGCCATTTGCTGATGTCGTTGGAGGGACTCAGACGCTTAATGACCTCACGCGCGTACGGCTCCGCGGCAGCGTCGCCCAACCATGCGAGGGTTGTTGCTGTGTAGGCGAGTGACTTTGCGGGGTCGTACTGGTAATGGTGCTCTGTCGGGCGCTCTGGACTCCCCAGCGTGGCGGCCATCTTCTGTACTCGGTCGATAGCCGCGTATGTCTCTCTGGCTTCGCCGAGCCTCGCGCGTGCGCGCCCTTCCTGGGCGGTGGCCTGAATCTGGGCCGATGTTCCCACGGGTGCGATGTCCTGAGCGGCTAGGGACAGTTCAAGCGCGCGTACATAGTCGCCATTCGTCAGCACGCGCCACGCGTCGGTTTCGTAGCACCATGCTTCGATTTCCGGGTGTTCTGCTTGCCGCGCGAGCGTCACCGCGGCTTGCAGTCCGGCCGTTGCTGCGTGCTCTTGCTTGAGGTCGATATGCAGCGTTGCGCCAAACAGGGACAGCCAACCCCCGACGACCAGCAAGCGCCGATGTTCCGAAAGCGTCTTGCGCGCGTCAAGTAGGTGTACGACATAGGCGGAGTGCTGCCGTACGCGCTCCAGTAGTTCGGCCGGAGGAGTGACCGGGTAAGCCGTCGCCAACTCATCAAAGGTTCGCTCTAGACGCGTGAGTGTTTCCGGTCCAACGTCGCTTGCCTGCACACGTCGAGCTAATTCCCAAGCGGCCACCTCATCATCGTTGGCCGGCTGAGTGGGGGTTATCCAACTGGGCGCCGCAGCAACGGGCAGAGTGTCCGCCGCTAGCAATTCGTCCAGTTCTCTGGACGTGAGCTGCAAGAGCTTTGCCATCTTCGGCCGTTGATGCGGCTGGGGATCTACCTCCCCGCGTTCCCAGCGTTGCACCGTGGTGCGGTCGACGCTCAGGGCGTCCGCGAACTGTTCCTGTGTGTAGCCGCTCGCCCTCCGGCGCTGCACTAGACGCTGCCGCTTACCTGCCATGCCCGTACTCCGTCCGGGATGCCGTCTCCGCTGGTCAGGGTACCGCGTGCAGCCAACATGCCGCCTAAATGCGGCACTTCTGCCGTGGTGCAGCCTCATGCAGCGCGGCAGCGTGGTCCGACGCAAGACCCCCGCACCGCTGGAACGGCCGGGGGCGTGGACCACCTGAGAAAGCAGGCAGTCAATGAACGTTGTAACACGGCTACTCGCGTGGCTGACAGGCGCGTTAGGGCGCCGCCGTACGCCCGGTAGGCACAGCCGCACCGACGCGCCCCCCGCGGCCCCTGTGGCGCCTTCCCAGTCCAGCCCCTACGTGTGCGGGGCCCGACTGGTCGCAGCCCGCAGGCTCCGCGCGAGGCGCGCCCCAGATGTGCCGACCCTGCCGGAGCCTCGCGCGGAGTGGTTCCCGCCTGCGGCCTGGGAACGGCCGCTCACCCTGGTCCGGCCGTACGTGGTCGCCTCGCTGGGCGAGGACTGGCGCCATGCGGAATCCGGAAAGGGCGCGTGATCACATGGCCGCCATCACGATCAGCGTCTACCGGATCAATGCCCAGACAGGCACCCGGACGGAAGTTCAGGACAAGGTGACGCACCTCTGCCCGCCCGGCAATCCGTCCGATAAGGGATTCGGATTCCCGCCCTGCACATGCCCGCCCTGTAGGGCGCAGCGACTCGCCGCGGAGGTGACGCTGTGACCCGGACTGGGCGAATCGCGAGCGCGCTCATGTCAGCAGAGAGCGCCACGCAACAGGTGTACAGGGCATGGCTGGAGCACGCCCAGGACTGCGCAGGCTGCACTACTGCCGACAAAGCCGATAACGGCTGTGAGACCGGTCAACGCCTATGGCGCACCTACCGGGAGTCGCGCGACCAGTAGGCGCCCAGGCGCCCCAGCAAGACCAGCACCAAAACGGATGGCTGCCGATTCCCGGTTAAGGGCAGCGACGAATGCCCCCGTGCCGGTCGCCCCCGTCCGGCACGGGTGAGCGCCCCCAACTGCCTGCCGACCACCTGCGGTTGGGGGCGCGCAACACGGCGCGGGGACCGATTCCCCGCACTCAGAGGGAAGGACACACGCTATGGACGCAAGTCCCGAATTCGAGTTCGTCACCGCGGCAGCATGCCGTGACAAGAAGGTGGGCAACTGCCCGCAGGTGGCAATGAACGTTCCGGGAGTGGTGGCGCTTCGGGACTCTGAGCGGCCGGACGCGATCGTCACCATGACGACGGACGGATGGGCGACACTTGCCGCAGCCGTCAAGGCCGGAGAGTACGACGTGACCGCCTGAGAGTAGGACGCATGCAAGAGTGCCCCCGCTGCCGCGCTGGATGCCCTGTGGACCCTGAGAACGGGTTGCCCTGGTGCGCGCAGTGCGGGGCATTCTTCGCACTCTCGCCGCCTGCCTGCCGTGGCTTGTGGTGGTGGCGCAACGCTGCCACCCGCGCATCTGTCCGGCCGCGCGAGCACTGATGCGCCTGCCCCTGAAACGGTAACGGTCCGGTCTCGATGTCAGGTGCCCAGGGACCGCGCGCCACCCTTGGACTCTCCCCGTTTTCGCAGGTCAGGGCCTCTAGCTGTGATGGACCACAGAGAAAATCCTTCCCTGGCGGCCGTGGGAGGTACCCCCATCCCGAACTGGGGCTCCGCCCCAGACCCCGTACGCGCTCCGCGCGTGTCCTCAAACGCCGGACGGGCTGAATGTGCGGCTCGGCCGCACATTCAGCCCCGCCGACGTTTGAGGCGCGGGGGTCCGGGGGCAGCGCCCCCGGTTACGGGAAGGGGCGGGGTGGGGTGAAGCCTCGCGCAGCGGCACCCGCACCCGCACCCGCACCCGCACCCGCACCCGCACCCGCACCCGCACCCGCACTAGCGTGACCTCATGGGAACGCATGAAACCGCAGGTGCACCGCACCCCGATGACCGCGACTTCCCCGCGCGCCGTGCACCCCGCTGCCGCGGACTCGCCGAGCTGGATGCGGCCGTGACCCAGTGCCGTGCGTGCCCGAGGCTGGTGGCCTGGCGCGAGGACGTCGCCGTCACCAAGCGCCGGGCGTTCCAGGACTGGGAGTACTGGGGAAGGCCGGTCCCGGGCTTCGGCCCCCCGGACGCGGCGCTGGCGGTGGTCGGTCTCGCGCCCGCGGCGCACGGCGGCAACCGCACAGGCCGGATGTTCACCGGGGACGACTCCGGCGACATCCTCGTCAAGGCGCTCCATGCCGTGGGTCTCGCGTCCCAGCCGACCTCCACACACCGCGGGGACGGCCTGGAACTGCGCGGCGTGCGGCTCGCCGCACCTGTCCACTGCGCTCCGCCGCAGAACAAGCCCACGCCCGGTGAACGGGACACCTGCCGGCCGTGGCTGGCGAGAGAGCTGGAGCTGCTGAGCCCTGCCCTGCGTGCAGTGGTCGTCCTGGGAGCCTTCGGCTGGCAGGCGGTGCTGCCGGTGCTGAGTCATGCGGGGTGGCAACTGCCGCGGCCCCGCCCGGTGTTCGGGCACGGAGCCCGGGTGACGCTGCACAGCTCCGGCACCGGACGGGAACTGCACCTGCTCGGCTGCTATCACCCGAGCCGGCAGAACACCTTCACGGGGCGGCTCACCCTGCCCATGCTCGTCGATGTCTTCCAGCATGCGGCCGACGTCGCGGGCCTCAGTCCGTGAACAGCGAGCCGGTTCCTACTCCTTCGCCCTGCCTCGCGGTCAGAGCAGCAGACGCAGCGTGGTGTCCGCGACGCCGAGCCGTACCGTCTGACCCCAGGTCAGTTCCAGCGCGTCGCTCTCGATGCCGTCGCCGAACGCGACCAGTCGGTCGGACTCGACGACGAGCCTGAGCTGCTCCGCGCGTTGCAGTGTTCCCTCCACGAGCGAGGTGCCGGTGGTGGGGGAGGGCCAGGCCTCGCGTACGAACCAGATGAGCCGCGGATCGGCAGGACCGGGCAGCGTCAGCGCGCTGGTCCGCTCCTGCCACAGCGAGCGCAGCCACCCGGTCGCTCCGGTGCCGGTGCCGACCAGGACGCCCGAGGATGCCTGCGCCTCGACGGGTGTCGCCTCGTCGTCGTTCCCGATGCGGTAGCGCGCCGTCTGATGGCCGCGCGCGCCGAGATAGATCTCGTTGAGTGCCAGCAGCCGCTGGGTGTCGTCGGCCACCGCCTCCACCATGGTGAGCTCGTCCGTCGCGCAGTTCGGGGACGCGGCGGCGGGGAGAAGTTTGGCCGCGTCGCCCGCCCGGTGGCGGACCAGGACGCCCGGGTTGCGGCCCGGATCGGCGTCGATCCCGATCACGGGCTGTCCGGACAGATATTTGGCCGCGTTGGCGACCAGCCCGTCCTGTCCGACCACGATCACCACGTCCTCGGGGGCGAACAGAAACCGGTCGAGGTCCATGCGCTCAACCCGTGCCTGCCGCCACTGAAGCGGAACCGCCGCCGTCACCTGGGCGAGGGTGCGCCGAGCACGGTGGTGGCGCTCGGCCACCTCCTCGATGCCGCGGCCTCGCGAGGAGAGGAAGAAGCCGGCCTGGCCGTGCGTGCCGTGGCGGGCGAGCAACTCCTCGTACTCGGTGGTCCGATGCACGAGCACCGCCCGCGGCGCGAGGCTCATCCCCGGTCCCCTTCGGGGCGTCCGAGCCTGGCCAGCAGGCCGGTCAGGACGTCGGGCGAAACGGTGAGGCTCTCGATGCGGGGCAGGTTCTCGGCGAGCCGGGTGGCGGTCAGGGCGTGCAGCGTGGCGGCGTCGACGTCGGCGTGCACCCGCAGCCAGGCAGCCTGGGCCTGGGCCCGTGCCTCGCCGACCTCGCGTGCCGCTTCGGCCTCGGCCTTGGCCAGCCGTACCGTGCGGGCGGCCTCTGCCTCGGCCCGTACGCCGTCGGCCGCCGCGCTCTCCTCGGCCTCGCGGCGGGCATTGGTGCCACGCTGCTCGACCAACTGCTCCTCGCGTCGGGCCAGTTCGATCTTGCTGGCGAGTTCGTTCTCCGCGATGGTGCGCTCCCGCTCGACAGCCACGGCCCGTCGTTCGTACGTAGCGCGGTCGGCCTCCTGCTGGATCTGCTCCCGCGCCGGGGTGCGCAGTGCGCGTTCGACCTCGGGCTCGGGGCGCAGAGCGACGACGCGCACGGCGACCACCGCGATGCCGGTGGCCTCCAGCCGCGGTTCCGCCGCCAGCCCCTCGGCGATGCGCCCGCGCACGGACGCGACGCCGTCGACCAGTGCCGCGGCCAGCGGGGTACGGGCCAGCACATCTAGCGCGTGCTGCTGGGCGGTCTCGGTGAGCAGGGTGGAGATCTGCTCCAGCGGGGCGCTGCGCCAGACGCCGGTGTCCGGGTCGATGGAGAAGTCCAGCCGGGCGGCCGCGGTGGCCGGATCGCCGATGCGGTACGTCACCGTCGCCTGCACCGTGACGTCCTGGAAGTCGGACGTACGGGCGTGGAAGGCCATGGCCAGTTCCCGGTCGTCGACGGGCACTTCGCACAGCGCCGCCGTCAGCGCGCGGTACCAGAAACTCAGCCCCGGCCCGTCGTGGACGAGCCGGCCCCGCCGGTGGTGGCGGACATGCGCGGTGGGTGCGGAGCGAAGATGACGCCAGCCGAAGCGCCTGATGATGTCGGCCATGACAACCTCCCCTTTTCGTCGTATCGACGATATAGGGACAGGTTCCTTATCGTCAATACGACGAAATGCGGTCGCGGGGAACCGCGCGGGCCGCACTCAGTTCCGCACTCAGGGATCGTGCTCAGGACCGCAGCCGGATCCAGACAGGCGCGTGGTCGGAGCCCGCCGCGTCGCGGCGCTCGGCGGGTGATTCGTCGACAGAGGGCAGCGGCTGCGGGGTGGCCGTCCCGCTGAGCCCCGTACCTGCTGATTCCACCTCGTCCAGGAGCCGGTGGCTGACGAGTATGTGGTCTATCAGTTCGGGCCGTCCCGAGTGGATGCGGGAGAACCGCCGGCCCTGTGGGATCAGTGGTGCCACGTTCCACAGCCGATGGGCGTCGCCCTTGTCCGGCCGGTCGAAGCCGGGCGTGCCGATCTCGGAACCCGGCGGTCCCTGAAGGAGCTGGGTGGTGGCCGCGCCCTCCTCGTCGTTGAGATCACCCAGGACCACCACGGCGCGCTCCTTGCCCCGGCCGTCGAGCAGGGTGTCGGCCAGCGCGCGCAGGGTGGTCGCCTCGGCGGCGCGCCGGAACAGCGCGTAGGCGCCGTAGCGGGCGCGTTCACCCTCGTCGCGGGGCTGGAACCGGCCGCCCGGGTAGCTGAGCAGTTTCGATTTCAGGTGGCAGACGGCGGCCACGATGTCCGGCCCCTGGTCCGGCTCGATACGTACGGCCAGCGCGCCGCGGCCCATCCGGGCCACCGGATCGGCGCGGTCGTCACTCTGCACGGCAAGCAGTTGCCCGGGAAACGCGGCGGTGTCGGCGATGACGGTGAGCGGATGGCGGCTGAGGAAACCGACCCGGATGCCCCGGCTGTCCGCGTGCTCGGACAGCGCCGTGTGCCACGTGCCGCCGAGCACGCTGGTGAGATCGGCCAGCGCCTGCGGGTCACCGACCTCCTGGACTCCCAGCAGACCCGGATCGAGCGCGGTGACGGTTTCGGCGAGCGCGGCGAGCTTCGCCTCGAACGAGGCCTTGTCGCTGGGGCCGAAGGGTCCGCCCGGCAGGTAGAGGTTCTCGAGATTCCACGTCCCCAAGAGCATGGCCTGGCTCCGTCCTGAGACTGGGACTTGCCCGGACTGTCATCGTGACAGGGCCACGGCAAGGGAGCCAGGTGTCTGCCGTTCAGGCCGGCGGAGCCGCTCCGTGGGCGGCGGTGACGGGGACTTCGGTTCCATCGCGCACCGCGTCGACGATGGCCTGGTGGAGGGTACGGCTGGCCTCTTCGGATGGGCACGGCACAGGGCTGCCCGACATGGTGAACCAGTCCGAGGCCCCGCTGTACTGAACGGCGATCTGAGCCTGGCCGTCCGACCAGGTGGTGTGGACGGTCACGTCCCCTTTGATCACGCCGACTTCCTCGGTGAGAACGCCGCCGGGTCCCGCGTAGATTCCGGTGGTGGTCCACGATGCCCAGGTCATGGCGCATGCCTTACTGACGGTGGGAGAAGGTGAAAGGACACGGCTGCCTCCGAGCGCCGCTCTGCGAGACGCCGTCCTTCGAGTCTGACACCTGCACGACGGGTGCGCGCGGTGGTGTCTGGGTGCGGTTCCATAACAGGGTGCGTAGCGGCTCCTCACCGCTGTCCACGCTCCGTGACGACCACTGTGCGTCACGAGGACGCACGTCTTGTCACGGCAAGGAGCTGAACGGCATTCGGTGAGCCCGCGGCCCTCGATAGGGTGCGGCGCATGATCCTCGAAGAGCTGGCAGTGGCCCGAGGCGAGCACGGCGCTCCTGACATCTCGGGCGAGCTGCTCACCGAGATCGCCGAACTCTATGCGTCCAACCAGGAATTCTTCGCGCTGAGCGGCGACTTCGCCGACCCGTACGACATCCGGATCGAGGAGGTCGCAAAGGCGCTCGCCGACGAGCTGGCGCACGAGGGGGCGCAGGTGCTGCTCGCCAGGTCGCGCGGTGAACTGGTGGGACTTGCCGTGACGTTGGACCACCACCCGGCAGATCCGGACGACCAGGATCCATGGATCGGGCTGCTGATGATCGACCGGCGTCGGCAGCGATCGGGGTTCGGCCGACGCCTGGCCGGCATGCTCGAAGACCGTTTCCGCCGGGCGGGCCGTACGGGCTCCCGCCTCGCCGTCCTGGAGAACAATCCGAGGGCGCTCTCCTTCTGGACCTCCCTCGGATACACCGAGCTCCGCCGCGCCAACGACCGCGAGCTGAACCGCCCGAGCATCGTCCTGGGCAAGCCCTTGTAGGCGGCTCCGGGACGCCGACCGGGATCGGGGCGGTATTCGGCCAACCGCCTTGCTGCTGAGGCCCGTTGGTATGGACCTCTCCCTTGCCTTCGGTTAAAGTCCGCCCGGGCGCGCTCTGAGAGCGCTCTCGCCTGCTCGCTGTTCCATCCCCCACGAAGCTGGAACAACTGAAGGGTCAAGGCCTTGAGACGCACGACAGGTATAGGTACCGGACTGTCCGCACTCCTCCTCCTGGGCGCCTCGGTAACCGCCGGGTCAGCCCCGGCCGCCGCCGCGGCGCCCGCCCCAACTCCCGAGCCCGCCGCCTCCGCCGGTCTGCTCACCGCCATGCAGAAGGACCTGGGTCTGACGAAGAGCCAGGTGCAGGCGCGGCTGGCGGCCGAGAAGACGGCAGTCGCCGTCGAACCAAACGCGCAGCGCGCCGCCGGATCCTCCTACGGCGGATCCTGGTTCGACGCGAAGAGCGGAAAGCTGACGGTGGCCGTCACCGATGGCCACAAGGCCGGAGCCGTACGCGCGACGGGTGCCGCGGTCCGGCTGGTGACGCACAGCGCGCAGCAGCTCGACGCCGCCAAGAAGAAGATCGACGCGCTTGACGCGCCCGCCGGGGTCAGCAGCTGGCACGTCGACCCGAAGGCCAACCGGGTCGTGGTGAACGTCGTCGCCTCCGAACGTGGTGACAACGATGTCGCAACGTTCGTCGCCCGCGCCCGTCAATCCGGTCCGGTCCAGATCAAGGAGACCACCGAGGCCCCGAAGACCTTCGCCGCCGGCACCGTGGGCGGCGACCCGTACTACACCGGCAACGTCCGCTGCTCCATCGGCTTCTCGGTGTACGGAGGCTTCGTCACCGCCGGGCACTGCGGTCAGCCGGGCATGGGCGTCAGAGGCTGGGACGGCTCCTACATCGGGAACTTCCGGGGATCGTCGTTCCCCGACAACGACTACGCCTGGGTCAACGTCGGCAGCGGCTGGTGGACCGTCCCCGTGGTCCTCGGCTGGGGAACCGTCTCCGACCAGCTGGTCCGCGGCTCGCGCGAGGCTCCCGTCGGCGCATCGATCTGCCGCTCCGGCTCCACGACGCACTGGCACTGCGGCAATGTCCTGGCCAAGAACGAGACCGTCAACTACAGCCAGGGCGCGGTCCATCAGATGACAAAGACCAGCGTCTGCGCCGAGGGCGGTGACTCGGGCGGGTCCTTCATCAGCGGTGACCAGGCGCAGGGCGTGACCTCCGGTGGCTGGGGCAACTGCAGCGGCGGAGGCCAGACCTGGTACCAGCCGGTCAACGAAATCCTCGGCCGGTACGGTCTGACCCTGCACACGACGTAGCCCCCCACGGGTGGAGCCCGTCGCGACGTGATCAAGGGCCTCGGGCGTGTTTTGGAAGTAGCGCCGTCCGCCCGCAGGACGGGCCCCGCGGCGTCTGGTACGTGCAATCGCAAGGCGGAGGATCGTCCTCGTACTGGACGTACTTGGGCGACTCCGACAACATCGCGAGTGCGCGTGCCAGGCGTCGCGGGGCAGGCGGGACTTCCAGAACACGCCCGAGCGGGCCCTGCGCCGCGACGGGTTTTCCGTATGCCGGGGCATGGCGTCGGGAAGGACCCTATCCACTTCTCGCGGATCCTGATTGCGCGGTGCGCGGCTGCCGGCCGCTCCTCCGCGTCGTCCTCGGGTCCTTCCCGGCCACTCCATGGAATCACCGGGGCCCCCTCCAAGGCCAGGGTCATGCAGAGCCGTACCAGGCGGGTGTCCTCAAAGCGCCGTCGTCCATGCGTACGGCGGTGCGAGCCGTTCACCGCCACCGGCGCCCACGCTCTCCAGGTCCCGGTCCGCGATCCGCGTCAGCTGTGCCGCGAGGTCCTTGAAGGCCCTGCCTGCCGCGAGCTCGTCGCCGATTTCGGGCACGTCCGGGTCCTCGGAGCTGCATCGGGCGGTCCCGTGGCCCGTGAGGGTCGAGCTGCCGGTGTCCAGCACCACCCGCGCCTTCGTCGTCCCGTCCTCCTCGAACAGGTACAGGCCGACCTTCCACTCCAGAGTCCGTGTCGTCATGGCCTACCTCCTCGACGGCATCCGGCCGCAGTGGGCCGCCGCTACGTTCCCGCTGCGTTGTCCTGTCTTCAGGGTCCACCCATCCGGCGCCCGCCGTGAATTTCTCTCGGGCCAAGGGGGCCGACCGGCTGTCGGACGAGGCCCGTCGGGCCCATGCTGGAGGTGGGACAAATCAGTCACCGTGGGCACCGGGCGAGCGGACGCCGGCTCGGTCCTTCGAGTGAGCGAGGTCAGGCCATGACTGCACATCTGCCCGGCCGGTGGCGGGGCACGCATTCGGAGCCGGAGCGCGGAACACCACGCGGGAATCCTCTGCGCCGCAGGTCGGACCGCGTGCAGCGGTGGGCCGGAGCCTTCGCGGTGGTGCTGTCCCTCGGGGCCGTGCCGGGGGTGGCCGCCGGGGTGGGGCTCGCCGTCCACCGAGCCGAGATGCACAAGGTCCAGGACGCTGCCGGCTCGTACATGGTCGAGGCGCGCCTGGTCGCCGACGCGGGTGCGCGCAAGGCGGCCCGGGGGGACGACCCCGTGGTAGCACAGGTCCAGTGGAAGCAGCGCGACGGCGTGGTGCACACGGCGCGGGTCAGGGTCGACCCGAGCACCCCCGCCGGCTCCGCGGTCCAGATCTGGGCGCGCCCCGACGGCACTGCGACCAGGGTGCCGCCGACGACCCCTTCGGAGGCGGTTCTCGCGGGCTGGCTGACGGCGATTGTCACGGGGGCCGGGGTGAGCGGAGTCTGCTACGTGTCGTGGATGGGCTTCGTCCACGTGATGGATCGCAGAAGGTACGCGCAGTGGGAGCGCGAGTGGGCGGAAGCGGAGCCGGGCATGTCCGGCCGGACACATGACCTGTGAGCCTTGAAGGCCCGGAACCCTCCGGGGTGGTCACGGCCGTGACCACCCCGGAGGGGATTCAGGCCGTCGCGGCGGTCGTCACCGACTGCCGGCCGATCATCCGGTGCAGCCGCTCGGCGGCCGCCCGCCCGAAGGCCGGGTCGTTGATGTGTGTGTCGAACGTCTGGAACTCGACGTCGGAGTCGCTCAGCCCCGTGCTGAGTTCGGCGACCAGGGCGGCGTCCGCACGGGGGTCGTGGTACGGGCCGTTCAACACGCCGAGAGTCGACAGCCCGCGCAGGGGAGCGAGGACGGCGGTGGGACCGGTCGCGGTCCGCAGTTTCGCGGTGATACGGCGCCCCAGCTCGGCGCACTCCTGCGCCGTCGTGCGGACCACGGTGATCGACGGATTGTGGACGCGGATCATCCGGTCACGGAACCGGCCTGGGAGGGTGTCGAGCGGTCCGAACTTGACCATGTCCAGCGCTCCCAGGCTCACCACCTGAGGAACACCGGCCCGGCCCGCGGACTCCAGGCGGTCCGGTCCGGCCGTCAGGATGCCCCCGACGAGGTCGTCCGCGAGTTCGCTCAGCGTCAGGTCGAGGACCCCGGCGAACAGGCCCTGTCCGGCGAGCGCTTCCAGCGACCGGCCACCGGTGCCGCTGGCATGGAACACCAGTACCTCGTAGCCGAGTTGTGTCAGCCGCTCGCGTGCCGCGTCGACGCCGGGAGTGGTCACGCCCGCCATGGACGCCGCCACCAGCGGCCTGCCCTCGGCGAGGAGATCCTCCGCCCGTACCGCTCGTGGCGTGCGGGCGTAGCCCTCGGCCATTCCTGCCATGGCGTCGGCGGCGTTGGCGAGCAGCGGGGCCGAGATCCGGTTGACTCCGGCGATGTCGACGACGCTGTACATCAAGGTGATGTCCGAGGCACCGACGTACGGGGCGACATTGCCCGAAGCCATCGAGGAGACCATCAGCTTGGGCACGCCGATGGGCAGGGCGCGCATCACCTGCGTCGCCATCGAGGTCCCGCCGCTGCCGCCGAGGGCGAGTACGCCGTGGAGGCGGCCTGTGGCATACAGGTCCAGGGCTATGGCCGTGGCGCCGCGCGCCATGGCCGTGACAGCGGCACCGCGATCCTGTTCCCGCAGGTGACGCAGGTCTTCCCCGGCGGCGCGAGCCACGTCGCAGTGAGTGATGTCCGGGCGCACCAGTGGCTCTCCGATGACGCCGGTGTCGATGAGGATGGTCTCGATGCCGTGCCGGTGCAGGTGATCCCGCAGTCGGCCGTACTCCGTTCCTTTGGTGTCCAGCGTGCCCACCAGTGCAACGATTGCCATGACAAGTCATGTTCATGGCTTATGGCGTACGGGGCAAGGCGGCACCCCGGTAATCGGACGCTCCCGCCAGGGCGTTGAGGCGACGTCCGGGGCAATTCGGCAGCCAGGCAAAGCGACCTGGGGGCCGCTACCGCCCGGACCGCGAGTGCCGCGCCGTATACCCGAGCCTTGTGGGGATTGTGCCGGGTTCTTCAACTCCTGCCCCAGCCCGTGTGGTTAGTCCCTATTCTGGGCGTCTCGCCGGGCCCGACATTGGGGGGTGCCCGGCCTGAGTCGAGGGACATTCATGATCCGTACCCGCTCCATCGCGGCCGCCGCTGTCGCGGCGTCGCTGACCGGGCTCGTTCTGCTGCCGTCACAGGCGCAGGCCGTGACCGGCTCGGTCCACCTGTACAAGATCTACTACGACAGCCCGGGATCGGACCGCGGCTCCAACGCGAGCCTCAACGCCGAGTTCGTGCAGATACGCAACACTACGGCGAGGGCCGTCAGCCTCAAGGGCTGGACGCTCGTCGACGCCTCGAACCACAAGTACGTGTTCGGCACCTACACCCTGGCCAGTGGAAGGATGGTGACGGTCCGCACGGGCAAGGGGACGAACACCGCCACCAACCGCTATCAGGGACGCGCCTGGTACGTGTGGAACAACGACAAGGACACCGCCACGCTCAAGACGTCCACGGGCGGCAGGGTCGACACCTGCTCCTACAACTCGACCAGAGTCGACTACAGGATGTGCTGAGCGTCTGATCGCAGCGTGACGAGCGCCCACCCCTCCCCGGGGTGGGCGCTCGTCCGCGTTCCGGCTCCGGATGTGAGAAAGGTCGTCGGGTGGAACGCACCCTGCCCGCAAGCACGTCAAACAGGGGGGCTGACCAATGCCGCGGCCGGCCCCTGTGTGACGTCCTTCACTTCCTTATGGAGGTGATGTGACGGAACGTAGTGAGACCCCTACATCATCTACACGTACTGTTACGTGTGGCACCGCCATATCGTGAGCACCAAGGAGACTCATGCGACCGTTCGTGCTGAACTACGCGCTCCCCGCTGAGAATTCAGCGGTCACCATCCCCTACACGTACGACGCCAACCTGCAACTGAACGTCCTGCCCGACGGCCGCCCCGCCATATCCGACCGGGCGGTGATCCTCGCAACCGGTACGACGACGTCAACGGCCGGCTCGCAGACGCACTTCGACGACTGACCGGCCCGGCGCACCGATGACAGTGCTGATCCTGACCTGCCAGCAGGACGTGACGACGGACATGGTGGTGGCCAAGCTGCATGAACGGGGAGTCCCGTTGGTGCGCTTCGATCCCGCCGACCTGCCCGGTGAGGCCGACATGTCGGCCGAGTACGTCCGCGGCGACTTCGAGGGCTACCTGTCGACCGACGGGCGCCTGCTCAGCATGAGCGGGCTGCGCTCCATCTGGGTGCGCAGGCCGGGTGAGCCCGCGGCGCATGCCGAGGAGCCCTCGGAGTGGCTGAGCGCCGAGTCCCGGCAGGCGCTGTACGGGATGCTGTACTCCACCACGGCGCGCTGGATGAACCATCCCTGCGTCGCGGCGCAGGCCCGGTGCAAGCCGTGGCAGTTGCGTGTCGCCCACCGCAGCGGTTTCGCCGTGCCGCCCACGCTCATCACCACCTTCCCGCGCGTGGCCCGGCAGTTCGCGGAGCAGTACAAGGAAATCGTGGTGAAGTCCGCCTCCGGCCCGCCGACCACCGATCCCCCCGTCGCCCTGCCCACGACCCGCATCGGGCCGGACGCCGATTTCTCCGGCGTCGCGGCCGGGCCCACCCTGCTTCAGGGTTACGTTCCCAAACTGGCCGACATCCGGCTGACGTTCGTTGGCGGGAGGATGTTCGCCGCGCGGAAGGATTCCGCGTCCGGACAGGTGGACGGGCGCTACGGCACCACCGGCCACGCCTGGGAGCCGGCGGACGTACCCGACCGGGTGGCGCGTGCCGTGCGTGAGTACGCCGATCTGTCCGGAATCGCTTACGGCGCCTTCGACTTCGCCGTGGACGGCGACGATGTCTGGTGGTTCCTGGAGTGCAATCAGGGCGGCCAGTTCGGCTTCATCGAACTGGAGACCGGTCAGCCCATCGCCGAGGCGGTCGCGACCTGGCTGGCCGCCACGCCGACGTCGACCGCTCGCGTTCCCTGGGCGGGCTACGGCTGGGGCGATGTGGACGCCGGCCCGTAGAGCACCGACGCCAGGACGGCTCCGAGCAGGCCGCCGGGACGCCGAAAGCCGCCGGCGGTACCGGACCGTCAGGAGTCCGGCACCGCCAGCGACCTGGCCTGCGCTTCCGTTACTTGACGGAGCCCGCCATCACCCCCTGGACGAAGTGCCGTTGGAAGGCGAAGAAGACCACCAGCGGGACCACCAGGGAGAGGAAGGCTCCCGGCGCCAGGACTCCGATATTGCTGCCGAACTGCCGCATCTCGGACTGGAGGGCGACGGTGAGCGGCTGGGACTCGCTGTCGGCGAAGAGCAGCGCGACCAGCATGTCGTTCCAGACCCAGAGGAACTGGAAGATTGCCAGGCTGGCCAGTGCAGGCCGTCCCAGGGGCAGGATCAGCTGGTAGAAGATCCGCCACTCCCCGCCGCCGTCCATCCGCGCCGCCTCCAGCATTTCGCGCGGGATCTCGGCGAAGTAGTTACGGAGCAGGAAGATCGCGAAGGGCAGCCCGTAGGCGACATGGAAGAGGATCACGCCCGGGATCGTGCCGAACAGGCCTATGGCGCCGAAGAGTTTGGCCACCGGCAGCAGCCCGATCTGGACGGGCACCACCAACAGGCCCACGACCACCAGGAAGATCGCGTTGCGGCCGGGGAACTCCAGCCAGGCGAAGGCGTATCCGGCCAGTGCCGCGATGCCGACGACCAGCGCGGTGGCGGGCACCGAGATCAGGACGGTGTTCCAGAAGGACTGCGTGATGCCGGAGTCCTTGAACAGGGCGGTGTAGTTGTCCAGGGACAGCTGCCCCGGATCGGTCAGCGCCGTCCACCAGCCCTTGGCCGCGTTGTCCTGCTCGGAGCGCATCGAGGACAGGAACAGACCGGCCAGCGGAGTGATCCAGACGAGTGCGACAACGAGCAGTACTGCCTGGACCACTCCGTTGCTGAGCCATGTGGTCAGCCGGCTCACGAGCCCTGGACGCGGCGGCAGGGCAGGCGCGCGGTCGGAGTTCTTGGCGACCGGCAGGGACGCACCGCGCTCGATGGTGCTGTGGCCGCTCATGCTCCGCTCCTTCGGAAGCGCCGGACGTTGAAGATCATGGCGGGCACGACCAGAAGCAGCAGCAGCACGCTGAGGGCACTGCCGAGCCCCTGGTTGTTGCCACCGCCGAAGGACACCAGCCACATCCGGGTCGCCAGCACATTGGCCTCTTCCTGCACCGGCCCCGGCGCGATGATGTAGACGAGGTCGAAGACCTTCATCACATTGATCACCAGGGTCACGAAGACCACCGTCAGTACTGGTGCCAGCAGCGGCACCGTGATCTTCCGGAAGATCTGCCACTCATTGGCGCCGTCCATCCGGGCCGCCTCCAGAGCGTCCCGGGGGATGGCGGCGAGTCCCGCGGCGATGAGCACCATCGAGAAGCCGGTCCAGATCCACAGATAGGCACCGATGATCGCCGGGGTGACCAGGGCGGGGCCCAGCCAGGAAATGCCCTGGTAGGGGGCCGCGAAGTTGTCGGCAGGGAGCTTGACGGTGTACGAACCCGCCTCCAGGCCGCGGAAGTTGAACGAGCCGTCCGCGGCGGTGGTGGCTTTGGCTGCCACCTTTCCGTCCCGTACCGCCTCGACCGACATCCCCGGCAGACCCTTCTCGGCCGGGTCGACCTTGCCCGGTGTGCCTCCGCCGCCCGGGGTGAAGTCGAGATAGACGACGCCCCTGATCTCGTCGGCGCCGGGCGCGGCGGAAGACGCGGCCTGGGCGGGCCGGGCGTCGGAGGGCATCTTGTCCGGTGCCACTCCGACGAAGCCGAGGCTGATGGACTTGCCCGGGCTGACCGCCTCGGTCGTGCGGTAGTCGCTGCCCGGATTCCCGGTCAGGTTCTGGCCCTGCCGGGCCCTGGCGGTGGGGTAGGCGGACGAATCGTCGAAGGCGTCGTGGACGCCGACGGTGACGGCGTTGAGCACGCCGCGGTTCGGGTCCTCCTCGTAGGCGAGCCGGAAGATGATGCCGGCGGCCAGGAACGAGACAGCCATCGGCAGGAAGAGCACCAGCTTGAACGCGGTCGCCCAGCGCACCTTCTCGGTGAGTACGGCCAGCACGAGGCCGAGACCGGTCAGCAGCACCGGAGCCACGACAACCCAGATGGTGCTGTTGCGGATCGCCTTGAGCGTGGCCGGATCGCTGAATATCTCGGCGTAGTTCTCGCCGCCGACGAAGCGGTCACCGCTCGCGTCGAAGAGGCTCCGCCCGGCGGAGAACAGCACCGGATAGACGACCAGGGCGCCGAGGAGCAGCAGTGCGGGGAGGACGAACACCACCGCGATGTTGCGCCTCCTGCGCTGCGCCCGCCGCCGCGGATTCGCGGCGGGGGCGGTTGTGGTGAGTGCAGCCATGAGTGCGGGGCCTCAGCTCTTGTAGGCCTTGGCGGCCGCGGCCTCGAGCTTGGCCGCGGTGGCCGTGGGGTTCGAGGGGTCGCGCAGGAAGTCCTGGAGGAGCTTCCACTCGCCCGCGCCCTTGGTTCCGCCGAACGCGGCCGGGGCCTGGTCGGACATGTCGAAGCGGACCGTGTCACCCGCGTCCACCAGCGACTTGGCCGTCGCGCGGGTGGTGTCGTCGGCGTACGAGGCGAGGTCGACGTCCTTGTTGGGGGATATGAAGCCTCCCGCACCCGCCCACACGGCGGCCGCCTCGGGCGTGGCCAGGAACTCCAGCAGCCGCTGCGCGCCCTTCTTGTTCTTGCCTTCCTTGAGGACCACGGCCGCGTCACCGCCGCTGACCACCGGTGCCTTGCCGCTGTCCACGGCGGGGAACGGGAAGAACTTGGCGTCCTCGCCGAGCTTCTTGCCGAAGTCGTCCTTGGCCATGCCGCCGACGAAGTCGCCCTCGTAGACCATGCCGGCCTTGGGCTTGGGGCCGAAGACCTGCTCGATGGAGCCGGGGAAGTCGGTGTTCAGCGCGGCGCTCGAACCGCCGGCGACGAGCTGCTTGTCCTTGAAGACCTCGCCCAGGGTGGTCAGCGCCTTGACCACGCTGGCGTCGGTCCAGGGCATGGTGTGGGCTGCCAGCTGGTCGTACTTCTCGGGTCCGGCCTGGGAGAGGTAGATGTTCTCGAACCAGTCGGTCAGCGTCCAGCCGTCCTCGCCGGCTACGGAGAAGGCCGGAAGTCCGGAGTCGGCTATCGTGCGGCCGGACTTGAGCAGCTCCGCGAAGCTCTTGGGCTCGGAGACCCCGGCCTGCTCGAACGCGCTCGGGCTGTACCAGACGGTCGACTTGTGGGCGGCCTTGAAGTAGAGGCCGTAGAAGGTCTTGTCGACGGTGCCGTAGTTCTTCCACACCTCGGCGAGGTTGGCGCCGGCGGTCGTGGCGGCCTTCTGCGAAAGGGGTTCCAGCCAGCCCTCCTTGGCGAACTGCTGGAGCACGCCGACCTGGGGCACCATCGCCACGTCCGGGGCGTTGCCGCCCTCGATCTTGCTGCCGACGAAGGTGGAGACATTGTCACCGGTGGGCACGAAGACCGTCTTGGCGCCGGTCTGCTCGGTGAAGGCGTCCAGCACCTTGCGGAAGTTCTTCTGCTCGCTGCCGGTCCAGACTCCGGCCACGGTCACGGTCTGACCCTTGAGGTCCTTGCCGCCGCTCGCCGGCTCCGTCGACCCGCCGCAGGCACTCGCGCCCAGGCCGAGGGCGAGCACGGTGGATGCGGCCGCGGCCGTCCGGATGCTGGTCGTGATTCGTCGCATGATGATGGTCCTTTCGAAAAGAGGGTGTGTTCAGGGGGTGGGGCAGTCGCCCGTCCACCACGCGGCGGTCGCTCCGGGGAGCACGCCGTCCGGGCAGGGGCCGCTGGAGAGGAGCGGGGTGCCCGCGACCGGGGCCGGTACGGGCTCGGTGCCGAAGTTGACCGCGCAGATCAGCCCTTCACCGCGGGCCATGGCCAGGACCTGCGGGGGTGCCTCCAGCCAGCGCAGGCTGCCTTCGCCCAACTGGGGCAGGCTGCGCCGCAGTTGAAGGCCCTCGCGGTAGAGGTGCCAGAAGGAGCGGGTGTCGGCCAAGGCCCGGTCGGTGGCGTGTTCGGCGAACCATTCGGGCTGCGGCAGCCAGGGCCGCGCGCCTGCCGCGCCCTGGCTGAAGCCGAACGGTGAGGCGTGGCCGGACCAGGGCAGCGGCACTCGGCAGCCGTCGCGGATGCGCGCACGGCTGCCGGTGCGGCGGAAGATCGGGTCGGTGAGTACCTCGTCCGGAAGATCCAGGACTTCGGGGAGGCCGAGCTCCTCGCCCTGATAGACATACGCGGCGCCGGGCAGCGCCAGCATCAGCAGGGCGGCGGCGCGGGCACGTGCCGCGCCCAGACCGCTGGCCTCCACACCGGGCTCGCCCGCGTACCGGGTGACCGTGCGCACCTGGTCGTGGTTGTTGAGCACCCAGGTGACGGTGGAGCCCGTCCCGGCGATGTCGCGTATCGCCTCCGTGATGGTCGCCTGAAAGGCGTCGGCGTCCCAGGGCGCGCTGAGCAGGTCGAAGAAGAAGGCCTGGTGCAGTTCGTCCGGCCGTACGTACTTGGCGTGCTCGCGTGCCGTGGGCACGGAGACCTCGCCGACCAGGAGCCGTTCGGTGCCGTCCAGGGCCGCGTACTCCTCGCACACCGATCGCCAGCGGCGCCACACCTGGTGGACCTCCGGCTGGTTCCAGGCCAGCGGGTTCACCGAGTCCCGGGCGCGCTCGTCGGCGCAGGGGTCGATGGAGTCGGGCAGCTCGGGGTGCTTGAAGAGTCCGGCGGCCACATCGATGCGAAAGCCGTCGACGCCCCGGTCGAGCCAGAAGCGGAGCACCCGCTCGAAGGAATCGCCGACTTCGGGGTTGCGCCAGTTCAGGTCGGGCTGCTGCGGGGTGAACAGGTGCAGGTACCACTGGCCCGGGGTGCCGTCGGATTCGGTGACCCGGCTCCAGGCGGGCCCGCCGAACATCGCCCGCCAGTTGTTGGGCGGCTCATCGCCGTCCGGGCCGCGACCGTCGGCGAAGTGGAACCGGGAGCGGGCCACGCTGCCGGGTGCGGCGGCGAGTGCCTCGCGGAACCACGGGTGCTCGCTCGAGCAGTGGTTGGGGACCATGTCGAGCAGCAGCTTGAGTCCGAGCCTGCGGGCGTCGGCCATCAGCAGGTCGAACTCGGCCAGGTCGCCGTAGACGGGGTCGACGTCGCAGTAGTCGGCGACGTCGTAGCCGTGGTCGTGCTGCGGCGAGGGAAAGAACGGGCTGAGCCAGATGCCGTCGACACCGAGCTTCCTCAGATACGGCAGACCGGCCCGTACGCCGGCCAGGTCACCGATGCCGTCCCCGGTGCTGTCGAGGAAGCTGCGCACGTAGACCTGGTAGATCACCGCGTCGCGCCACCAGGAGGTGGCGGTGCGGGAGGAGTGGCCGATGGCGGCCGGGAGAGCAGTGAGCATCTCGCGTTGACCCGTTCCTGCTGGATGCGAGAGCGCCCCAGAGCGGGTGCGCTGTTATGCATGCATGTTAAGTAGCGGTGACGGGAGGGTGTCAACGATGCTGCACGAACCGGCCCTGGTATGTCCAGATTTTTGGGGGTATGCCAGACGAGCTTGCTACTTAACATGTAAGTAGCAAGCTCGTGGTGAGGGTGGAGAGGGCTCAGCCCTTGCGGGAGATCGATCCCAGCTCGCGCGACAGGCGACCGGCGGCCGCCTGTGGCGTCTGGCGCAGCGCCATGACGTCCTGCACGACGGCCTGCACGGCAAGGCTCACCTGGTCGTAGCGAGGGCTCTTGGGGCGCGGCTCGGCCGCCAGCACGCTCTGGCGCAGGGTGGGCAGATACGGATAGGCGCGCACCAGTGCGGGATCCTCGTACAGCGCGGCGCGCACCGGAGGCAGTGAGCCCTCGGTGAGCACCTTGCGCTGGACGCGCTCGCTGGTGAGATAGGCGATCAGATCGGCCGCCGACTCCGGATGCCGGGAGCGGCTGCTGACCGCGAGATTGGAACCGCCCAGCACGCTCGTGCCCGGTCCGTGCGGCCCGGGCAGCGGCACCGCGCCGAACCTGCCGGCCACCTTCGATCCCGGCGCATTGGCCATCGCGTACACATAGGGCCAGTTCCGCAGGAAGAGCAGCCGGCCGTCCTGGAAGGCCTGCCGGGACTCCTCCTCCTCGTAGTCACGGGCGCGGGGGGAGATCCAGCCGTCCCGGACCCCGCCCGCGAGGAACTCGAGACCCCTGCGGGCCGCGGCCGAATCCACCGTGACCCGGGTGCCGTCGTCCCGCAGAATCGACCCGCCCGCCGAATGGACCGCCTCGGTGGCGTTGACGGTCAGTCCCTCGTAGGGCAGGAACTGGCCGGCATAGCCGTCCATCCTGTACTTCGGTGCGAGGGTCTTCGCCTGCCGGGCAAGCTCCGCCCAGGTGCGCGGCGGCCGTTCGCCCGCCCGTTCCAGAATGTCCTTGCGGTAGTACAGCAGACCGGCGTTGGTGACATACGGGACGGCGTACAGGCGGCCCTCGAAGGTGGCCGTGTCCACGACGGGCGCGAGGAAGGTGTGCAGCGGGAACGCGTCCCGCTCCAGCGGGGAGATCCAGCCCGCCGCCGCGAACTCGGAGGTCCAGGCCACGTCGATGTTCAGTACGTCGAACCGGTCGCTGCCCGAGCGCAGTTCGCTGATCATCTGGGCCCGGGTCTCGTCCGCGGTGTCGGGCAGCTCGACGAGCGTGACCTTCTCCTGAGGGTGACCACGGTTCCAGTCATCCAGCAGCGGACCGAGATAGTCGGTGAGATCGCCCGCCGTCACCAGGGTCATCGGACCGCGGCCCTTGGGAGCCGCCGCACCCGGCTGGCTGCCGATGCCCGCGTACCCCGCGAAGATCACGGCAGCAGCGAGGAGCCCCCTACCCGCGGCATGCATCCACCGCATAGGTTCCTCCCAGTGCACCGACCCGGCCGCGTCGCCGTCCAATGTGGCCTATGTATACCTGTTAGGCATGGGCGATACTAGACGTCCAGGCTCAGAAGGCGGGTGGCGCGAACCACAGCCCGCATCCGAGCAGAACTGTCAAGTACGGAGCGGGAGGGAGGGGAGCGCGTGCGGCTGCCGCTCCTGGCACTCCTCACCCGTGGCCCGGCGCACGGTTACGAGCTCAAGCAGGACCTTGAGAAGCTCCTGGGCGCCGCGTACCCTCAGCCGAATGTCGGCCAGATCTATGTCACTCTCGGGCGGCTGGAGAAGTCCGGCCTGATCGCCGGCGAGGATGTCGAGCAGTCCGGCAGACCCAATAAGCGGACGTACAGTCTCACCGACGCCGGGCGCGAGGCGGTACTCGCCTGGTTCGACGAGACCACGGACGAACCGCGAGTCCGCGACGAGTTCTTCATGAAGATCGCCCTCGCACCCGAGTCCGGTCTCGCCGACCCGATCACGCTGATCAACAAGCAGCGGCGGCAGTACCTGAACACCATGCGCGATCTGTCGAAGCTGGCCGCGGCCGAGGACCGGGACAACAGGCTCTCCCAGTTGTTGATCGAGGGCGCGATGCTGCATCTGCAGGCCGACCTCGACTGGTTGGAACGCTGTCAGGAGGAGCTGGAATGAGCGACGACACCGCTCCCGGCGCGCTGGACGCGCCCGGCCGGCAGGGCAGTGTGCCGATCGTGCGCGCCGAGGGCCTGACCAAGACGCATCACGGCGAAGGCGCGCCGGTTCAGGCCGTACGCGGAGTTGATCTGACCGTTCAGCCCGGGGAGTTCGTTGCCGTCACCGGCCCCTCCGGTGCCGGAAAGTCCACCCTTCTCCATCTCATAGGCGGTCTCCAGCGGCCCGACAGCGGCTCACTGTGGCTGGACGGCCGTCGCGTGGACGCCTATCGCGAGGCCCGCTGGGCGGTGCTGCGCCGCCGGAGCATCGGCATCGTCTTCCAGTTCTTCAACCTGGTCTCCGACCTCACCGTCGCCGACAACGTCGAACTGCCCGCGCTGCTCGCGGGCGCCTCGCCCAAGGCCGCCCGCGACAGCCGGGCGGAACTCCTCGCCGAACTCGGCCTCGAAGGCCGGGAACGCTCGATGCCCGGCGAACTCTCCGGCGGCGAGCAGCAGCGTGTCGCCCTGGCCAGGGCACTGGTGAACCACCCGGCACTGCTGCTCGCCGACGAGCCGGCCGGAAGCCTCGACAGCAAGGGCACCCGGGAAGTGCTCCGGCTGCTCTCCCGTTTCCACCAGCGCGGCCAGACGATCCTGCTGGTCACCCATGACGCACGGATGGCCAGCGCGGCCGACCGGGTCATCAGCTTCTTCGACGGGCGCATAGCCGACGACGCGACACTCGACGCGGGGCACCGCACCACGGGCCGCGGGGTCTCCGGCGTACTCGAACTGAAGGAGTGACCGTGCGGGCCACTCTGCGCTGGGCACACGCCGACCTGCGGGCACACCGCGGACAGTCGGCCTTCGTCGTCCTGGCCAGCGCCGGCATCATCGCCTCGCTGCTGCTGGCCGTGGCCCTGTTCAGCTATGCCGCCAACCCCTGGCAGCGGATCTTCACCCAGTCCCAGGGCGCCCATGTCTGGCTCCACACCCGGGCCGCCGCGGACACCGGGAAACTGTCCGAGCTGGATGGCATCGCCGGTATCGCGGGGCCCTACCGCACCGGGCGGGTCACCGTGGAGTCCCGCGGGGTGAGGGCAAGCGTGTCCCTGCGCGCGGCCGACACCCGCCCCCCGGAGATCGCCCGGCCGCTCGTCACCGCAGGCGACTGGCTCGACAAGCAGCCCGGGGGAGTCGTACTGGAGAGCTCCCTCGCCCGCGTCCTGTGGGCGGAACCCGGCGACACCCTGACCGTGGCGGGACCGGACGGCACCGCACACACCCTCCGGGTGGCCGGTGTCGCCGAAGCCGCGGAACCCCGCTACCGGCCGGGCGGCGAGTCCGGCATCGGCTGGGTGCTGCCCCGCACGCTCAACCGCGTCGCGGCGGGAAGCACCGGACAGAGCGTGGGGCTGCGTCTGAAGGATCCGGCCGACCTCGACTTCACCATCCAGCAGGCCGTCACCCAGCTCGGCGCCGACCGGGTCGCCCAGGTCACCAAATGGCAGCAGGCGCGGGCCGAGGCGGGCAGCGACGACCGGCTGCTCGGTCAGCTCTTCGCCGTGTTCGGTCTCGGTGCGCTGCTGGCCGCCGCGCTCGCCGCGTCCGGGGCCATCAGCGCCCGTATCCGCGGACAGCTGCGGGACATCTCCATCCTCAAGGCGATCGGGTTCACCCCCGGCCAGGTGGTACGGGGCTTCCTCGCCCAGCACCTCGCCTTCGCGCTGCTCGGGGTCACTCTGGGCACCGCGGCGATCGCATTCCTCGGCGCGCGGATACCCGGCCGGATCGGGGAGGCGGCCGGGGTCTGGCAGGACCTGCCCGGGCACACCGCGCTGATGATCGGCGTCCCGAGCGGCGCGGTGCTGCTGATCGCCACCGCCACCGGACTCGCCGCCTGGCGGGCCGGAAGGGTCCCTCCCGTTCCCGTCGCCCGGGCCGCGCTTCCCTCGGCCGCGCCGATGACCGGTCTCGGCCGCCGGGCGCTCGGTATGCGGGTCCCGCCCGCACTGGTCCTCGGCTGGCGGGCGGCGTTCCCCCGACGGCCGCGCACCCTGATCACCGTGGCCCGGCTGGCACTGCCGCTCCTCATGATCACGGTCGCGCTCGTCGCCTGGTCCACGCTGGACATGTTCCGCAGCCGCCCCGCCGAGATGGGCGTGCCCGCGGCGCTGTCCGTACGGGCCGAGCAGCCCGGGAGCCTCAGCGGCCAGGACCTTCAGCGCGCGCTGACCGCGCCCCCGGACGTCGTCGCCGTCCACCCGGGCGTGGAGGTCGCTGCGCTGGTGCCCGGCCAGACCGGCACCATCACCCTGCGCGGGCTCGGCACGGCAGGCACGCCGTACCCCTTCACCGTGGTCGAGGGGCGCCCGGCCGACGGCCTCGACGAGGCGGTCGCCGGCCAGGGACTGCTCGATCTGCTGGATGTGCGGGTCGGTGACTGGGTGCGGATGACGGTGGAAGGCCGGCCGCAGATCCTGCACATCGTCGGACGCAGCATCGAACCCGAAGCCGGCGGCCGGGTGATCTCGACGACCGTCGACACGCTCCAGGAACGCGACCCCGCGCTGCGGCCGGACTTCTACCACCTTGTCCTGCGGCCGGGCGCGGATCCCCGGGCGGTGAGCAGCGAACTCGCCGACAAGGCCGGAGGCGCCCTGGAGATCCGCGAGACCCCCAACCCGGGGGACCGGCTGGAACCGGCGCGGGGCGTGATCGCGGCCCTGATCGGGGTGCTGGCCCTGATCGGGCTCACCGAACTGCTGACCCTCATCGGTACGTCAGTCCGCGACCGCGGCCGCGATCTGCTCGCGCTCAAGGCGATCGGTCTGACGCCTCGCCAGATCAGCTCGGCGATCGTCGCGGCCGCAGGCTTCACGGCTCTGCTCGCCGCCGCGATCGGCACGGGACTCGGGGTGCTGTCCGGCCGGTGGCTGGTGGACATCCAGGGCCGCTCCAGCGGAATGGGCGCCGGCATCGCCCATGTCCCGCCCACGCTGCTGCTGGCTTCGGTCGCCGTCGGTGCCGTGCTGGGCGCCGTCGCGGCCGCGGCGCTGCCCGCGGCCCGGACGGCCCGCCGCCGACTGGCGGATTCACTGGCCGAGACGCTCTGAGCGCTGCGCCTGTGAACTGCCGTTATACCGCCTCACGATCCGGTCGCCGGGCGTGACGTAACTCATCGTCCTTGCTCGCGATCCGTCCCAAGTCCTCGGGTACGGTGACCAACGCTCCGTACTGACCACCACACTCATCGACACCGTCCACGTCCACGAGGACACCGGATGCCCATGTTCCGGCGCCGGTTGCGACATCCCTAGACCCTTGGGCCGACGGCCCGCGACACGACAGGGGAGTTTGATGTTCCGCAAGGTTTTGGTCGCCAACCGAGGTGAGATCGCGATCCGCGCATTCCGCGCAGCGTTCGAACTCGGCATCTCCACGGTGGCGGTGTTCCCTCATGAGGACCGCAACTCATTGCACCGCGCCAAGGCGGACGAGGCGTACCAAATCGGTGAACCGGGCCATCCCGTACGGGCGTACCTGTCCGTCGACGAGGTGATCAAGGCAGCGCGCAAGGCGGGTGCCGATGCGATCTACCCCGGCTACGGATTCCTGTCGGAGAACCCGGACCTCGCCGCGGCATGTGCGGACGCGGGGATCACTTTCGTCGGACCGCCCTCCTCCGTACTGCTTCTGACGGGCAACAAGTCCCGGGCGGTCGCGGCGGCACGGGAAGCCGGAGTTCCGGTCCTGAAGTCCTCGCAGCCGTCCACCGATGTCGACGCGCTGCTGGAGGCCGCGCAGGACATCGGTTTCCCCCTGTTCGTCAAGGCCGTCGCGGGTGGCGGCGGCAGGGGCATGCGCCGGGTGGCCGAGCCCGGCGAGCTGAGGGAGGCGGCCGACGCGGCGATGCGCGAGGCGCAGTCCGCGTTCGGCGACGCGACGGTCTTTCTGGAGCAGGCCGTCATCAACCCCCGCCATATCGAAGTACAGATCCTCGCCGATGCCCACGGCAATGTCGTGCACCTCTACGAGCGGGACTGCTCGGTGCAGCGGCGCCACCAGAAGGTCGTCGAGATCGCGCCCGCACCCAACCTGGACCCGGATCTGCGCGAGCGGATCTGCGCCGACGCCGTCGCCTTCGCCCGTCACATCGGATACGTCAACGCGGGAACCGTGGAGTTCCTCGTCGACGAGCGCGGCAATCACGTCTTCATCGAGATGAACCCCCGCATCCAGGTCGAGCACACGGTCACCGAGCAGGTCACCGGCCGCGACCTGGTCATCGGGCAACTGCGCATCGCCGCCGGAAGGTCCCTGCCCGAACTGCGCCTGACCCAGGACGACATCGTCCTGAACGGCACCGCGCTGCAGTGCCGTATCACCACCGAGGACCCCGCCAACGGCTTCCGGCCCGACGTGGGCACCATCTCCGCCTACCGCTCACCGGGCGGGCCCGGCGTCCGGCTCGACGGCGGCACGGTGCACACCGGCGCGGAGGTGTCGGCGCACTTCGACTCGATGCTGGTCAAGCTCACCTGCCACGGGCACGACTTCGCCAACGCCGCCCGCCGCGCGCGCCGGGCGATCGCCGAATTCCGTATCCGCGGAGTGGCCACCAACCTGCCCTTCCTCGGCGCGGTACTCGACCATCCCGAATTCCGGGCGGGCCGGATCACGACGAGCTTCATCGGCGAGCATCCGGAGCTGATGCGGGCCCGCCCCTCGGCCGACCGCGGCAGCCGCATGCTCACCTACCTCGCCGAGACGACCGTCAACCGGCCGCACGGCCCGCGTCCGCGCGTGATCGAGCCCAGCCACAAGCTGCCCGCCACATCGCTCGCCGCACTGCCGCCCGACGGCTCGCGCCAGCGCCTCGCGGCGCTGGGACCGGACGCCTTCGCCGCGGAACTGCGCAGCCAGTCGGCCGTCGCCGTCACGGACACCACGTTCCGCGACGCGCACCAGTCCCTGCTCGCCACCCGTGTGCGCACCCGCGATCTGCTCGCCGTGGCCCCGCACGTCGCGCGCACGGCGCCGCAGCTTCTGAGCCTGGAGTGCTGGGGCGGTGCGACCTATGACGTGGCGCTGCGGTTCCTCGCCGAGGACCCCTGGGAGCGTCTGGCGGCGCTGCGCGAGGCGGTGCCCAACGTCTGTACGCAGATGCTGCTGCGCGGGCGCAACACCGTTGGCTACACGCCCTATCCGACCGAGGTGACGGAAGCGTTCGTCGCCGAGGCGGCAGCCACGGGCATGGACATCTTCCGGATCTTCGACGCGCTCAACGACGTCTCCCAGATGCGCCCGGCGATCGACGCGGTTCGCTCCACGGGCACGGCACTGGCCGAGGTCGCCCTCTGCTACACCGCAGATCTGTCCGACCCCGGCGAGAAGCTCTACACGCTGGACTACTACCTGCGCCTGGCCGAGCAGATCGTCGAGGCGGGCGCGCATGTGCTCGCGATCAAGGACATGGCCGGGCTGCTGCGCCCGCCGGCCGCCCGCACGCTGGTGACCGCGCTGCGCGAGCGGTTCGACCTCCCGGTGCACCTGCACACCCACGACACGGCGGGCGGACAGCTCGCGACGCTGATGGCCGCGATCGACGCAGGTGTTGACGCCGTTGACGCCGCCGTCGCCTCGATGGCGGGTACCACCAGCCAGCCGCCGCTGTCGGCGCTTGTCGCGGCCACCGACCACACGGAGCGGGCAACCGGGCTCTCGCTGCAGGCCGTCGGCGATCTGGAGCCGTACTGGGAGGCCATGCGGAAGGTGTACGCGCCGTTCGAGTCCGGCCTCGCCTCGCCCACCGGGCGGATCTACCACCACGAGATCCCCGGGGGTCAGCTGTCGAACCTGCGTCAGCAGGCCATCGCGCTCGGCCTGGGCGACCGCTTCGAGCTGATCGAGGACTGCTACGCGGCGGCGGACCGGATGCTCGGCCGCCTGGTGAAGGTCACTCCGTCGTCCAAGGTGGTGGGCGACCTCGCGCTGCATCTGGTCGGCGCCGGGGTCGAGGCCGCGGACTTCGAGTCCGACCCCGGCAAGTTCGACGTCCCGGACTCGGTGATCGGCTTCCTGCGCGGCGAGTTGGGCGACCCGCCCGGTGGCTGGCCCGAGCCGTTCCGCGCGCGGGCCCTCAAGGGCCGTCCGGCGAAGGCGGAGGCGCCCACGCTGTCGGACGAGGACCTGCGCGGCCTGCGCGACACGCGCCGGGCCACGCTGAACCGGCTGCTTTTCCCCGGCCCGACCAAGGAATTCGACGCCCACCGTGAAGCCTACGGAGACACCTCCGTACTGCCCACGCAGGACTTCTTCTACGGCCTGGAGCCGGAGAGGGAGCACACGGTCACCCTCGATCCGGGCGTCACGCTGCTGATCGAGCTGGAGGCCATTTCCGATGCCGACGAGCGGGGCTTCCGCACGGTCCTGGCCACGCTGAACGGGCAGCTGCGGCCGGTGTCCGTACGCGACAAGTCCATCGCCACCGAGGTCAAGGCGGCGGAGAAGGCCGAGCGCGGCAACGAGCGCCATGTCGCCGCACCCTTCGCCGGGGTGGTCACGCTGCAGGTGGACGAGGGCGACGCGGTGTCCGCGGGCCAGACGGTGGCCACGATCGAGGCGATGAAGATGGAGGCCTCCATCACGGCTCAGTCCGCGGGAACGGTCGGCCGGCTCGCCATCGGCAAGATCCAGCAGGTCGAGGCGGGCGACCTGCTGATCGAGATCAACTGACGCTCCCGCGTCCACGACGTCGCGGTTCGGGGGGCCCTCTGGGCCCCTCGTTCGGCGGCTCGTACGGTCGAGCTCCTCGCTTGGGCAGGTCCGACCCCGTAAAAGGGAGGCACCCACATCTCGTCAGGGAGCCGCCCGTGAAAGCCCTCGTCGCCTCCGAATACACGCCGCTGGACCGGATCAGCGTCACCGAGCACCCCACGCCCACCCCGGAGGCGGGCCAGGTGCTCATCAAGGTCGAGGCAGCGGCGCTCAATCCGCTCGACCTGATTCTGATCACGGGCGCGGCGAAGGAGAGCTATCCGGCTGCCCACCCGCTGGTGGTCGGAATGGACGCCGCGGGCACCGTTGCCGAGGTGGGGGAGGGCGTGTCCGGATACGCGCCGGGTGATCCTGTGCTCGCCTTCACCGGACAGGCCGGCGCCGTAGCCGAGTACACGGTGGCGTCACCCGGACCCCTGCTCGCCCGGCGGCCCGCGGGCCTGGACAGCGCGCACGCGGCCGCGATCCCCGAATCGGGGCTCACCGCCGTCTGCCTGCTGCGCGCCGTCGCGCTCGCCGAGGGTGAGAGCGTGCTGGTCGTCGGGGCCACCGGCGGCATCGGGCTGTACACCGTGCAGTTGGCCACGGCACTCGGAGCCCGGGTGGTCGCCACGGCGACCGAGGAGGACGAGGAGTATCTGCGCGGCCTCGGCGCCGCCCACACCGTCGACTACAAGAGAGGCGACGTGGTGGAGGAGACCTTGCGCCTTGTCCCGGGCGGGGTCGATGTGGTCGTCGACGTGGTCAACATGGGCGAGCGGCTCACCGACACCGCGCGTGCCGTGCGTCCGGGCGGCCGGCTGGTGTCGCCGCTCTTCGGGCCCGCCGCACTGGGGCGCGATGTCACACCGGTCTACATCGGCCGGTTCCAGGCGCAGCCGGGCGATCTGGAGGACCTGGCAGCCCGGGCGGCGGACGGGAGGCTGCACGTGGAGATCGGCGCGCGCTACCCCTTGGACAGCGCCGTACAGGCCGTCGCCGACTTCGCCGGGAAGCACATCCGGGGCAAGGTTGTCATCACCACCGCATGAGCGACGGCGTGCACGAGACACACGGAAGGGGTGGCTCTCATGAAGCGCAGAATCCTCGGCGCCACGGGAATCTCGGTCAGCGAGTACGCGCTGGGCGCCATGATGTTCGGCGCCTGGGGCAACGCCGACCCGCACGAGTCGGTCCGTATGATCCACCACGCGCTGGACGCCGGGATCAACGTCGTGGACACGGCCGACGTCTACAGCATGGGTGAGTCGGAGGAGATCGTCGGCAAGGCCCTCAAGGGCCGCCGGGACGATGTCGTGCTCGCCACCAAAGGCAGCAGCTCGATGGGCGGCGACCCCAACCACAGTGGAAACTCACGGCGTTGGCTCACCCGCGCCGTGGAGAGCAGCCTTCGCCGCCTGGGCACCGACTACATCGACCTCTACCAGGTGCACCGGCCCGACGCGGACACCGACATCGACGAGACGCTGTCCGTCCTGTCCGATCTCGTACGGGCGGGCAAGGTGCGCGTGATCGGCCACTCCACCTTCCCGGCGGAGCAGATCGTCGAGGCCCAGTGGACGGCCGAGCGCCGCGGCCACATCCGGTTCCGCACCGAGCAACCGCCGTACTCCATCCTGGCCCGGGGCGTCGAGGCCGCCGTGCTGCCCACCGCCCAGCGCTACGGCCTGGGGGTGCTGACCTGGGGCCCGCTCAGCGCGGGCTGGCTGTCCGGCAAGTACGCCAGGCCGACGGACATCAACCTCACGGAGGGCAGCGGGCGGGCAGCTCTCGAGCGGCACAAGTTCGACCCGTCGGTTCCCGGCAACGCCCGCAAGCTGGAGGCCCTCGGCGAACTGACGAAGCTGGCCGACGAGGCGGGCCTGAAGCTCCCGCACCTGGCGATCGCCTTCGTACGCGCCCACCCGGCCGTCACCTCGGTGATCATCGGCCCGCGGACGAGCGAGCACCTGGAGGACCTGCTGGAGGGCGTGGACGTCGAGTTGAGCACGGACGTCCTGGACCGGATCGACGAGATCGTGCCTCCGGGCACGGACCTGAACAGGAACGACTTCTACTACACGCCCCCCGCGCTCATTGAGGCATCCCGACGGCGCCGCTGAGGCTGCGGGGGTGCCGTCCAGGCCATCCGGTCCAGGCCATCCGGTCCCGGCCCTGCCGCGGCGCGGCGCGCGGCAGGCCCGGCAGCGGTCAGCGCGCGGCAGGCCCGGTCCAGTCGGCCGCCACATGAGCGATCCGTACACGCTGCGGGTGGTCGCCGACCGCGACGGACGCGACCTTCCCGCCGGTGGCGAAGTCGATGGCGGTGACGCGGTCGGCGCCGCTCTCGGAGATGACGCAGGATCCGCCGTCGCCGCTGACGGTCGCCCAGTACGGCTTCGAGGCAGCCACCAACGGCCCCTCCTGGAGCGATGCCCTGTCGACGATCGTCGCGTAGTCGTCCATCGTCCCCGCGATGCACAGCTTGTCGCCCGCGGCGTTCATCGACATGCCATGGTGGCGCGAGTCGTTGACCCAGGTGGTGCGGTCCTCGCTGGTCGCGGGATTCTTCGGCAGTGTCTTCGCCCGGGTGATCTTGTCGGAGGCGATGTCGTACTCCAGGAAGCCGTTGAAGAACGAGACCTGGAAGTAGAGCTTCGACTCGTCCGGGGTGAAGGCGACGGGTCGTACCGCGTCGGACAGATCCTTGCGGCCGAAGGCGTCGAGGCGTGCGCGCATGTCGATGACCCTGACCTCCTTGAAGGTGGTGGCATCGACGACGGTGATGCGGCGGTCGCCCTTCGTCCAGTCCCACGCGGGATCGTCGAGGTCGGTGTTGACCTCGCCGATCGACATGTTCCACAGATACCTGCCGCCGTCGGTGAAGACGTTCTCGTGCGGTTTGTCGCCGGTCTTGAACGAGCCGAGCTGCTTGCCGGTCCGGATGTCGAGTACGTGCACGGTGTTCGAGGTCGAGGCCGACACGGCGACGCGGGTGCCGTCGGGCGAGACCGTCATGTGGTCGGAGCGGTAACCGGACACGGGGAAGCGCCAGTTGATCCGTCCCGAGGCGAGATCGATCGACACGACGTCGGCGAAGCTCGGGCGGGAGACGACCATGGCCGTGCCGTCGGGCGTGGAGTACATGTCGTCGACGAACTGGTCGTGTCCTTCGCCTGGGCCGTTGCGGATGCCGAGGAAGTAGATGAGCTTGATCGGGTTGAGATAGATCTCGGTGAGCCGCTGCTCTTTGTCCGGTATGACGTTGATGCGGCCGATCTTTGCGAAGTCGCCGCGGGAGTTGATGACGTCGGCGGTGCCGTCCCAGTTGTTGCCCACGAACATCACCTCCTTGAGACCAGCGGCGGCGGTGTCGGTAGTAGCGGCGGGTGCCACGGGCGCGGTGGGTGCGGCGAGAGCCGTTGTCGAACCTGCGACGGCTACGGCGACGGCCGTGGCGAGTGTGCGCAGCGCGCGCCGGGTGATCCGCTGTGGACGCCGGCTTGCGGGCAGAGACATCGTCGTCGTTCCTTCCGTGGGGGCGCTACCGGACGGGCTTGTGCGAAGAGGTGCGGCGGGCAGAGTCTGAATACGAGCCGCTTCAGACTGGGCTACTGGAAAGTAACGACAGGCGGTGAGGTCCACAAGACTCGCGACACGAGAAAATGACCGGGACCGACGAGGGAGGACGCGTGGCCGGCAGGCTCAGACAACCGACGGGCCGCTACGGGGGCAGGTCCGCCGAGGAACGGCAGGCCGAACGGCGCCGGCGGTTCCTCGACGCCGCACTCCAGCTCTTCGGCGACAGCCCCGGCTACCGGGCCACGACCGTGGCGGCGCTGAGCGAGGCGGCCGGCCTGTCCACCCGTCAGTTCTACGAGGAGTTCCGCACCCTCGAAGACGTACTCGCCGCTCTGCACCTCCAGGTCAACGACTGGGCGGAGGGGGCAGCGCTGGCCGCGCTCGCCGAAGCCGAAGGCATGCCGATCGCAGAGCGCGCAGCGGCGGCGTTTCGCGCGTACGCCGCCAACGTCACCGGCGACCCGCGTCGTATCCGCATCACGTTCGTCGAGATCATCGGTGTCAGCCCGCGGCTGGAGGAACAGCGTCTGGCCCGGCGCTCGCGCTGGGTGGCTCTGATCTGCGCCGAGGCGGCAGCGGCGGTCGAACGAGGTGAGGCGGCACCGCGGGACTATCGCGTCGCCGCGGCTGCCTTCATCGGAAGCGTGAACGGCCTGCTGCACGACTGGAGGGCGGGCTGGGTGGACGCGACGCTCGATCAGGTCGTGGACGAGCTGGTGCAGTTGCTGCTGGGAATCCTGCGCCCGGTCGACCGGGCCCAGGGCACGTAGAACGCCGGGCCTGCCGTGAGGCCCGGCGTCGGGACCGCTCGCCGTGTTCGGCGTGCTCCGGCGCGGCACCTCACTTCCCGGGCGGCACCGAGCTCTCGATATGCGTGAGTTGGGCCGCGAGGCTGCTCAGCCACTGCTCCAGGTCGATCAGCATCGGCAGGACGGCGAAGCCCCGCACCTCGGGCGGCGGGTGGTACGCCACAGCGCCGGGCGGCCCCGGCGCCCGGTTCTCGTCGGCGCAGAGCGCGGCGATCCGGTCGGTGGCCCGGACGAGCTGTTCGGTGGTCGTACGGGCCCAAGCGGCGGCGTCAGGGGGAATACCGGTCGGCGGCAGGTCGAAGCGGGGCAGCCAGTGGGCGCCGAGCAGCACATGGTTCGCCGTGATCAGTGCGGCGTGCCAGTCCATGGGATCGGCCGACGCGTCGCCCGGTTCGCTCCGGAGCTGGAAGTACGCGGCCTCGGCGAGGCGGAGTCGGTGGACGACCGGGTGGGTGGGTTGTGCGGGCGCTGTTCCCGCCGGGGTGGCGAGCAGCACCCGCACCGTCCCGGTGATCAGCGGGCCGCAGGAGCGCAGCAGGTCGGACATGGTTCTTCGTACCTCGCGCCGGGCCCCGGCCGGCCAGGCGAGGAGCCCGCACAGCAGACCGATAGCGCTGCCCGTGACCACGTCCAGGATCCTGTCCTCGGCCAGCTGCCAGGAGGCGGGGGCGATCTGGGCGAACGCGGCCGACACCACCAGCGTGAACAGAGCCTGCGCCCAGGCGATCCCGAAGAGCGGCCCGAGTGCGAAGGCGGCCAGCATGGCGGGCGCCAGCACGGCCGCGTACGCATCGGTGTGCCGTCCGACGACGAGCAGGAGCGTGCCCGCGGCGACCGCGCCGACGAGCGTGCCGATCAGCGCGGAACGCACGGCCGTCCAGGTGGCCCCGGCGGTCGTGCGGCCAAGAGTGAGCACGGCGAGCAGCACCCAGAAGCCGTGGGACAGGTCCAGTGATCCGGCGATCAGGCGGGCGGCCCCCAGGCCGAACGCGGTCCGGGTGGCGTTCTGGAAGAGGACCGAACGCAGCGTCAGATGGCCGGCGAGGCGGCGCCACCACAGGTACGGGGTGCGAGCGTCGGCGTACCAGAAGAGTGCGTGCGGCTGGATCGGCGCAGTGCGTCTGCCGTCCAGTCCGACGCGTACGGCGGTCTGCAGGATCCGTGCCGATTCGGCCGTGCCCAGTACCTCGGCCTGGCGGCGCAGCGCCGGGACCGGGGGTGCGGTCTCCGGCGGCCGGGCAGCCCGTGCCACACGCAGCGCTTGGAAGCGCTGTACCGCCGTGTCCAGGGCTGGGGCTGCGGACCGCGGGGGCGGGTGGCCGGTGCGCAGGGCCTGTGCGGTGGAGGCGCAGTGCGCGGCGACGCGGGCGAGCATGTCGGCCGACGCGGCATCGGCCTCCGTGTCCCGGCCGGCCGACGGGGTTGCGCCCAGGTGCGCCAGCTGGTCGAGGAGTCTGCGCGCCGCGGATCCGGCCTGTGCCAGCGCGCGGGCCGAGCGGCCGGCCCCGGCCGGCCGTTCGGCGGGTGGAAGACGGGAGAGCCGCAGCCGTCGGCCGGTCGCCCGCAAGTCGTCCGCAGAGTCGCCGCCCTCTCCGGCCGCTGCCGCGGCCGCCGCGCGACCGGCGGTCGCGACGGCTTCCGTCAGGCTCTCCCGGTAGGAGACGGCCGGCGCCGCGGGCAGCAGGAAGACCTCGCACGCCGCGAGCAGCAGCACGCCCAGGGTGAGTCCGGCCAGCCGCGACCCGAGGGAGTCCGGTGCGTAGGGCGGAAAGCAGGCCAGGATGTAGAAGAGCTGGAGCCCGGGTGCCGCTCCGGCCGGCCGGGGCCCCGCGACCGCCGCGAAGGCGAGAGCGAAGCCGACCACCAGCATCCCGAGAACCGCCGCCCAGGTGTCGACGGCCAGCGCCGTGCCCAGGGCGACGAGCACCAGGCCGACCGGCAGCGCGCGCAGCATCACGGCCGCCCGCTGCCGCCCGGAGCCGGGGATGGGGGACAGCATCCCGAGTGCCACCGGTCCGAACAGGGCGTACAGAGCCGGCACCGGCTGATCCGCCCAGTACAGGAAGGGGTAGAACCCGGCGCACGAGGCCGTGGTCACCCGGACGGCCCGGTGTACGACCGCCGTACGGTCCGCCTTGTGCGCGACGGCGCGGTGGCGCCCCGAGTCCGCCTCGGCGGGGCGTGCCCGGCTCACGGCCGGATCTCACGGTTGCCGGGGCCCCAGTCCGCGGGCCCCGGCGCGTGCACGGAAAGCGGCGGCACCTCGCCGTGGACGACGAGCCGCCGGCGAACACGGGACAGCGCGACCGGGACCACGGCAGAGGCCCCCGTTCGCGCGGCCGATGACGACTCTGCGCGCATGGGCACGTTCCTCTCGGGCGACGCCGCCGCAGCGTCGCGGGTCGTTGGGGCATGCGCCCTCGATCCCTCGAGTCATTGTCGGCTCGGGGCCGCGGGTCCGCAGCCCGGGCCCTTACCGGTGGCGGTGCCCCGCGGCGCAGGATCGGCCGGATCGCGGGAGAGCGCCGGCCGGGGCCACCATGGCAGTGAGTGCACGGACCCGGCCCGTGGCGCAGCGGGGCCCCGGACCCCTGCGGAACGTGGGAGGTCGTATGTCTGCCGAGCGGGCTGCCCCGCTGATCTGGGACACGATCGAGCGCTACTTCGCACTGCTCCAGGCCCATGTCCCGGCGGAGCGGATGCGGGCCGAAATCCTCACCGACGACTTCCGTACAGGCTTCGTCAACGGGCTGATCTGGCAGGGCGACGAGGGGCTGCGGGACTTTCTCGAAGCCCGCGCGGAATTCTTCGACGAATCCCACGTCGTGGAGCAGTTGTCCCGGCCCGAGCGGCTGCCCAACGGCCGCTGGCGCGCCCACACCCGGCTGGAGTTCTTCCTGAGGCAGCGGCTCGAAGGGTCGCCCGTGAGCGAGACGTTCACCGGAAAGGCCTTCCACGTCTGGGAGTTCGCGCCGATGCCCACGCTCGTCGATCCACCCGGTGACGACCCATCCGGTGACGATCCACTCGGTGACCAGCCACCGGGTGACGAGCCGTCGGACGGCGGCTGGCGGGTCGCGGCGCAACTGGTCGAAGGCTTCGCCGCCCTCGACGAGAACGCCCGCCGGCTGTTCGCCCAGCCCTCCGCGGGACTGAACCTCGACGAACTCTGAGAGCGGGAGACCCATCACCGTGCACCTACTGCTGCCGGTCCTCTTCGCCCTCTGCGCGGCACTCAGCAACGCGGTCGCCACCGTGCTGCAGCGCAAGGCGGCCCTCACCGTGCCGCGCTCCGAGGGCCTGCGCGCGGGGCTGATGCTCGATCTGCTCAAGCGCCGCGTCTGGCTGGCCGGAATCCTCGCCGTCATCGCGGCCGCCGTCTGCCAGGCGCTGGCCCTGGTGACCGGGCCACTGACGATCGTTCAGCCGCTGTTCGTCCTGGAACTGCCGCTCACCCTGATCGTCGCCTCGCTGCTGATGCGGCGGCACCTTCCGCGCGTCGGCTGGGTGGCGGTGACCGGTGTGGTGGCGGGGTTGGCTGTCGCCCTCGCCGCGGCGTCCCCCACGGGCAACCGCACCCACGTGCCGCTGGACCGCTGGGTCCCCGCGCTCGTCGCGTGCGGGGGACTGGTCGTCGTCCTCGCCCTGGCGGCACTCAAACGCCCCGAGGGCCGGGCACGGGCCGCCTGTTTCGGCGCGGCAACCGCGATCAGCTACGCGCTGACCGCGGCTCTCATGAAGGCGGCGATGCACATCCTGGACGACGACGGGATCGTGGCGTTCTTCACCGCATGGCAGACCTACGCCTTCGCGGCGGTCGGCGGGGGAGCGCTCTTCCTGCTGGAGAACGCGATGCAGGCCGGCCCCCTGGTCGCCTCCCAGCCCGCACTGACCCTCGGCGACGCGACGGTGAGCCTGGCCCTCGGTATCACCCTCTACGAGGAACATGTCCGCTCCGGCTGGTGGCTGCTCCCGCAGCTGCTCGGCCTCGTCATGATCGCCACGGGAGTGTTCGCGCTCGCCCGGATCCCGCTGACCCGGTCGGTGGTCTCCCCCGACGAGCCACAGCGAGTCGCAGACGCGCCGTGAGCGCCCGCACATCAATGCGTACGGGAGTGCCCACCCGGTTGTGCCCGTCGCGGGCAAGGCGGATTCTGGAGGCAATGAACCGGGCTGGTGTGGCGCTGTGAGCCCATGGGGCACGGCGAAGAGTGCCGATTTCCGTGGTCCGCTCGATGTCGCCAGGGCTGCCACGGTGGTTCTCGATGCCCAGGACACGGTCATCGGATGGAGCCGCACGGCCGAGGAACTCTTCGGATACGCGCAGGACGAGATCATCGGAAAGCCCCTGGACACGTTCCTGCCGTCCCGGCAGTCATCCGGGCTCACCGAGGCCGACGAAGCGGGCGCACCGCTGAGCGGCGGCGAGATCCGTGTCGCCCACCACAGTGACGGCCGCTCGCTGCTCGTGGCCACGGCGGTGAGTTCCCTGCCCGGCAGCGGCACGGCGGCCCACGTCCTCGTCGCGACGGCACTGGAGAGTCTGCGGCTGTGGGAGTCCCGGCTGGCGCTGCTGCAGGGGCTGGCCACCCAGTCGCCCGTCGGCCTGGGTATCTACGACACCGAACTGCGGCTGACGTGGTGCAACGCCGCGTACGAGCTGGAGATCGGGCTGCCCTTCGCCGAGTTCCGCGGTCTGCGGGCCGACGAGCTGTACTCCGAGGGAAGCTTCCTGACCGAGGGCTACCCCAACACCCTCGACTCGGTCATGAACCAGGTACTCGACACCGGAGAGCCGATCGTCGACCTGCACTTCCGTGGCCGGCCGCCCAGCGATCCGGACGTCGAGCACCTGTGGTCGTGCTCCTACTACCGGCTGCAGGACGCTGACGGGCATGTCTTCGGGGTCTGCGAGGACGCGTTCGACATCACCGATCGTTACGAGGCGCAGAAGCGGCTGGCCCTTCTCGTCGAGGCCGGCCGTGGAATCGGCACCGTCCTCGACGTGATGGTCACCGCGGAGGAGATCGCCGAGGTGGCGGTCCCGGAATTCGCCGATGCCGTGACGGTCGACCTCGTCGAGGAAGTGGTGGAGGGCGGGGTGCTGGGCGCCGGTGGCCCGGCTGGGGGCGCTCTCGTACGGGTCGCTTCGCGATCGGCCCCGGCGAAGGGGCCGGCCGGGCCGGGGGGGCCGGGCGAGTCGGGCGGGCCGGTCGAGTCGGAGAAGACGGATCCGCCGTCCCCTGTCGACTACCCGCCGGGTTCCCCCCAGATGCGCAGCCTCTCCTCGGGCGGGCTCGTGCTCGCGGACGACACCTTGGTCGTTCCGTTGCGAGCCGGCGGCAGCCCGCTGGGACTGGTCACCTTCCGGCGCGCACCATGGGCCACCTTCGACAACGGCGAGATAGCTCTCGCCGACGAACTGGCGGCCCGTACAGCGGTGTCCATCGACAACGCACGGCGCTACTCCCGTGAACGCGCCGCCTCACTCGCCCTCCAGCGCCAACTGCTGCCGCGCCACCTGCCCCAGCAGACAGCGGTCGACCTGGCCTACCGCTATCTGCCCACCGACGATGTGACAGGGGTGGGCGGCGACTGGTTCGACGTCATCGCACTGTCCGGAACCCGTGTTGGGCTCGTCGTGGGGGATGTGGTCGGCCATGGCCTGCAGGCGGCGGCGACCATGGGCCGGCTGCGCACGACCGTACGCGCGCTCGCCCAACTGGATTTGCCTCCTGACGAGTTGCTCAGGCGGCTCGACGATCTGGTGGGCCAGTCGGCGGAGGATCTGATGGACGCGGTCGGTCCGCCCATCGAGCCGCGTGAGGACGACGCCACCGGCGCGACCTGCCTCTACGCCGTCTACGATCCGGTCTCCCGCCGCTGCACCATGGCCCGGGCGGGGCATCTGCCACCGGCGATCGTGGACCCCGAGGGCCGCCTGTCCTATCCGGACCTCCCGGCCGGTCCGCCGCTGGGGCTCGGCGGTCTGCCGTTCGAGTCGAAGGAGCTAGAGCTGCCGGTGGGCAGTCTCATAGCCCTCTTCACCGACGGCCTGGTCGAAACCCGCGGCCGCGACATCGATCAGGGCCTCAACACCCTGGGGCGGGTGCTCGGAGACCCCGGCAGATCGCTGGAAGAACTGTGCGACCGCACCCTGTCGGAACTCCTGCCGTACGGTACGACCGCCGACGACACGGCACTGCTGCTCGTACGCACCCGGGAACTCGACCCCGGACACGTGGCCCACTGGGAACTGCCCGCCGAACCGGTCGCGGTGGGCCATGCCAGGGAACTGGCTACCGGTCAGCTGCGCGAATGGGACCTGGAAGAGCTGACGTTCTCGACCGAACTCGTGGTGAGCGAGCTGGTCACCAACGCCGTCAGGCACGCCGAGGGCCCGTTGCAGCTGCGCCTCATCCGCGACCGCACGCTCCTGTGCGAGGTCGCGGACGCCGGCCACACCTCGCCACATCTGCGCCACAGCGAGGAGGAGGACGAAGGCGGGCGCGGCCTGTTCATCGTCGCGCAGCTGGTTCACCGATGGGGCACCCGGTACACGGAGTCCGGCAAGACGATCTGGACGGAACAGGTCTTCCCCTCGGCGGAATGACAGTCCGGCGACGGCTCCCCCGGACGTCCCTCGCGGCGCGCCGAGCTGTTACGGCGGGCAGGACCGTGGCACGGATCAGTCCAGGGTGCGAGGTCCGTAAAGGGCGGCAGCGGCCCCGGTGGCCAGGGCCCAGTAGCGGTCGCCGAAGGACCAGTGCCACCATTCCGTGGGGTAGTTGACCAGGCCCGCACCCGTCAGCGCGCCGCGCAGGATGTCCCGGTTGGCACGGGCGTCCACCGGGATGTTGGCGGCATGCGTATAGCAGGCGCCGTCGCTCTCTTCGGGGCTCGCGTTCATCCGGGTCCCCAGGTCCAGTTCACGGCCGTCGGCATGCGCAAGCGTCAGGTCGACGGCCGCACCGGCGCTGTGCGGGGCGATCTCGGGCGGGGACACATAGCGGCTCGCCGCGGAGTGGACCTGGTCGTCGGACCAGTCGGGATGGTCGGCTCGTAGCTCGTCCGCGTACTGCTCGAAGTACTGGCGCTGCAGCGAAGGCGGCCGGTAGCCCTCGACGAACAGCAGCCGCAGACCGGGCGGAAGCAGTGTCTGAGCCTTGAGCAGACGATCGTAGACGCCCTCCCGCAACCGGGCGAAGGCGCCCGAGGGATCCTCCTTCCTGGCATCGACCAGCAGGGAACCGCCACGGCGGACGTCCACGAGCCGCGCCCCGCACTCCTGGACAGGCAGGGCCACGATCTTCGGGTCCGACATCAAGATGATCTCGTTCATGACCCGAACCCTAGGATGATCCGCGCCGCCCGGTGCGGCCCGCGCGGTCACGGACAAGCCAGATCCGCGATGCCACCGGCCGCCCCAGACACGTCGGTCCCGGCGCCCCCCAGTTCGGCGACCACCGCTGCATGATCCGACGGCCATACCCCGTCCACCGGGCCGTCGCCCGCCCGGCGAATGGAGCGGACCGTGCCGAGGCCGCCGGGGCCGGGTGGGCCGACGTGGATGTAGTCGATACGGGCGCTCGGGCTGAACGTCGCCGCGACGAAGGGGTTTGCCGCATCCCAGGTGGCTGACGGTGCCTCAGGGGAGGCGTACTCCCAGGCGTCGAGGAGGACTTGGCCGGGTACGGCGGCTGCCGTCTTGTAGCCGCCGAACAAGCGGATCTCGTCGGAGTCCGGCCACGCGTTGAAATCCCCGGTGACCACCGGTGGAAAGCGGGTCCCGCCCCGGTGAGCCGCTACGAAACCGGCAAGCGCCGCGACCTGCTCGCAGCGCACGGCCGAAGCATGAGGTACTGAGGTCAAATGCGCGGTGAAGAAGGGCACTTGGTGGCCGGGAGCATCCAGCCGTGCGTACAGGGCCAGCCGCCCGTCGTCATACGCTTCGGGGGGGCAGCCGCAGCACCGCGCGGTCCACGATCGGCCAGCGGCTCAGTACCGCGTTGCCGACGTCGACGGTCGGGTCCCCGAGCCGCTGCCGCCACCGCTGAGGCGCATGGGAGGGCGCCCAGGTCCACTGCATGCCGAGTTCCTGCGCCAGCCACCGCGCCAGATTCTCCCCGCCGCCGGCCCACACCTCCTGCAGTCCGACGACATCGGGCCGCAGCTCGCGCAGCACACTGACAATTGCCTTCTGCCGCTGTTCCCACGGCCCGAACCGCCACCACACATTCCAGGTCAGTACGCGCATCTGCCCACCTCACTCGGGTATGGAAGTCCCAGTCTGGGGGCAGCGCCGTCGATCTATGTCACCGCCTCCGACCAGCCGTACGGCGGCCCCGCGCGCCCCGTCCCCGGACCCGCGCCCACGGCCTCCAGGTCCCGGTCCGCGGCCCGCATCAGCTTCCCGGCGATGTCCCGCATGGCCCGGCTCGCCGCGAGTTCGTCGCCGATCGCGGGGACGTCCACGTCCTGGGGGTTGCAGTGGGCCACCCCATGGCCGGTGAGCGTCGTGGTGCCCGTGTCCAGCACCGCGCGGGCCTTCGTCTTGCCGTCCTCCTCGGACAGATGGACGCTGACCTTCCATTCCAGGGTCCGATGAGTCATCGCACACCTCCTCGCCCGCGGCCGCGGAGCCGCCGCGACGCAGTCATGCCTTCAGGATCCACCCACCTGTTCCCGGTCGCGCGCCGCCCCCTGGCCATACGGGGGATCTGCGTCCACGACGCGCCGCGTCGCACCTGACAACGGCAGGGGAGCGGCTACCTTCACCCGACGAAGGCGCTGCGCGGGGTGACCAGGCACCCGGTGACCGCCGGGTCCGGGAGGTGAATGGTGGGGCGCACGAACGGACAGGCCCGTCCGGTACGGGTGCGCGGCAAAGCATCGCCGCGAACCGCCGGCCGTCGTGCCGCGGGGCGGCTGCGGTGCCTCGCCGCGCTGTCGCTGCTGGCCGGGCTGCTGACGTCCTGCGGCTCAGAGGAATCCGGCGGCCCGGTCCGCCTGAACTGGTACAACTTCCCGGACGACTCGGGCGCCCTGGCCAGTGCGGCGAGCAACTGCAGCCGCTCCTCTGGCGGGCGCTACACCATTTCGTACAACAAGCTCCCGCGCGCCGCGGACGGCCAGCGTCAGCAGCTCGTCCGCCGGCTCGCCGCCGAGGACAGCGCCATGGACATCCTGGGCCTCGATGTCACCTGGGCCGCGGAGTTCGCCGAGGCCAAGTGGATCCTGCCGTGGACGGGCGCCAATCGCCGCAAGGCCACCGTGGGCACCCTCGAAGTGCCGCTCCAGACGGCGACGTGGAAGGGCAGGCTGTACGCCGTCCCGTACAACACCAACACCCAGTTGCTGTGGTACCGGAGCGATCTCGTGCCCAAGCCCCCCACGACCTGGGCGGAGATGCTGGCCATGGCCCGCGTCCTCGCCAAGCAGGGCAAGCCGCACTTCGTGGAGATCCAGGGCGCCCAGTACGAGGGACTGACGGTCTGGTTCAACACGCTCGTGGAGAGCGCGGGCGGCTCGATCCTCAACCGCACGGCCACCGCACCCTCGCTCGGCCCGCCCGCTGTCCGGGCGGCCACGATCATGCACGACCTGGCGACATCGCCCGCCGCCGACCCCTCCCTGTCCAACCAGATGGAGGACCAGAACCGACTCGCCATGGAGTCGGGAACCGCCGCCTTCGAGCTGAACTACCCGTTCGTCTACCCCTCGATGAAGGCGAACCAGCCCGAGCTGTTCAAGAGTTTCCACTGGGCGCCGTACCCCTCAGTGGACCCCGGCCGGCCGGCGAAGCCGACCATCGGCGGCATCGACCTCGCCATCGGCGCCTATTCGAACCACCCGGACCTCGCGTTCGAAGCCGCCCTGTGCCTGCGTAATCGTCAGAACCAGATGACCGCGGCGATCGAGGGCGGACTTCCGCCCACCCTGCGCTCGCTCTACTCCGACAAGGCGTTGATCAAGAGCTACCCGTTCGCCGCCGACGTGCTCTCGGCCCTGGAGAACGCGAGCACCCGCCCCCAGACCCCCGCCTACCAGAACGTGTCCATCGCGATCTCGCACACGCTCTCCCCGCCCTCGGCGATCAATCCCCGAAGCGATGTCGATGAAATCGGCACCCAGATCGAGGACGCCCTCGAGTCCAAGGGGCTGATCCCGTGAACACCCCAACCTCCGCCACGGCTATGGCCCCGGCCCCCGGCACGGCCGAGGCACTGTCCGAGGGCGCACGGCAGGAACGACGGCTGGGCTGGCTGCTGTGCGCGCCGGCGGTGGTCGTCATGCTCGCCGTCACGGCCTACCCCATCGGCTACGCGATCTACCTTTCCCTGCAGCGCTACGACCTGCGCTTCCCGAACCAGGCGAAGTGGGTGGGCCTGAGCAACTACGGGGCCGTGCTCTCCTCCGACTTCTGGTGGGAGGCGTTCTGGGTCACGCTGTTCATCACCGCCGTCTCGGTGGCCGTGGAACTCGTCCTCGGCTTCGCGCTCGCCCTGGTCATGCACCGCGCCATCTTCGGCAGAGGGACCGTGCGTACCGCGATCCTCGTCCCGTACGGCATCGTCACGGTCGTCGCTGCCTACTCCTGGCAGTACGCCTGGACCCCGGACACCGGCTATCTCGCCGCGCTGCTTCCGTCGGGTGAAGCCCCGCTGACCGAGCAGTGGCCGGCCATCGGGATCATCATCCTCGCCGAGGTCTGGAAGACCACCCCCTTCATGGCCCTGCTCCTGCTGGCCGGACTCGCCCTGGTGCCGGAGGAGACGCTGCGCGCCGCCATGGTCGACGGTGCGTCCTCCTGGCAGCGTTTTATTCTGGTTACGGTGCCGTTGATGAAGCCGGCCATCCTGGTCGCCCTGCTGTTCCGCACCCTGGACGCCTTCCGGATCTTCGACAACATCTACATCCTGACGTCGGGTGCTCATGGCACAGGATCGGTGTCGATTCTCGGCTACGACAACCTGTTCACGTCACTCAACCTCGGCATCGGATCGGCAATCTCCGTGCTCATCTTCATCTGCGTCGGCGCGATCGCCTTCGCCTTCATCAAACTCTTCGGGGCTGCCGCCCCCGGCGCAGGGGAGGCGGGACGCTGATGGCCAGCGCAGGCAAGAGGCACATCACCGGCTGGGCCATCACCAACATCGTGGTGATCGCCTACGCACTGTTCCCGGTCTGGTGGATCGCGGCTCTGTCGTTCAAGGACCCCAGCACCCTCACCGACGGCAACTTCGTCCCCGACAAGTGGACGTGGGAGAACTACAGCGGCATCTTCGACACCTCGGAGTTCACCCGTGCCCTGATCAACTCGATCGGTATCGCCCTGATCTCCACGGTGATCGCCGTGGTGCTCGGCACCATGGCCGCCTATGCCGTGGCGAGGCTTCGCTTCCCCGGCAAGAAGCTGCTGATCGGTATGTCCCTGTTGATCGCGATGTTCCCGCCGATCTCCCTGGTGTCCCCACTGTTCAACATCGAGCGCATCATCGGGATCTTCGACACCTGGCTGGGGCTGATCATCCCGTACATGACCTTCTCCCTGCCGCTCGCGATCTACACGCTCTCCGCGTTCTTCCGGGAGATCCCCTGGGATCTGGAGAAGGCGGCCAAGGTCGACGGGGCAACTGCCGCCCAGGCCTTCCGGCTGGTGATCGCACCCCTGGCGGCGCCGGGCGTGTTCACCACCGCGATCCTGGTCTTCATCTTCTGCTGGAACGACTTCCTGTTCGCTATCTCCCTGACCTCGACGACCGCGGCCCGCACCGTGCCGGCGGCGCTCGCCTTCTTCACCGGGAGCAGCGCGTTCCAGCAGCCCACCGGTTCGATCGCCGCCGCCGCGGTGGTGATCACCATTCCGATCATCGTCTTCGTGCTGCTGTTCCAGCGGCGCATCGTCGCCGGACTGACGTCCGGGGCCGTCAAGGGCTGACCGGCAGCAGCCGACCGTCAGGACAAGGAGCAGCGACCGTGGCCGAGATTGTTCTCGAGGGCATCACCAAGAGGTATCCCGACGGCGCCCTGGCCGTACAGGACGTCAACCTCACCGTGGGAGACGGGGAGTTCGTCATCCTGGTCGGCCCCTCCGGTTGCGGCAAGTCCACGACCCTCAACATGATCGCCGGGCTGGAGGACATCACCGACGGCACCCTGCGCATCGGCGACCAGGTGGTCAACGACAAGGCGCCCAAGGACCGCGACATCGCGATGGTCTTCCAGAGCTACGCCCTCTATCCGCACATGACCGTGCGCGACAACATGGGCTTCGCCCTGCGCCTGGCCAAGGTCGACAAGGCCACCATCAAGAGCAAGGTGGAGGAGGCCGCCCAGATCCTCGACCTGACGGAACATCTGGACCGTAAACCGGCGAACCTCTCGGGTGGCCAGCGACAGCGTGTCGCCATGGGCCGCGCCATCGTCCGCAGCCCCAAGGCGTTCTTGATGGACGAGCCGCTGTCCAACCTCGACGCGAAGCTCCGGGTGCAGATGCGTACCCAGATCTCGCGCCTCCAGCAGCGGCTGGCCACCACCACCGTCTACGTCACCCACGACCAGACCGAGGCCATGACCCTCGGGGACCGCGTGGTCGTCATGCGCAGCGGCATCGTCCAGCAGGTGGGCACCCCGCAGCACCTCTACGATGCCCCGCGCAACCTGTTCGTCGCCGGGTTCATCGGCTCACCCGCCATGAACTTCATCCACGCCACGCTGGAGGAGAACAGGCTGCAGACCGCCATCGGTGACTTCCCGGTGAACGACGAGATCCGTCGCAGCCTGGAGCGCCAGAACGCACCGCGCGACCTCATCGTCGGGCTGCGGCCCGAAGCGTTCGAGGACGCCTCGCTGGTGGATCCGGACCGGGAGGGGACGCGGTTCAGCGCCAGCGTGGACGTGATCGAGTCCCTCGGCTCGGATGTCTACGCGTACTTCAGCGAGGAGGGCTGGGAGGCGACCATCACCTCGGAACTCGAGGAGCTGGCAGCCGACTCCGGTCAGAAGGAGACCGGAGCCGCAGCCAACAAGATCGTCACCCGGCTCGACGCGTCGACGCGCATCACCGAGGGAGGCCGGGCCGAGCTGTGGGTGGACACCTCGCGCATGCATGTCTTCGACCCGCGCACCGGTGTCAACCTCACCCACCCGGAGAACAGCGGCTGAGCCTTTCGCAATTGCCAGCGTGTCATGGCGCGCCTGGCAGCGGACGGGTGGGGAACATTTGAGAGCCGGAGCCGCCATGGGCTGCGGTCGGCACGTCAAGGACATGCCGTGGCATGCGATCAAGGAATGTGACCAATGGCAACTGGCACGGTGAAGTGGTTCAACCCGGACAAGGGCTTCGGCTTTATCGAGCAGGACAACGGCGGCCCGGATGTATTCGTCCACTTCTCCGCCATCCAGACCACCGGCTTCAAGGAACTGGCTGAGGGAAACAAGGTCGAGTACGAGGTCACGCAGGGCCCCAAGGGCCCCCAGGCGGAAAACGTCGTCCCGCTGACTTAAGGGCCGAGCCCGACCCACACGACTGAGACACGCTCTGCCCACCGGGTGACCCCGAGGGCAGAGCGTGTCTGCTTCAGCGACCAAGGGATCAGTGCATGAACAGCTCAGACTTGCTGGCCGATGCGTTCGAGCGCATCCGGGAAGCGGTACACGGTGCCGTCGAGGGCCTTTCGCCGGACGACCTCAATGCCCGGCTGGACCCGGACGCGAACTCGATCGCCTGGCTCGTGTGGCATCTTTCGCGCATCCAGGACGACCATGTGTCCGACGCAGCCGCGGTGGAGCAGGTGTGGTTCTCACAGAAGTGGGCGGACCGTTTCGAGCTGCCCTTCGCCAGGGGAGCGACCGGCTTCGGCCACACCAGCAAGCAGGTCGCGGCAGTACGGGTCGAATCCCCCGAGCTGCTGCTGGGCTACTTCGACGCCGTCCACGAGCAGTCCGTGCGATTCGTCGCCGGCCTCGACGACGCGGCACTCGACAGCGTCGTGGACGAGTCCTGGTCCCCGCCGGTCACCCTGGGCGTCCGTCTTGTCAGCGTCATCGCCGACGATCTGCAGCACGCCGGCCAGGCGGCTTTCGTCCGGGGCTCCGTGGAACGGCGGTAGCAGGCCCTAGGACTGCGGTGCCGCCGGGTCCCGGACCCGGCGGCACCTGTGGATCATGTGCGCCGCCTTCTACGGCAGCTTCGCGAAGGGGGAGAGGAAGGCGCGTGCCCCGGGGGTGTCCAGACGGTACGCGACGTTCGTGGCGTAGCACGGTGTGTCGCCCGTGATCGTGGTGGCGACCAGGGTGATCTTCCCGCCCAGCGTGGCGAAGTTGGGGCCGCCGGAGTCGCCGTAGCACGCGCCGCCGTTGCCCTGCGGTGCGGTCATGGCGAGGCGTACCCAGGTGTTGTTGAGCGCGTTGAAGGTGACCGGAGCCTTCATCCGTACACCGCCGCCGGGATGGGTCTGGCCGCCGGGGCCTCGCTGGGCCTCCTGCGTCCCGTAACCGGCCACGAAGAACGAGGTGTCGTTGAGACCCTGCGACCCCAGCGCACCCAGCGCCCCGGCCTTGGGAAGCGTGGCAGGGGTGAACGTCCAGCGCGCCTTGACCTGGGCGGCGGGCAGTTCGATCACCGAGATGTCGTGCGTGTCCGAGGCAGGGCCCGGGTATGCGGGGTGGCTGTGGGCCGTGCCCTGGACGGCCACGGCCTTCGCCACGGCCGCCGGGTCGCCGGGGTGCGCGGCGGAGGCCTTGTCGAGTGCGCCCTGTACGTCCTGGTCGAGAGAGACGTAGAACTTCACGTTCGCCGGCCAGTCGGTGGTGCAGTGCGCGGCCGTCAGGAAGGTGTCCGCGTCGATCATGGTGCCCGAGCAGACCCAGTCGACCCGGTCGGGGGTCGCGGGGTTGTCGTCGTTGTCCCAGGTGGCGACGAGAGCGCCGACTTCCGTGCGCTCCGGCGCGGGCGTCGCGTTGTACGAGTTGATCGCTGAGGACGGCAGAGCGGCGCCGAACACCAGGGCGCAGGCCGCGGCGGTGACGGTACTCAGGCGTACTGGAACGGCAGTCAAGAGAAGCCCTTCGGTATGAGGGAACTGGGTTCTCCTGTGGGGGTGAGCGACAGTGAAGCGCGCGGGTGGCCGATGCGGCAAGAGTGCCGGGAATCCTTGGCTGTTGCTTGACGGATCTCCTGTTGCGTACGGGGTGTCGCAGCAAGGTTTGCGCTGACCGGTACCGGCCCAAGCGGACGAGCGCCGTGCCCTGGTGAGGGCCCGGGCGCCCGGACTCCGCAGGGCATTACGGGACGGGGGAGGCCGCCTTCTCCAGCGGTTCCGGTTCGGGCGCCCGGCGCAGCGCCTGACGGGCCGACCACACGACGGACACCAGCGGTACGGCCACCACCGCGCCCAGGATCCCGGCCGCGATGGCACCGCCGATGACCGTGAGCGCGACCACCACCGGGTGCAGCCGAACCGCCCAGCTCATCACGATCGGGTGCAGGAGATGGCCCTCGATCTGCCCGATGATCACGATGAGCGCGATGACCAGCCCCGCGATGAGTGGACCTTTCGCGGCCAGGGCCACCACGGCGGCGACAGCCAGGGCGATGGGCGAGCCGATGAGCGGAATGAAGGCCGCGAAGAACTCCAGCAAGGCCAGCGGGAGCGCGAGCGGCACGCCGAGGATGAACAGGGCCACCCCGACCAGGACGGCATTGGTCGCGGCCACCAGCACGATGCCGTGCGTGTAGCCGGTGAAGGTCCGCCATGCCGCACGGCCCGCGATCGAAACCCGTTCCCGGGCGGCCACCGGAAGCTGCTCGCAGAACCAGCCCCACTGCCGGTCGCCGGAGTGAATGAAGAAGACCGAGCAGAACAGGGCCAGCGCGAGCACCGTCAGCACCTCGACCAGCCTGTGCGCGCCGCTCATCGCCGTACTGATGAGGGTGGAGCGGTGGCTCGACAGGAACTCCCCGATCCGGGACTGGAGGTCGGTGAGTGCGTCGGGGTTGAGCCGGAACGGCGGCTTCTCGAGCCAGCGCTCGATCCTTCCGATGCCTGCCTCGAACTCCCGTTGCAGTCCGGCCCGCTCTCCCGCCACCGACTCGCCGATCAGGACCAGCACCCCGAGGACGATGACGATGCTGCCGAGCAGGGACACGGCGACCGCGAGCGGTCGCGGCATCACAAGCCCCAGCAGGTCGGCCACCGGCCGCAGCATCGCGGTGACGACCAGGCCGAGAAAGACGGCCACGGCGATCTCGTGGAACCGTCCCAGCACGGAGAAGACGGCATAGACGAGCCCGCCCACCACAAGGATCCGCCAGGCGTACGAGGCTGCCGTCTGCAGGGCGGGATGCACCGGCAGCCGGTCGCCGGGCCGGGACCGGGACAGCGGCCCCCCGCCCGGGTTCCCGGCCGCGGGGCGGCTGACGCCGTGCAGGGCTTGACGCGTCGCAGTGCGGATCCGGCGCCGGCGCCCGACGGAGGGCCGGCCGGGGTCCGGGCTGCTGGACTGCGGATCCGATGGCCACATCCACAAGCACGTACCACCAGGGGCGCGCCCTGCCACGCCGCCGGAGCGGTATTCGCCCGAAGGCACCCCGATCCATGGCACCCGGATCCCTGCCCGGCAGGGGTCGTGGCGCCCGGTCCCGCATCCCGATGGGGCAGGGCCCTGCCGGGTGGCGCCCGAACACGAGATATCTTGATGTCGAGCAATGTTGCAGACGTGGAGTGGAGTATCCGGTGACTGACTCGACCATCATCTATACGCACACTGACGAGGCCCCCGCCCTGGCGACCTATTCGTTCCTGCCTGTGGTCGAGGCGTACGCCGCGACGGCCGGTGTCAGGGTGGAGAGCCGTGACATCTCCCTGGCCGGCCGGATCATCGCGAGTTTCCCCGAGCGGCTGGAGGAGGGGCAGCGGATCGAGGACGCCCTCCACGAACTGGGCGAGCTCGCCAAGACTCCCGGCGCGAACATCATCAAGCTGCCGAACATCTCGGCTTCGATTCCGCAGCTGAAGGCCGCGATCGCCGAGCTGCAGCAGCAGGGCTACGCGCTGCCCGACTACCCGGACGACCCGAAGACCGACGAGGACAAGGACGTCCGCGCGCGGTACGACAAGGTCAAGGGCAGTGCCGTGAACCCGGTGCTGCGCGAGGGCAACTCCGACCGCCGTGCCCCGGCATCGGTGAAGAACTACGCCAAGACCCACCCGCACCGGATGGGCGCCTGGACCGCCGACTCGAAGACGAACGTCGCGACCATGGGCGCCGGTGACTTCCGCTCGACCGAGAAGTCCGCGGTCATCGCCGACGCCGGCTCGCTGCGTATCGAACTCGCCGGTGACGACGGCAGCACCACCGTCCTGCGCGACTCGGTGCCGGTCCTCGCGGGCGAGGTCGTGGACGCGTCCGTCATGCGCGTCGCCGAGCTGCGCGAGTTCCTCACCGCGCAGATCGCCCGCGCCAAGGCCGAGGGCGTGCTGTTCTCCGTGCACCTGAAGGCCACGATGATGAAGGTCTCCGACCCGATCGTCTTCGGTCACGTGCTGCGTGCCTTCTTCCCGACGACGTTCGCCGAGTACGGCGAGACGCTGGCCGCGGCCGGTCTCAGCCCGAACGACGGTCTCGGCGCCATCTACCAGGGCCTGGAGTCGCTGCCCGAGGGCGCGAAGATCAAGGAGTCCTTCGAGGCCGAGCTCGCCGCCGGTCCCGAGCTGGCCATGGTCGACTCCGACCGCGGTATCACCAACCTGCATGTGCCGAGCGATGTCATCGTCGACGCCTCGATGCCGGCCATGATCCGCACCTCCGGTCACATGTGGGGCCCGGACGGCCAGGAGGCCGACACCCTCGCGGTCCTGCCCGACAGCAGCTACTCCGGCGTGTACCAGGTCGTCATCGACGACTGCCGCGCGAACGGGGCCTTCGACCCCTCGACCATGGGTTCCGTACCCAACGTCGGTCTGATGGCGCAGAAGGCCGAGGAGTACGGCAGCCACGACAAGACCTTCGAGATCCCCGCCACGGGCACCGTGCGGGTCGTCGATGGCAAGGGCGATGTCGTTCTCGAGCAGACGGTGGGCGCCGGCGACATCTTCCGTATGTGCCAGGCCAAGGACCTGCCGATCCAGGACTGGGTCAAGCTCGCCGTCACCCGCGCCCGCGCGACCGGCGCCCCGGCGGTGTTCTGGCTCGACGAGAGCCGCGCGCACGACGCGCAGCTGATCAAGAAGGTCAAGTCCTACCTCGCCGACCACGACACCGACGGTCTGCAGATCGAGATCATGTCGCCCGTCGAGGCGACCAAGTTCTCGCTCGAGCGCCTCCGCCGCGGCGAGGACACCATCTCGGTCACCGGCAACGTGCTGCGTGACTACCTGACCGACCTGTTCCCGATCCTGGAGCTCGGCACGAGCGCCAAGATGCTCTCCGTCGTCCCGCTGATGAACGGTGGCGGTCTGTTCGAGACGGGTGCCGGCGGCTCGGCGCCCAAGCACGTCCAGCAGCTGGTCAAGGAGAACTACCTGCGCTGGGACAGCCTGGGCGAGTTCTTCGCCCTCGCGGCCAGCTTCGAGCACCTCGCGCAGACGACGGGCAACGCGCGCGCCCAGGTGCTCGCCGACACCCTCGACCGTGCGACGGCCACGTTCCTCAACGAGGACAAGTCGCCGACCCGCCGCGTGGGTGGCATCGACAACCGTGGCAGCCACTTCTACCTGGCCACGTACTGGGCCCAGGAGCTGGCCAGGCAGACCGACGACGCGCAGCTCGCGGGGGCGTTCGCGGCTCTCGCCAAGACGCTCACCGAGCAGGAGCAGACGATCGTCGGCGAGCTCCTGGCGGTGCAGGGCTCCCCGGCCGACATCGGCGGCTACTACCAGCCCGACGCGGCCAAGGCCGCGGCGGTCATGCGTCCGTCGGCGACCTTCAACCAGGCCGTCGCGACACTCGGCTGACGCGAAGGCCGCGGCACGGAGAGCCTCCGTCCGCACCTGTTCCGCCCCGGTCGGCACTCATGCCGACCGGGGCGGCTTCGTTGTCCGAGCCGTGGAGCCGAGCTGGGCGGATGCGCTGTCCAGCAGCATGTCGAGTGCCGTGGGATACGCGCTGTGGTTCATGCGGGCGACGAGCAGGTGCGCCGTGGCCGCGATGTGGGGATGCGTCGTCGCGGGCAGCCGGGCGTAGGTGGCCCGCCAGACCTTCTCGTCCGCCTCGCGCGCCGCGGCAGGCAGCGCCAGTGAGGCCGCGTCCAGCGCGGCGAAGGCCAGGGTCTGGTCGATGAACGCCTGATAGATCCGGACGGCATCGGCGTCCGTGAAGCCCGCCGTACGCAGGACCCCGAGGATCGTCTCGTCGGCCGCGACTTCGTGCGCCCTGCCGGACACCCGGCTCGCGGTGAGGACGGCCGCCTGCGGGTGCCCGAGGTACGCGGCGTGGATGCGCAGCCCCAGTTCCCGCAGGTCGGCTCGCCAGTCACCGGTGCTCTTCCAGCCCGCCACGGCCCGCCCGACGAGCACGTCCCCGATGGCGAGCGTCAGGTCGTCGATGCCGCTGAAGTACCGGTACAGGGTGCTCGGGTCCGCGCCGAGGGCAGTGCCCAGGCGGCGCACGGTCAGGCCCGCGCTGCCGTGCTCCCGCAGCATGCGCAGGGCGGTCTCAATGATCAGCTGCTCGGAGAGCACCGCGCCGTTCTTGGTGGGACGACGGCGTCGCCGGGCCTCTTCCGGCACGACGGGCTTGGCCACAGCACGCTCCTTCCACGGTGACCGTCCGGACCACGGCGAGCTTATGCCAACACCATTGACGTGAAAAGGGGCGCGAGCGTTGGATCGATGACAACGGGCGCCGCGACCGGAGCGGCATCCTGCCCGTTATGCCCGTATCTGCTGTGCCTGCTGTGCCTTGGAAACGGAGTTCTGTCATGCGTGTTCTGCTCGTGGGCGCCGGTGGCGTCGGTACCGCCATCACCCGGATCGCGGCCCGCCGATCCTTCTTCGACCACATGGTCGTCGCCGACTACGACCTCTCCCGCGCCCAGGCCGCCGTCGCGGCCCTGGAGCCGGACGGCCGCTTCCGTGCCGTGCGGATCGACGCGAGCGACGAGGGAGCCGTCACCGCTCTGCTGAAGGAGCAGCAATGCGACGTGCTGCTCAACGCGACCGACCCACGCTTCGTGATGCCGCTGTTCCAGGCGGCCCTGGCCGCCGGGGCGCACTACCTGGACATGGCGATGTCGCTGTCCCGCCCGCACCCGGAGCGCCCGTACGAACAGTGCGGGGTCAAGCTCGGCGACGCCCAGTTCGAGCGGGCCGGGGACTGGGAGAAGGCCGGAGCGCTCGCCCTCGTCGGCATCGGCGTCGAACCCGGCCTGTCCGACGTCTTCGCACGGCACGCCGCCGACGAACTCTTCGACGAGATCGAGGAGATCGGCATCCGCGACGGGGCGAACCTCACAGTCGACGGCTACGACTTCGCGCCCTCGTTCAGCATCTGGACCACCATCGAGGAATGCCTCAACGCACCCGTCGTCTACGAGGCGGGCCGCGGCTGGTTCACCACCCCACCCTTCAGCGAGCCCGAGGCCTTCGACTTCCCCGAAGGGATCGGACCCGTCGAGTGCGTCAACGTCGAGCACGAGGAGGTTCTGCTGGTGCCGCGCTGGGTGGACGCGGGACGCGTGACCTTCAAGTACGGCCTCGGTGAGGAGTTCATCCGTACGCTTCAGACCCTGCATCTGCTGGGCCTGGACCGCACCGATCCGGTGCCCGTGCCCGCGGCGGACGGGTCGGGCACGGTCCTCGTCTCCCCGCGCGACGTGGTCGCCGCCTGCCTGCCCGACCCGGCAACCCTCGGGGAGCGCATGCACGGCAAGACCTGCGCGGGCACCTGGGTGAAGGGAACCAAGGACGGCCGTCCGCGCGAGGTCTACCTGTACCACGTGGTCGACAACCAGTGGTCCATGCGTGAATACGGCTGCCAGGCCGTCGTATGGCAGACCGCGATCAACCCGGTCGTGGCCCTGGAACTGATGGCCGCGGGCACCTGGACCGGCAGTGGTGTGCTCGGCCCCGAGGCGCTCCCCGCCCGGCCCTTCCTGGACCTGCTGACCGAGTACGGATCGCCGTGGGGCATGCGGGAGCAGTGAGGGCGCCCGCCGGCGTTCTTCGGTCCGCGCCAACGCCCCGCCGAAGCCGTACTCCTGACCCGTAACAAAACAATCTCGGTTCGAACTGAGCAGAACAGTCCCCGTCTCCGTATCCCTGTGCGTCGTGCTGTGCCCTCCGCCCGAGCGGGTGAGGGCGCGGTCCGACTCGGCCGAGGGCACGAAGTCCCGGCACGACGACCACAGAGGGGCGGCCCAGTGAGGTACAGGCAGAGACACAAGCGGTCCAGATGGATCGGCATCACGGTTGCCGGAGTGGCGGCTCTGGCCGTCGGGGGCGGGGCGCTGCTGATGACCGACAACAACGCCTCGGCCGCGCGCAGCTCCTGGGGCGGGCAGGCCGCACAGGCGCCGATGACCATCAACTGCCCTGACGTCGCGGTCCGTTTGTCGAACGTTCCGGAGCAGGCACGGCCGGCCGTGGACAATCAACTGGCCCAGCTGGACACTCAGGTCGCGGATGCCTACGAGCAACTCGCGGCGGGCGCCACGCAAACCGATCGGAACTGGGTGCGCACGCGCGTGCTGGACCCGCTCTCGTCCCAGCGCCGCAGCACCCTGGACCGTATCGCCACCGAGATCGAGCGCGTCTCGAACCGGCCCGAGGGTCTGGACTCGATGGCCTCCTGCACCGTCAAGAAGGACGACGTGGCCCCCGCTGCCGCACCCGCGTCCGGCTCCGCGGCTCCCAACGCCCCTGCTCCGAGCGCCTCCGCCCCCGCCAACGGCGACAAGGCGCAGACCGGCCCCCGCAGGTCGGACTTCGTGGACATCCGCAGAGTGCGGCCCAATGTCGCGGCGCCGCGCCTCCAGGCCAACGCCTCGCGCGGCACGTTCAAGTCCCGCTGCGGGCGCAACGAGAACAAGCACTTCAACCCCGACAACGTGATCGTCGCCCCCGGCGTGAGCAACGGCGCCCACCACATGCACGACTACGTCGGCAATCTCGAGACCGACGCCTTCGCCACCAACGACGACCTCGCCGCGGCCGGGACGACCTGCACCAACGGCGACCGCTCCACCCACTACTGGCCGGTCCTGCGACTGCGCAACGGAAAAGTCGAGAGCGACGCGAACCTCCCCGGCGGAGGCCAGGACGGCAACGTCGGACGCATTCTCCAGCCCGCTTCCGTACAACTCACCTTCCGCGGCAGCCCCGTCAGCAAGGTGACGGCGATGCCCACGTTCCTGCGCATCATCACCGGCGACGCCAAGGCGTTCACCAACGGAACGGCCAACGCCAACGCGTCCTGGAGCTGCACCGGCTTCGAGAACCGGCAGCTGAAGGAGAAGTATCCGCTCTGCCCGCAGGGCAGCGATGTGGTGCGTACGTTCAACTTCCAGAGCTGCTGGGACGGCAGTAACACCGACAGCGCGAACCACCGCACGCATGTGGCCTTCGCCCGCCCCAACGGCACCTGTCCCAAGGGATTCAGGGCCATACCCCAGCTGGTCCAGCGGATCACCTACAAGATCGCGCCCGGCTCGGTCTTCGCCGTCGACAGCTTCCCCGAGCAGTTGCACAAGCCCGGTACGGACCACGGTGACTTCATCAACGTGATGTCCTCGTCGCTGATGAGGAAGGCGGTGAGCTGCATCAACAGCGGCCGCAGGTGCGGCTGAGGCCGGGTGGACCCGGCACGGCGAAGCGCGCCGCTGCCGGGTCCACGGCGGGCCCGCATTCGTAAGCCCCGGCGGTTTCAGAGTCCGCCGGGCGGGAGGGGCAGTTGCGGGTCCGTGATTCCGCCCGGAGAGGCGAAGTGGCCGACGTCCCAGCCCGCGCGCCGGGCACCGCCCTGGTACGCGCTCTCGTAGAAGGCGAGGACGACGGCACGAGGATCGCTCTCGGCGCGTGCCGCGTCGTAGGGCAGCACGGCCAGGTGGGTCTTGTAGCGCGGTGCCCAGTACGCCGACGCGGGTTCAAGGGGTTCCTCGGTCAGTCCCGCGGGTTCGGGCGCCGTGTAGGAGTAGAACGCCGGCTCGGGAAACATCTCGTCACCGAACCAGAATCCGAAGCTGATCAACTCCCGCGAGTACGCCTCTCGCGTCACCGGATCGACTTCCGGCGGCTGGTCGGTGTGCCGCCCCGAGAACCGGGTGTGGGCGATGTCGAGCGAATGCCAGAAATGATGGACGGGGCTGGCCTTTCCCGCGAAGCCGGCGGCGAACTCCTCCAGTACAGCGGCCACCTGGCTGAGGAGCCGCCAGTAGCCGTTGGCCAGAGCGGGATCGTAGGCCGCGTGCTCGGTGTCCTCGGCGAACGGCCGGCCTGAATCGGGCAGCCCGTAGGGCCTGGGAAGGCTGATTCTCACCCCGAGGCCCAGGGCGGCCAGAGCATCGAGCGTGTTGTCGTAGAAGGACGCGACGGACTGGCCCACGAGTGGGAACGACCTCGCTCTGCCGTCCAGCGTCGACACGACGAGTAGGTGGTCGACGAAGTCGAAGTCGACGGTGAAGACCGAGGTGCCGTCGACGTCTCTCATCGGACGTGTGGTGATGCCGCGACCGGTGAGATGGAAGGGAACGTTCCACCAGTGGTTGCGCCGGGGACTCGCGGCGAGGCGGATCTTGCCGACGATCTGCTCGAATCGGTGCAGAGTCTCCTTGGTGTCCTGCCACTGACTTAGCGGCATCGGCGGGAACAGCTCCATCGCGGCACCCTTCCTGCCCGGCGCGCCCGCTGGCCAGGCCCTCCCATCATGACCACGCCCGGCACGTACGGCATCCTGCCGCACCGCGAGACACGAACCTAGGGGCGCTCGAAGAGCTGCAGTACGCCGCCGACCGAGAAACATGCAGCGCCGGTCATGGTCCCCCAATTGGCGACGGCGGCGTTGATCACATCCCCGGTGCTCGGGTTGGTGAAGTCGGCCAGTGCCGCGACCAGGAACAGCACCGAGCCGAACTGGTTGACGGCGACGATCCACCAGCCGAGGTTCCGTACGCGCAGGCGGGGAGGGCCGTGGCTGATCTCGACAAGGGCGAGGTGCCCGGAGATGAGGAAGAGCAGGCATCCGATGAGGTCCGGCGTCCAGATCAGCCGGTTCACCTGCTGGGAGGAGAGCCCCTTGAGGAAGGAGTCCAGAAGGTTGACGCCGAACACCAGCGTGCCCGCGAACAGGACGAACGTGCTCAGCCAGTCGATCTGCAGGGGCTCGTAACTCCACCACCGCCACCGATGCGTGACCAGGGTGCCGGCGTCGCCGCGGCGCCTCGGGGCGTTGACCGTCTGCAGCAGGGAGGCGTACGCGCCGGCGGTGAAGAACAGGCCCCCGACGAGGTAGACCGTGGCGCTCAGCGTCGGATCGCCGGACCCGAACTGGGCCAGTGCGGCGCCGAGGACGAACAGCGCTCCACCGATCGTGAACGACACCGCGGCCACCGCGTTGAGGACGCGAAGCCGGTGGAGGGCTTCCTCGTCGGCGTACTGCGTGACGGCCTCGGCTCCCTCGGGCCGGACCGTGAGCGTCCCGCGTTTGCGGGCCGCGCGTGATTCCCAGACCGCAGTGCCGCCCTCGGCGAAGCGCCAGGTGAGACGCGTGGTGAACGGTCCGGCGCCCTCGGCGCGCACTTCGCTGTGAGTCACGTGCCGAGCCTACGAGCGAGTGCACGCCGGGACGTGGACCCCTTGGCTGGTCCGGGTGGCGGGGGAGTGGGACCCTATGAGTGGGGTGTCTGCCGAGGGGACTCGGGAGGGCCGATGGGACGAGACGTCCCGGCGCTGGTATTCACCCGTGACGACCGCCGCCGGTACCGGATCAAGATGCAGGAATGCCTCGATGCGTTCGCGCAGATGCTGCGTGAGTCGCGATTCGAGTTCGAGCGCCCCCAGGTGGGTCTGGAGATCGAACTCAATCTGGTGGACGCGAGCGGCGAGCCCACCATGCGCAACACCGACGTGCTGGAGGCGATCGCGGATCCCGCCTGGGCGACCGAGCTGGGCAGATTCAACCTGGAGATCAACATTCCGCCGCGGCGTCTGACGGCCGGTGGTCCCGACGCGTGGGAGCAGGAGATCCGGGACGCGCTCAATCACGCGGAGGGCCGCGCCGCGGAGGTCGGCGCGCATCTGATCATGGTGGGAGTCCTGCCCACGCTGCGCCAGCCGGACGTGAGTGGGGCGGCGCTGTCGGAGAACCCGCGGTACCGGCTGCTGAACGAGCAGGTGTTCGCGGCCCGGGGTGAGGATCTGCGGATCGAAGTGGACGGCGTGGACCGGCTGCGGACGTACGCGGACACCATCACGCCGGAGGCCGCGTGCACCAGTACCCAGTTTCACCTGCAGGTCTCGCCCGACGAGTTCGCGGGCTACTGGAATGCGGCACAGGCGATCGCGGGGGTTCAGGTGGCCCTGGCCGCGAACTCGCCGTTCCTGTTCGGCAAGGAGCTCTGGCACGAGACGCGTATCCCGCTCTTCGAGCAGGCCACCGACACCCGCTCGGAAGAGATCAAGGTGCAGGGGGTGCGACCACGGGTGTGGTTCGGAGAGCGCTGGATCAACAGCGTCTTCGATCTCTTCGAGGAGAACGTGCGCTACTTCCCCGCGCTGCTGCCCCTGTGCGACGAGCAGGATCCCCAAGACACCCTGGACGGCGGCGACACTCCTGAACTGGCCGAACTCACGCTGCACAACGGCACGATCTACCGCTGGAACCGCCCGGTCTACGCCGTGGCCCACGACAAGCCACACCTGCGGGTGGAGAACCGCGTGCTCCCCGCCGGCCCCACGGTCGCCGACGTCCTCGCCAACGGCGCCTTCTACTACGGGCTCACGCGCGCCCTGGTCGACGAGGAACGGCCGGTCTGGTCGCGGATGTCGTTCTCGGCCGCGGAGGACAACCTGCACGCCGCGGCCCGCAACGGGATCGACGCGCGGCTGTACTGGCCCGGGATGGGCGAGGTGCCCGCGTCGGAACTCGTACTGAGACGCCTCCTGCCGCTGGCGCACCGGGGACTGGAGCAGTCGGGAATGGATGCCGCGTGGCGCGAGCCGCTGCTGGGGATCATCGAACAGCGGTGCGTCACCGGCCGCAACGGCGCGGTGTGGCAGAAGGAGATGTTCCACCACATCGATGCCACCGCCCATGTCAGCCACCATGAGTCGCTGCGGCGGATGACACGGCAGTACATGGAATACATGCATCTCAACGCGCCTGCGCACACCTGGCCCGTCGAGTGATGCAACTGCGCTGTGCCACTTCGGCTACCGTTTGTCACTGAAATGCCCGCATTTCGGGCATGGTGACTTCACGGCGGAAGGACGCACGCATGACTCCGATCCTGGCCGGCGCTGTGGTCGGCGCGCCCGGTTCCGTGCCGGCATGACGACACCGGACCCGGACCCGGAACCGCGAGGCGGCGCCGTCGAGCAGAGCACCGCCGCCACCGCCGCCCGCGCCGGCGACACCGCGGCCGCACGACTCAAGGAACGGATCTACGCGACCATCACCCTGACCGCGGTGGTGGTGACTCTCTCGGAGGCAGACACGCACGACCCCGAGGAGGCGGCGCTCACCGTGGCAGGGGCAGCTCTCGGGGTCTGGCTGGCAACGCTGGTCGCCGATGAGCAGGCGCACCGTGCCGTGAGCAAGCGCGGCGCGAGCCGGGCGGAGATCCGGACGGCTCTGTATGTCTCCGCTCCGTTGCTGCTGAGCGCGGTGGGGCCACTGGTGCTGATCGGTGTGTCGGCGCTGGGCGCGATGGATCTGGGCACCGCGCTGCTGATCAGCGCCGGGGTGGAAGTGGCGACCCTCTTCCTGTGGGGCTGGCGAACCGGCCTGCGAATGGGCAACGGGCCGCTGAGCGCACTCGTCTCAGGTTTGCTGGACACGGCGATCGGCGTAGGGGTCGTGGGCGTGAAGTTCCTCGCGGGCCACTGAGCCGGGCGGCGATGTCCGTCAGGGCTGCAGGCGGGTGGCGCTCCAGCCGTTCGGTGTGCGGTCGTAGCGGAGTCTTTCGTGCAGCCGGTCGGTGCCGTTCGCCCAGAACTCGACGGCGTGCGGGACCAGTTCGAGGGCGATATAGGTCAGCGGGCGTGGCTGCGGTCCGGCCTGGGCGAGCGTGTGGGCGCGGGCGCGCAGGGCGGGCACGTCGTCCAGGGGCTCGCTCTGACGGGATGCGGTTGTCATCGCGTGGGTGAATACCGGCCTCTCGGCCCACAGGGCTTCGGTATCGGCGTCGGACAGCTCTCGCACCGGGCCGCCGAGGCTGACCTGCCGGCTGGTCTCGCGCCAGTAGAGCAGGCCGGAGGCCCAGGGGTTCGCCCGTAGTTCGCGAGCCTTGCGGCTGGTTCGGTGGGTGGTGAAGACCAGCCCGCACTCGGTGAGCCGATTGACCACCACAGTGCGAAGGGAAGTCCGGCGCTGGGTGTCGGCGGTGGCCAGAGCCAGAGCTCTCGGTTCACGTACACCGTGAGCGTGCGCGTCATCAAGCCAGCTGTGCAGCAGAGCGATCGGGTCGGGCGGCGGCGCCGCGTACTCGGGGAAGGCGATGTTGATGGTCGCCGTAAGGGATTCGGAGCCGGGCTGGATGCCGGGGCGAGCGTTCATGGGCAGGTCAGACATGGAGGGTCCCCTGGGCCGTGATCACGCCGTCGCCGCCGACCTCGACCGACTCGATGTGGGTTCCGATTCCTTCGGCGCGGGCGAGCATGCGGGAGGGGCGGCCCATCTCGACGCCCTGCATGATCTCGATGCAGCGGCCGCGGGTGAGAGCGCCGTGCCGCAGAAGGTGGACGACCAGCGGGCCCGCGGCCGAGCCGGTGGCCGCGTCCTCGGTCACGCCGTAGGCGGGCGAGAACATCCGGCTGCGCCAGTGCGCGCCGTGGCCGGCGAAGCAGTTGGTCGCCATGTCCTCGAAGGCGGCCAGCGCGCGGTGGTCGGGATTCAGCGCGGACAGTGCGCTCACGCTGTCCAGACCGACGAAGACGTGCCGGGGCCCGTTGTGGTAGATCTCCACGGGCAGCGTCGAGGCGGCCACACCCAGCGCGTCGAGAAGTTCCTCGGTCCGGTCGAAGGGTTCCCAGGTGGGCAGCGGCTGTTGCATCCGGGCGGTGACCACCCGCCCGTCCTTGCGGTCCAGTTCGAAGGGGATGACGCTGACGGCGGTCTCCAGCTGGAGGCGGTCGCCCGGGATGCGGCGGGCCAGTGCGAGGGCGGTGCCCAGCAGCGGATGCCCGGCGAACGGCAGCTCGTTGACCGGCGTGAAGATACGGATCCGGGCGTCACCGCCCTGACGCGGGCGCAGGACGAAGGTGGTCTCGGAGAGGTTCATTTCGCGGGCGATGCGCTGCATGAGCTCGGGGCTGAGGTCGTCGCTGTCGAAGAAGACCGCCACGGGGTTGCCGAGCAGGCGTTCTCGGGCGAAGACGTCCACGACGACGTAGGGGTGCATCCGATGTCTCCAATCACCGCTGGGAGCAGTGGCTTCGGGGTCAGGCAGGCACGGCGGCCGGGCGCCCGGTATTGCCGGCGGGTGCGAGGGTGGGGCGCATCGCCCGGCGTACGGCCTGTACGACGAGACGGACTCCGTGCTGGGTGAGGACGGACTCGGGGTGAAACTGCATCGACGTGAAGTGAGGGCCGCGCAGCGCGTGGACCTCGCCGCTCGCCCGGTCGCGGGAGACGTCCACCCTGCCGACACCGTCGATGTGTGCCGTGTCGTGGCGGCTGTGTGCGGCGTACGTGTTGTAGAAGCCGACCCGGACCCGGTCGCCGAAGAAGTCGATCTCCTGTTGCGCGCCCTGGTTGGGATGGTCGCGGCGCTCCAGACGGAAGCCGAGCCGCAGACTGAGGACCTGATGGCTCAGGCAGACGGCGAGGAACGGCCGCCGCCGCGCCAGCAGCATCTCCACCGCCGAGCGCAGGGCGTCCATGCGGGGGTGGCTCCCCTCGCCCGGGTCGCCGGGTCCGGGTCCCAGCACCACCAGGTCGTAGCCGTCGAAGGTGTGTGCCTCATCGAACCGGCGGACGGTCACCACCAGCCCGAGGGACCGGAGTTGATGGGCGATCATGGAGGTGAAGGTGTCCTCCATGTCGATGACCAGCACGCTGCGTCCGGTCAGGTCGGGCGGGGACCCCTCCCGCGGCGTGTCAGGCCGCAGCCAGAACGACGCGAGGGTGTCGTTACGGCGCTCCAGCGCGGCGCGGACACTGGGATGCGCGGCAAAACGGGCGACTGCGCCGGTGTGTGTCTCGCGCGGTGCGGCGGGTCCGGATTCCAGGGCGGCGATCAGTCCGGCCGCCTTGGCCCGTGTCTCGGCCGCCTCCGCACCCGGGTCGGAGTGGCGTACGAGGGTCGAGCCGGCCCCGATCCGCACGCGCCCGGCCGGGCTGATGTCGGCGGTGCGGATGAGGATGGCCGAGTCCAGGGTGCGGCCCCCCTGCTCGTCGCGGCCGATGAGGGCGGCGATTCCGCTGTAGTAGCCGCGGCCCTGCCGCTCGTGCCGGGCGATGACGCGGCAGGCGCTCTCCAGCGGGCTGCCGGTCACGGTCGGCGCGAGCAGCGTCTCACGCAGGATGCTGCGCACATCGCGGGTGGTGCGCCCCCGGATGTAGTACTCGGTGTGTGCGAGCCGCGCCATCTCCTTGAGATACGGGCCGGTGACGCGGGTGCCCGGCTCGCAGATCCGGGCCATCATCTTGAGTTCTTCGTCGACGACCATGCACAGTTCGTCGCTCTCCTTGGGGTCGGCGAGGAAGTCCATGACGCCGGTCAGGCTGGGGCCTGCGGCCGGGTAGCGGTAGGTGCCGCTGATCGGGTTCATCACCGCCGTCGCGCCTCGTACGCTGATGTGCCGCTCCGGCGAGGCCCCGACGAAGGTGCGCGAGCCGGTGTGAACGACAAAGGTCCAGTACGCGCCGCCCTCGCTCTCCAGCAGTCGGCGGAAGAAGGCCAGGGCGCTGTGGGGCCCGTAATCGGTGATGTCGGCCACGAAGGACCGCTGGATGACGAAATTCGCCCCGGCGCCCGTGCCGATCTCGTCCGTGATTACCTGCTTGACGGTCTGTGCGTACGTGGCGTCGTCGCTGTCGAAGCGCCCGCCGGACAGGGAGGTCGCCACGCGCGGCAGCAGGCCGAGCGCTGCGCCGAGCGGCAGGGTCTCCTGCTCGGTCACCGTCATCGAGATCAACGGGGAGTGGTCGTCGTGGCAGGCGAATCCGCGTTCGGTGATCTGCCGGTAGGGGATGAGCACGAGTGTTTCGTGGCGGCCGGGCGTGGCTGTGCGCGGGAGCGGGATCCGGTCGAGCGTCGCGGGGTGCGTCACGCTGCCCCTGAGGATGTCCAGTTGGCCCGGGCTCGTGCTGTGGGGGCGGTGGAGGATGGCGTACGCGGGTGGGGGATCGCGGAGGATCCGGTCCAGCAGGATGGTCATGCCAGGGCCTCCTTGGTGGTGATGACCATGGCGCAGCACCGGGCGGCGTAGCTGAGAGCCATGCGGTGGTCTTCGAGGGAGAAGTCGGCGACGGCGTCGGAGACCAGGAAGGTCTGAATGTCGTGGCTGAACGCGTCGGCCGCGGTCATGAGGACGCCGATGTGGGCGTACACCCCGCACAGGATCAGCTGGTCGCGGCTCAGCCGGCGCATCCACTCCAGCAGCCGGGAGCGGTGGAATGCGCTGTAGCGCCACTTGGTGAACACCATGTCGGCGCCGGTGGGCGCCAGTTCGCCGGTCACGCTCTGCTCGCCGGGTGTGGTGCGCATGCCGGGACCCCAGAAGTCCCTCAGCAGGCCCCGCTGTTGGTCGTCCATGCTGCCGGGCTGGGCGGTGTAGGCGGTGGGGATGCCGCGGGCTCCGCAGTGTGCGCGCAGGAGTGCGGCGTTGTGGACGAGTTCGCTGCGCAGTGGGTGGGGGAGTGGTGCGAGGAAGTAGCGCTGCATGTCGTGGATGAGCAGTACGGCACGGTGGGGATCGACGCTCCAGCGGGCGGTGTTGGCGGGCGGCTCGGCAGCGGCTGCCATGAGGTAGGGCCCGGTGGGCGCCATGCCGGTCACGGGTGTCCTCATGCCGGGTCCTTGTCCGGGTCCTGGTCCGGGTGGGAGCGGCCGGGGGAGAAGGCGGAGACGACGGACAGGGCCTGGTCGAGGTTGAGGCGGGGGTCGCACAGGCTCGTGGAATGGCGCTCGCCTGTCCTGGCCAGGTCTCTCTCCTCGCTGACGCACTCCAGGACATCGTCCGGAGTCGTCTCCGGGTGCAGTCCCCCGGCGATGCCCCCGCCGGCCCGGACCGCCTGCCGGAACGCGATGACCTCGCGGACCGCGTGCTGGACGACACGGGTCTTGGTGCCGTTGGCCGTCTGCACGGTATTGCCGTGCAGCGGGTCGGTCAGCCAGCTGACGGGGTGGCCGGCGGCGCGGACCGCTGCGACGAGGCCGGGCAGACGATCGGCCACGGTGTCGGCGCCCATCCGGGCGATCAGGGTGAGCCGGCCGGGCCGGCGCTCGGGGTCGAGGCGTTCGCACAGGGCGAGGAGCTCGCCCGCGCCGACGGTGGGGCCGACCTTGCAGGCGACCGGGTTGGCGATGGCGGCGAGGAGGGCGACATGGGCGCCGTCCACCTGACGGGTGCGCTCGCCGATCCAGGGCCAGTGGGTGGAGCCGAGATACAGCCGGCCCGCTTCGTCCCGGCGGAGCATGGGCACCTCGTAGTCGAGGAGCAGCGCTTCGTGGCTGGTCCAGACGGACGCATCGATACGCGTGCTGCCGGGCGGTGCTGTCCAGCCCAGGTGGGTCATGATGTCGCTCGCGGCCATGTAGCCGGTGAGGATGCGCAGGGGGTCGGGCCTGCGGCTGTCCGGCGTCGGCTGTGGCCCGTTGACCATGTGCCCCTGGTAGGAGGGGAGTTCGAGGTCGCCGACCTGCTCCGTCCGGTGCGTACGCGGCTTGGCGAACTGTCCGGCGATCCGGCCGGCGCGCAGTACCGGCCGGGCAGTGGCCATACGCAGGGTTCCGGCGAGCAGTTCCAGTACGGCGATCTTGCGGCTGACGTGGACGGGCGTGCACTCGCCGGGGTCTTCCGAGCAGTCGCCGCACTGCACGACCAGGCACTGTCCGGCCGCGACCTGGGCCAGCAGACCGGAGAGGGTACGAAGGTCCTGGGGCCGTACGAGTGCGGGGCGGGCGGCGAGGGCGTGGCGCAGCCGTCTTACTTGTACGGGGTCGCTCCACTGCGGCTGGTGCAGCGCGTTGTCGAACCGGGTCTCGCTCAGCAGGTCTTCCATCACATCGCCCCTCGATCCCGGCCGGCCTTCAGGTGGGAAGTCCTTCGCGCTTGACCTGGGGCACTGGGATGCCGAGCGCGCGCAGTTGCTCGCAGGGGTTCATGAACTCGCGGTTCTGCCTGATCTTTCCGTTGTCGAGCAGGAAGGAGTGGAGGAAGCGGTTGTGGTAGTAGCCGTCCGGATAGCCCGGGAAGAGGATCTTTCCGCGGCCTTCGCACTCGACCCAGAAACGGTTCGGGTCCTGCGTCTCGAAAATCTGGATGTTGTACCACTCCCAGTCCGGGAAACAGGCCAGCGACCAGACGGCATGCTCGGCCAGCCGGTCCCGGCCGCTGATGACGATCGGCTCCCCGGTGTCGGTGGTCCACAGGCCCCCGCTGCCGTCGGCGGTGAACAGCTCGTGCCGGCGCAGCCGGTCGGGTCCTGTGGTGTGCATGTACTTCTCGACGGTGGCGCGGTTGGTGCGGCGCAGTTCGGCCGCATCGGTGAAACCGTGCGTCACGACGGCGTCGGACATGGCTCTTCCCCCTTGAGGCGTGGACGGGCGCAGCGAGCGGTCGGTCATCGCGATCGTCCAGGTGCGCGCTCGGGATCTGCTCGGCGCCGGCTCGGAGCTGACCTGAGGAGCGCTGGATTCCGGCCCGCTCGACGCGTGCCACCGGGCCCTGGTCGCAGACAGACGGCAGAGGGCCCCGACCGTCTGGCGGTCGGGGCCCTCAATGCTGTCCGGTCCGGGTTCGCGCCCGTCCCGCTGTCGGTCAGATGCGCGTCGCTGTGCCGAGCTGCACGGACGCCGATTCGAGCGGGGTGAGGACGGGGGGAGCGACGGGTGCCGGGGTGGCATGGCAGGTGAAGCCGAGGCGCGTGAGCGCCCTGGTGACTTCGCCGGCGGTGAAGTCACGGCGGTCCTGGCCGGTGATCACCTCGCCGACCTGCTTGACGGGGAAGACGCGGCGGCCGATGGTCACTGACTCACCCGTGACGGGTTCGGGCTTGATGCCCTTCATCGATTGCTGCACGTCACTCTTGACCAGGTCGAAGGGGAAGCGGGCGATGACGCAGCGCATAGTGCCTCAACAGGGTTGGAGGGAAGGGCGGACACGGATGCCGACCAGGGGGAGATCAGTTTCTGAGAGCGAGGACGCCGAGGATGTACCCCTCTTCGTCGACCACGGGCGAGGAGCCGAGGGATCGGGCCCGCATGGCGTATTCCGCCTCGGGCAGCGAGGTCTCGGACAGGGTGAACGGTCCTCGGTCGTGGACGATGTCCCGCAACCGAGTGTCCTCGGTGTACCACGAGCCGCCGCGGTACGCGGTGAGCTGGGCGCGAGAGACAAGACCGGCACAGCGGTCGTCCTCACCACGGATGATCAGGTGCCCCACGCCGGCGCCGATGAGGACGGAGAGGGCGACGTCGACGATCATGTCGTCGCCGACCTGCGGTCCGGGTGCGGTCATGGCGTCGGCGGCAGTCAGCCCGATGCGGTCCGTCTGCCGTGGCTGCGTGAGAATCAGCGTCAAAGGACACCTTTCGTGTTCTGCGGGTCGACCGGCAGGGTGTGACTGCCGGCTTGCGGTGTCATACGGCCCTCTTGAACGAGGACTGGCGCTGCGAGGTGCCTGCTCGCCCCTGGGACGCGGTGCGGGAGCGGCGGGCCTGGGAGGGACGGCTGCGCTTGCCGCGGGAGGACGAGGAGCCGCCCTTCGCACGCTCGGCCACCGGTGCGGTGATGGTGACGGGAACACCCGAGGGCGCCTGGGCTCCGGTGATGCGGCTCAGTTCGGCCTCGCCGGAGCGCACCTGTGCGACGTGCGGGGTGATGCCGGCGTCGGCCATCAGGCGGGTCATTTCGCGGCGCTGATTGGGCAGGACCAGCGTGACGACACTGCCGGACTCGCCGGCGCGGGCGGTGCGGCCGCCGCGGTGCAGGTAGTCCTTGTGGTCGCTGGGGGGATCGACGTTGACGACGAGGTCGAGGTTGTCGACGTGGATGCCGCGGGCCGCGACATTGGTGGCCACCAGCGCCGTGACATGGCCGGTCTTGAACTGGGCAAGGGTGCGGTTGCGCTGGGGCTGGGACTTGCCGCCGTGCAGGGCCGCGGCCCGTACGCCGCTGCTCAGCAGGTGCTTGGTGAGCTGGTCCACGGCGTGCTTGGTGTCCAGGAACATGATCACCCGCCCGTCGCGGGCTGCGATCTCGGTCGTGGTCGCGTGCTTGTCGGCGCCGTGGACGTGCAGTACGTGGTGCTCCATGGTGGTGACCGCGCCGGCCGACGGGTCGACGGAGTGGACCACCGGGTCGTGCAGGTAGCGGCGCACCAGAAGATCGACGTTGCGGTCCAGGGTGGCGGAGAAGAGCATCCGCTGGCCCTCGGGGCGTACCTGGTCGAGCAGCTCGGTGACCTGCGGCATGAAGCCCATGTCGGCCATCTGGTCGGCCTCGTCCAGCACGGTGATGCCGACGCGGTCCAGACGGCAGTCGCCGCGCTCGATGAGGTCCTTGAGCCGGCCGGGGGTCGCCACGACGACCTCGGCCCCGCCGCGCAGCGCGCCGGCCTGGCGGCCGATCGACATACCGCCGACCACCGTGGCCAGCCGCAGCTTCAGCGACCTGGCGTACGGAGTGAGCGCGTCGGTGACCTGCTGAGCCAGCTCGCGGGTCGGAACCAGGACCAGGGCCAGCGGCTGACGGGGCTCGGCGCGCTTGCCCTCGGTCCGCGCCAGCAGCGCCAGGCCGAAGGCGAGTGTCTTGCCGGAGCCGGTGCGTCCGCGGCCCAGTGCGTCCCGGCCGGCCAGTGTGTTCGGCAGGGTGGCCGCCTGGATCGGGAACGGCACGGTCACGCCCTCGGAGCGGAGCGCCGCCAGCAGGGGTGCGGGCATCTCCAGATCCTCGAAAGCCTCGACAGCCGGCAGCGCCGGGGTGATGGTGGTGGGCAGGGCGAACTCTCCCTGGCGCGCCGCGGGGCGGCGCCCGTAGCCTCCGGAGCGGCTGGGGGCCGCCGAGCGGCCCGGGGCGCCCTGGCGTCCCTGCGACTGCGTACGGAAGCCGCCGCTCCTGCCGGAGCCGGCGTTGCCCCTGCGGGAGTAGCGGTCGTTCGTGCGAGCTGTGCGGTTCATGCAGAACCTTTCCTCGATGCGGCACGTATCGAGGGGTTCCCGGCAGCAGAAATGAGCAGCCATGAGAATCGCAAGAACGAGCCGGAATGAAAACGAAGACGAAGTACGGCCGCCGGCGAAAGCGGAGGGCCGATACGTCAAAATGAGTGACATGCGCCGGAGCGGCTGCGATGCCGAATCATGGGGGATCGGGCGGACGTGAGTCCGGCAGGGGCAGGGGGGCGGATCGACCGCCCTGCGGCGTGAAAACGTATGACGTCCCGCCGCGTATGACGTCACTGCGGCCTTGCCAAACCCGGAAAAAGCAACGAGCCGGGGCCCGCACCCCAAGGTGCGGGCCCCAGCTGCGTTGTGCGTTTCAGCCTCAGGCGGGAACGATGTTCTCGGCCTGCGGGCCCTTCTGGCCCTGCGTGACGTCGAAGTTCACCTTCTGGCCTTCCTGAAGCTCACGGAAGCCCTGGGTGGCGATGTTCGAGTAGTGGGCGAAGACGTCGGGGCCGCCACCCTCCTGCTCGATGAAGCCGAAGCCCTTTTCCGCGTTGAACCACTTGACGGTGCCAGTAGCCATGTCTTATCTCCTTCGGGGCAGTGCCGGGGCCCGCACTGTGCGAGCTCCGCGTCGCCTTGATGATTGCCCCGTCCGGAAATGCATCCGGAAATACATAAGTGCACGATCCGGCATTGATACCGGTCCGGGCACTTGAAGTCTTTGGGAACCACAACTGCAACTGAGAACAACGGTAGCACGACGCAAGCGGCCGGGCGCGGCGAGTAATATCACTCCGCCCGTCGCATCATAAACCCTCATCGCCCGTTGCTCGAATATCTATGCCTGCCGCGACAGATATCGGCTGTACGCCGAGCTTGGGGGGCGCCGTCAGGAGTCGGCCGCCCCGCTCGAGTCCGCCGTGGACCGTCGCAGTTCTTCATTGAGTCGCAGGGCTTCCTCGAGCTGGTCCTCCAGAATGACGATGCGGCAGGCCGCCTCGATCGGCGTCCCTCCGTCGACGAGCTCGCGCGCCCGGGCGGCGATGCGCAGCTGGTAGCGGGAGTAGCGGCGATGGCCGCCCTCGGACCGCAGCGGGGTGATCAGCCGGGCTTCGCCCACGGCCCGGAGGAAGCCGGGCGTGGCGCCGATCATTTCGGCGGCGCGGCCCATGGTGTAGGCGGGGTAGTCGTCATCGTCGAACCGGTCGGCGGCGGGCGAGGGGGTTTCTTGGGGCATTCGCACCTCTTCTGAAACGCGTCGAGGGGCCCCGGTGCGTACACACCGGGGCCCCGAGGGGTATCAACACCATCTGCCGGCGCTGTGCGCTGGCTTTCGTATTCCGCTGGTCCGTCGTTGAGACCGGACGTGCGGGGATCGCGGATGCGTGACCGGGGACCACCTTCCAATCGGGGTCTGCGGTACCCGGGCGAACCGGAGTCTCGCCCGGGCGATCTTGATGGCGCCTGCTCCTCTCTTTCTTCGGGGTGTGCTGCTCTGAACATCTGGTGCCGCACACGGCCTCGCGTGCGCTGGCGCCGGTCGGCTGTGTTGCGTATCGCCGACGTGATCGGCTACGCAAGAAACTTTAGCCGCGTGGCCATCCAATTTCTACCTTGACGGCCATAGATTTTGGGGACTCGGAAGACTAGGCGGGCAGGGCGACGCCGATGGACTCGGCTCCCATGGGCTTGGGCGCACCCTTGTCGTAGAACACGTCCAGTTCCGAGATCGTGAACCCCGCGCTGGTCAGCATGTCGACGATGGGCCGGGTGAGGTGACAGCCGCCGAAGAGCCGCTTGTTCACCGGCTCGAGGCGTCGTTGCCAGCGGCGGACGTTCTCGTCCCCTTCAGGAGCCAGCCCGTGTTCGACGAAATGCAGGGTCCCACCGGGCTTGAGGACGCGGCGTATTTCGCGCAGGGCGGCGTCGGCATCGGGAATGGTGCACAGCGTCCACGTGGACAACGCGGCATCGAAACTGTCGTCCTCGAACGGCAACGACTGCCCGTCAAGCCCGGCGCGCCGCACCGGGATCCGTGACGCCCTGACGCGCTCGCCGGCAATCCTCCACCCGACATCGGAGGGCTCGACCGCAGCCACGCCGGTGACGGTACCCGGGTAGAAGGGAACGTTGTGCCCCGTCCCGAACCCGATCTCGACGACTTCGCCCTTCAGGCCCTCGCAGACTCGGCGTCGCAGCGGCTGGGCGGTCTTGGCTCCGCAGGCGACGTTGACAACCCGCGGCAGGACCCGCTCGGCGTAGAACCCCATGGCGACCTCCGCCTGTCTCGTCCAGCATCGCACCGGAGCAGCTCGGACGCAGTGCCGGGCGGGCTGTTCGCCAGCCTCGGAACGGCGCCCCAGCGAAGCATGGGCGGGATCGACTGCTTCCCGCCGTGGCGGGCGAGTTGAGAGTCAGGGGTCCGTCTCGCCGCGAGCAGCGACTTACCCGCGGAAACACCTTTCGCTGACGTGCCGACTGCCTCACTATGGGCTCTTGTTTCTTGCCGGTAACACTGGCGCGTTTTCCACTGGGCAGCGGGTCGCTCGCGCTGTAGTGAACGAGGAGTCAAGAGGGTGCCAGAGCTCCACCAGATCGGTCCCGGTCCCGCGGACGAGAAGCGGGTCTACGCCGTCCTGTCGGACGCGGAGCTCACCGAACACATCCGCGCCGGTGCCCCGGCCGCCCATCCCGCCGCCCAGGAGCTCAAGCGCCGCCACCTGCCCGCTGTCCTCACCTACGCCCGGCTCTGCGGACGCCATCAGGCAGCCGGGTACCAACTGGCCGTGCAGGCCTTCGACCTTGCCGTTCAGGAGGCGTGCCGGGGCATCGAACCCCGGGGGAACTGGCGGCACCATGTGCTGATGCTCGTTCAGCGGGTGGGGCTCGCCTGGGCCGTCGGCAGCCGCCGGGACCGGCTCGAACCCGACTTCGCCGCATGGATCGACGAGACGGCCGACTTCACCGCACCGGATGTGCCCATCTCCCGGCTCCGGTTCGAGGCGTCGTCCGCGATGCTCACCGGCTTCTACCGGCTGCCGGAGCTGACTCGGGGCATCCTCTGGTACGCGGTGGTGGACTCGGAACCCGACGCCACGGTCGCCACCTTCCTCAGCGTCAAGCCGGAGTTCGTACCGGAGCTGCGGGAGAAGGCACAGGACGCCATGCGGCAGGCCTATCTACGGGCCTATCTGGAGCGTGGCGGGGACAGGAAGTGTCTGGGCTTCCGCCGCATCATCGAGGCGGCGGCGCGGCCGGGGGACCGGCGGTACAGCGAGGATCTGACGCTCCACCTGGCGGAATGCCCCAGCTGCACCCGGCTGCTCGCGGAGCTGGCGCGGATGGGTGACGGCCCCCGTACCGTGTTCGCCGAAGGGCTGCTCGGCTGGGGCGGATCGGCGTACGCGGCCCGCGGTCCGGTGCGCGGGCTGCTCGATGCCGTACCGGCGCAGCTCGACCGGTCGAAGGCCACAGCCACCATGCCGGCCTACGCCGCTCCCGGGATGCTGCCGCGGCGCGACGGGGCCTCGCGGAAGGGCGTGAGCCGGCCGTCGCGGACCGTCGTCCTCGTCGCTGTAGCGGTCGCGGGCGCCGTCGTCGCCGGCACTCTGCTGGGATACGCCTCCGAGGATTCCGATCCGGCACGCGTGCGCGCGCAGGAGCCCCCACCCAGGGAGAGCTGGCCGGCGTTTGCCGCGCCCGCCCCCGCCCCGACGAAGAGTCCCACCCGGCAGCCGTCGAAGAAGCCTTCCCCCTCGCCGAGCCCCACCGCCTCGGCCGCCGCCCCCAAGACCCCGGCACCCACCGCCTCGAAGAAGCTCCCGCCCCCGCCGTCGCCGATCGTCGCAGGGGGCGGCTTCACCCAGGTCGTGAACGCGGATTCCGGGCTGTGCCTGGACATCGTGAACGGCGTGATGGAGAACCGTACCGACGTCGTCACCGCCCGCTGCAGTGGCGCCCCGACCCAGAAGTGGAGCCTGGACTCCATCGGACTCCTGCACAGTAAGGAGGACCCCGACTACTGCCTGGACTCGCGCGGTGACACCGACCGTGGCGTCGGCATCTGGTCCTGCGCCTCGGTCGACGGCCCGAACGGGCTGAATCTGCTCTTCACCGTGGATGGATCGGGAGCCATACGGCCACGCATCGCGGGTGACTTCGCCCTTGAACCCCTGGGCGGCTCCGTGGGCGCTCCCCTCGACTTCGACCCCGCGGACGGAGACAGCGACCAGCGCTGGACCACGGGTGTTGCCTGAGCGACGGGCTGGTCAGCTCCGGCAACAGGAGGACCCCGTCAACCAGTTCGCCCTTCCCGCGTACGCTTCCCGCGCGGGCGACCCCGGTGCTTGAACACAAACCGCAGGCGGGCCGTACACATGGGCGCGGCCCCGGCCTCACGAGCCTGGTCCGCCGTGTCACCACCCGGCTTCGTACGGAAGGACCTCCGGCGTGTCGCTCTTCACGCGCTCCAGCCAGCTGCCGCCCGCGGATACGGCATCCGCAGAGGAGGGCCCGGCGCCGGACGGCCCCTCGGAGCGCACGCCGGACGAGGACGCCGCGGGTGGGGACGCCACCGCAGTCGATGCCGTCGGCGACGACCGGGACGAGCCCTTCGCCGACGGCGGCCGGCGGGGCAGGCGCCCGGCCGCGGCGCGTGCGGTGGCGTGGACGACCACCGCCCTGGCCGCCCTGCTCGTGTTCTTCGCCCTCCTCATGCCGCAGGACGCCGCCCGCCTCACGCCCGGCACGTTCATACGCATACCCGTGGAGGGGATACTCGGCGCCGCCGTACTGCTTGCCCTGCCGACGAGGGCGAGGCGTGCGGCGGCGGTTCTCGCCGGGGCGGTCCTCGGCATGCTGACCCTCCTCAACTTCCTCGACATGGGCTTCCACGAGGTCTTCGGCCGAGGGTTCAACCTTGTGCTCGACTGGATCCTGCTCGACGACGGCGAGTCGTTCCTCCAGGACTCGATAGGCCGGGCGGGCGCGATCGGTGTCGTCGTCGTGGTCGTGATCCTCGTGCTCGCCCTGCTCGTCCTCATGACGCTGGCGGTCGTCCGGCTCAGCAACCTCCTGGCCCGGCACAGCGCCGTGGCGACCCGTACGACTCTGGTCCTCGGCACGGCCTGGATAACCTGCACGGCGCTCGGCCTGCAACTCGCCGGTGCGCCGGTCGCCTCCAGGAACACCTACGCGCTCGTGCACAACCGTGCGGCCCTCGTGAAGGCGACCCTGAAGGACGAGAAGGCGTTCGCCAAGGAGGCGGCTGTCGACGCCTTCCGCGACACCCCGCCCGACCAGTTGCTGACCGGACTGCGCGGCAAGGACGTCATCTTCACCTTCATCGAGAGCTACGGCCGCAGCGCGGTCGAGGACCCGTCGATGGCGCCGCGAGTCGACGCGGCACTCGCGGACGGGACCAGGCGGCTGCGCGCGGCCGGGTACTCGGCAAGGAGCGGCTGGCTCACCTCTCCGACGTACGGCGGCGGCAGCTGGCTGGCCCACTCCACCTTCGCGTCCGGCCTGTGGATCGAGAACCAGCAGCGCTACCGCACCATCACCGCAGGGGACCATCTGACCCTCCCCGGCGCCTTCGGGCGCACGGGTGCCTGGCGGACGGTCGGCATCATGCCGGGCGTCACCAAGAACTGGCCGGAGGGCAAGTTCTACGGCTTCGACAAGGTCTACGATTCGCGGCATCTCGGGTACGAGGGCCCGGAGTTCAGCTGGTCGACCATGCCCGACCAGTACGCCCTGAAGGCCTTCGAGCGCCTGGAGCACGGCAAGAAGCACGACAAGCCGCTGATGTCGGAGATCATCCTGACCTCCAGCCACAACCCCTGGGCGCCCCTGCCCAAGACCCTCGGCTGGGACGAGATCGGTGACGGCTCCGAATACGACGCCATCGAGAAGGCGGGCAAGGACCCCGTGGACGTGTGGAAGGACTCCGGCGAGGTGCGCGCCGAGTACGCCAAGTCCATCCAGTACTCGCTGGAGAGCCTGATCTCCTACGTGGAGAAGTACGGCAACAAGAACACCGTGCTCGTCTTCCTCGGCGACCACCAGCCCGTGTCGAAGGTCTCCGGCGACCACGCCAGCCGGGACGTACCGATCGCGATCGTCGCCCACGACCCGGCCGTGCTGGACCGGATCTCCGGCTGGGGCTGGCAGGACGGCCTGAAGCCCGACCCGAAGGGCCCGGTCTGGAAGATGGACGACTTCCGCGACCGCTTCCTGACCGCGTACGGACCGAAGCCCGGCCCCAAGCCCGGCCCCAAGCCCGGCCCCAAGCCCGGCCCTACGCCGTCCCCGACGGTCCGGTGACGGGACTCTGGGGACCCGGCCTGGTGCGCCCCGGTGATCAGAAGTCCGGCTCTCCGATGCCCAGCATGTTCCCCTCGCTGTCGCGGAACCAGGCGCCGCGTTCACCCCGTGCGCCCTTGCTCGGGTAGTTCCCGTCGATCTCGGCGATCCCGCCACTCGTACGCAGTCCGGGAAGGTCGACCTCCTCGAACACCACGCCGCGTCTCCTGAGTTCTGAAACGACGGCCTCGATGTCGTCCACCTCCCACCCCATCTGGGTGAAGGTGCCGGGTGACGATCCCGCGGACTGGAACAGGGCGAAGTCCACGCCCCCGCAGCGGTACAGCAGCCCGCCGGGCCGCTCGTCGACCGGTTCGAGCCCGAGCGTCCCGGAGTAGAACTGCCGCGCCCGGTCCAGGTCCTGGGCGGGAAGCCTGGTCGCCACGCGTGCGTCGGCGAGAATGCTCGTTTCGTTTGCGTTCATACGTCCCACTGTGCCGTGAGCCATGGCGAAGGGGCAGCTGCGACGAAGGCCGTCCGCCTGGTTTCTTGTGGCGGACGGCGCGTCGTGATGTTCAGAGATCAAGATCGGCGACGGCACGTAAGTGTCCTTGGCCGCTGGACGACACCGGCGCGAGCCGGCGGCGGGATTCGAACCCGCGTTTCCCTCTTGACAGGAGAAGTAGCCGCAGCCTGCGCACCTGAACGAGCATCACAGTAGCTCCGGAGGGGCCGCGCGAGCACGCGAATTATCGTCAGGCCAGCAGGGGCCGGTCCGTCGGGGCGACCGGAGCCGGGAGCACGGTGGAGCCGGTCAGATAGCGGTCCGTCGCTGCCGCGGCGGAGCGCCCCTCCGCGATGGCCCACACCACCAGGGACTGGCCGCGTCCCGCGTCGCCCGCCACGAAGACTCCGTCCCTCCTGGTGCGACCCGTCGCCCCGGCAGGCTCCGTCGCTTCGGCCGCGAAGGCGGCGTCCCGCGCGAAGTTCCCCCGCTCGTCCAGCCAGAGCCCCAGCTGCTCCATCAGACCTGTGCCCCGTTCCGGACCCGAGAAGCCGAGGGCGAGCAGGACCAGCTCCGCCGGGATCACCCGCTCGGTGTCCGGCCGCGGCTTTCTGTGCCCGGGTTCTACTTCCGACAGGCGCAGCGCGCGCACCTGTCCGGCCGGGTCTCCTTCGAAGCGGAGTGTGGCGGAGGCGAAGACCCTTGGATCCGTGCCCTCCCGCCCCCGGGCCTCCTCATGCGCGTGGGAGATCCGGTAGACCTTCGGATACGTGGGCCAGGGCTCGGCGTCCGGCCGGGAGCCGCCCGGCTCCGGATTGATGTCCAGCTGCACCACGGAGGCCGCGCCCTGGCGCAGAGCGGTGCCCAGACAGTCCGAACCGGTGTCCCCGCCACCGACGATCACCACGTGCTTGCCCTCGGCGGTGACGGGGGGCGAGGCGTAGTCGCCTTCCCTGACGCGGTTGCCGAGGGTCAGGTAGTCCATGGCCTGATGGATGCCGTACAGCTCGCGGCCGGGGACGGGGAGCTCCCGCTGCTGCGTGGCTCCGACGGCGACGACCACGGCGTCATAGCGCCTTCTGAGCTCGGTGGCGTCGAGATCGCTGCCGATGTCCACCCCCGTGCGGAACTTGGTGCCCTCCGCCCGCATCTGCTCGATGCGGCGGTCCAGGTGCCGCTTTTCCATCTTGAACGCGGGGATGCCGTAGCGCAGCAGCCCGCCGATGCGGTCGGCCCGTTCGTAGACGACGACGGTGTGACCGGTACGGGTGAGCTGTTGCGCGGCGGCCAGTCCGGCGGGTCCGGAGCCGATGACGGCGACGGTCTTCCCACTGAGCCGCTCCGGCGGCTGCGGGGAGGCGTACCCGTGCTCCCAGATCTGGTCGGCGATGGCCTGCTCGACGTTCTTGATCGTCACCGGATCGGCATTGATGGCCAAAACGCAGGCGTCCTCGCACGGCGCCGGACACAGCCGCCCCGTGAACTCGGGGAAGTTGTTCGTCGCGTGCAGCCGTTCGGCCGCGGCCCGCCAGTCACCGTGCCTCGCATACGCGTTCCACTCGGGGATGAGATTTCCCAGCGGGCAGCCGCTGTGGCAGAACGGTATGCCGCAGTCCATGCAGCGACCCGCCTGCTCGGAGACGAGCGGAAGCAGGACCTGCCCCGCGTAGACCTCGTTCCAGTCGCTCAGCCGCTCCTCGACGGGGCGCGCGGGGACGGGTCGCCGGGGGGTCTTGAGGAAGCCGAAGGGGTCGGTCATGCGCCGCGCCTCCATCGTTCGTTCGCGGTGCAATGGGGCGTTCTGGCCAGCCTACGCCTGCTTTGTTCCGCCTCCGTCGGCCGTCCGTCGAGCGGGAACGGTTCGGCTGCGGGTGAACCTCGCTGCGGCGACCGGACCCCTCACGTAGGTTCCGGCCATGGTTGATCATCATTCCGTCGACGTCGGGGGCACCCGGCTGAGCTTTCAGGTCTCGGGTCCGACGGACGCTCCACCCGTCGTCCTGCTGCACGCGCTGGGCGAAGACGCGACCGACTGGGATCTCGTCGCTGTCGCGCTCGCGGCCGGCCGGCGTGTCTACGCCCTCGATCTTCGCGGTCACGGCCGGAGCGACTGGCCGGGGGAGTATTCGCTGGAGCTCATGCGGGCCGACGTCATCGGCTTCCTGGACGCGCTCGCGCTCGACCGGGTGGACCTGATCGGGCATTCGATGGGCGGGATCGTGGCCTGTCTGCTCGCCGAGGACCATCCGCGGCGGGTGAACCGGCTCGTCCTGGAGGACGTTGCGGCTCCACGTCCGCGCGCGAAGACGACCACGACGAGGCCGGAAGGCGAGCTGACCTTCGACTGGGACATGGTGCTCGCCATCAGGAAGCAGATCGACGAGCCTCCCCGTGCGTGGCTGGAGCGGCTGGGTCTGATCACCGCGAAGACGCTCGTCGTGGGCGGTGGTCCGCGCAGTCATGTGCCTCAGGACGGCGTGGCCGAGTTGGGCCGGCTGATCCCCGGCGCCCGGGTTGTCACCATCGCGGCCGGGCACCTGATCCACAGGGTGGAACCGAAGGCGTTCACGGAAGCAGCCGAGACGTTCTTGCGATGTGCCGTCAAGGAGGACCAACAGTCATGGTGAGCAAGCGAGTTGTTCTCGTCACCGGCGGAGGTACGGGGATCGGCGCTGCCACGGCCCGTCTGCTGCGCGAGGCCGGGCACCACGTCGTTGTCTCGGGACGCCGGCCGGAGCCGTTGGAGCGGCTCGCGAAGGAGACCGGAGTCCTTGCCCACCCGTCCGACATCGGTGATCCCGACGCCGTGCGGGATCTCGTCGCGGCTTCCGTGGCCGCCTACGGCCGACTCGACGGTGTCGTGCTCAATGCCGGCGTGGGGAGAGGCGGAGCGGTCGGCGACCTGTCGGTCGAGGACTGGGACACCGTTGTGCGGACCAACGTCACCGGCCCCTTCCTGCTCCTGCGCGCCGCACTCCCGCACCTGCTGGAGGCCCGGGGCTCCGTCGTCGCCGTCGCCTCGGTCTCCGCGCTGCGCAACGGGTCGGCCAACGCCGCGTACGCAACGTCCAAGGCGGCCCTCCTTCAGCTGTGCCGCTCGCTCGCCGTCGACTACGGGCCACAGGGGCTGCGCGCCAATACGGTGTGCCCCAGCTGGGTGCGCACCGAGATGGCTGACCGGCGGATGGTGCGCTTCGCCGAAGAGGCGGGGCTGGGAGAGGGCGGCGCCGATAGGGCGCACGGCGTCGATGCGGCGTACGAGGAGGCAACCCGGCTGCTTCCCGCAGGCCGCCCCGGAGAGCCGCGCGAGGTCGCCGAGGCCATCGCCTGGCTGCTCTCGCCCGCCGCGTCGTTCGTCAACGGGGCGGTGCTCACCGTCGACGGCGGGGCGACGGCGCTCGACCCCGGGACCGTCGCCTTCAACTTCCGTGTCGAGCCCCGTGCCGAAGGCAGCTGATCTCCCTCGCTGATCGTGAACCGGCGGCACCGGCGCGCGATGATTCCGTGCCGCAGGGGGAGTCTTCCTTCCGACCGCACTCTCGAGAAGGTGGACCGATGACCAACCTGCACGACACTCTTCAGGCAAGCGTCAGCAACGGATCGGTGCCGGGCGCGGTGGGCCTGGTGGCCCGCGGTGACCGCGTCGAGGTGGCGGCCGTCGGTTCCGTCGACGTCGACGGCACCGCACCGATGGCCAGGGATTCGATCTTCCGTATCGCTTCACTCACCAAGCCCGTGGTCGCCGCGGCGGTCATGATGCTGGTAGAAGACGGCCGCATCGCCCTGGACGACCCGGTCGGCCAGTGGCTGCCGGAGCTGGCGAAGCCGACCGTCGTCCGCACGCCCGGCAGTCCGGTCGACGACGTGGTGCCTGCAGCGAGGCCCATCACCGTCCGCGATGTGCTCAGCTCCCGCGCCGGGCACGGCTTCCCGTCGGACTTCTCGCTCCCCGCGGTCCAATTGCTGTTCAGTGAACTGAAGCAGGGACCGCCGCAGCCCCAACTCGTCGCGGCGCCGGAGGAGTGGATGGCGGCGCTGTCCCGTATTCCGCTGCTGTACCAGCCGGGGGACGCGTGGCTCTACAACACCTCCTCCGACATTCAGGGCGTTCTGATCGCCCGGGTCTCGGGCCGTCCGCTGCCCGAGTTCCTGGCTGAGCGGCTGTTCGAGCCGCTCGGCATGACCGACACCGGATTCGAGGTCCCGGCCGACAGGCTCGACCGGTTCACCAGCTACTACCGAGCGGATCCGGCGGGCGCTCTCGAACTGGCCGACGCCCCCGACGGACAGTGGAGCAGCGTCCCGGCGTTCCCGTCCGGCGCCGGCGGTCTGGTCTCGACGCTCGACGACTGGCACGCATTCGCCCGGATGCTGCTCGCCGAGGGGACCGCCGGTGGCCGCCCGCTGTTGTCGCCCGAGTCGGTGCGGCAGATGACCACCGACCAGCTGACCCCGTCCCAGCGTGCTGCGGGCACGTTGTTCCTGGAGGGCCAGGGCTGGGGCTTCGGCGGCTCGGTCGACGTCGAGGCCATCGACCCCTGGAACGTCCCGGGACGCTACGGATGGCTGGGCGGCACCGGAACGGCAGCGCACATCACGGCGTCCACCGGCGCGGTCACCATCGTGCTCAGCCAGCGTGCGATGTCCGGGCCGACTGCGCCGGATCTGATGCGGGACTTCTGGCGGTACGCGGCCGCCGCCTGAGGCCGCCCGCGAGTGCCCCGGACGCGAGGCGTAGCTGCTGGTCGGCGGGCCTGTTTGCCTTCACTTAGCTAACGAATCAGCGCCGTTGCTATCTCGTTAGGATTGTACTTCTTGACGCTTTTATGGGGCTGGAGTTGACTTCCAGCCACCTCGGCCGTAGTGACGCGGTCGGTCAGGGAGGTTGAGTTCCACAGATGAACGCACTACTGCGTCGTTCCGCCGTTGCTGTCGCCGTATCCACCATGGCTGTCTCGCTCGCTGCCTGTGGCGGCGAGGAGGGCTCGGGCGTGAGGATGAGCGACGACATCACCGTCGGTCTGCTCCTTCCGGAGAACGAGGCTGCTCGCTACGAGAAGTTCGACCTGCCGGTCATCAAGGAGAAGATCGGACAGCTGACGAACGACAAGGGCAAGGTGGTCTACGCCAACGCGAAGCAGGACGCGGCGCTGCAGAGCCAGCAGGTCGAAACGATGGTCGCCGACAAGGTCGATGTACTGATCGTGGACGCGGTGGACTCCAAGGCCATCGCGGGCTCGATCAAGAAGGCTCACGACGCAGGCATCCCGGTCGTCGCCTTTGACCGCCTCGCCGAGGGGCCGATCGACGCCTACACATCTTTCGACAACGAAGAGGTCGGCCACGTCCAGGGCAAGGCGCTGCTCACCGCACTCGGCGCCAAGGCCAAGGACGGCCGGATCGTCATGATGAACGGTGCCGTCACCGACCCGAACGCCGCCATGTTCAAGAAGGGCGCGCACACGGAGCTCGACGGCAAGGTCGACATCGGCGAGGAGTACGACACCAAGGACTGGAAGCCGGAGAACGCCACCGCGAACATGGAGGCGGCGATCGACTCGATCGGCAACGACAAGATCATCGGTGTCTACTCCGCCAACGACGGCATGGCGGGCGGCGTGATCGCCGCCCTGAAGTCGGCCGGAATCTTCCCGATCCCGCCGGTCACCGGCCAGGACGCCGAGCTCGCCGCCGTGCAGCGCATCGTCGCGGGCGAGCAGTACGCCACCGTCTACAAGCCGTACGCACCGGAGGCCGCCGCCGCCGCCGAGATGGCCATCCTGCTGGCCAGGGGCATGGAGCTCGGCATGGCTCAGACGGACGTCGACAGCCCGACCACCAAGGCCATTCCCTCGGTGCTGGTCCCTGTCATCTCTGTGACCAAGGAAAACATCGGGGAGACGGTCATCAAGGACGGCGTCTACACGGCCGCCGAGATCTGCACCCCGAAGTACAAGGCAGCCTGCGCCGAACTCGGTCTGAAGTAGGAACCTCACCCGGCAGCGGCACCGCGACTCCAGCGGTGCCGCGGGCCGGGGCTCAGTGGGCCGATCTGCCCTCAGCCTGTGTCGCCGGATCCTTCCTGGTCGCCGCTCTCTCTGTCGGCCGCGCTGTTGAGCACCTTGAAGTCCTTGTCCAGATGGACATCCGTCTGCTTGCCGTTGGTGAGCATGACCTCGACCTCGTAGTAGCCCTCTTCGTCGCCGACCTCGGTGCCGGTGACCTTGCCGCCGCCGGTGTGGGCGAGCGCGGCGCTGCTTGCCCTGCCGAGGGCGGGTCCGGTGATGGCCGGTGTGCTGTCGTCGTCCCCGGAGCCGGCCACGGCAATGCCCGTGCCCGCGCCGATGAGGGCGGCCGCGGCCGTCGCGCCGACGATCCACATGGTCCTGCGGTTCATGGCTGCTGCCTCTCGCCGAGGGTTGCCGTGCAGAGTCATGATGCGCCGGCCCACCTGAAGGGAAGCTGAACCGGCCGACGCCGGTGGGCCCGCCCAGTTGGGCATTCGCATCGCTTTCGTGATCGATGCGGCGCATCATGGGGGGCATGGCGAAGCCGACCATCCTGACCGTCGATGACGATCCGGGAGTCTCCCGAGCCATCGCCCGTGACCTCCGACGCCGGTACGGCGACCGGTATCGGGTTATTCGCGCGCCTTCGGGCGAAGAGGCGTTGGACGCCTTGCGCGAGGTCAAGCTGCGGGGCGAGCCGCTCGCAGTGATGATCGCCGACTACCGCATGCCGACGATGAACGGCGTGCAGTTCCTCGAAGCGGCCATGGACCTCTTCCCGCTGGCCAGACGGGTGCTTCTGACGGCGTACGCCGACACGGGCGCGGCCATCGACGCGATCAACATCGTCGATCTCGATCATTATCTGCTCAAGCCGTGGAGTCCCCCGGAGGAGAACCTCTATCCGGTGCTGGACGCACTGCTGGACGTGTGGGCGAGCGCACCCGACCCGGGGGTGGGAGAGACAAGGATCGTCGGCCACCGCTGGTCGGCGCCGTCCTTCGCGGTACGGGAATTCCTCGCCCGTAATCTCGTCCCCTACCGCTGGATCGCCGCCGACGAGCCCGAAGGCGGGCGGCTCCTGGACGCGGCCGGCCTCAGCGCCGATGACGTGCCCCTGGTGATCACGGCCGACGGCAAGACCCTGCAGGCGCCGACCGAGGCCGAACTCGCCGCCCAGGTGGGGCTGAGCACCACCCCCGCGGCCGACTTCTACGACGTTGTCGTCATCGGCGCGGGCCCCGCAGGTCTCGGCGCCGCCGTCTACGCGGCCTCCGAGGGCCTGCGCACAGTGCTGGTGGAGCGGAGTGCGACCGGCGGGCAGGCCGGTCAGAGCAGCCGTATCGAGAACTATCTGGGCTTCCCCGACGGAGTGTCCGGTGCGCAGTTGACGGACCGGGCACGTCGGCAGGCCACCCGTTTCGGCGCCGAGATCCTCAGTGCGCGGGAAGTGGTCTCGCTCGAGGCGGCAGGGGCAGGCCGGTTGCTGCGCTTCAGCGACGGGACCTCGATCGGGGCGCACACCGTCGTCCTGGCCACGGGCGTCTCCTACCGTCGGCTGGAGGGGCCGGGCCTGGACGAGTTCACCGGAGCGGGCGTGTTCTACGGCTCGGCATCCTTCGAAGCGGCCAGCTGCATCGGGGAAGACGTGTACATCGTCGGAGGAGCCAACTCCGCGGGCCAGGCCGCCGTCTACTTCTCCCGCTACGCCGACCGCGTCCATCTCCTCGTGCGCGGCCCCGACCTGACCCGGGCGATGTCGCACTACCTGATCCAGCAGATCGACAGCATCCCCAGCATCCAGGTGCACCCGCACACCGAAGTGGCGGGCGGCGAGGGCGAGTCGCATCTTGAGCGCCTGGTACTGCGCGACAACCGCACCGACGCTCTCACCACGACCGCCGCCTCATGGCTCTTCGTCTTCATCGGCGCCGAACCGCCCACGCAGTGGCTGGAAGGCGTCGTTTCCCGTGATGAACGGGGCTTCGTGCTGACCGGCCCCGACCTGCTGTCCGAGGGGGCGCGCCCCGCGGGATGGCCGCTGGCACGGGACCCGTACCACCTCGAGACCAGCGTGCCCGGGGTCTTCGCCGCCGGCGACGTACGGGCCGACTCGGTCAAACGGGTCGCATCCGCGGTGGGGGAAGGCGCCATGGCCGTCTCCCTGGTGCACCGCTACCTGGAGGCGCAATGAATGCCCCGATCCGCGACAGCCTCAGCCCGGCCGAACTGCAGACCCTCTTCCTCTTCGACGCCCTCGACGACAAGCAACTGGCCTGGCTCTCCGAGCGCGGCCGCGTCGAAGCACGTCAGGGCGGAACGCCCGTCTACTCCCAGGGCGAGCCCGCCACCTGCTTCTTCGTGCTTCTCAGTGGCACGGTCGCCGTCGTGCGCCGCCTCCACGGCGACGACATCGAGTTCGGCCGTACCGACCAGGTGGGCGTCTACAGCGGAGCCACTCAGGCCTACCTCGGGGACCGGGTTGACCAGGTGTACCCCAACACGCTCAAAGCCGTCACCGACGTCGAACTCTTCGTGCTGCCCGCCGAGGAGTTCGCCCACGCGATCCGCACCTGGTTCCCCATGGCCCTGCATCTGCTCGAAGGCCTCTTCTTCGGCACCCGTGCCAGCAACACCATCATCGGGGAACGCGAACGCCTGGAGGCCCTCGGCTCACTCACCGCCGGACTCACCCACGAGCTCAACAACCCCGCGGCCGCGGCCGTACGAGCCACCGACACCTTGCGCGACCGGGTCACCAAGATGCGCCACAAGCTCGCCCTCATCGCCGACGGCCGGGTCGACGGCACCCGTCTGCACCATCTGGTCGAGATGCAGGACGAGGCCGTCAAGCGCGCCTACAACGCCCCCAAGCTGTCGGCGATCGAGGCCGCCGACGCCGAGGACGAGGTCACCGACTGGCTGGAGGACCACGACATCGACCGGTCCTGGGACATCGCGCCCGTCCTGGTCGCCGGTGGCATCGACCCCGCATGGCTGTCGGCGGCCACCGACAGCCTGGGCGACGAGAACCGGCAGGCCGCGGTGGGCTGGCTCATGTACACCATCGACACCGAACTGCTGATGGGGGAGATCGAGGACGCCGTCAGCCGCATCTCCGGGCTCGTGGAAGCGGCACGCCAGTACTCCCAGCTCGACCGCGCCGCTCAGCAGCCCGTCGACGTCCACGAACTCCTCGACGCCACGCTGGTGATGCTGCAGGCCAAGATCCCCTCGGGCGTACGGGTGGTGAAGGAGTACGACCACGACCTGCCGGCCGTCCCGGCGTACGGCGCGGAGCTCAACCAGGTCTGGACGAACCTCATCGACAACGCGCTCGGCGCGATGAACGGCGACGGCACCCTCACGATCGCCACTTGGCGCGACGGCGAACACCTCTTCGTCGAGGTCCGCGACACCGGTCCCGGCATCCCGGCCGATATCCGTCCGCGGATCTTCGAGCCCTTCTTCACCACGAAGCCGGTCGGCGAGGGCACCGGCCTGGGCCTCGACATCTCCTACCGCATCGTGGTCAACAAGCACCACGGCGACATCAGAGTGGACTCGCAGCCGGGCGACACGAGATTCCGCGTATGCCTGCCGATCACACCACCCGCGGACGCCGAGGAACCGCCGCCTGCCGCTGCCGACACGTCCGGCGCGTCCCCGACTTCCCCCACTTCCCGAACCGAACCTGCCTCCGGATGAGCGAGGAGAGAACTGATGGCACACGACCAGATTCCGGGCATCGACCTCGCAGCCAGGCCGAGCGGTGACGGGTGCGCCGAGTGTCTGGCCGGTGACGGTCCAGGCTGGTGGTTCCACCTGCGGCGCTGCGCCGAATGCGGGCACATCGGCTGCTGCGACTCGTCGCCCTCGCAGCACGGAACGAAGCACGCCAAGCAGGTGGGGCACCCGTTCATCACCAGTTTCGAGCCCGGGGAGAGCTGGTTCTGGAACGTGAACACCGAGGAGTACTACGAGGGGCCGGAGTTGGCTCCCCCCACCTCGCATCCGATGAGGCAGCCGACACCGGGCCCTCAGGGCGCGGTTCCCGCGGACTGGGAGCGGCACCTGCACTGACACGCGGGCCGAACCGGCCTCGTCCGCCTCGTTGGTGTCCCGGACGCGGCCCAGGGGCGATCATGACCGGTCGGCCGGAGAATGGGGCGTGGCGGCTTCGCCGTCAGGCGATGGCGTGCCCCGAGGTTTTGGGGTCTGGAGGTCGTGGGCCATGCAGTCTGTGACAGTCCGGAGCGCAGCACGGGCCTCGACCGTGCGCGTCCGGAAAGCGCAGGGGGAACAAGGGATGGTCGGGCTGCCGCCCCCAGATGCCGGGCCGGCGTGGCCATGACCGCCGAGTCCTTCGAAGAAGAAAGTCGCTCTCCCGGCCTGGTGGACGGTGGGCGTCCGGCTCCCGGCCTGGTGGACGGCGGGCGTCCGGCAACGCAACCGAGCTTCGCGCCACGCTCCTCGCAAGACGAACTCGTGGCCATTCAGAACGTGGCGGCGCGCCTGATAGCCGCCTACCCTCAGGCCGACGCGGCCACTGTCGAGGCGACGGTCGGGACCGCATACGGCTCATTCCGCCAGGCCAGGGTGCGAGCTTTCGTCCCGATCCTGGTCGAACGCCGAGCCCGGACGGTTCTCGGTGCCGCTGCCCGTGCGGCGGTGGTGGAAGCGACGACGCTCCGGCCCCCGCCGGCGGCGGGGAGCGGGCCGTGACCGTGGCGGGGTCTCGGGACGTGCTGCGCTCGCCCTGAACGGAAAGAGGGGCTGATCGGTGATGGCGGACGAGAGAGCCGAACGTATCGGGGAGTTCATCAAGCCGCTGCGGGTCAGACCGGGGTCGAAGGTGAACCTGGGCCGGGACTTCGATCCTCGCTTCAAGGCCGGCATGAAGAAGCGGGACGGGGTCGAGCTGCTGGAGACCGGGGTGTCCCTGCTGGCCGAGTACCAGGAGCGGCTGGCCGCCCAGGACACGTACGGTGTACTGCTCTGTCTCCAGGCACTCGACGCCGGGGGCAAGGACGGGACGATCCGCCACGTCATGAGCGGCGTCAACCCCCAGGGCGTGCGGGTCAGCAGCTTCAAGGTGCCCTCCAGCGAGGAACTCGACCACGACTACCTGTGGCGATACGCCCGTCGGCTCCCCGCGCGCGGAGAGATCGCCATTTTCAACCGCTCGCACTACGAGGAGGTTCTGGTGGTGCGCGTGCACGCCGAGAACCTCGTCCGGCAGAAGCTGCCGGACGACGCGCGCGGGCCAGGGGTGTGGGACCGCCGCTACCGGGAGATCAACGACTGGGAGCGCTACCTCACTGACAACGGGTTCAAGGTGGTGAAGATCTTCCTGAACCTCTCCAAGGAGGAGCAGCGCACCCGCTTCATGAAGCGGATCGACCTTCCGGAGAAGAACTGGAAGTTCTCCGCGGCCGACGTTCGGGAGCGGCGCCGGTGGGACGACTACCAACACGCGTTCTCCGAGATGCTGTCGGCCACAAGTACGAAGTGGGCGCCCTGGTACGTCGTGCCGGCGGACCGGAAGTGGTTCGCTCGGATCTGCGCGGGGGCGGTGCTGGCGCACACGCTCATGGACATCGATCCCCAGTACCCCGAGGTGGGGGAGCAGGCGCGGAAGGATCTGCTCGTCACCAAGCGGGAGCTGGAGCAGGAGGCCCCCTCGGGGGCCCCGGCCGATCCGTACGCAGCCCGGCATCCTGGGGCCGTTCGGGCCGCCGGCGGGCGGTCGGCGAAGAAGAAGCGCGGCTAGGTGCCGTGCCCGGGCGCGCGAGCCCGGCACGATCGGCCGGACAGGACCTGGGTCCCGGCGGACCGGCGCGGAACGGCCAGGATCGGAGGCACGACGATGGCGGTGCAGTCGGACCCCGGTGGAGAGCAGCCCCCGGCTCGGGAGGACGGCTGGTACACGCGTTCTCCCGAGGAGGTCGTAGCGGCGTTCGGTGTGGAGCCGGCAGACGGTCTCTCCGCGGCACGGGCCGCGGAACTCCTCGCCGAGCACGGACCGAACGCTTTGCCCGAGGAGAAGCGGACTCCGGCCTGGCGCCGGTTCATCGAGCAGTACCGCAGCTACATGCAGATCGTCCTTGTGGCCGCGGCGGTCGTCTCGCTGCTCATCGCGGAGTGGACCACCGCGATCCTGCTGCTCGTGCTGACGCTGCTGAACGCGGTCGTGGGCCTGCGCCAGGAGGGCAAGGCCGAGAGCGCGATGAACGCGCTGAAGTCGATGATGGAGGCGACGGCGCGGGTGCGCAGGGACGGGACGGAGTCGGAGATCCCCGGGGAAGACCTCGTCGTCGGCGACATCGTGCTCATCGCCGCCGGGGACCAAGTGCCGACCGACGGACGCATCATCGAGGCCAACGCCCTGCAGATCGACGAGTCGGCGCTCACCGGCGAGAGCGTTCCCGCCGCGAAGGACACCGGGACGCTGCCGGGCCGCCGACCGGCGCCCGGCGACCAGACCAACATGGCGTTCATGAACACCCCGGTCACCCACGGCAGCGGCGTACTCGTCGTCACCGCGACCGGCGCCGGCACCGAGCTCGGCAAGATCTCCGGGATGCTGTCGGCCACCGAGAAGGAGGAGCCGCCGCTCACCAGGGAACTCAACACCCTGACGCTGTGGATCACGGGGGCAGCGGGCCTGACCATGATCGTGATGTTCGCGCTCGGCCGTGGCCGGGACCAGGCCTGGGACGTCCTGTTCGTCAGCGCGGTCTCGCTGGCAATCGCCGCCATTCCCGAGGCCCTGCCGACCGTCACCCAGGCGATCCTGTCCGTCGGCAGCCTCAATCTGGCGCAGCGGAACGCCATCGTAAAGGAACTGCCGTCGGTCGAGACCCTGGCGTTCACTTCGGCGATCAACTCGGACAAGACCGGCACGATGACGATGAACCAGATGACCGCCGTCGAAGTGGTGAGTCCCACCGACCGGTACACCGTCTCGGGAACGGGCTACGGGCTCGAGGGGAGGATTCAGCATGCCGCGGGTTCATCCGCCGGCATCGAGGACGCGATCCTGCCGTACGTGGTGGCCAGCGACGCGAAGCTGGTGGACGGTGAGGTGGTCGGTGATCCCACCGAGGGTGCGCTGCTGGTGCTCGCGCACAAGGCGGGCTGGACATCGACGCCACCAGGGAGGGCCTTCCCCGGCTCGCCGTGCTGCCCTTCGACCCGGGCTACAAGCTGATGGCCACGTTCAACTCGGCGGTCGATGCAGCCGGGCGGCGAGTGGTCCGATGCTTCGTCAAAGGCGCGGTCCCTGCGGTGGTGGAGCGGGCCGCCACGGCGCTCGCGGCGGGCGAGACCGTCCCGTGGGACGCCGAACTGCTGCGGCGTGCGCAGGCGCAGACCGAGCGAATGGGCGGCGAGGGGCGCCGGGTGATGGCCGCGGCCACGCGTGATCTGGACCCTGCCGACTTCGAGCCGGACGGCGATCTGCTCGCGTATGTCGCCGAGTTGCGGATGACCAGTCTCGTCGGCATGGTCGATCCGCCCCGACAGGAGTCCAAGGCCGCCGTGGCCGGCGCCCGGGCGGCGCACATCCGGGTCCGCATGGTGACCGGGGACGACGTCACCACCGGGGCGGCGATCGCCCGGCAGCTCGGCATCCCCGGCGAGGCCGTCCTCGGTGCCGACTTCGCTGCCATGACCGAGGACGAGCAGCTGGCCCGCATCGACGGGATCGGGGTGGTGGGGCGGGTCGCGCCGGAGCACAAGGTGCTGCTCGCCGAAACGCTCAAGAAGAAGGGCGATGTCGTGGCGATGACCGGGGACGGCGTCAACGACGCGCCCGCCATCAAAGCCGCCGACATCGGCATCGCCATGGGCAGCGGCACGGACGTGGCGCAGAACGCCGGACGCATGATCCTCTCCGACGACAACTTCGCGACCATCGTCTACGCCGTGGAGCAGGGCCGGAAAATCTACGACAACCTCACCAAGTACATCCGGTTCGTGCTGCTCCTGCTGGTCACCTTCGTGCTGACATTCCTCGGAGCCACCGTCTTCAACATCGCCGCCGGTGAACCCTTCACCCCGCCGCAGGTGCTGTGGATCCACTTCGTCGTCAACGCCTCCTTCGGGTTCGCGCTCGGCTTCGACCAGGCGAGCCCGGGGCTCATGCGGCGCAGGCCCCGTCCACGAGGGGAGTCGGTGCTCACACGGCCCGTGCTGGTCACGGTCGGGCTCGGCGGGCTGGCGATCACCATCTTCCTGCTCGGACTGATCAAGCTGGGCGAGGCGCATTTCGACAGCGTCGCGATCGGTCAGTCGATCGCGTTCACCGCCTTCGCGCTCTGCCTGATCGTGGCCGCCTTCGAATGCCGCAGCGAGACGGATTCGGTGCTCACGACATCCACCTTCGACAGCAGGCAGATGAACTGGGTGGCGATAGGGCAGTTCGTGCTCGCGGTGGCGGTGACCCAGATGGACGGGTTCCGCCGCATCCTCGGGACGACGCAGATCAACGCGCGGCAGTTCGGCTGGGCGTTGTTGTTCGCCCTCGTGCTCCTGGCCGTGTGGGAACTGGGTAAGCTCGTTGCCCGCCGGTCGAGGGGCATCGGATGAGTTGGCGCTTTCCCGTGCCCGTTGCTCCGGGCCTCGTTGTCCTCAAGGGATACCGGCGTACCTGGCTGCGAGGCGACCTCGTGGCCGGGATCACCGTCGCGGCCTATCTCGTGCCGCAGGTCATGGCGTACGCGAGCGTCGCCGGTCTGCCGCCGGTCGTGGGGCTGTGGGCGATCCTGCCCGCCATCGTCATGTACGCCCTCCTCGGCTCCTCGCGGCTGCTGTCGGTGGGCCCCGAATCGACGACCGCGCTGATGACCGCCACAGTGGTGGGGCCGCTCGCCGGGGGTGATCCCGCGCGGTACGCCGTCCTGGCCTCGGCGCTCGCCGTTGCGGTCGGCCTCATGTGCCTGGTGGCGTGGGCTGCGCGGCTCGGCTTCGTGGCCGATCTGCTGTCGCAGCCCATTCTGATCGGCTATCTCGCCGGCGTCGCACTGATCATGATGGTGGACCAGCTGACCAAGCTCACCGGTGTCCCGACGGAGGGCTCCGGCTTCTTCCCGCAACTGCTGTCGTTCGTGCAGAACCTGGGCGAGGCGCAGCCGGCGACGGTGATCTTCAGCGCCGTGGCCCTGCTCTTTCTCTTCCTGGCGACCCGCCTGCCCCGCACGGTTCCTGGTCCCTTGCTGGCCGTCGTGCTCGGTACGGCCGTGGTGGCGGCTTTCGGCCTGGAGGACCACGGCCTCGCGGTGATCGGGGAGATCCCGGCCGGGCTGCCGGGCCCGAAGCTCCCGGCGCTGGGTGATCTGCCCGAGCTGCTGCTTCCGGCGGCCGGTGTCCTGCTCGTCGGCTACACCGACTTCATCCTCACCGCGCGCGCCTTCGCCACCGACGACAGCGGGCCGCGCCTGGACGCCAACCAGGAATTCCTGGCCCTGGGCGCCGCGAATCTCGGTGCCGGCACGCTGCAGGGATTCCCGGTGAGCAGCAGCGCCAGCCGAACCGCGCTCGCGCAGTCGGCCGGCGGACGCACCCAGGGGTATGCGCTCGTCGCGGGCGCGGCCGTTCTGGCCGTGCTCCTCTTCCTCAGCCCGCTGCTCCACAGCACACCCACGGCCATTCTGGGCGCACTGGTCGTCTACGCCGCCGTACGGATGATCGACCTGTCGGGCTTCCGACGGCTGGCCTCGTTCCGGCGCAGGGAACTCCTGCTGGCCGTCGGGTGTCTCGTCGGGGTTCTGGTCCTGGACATCCTTTACGGGGTGCTCGTGGCCGTGGGCCTGTCGGTCGTCGAGCTGCTGAGCAGGGTGGCGCGACCGCACGACGCCGTCCAGGGCGTGGTGCCCGGCCTGGCCGGCATGCACGACGTCGACGACTATCCGCAGGCGCGGATCATCCCCGGGCTGCTGGTCTACCGCTACGACTCCCCGCTGTTCTTCGCCAACGCGGAGGACTTCAGACGCCGAGCCCTGGCCGAGGTGGCCGCGCAGGAGAGTCCCGTCAGGTGGTTCGTCCTCAACGCCGAGGCCAACGTGGAGGTGGACATCACCGCACTGGACGCGCTCGACGCCCTGCGAAGGGAACTGACCGGACGCGGCATCGAGTTCGCGATGGCGCGCGTCAAACAGGACTTGCACGACGAACTGGAGGCGTACGGGCTCACCCGGTCCGTGGGCGAGGTCCGGATCTTTCCCACCCTGCCCACGGCGGTGGCCGCGTACCGCGCCTGGTGCGGGGAGAACGAGAACGGTGGCGGCAGCCACCCGGCCGACGGGTCGCCCTAGGTCCGGAGGTTGCTGAAGAGTTGTTCCAGGACGACCGCCACCCCGTCCTCCTCGTTCGACGCGGTGTGCCGCGGAACCGCCGCGCGTACTGCCGGATGCGCGTTGGCCATGGCGTAGCCGGTGCCTGCCCATTGCAGGAATGTCAGGTCGTTCGGCATATCGCCGAACGCGACCACTTCCGTGGCGTCGATGCCGCGCGCGGCGCACAGTGCGGCAAGGGTGCTTGCCTTGCTGACACCCGGCGCGCTGATCTCCAGCAGACCCGTCCCGCCCGAGTGGGTGAACTGCGCCACTCCGCCTGCCGAGGCTTCCGCGGCTGCGAGCAGGAAGTCCGCGTCGAGCTGCGCCGACCAGGCGAGCAGCTTGGTGATGGGGACATCGGTCAGCCACAGGTCCGGCAGGGACGCCACGGCGATCTCGGTGTCGGCGGCTCCGGGGAATCGCAGCCCGAACCCCGGCTCGTACAGGACCTGGTGGCCGGTTTCCACGGCGAAGCCCAGTCCGGGTGCGGCCTGCGACAGCGCGGTGGCCACGTGGCGCGCGGCGGCTACGGGCAGGGCCCGTGTTTCGACGACGGTACGCGCCGTGGCGTCGTAGACAAGGGCACCGTTGCTGCACACCGCCGTTCCGACCAGCCCGCCGGCTGTGGTGAGCATGTCGACGAAGCGGGGTGGCCGGGCGGTGACGAGGACGACCTCCGCGCCGGCGTCGACCGCGCCGCGCAGGGCGCGAACGGTGCGCTCCGAGAGAACGCCGCCGCTGCGCAGGAGGGTGCCGTCGAGATCGGTGGCGATCAGCCGAGGAGGATGCATCGCCCGATGTTACTGAACTGCCGGGCGCCCGCCCTGTCTTGAGCTACCCGGAGGCCAGTGCGGGGGCTCAGCCATTGCCGAGGGCGAGCTTCCCCAGCCGCCGCCAGTCCATCGGCGGCCTCGTCGGCGGCACGCCCGGCCGGTTCCGGGGAACCCGTACGCGCAGGGCCTGCGGCTGGATCCGGCAGTGTACGGGCGCCGGCAGGGTAAGAGCCTCACCGTCGACGCCGACCTGAACCTCGGGCTCGTTGGCGTCGACGACCACATCACGCCCGGTCAGCACCGTGAGTCCGCGCGCATGCTTGCCGCGGAGCATGCCCGCCGCCTGCGCCGCGTTGTCGACCTTGATGCCCAGGATGCCGAGGATGCCGGAGTCCAGGCGGTCCCGGCGCCCCAGTCCTGCATGATCGCCCACCTGGTACGGGTTGTTGCTCACCAGTACGGCCTGGGGCTCGCGTACGGATTCCTGCTCGCCAGTCTTCTCGTTCAAGGCACGCAGGACCAGGCGGGGGCCGCTCCGGTAGGTCAGCAGGTCCGGAAGCATCCGCAGGATGGTGCCCACCTTGTCGTTGCGGTAGGCGGGGCTCTGCACCACTGCCGCGTATGTGCCGAAGGACGCGTTGTTGACGAAGGCGAGTTCACCGATGTATCCGAGGTCGACGTGGAGTTCGACGCCGTCGGTGAGTGCGTCGAGGGAGGTCGACGGGTCGTCGCGGTCGAGGCCGAGGTCCAGCGCGAAGTGGTTGCGCGTTCCGGCCGGGACGACCAGGAAGGGAATTCCCTCTTCCGCGGCGACCGCTGCCACCTGGGCCTGTGTGCCGTCGCCGCCTGCGACGCCGAGCAGGTCGGCACCTTCGCTGACGGCCCGGCGCGCGAGTTCTGCGACATCCTGTTCAGGGCCCGCCTCCAGCACCAGGACATCGGCGCCCAGTGCCTCGGCCTTTTCCTTCAGCCGGAACTTCTCCACCTTTCCCCCGCCGGACCAGGGGTTCATGATCAGGAACGGCCGCTTCGGGGGCGGTACCCGGAATTCAGGCGTGGGCGCGGGCCCCGGCTCCCTGAGGGCGGCGCGCCCCGCTGAGCCCGCCGCCGCGCTCAGCGCGAGGGAGACGACGACCACCCACAGCAGCCCGGACAGCGCGTAGAGCACGAGCACGCCCACCGGTGCCGCCACACCCACCACGAAAGCGACGATGCGGCCGAGTCCCCTGCGGCTCAGTGCCCACCACGCGCAGGCCGCGCTCAGGGCCAGTGCGCCAATTCCCAGGCCCACCAGGGCGATGCTCTCGAGTTCCGCGAACACCAGCAGTACGACTACGGCCGCGACCCCCGCGACGATCGCCGAACGGGCGAGCCAGCGTCTCGCCCGGGCGCTGCGCGCTCCGGCCACGATGTTCATGGACCCTCCCGCCGCTGCCTGTGGGTCATTGCACCGCCGCGAGGCGGCTCACGCATCACCCTTCACGGGTGGGGGCTCGTCGCGTCCTGCGGATGACTCTCATGGTGCGTGCGTTACGTCCCTTTCTGCCAGGCGGGAGGCGGACTGCCCAGGTGACGGGCAAGGAGCGGTTGCTGGGCCGCCACGGCTCCCGCGGTGATGCCGATGGAGATCGCCACGCAGACCACGATGAGCCACGAGAGGATGACGAAGACCGCGCCGACCGACCCGTACTCGGACAGCGCGCGATTGAGTGCCCGCGGCATGTAGAACTGCGCCCCGATCGACAGGCCGGTCACGCCGATCGCCGTGAGGAGGGCACCGGGCAGGAGGGGCGCCCAGCGGATCAGGCCGCCGAGCAGGAGGTGCTGGCTCCACCACCACAGCCCGGTCTGGGTCAGCACGGTGACCGGGACGGCGAGCCAGAGCCCTTCGCCGAAGCCGTCGCGCAGTGGCGCCTGCACGATCAGGACGGCCAGCCAGATGCCGATCCACGCCAGCCACCGCCAGGGGGCGACCCCGGTGCCTGTCCTCGGCAGCTCCCAGGCCCGTTTGCACAGCCGCTGCATCGCCCGGCTGACAGCGGTCACGGAGATCAGCAGCATGAGTGCCCCCGCCACACCGGTGGCCTCCTTCAGGCTGCTTTCACTGGACTGGTACACCTTCGCCAGCTCTTCGTTCGCCGCGCCGTTGAGCCCGAAGACCGTGCGTACGGAGGTGATCAGCTGGTTGCGTACGCCCTCCGGGGCGACGGCTGCGACCACGAAGAGCAACGGGATCGCGGTCAGGAAGCACTGCGCCGCCAGCCGGGTGGCGGAGTCGAAGATGTTCACGGACACCATGCGCGCGGCGAGATGACTGATGACCGGGAAGCGCGTCTCGGCCTGCTTGTGCAGCCATTTCGCGGTGGTGACCCACTCCTGGGACCGGACCCGCCACCAGGACGGCCGGAAGATCGAGCCGACGCGGCGGCCGAAGGCGCCCTTTCCCCCGTGCCGCCCCTTGCTCGGCTGCGCCCGGAGGTCGTCGGGCTCTCTGCCGGGCATCAGCCGGCCAGTACTGCACCCGGGCTCTGCGGACGGCCCATCACCCGCGACGGAACCCGTCCCCAAGGCGTCATGGCGTTGCTCCTTCCCTGCGTCCAGCGTGGGGGACGCGGCGCGGGGCGGCATCTCGGGAAGGGCGGCAGCACGACGGCCAAAAAGTGCCGCTCTCTTGATCTTTGCGTAGTCTCGTGACATCGCTGCTCGATTGGGGCGCCATGGTCCTCGACCTCCTCCTCATCGCGCTGGCCATCACGCTCGACCCACTGCCGATCATGGCTTTCGTCCTGGTCGTGTCGTCCACCAGGGGCGTGTGGAAAGGGCTGGTCTTCATCCTGGCCTGGCTCGCCTGTCTCGTCGCCGTGATGGCTCTGGTGCTGACGCTGACCGGCGGAGAGCCGCCGTCGCCCAGATCCGCGCCGTCGACGGCGGGGATCGCGGTCAAGCTCGCCATCGGCGTCGCGCTGGTCCTCTACGGCGAACGCCGGCGACGGCGCCTGCGATCGGGCCGCGGGTCGGACTCCTACCGCTCCACGTCGTCCGCTTCGGTGACCTCCCTGATGGACCGCAGCTCGATCTGGGCGGCGGCAGGACTTGCCGTATTCCTGCAGCCTTGGGGCATGGTCGCTGCGGGCGCTGCCACGGTCCTCGAGGCCGACCTGTCGCACTCCTCGTCGTTCCTGGCGCTGTTCGGATTCGCGATCCTGGCCACCGCGAGCCTGCTGGCCGCCGAGCTGTACGTCGTGTTCGCGCCTGAGGCTGCTCAGGCGCGGCTGATGAAACTGCGCGCCTGGATGCAAGGCCATCAGGAACAGGCGATCGTGGTGATCTGTCTCCTGCTCGGCCTGTGGCTGACCGGGAACAGCATCTACCAGCTCACCAGTTGACGTGCGGCACTGTGCGGACTGTCGTGCGGCGCCCTGCGGAAGTGCGAAGCCCTGTCCAGGGTGCTGCAATGGTTGAAAGGGCCGCTCGTCGCCGTCTCGCGGCGAGCGCCGCCGGACATGAGCGGTGGGCGAGGCCCGGACCCCGAACCGCTCGTGAGGAGTGGCCATGAGCGATGACGTGGAACAGATGGGACCGGTCGACTACGTGGTCATCGAGTTCCCCGGCAACCGCATGACGGGCGAGGGCTTCCCGATCCTCCTCGACCTGGTCGAACGCGGCATCATCCGCATCCTCGACCTCCTGTTCATCCGTAAGGAAAGTGATGGGTCTGTTGCGGCACTGGACCTGAAGGATTTTGGGGACGAGGTCGATCTGACCCTCTTCGAAGGCGCCTCCTCCGGGCTGCTGGGCGAGGACGACGTCGAAGAGGCCGCGAACGCGCTGGAGCCGAACAGCTCCGCCGGAATTCTGATCTACGAGAACGTCTGGGCGGCGCCTTTCGCGCGGGCCATGCGGCGCAGCGGTGGGCAGTTGGTGGCGAGCGGGCGCATTCCCGTACAAGCACTGCTCGCCTCGCTGGACGCGACCGAAGCGACCGCGTGAGCCACACACCTGGGAGATGAGTGAACATGCCCGGACTTCTTCGTGGTGTCGCCCGCACCGCCGTCGTCGCCGGAACCGCCACCGCGGTGTCCAACCGTGTGTCGCGTCGGCAGGGCGGCCGATGGGCACAGCAGGAGGATCAGCAACAGGCGAGCCAGCAGGCGGCGGCGCCCGCTCCCGCCGCGCCGCCGCCTCCCCCCGGCGATGACATGACCGCCAAGATGGATCAGCTCAAGCAACTGGGTGACCTCAAGGCGCAAGGGGTACTGACCGAAGAGGAATTCGCGGCACAGAAGGCCAAGATCCTCGGTAGCTGACACCGACGTGGTGGGGTATGCCTGTTCCAGGAGACGGGAGCAGACATGCGTACCGAGATGTGGGTTGTGGTGGTGGTCGTCGCGGCTCTGATCGCCGCCACCGTGGTGCTGGCGGGCGTGCTCCTGGTCAGACTCGTGAGGGCACGGCGGCAGCTGCGGGACGCCGGAATTCCGGTGGAGAACAAGGTGATCTTCTGGGGCGCCCTGATCTATCTGGCGAGCCCGGTCGACCTGCTGCCCGACCCGGTGCTTCTCGACGACATCGGCGTCCTGCTGCTCGCGCTGCGTTCCCTGCAGTCCGCGGTGGAAAGCGCAGGCGTCGCCCGCCGGCCCTGAAGCCGCGGCCGGCATCTGTCGAAGCGCCGGGGACCGGGATGTCAGACCCCTCCGCTACGTTGCCACCATGACGGAATTCGTACTGGTTGCAGGCGCGTGGCTCGGATCGTGGGCGTGGGACGAGGTGGTGCCGCAGCTGCGTGCGGGCGGTCACGGCGCCCACCCGTTGACGCTCTCCGGCCTCGCCGACAGGCAAGGTGTTCCGGCCGGGCAGCAGACCCACGTCCAGGACATCGTCGACGAGGTCGAACGCCTCGATCTGCGCGATGTTGTCCTGGTCGGTCACAGCTACTCGGGCATCCCGGTCGGTCAGGCCGCCGAGCGGATCAGTGACCGCCTGGCCCGCGTGGTCTTCGTCGACTCCAACGTTCCGGCCGACGGCGAGTCGTTCGTGTCCGGCTGGTGGGAGGGCCCGGCGAAGCTGGAGGCTGCGATCGCCGGGAACGGCGGCTTCTGGGCACCGCTGACCGCGGCCGACTACGACGGCCAGGGGCTCACCGATGACGAGATCGCACGGATCGTGGGCGGCTCGACGCCGCACCCGGGTGCCTCTCTGGCCGAGCCGGCCGTGCTGGCACGCCCGCTCGGCGAGCTTCCGGCGACATACATCAAATGCCTGCTCGACGGCCCCGAACCGAACCCGGATGTGGCCGAGCTGCTGACGAGCGAGCACTGGCGGCTGGTCACGATGGACACCGGCCACTGGCCCATGTTCTCCCAGCCGCGCGAGCTGGCACGGATCCTCCTGGAGGCGGCCGGGTAGCGCGTTCGAGTCGGTAGGTCCGTCCGCAGGAGCCGTATGTGGAGTTGCTATGCCGGTGTTTCTGCCGACAGCAGTCTCTCCAGCTTGTCCAGAGCTTGAGTCCAGCCTGCCTCGTGCAGGGCGTAGCGCTCCTCAGTGGCGAAGTCGCCCTGCGTGAAGACCAGCTCCGTGGCCGTCCAGCCGAGATCATGGAGGGCGAGCGTCACCACTGTCTCCCGGTCGTCCGGGGTGGGGGGCTCCCAGCGGAAGGTGTACGACAGGTGAGCCGGCGGGTCGACATCGAGGAACTGGCCCGTCAGGTGGAAGAGATCACCTTCCGGAGGCTGCATGGCGATGCGATAGCCGCCGCCGGTCCGGAGGTCGCTCTCCACACGGGGAATGGCGAATCCGTCCGGGCCGAACCACTTCGCCAGCTCCTGCGGTTGGGTCAGGGCCCGGAACACAGCCGCGCGCGGCGCGCGCACGAGGCGCTGCAGATGCAGGGTCGGACGGGCTCTGTTCGACATCACGGACCTCCTCGGGTCAGGGGCCGCAAGGGTGGCACTTGGCTTCAAGCGACGGAGTTGTGGTGCGCCTGGCCCTGCGGCGTGGGCCGGGCGTCGAGGGCGCGCAGGAGGTGCTCGACCAGGCGGTCGAAGTAGTCGGGCTCCAGCTGCGCGTGGCGGACGCTCAACCGCCAGTAGACGGGGGCGGCGAGCAGGTCGAGGGCGAGCTCGAGTTCTAGGTCGGCGGGCAGTTCGCCGCGCTCGACGGCCCGCAGCAGTACGGCCGTGCCGAGTGCGCGTCTCGGTTCGCCGATGGTGGTACGTATCGCCTCGGCCAGCGCCGGGTTGCGCACGGCCTCGGCGGTCAGGTCCGGCAGGATCGTCGCCACGTGGGGATCGGTCAGCCAGTCGTGCAGCGCCTGCAGCACGGACTCAAGGTCCTCGCGGAGCGAGACACCCTCGGGGACGTCGGCGAGCGGGACGCTGAACTCCGACAGCACCGCGATCACCATGTCCTGTTTGGACGGCCAGCGGCGGTAGAGGGCGCTCTTGCCGACCCCTGCGCGTCTGGCCACCGCCTCCATCGCCAGTCGCGCATAGCCGTGCGCGGCCAGTTCCTCCAGGACGGCCTCGGTGATGGCGGAGGTGATCCGCGGCCGGAAGAGGGCGTTGCCGGTCGGGGCGCGCCGGGGGACTTCGGACATGTCTCAAGGGTACCTGTGGGCGGGACGGTACCGTCCCGTTTATCGCCGCTGAGGCAGCGGCAACCGGGCATCGCCCAGCGCTGCCGCCGCCTCCAGCGTGCCGTCGCAGGCCTACGGCTTGGACGGCTTGCCCTTCGTGCCGATCCACGTGTGGAACAACTGGTCCAGGTCCTTGCCGGACTGCCGCTCCGACAGGCGGATGAACTGGGCGGTGGTCCCGTGTCCGTCGCGGTGGTCGGACGCCCACGTGCGCAGGATCCGGAGGAACGTCCTGTCGCCGACCGCCGTGCGCAGCTTGTGCAGAGCCATGGCCCCGCGTGAGTAGACGGGCGCATCGAAGATGTGCGCCCCGCTGCCGGGGTCGGCGGGCGGGAATGCCCACAGGTCACTGCTCGCCGGGCTGGCGTAGAGCGCGTCGAAGGTCTTCTGTGCGCTCTGGCCGCCGTGCTGTTCGTCGTAGAGCCACTCGGCGTAGGTCGCGAAGCCCTCGTTGAGCCAGATGTCCTTCCAGGTGGTGAGGGAGACGGAGTTCCCGAACCACTGGTGTGCGCTCTCGTGGACCAGCGTGCTCAGGTCCGGTGCCCGGTCGTACACCGGCCGTGCCTGGGTCTCCAGGGCGTATCCCGCCTGCGGGGCACGGTCCACGATGGCTCCGGCGCCCTTGAAGGGGTAGGGGCCGAAGAGCTTGCTCTCCCACGCCAGGACCGACGGCAGCTTCTTGAGGACGGGCGCCGAGGCGGCCGCCTCACGGGGGTCGACGGCGTTGAAGACCTTGAGGCCGCCGGGGGCGGTGTACTGCTCGACCTTGAACGTGCCCACCGTCGCCGTGGCGAGGTAGGCCGCCATCGGCTCGGACTGCCGCCAGCGGAAAGTGGTGCGTCCCTTCGCCGTCTTCTGCCCGCGGAAGACACCGTTGGACACGGCGGTGCGCCCCGCTGGGACGGTGATCGCGAAGTCGTAGGACGCCTTGTCCTTGGGGTGGTTGTTGGCGGGGAACCACGTCATGGCGCCCTGCGGCTCACCGGCCACGAACGCCCCGTCATCGGTGGGGATCCACCCGTCGAGGGATCCGTCCGGATCGGTGACAGGCCCGGGAGTGCCCGCATAGGTGACCGTGGTGCGGAACTCCTGGCCCTTGCGAAGGGCTTTCCTCGGAGAGACCACGAGTTCCTGCCCGTCGCGGCGGAAGGCCGCCGTGGCGTGGTTGACCGTGATGCTTGTGACCTTGAGCCCCTTCAGGTCGAGGTCGAAGCGGGTCAGCCGCTCGGTGGCGCGGGCCGTGATGACAGCCCGTCCTTCGAGGTGACGGGTCTTCGGGTCGTATCCGAGGGTGAGGTCGTAGTGGTGGACGTTGTAGCCACCGTTGCCCGCCAGGGGAAAATACGGGTCCCCCACACCCGACGAGCCCGTCGTGGCGGCCGCCGCGGGCCCGGCTGCCGCGGCGAGCAGCGCCACGACGGCCGCGGGGAGGCCTGCCGCGACAACGGCGCCTCTCCGGCGGGGAGTTGGGCGCCTGGCGGGCTGCTGCAGGGGTGGCGTCACAGGGGCTCCTCTGGCTCGGTAGTGATCATTCGGGGCCCACCCTATGGGTCTCCTCCGTCCCGAAACTCCCTCGAATCAGTCAAGTCACGCCCAATGCCCGGCGCAGGGACAGTACCTGGCTGCCCATCAGGTCTCCTCTTCCATACGGATGGCCTTCCTGAGGTCCTCGAACGCCTCGCCGGGTTGGTTCTCGTGCATCTCCAGCAGCGCCGCGGCGATGGCATCGAGCTTGCGCTGGATCGCATGCTCGGCCCGCCGCTCCGAGTTCTTGAGCAGGGCCAGGAGCAGCAGAGTGACGGCAGTCATCGATTCTCCGGCGAGGAGCAGCCACTCCTCGGAAAGCTTCAGGGCGTGGACGATGGCGACGAGTGCCACCAACGCCAGACACCCCCCGAAGAACACGGGTGAGCTGGTGAAGTTCGATACCCGCTCCGCCAGCCGGGCGAACAGTCCGCGCTCGTCGCCACCGCGGTCGGCGGGATGCTGAAAAGTCATGCGACGTGCCTACCCCACAGCGTCGTACGCGGCCGCCGGGGCCGCGCATGCCTAGGCACCGAACCGCCGGGTGGCCGTCGCCATGTCCGCTTTCGGGTGACCCTCGTGGCCCGGCGCCGCCATCGCCGATCCGGCGTACTCGACGATCACAGGCGGCCAGGGAGACCCCTGCCTGAGACGTCGACCGCTGGGAGGCCCGCCATGCACATTCTGCTTGTCGCGACGGCGTTCAACAGCCTCACGCAGCGCCTCCACGCCGAACTGAGGGATCACGGTCACAGCGTGGCGGTGGAACTCGCAGTGCACGGCGAGTCCTTGACCGACGCCGTACGCCGTCACGAGCCCCAGCTCGTCGTCGCGCCGATGCTGAAGACGGCGATCCCGCGCGAGGTGTGGACCGCGTACACATGTCTTGTCGTCCATCCGGGTCCCGTCGGCGACCGCGGGCCCTCGTCCCTCGACTGGGCGATTCACCAGGACGTCGGCGAGTGGGGTGTGACGGTCCTGCAGGCCGACGCGGAGATGGACGCGGGCGACGTCTGGGCCTCAGTCGCCTGCCCGGTGCCGCCGGTGGCCAAGAGCGACCTCTACCGCGGCGAGGTCGCCGACGCGGCCGTGGCTGCGGTGCTGCTGGCGGTGCAGCGGTTCGCCACCGGGACGTACTCCCCGCGGGCACAGACCGAAGGCGGTGCGGGCCGAGCCCGGCCGTATCTCGATCAGAGCGTCCGGCGGATCGACTGGGCTTCGGAGTCCACCGAGACGATCCTGGGCAAGCTGCGGGCCGCGGACTCGCAGCCCGGCGTACTGGACGAACTGCTGGGCGCCGAGTGGTACTTGCACGGGGGCCACCGCGAGTACGAGCTGCGCGGCCATCCCGGCGACCTTCTTGCGACCCGGGCCGGAGCCGTCTGCCGGGCGACGACGGACGGCGCGGTGTGGATTCCCGAGCTCCGGGCCCGGCGCCGGCCGGGGCAGCCCCCCACGTTCAAGCTGCCTGCCGTCACGGCGCTCGCCGGCCGGCTGCCCGCCGTGCCACAGAGCCCGGCGCCGTCGCGTCCGGACGGTCAGCGGCGTGTCTGGAGCGACATCAGCTACCGCGAAGAACGCAATGTCGGCTTCCTCTCGTTCTCCTTCCCCGGCGGCGCGATGAGCACCACGCAGTGCCGGCGCCTGCTGGCGGCCTATCGCGAGGCCTGCTCGCGCCCTACGTCGGTGCTGGTCCTCGGCGGCGGCCGGGTCTTCTCCAACGGCATCCACCTCAATGTCATCGAGGCAGCCGAAGACCCCGGCGCGGAGTCCTGGGGGAACATCAACGCCATCGACGATCTGGTCGAGGCGGTACTGAAGACCACCGACCGGCTGGTGGTCGCCGCCGTCGGCGGGTACGCCGCCGCGGGCGGGGTGATGCTCGCACTGGCGGCGGACGAGGTGTGGTGCAGAGCGGGTACCGTGCTGAACCCGCACTACCGGCTGATGGGGCTGTACGGCTCCGAGTTCTGGACGTACACGCTGCCTCGCCGAGTCGGTCCGGCAGTCGCCGAGCGACTGATGCGCCAGGCTCTGCCCGTCAGCGGGACGGCCGCGCAGCGGCTGGGCCTCGTCGACCGTCTCGTCGAGTGCACCCCACAGGAATTCGCCTCAGAGGCCGCCCGGCTCGCCGGACATCTCGCTTCCCTGCCGGCCGTGCAGGAACGGATCGCCGCGAAGAAGGCCGAACGGGACCACCAGGAGAGCCTCAGGCCGCTCGCCGCCTTCCGGGAGGAGGAGCTGGCCCATATGCGGCGGGCGTTCTTCGACCCGTCGGCCCCGTACCACGCGTTGCGTCGCGCATTCGTCCGCAAGGAGAAGCCGCTGCGAACGCCGCCGCATCTGGGCGTTGCGGTGCCGGGAGCGCGCGTGACGGATCAGCTCCGCTCCGAGCCCCTTGTCACTGGACCGGCCCCCGAAAACTCGGCCCCGGAGCCGAATGCCTGTTACCAAGAAGGCTGAGACCGAAATGCCGACTTTCCTGCCATACCTCCCCGAGGGGGCATCCTGATGAATGCAGCCACGCCGACCGCGGCCCAGGACACGGACGCCGCCGGGGGACCTGCCGACGAAGCCTCGCCGATCCATATCCTCTGGATCAACGCCGGGCTGAGCTGCGACGGCGACTCGGTAGCCCTGACAGCGGCCATGCAGCCGAGTATCGAGGAGATCGTCACCGGAGCGCTTCCCGGCCTGCCCAAGATCGCTGTCCACTGGCCCCTGATCGACTTCGAATGCGGTCCGGTCGGGGGAGCGGACACGTTCATCGAATGGTTCTTCAAAGGCGAGCGCGGCGAGATCGACCCGTTCGTCCTGGTGATCGAGGGATCGGTCCCCAACGAGTCGATCAAGCCGGAAGGCTACTGGTGCGGCTTCGGCGACAACCCCGAAACAGGCCAGCCGATCACCACCAGCGAATGGATCGACCGGCTCGCGCCCAAGGCGCTGGCCGTTGTCGCGATCGGCACCTGTGCCACCTACGGCGGGATCCACGCCATGGCGGGCAATCCGACCGGCGCGATGGGTGTGCCCGACTATCTGGGCTGGGACTGGAAGTCCAAGGCCGGCATCCCGATCGTGTGCGTGCCCGGCTGTCCGATCCAGCCCGACAACTTCTCCGAGACCCTGACCTACCTGCTCTACCAGGCGGCGGGCTCGGCTCCGATGATCCCGCTGGACGACAAGCTCCGGCCGACCTGGTTGTTCGGTGCCACCGTGCACGAGGGGTGCGATCGCGCGGGCTACTACGAACAGGGCCAGTTCGCCGAGACGTACGACTCACCCAAGTGCCTCGTCAAGCTCGGCTGCTGGGGTCCCGTCGTCAAGTGCAACGTGCCCAAGCGGGGCTGGATGAACGGGATCGGCGGCTGCCCGAACGTCGGAGGCATCTGCATCGCCTGCACGATGCCGGGATTCCCGGACAAGTTCATGCCGTTCATGGACGAACCGCCCGGCGCGAAGATCTCCAGCGCCGCCAGCGGGGTGTACGGCACGGTGGTCCGCCGACTGCGGTCCATCACTGCCAGGACGGTGGACAAGGAGCCGAAGTGGCGCCACACGGGGGAGAAGCTGACCACCGGTTACCGGCAGCCCTGGTGATCCCCTGCCCCATCCGCATGAGACCTCCCAGCGCGACCCAACTCCAGCTTGAAGAAGGGCACGGCACTCACGATGGCACCGACGACGAAGGCGGCCGGCGACGGCAGTGGCCTGATGGAAATGTCCTGGGATCCGATCACGCGGATCGTGGGCAGTCTCGGTATCCACACAAAGATCGACTTCAAGCAGAAACGGGTCGCGGAGTGCTACAGCACCTCGTCCGTCTTCCGCGGCTACAGCGTCTTCATGCGCGGCAAGGACCCCCGGGACGCGCACTTCATCACCAGCCGGATCTGCGGGATCTGCGGCGACAACCACGCCACCTGTTCGGTGTACGCGCAGAACATGGCGTACGGCGTGAAGCCCCCGCATCTCGGTGAGTGGATCATCAACCTCGGCGAGTCCGCGGAGTACATGTTCGACCACAACATCTTCCAGGAGAACCTGGTCGGGGTCGACTACTGCGAAAAGATGGTCCGCGAGACCAACCCCGGCGTCCTCGAACTCGCCGAGCGCACCGAGGCACCGCACGCGGGAGAGCACGGCTACCGCACCATCGCCGACATCATGCGGTCACTCAACCCCATCGAGGGCGAGTTCTACCGCGAAGCCCTCCAAGTGAGCCGCTACACCCGGGAGATGTTCTGCCTGATGGAGGGCCGCCATGTGCACCCCTCCACGCTCTACCCGGGCGGAGTCGGCACTGTCGCCTCCGTACAGCTCTTCACGGACTACCTCAGCCGCCTCATGCGCTACGTGGAGTTCATGAAGCGCGTCGTCCCCCTGCACGACGACCTGTTCGACTTCTTCTACGAGGCCCTGCCCGGCTACGAGGAAGTCGGCCGCCGACGAATCCTGCTCGGCTGCTGGGGAGCCCTCAACGACCCCGAGTACTGCGACTTCACCTACGCCAACATGACCGGCTGGGGGCGGCGGATGTTCGTCACCCCCGGCGTCATCGTCGACGGCAAGCTCGTCACCAACGACCTCACCGAGATCAACCTCGGCATCCGCATCCTGCTGGGGAGCTCGTACTACGACGACTGGCAGGGCCAGGAGCAGTTCGTCACCCACGACCCGCTCGGCAACCCCGTCGACCCGCGTCACCCGTGGAACCAGCACACCATCCCGGCCCCGCAGAAGCGGGACTTCAACGACAAGTACAGCTGGGTGATGTCGCCGCGCTGGTTCGACGGCAAGGACTATCTGCCGCTGGACACCGGCGGCGGCCCGATCGCCCGCCTGTGGTCGACGGCATTGTCCGGCCTCGTCGACGTCGGCTACGTCAAGGCCACCGGAAACAGCGTCGTCATCAACCTGCCGCGCACGATGACCAAGCCCGAGACCACCTTCGAGTGGAAGATCCCGCGCTGGAGCAATGCGCTGGAACGCAACCGCGCCCGTACCTACTTCCAGGCCTACGCCGCGGCCATCGCCCTGCACTGCGCCGAGAAGGGCCTGGAGGAAGTGCGGGCCGGCCGCACCCAGACCTGGGAGAAGTTCGAGGTGCCGGACCAGTCCATCGGCGTCGGCTTCACCGAGGCCGTACGTGGTGTCCTCTCCCACCACATGGTCATCAGGGACGGGAAGATCGCCAACTACCACCCGTACCCGCCCACTCCGTGGAACGCCAGCACGCGCGACACGTACGGCACACCCGGCCCGTACGAGGACGCCGTGCAGAACACGCCCATCTTCGAGGAGAACTCGCCGGAGAACTTCAAGGGCATCGACATCATGCGCGCGGTTCGCAGCTTCGACCCGTGCCTGCCCTGCGGCGTTCACATGTACGTCGGCGGTGGTAAGACCGTGAAGTCGATGCACGTGCCCACCGGCCTGAGCGGTCTGGCCGGATGAGCGCGGCAGCCCGCACCACGGCCCCGCCGAAAGACGGCGCCACCGGGGTCATGAACGCTGAGCAGGCAGGACGGCGCGTGGAACAGGTCCTCGACAGGCTGGCCGCCACCGGTGACGAATCGGCACGTGCCGGGGCCGAGGAACTGGTCCGGGTCCTGATGGACTTCTACGGAGCCTCGCTGGCCCGGATCGTCCGGCTGCTCGACGCACCCGGCGCCGACAGCCGCCTGTCCGTCCTGCTCGAAGACGAACTCGTCTCGAGCCTGCTCCTCCTGCACGACCTGCATCCCGAGAACGCAGGCACGCGCATCGCCCGTGCCCTGGACGCGGCCGGTGACCATGTATGGGAGGTGGTGGGCTTCGACGACACCTCCGGAACGCTGCGCCTGCGGTCCGCCGGTAGTGGAGGCTGCGGATGCGCCGCCACGAGCGCGGCGGCACTACAGGCCGTCGAGAACGCTCTCACCTGCTTCGCGCCCGAAGTGACCGCTGTGGAAGTGGAGACGGGCGCCGCCGCCGGGGAGCCCGCGCTTCTCCAGATCGGAACGCCTCCCACCTCCCGCAACGGGTCCGGACCGGCCGGGGGAAAGGCGCGGTGAGCGCCTCTCGGCTCCGGCCGCGGCCTCCTGCGCCGCTGGTTGGTGAAGTCCGCGGACTGCGCCGGTTTCTGACGGAGCGTCCAGTACCGCAGGCGAGTTGCGAACTGTGCGGAGCGGTGGTCGCCGAAGACAGCCACCGCCACCTGGTGGACACGGACAAGCGTGCACTTGCCTGCGCCTGCGTCTCCTGTGCCCTCCTGTTCGAGCGGCCCGGCGCCGCGGGCGGCCGCTTCCGCGCGGTCCCGGACCGCTATCTGGCCGACCCTGACCACCGCCTGGACGACAGCGCGTGGGACGTTCTGCAGATCCCGGTCGGTGTCGCGTTCTTCTTCCGCAACGCGGCGCTCAACCGCCTGGTGGCGCTCTACCCGAGTCCCGCCGGCGCGACCGAGAGTGAACTCGAACCCTCGGCATGGCAGACCGTGCTGGGCAACAGCCGGCTGGCCGCGCTCCTCGAACCCGACGTGGAGGCGCTGCTGTTGCGCCGTACACAGGGCGGTGGCCGGCCCGAGTGCTACCTCGTCCCGATCGACATCTGTTACGAACTGGTGGGCCGCATGCGCCTGTTGTGGCAGGGCTTCGACGGCGGAGCCGAGGCCCGGGCCGATCTGGAGGCATTCTTCGAGCAGGTCGGCCGCCGCGCCCGGGCGGTGCCGGGGGAGGGCCGGCCATGACGGAGTTCGCTTTCACGTGTACGGGCGTACGAGCCGACCCGTACGCGGCCGGTCCGACGCTCGTCTTCAGGCTGCGCATCACCGCGTCCGACAACGCCCGCGTTCACGCCCTGGCCCTGCGCTGCCAGATCCGCATCGAGCCCGCGCGGCGCGGCTACGAGCCGGCGGAGGCCGATGCGCTTGCCGACCTCTTCGGCGACCGCTCGCGCTGGGGCAGCACGCTCCAGCCGGTTCAGTTCGCCCAGGTCTCGCACATGGTTCCCGGCTTCACGGGGGAGACGGAGACCGACCTCGCCGTGCCCTGCACGTACGACATGGACGTCGCCGCCACCCGGTACTTCAACGCCCTGGAGGCGGGCGAGGTGCCGCTGCTCATGCTGTTCTCCGGAACGGCATTCACGGGAGCCGGCGGCTTCCGCGTCGAGCCCGTGCCCTGGGACCGGGAGGCGGCCTTCCGGATGCCGGTCGAGGTGTGGCAGGAGATGGTCGAGCAGCACTTCCCCGGCTGCGGCTGGATCCGGCTGCCCCGCGACACCGTGGACGCACTGCTCGCCTTCCGGTCACAGCGGGCACTGCCCTCCTGGGAGGCGGCCGTACGGGCCCTATTGGCCGAGGCCGAAAGGCCGGTGCCCCTTCCGGGGCACGGCCCGGACCGGGCGCTGCTGCCACACGCGACGGGGAGGACGGCGCGGTGACGACAACTGCCTTCGCACCGGAGACGGAAGCCAGGCTGGCCCATGCCCGGCAGGTGGCGGACGCGGTGCTGTTCGAGGGCTATGTGCTCTACCCGTACCGTGCCTCGGCCGCCAAGAACCGGCTGCGCTGGCAGTTCGGTGTGCTCGTGCCGCCCGCGTGGGGCGCCGAGTGCGAGGAGCACGACTTCCAGCACACCGAATGCCTGATGGAGCCGAAGACGGGCGCGAGCCTCGCGGTCGAGGTGCGCTTCCTGCACGCCCAGCGCCGGACCGTACAACAAGCCCTGCCGGGCGGCGGCTTCGAGACGGTGGCGGAACTCCCCTTGGAGGACCGCGTCCTGGTGCCCTGGGACGAGGGCGTCGAAGAGCGAGTCGAAGTGCTCGTCCCGGTGGAGAGTCTGACAGGAGACGGCGTCACGGTCCCCTTCACCCGCCCGGCCCGCGAACAGACCGAGCCCGTCGTGGACGCGGTCGGCCGGACGGTCGGCCGGCTCATTCGCCGATGCGAGGAGATCAGCGGCATCGTGCGGCTGTCCGCGCGTGAACTCGACGGGCCCTACCGGGTGATGTGCCTGACCGCTGTCGTGGAGAACACCAGCACCTGGAGCCCGCCGGACGGCTCGGCCGACCGGGACGCCGCGCTGGCGTACTCACTGCTGGCCGCGCACCTTCTGATGAGCCTCAGCGCCGGATCGTTCCTGTCGATGACGGATCCGCCCCAGTGGGCCAAGGGCGCGATCGCCTCCTGCCGCAACCTGCACACCTGGCCGGTCCTCGCCGGGGAACCCGGCCGCGGGGACCTGGTGTTGTCCTCCCCGATCATCCTGGAGGACCACCCCGCCATCGCCCCCGAGAGTCCAGGAACCCTCTACGACTCCACCGAGATCGACGAGATCCTGGCCCTGCGCACCGCGGCCCTCACCGACGAGGAGAAGCGCGAGGCCCGCGGCACCGACGAACGGGCCGCCGCGGTGATCGACCTGGCCGACTCGATGCCCCCCGAGGTCCTCGAGCGCCTGCACGGCGCGGTGCGTTCGCTGCGGGAGGTGACCGGCTCCGACACGGCGGACGAGGTGCGGCGGCCGGACACCCCCTGGTGGGACCCGGCGAGCGACTCCGGCTTCGACCCGGCCCACGACCGGGTCCTCGTCGACGGCCGGCCGCTGGGCGCCGGGAGCCGCGTACTACTGCGCCCTGGCCTGCGCCGCACCGACGCACAGGATCTGTTCCTGCATGGCCGCAGTGCCAGGGTCGAGGCGGTGCTGCACGACGTGGACGGTGCGGTGCACCTGGCGGTGACCGTCGAGGGCGATCCGGGAGCCGACATCCGCCGCGAGCAGGGCCGCTTCCTGTACTTCCAGCCCGACGAGGTCGTCCCCCTGGAGGACGGATGAAACGGCCACAGGACAGCAGCGCCCGGACTCTGGTCGCCGGGGTCGGCAACATCTTCCTCGGCGACGACGGCTTCGGCGTCGAGACCGTACGCAGGCTGGCCGCGCAACAGCTTCCGGAACACGCCGAGGTCGTGGACATCGGCGTACGGGGCGTCCACCTGGCGTATCAACTCCTCGACGGCTACGACACCCTCGTCCTGGTCGACGCCACGGCACGCGGCGGCGCCCCCGGCACGGTCTACCTGATCGAAGCCGAGCGCTCCGGCGACATCGAGCCCCGGGGCGCCCTGCTGGACGGCCACCGGATGTCCCCCGACGCGGTCCTGGCCCTCCTGGAAACCCTCTGCGCGAGCACCGACGCCCAGCCACCGCGGCGCACCCTGGTCGTCGGCTGCGAACCAGCCGGCGTGGAGGAAGGCATCGGCCTCAGCCTGCCGGTGGCTGCCGCGGTGCCGGAGGCCGTACGGCTGATCCTGGGCGTGCTACGGGACGGCGAGCGGGAATCGTCCGCGCCACCTGCTGCGGTCGGCGAGGCCGCGAAGTGAGGAGACAAGCATGAAGAAGACAATCATCGGCGGCGCGGCCGCCGCGGCTGCTCTGGTGGCCGCTGTGAGACAGTTGCTGCCGGATCTCGCGCGGTACCTGCGTATCCGCAAGATGTGAGCGACGGACTCATAATCCGTCGGCCGTGGGTTCGAGTCCCACCCGCCCCACTCCAGTAGCGCCCTGACCTGCAGAAACGTCCCTCTTGGGGCGTTTAGGGCGCGAACTCGGGCTCAACGGAGAGAATCCGCTGCTCACGGCTTTGGAGCGTAGTGCAGCTCCTGTTGCCCGCGGAGCAGAGGATTTCTCTGACCTGCGGTGATGTCGGCGATCAAGGTCGTTGCTGGCTGGAGGGACTGCCTCTGTCGGGCGCGAACTCAAGATCGAGGGGACGTACAGGGGACACTGGGTGTTGGTAGTGGACCCGCGACCCCGTCTCGTGTGCCCGTTCTGGGGCTGTTCCGGTGGGTGCGGTGTGGTCACCTTGAGATGCCGTCGAGCAAGATCACCTTCGCGGGGCTGCTCGCCTCCGGCATTGGTACTCAAGCGGGAGCAGACGAGGGGGCTGGGCCTGAAGCGGCGGCCCGAACTGATTTGTGCCAGATCCCGGCCGTGAGTGCGAGGACGCGCTGCAGGACGCCGACGATGACACCGGCGGGGGTGCCGCCCTGGTGGCGTTCGAGCCGGTCTGAGCTGCGTGGCCAGGAATGACCATCCCAGTCCACAATGGATTTGGTGAACATGCGCGACGCGGCGTCCACCTCCGCACGCCCAGCGTCGAATCGTCGAACGACACGACACCAAAGAGGAGGGCCCCATGTACGTCGTGGCCCAGCACAAGATCTTGAACCCGGAGATAGCTTTTCCCCGCGGCCAGGCCCTTATCGACGGCATCGGAGCGCCCGATGGCACCCGGGTGCTGCAGTTCTACCCACATGTCGAAGGATCCGCCGTGACGTGCCTCTGGGAGACAAAGTCCGTTGAAGACGTCCAACGCTTCGCCGACACAACTCTCGGGGACTCGAGCATCAACGTCTGCTACGAGGTCGACTCGGAGAAGGCATTCGCCGACCGTCCACTCGGCCTCAGGCCGTCGTCGGCTCCTGCCGCCTGAGATGAATGATCCGAGGAGTTAGTGGTCGTAGGCGGTCAGCGAGCGCATGAAGGGTTGGCCGGTGCGGCCGTTGTGCCAGATCCCGGCCGTGAGTGCGAGGACGCGCTGCAGGACGCGGACCATGACACCGCCGGGAGTGCGGCCTTGGTGGCGTGCGAGGTCGAGTTGGGCTTGAAGGTCTGCTTGACCGACTCGATGGTCTGCCGCAGCGGCCTGAATAGCTCGGACCCGGCCCGCGCGGGCTCGCCTTTGCGGGCCAGCCGCAGCAGTCGGATTCCCCACTGAGTGAGTTCGCGTTCGAACGCGGCGCCGTGGTAGTGGCGGTCGCTGATCAGGGTCTGCCCTGGGTGGGAGCCGACAAGGTGCAGACGAGAGGGCTGGGCCTGAAGCGGCCCGAACGAAAACGGCCCGAACTGAAAACGGTCCGGCTGGCCGTCGCTGACGCGCAGTTCCCCCCGATCGCTCAGGTTTTGGTGGCAGGCTCTCATCGCGGGGTTGCCCGGTGATTGGCTGGAGGCGTACAGGAAACAGCCCGAATTGATAACGGCCCACCTGGGTCGAAGCTGCCCGGATGTCGTCCAAAAGACTCTGGGACGTCGCGAAGACCGGAGCCCGTGGGGCCGCTCGCCGGATCAGCAATGGCGCGTCTGCGGGGCCGATCCTGAGGCCTCATGAGTCGGGTCTGCCCGCGCGAGGGGTGTGCTGGGGCGGTTTCTTCCACCGGTTTGGCTCACCCTGTGGTCACGGCCTGGTCGCCATCCGGCAAGCCTGGGACCGAACTCATCCTCGCCCGCGAGTGGCCGGGCTTGCCGCGGATGCTGGTGGTGATCGGCGCCTCGCTCCTGCTGTCGTTCGGCAACGGCATGCTCAGCAGGGGCCTGCAGCACTTCGACGACTTCCCGGCCCGCGGAGCCGTACTCATACCCACGGGCATGACCGTGTCCTTCATCGCGTACGTCATCAAGGACGCGGACACGCCCTGGCACCGCATCTTCAGCCTGGTGGGGTTGGCCGTGCTCCTCATCGCGACCGTCAGCTTCGTCGGCCTGCGCCAGTTGGCGGCCTCCATGGGTGAGTCTGCGCCGGGCGGCGGGCACGGCCACGGAACAGAGGAGGAGACGAAGCAGGACGAGCACGCTCCCGTCCACCAGGAGCCCTCCCCGCCTGCCGCGCCGAGCCCCGGCGCACCCCCGCCTGACGGCAGCGCAGCAGAAGAACCGGGTCACGACGATAGCCACGCCCACTGACTGAACGGGATCAGCTCGCCGGGCGTACTACACAGCGCCTCGGATATCGTCGCCAGCGGAGGTAAGCGTTCATGGTGCACCGGTACACACGAGCAGTGGGCGTGGCAGCGCGCATCCTGCTTGTCGTCGTGCTGGCACTCGGCGTGTTCATCATGCACACCGTCGGCCACCCGAGCAGCGGCTCCGGCTCCCATATGTCAGCCGCGCCTCATGCGGTGGGCGCTCACGGGGGCGGCACGGTCTCCATGCACGGTGAGCGAGACGGTGGCACCCACGCGGCAACGCCCAGCATCGCCGACCGCCCTGCACACAGCTCCGAGCCGGCCAACGCTGTGTCGGCGCCGTACAACCCCGGTCTGGGGATGGACATGACGTCCCTGTGCTTGGCGGTGCTCGGTGGCTGGGCGCTGGCCTCTCTGCTGTACGCGGCGTTCGCCGCACGGCGCGATGGGCTGCCCGATCTCGGCGCCCGGGTGTTCATGCTCGTACGCCCCGATCCTCCGCCAAGACCGCCTGACCTGGCGCAATTGTCGATCCTGCGGATATAGGCCGACCCGCCCGCGCGGGCGGGCCCGTGAGGGCTGCCCGCCGAGACGACGACGCATCTATCCGCAGAATCGACCAACGAGGTACACAGCACATGACCGTCTGCAAGCGTTCCTTCCGCATGCCCCACCAGCGCGGTGTCGCGGTAGTGGCAGCCGTCGCTGCCGCGACCCTGCTGCTCGCCGCTTGCGGCGGCAGCGACACCTCCGGCGCCGGGCACGAGGGCCACAACTCCGCCGACACTCAGGAGTCGACGAAGTCGCCTGCCGTGGGCGCATTCAACGACGCGGACGTGACGTTCGCCCAGTCGATGATCGTCCACCACCAGCAGGCCCTGGAGATGTCCAGGCTGGCCGACGGCCGGGCGTCCGATCAGGAGATCAAGACCCTGGCTGGGCAGATCGAGAAGGCTCAGGATCCCGAGATCAAGACCATGCATTCCTGGCTCAAGACATGGGGCAGGTCGGAGTCGTCCGGCATGGACCACGGCGGCATGAATCACGGCGGCGGCTCGATGCCCGGGATGATGTCCGAAAAGGACATGGCGGACCTCACGGCCGCCAAGGGCAAGGACTTCGACCGCAAGTTCGCCGAGCTGATGATCGCCCACCACAGCGGGGCGATCGACATGGCGAAGGACGAGCAGAAGAACGGCGGCGACGCCGCAGCCAAGAAGCTCGCCGACGACGTCATCAAGAACCAGTCCACCGAGGTCAGGCAGATGCAGGGCATCCTCGACCGGCTCTGATGCGCCCCATGCTCAACACTGTTCCGGGCCTTCCGCACGAAGGCCCGGAACAGCGGCGGAAACTCGACTGCGTCAGTGGTGGCGCGGACGACGGCGTGCCCCCTGCCGAAGCCGATCATCCACTCGGCGAGGGGCGGTGAGCAGGCTACAACCTGCTCATCGACGACGAGCTGGAGGACTGTCAGTACGACAAGGCTCCTGCCGGCATCCGGTGGGAGCCTTGCGTCAGTCCGCCGCGTCGGGATCGGCCTCTGTCGCAACCGGGCGCATCCCGGCCAGGGTGACCGCGACGAGCCGGTGGACCGCCGCCTTGGAGGGCAGGCTGCCGGCTGCGGTCAGCGCGTGCAGGCAGTAGTTTGCGAGCTCGCCGGGCGCGATGTCGTCCCGGAGGTCGCCCGCCTGGGCGCCCTCGGCCAGCAAGCTTTGGATCATGCCGTGGAGTTGCTGCTGTGCGTGGGTGACGTGCGGGTCTCGGTGCAGGAACGCCGCGAGTTCGGTCTCGCGGTGCCCACGGGACTCGTAGGCGATGAGGGCGAACGCCTTCAGCACGGCTTCGAGCCGTTCGCCCGAGTCGTTGGCCTGGTCCCGGACTTCGGCGAGCAGACCGAGGTGCTCGGTGATCTGCCGTTCGTGCCAGGCGAGCAGGATTGCTTCGACGTCCGGGAAGTACTTGTACAGCGTCGCACGCCCGATGCCGGCTTCCTTGGCGATCTGCGACATCGTCACGGACGTCGGCCCGTGCTCGGTGACCAGTGCCGCGGTGGCGTCCAGGACCGCGGCACGCACCGCTGCGCGGTGCGTATCGATCGTCTCGTTCCACAGCTTCGGCACGGCCTCAGTGTACGACCCGACGACATAGAGACAGTATGGGTTGACAGTGACAAAGTGTATCGATAAAGCTGGTGTCGTCACGGGGTCCGGGACAATCGCGGCTACGGGAAGGACACGAGCATGGATGGCTCCCCTCGCCGCCGCGGATGCTGTCCGCGGCCGGATGCTGGACGTGAGGTGCGGAACCGGCGAGCACACACTCATGGCGGCCGGTCTCGGCCTGGATCCGACCGGCATTGATCTCGCTGCCCGGGCGCTGCGCACCGCCGGGACAAGGCGCGCGACCGGGGCCGTACCGCGCGGTTCCTCCTCCACGAGGCCCGGCAACTGGCCGATCTCCAGGAGCCCTTCGGCACCGTTCTCGACTGCGGGCTCTTCCACATCTTCGACGACGACCGCGCGACATACGTCGCCGGCCTGCGCTCCGTGGTCCGGCCGGAGGGCCGCTACTTCATGCTCGGCTTCAGCGACCGACAGCCGGGCGAGTGGGGCCGGGTGCGAAAGCTGACGCGGGACGAGATCGAAGCGTCATTCGGCGACGGGTGGCGCATCGACTCCATCGAGCCCGACACGATCGACATCGCCACCGACCCGGACGGCGTTCGGGCCTGGCTCGTCGCCCTCACCCGCATCTGAACACGAATCAAAGGAATGCCATGCTGACCGCCGAAGCCCACGTCGAGACCGAACGCCCGAGCCGGTATCTCGTCCAGCTCTGCAAGCACTTCAACAACAAGGGCCGACACCTGGGCCACCGGCCCCGCGCCCATCAGGGCGGTGACGCGCAGGCGCTGCGTGAGATGCAGGCGGTGGCCGCCCAGGCAGTCGTCGAATCGTCGGACACGCACGGAAGTGTCAGGCTTCCCTGGGGCCGGTGCACCATGCAGGCCACCCCGAACGTGCTGACACTGCGCGTCGAAGCTGCCGACGAGGAGAACCTTCGGAAGCTGCAGGACCTTGTCGGCGGGCATGTCGAACGCTTAGGCAGACGCGAATGGCTGAAGGTGACCTGGCAACGGCTTGAAGCATCCACACCCCCACCCGGCAAAATCATCAACACGACACCCGTGCCTGAAGAGGGAGCCGTAGGGCGCCGACGACACGTCGGGACGATAGGCCTTGTCGCGGCCGTCGTGCTCGTCATAGCCGTGCACCTGGGACTGGCTGGAGCACTGCTGGCGAACTGGCGATGGACTTGGGCAGCCGGCATCGTCCTGGCGATCGTCCTCGTCAAGGTCATCGTCCTCGCTGGCCTGGGCCGCCTCGCCTTCCGCCGCGCCTCCAAGTCCCGCTGAACTTCCGGCACCTCCACCCGCCCGGCACGGCCGCCGCCTCGGACGAGGCGTTCCTCGTACTGCTCCGAGCGGCTGCCACGTATGTGCTGGTTCAGGGGACGACGTCGTAGGTGAACAGGGCGGTGTTGTCGAGTGTCTTCCGAGGAGTGACGCCCGCGCCCAGGGGCGAGACCAGCGGGTCGTCGATCCGCTGGCCCAGCAGGATGTTCGCCGGCTCGGACATCGTGGGCAGATAGGTTCGCCCCTGACGATTCATCCAGCCCTCCCACAGCCGGTCCACGTTGGCGTGGTGCAGGAAGAAGACCGGATCGTTCGGTGACGAGGCCGGCGCCATGTCCCCTCCGATCCACCGGTGCACCTGGTTGTGGAGCCCCGTTCCGGTGAAGCCCTCGAGCCGGCTGCGGAACCCTCGCGAGTTCGCGAGCCAGGGATCGAAGTCGTACGTGGCGAGGTCTGGGTCGCCGAGCGGTGCCGGCAGCGAGTTGAAGGCGGCCCCCACGTCCAGGGCGTTGGGGAGAGTGGGGAAACCGCTCCCGAACGCGCGGCGCAAGCCCCTGTCCGTCTGGCGGAGGTTGACGGTCGGGCCTGCCTCCACCCGGACCCGGAAACCGTTCGGGTCGCCGGCGTTGAAGGCGAACGGCCCGTCGGTCACCGGAATGCCCTGCCCGCCCATGAAGTCCGGCTTCCAGATCAGCGCGGTCTCGGGGGCGGGCAGCGATCCGTCGATCGACCAGTCCCAATACGGGAGCCCGAAGCTGGAATCGTTCAGGACGCGTTGGAGGTGTGCTTCCAGGAGATTCAGCATGAACCGGTGCCACGGCAGGAAAACCGGGCCCCGATGGGCCGCGTTGCGGATATTGATGTCACCGTTCGGGGGGACGGGGGTCATCATCGCCTTGAAGTGCCAGATGACGAACAGGTCATAGGTTCGGACCGGTGCGGGCGGCCCGGGAATACCGAATGCGGTTGTCTTGAGTGTCGAGTCCTCGCGCTTAAGGCGCCGGACACCTTCGACGTAGGCGTCCCGGGCGTCAGGGCTGGTGATGATGTTCCTGCGTACGACGGCCATGTCAGACGCTCCCCTGGTGGTCGGTCCGGTGGGCGTGGTGATCCGGGTGACCTCCGTTGTCGCCACCACCAGGGCCGTCGCCGCCTGGGAAGTCGTCGGGGAAGTTCTCGATCAGCGACCGGATGGTGTCCATCGCGGACAGGAACTCGTAGGTGGGTAGGGCGTGGCAGTGGACGCGACCGTCGTTCGACACCATGAGAGGAACGGCGATCGGCGCGCCGTCCACCGTGACCTCGTAGGTCGTCTTGATGACGATGCTGTGCCCCTGGAATTCGTCCTGGCGGGTGCTCGTCAGCGGGCCGTGATGGTGCGGCTGCTGAGGCAACTCCGCCAGGTAGTTTCCAAGGATCGTGGGGTCGGCAGCCGTAGCAAGTTCCTCGGGAGTCACAAGAGTCCCTTCCTGGGCACAAGACGTTCGGGGCCGGCGGTACGAGGATTCCTGGTGCCAGTGTTCGAGAGTGCGGGGCGGGCCGCAGGCCGAGTGCGGCAAACGGGTGTGTCCGCGTGCGCGTTCCGCAGACGGGAGCGCCTGGGGGTCCCAGCCCTGAGACGAGGCCGAGGAGCAGCGCGCCGAATTCGTCGAAGGTGCGGTGACGGCGGCATCGATGAGGACGCGGCCGGGGCCGTAGCCGGGTGGCCTGCCCAGCGGCGGGTGCAGATGTTGCGCGCGGCCTCGGCCGCCGACCGCCGTTTCAGGCGGCATGGCGGCCGGTGTCCGCCCAGGCGTCCTCGCCGGTGCCAAGGACCGCCGGACCACTGGGGGGTTGATCGGCGGGCGACGATTCGGCGACCGGTAGCCGCAGCCGTTTCAGCGCCAGGGCGTTGACGGCGACGATGATGCTGGACCCGGACATGGACAGCGCGGCGATCTCCGGTCGCAGCACCAGACCGAAGGCGGGCTCGAACACGCCTGCGGCGATGGGCAGGGCGATGGCGTTGTAGCCGATGGCCCAGCCGAGGTTCTGTCGCATCTTGCGCAAAGTGCCGCGGCCGATGCGCAGCGCGGTGGGCACGTCGAGGGGGTCTGAGCGCATCAGGACGAGGTCGGCGGTTTCGATGGCCACGTCCGTGCCGGCGCCGATGGCGATGCCGAGATCGGCCTGAGCGAGAGCAGGGGCGTCGTTGACGCCGTCGCCGACCATGGCGACTTTACGGCCACCGCGTTGCAGCTCGGCGACCTTGGCTGCCTTGTCCCCGGGCAGTACCTCGGCAATGACGGTGTCGATGCCCAGATGATCCGCGATGCGCTGGGCAGTGGCCTGGTTGTCGCCGGTGAGCATGACCACCTCGACGCCCAGGGCATGTAGTTCGGCCACGGCGGCGGCCGAGGTCTCCCGGGGCGCGTCGGCGATGCCGATCAGCCCTGCCGCCCGGCCGTCGACGGTGGTGATGACGACGGTGCGGCCAGTGGAGGCCAGTTCGTCTCGCCGGGCGGCTAGTTGGCCCAGGTCGACGCCTTCGCGCATGGCCAGTCTGCGGTTGCCGACCGCGACCCGGTGGCCCTCGACAACGGCGGTCGCACCGTGGCCGGGGACGTTCTCGAAGTGGCGCGCGCTGGTTGCATCCACGGTCCGGCTCTCGGCGTAGCGTACGACGGCTTCGGCCAGCGGGTGTTCGGACTCGCGTTCCACTGCCGCGACCAGCCTCAGCAGTTCTCCCTCGTCCTGTCCCGGGAAGGTGATCAGGTCGGTCACTTCCGGTTCGCCCTTGGTCAGGGTGCCGGTCTTGTCCATGACCACGGTCTGGATCCCGGCCGATGCCTCCAGGGCGACCGCGTTCTTGAACAGCACCCCGCGCCGGGCTCCCAGTCCTGTGCCGACCATGATGGCCGTGGGGGTGGCCAGGCCCAGGGCGTCCGGGCAGGTGATGACGACGACAGTGATGGCGAACAGCATCGCGGTGCCCAGCGAGCCTGTGGCCAGCAGCCAGACCGCCAGCGTCGCGGCACCGCCGATCAGGGCGACGAGGACCAGCCAGAACGCGGCCCGGTCGGCGAGACGTTGACCCGGTGCCTTGGAGTTCTGGGCTTCCTGGACGAGCTTGACGATCTGTGCCAGCGCGGTGTCGGAGCCGACCCTGGCGGCGCGCACGCGGAGCGTGCCGTTGGCATTGATGGTTGCGCCGACGACCTGCGAGCCGGGGGCTTTGTGTACCGGCAGGCTCTCCCCGGTGACCATCGACTCGTCGACCTCGCTCTCACCCTCCTCCACGATCCCGTCGACAGCGATCTTGGCTCCGGGGCGAACCAGCAGCAGGTCGCCGACAACGACCTCGGCCGTGGGAACTTCGACCGGCTGACCCTCACGCACGACGAGTGCCTTGGCAGGGGCGAGGTCGAGCAGGGCGCGGATGGCGTCATTGGCGCCGCCCCGGGCGCGCATCTCGAACCAGTGGCCGAGCAGCACGAAGGAGGCCAGCACGGTGGCCGCCTCGTAGAAGACGTCGCCGCCCCCGGTGAGCGTGATGATCAGGGAGTACAGCCAGCCGGAGCCGACGGCGACCGCGACCAGCACCATCATGTCCAGAGTGCGGGCACGCAAAGCCCTTATGGCGCCGACGAAGAAGATCGAGCACGCGTAGAAGATCACCGGCAGGCTCAGCAGCAATGCCCACACGTCCTGGCGCAGCCCGAAGGGGACCGGCACGTCCAGACCGAGAACGTCCTCGCCGATCGGCGACCAGATGACGATGGGGATCGAGAACACCAACGCCACCAGGAAGCGGTTGCGCATGTCGGCCACCATCGCCGTCATCGACATGGCCTCGTGCCCGCCGTGCCCCATCAGCTCGTGCGGCGACGGCACCTGCTCGGCCTCGGTGGGGGCCTCGGGCGCGGCGCTCTCGACGTGCTCAGCGCGTTCCGGTGGCGCGGTCGGCGCGGCCTCCCGCGCAGTTCGGCCCTCCTGAGCCACATGCCGGTCCTCCGCGACTCCGACCACGTCGGCGGGAGGGTCCGGCTCGGCCATCGGGTCACAGACATGGGACGGCACCGACTGGCCGGCGCAGTGGTAGCCGCAGTCCTCCACCCAGCGGCGCAGCTCGGCCAGCGACGTACGCCGCGGGTCGAAGGCCACGGTCGCCGACTGCGCGACCGGGTTGACCTCGACCTGAAGGACGCCGGGACGCCGCCCAAGCACGGCGGCAACGGTGCTCTGCTGCGACGCCCACACAAGGCCGCGCACATCCAAAACCGCCGTGCTGCGCTCCTTGCTAAGACCCTCGTGCTGAGGTGCGTCGTGATCGTCATGTTCTGGGTAGTGATGCACGGTCACTCCTCCTTCGACGAGTGAGACCGAGATGACCGACGGGAGAACAGCCTCTGGTGCGCCTGTGACCGAACGCCGCCGGGCCCTGGGGTCAGGCAACGGGGAGGCGGGGCGGGCTGTCGAGCACGGCCAGGATCCGCGCCGCATGAACGGCGGAGGCGATCAGCACCAGGGAGTCGGCCAGGACGAGGATCCCTCTTGCGGGCCAGGAGCCGACCGCAGCCCGTGATCCAGTGTGCGCATCGCCAGCACCGCCGTAGCGGTGAGGGCCCAGAACCAGTGTCACGCGCTACGTGGCGGTTGCGGCCATCAGCGTCGCTCCGAGTTGGCCACCCACACCTGGACCGTGAGGGCGACCCGCGCGAGCCCCGGCCGGTCACGGCTCGCTCCGGGTTCGGGACGAAGCCCGCGGGCCTGAGACATCACGCAACGTGTCGGCGGCCGCATAGACGAGGGCAGCGGCGATAGTGACGGCACCCCACGAGCCCCAGGCTGCCGCGGGCGCGTCGACGGCAAGGAGAACGGGCAGGGGAAGGAGACCGGCCGCGAGGAGGGCGGGGGCCGTGGAACGTAGGGCACGAGCCAGCCGCGAGGCGTCGCGCCGGTGACGCCGGGTGAGATGGACAGCGCAGGCTGCCGTGGTCAGTGCTCCAAGGGCGATCAGCGTCCAGGCGAGCACTTCCATGTCCGGTCACCTCCATACCGACGGGCGGAGCTCGGGTGCCTGCGGAGTACCGTCGCGCGGCCCGGACGGCACCCAGTGGGAGCACGCCGACCAGGATCGCCACCAGCCCATGCATGCCTCCCGTCGCCGTCCGTCTCAGAGGAAGGGCTTGTGCTCGTGTGGATCGCGATCCTTGGGTGCGTCGTCGTGGCCACGTCCGCGTCCTTCCATGTCATCGCCGCCGCGCATGCCGCGCATCATGAAGAACATCATCAGCGGGCAGGCGAGCAGAACGAGGATGATCGCGAGGTTGCCCAGGGGCACTCCGAGCGCCAGTGCACCGACAACGGCGATGGCGACCGCGATCGCGTACAGGCCGTAGTTCCTGTTGTTCCTCATGGCCGGTCCTCCTTCTTGGGCGAGCGTCAGTGTTTGGTGAGGGGACCGGAGGAGCGCAGGGCGGCGAGGCGCCGCTGGTATTCCTCTTCGTCGATGTCGCCGCGGGCGAACCGCTCGGCGAGCAGCTGCTCGGGCGAGGGCCCGGCGTGCATGTGGGTGTGCTCGGGGGCACGGTTCAGGGCCCGGAAGAGCAGGACGGCGGCGGTGATGATCAGAGCCCAGAAAAGGATCATGCTGGCCGACATGGCGAACCAGCCCCAGCCGCTGACGTCGTGGTCGTACCAGAACATCATCTCGAGTCACTTCCTCGGGCTCCGGGGCTGCGGGCACGGGCCACGCCGTCCAACCGGCCTTCTCTGTCACTGCCACAGTCGCCCCCGCCGGGTCGCATGCACAGGCCGCCCGGTTCTGTGCACCGGGCCGTTCGGCCTCTGCCTGACAGGGGTAGCCGAGAGCGACGCTGAGGGTGTCACATTGCAGAGAGGACGGTCCGCCATGGTGTCGCCGGGTGGTCGTGGTGATCTTCGCCGCCGTGCTGATCGCCGGTCTGGGGTGGTTCTTCTTCGAGCCGCGCCGAGGCCCTCACCGCACGACTCGAGGGCGGGGGTAGTTGCCTGCGGCGGCAACGGCCGTCAAACTCCGCCCCGGTATCTCGGGCGGAGTTTGCGCGGTGGAAGGGAAATCCGCTGCACGAGGGTTCGTATCCCACATGTGAGCTGGAGCGGACCGCCTGCCGTGGCAGGGAACGCGTGCCCTGGGAACGTCCAGGGGACGGCGAGGGGACACAAGGATCTGCATGGACCGAGCAGGGCTGACAGGAAGTATCAAGATGCACTGCCTCTGACCTGCCTAAACTTCACACACTGGGCAAGACCAACAAGGGCCGTCACGATCATCAAAGGACTCATAATCCGTCGGCCGTGGGTTCGAGTCCCACCCGCCCCACCAGAGCAGTTCTCTGACCTGCGAAAACGTCTTTCCTGGAGTGTTGGCACGCGAAGTTGGGCTCAACGGAGAGAATCCGCTGCTCACGTCTTTGGGCCCTTGCATAGCCCGCTCCGCCCGAAGCACGGCCCACTCCTCTGACCTGCGGTGATGTAAGCGATCAAGGCCTTGGCTGGCTTACGCGGCGGCCGCTGTCGGGCTTCAACGCAAGATCGAGGGGACGCACAGGGGACGCAGGGTGTCGGCAGCGGTTCCGCGACCCCGTCCCGTGGGATCCAGTGCGTTGTCGGGGTTGGCTGCCTTCTTCGGTCCTTAGGCGGGCGCCGTCTGGTCGTCTTGGGGTTGCAGACCCGGCAAGACCCCCTTCGCAGGGCTGCTCGCCTCGGCGTTGGTGCGCGACGGTTCGGTCGGCGAGGGTGCTGGGCCTGGAGCGGTTCGAAGCGAAAACCGCCCGGCGGGGATACAAGTAGCGATGTGGGCTCAGTTCGCGAGGGGGCAGGAACGGGGCCGGCGCCCGTGTAACGCAACTCTCTTGCCCACGTGGGCTGGGCGAGCCCGTCGGCCGCTTCCTTCGGATGGATGTGGGAGGGGTGCAGTGCGCGCTGGAATGCTTTGGTCGTCGCCGCTGGACGCGCTGGTCGCCGGTACCAGGGTGAGTCATGCTCGGCGGCAGGCGGGCAAGGGGTTGGGGGCGCTGGCGGTGGTGTCTTGTCAGGAGTTGTCGTCGGGATCGATGAGGTTGGCGAGTTCTCCTGCGGGGGCGAGTTCGCGGTTGTGCCGGGCGAGGGTGCGGAGGCGGATGGCGTAGGCGCGGCGCTGGACGTCGGTGCCGTGCCCGGCGATCAGCTCTGCTTGCTGGCGGGCTTGGTCGGTGTCTCCATCTGCTGTGGCGACCACCGCGGCGAAGAGCGCGGTGCTCAGCCTGGCTAGCGGCCGCGCGTGAGCGGCCAGAATCTGGCGCAGCTGTGGGACATCTGCCTGGTCCATTGCATGGAAGGCGTATTCGCTGGCGGTGTCCTGGTCAGTGACGATCTCGTAGACCGTGTCGTGGGGCAGGCGGTCGGTGAGTTGGAGGATGGCCAGGTGGTGGTGGGCGACCGGGGCATCCATGTCCGCGATGAGAGCTCGGATCTCGGGCGCGTGCAAGGCGGTGCTGTGTTCGTTGAGGAAGGCCTTGGAGTCCATCCAGGACGGGGTGTTGATCCATGCCTCAAGGAGGAGACGTTGGTTGTGGTCGCGTCGACCCTGCTCCAGGACGGTCCCGAACCCTCGGGCATCGGCTTCGGCCAGGAGGGCGGTGAGGTGGTCGATGGCCTGGACACCGGGGAAGAGGGCCGCGGCCAGGCGCAGGTGGTGGCGGAAGTCAGGTTGCTGGAGCCGGTCGGCGTGCGTGCGCAGGAAGGCTTCGGTGGCGGGCCAGTCGGAAGCTTGGGCCCATTCATTGAGGAGTTCCAGCGATTCATCGGGCAAGGGGTGGATGGCCCAGTCGGGCAGTCGCGGGTCGTCGATGCTGTGGCTGATCGCGACGCTGCGGATCCGGTGGCGGGCACGGCGCAGCGGCTGTGGGCTGCCAGCGACTGCCCCGCGGGCTGCGTGAATGAGTTGATCGACGGCGCGTTCGGGGCCGACGTGTTCGGCGAGATAGCTGGCGTAATGGGCCCGGAGTTCCGCCTGCGCGAGAGTGTGCGCTTCCAGGGCGATGATGGCGTTTTCCCAGACGACAGAGGGCATGGTCGTGTTGCTCTGCTGGACCGAGAGGTTGTTGAGGGAGGCGGCGAGGTTGGGGAGGAATGCGGCGGGGTTGGTCTGGGCGAGGTTGCGGTAGTGGTCGACGGCTTCGTTGATGGAGGCGAGTGCTTCCTCCGGGTTTCCGTTGTCGCTCTGCTGGTTGGAGAGGTTGTTGAGGGACAAGGCGAGGTTGGGGAGGAATGCGGCGGAGTTGGTCTGGGCGAGGGTTCGGTAGTAGTGGACGGCTTCGTTGATGGAGGCGAGTGCTCCCTCGCGGTCTCCGGTGTCGCTCTGGCATCCGGAGAGGTTGTTGAGGGACAAGGCGAGGTTGGGGAGGAATGCGGCGGGGTTGGTCTGGGCGAGGTTGCGGTAGTGGTCGACGGCTTCGTTGATGGAGGCGAGTGCTTCCTCCGGGTTTCCGGTGTTGCTCTGCTGGTTGGAGAGGTTGTTGAGGGATCCGGCGAGGTTGGGGAGGAATGCGGCTGGGTTGGCTTGGGCCAGGGTGCGGTGGATCTCGACGGCTTCGTTGATGGGAGCGAGTGCTTCCTCCGGGTTTCCGGTGCCGCTCTGCTGGTTGGAGAGGTTGTTGAGGGAGGTGGCGAGGTCGGGGAGGAATGCGGCGGGGTTGGTCTGGGCGAGGGTTCGGTAGTGGTCGACGGCTTCGTTGATGGAGGCGAGGGCTGCGTCCCGGTTTCCGTTGTCGCTCTGCTGGTTGGCGAGGTTGTTGAGGGATCCGGCGAGGTTGGGGAGGAATGCGGCTGGGTTGGCCTGGGCGAGGGTGCGGTGGATCTCGACGGCTTCGTTGATGGAGGTGAGGGCTGCGTCCCGGTTTCCGTTGTCGCTCTGCTGGTTGGAGAGGTTGTTGAGGGACAAGGCGAGGTTGGGGAGGAATGCGGCGGGGTTGGCTTGGGCGAGGTTGCGGCGGATTTCGACGGCTTCGTTGATGGAGGCGAGTGCTTCCTCCCGGTTTCCGGTGCCGCTCTGCCGGGTGGAGAGGTTGTTGAGGGAGGTGGCGAGGTTGGGGAGGAATGCGGCGGGGTTGGCCTGGGCGAGGGCGCGGTGGATTTCGACGGCTTCGTTGATGGAGGCGAGTGCTTCCTCCCGGTTTCCGGTGCCGCTCTGCCGGGTGGAGAGGTTGTTGAGGGAGGTGGCGAGGTCGGGGAGGAATGCGGCGGGGTTGGCCTGGGCGAGGGTACGGCGGATTTCGACGGCTTCGTTGATGGAGGTGAGGGCTTCCTCCCGGTTTCCGTTGTCGCTCTGCCGATTGGAGAGGTTGTTGAGGGAGGTGGCGAGGTTGGGGAGGAATGCGGCGGGGTTGGCCTGGGCGAGGGTTCGGTAGTGGTCGACGGCTTCGTTGATGGACGTGAGGGCCACGTCCCGGTTTCCGTTGTCGCTCTGCTGGTTGGAGAGGTTGTTGAGGGACAAGGCGAGGTCGGGGAGGAATGCGTCGGGGTCGGCTTGGGCGAGGTTGCGGCGGATTTCGACGGCTTCGTTGATCGAGGTGAGGGCTGCGTCCAAGTCTCCGGTGTCGCTCTGCCGGTTGGAGAGGTTGTTGAGGGACATGGCGAGGTTGGGGAGGAATGCGGCGGGGTTGGCTTGGGCGAGGTTGCGGCGGATTTCGACGGCTTCGTTGATGGAGGCGAGTGCTCCGTCGCGGTCTCCGGTGTCGCCCTGCCGGTTGGAGAGGTTGTTGAGGGACATGGCGAGGTCGGGGAGGAATGCGGCGGGGTTGGTCTGGGCGAGGTTGCGGTAGTGGTGGACGGCTTCGTTGATGGAGGCGAGTGCTCCGTCGCGGTCTCCGGTGTCGCTCTGCCGGTTGGAGAGGTTGTTCAGCGACATGGTGAAGTCGGGGAGGAATGCGGCGGGGTTGGTCTGGGCGAGGTTGCGGTAGTGGTCGACGGCTTCGTTGATGGAGGCGAGTGCTCCGTCGCGGTCTCCGGTGTCGCTCTGGCATCCGGAGAGGTTGTTGAGGGACATGGCGAGGTCGGGGAGGAATGCGGCGGGGTTGGTCTGGGCGAGGTTGCGGTAGTGGTGGACGGCTTCGTTGATGGAGGCGAGTGCTCCGTCGCGGTCTCCGGTGTCGCTCTGCCGGTTGGAGAGGTTGTTGAGGGACCCGGCGAGGTCGGGGAGGAATGCGGCGGGGTTGGTCTGGGCGAGGTTGCGGTAGTGGTGGACGGCTTCGTTGATGGAGGCGAGTGCTTCCTCCCGGTTTCCGGTGTTGGACTGGCGGTGGCTGAGGCGTTGGAGGAGTTCGGCGAGGTCTGCGGGTGCTGGCCCGGCGATAGAGCGCAGTGCGGTCAGGCGGCGGGTGTCGGCGTGCAGCGCGAGGTCGGGCAGGCCGAGGGTGGTGAAGGGGATGGCCTGGGAGAGGCCGTCGAGCCAGGGGGGCGCGGGGGTTGTGTCGATGAGCTGGCGGAGGGCGGTAAGAGCGGTGCCGCGCTGCTCGGCGGCAATCTGGAGCATGGGCCGCCAGCGGTCCGGCTCTTCGCTGATCCATATGGAGACCATGTCGGCGGCTGTGTCCGGGTTGGCTGCTGCGGCGCGGTTGAGCTGGCGCAGTGCGTCCAGCAGGGGCTCGGGGTCCAGGCCGTCCAGGGCACGGTTGAGGAGTTCAGGGTCGGCGGCCAGCTCGTGGAGGGTGAGTTGGTCGGCGATGGGGTCAGGTCGCAGGACGAGTGGTTCGCCGGGGCCTGGCTGAAGGCAGTCGGTGAGGGTGATGCGGATGGCCTCGCGCCACTTTGCGTCGTCGGCGAGTTCTTCCACCGCGCGGAGCGTGGCGATGCTCTGGGCCCTGGTGATGGGGGCTCGTAGGGTCAGGCAGGCGACCGCGCGGTTGAGTACGTCCACGGGGGCGTCACCGGTGCTGCCGGTGACCCTCTGGTAGGTCTGGGCCCAGTAGCCGCGTTCGTGTTCGAGGACTTCCTCATACAAGTGCGCGCGGGTCTCAGGGAGCCTGCCAGGGCTGCGGGCGGCGAGGAAGGCCAGCAGGATGTAGTCCAGGGTGGTCCATTCCTCCGGGGTTGCCCTCTCGGCCGCCGACAGGCCGACGGAGTCAGGCTCGTCGCGGAATGCCTCGACGGCCCGGCGGAAGATCGCGGAGCCGTCGGGGTGCTCGGACGGGAGCTCCAGGGATGGGAGTTCGCGGCAGAGGTGTCCGTCGCGTTGCCATGCCTTGCGCAGGGTGGTGAGCCACTGGCCGGCGGCGGATCGGGCCGTCATCACCACGACGGCCGGTGCGGCGCCGCGTTCGGTGCGGCGTTTGAGGATGGCCAGTAGATCCTGGGCGTCGGCTGCACGGGCTTCGGCATAGTCGAGGACGATCAGGGTGGGGGAGACCACGGCACCGACCCAGTCGCGTCCTTCGCTGCCTTCCCGGAGGTAGCCGGTGTACCAGCCCTCGCGGGTGGCCATGCGCTCGGCGAGTTCGAGGGCGAGCCGGGTCTTGCCGGCGCCGCCGACGCCATGTATGAGGGCGATCCCGGTGTGCTGTCCCGCGGCGACGGTGCGGCAGAAGTGCGTGAGGACCGTCAGTTCGTCGCGGGCCTGGAAAGGCACCACCGCGTGCTCGGCCTTGAGGACCTCCAGTGGCCGGTGCACCTGCGGATCCAGCTCCACGTACGGGCTCCGCAGCGGCTGGTCTTTGGGGTGACCGGCAGGAGTGTGCGTGTCCTGCTGGCGCCAGGTGCGGCCGATGTCGACGGCCAGCCGCCAGTCCCATCCGGCGGCGTACTCGGCGCCTGCGCGAACAGCTTCGGCGAATGGGGCGCGGGCACCGCGGATCGGGGAGGTGGGCAGAGCGTGAGCGATACCGATGGGGTCCAGCAGGAGCAGCGGACGAGGAGGTCTGTTCACGTCCTGCTGGACGAGGTCCAGCCAGCCTTCTGGTGCCGTGTCCCACACGCCTGTCTGTGGCATCTGGGGGCCATCGGGGCGCGGATCACCGATCCACACCCCGAGCAGTGCGTGAGCCGCTCGCCCGGCCTCGGGCGGGTCGAGGATGAAGACGAGGGGGTGCAGGCTGGCGTGGAGGCAGGCTCCAGCCATGATCAGGGCGAGGTCGAGGCAGGTGGCGTGCCTCGGAGACCATAGGACCTCGCCGGGTTCCCGGATCACCTGCCGGTCCGGTTCGTCGGAGGGTGCCTCGTGGGAGTAGGTGATCCTTGCATCGGCCAGGGCTTCGTAGACGGCCCGGGTCTGGGCGATGCGGCTGCTGGCCGGTGGCCCCGGCAGGTGCACCAGCGCGGCCACGTCGTCGGGCAGAACGTACTTGGCGAGCGCGGCGGGCTCGCCCTCCAGGGACCAGCGGGGCCAGATGCTCACGGCGCCACCACCGCGACCGTGTCCGAAACTTCCAGGTCGCCGACGCCGGGCACGGCCTGCACCGCCACCTCGATGTCGTACAGACCCGGCGGTTGCTCGGGGAGTTCGGTGACGTAACTGCCCGTGGCCTCCTCCCAGTCCAGCCGGACCTCTGCCATCGGCGCTCCCGCGCCTTTGGCCGCGCGCATGGTGGCCCACAGCGCGAGCGAAGCCGGAGTAGTGGAGATTTCGTCCGGCAGGCTGTCGCCCCGCAGTCGCACCCGCAGCGGGACCGGTTCACCCGCGCCGTGCAGTTCGTCCAGATCCATCCCGAGAGCGGCTTCCCGCTCGTCGCCGCGGGCGGCCAGCAGCGTCTTCCTGGTTTCGTAGACCTGTGCCAGGCCGGGGATCCATTCGGCCGCGGCGATCGGCCCGTGCCGGTCGCGGGTCCGCCAGTCGCGGCTGGTGTCGTGGCCGCTCAACTCCACCGGCACCGCCGAGATCGCGGGAACTGTCCCGTCCCCGTGGTCCTTCTCCCACCCCTCAAGGTCCAGCCAGAAGGGCAGGTCTTTGTTCACGGTCAGCTTGCGGCCGTCCCACGTGGCGGAGCCGGCCGTGTCGTGACTCCATCCCAGCCGCGGCACTACCTGCGGCTCCGCCCCTGTACGGGGCATCTGACGCCAGGCCTCTTCGATTTCCCGATGCATCGCGAAGCCCGCCTCGGCTAGCCTGCGCAGCCCGTCCATTGGCAGCTCGTGCGGATATCGGGCGGTGTCGGCCTTGGTGTCCCAGATCATCGGGTAGCGGGGCAGCAGCTCCGCCACCGACGGCCACTGGCGCAGCAGATCACTCGCCCCGCCCAACCGCATCCCCGCCACGCGCACACCATTCGCCAGGAGCTGCAACGCCTTGGGGGCTCCGCGGTGCGGGGTGCCCAGGGTCACCAAGGCCCGGCACAACGGCCAGCCCTCCAGCGGGCCCAGCCAGTACCGTGCCACCAGCCCGCCCATCGAATGAGCCAGGATCACCACCCGCCCCGCCCGCTCAGCCTCGCTGTAGTCCTTCAGCCGCTCATGCACATCCGCGGCCAGCAGCTTCGCAGCATCCGCAACCCCGAGGCGGAAGTCGTAGGGGAACAACACCACGTTCGCATTCGGGTTGCGGTGATCAGGGTGTCCCATGTCCATCACCACCCCGGGCAAGGCCTGAAGCGCCGCCCACTGGCGCTCATAGCCCGGAACAACGGTCCACCCGGGCAGTAACCGCTTCGATCGGACCAGCCCGACCGGTCGCAACGGCTCGTCCACCGCCAGCCGGCCCGGCCGCAACAGCAGGCCAGCAATGTCGCCGAACCCCGCATCCCACACCGTCTCGGCGGACTTCTTGCCCAACGTCGGCCGCTCCAGCACGCTGCCACCGATACCCGGCAGCACGTACACCAGATGCTTGCGCCCCATCCCCGCCCCCGCTCTCCTCTCGTCCCGAAGCCCGAGCCGAACGCTTCCCCTGCTGCCCCACCCCTGGGCGAGTCCACGGACAGGCTCCACCCAACAAGCCCACGACGCGCCGCCAATCACCGAACGGGCAGACATACAAGGGGAGTTCCGGGAATATCATGCATTCGAACACCGCGACAGCGTTCCGGGCTCAATTAGCCCGAATAGGTGGCGACGCCTGGCGTGAGCACCCGTCGGTCCACGACCTGTCGTCGATTCGCAGTATCGGCTGCACTGCTCTGCGCTGCGGCCTCCGCCTACCCCTGGGTCCGCGACCACGTCGGCAAGAGCGTCCAGCTCCCCTCCGTCAGCGGCGGCACAGACGTCGTCTCCGGCTTCGCGGGCGGCGTCCCGACCACTCCGATCTGGGCGGGGGAGTCGTCCGCACCCCACCTTGGCGTCGCGCTGGCCGCGTACGACATAGGCCCTCTGGACGACGCCAACAGCGCCTGCCATGTTGCTCTCATGACGTCGCGGGGGAGCGATCAGGAAGCCTTGGCCCTTGCTCTTGACCACGCATGGCGGTGGTCTGAGAACCGCCGCGGACGGGCGTACCAGGTACTCAATGCACTGTTGATCTGCATCGCGATCATGGCTACGGCTTATGCCGCGGCTCTCACCGCCGACATGCATGGTGTTGCCGGACTGATCAGCTTGTTGAGTGGCGCGAGCCTCGTTGGGGCGTATGCGGAGAGCGAGCGGCTTCGTGCCTCCGCCACCTTGGCTGACGATGTCATCAGGAAGATCGAAGAGCGCCTGGCGACTACTCTCGCGCTCGAATCACTACGCCTGGTAGAACGCGAACAACCCCTCTACGCAGTGCGCAGGGTGGCCTGGCCCTGGTCGGTGTCGAAATCTTCGGTGAGTATTGGTGCGCTTGTGTCACTCGCTGGAGCCATCTATACCTGGGTGGCAGCTCCTTACTGATCGTTTCAGAATGAGGTTCGGAGTCGTCTCAAGCAGATGATGCTGCAGGCGAGTTGGAGCAGTCCGAGGTGGAGGTCGGCGCGTATCTCGTAGCGGATCCGGAGTCGCTTGAACTGGTGGAGCCAGGCGAAGGTCCGCTCGACAACCCAGCGGGTCTTCCCCAGTCCGGAGCCGTGCGCGGTGCCTTTCCGGGCGAACTTCGGTGTGATGCCGCGGGCCCGGACAAGACGACGGTACTTGTCGTAGTCGTAGCCGCGGTCTGCGAACAGCTGGCCTGGTCGGTGACGTGGCCGACCTCGAACCCCGCGGATGCGGGGCATCGCGTCCAGCAGGGGCATCAGCTGAGTGACATCGTGACGATTCCCGCTGGTCAGCGAGACGACCAGCGGGGTGCCATGCCGGTCGACTATCAAGTGGTGCTTGCTGCCGGGCCGAGCCCGGTCGACCGGCGAAGGTCCGGTGTGAGCCCCCCTTTGAGCGCCCGGACGTGCGAGCCGTCGATCGCAGCGTCGTCCATGTCCAGCAGACCCGCGGCCCGCAGCTCCGCCAGCAGCACCTCATGCAGTTGCGGCCAGACGCCGGCTTCGGTCCAGTCCCGCAGACGCCGCCAGGCCGTCACACCGCTGCAGCCGACCTGTTCCGCCGGAACGTCCCGCCAGCTCACGCTCTTGCACAACACGTAGACGATGCCACGCAGGGCAGCCCGGTCATCTGCGGGCAACCGCCCGGGATACCGGTGCCGCCTGGGCGGACGAGCAGGCAACAACGGGGCCACACGTTCCCACAGGTCATCAGGCACAAGATCAGCGGACACCCAACAGATCATGTCGGCACAACACCCAACTTCCAAGATCCACGCAGCAGTTCATTCTGAAACGATCAGTTAGAGCCAGGCACGAGATCCCTTGGGATGACGGATCAGTCATCATGCGGGGCAGGTGGACGTGGAGGTGCTCGATTTCGACCTCGGGGCCCTGTCCGCGGAGTGCTAGGGCAAAGAGTTCTGTGAGTCCGCTGGCCCGCCATGAGGCTCCGCCCCGGGCGAAGGGGCAGAGCCTTATGGACATCGGTAAGGCTCTCCGCTGCGCAGAGATTTGTAGTCCATGTCCCGAAGTGGAGTGACTGGTCAACTGTGCCTGGGCACACGTCCCCTGGGGACCTCCAGGGGACGGTGAGGGGACGTAAGGATCTGCACGGATCGGATAGCACCGGCAAGGGATGCCAGCGCACACTAACTTTGACCTGCAAGAACTCCACAGACTGAGCAAGACCAACAAAGGCCGTCACGATCACCAAAGGACTCATAATCCGTCGGCCGTGGGTTCGAGTCCCACCCGCCCCACCACAGGAGTTCCCTGACCTGCGGAAACGTCTTTGCTGGAGCTTTGGCGCGCGAAGTAGGGCTCAACGGAGAGAATCCGCTGCTCACTTCATTGGGCCCTTGTGCAGCCCGCGCCGGGCGGGGACGGGCCAACTACTCTGACCTGCGGTGATGTAAGCGATCAAGGCTTGGTTGGCTTACGCGGCAGCCGCTGTCGGGATTGAATGCAAGGTTGAGGGGACGTACAGGGGACGCGGGGTATCGGCAGCGGTTCCGCGGCCCCGTCCCGTGGGACCCTGGCGTTGTCGGGTCGGCTGCCCTTTTCGGTCTTTAGGCGGGCCCCGCATCGTCGTCTTGGGGTTGCAGGCCGGGCAAGACCCAGCAAGGGCCGCCACGGAAGCCGTGGCGGCACTCACTGCATACCCGGGCCAAGATCGAGTGACGGCACAGTGGACGGTCGATGCCGGGACCTATCTGGTGATCAGGAGCGAACCAGCGCGAAGTACGGCCGCTGGGCTTCGGGGTACTGGTCGTTGAAGTTCTCGACTCGCAGAATCTCGAAGCCGTTGCTGGCACAGTGACTCCGTATCCACGTCAGCGCAGCGTCCGATGCGTGCTCCTGGCCGCGACCGACTGCCGTTATCTCCCCGAGGAGGTCGCCGTCAGGCCGGATCTGCGCGCCGATGGCCCAAGTGTCGCCGCCGCGGGTCCCGTGGGCGAAGAGCACAGCCACTTCGCCCTGGAAAGTGTCGGAGGGGACTTCCAGGGGGCGGTGTACGCCGGGAAGCCCACAGCGGGACTGCAGCGTGCAGCCTTCTGACCTGCGAAAACAAGGAGATCGGGGCAGGAGCGGCGAGCTGGCCGACGTCCTTCACCACGCCATCAACAGCGGCGCCAAGCCCGAGGGACTCTCACAATCGCCTGCACGTCCCGAGACGAACGGATGGCACGCGCCCGCCACCCGGACTCCAAGGCGAACTGACCATGGTCGGCGGCCCTGGCCCACCGGCTGGGGCCACCTCCCCATGACCGCACCTGTCCGCGCTGTCGTACGCCACTCATGGTGCCGAACTTCACGTCCTGCGTGCAGACAATCAAGACTCCGCAGAGCCGTCCGCCGCGGGACCTTGACCGTGCGGGAGGCGTCCTTGTGGGAGCGCGATCTCCGCGCTTCGGACCTCGCCCGGGGCTGTCCGGTGGGTCATGGGTAACTCAGCGGACACGCCCAAATACTTACGTTCATCAATCGCAGCGGTCCTTCATGGCGGATAGTGGGGCCATGAGCCGGGGGGACCAGGCCGGGCAAGTCCGGCGGATGCGGGCGGGAGTAGCCCATGTAGCGCGTCGTGCGGGGGGGCGAATACGCCTGGCATCCCCGTCGGCGCTGGTGGCGCTGTTGTGTGCTGCCGCATTGGGTCCTGTTGTGGCGGCGGGGGCGGGGCTGAGCGGCGCAGTTGTGGTGGCGGGTATCGGCGTTTTGGGCTCGGTCGGGGGCAATGTTCTGACTGATGTCATCAAGCACGTGGTCGACGGCTTGCGTGGTGATGACGGTTCAATGCCGCAGGACGACTTCGAGCGGGAGTTGGCTGCGCGGATCCAAGGCGTGCTGGGAGCAGGTGGGGCGCCGGCGCAGAGCCTGCGATCCGAGATCGCTGCGGTGTTGCGTGCGATCGACGCAGGTGGGGCCGCAGTTGATGGCGTACTCCAGGTTGGCGACCGGGATGCGCAGAGTTGGATCGTAGAGGCCTTTACCTCTCTCATCGCTGACTTCGATGAGTTTGCATTCCTGCTCGTCGATGTGCGGGACGCCGCTATTCAGATCCAGGAGACGCTGTTTCGCCAGGACGCCGAACACCGGGTGGATCGCGACCGGTTGCGCCAGCAGTCCACGCAGCTGCGCATGCTGCGTGAGGAACTGGCCGTCATCGAGGAGCGCACCCGACCATCCCAGCGTGTCCGGGATGACGCTTCTCCTGGGAGACGACCCTCCCAATGGTCCGATGCATGCCCGTATCGCGGGCTATGGTCTTTTGGTGAAGATCACGAGAGGATCTTCTACGGGAGGGAGCAACTGACCGCGGAGCTAGTCGGGCAGTTGGCTGAGAGTCTGACGGGCAGTGGCATGGTCGTGGTGACAGGTCCCTCTGGGGCTGGGAAGTCCTCCCTCTTGCGGGCTGGCCTGTTACCCGCGTTGGCGCGCGGTTCCCTGGTGGATGGGTCATCAGCATGGCCTCGGCTCTTCATGACTCCAACTCGGGCACCGCTGGATGAGCTGTCCACGCACCTAGCTGCACTCGGCGGGCTGGAGGCGGCAGGGGTGCGTCGTGAGCTTGCTGAGCACCCACAGCGGGTGCACCTCATCGCGCGGCAGGTGTTGCTCAGCCATGCGGCTCGCGACAGGTCCGCAGGATTGATGCGTCGTGCAGGTCATGAGCGGCTAGTCCTCATCGTCGACCAGTTCGAGGAGATCTTTACGCCTAGTGGACCGGAAGATGATCCCGCCGCCGAGGCAGAACGCGAGGCGTTCATAACCGCGCTCCGCACGGCCGCGCAGACGCCCAGCGGGGCGTGCGACGAACCACCGGCTCTCGTGGTGCTTGGGGTGCGCGGGGACTTCTGGGACCGTTGCGCCTCCTATCCGCAGTTGGCCGCTGTTTTGCAGGAGGGGCAATTCGTCGTCCGGCCAATGACCGAGCCCGAACTGCGCCGTGCAATCGTCGGCCCGGCCGCAGCGGCCGGCCTTGACATCGAAAGCGGCCTGGCCGAGGCCGTTCTCCAGGAGTTGCGCTCTACTGCACCTGTCACCAGGTATGAGACGGGAGCCTTGCCGCTGCTGTCTCAAGCCATGCTTGTGACGTGGGAGAACCGTGAAGACAACCGACTAACCCACCGGGGCTATGGCATGAGCGGAGGAGTCACCAAAGCTGTTCAGCGAAGTGCCGATGCGGCCTTCGACGGGCTGACAGAGCGCCAGCAGGCAATCACTCGCGAAGTTTTCCAGTTCATGACCGTCATCACGCGCGATGCTGGGATCGCTCGTCGACGGACGACCCGCAGACTCTTGCATGCAGGCCGCCCTCTGGATCAAATCGCCGACATCAACGCCGTGCTCGACGCCTTCGAGGCCAAACGCTTGATCGTCTTCAACAACGGCACGGCCGAGATCGCTCATGATGCTCTGCTGCATGCGTGGCCCCGATTGCGTAGATGGCTCGCAGGCGATGAGGCCGACCAGGCTCTCTGCAGTCGGCTGATCGGTGACGCTGCCGAGTGGGATACCCACCAGCAGGACTCATCCTTCCTCTACCGGGGCACCGAACTGGCCGCCTTCCGGCAGGCTGCGGACCGATGGCAGGCCGCCACGGACCGCTACCCGGCACTGACCGGCACTCCGCGCGAGTTCCTCAGCGCCAGCAGCCGAGCCTCGGCCCAGAGCACCCTTCGAAGGCGCTCAGCCGTGATAGGACTTGTCCTCCTGCTCATCGCTTCCACCGTCTCTGCTGTCACCGCCATCAGTGAGGCCTCCCACGCAAAACACCAGCGCAGCCTTGCGATGTCCCGCCAATTAGCCGCGCAAAGCCAGGCTATGGGCGAAAGTGACCCGGCACTGTCCAGGCTCCTCGCAGTTACGGCATGGCGCATAGCCCCAACCACAGAAGCACGCCAAAGCATGCTGACCGGCCTTGAACTGCCCCACCGGGCGATCCTCTCCGGCCATGGTGCGAAGGTAAGCGACCTACAATTTCATCAGGACAGCAAGACTCTCGCCACCTTCGGCGAGGATGGGAAACTGCGCCAGTGGGATATCGAGGACCAACACCAGATCAGTCGCCATCAACTGACCGGTGAACTCTGGTCGGCTAAGGGTGCCTTCAGCCCCGATCGCAAACTCTTAGTCACGATCAGCGGCCATACCCTGCGATTGTGGGACGCGAGAAGCCGTCGTCCAAAAGGTCGCCCAGCAAACCTCCCGGAAGTTACAACGAACGCAATTTTCAGCCCGGACGGCAAAGTGGTTGCCACCGCACACGGTAGCACCGTGCAGCTTTGGGATACGAAGAACTGCCGGAAACAGGGTGCGCCACTAACCTTTCCGAGGAATCAGAAGAATCACTATGAGTCAGTCGGAGATCTAGCGTTCAGCCCGGACGGTGAAACGGTCGCAGTAAGCTATAGGAACACCGTGCAGTTGTGGAGTGTGAAGAGTCATCGAAAGCAAGGTTCCCCGCTGATCGTTCCCGACAGCAGCGCGCCGTTTAGATTCTCCGACGACGTCAGCAGCCTCGCGTTCACTCAGGACGGCAAGGCAATTGCTACAGCTCAAAAGAACGTCGTGCAGCTGTGGGACGTCAACAGTCACCACGAAATCCGCTACAGATTGGAGGTGAATGCTGACAGTGATTCGCGTGCGTCCCCTCGCATTGCCCGCTTGGTACTGAGCCCTGACGGCAAGGTGCTCGCCACGGCAGGCCATGACGGAGCTGTGCGACTTTGGAACTTGGAAACCCGCGAGCCGATCGGCCTTCCGCTGACAGGCCACTCTCAGTCCATCGACGCTGTGGCATTCAGCCCGGACAGCAGGCTGTTGGCAACCGCCAGCGGCGCAACTGTCCGCGTATTCGATGTGCATAGGAATCGCCAGATCGGTGCCCCACTAACCGGCCACTTCAACTACAGCGGCAAATTGGGTGTGTGGTGGGATTCGGGTGTGAAGGTGTCGTTCAGCCCGGACGGAAGAAGGCTGGCCACCGGAGGCGACGACAGGACTGTGCGGCTATGGGATGTCAAGAGCCTTCAGCAGATCGGCCCCCCGCTGAGCGGCGCTGCTGGCGCGCTCGACGCGCTGAGGTTCAGTCCCGACGGGGAGGTGCTGGCCACCGTAGAGGACGGCGATGGAACCTCATCTCTTGTGCGCTTATGGGATGTGAAGGCGCGTCGCGAGATCGGCTCCCCATTGAGCCTACAGGACCTCCGGAGCCTGAGTTTCACTTCGGATGGCAGAACGCTCGCCGTGGCCTACGGAAATGCAGTGGGACTATGGGACGTGAAAACGCAGCGCCAGGTTGGCTCTCATTGGACCGTGGAACGCAGCAAGCGCAAATTGTTCGGACGCATGGGCCTGGCGTTGCGCCTGAGTCCGGACGCGAAGGTTCTGGCCTCCTCTAGTGGCGACGGGATTGTTCGGCTATGGGATGTGAAGAGCCGTCGGCAGATGCTGCCCCCATTGACTGGACACGGCTGCGTCGGCTCCATGACGTTCAGCCTCGATGGAAAGACTATTGCTGCCTGGTGCGGCGAATCGGCGCGGCTGTATGACGTGGATAGCCACCGGCGGATCGGCCCCCCGTTTGAGCCCCGAGACTATTTCGTAACGAGTTTGGCGCTCAGCCCTGATGGCCAGGTGATCGCTGTCGTCAGCGGCCGGACTGTGCGACTACATGACGCGAAGAGCCACCGGCGGATCTTTCCCTCACTATGGGGCCACACCGATGTGGTTACAGGTCTGGCGTTCAGCCCGGACGGCAAGGTCCTTGCCACCGCCAGTGGCGACGAGACGGTGCGGCTGTGGGACGTGGACGTGAGCCCCAGAAGCTTGTCGTCGAGTCTCTGCCTCGCAGCAGGCCGCTCACTCAACGAAGATGAGTGGGAAGACTACGTACCGAACGAACCCTTCCGTGAGGTTTGTCCCCCAGTCGGGACCCACTCGCAGGAGTCCATGCGGCAGCAGTAGCCAGGCCCGTCCCGTGCGGAAGGCCGATGCTGCGGCGTCCGAGTTCGTGTCGAGGTCCAGGACTCGCTCGCGCGAGGCCTGCGATCACACGGGCTACGCCCGGATCGGTCTCACGTGGACGGCCGTGGCCGCGTCGGAGGCCGCCAGGTAGTGCGCGAAGCGGCGGTCGGGAATCAGGCGGCGTCGCGCGTGCACGTGCGAGCGAAGGCTGTTGGGCATGAGAAGCCGCACGGGAGGGGCGACCCGCCCCGGCTCTCGGCGGCCTGCAGCCAGGCGACGCGGCGGACGAGATTGCGGCCCTGGGTCCAAGGGGCGGTAAGGATCTCCGCTGCGCCAGGGTTCGTATCCCGCCATGCGAGCTGGAGCGGACCGCCTGCCGTGGCAGGGCACGCGTCCCCTAGGAACGTCCAGGGGACGGGGAGGGGACACAAGGATCTGCACGGACCGAGTAGGACTGACAGAGAGTGTCAAAATGCACCCACGCTGACCTGCGAAAACTTCACAGACTGCGTCAGACGAACAAAGGCCGTCACGATCATCAAAGGACTCATAATCCGTCGGCCGTGGGTTCGAGTCCCACCCGCCCCACTCCAGTAGTGCCCTGACCTGCAGGAACGTCCCTCTTGGGGCGTTGGGGCGCGAACTCGGGCTCAACGGAGAGAATCCGCTGCTCACGGCTTTGGAGCGTAGTGCAGCTCCTGTTGCTCGCGGAGTAGAGGACTTCTCTGACCTGCGGTGACGTGGGTGATCAAGGTCGTTGCTGGCTGGCGGGACTGCCCCTGTCGGGTGCGAACTCAAGATCGAGGGGACGTACAGGGGACACGGGGCGTTGGTAGTGGACCCGCGACCCCGTCTCGTGTGCCCGTTCTGGGGGTGTTCCGGCGGGTGCTGTGTGGGCGTCTTGAGATGCCGTCGAGCAAGATCACCTTCGCGGGGCTGCTCGCCTCCGGCATCGGTACGCAAGCGGGAGCAGACGAGGGGCTGGGCCTGAAGCAGCCCGAACGAAAACAGCCCGAACTTAAAACGGTCCGGCTGGCCGTTGCTGACGCGCAGTTCCACCCGCCCGGCACGAAAATCGCCGCTCCTACGTCAGCCGCCTGGCCACTCTCCACGGGCTGGACACCCACGCCCTCTGGATCGCAGTCACCCGTTCGGAATCGCCTGGTGCCGCCCGCCGGGTTCCCATCCCCGAACGACTCGCCGCGCTGACCGGCCGCGGCGTTCACGCCTCGCCGGAGCCTTGAGGAACTGCGCGACCCGCCACCGGACTGGGCGATGTTCCGCCACGCGACGCAGGTCGGCTGCCACCTCTGCGATGCCCGTCACCGCGGCCGGGTGGTCCGGCTCCTGCCGCACCCCACTTACGTCTGTCCGGCACAACACCTGGATCGGCCCGCCCGACATCGACCAGCCCGCCGTCGATCTCGCTCAACTTCCGGAGGTCGTCGACGCCCAGCGCCGGCACCGGCGCATGCGGCGTTACGGCTGGGAAGCGACCTACGACGCGGTGCTGACCGCCTCATAATCTGCGGGCGCATCTGGGCCGACGGACGTCTGCCGGGCGAGACGTTCCACTCCTGGTACAGCTGGGACAGCCCAAATCCCGGGCGCTCTGGCGTGCGCCGGCGACGGATGTCGGTAGCGGACGGTTGCGCCGTTGACGCTCATCGTGTCCATCAGCTCAACCTGGTCTCTGGATCGTCAATGCCTGGTCCTGTCTGCCTGGTGCTTGCGCCCCGGCCTGCGGCGCGTTAACCGCACGAAGCCCCAGCTGTGGAGCGTGCCTAACCGATCTCCCATGCAGTCAGACGGAGAGGCTGTGGTGCTCGCGGAGTCGAGGCCGGCGTAACGGCGCTGCTCGGAGCGAGTGCCCCGGCCGGAGTGGGTCCGCCACGTGTCCCTTCTGTGGTCGAGGACGACTATCTCTCTGACCAGCGGACAAAAATCTGTGTCGGCCGGAGTAGACATTGAGCGGTGGTGTGGTTATGGTTTCTCTCGTAGCCGAGATCAAGCAAGGCCCGGCAGAGACGAACTGCCGGGCAGCAGTACACGCAGTTCGCAGGACGGTGCGGTGGTGGAGTTTCGAAGCCAGGGTTGTTGCAGAACGGCGACGGGACTGGCAACCGGACCGGGTGGCCCGCAGTGATCAGGGGGCGCCGTGAGCAGTACCGCAGTGGCAATACCCGTAAGTGCAGTTCGCAGTACCCAGCAGTGAAGTCAGTGATCAGCACCTCGGTGAAGGCGTCGGCTGCGGACGCGCGCACCGGGAAGTTCGGCAGTGGGGTTCTAAGCCAGAGCAGATGAAGGACGGGCGACGGGGCTGGCTGCCGAAGAGTGGCGCTGTTCGAGGCCACGAGCAGTTCGCAGTACCAGCAGTACGCAGTTCCGCAGTTCCGCAGTTCCCGTTTGGTAAGTAGCTCATCCAGAGGGAAGAACGGAGGAGTTGAGCGCCATCAGGATCGCCCGGGCGGAAGTCTTGGGCCCGGGTACCGCAGGACATCGATAGTGAGGTGGTCTCCGGTCAGGCAACCGCGATCCCCGCATTCCCCGCCCTCTCCCGGGTGGGCGTGCGGAAACAGAAGGCCGGCGCAGTACCAGGGCCGGCAGATGGTGTAGCAGTTCCTTCGGGGCCCTGGTGCCATATGGCACCAGGGCCCCTCCACGCGTTCCACAGAGAGGTGCAATGACAGCAGACGACTCGTTCAGCCGTCTCGATGACGACGACTACCCCGCCTACACCATGGGCCGGGCAGCCGAGATGCTCGGCACCACCCAGGGTTTCCTCCGCGCCCTCGGCGAAGCCCGCCTGATCACCCCGCTCCGCTCCGCAGGCGGACACCGCCGCTACTCCCGCTACCAGCTGCGCATCGCGGCCCGCGCGCGTGAGCTCGTCGACCAGGGCACCCCCATCGAGGCTGCCTGCCGCATCGTCATCCTCGAAGACCAGCTCGAAGAAGCCCAGCGCATCAATGCCGAATACCGCCGTGCCGCCGAGTCGGTGAATTCACCGCCCGCGGTCTGAGGTGGCGCGCGCCCGCGAGGTACCGGCGGGTCCCGCACAGGTGAGGGTGTGGCGCATGGGTCGCTTTCCTGTGGTGACAGGGTGTGCGGACTCGTCGGGCTTCCGTGCCGGGTGGATCAATATCTATGACCGCGAGGTGAGGGTTTAACGCGCCACGCGGGGAGTGTTTTTACCGCAACTAACAGAGTGGAATTATTTATCGTACACGGGCCGCTACCGCATGCTACTGTCGATCTCAGTTGCAGTTGTGGTCCCAAACTTCAAGCGCCTTCGCCGGTATTTTCAGCCACTGGAAGCGTTTGCGTATTGCCGGTCATTTTCCGGACGGGGCATCATCGCGGCGACCCGGTATCCGTGCATCGCGGGTCCCGGCGTACTGCCCCAAAGGAGATATGACATGGCGTCAGGCACCGTGAAGTGGTTCAACGCAGCCAAGGGTTTCGGCTTCATCGAGCAGGACGGTGGCGGCCCTGACGTGTTCGCCCACTTCTCGAACATCGCCGCCCAGGGCTTCCGTGAGCTGCTTGAAGGCCAGAAGGTCACCTTCGACATCGCGCCCGGCCAGAAGGGCCCGACGGCCGAGAACATCGTTCCCGCCTGACGATGACGCGCACTTTGTACTGGGGCCCGCATCCCTCGGGGTGCGGGCCCCAGCTGCGGGCATTTCCCTCAGTGGTGTCACCCGTGGGACAACACCGCCCGCAGCCCCTTTCCCAGGGATGCGCGCCTCTACTAAGCTGCACCCGTCGACGTCCGGGATTTTACGTCCACATGACGTCACCCATTTCATCGCATGCGCCCCGCACTGGATTCACTGCAGTCCAGATTCGCTTTCGAATTCTATTCGGCCCGTTCTTGTGATTCCCCGCGCTGCTCTTCCGCTGCGGGAATTCCTTGATGTGAGGGCCCGATCGGCATGCGCCGGTCGAGCCCTCACCGCATACCGGCGGCTTCTCGACGCGGCGGGGGTCAGTGGTCGGAGTAGCTGAAGTCGCCCATGGTCCAGGCACTGACGTCCTCGATCGCCACGCGGTACATCCCGCCCGTCTCCGGGATACCCACCGTGCCCTGCAGAATCCGCGCCACATGGAAATGCAGATGCGTGGGCGGCCCCTCCTTGCACGTAGTGGCGGTGAAGACGGCGGAGAAATCGCTCAGGCGCGCCGAGTCCGCCAGGACCTCCGACACCCGCTGCCTCCAGACGGCTTCGGGAGCCAGTCGACCCGTGATGACAGCACCACCGGCGACCACGGTCAGAGACATCTGATTGCTGTGCCCGGACTCCACCAGGGCGGCGACGTCAACGAGCAGTTCGTCAGGCTTCGACATGAGAGGCGATTCTAATCACCGGCCGTCCGGTCAGCTTAAGCAGTGCTGCTCATGGAAAATGCAAGATCGAACTGCGCAGACGAGGGCGCCGTGGACCACTGCGTCACTCGGCCTCGGGCGGCGAGTCCGTCGATGACGCGGGGATCCCAGTTGTCCAGGACCGCGGCCAGGTGGTTGAGGAGGATCAACGGTACGCCGTCCTTGGGACCGAGCTACCGCTAGACGAAGTCCCCGCCGTGCACGGACACGGAACGGACCGGCGCGCTCTTGTACGACGACGGGGTGGGGGTGGGGGAACTCCGGGGTGCACTCATGACGGGTCCTAAGTGGGGGTGCGGGTTCTTCTCGTTGCCCGAGGAGGTCTTCACCAGTCGTCCGGCGAGGGCCTGCCCTCACGTCATCGTGACGACGACCTTGCCGGCCTTCGCGCGGCCCTTCTCGACGTACTGCATGGCCTCCCGGGTCTGATCGAACGGGAAAACACGGTCGACGACGGGACGGATCTTGCCGGCGTCGATGAGCGGCGTGAGTTTGCGCAGCTGGTCGCCGCTGGCCTTCATGAACAGGAACGAGTACGTCACGTTGCGGCGCTTGGCGCGGCGCCGGGTCTTGAAGCTCAGGGCGCTCATCGCCAGTCGGAGGATCGCGTTTGCCCCCAGCTCGCGGGCGAAGGCCGGGTCGGGAGGGCCTGCGATGCTGATGACTTTTCCGCCGGGCTTGAGTACCTGCAGTGACTTGTTGAGCGTCTCGCCGCCTAGGGTGTCCAGGACGACGTCGTAGCCGTGAAGGACCGTCTCGAACGCCTGCTGCTTGTAGTTGACGACGACGTCCGCGCCGAGCTCCTTCACCAGGTCGACGTTGGCCGTGCTCGTGGTGGTGGCCACGTGCGCGCCCAGCTGCTTGGCCAGCTGGATGGCGATGGTGCCGACGCCGCCGGAGCCCGCGTGGATGAGGACCTTCTGGCCTGGCTGCACCTGTGCCCGCTCGACCAGCGCCTGCCACGAGGTCAGGGCGACCAGGGGAAGGGAAGCGGCCTGCGCCATGGTGAGCGTGGCCGGTTTGGTCGCCAGGTCGTCCTGGTGGACGGCGATGAGTTCGGCGAACGTGCCGATGCGGTCCTTGTCGGGCCGCGTGTAGACCTCATCGCCCACCGCGAACCGTGTGACGCCCGATCCCACCTGGACCACCACCCCGGCGAGGTCGTTGCCCAGGATGAGCGGGAGACGGTACGGCAGGATCGCCTTGAAGTCCCCGTCGCGAAGCTTGAGGTCGAGCGGGTTGATGCTCGCCGCGTGGATCCGGACCATGATGTCGTCGGCGCCCACCTGCGGGTCGGGCATCTCGCCGGCGCGCACGCCGGCCTTGTCGCCGTACCGCTCGATCATGAAGGTCTTCATCGTCATCTCCGTTTCTCGTCCGCGAGGGGACGGGATCTCTGTTCATCCTGGGCTTCTCCCAGTACGAGCCACTTTGTGGCGTCTGCTGCGGTCTCCTGGAGCCCCTCGCCGATGCGGCGGGCGGCAATCACCGACGCGGCATCGGCGAGGGGCTCCAGAAAAGCGCCGCTACCGGCACCCAGCCGATCGGGCGTCAGGCCACCAGCGCGGTGGGGGCGATGACGCGGCTGGAATCGCCTCCCTGGATGCCGCCCAGAGATCCGGCGATCGCCTCATGGGGAACTCCGAGCGGCGCCTCGCTGACGTCCGACAGGCGGGCGAACTGCTCGGGGGGTCAGCTGGACGCCGCCACGATGTCAGGCAGTTACGTCCTGGTGTTCCAGGTCTACGTCGCCCTGCCGCTGCGCGCCCGTGAACTCTTCGGTGCACAGGCCGGGATGGTGACCGGCGCGATGTTCGCCGTCTCCGCCCTCGCCGCAAGAAAGTGGCGTTCTGCCCCGCCGGACGCGGTCCTCCCCCGAGCGGCCCAGGTACTCGCCGTTGACGAGCCGCAGCCCTGCCGGGCCCGGTTCAGCGGATGCGAGGCAGGGTCTGTCTGGTGGCGGCGTGTACGTACTTCACGGCGATGGCCGCGTGGATGCCGAAGAGGACCCGTGCGTACCCCAGTTATGTAGTGCGCGGGACGCCGGTCCGCCAGCTGGCGCGCCCGCGCCCCCGCCCGCGCCGCGCCGGAGCCAGGCCGGGTTGAAGCGCGCAGGTTCGCAGAATCCGAGACGGGCACGAGCGCGAACCTGCTGGTCCGTCCCTCATCCAACGGTTGTACGGGGCGAGTTCGGGCAGTCCCGTTTGAGCACTCGTCGACAGAGCCGGGAAAGGGCCATTCAATAGGCGAATGCGTCGATTGAGCACGGCCAGCGACTCCTGGCGGAGCGGCGGGAGACGGCAAACAGACATACGGAGAGATCGTCAGGGCACTCCGGGACTCGCAAGCATCCCAAGAGAACAATCGTGACACCGTGGCGATCGTCGCCTATGTACGCGGTACGCAGGCGGGCTTGTTTGGGGCACCGCGGTCCTGCGTTGCTGCGCGTACACGGTCACGGTCGAGCCCCAGCGGCCCCACGTCCAGGCGCGGGAGATCGATAGCTGCGCCTGACCGGCTCGCGCGTGCCGACTCGCAGCTTCGGGCACCACCCGCGCGTCCCACATGTGTCGGCGACGGCTGAAATGGGGGCCTGTGGTGGTGGGTGTGGGCGGAGTCTGCGGAGGAGATCGTCCGTGTCTGCGCCGAGGTCGAGGTGGTCACAGACCCGGAAGCCGTCGAACGCGCGGAGGAATGGGCATTGGAGGAGGTCCACCTCGACTCACCGGACCCGAACCCGCTGTCCAGTTTCCGTGCCCAGCGAGATGCCCAGCGCGGTCAGCCTGGTTTTGGCGTCTTGGCGGGACGGGACCGTGTGCAGCGGGAGGAGAAGAACAGCGTCGCGATCGCTTCCAACGAGTCGTTTTCCGGGTGAACCAAGACGTTCACCGACCCCAGGCTTTGCGCGGCCATCGTCGACCGGCTGACCTTCAACGGCGCCATCATCCAGACCGGCACCGAGTCCTACCGCCTCGCCCATACCAAGGCCCAGACGGAACGAGCCGAGGCCGGCTGAACGGGCTCAGCCTGCGCGAACCTCCGGCGCTGTGAACCGTGTCTTCGCGATCGCCAGCAGTTCGGTGGCGGTGTTGCTGCCATCGACCGGAGCGGGGGTGTTCATCAGCCAGGCGGCAGTGCCGGCCTCCGTTGCGGGAGGAATGACGAGCAAGGTGCGAGACCCCTCGCGATAGGAGCAGAGCAAGATCTCGTTCTGCTCGTGACCGGACACGAACCATCCCGCGGTCACGAGGTTCTTGCCCACGGCGACTTGGTGCGGGACTTCGGGCCACAGCTCGATCCCCAGAGTGACCCTGGTAAAGCTGCCTGCCCCCTCCATCGCTTCCACCAAAAGGGGTAGTTCGTCGATGAGACTGTGGGAGTGCGGCCACCAGGCACCGTCGAGTCCGCCCGGGACGGCTTCGTACGGCGCCAGCGAAAGCCGGACCTGCGGTGGTGAGGAGGGGCGCATCGCGGTGGTCGCGGAATGATCGGCAGTCGGTTCCATGGCGTGAACCTGCCTCCAGGCGCGGTCTCACCGGCCTGGCATTGTCGTTCACCGAGAACGGCGCCAGCACGGCCACCGGCGCACGCAATGCCCTCGGTAACTGCACCCTACTGCCCACGGGACTCGCCACTGCCTGGCTTGTTCGGCACAAACAGGCACGCGACCACCCTGCACCGATCAGGGAACCACGGGCGCTGGAATGTCCCTGATCAGGGCCTGTGAGCGCCTGACCAGGGACACACAGACGCCTGTCTCCCCAAAGAAGGCTCTGCCGCCCCGGGGCCGTGTCCGAGGCGTCCAACGGGTCGGGTGCTTCTGAGAGCGTCCCGAGCTCCTGCGGAGCACCGCTGGGGTCTATGTCATGGATACGCCCTCGGCCCTCTCCCCATGAGGGCCGACAGGGCACACCCCGGCCCTGACCGGCCTGTTGCGCTATCCCCTACTCGGGTCGGCCAGTCCACAGGGGCCCGGGCGGCGAAGAGCAGCACGGTCTCCATGGAAACCGGCCCGTGAGGCCGGCAGAGAGCCAGAATGCCCACCGTGTTGGGAAGCCTCGACTCCGCGAGTGACATCAAGACTCGCTGACATTGATCACAGCCATCTCGCCACAACGACTCCCGAAGTCACCGTGAAACGACTCCCACGGAAAACTGACACAGCCGCCACGCTGATGACCAGGTCGGCGTGTTGCTCCCGCAGCCGGTCGGTCCATTCGTACGGGAGGCGCTCCCGCTGCTTCGTGAGGTCGCCCCGCCCGGCGTGATGACTGCGCCCCCTGTGGGGCAGCGGGACGGCGCCGCGCTGTGGGCTGTGAGACCTCCAGGATGTGCAGCGGCAGCGCGCGCATCCGGGCCTCGCGCGCCGCCCATTGGGCGGCGGCGCGCGATTCGGCCGAGCCGTCCACCGCGGTGATGACGGGACGTGTCATGGTCTCCTCCGAGGAGTTGTGAGGTTGGGGCCCGGAACGACGGCCAGGCGTGGGTATGGGGGCGCCCACCCGCCCTTCCGTGGCCGGGACGGCCGTGTCCGAGGCGGCTGTGAATCGCGCGGTGGGGCAGTCGGCCGCCTCACGCCGAAGGCGGTGGGAGCACGGCTGCGGAGGGCGACGCTGCGGTGTGGCTGCTGTTTCGCGGGGGTTCTACCGGGTGGGAGTGATCAACCCGTAGTGGCCGTCGTACCTGTGGTAAAGCACGCGTCCCCGGCCGGTGGCGGAGTCGGCGAAGAAGACGAACGGAAGTCCGGTGAGACGCATACGCTGGACGGCCTCGTCGACGCTGCACTCGGGCACCGGAGCCGAACTCACACTCAAAAGGGGTCCGGCTTCGTGTGCCGGGCTGCCCGCGCCGACCGAAGCCACGCGATGCCGACCGGTACGGCCGTCGCGGTAGACGACGCTGTCACGTCCCGACGTCATGTCGGTGAACAACCAGAAGTCGTAGCTCATGGACTCCAGGTCGATGACGGCGTCCTCGGGCGTCTGCCAGCCCAGACTGAACGACTTGTGCCGCACGATGCGACGTTCCTCGGTCGGCGGCTGCTGCCGGTCGGGGTAGTGCCCGTGACGGCGGCTCTCCCGCGACGTCCCCTCGGTGGCCGGGCCGCCGCGGTGCTCCGGGCCGATGTGCCGCCGGGTACGGGCCAGTCGTGCGGTCAGCCGGTCTTGCAGGAGGTCGACCGCCTCGAACATCGTGTCCGCGGCAACGTGAGCGCGCACCGGGTGCCCGTTCACGTCCACCACCGCCTGCGCTGTGGCCGGACGGCTGGCCGACGGATTGGCCGCCTGGGTGAGCTGCGCCCGAACGGCCAGGACCGGCGAACTCACGTGCGCGATCGCCGCAAGCACCTTCTCCTGGGCGTAGTCGGATGCGCCCTCGGGTACTGGCCCACGGCTGTTCACCAGGACATCGACGATCGGACTGGACTTGAGACGGTTCATGGAAGACTCCTTCTTGGTCGTCCCCAGCCTTGCTTCCGCCCGCCGTCCGAGGTCAGTGCCGTCCGGCCCCAGCTCCGGGCCCACCTGTACCTGGCCACCTGGGTTTCGCGGGCTGTTCGGCCACTCAGGAGGGACCTTCGGTCCACAACGCGGGACACATGCACGCCCCTTGGTGTGGGTCTCCACCGCTCTCGCGGGCGACGGAACCCCAGGTCGCAAGGTGGCCGGGCGATCATTGACCATGTGCCGGCCACTGCCTGTAGCCCTGCCGCCCACGCTCCACTGCAGCCGGTTTGCCGCGCGAACGTCGCGGTCGTCGACGGCGCGGTCAGTCCGTAGATGACTGGCCGCCACGCCGTCGACCCACTCGGTCATCCGAAAGGCGACCGCCTTCTCCCTCCGCCGTCTCGCCGGACGGAGTGATGACACCGTGCGCGACGGACACATCGATCGCCTGGGGGGCGATTCAAAGACTGTCCTCGATCACGTCCTTGACGATCGCCCGGCCGATGGCGTCATCAGGCGGTTCGGAAATCGTGGCGTCCACCCGCACGGTGACGGCGGGAGCGGTCAGCAGCGCGCTTGCCATGCGAGCGTGCGCTTTGGTTTCGGCCTTGCGGCCGGACGCCACCGTCTGCGCAAGAGACGCCGGATCCCGTGGCGCGGCGAGGCGTGGACCCGGGTACGTGGCTCGTGAGGAGCGTTCGGCGATGTCCGCCGTGGGTGGTCCGCACCCACGTCGAGCATGCTCAGGGCGATTTGCCCGTCCCGCTGCCCTGGCGGTCCGCGCTCGTGGCGGCAACGAGCGCGATGGCCCCGACGGCCATCATGATCAGTCCGACGAGCGGCCGGTCGGCGCTGCGCCATTGCCAGTCCACGGCGAAGGTGAGGATGGCGCCGAAACCGATCGAAGTGATGGCGCCGATGGAAAGCAACCCCGCCATGGCACACCTCCTTTGTCTGTCGTCCACGGGGCTCCGTGCCCAGTGCCGCCTTCACTGTTCCGAAGGCTCCGGGGTGCTCCCAGGGGCCTGTTGGCCCCTGTGCGCGCCATCCAGCCCTCGTCGGCGGCAAGGGCGAACTGCACCGGCTTTGCCCCCTGCCGCTGTTCCCGGGAACGGATATGAACAGCCGGATCCCGAAGGACTGTTGGCGGCGCGGAGTGGTCCGTTCGCCCCCATGGCCCGCGCCGCCCGCGCATGACTCCGTTCACCTTCCTGTGGGCCTTCGGTGACAAGACGTTCGGCTGGGGATACGCGACGCCCGCGGGCAAGGGATGGATCGACGGCGGGTCACCCACCAAGGGCTTCCTGAGCCATGTCGCCGCCGGACCGATGGAGGAGACGCTCCACTCCTGGGCCGGTGCCGCCTGGGCGGACTGGACCTTCATGCTGGGTCTGCTCGGCATCGGTGTCGCCTTGGCGAGCGGCATCGCCCTGCGCGTCGCCGCAGCAGCGGGCACCGTGATGATGGCGCTCATGTGGGCTGCCGAGTGGCCGCTGGCCAGGCACCTGTCGGACGGCAGCCTCAGCATGTCGACGAATCCTCTGGTGGACTACAACGTCCTGTACGCGGCCATCCTGGTCACGCTCGCGGCGATCGGCGCCGGCGGTCCCGGGTGACTCGGCCGACGCTCTGTGCGCCGCCGGAGACGAATCAGAGCTGCTTGTGCTGGGCTCGCCCGGCCTGAGTGGACTGGCCAGTTTCCTCGCCGGGTCCGAATCCCTGGCGGTGCTCGCCCGGATGCGGCGTCCGGCCATCCTCGTACGTGCTCACAACGCCCCGGTGCCCGGGAACCTCGGCCGGCCGGTGATGTCCTCTCCTGGGACTGGACGTGTACTCGCCGAGCGACGAGACGATCTAGTTCTCCTTCACCGCAGCCGAACGATACGGCTGCCGCCTGCACGTGCACACAGCCGGCAAATGCCTGCTGTGCACGGGCCCGACATGGCGGGCCTCCTGCCGACGTTGCTGGCCGACATCGGGCAGGAGCGGCAGCAGGCGCTTGATGACGCGCTCGCGCCCTGGACGGAGAAGTACCCCGCCGTACCCGTCTTCCGTCAGAGCAGCCAGGGACGGGCGGCGCAAGATCTGGCCGAGGCCTCCCGCGACGCCCGGCTGGTCGTGGTGGGACGCCAGAACCGCCGCGCGCGGATCGACACCCACATCGGCGCCGTCACTCACGGGGTTCTGCACCACTCCGTGGCCCCCGTCGCGGTCGTACCGCACCACTGATACGAACCGCCGTCGGTGCGGCCGGAAATCTGCGTCGCGGGGAGCTGGCACCCACGGATGAGACGGGCAACCTGCAAGGAAGCGCGACCATGCGAGGCCACCAGTCTCCCGAGGGTCGGGCAGGCCCGGAGGGGCGGGAGTTTGAAGACAGGGGTAGCTAGCCCTGTCGGGTGGCGGCGAGGTGGGCGTCCACGGCGACGACGCCGTCGACGCCCTGGCAGAGGCCCACGACTACTGGGACGAGACGCGGTTCCGGAACGTGGCCCCGCAGGGTGACGACCCCGTCGTGGACCTCGACCGCGACGGTGCCTTCGTCGAGGCCGAGGATGCGTCCCAGGACGTCCTGCTCGACCTCGCTGCGGATCTCGACGTCTGAGCGGATGAAGGCGTCGAGCAGGTCGCTGCGGCTGACGATGCCGGTGAGGAGCCCGTCGTCGCCGACCACCGGCAGTTGCTTGACGTGCAGCCTGCGGAGTTCCCGCGCGGCCCGGGGGATCGTCCAGTCGGCGCGGGCGGTGAAGACGGGGCTGCTCATGAGCGCGCCCGCGGTCCGGGCCCGGGCCTTGCCCCAGGCGCGCTCGTCGTTCCCGTGCTGCCCCTGCGGATCGGGCATGCCGGCCTCGTGCCGCAGCATGTCGGACGCGGACACGACGCCGACGGGGGCGCCGACCTCGTCGACGACCGGGGCCGCGACGATGTCGTTCGCGTCCAGCAGGGCGGCGACCTCCTGGATCGGTGTGTTGGGGCGAAGGGTGACGACCTCCTCGGTCATCACGTCGCCGACCGTGCGGCGGTGCAGCATGGCATCGGCCCTCCTCCGCATTGCGACGGGGCAGCCGCGGTCGGACCGCCCGGGCGGACGACGCGGCGCGCCGGCCTCCGCGGCCTGCCATGCTCGCCCACGCCGTCTTCCCTACCCATGACAACACTGCGCCGCGCCGGCGACCAGTGACGTTCGGCCTGGCGGGGAGGGCCGGAGGTCCCACAGCCAAAGGGTGCGGCCGAGTGCGCGGTGGATGCCGGCGACGCTGGGCGCCTTGCCCTTGCGTTTGTCGAGGGGATGATCAGGTCGCCCCTTGACTGCTCACTCAGCGTCATTGAGCTGCGGGCTTCAGCCGCGAATGGGCACCTCAGCATGCGACCTCAACAGTTCCAAGGCTGATGTCGCTTTGGGCCGTGGGCATCATCTGACGCCCCAGATCGTGGACGGCGCGGCTCGCGGCCAGTTCGTCGCCGAAATCCGGCATGTCTTGGCCCGCGGAATCGCAGTGCGCGACCTGCTTGGCCGGTGAGCACGGTCGTTCCCGTGTCGGCACGACGCCGGCCTTCGTCGTCCCGTCCTCCTCGAACGGATAGAGGCGGATCTTCCACTCGGCTATGCGTGTCATGACGTCTTTCCGTTCGGATACCGCAGGGGATTCAATGTGGGACCTGCATCACTCCGCTGCCGTGGGGGCGTTGCGGTCGAGGAGGCGGATCCGGGTGACCTGCAGCCCGTGGGCGACGACGTCCAGTACGCGGCGGGTCAGTGCGAGGCCGAATGGGGGACCCACGTCGCACAACCCGCGTACGGCCTTGGCGTCGAACTCGTGGGCCCGTACCAGGCTGAAGGCCTCAGCCCCCAGCCGCCAGGCGTACGGGGGTACCAGATCACCCGGCCATGATTCACCAACCAAGATCACATTGACGACGGATGTGCTTCGCTGACGGGCGAGCGTCAGATCGACGCCGCGCAGCACTGGCATCCGACGCCTGGCCGGCCACAGGCCGCGCCGGTACGCCTTTTCGATCCCGGCCGCCGCCAGCACCGTACGGTCGGTGTCGGTGTGTGGCCCGTCTTCGTGGCGGGCATCGGCCCTCGTCACGGGTTCACTTCCCCAGGTCAGGCGGGTTCGCCGCCCCCGGCAGGCCGGGGGCGCCCCAGAGCGGGAACCAGCGGCTCAGGTCCTCTTCCATGCGCAGGTCGTCCTTGACCGTGGCGTTGACCTGGAGTTCTAGCGGGTTGTCGCGTTTCTGGCCGGGCAGCGGCGCGAACGGGTAGAAGGTGCCGCGCTTGTAGAGGTAGACCAGCGAGAGGGGGCGCGGCTCGGTGTCGTGGAAGGTGGCCAGGGAGCACAGGAGCTGCGGGCCGAAGCCGCTGTCCTGCAGGGCGGTGTTCACCGCGTGCAGGTCGTTGACCAGGGTGGGCAGGTCGCCGGGGTCGCGGCGGGAGAGCAGCCACGAGTATCCGTACGCGTCGCGGCTGAACTCCACCGGTACGCTGGCCCGTTCGGAGTCCGCGTCCAGGAGGGCTCGTACCTCCTGCTGGACTTGGGTGAATGCCCCGCCTTCGATGGCGGCGAAGCACACCGCGCCCTGGCCGGTCGGGGTGAAGCCGATCGCGGCCTGGAGGGTGATCGCTGCCGATGGCAGGCCGAAGAGCTGGTCCAGGTCAGGCTTGACCGGCTTGGTCCGGCCGAGCAGGACGTCCAGGAATCCCACGGGTCCTCAGCTCCTTCTCGTCATGCCTCGTCGCGCGGTTTCCCGCCTGCCTCGCCCAGCTGCGCGGAGATCTCCGCGAGGGCCTCCAGCCGGCGTTCCAGGCTGGGGTGGGTGGAGAACAGGCTGGCCAGCGCCGTGCCGGGCCCGAGGGCCGGGGTGAAGAAGAACGCGTTGAACGCCTGGGCGGTGCGCAGATCCTGGGTGGGGATGCGGGCGATGTCGCCGCTGACTTTGGTCAGCGCCGAGGCCAGGACGGAGGGTTTCCCAGTGAGCATGGCCGCGGCGCGGTCGGCGGCCAGTTCGCGGTAGCGGGACAGCGCCCTGATGAGCAGGAAGCTGATGGCGTAGACGAGGGCGGAGACCGCCATGACGATCGCGAGCAGGGCGGCAGTGTTCTGGTCGCGGTTGCGTCCGCCGAACAGCTGGGAGTAGAAGGCGAAGCGGACGATGAGACCGGCGATCACGCCAAGGAATGAGGCGATGGTGATCACGGCGACGTCGCGGTGTGCGACGTGGGAGAGCTCGTGGGCGAGGACGCCCTCGAGTTCCTCGGTCTCCAGGCGGCGCAGCAGTCCGGTGGTGACGCAGACGACGGCGTGGTCGGCGTTGCGGCCGGTGGCGAATGCGTTGGGCAGGTCCATGTCCGAGATGGCCACCCGGGGTTTGGGCATGTCCGCGGTGGCGCACAGCCGGTCGACGACCCCGTGCAGCCGTGGCTGTTCCTCGGCTGTGACGAGTCGGCCGTGCATGGCGTAAAGAGCGATCCGGTCGGAGAACCAGAACTGCGCAACCAGCAGCCCGGCGGCGATGACGACCACCAGGACGACGGACTTGAGCAGCACGATCAGCGCGGCGACGAACGCCACGTACACCAGCCCGAGCAGGAACATCGTTACCACCATGCGGGCGGTCAGCTGCCGGTCGGGCTCGAAACGGCTGCGCATCGCCATCACCCCGGGATCAGACCCTCGTCGGAGAGCAGTTCCCGCACCTGCGTGAGGCTGGTGTCCCCGTCGGGCAGCACCAGATCGGACGGCGTGATCCTCTTGTCCGGCAGCGGCGTGCCGAGGCTGCGCACCGCGTCCAACAGGGCCGACAGGGCGGCGGTGAACGCCGCCTCGTCCCCCGCGTCCGCGGCCGACTGCACGTCGGAGTCCAGCTCGTTGAGCCGGGTCAGGTGCTCGTCGGTGATCTCGTACTGGCCCTCGCCGAGAATCCGCATGATCATGACGTCTCCTTCCGGTCCGGCGGGTCCTTCGGGAGTTCTGCGCCCTCCACCGCCGGCGGGGTGGCAGAGGCCGGGAGCTGGGCCTTCATCCGGGCCAGCTCGATCTCCACGTCCTGGCCCACGGTGACGGCCTCGAGTTCGGCCTGGATGTCGTCACGCCCGGCCGGAAGGGTGGCGTCCTCCAGGGCGCCGGAGGCGATCAACTCGTCCAGCGCACCCGCGCGTGCCTGCATCTGCTCGGTCTTGTCCTGGGCACGCTGCATAGCCAGGCCGACATCGCCCATCTCCTCACCGATGCCGGTGACGGCCTCGGTGATACTGGTCTGCGCCTCGGCCGCGGTGTAGGTGGCCTTGATGGTCTCCTTGCGGGTGCGGAACGCATCCACTTTCGCCTGCAGGCGCTGCGCGGCGAGGGTGAGCTTCTCCTCCTGATCCTTCAGTGATGCCTGCTGGGTTTGCATGTCGGTGATTTGGGAGGCCACGGCCGTGCGGCGGGTGAGCGCCTCACGGGCCAGGTCCTCCCGCCCCGCGGCGAGCGCCTGCTCGGCTTGGCCCTGCAGCTTCCCCGTGGACTGCTGCAACTGGGTCACCTGCAGCTCGACGCGCTTGCGGCTGGTCGCCACATCGGCCAGGCCGCGCCGCACCTTCTGCAGCATCTGGAGTTGCTGCTCGTAGGAGTAGTCCAGGACCTCGCGCGGGTCCTCAGCCCTGTCCAGTGCCCTGTTCGCCTTGATCCGGAACAGGGCGGTGATGCGGTGAGTGATGCTGGTCATGGCGACCGCCTTCCTTTCAGTCGGCTTGATCGTGTTGCGCCAGACCCGTGGACGGTCGGGCTCGGGAGGCCGCCTGCGGGCCGGGGACGTCGCTCAAGGTGTCGGCGGCGGAGTAGACCAGGGCAGCAGCAATGGTGACGGCGCCCCACAGGCCCCAGGCTGCGGCGGGCAGGTCGCCGGTGATGAGCGCGGGAGCAGGAAGCAGACCCGCCGCGAGAAGGGCGGGGGCGGTGCGGTGGATCGAGCGGGCCAGTCCTGATGCGTTGCGCCGGTGGATCCGGGTGAGATGGACGGCGCAGGCGGCGGTGGTCAGGGCTCCCAGGGCGATCAGGGTCCAGGCCAGTACTTCCATGTCCGGTCACCTCCGCGCCGACAGGCAGAGTCCGGGTGCTGTGAAGTACCGCCGCGCGGCCCGGAGGACGTCCGGTGTCAGCACCGAGAAGGATCGCCACCAGCGCATGCATGCGCACGTCCCTGCCGTCGGCGTCTGTCTCAGCGGAAGGGCTTGTGGTCGTGTGGGTTGCGGTCCTTGGGTGCGTCGTCGTGGTCATGCCCGCGCCCTTGCATGTCATCGCTGCCGTGCATGCCGCGCATCATGAAGAACATCATCAGCGGGCAGGCGAGCACGATGAGAAGGAAGGCGAGGGTGCCCAGGGGCACGCCGAGAGCCAGTGCGCCGACGAGGGCGATGGCGGCCGCAATCGCGTACGGGCCGTAATTCCGGTTGTTCCTCATGGCCGGTCCTCCTTCTTGGGCGGGCGTCAGTGTTTGGTGAGGGGACCGGAGGAGCGCAGGGCAGCCAGGCGCCGCTGGTACTCCTCTTCGTCGATGTCGCCGCGGGCGAACCGCTCGGCGAGCAGCTGCTCTGGCGAGGGCCCGCCGTGCATGTGGGTGTGCTCGGGGGCACGGTTCAGGGCGCGGAAGAGCAGGACGGCGGCGGTAATGATCAGAGCCCAGAAAAGGATCATGCTGGCCGACATGGCGAACCAGCCCCAGCCGCTGACGTCGTGGTCGTACCAGAACATCATCGCGATCTCACTTCCCCGGGTTCTGGGGCTGCGGGCTCGGTGCCCGCCGTCCTGCCTGCGGTCTCTGTCACCACCACACTCGCGCTCGCTGGGGTCGCATGCACAGGGCCGCACGGTCCATGCACCGGGCCGTTCAGCCTCTACTTGGTAGTGGTGGCCGGGAGCGAGGCTGAGGGGTCACCGTGCAGAGAGGACGGTCCGCCATGGGTGTCGCTGAGGTGGGCGTGGTGATCTCCGCCGCCGTGCTGATCGTCGGCTTGGGGTGGCCAACTCCGGGCCTGCAGGCGGCGGAAGGCACCATGAACGATGGAGGGAGGGCTGGGCTCTGCCGGACCAGGTCGGGGAACTCGTCGATGACCACGGGGAGCGGCCCTGGCTCCCCGAGGGCGAGCAGGGCGTCGACAGCGTCCACCCAGCCGTGCGGGCCGAGCGCGGGTGATGCCCCGGTGTGCAGGGCGAGCTGGTCGGCGAGCTGGCGGAGCGATTCCGCCTCGGTGACTTCCTGCGCCCCGAAATAGAAGCCGCCCGTGGCGCTGGTGAGCGCCTTCAGGAGGTACGTCTTGCCCTGTCTGCGCCGTCCCGAGATGACGCCGACGGCAGGACCCTGCTGAGGTGCGCACGCGAAGGCCACAAGTGCCTTCCACTCGGCCGCGCGGTCGAACATCCCGTCCGGCCGAGGGTGGCGTACGGCATCGGACTGTGGCACGGACCGCTCCCCTCATCGGTAGCTGTCCTCGTCTCCCGGTACACCCCCGAAGGCACCCGGACCGCTCGACGTACTGTTGCTGTCGCCTCCTCGGCGGGGCCTGGCCCCCGCCGAGGTCCGCCGGCTGCAGCGGTTTTCCGGTCTGTCCGCGACAGGTAGGCGGCCGGCCCGTCGGACCGTGGCTCGACGCCGGGATGTCTCATGTGCTGGTGCGGAACTCCGGGCATCCACCAGGACCAGATGACCATGGCTCGCGAAGATCGCCTGCCCGTGCCGCCCGGACACCTCGCGGTCGCTACCCGCCACATCGGCGACAGGGGCCACGGTGGCAGTGTCGGCACCCTGCTCGGCCAGGTCCTCGCGCAGGTGCCGTCGCCGTAGCCCGATCGCTGTCTCCGGGGCATCGATGCGTGGCCCCATTCGCCCACGTCCGGTGTCAGCCCCGCATCGATGGCGCGGATGGTGGGCCGCCCGATGTGGGCGTACACCAGCCGCCGTACGCCGTGTCGTGCGGCTTGGATGCCGACCTCGCGGACGCTCGCGTGACCGCCCACGCCGCCACGGAAGCAGATCGGGCGGTTCCATGAGGCGGCTTCGGCGAACAGCAGGTCGGCGTTCGCCGCCCAGGGCGGGAACTGCCAGAGCTCCGGTGCCCACACAGCCAGCAGGCCGCCGAGTTCGATCCGATAACCGCAGGTGGAGTGCGACGTGTGGACGACCGGACACGCGCGCACGCTCAGCTCGCTCTCCGGGAACAGATCGCCGATGTGCGGTACGAGGCCGCGGTCGGCGGCCATGCGCCGGAGTTCCGAACGGAGTTCGGCCCGTTCATCGGTGACGAGCCAGGCGCCCAGATGCCGGGGCGGATCGGCGCCGGGCCCGCCGTCGAAGGCCACCCGGTAGCGGCCGTACCGCAGCAGCAGTCCGGCGGGCGCGAACCGTGGTGAGTTCATCGCCCCGACACCGGGCAGCGTCAGCCGCAGCCTTCCGGATCCGGAGGCGGAGGCGGCGCTCATGTCCGGTCTGTGGGACACGTCAAAGTCCTTCGTGGCGGCTCCACATAGTCGGCGTCGGTGTTACCTGACGCCTGGCCGCACGGGTGGTACAGGCGAGGTCCCTCTGGGCGAGGCGGGGCTGTCAGGCAGTGGGCTCGGGGCGCGGGCGGACGACCGCCAGCGGGCACTGGGAGAACTGCAGGAGGTGGTGGCTGACGGAGCCGAGGGCCAGTCCGCGGAAACCACCACGTCCGCGGGAGCCGACGACGAGGAGGTCGGCCCTGTCCGAGACACGGGCCAGTGCGAGGACCGGGTCTTCATCAGGAAGTTCCTCCACGACCTCCACCCCGGGATACTCCTTGATCAAGGGGGCCAGCCACTCCTCCAGGGCCTGTCGGCGTTCCTGGGCCGCCGCGTTCTGAGCGGCGCTGACCAGTGCGTGGGGTCCCGGGTGGCTCCAGGCGTGAACGGTCCGCAGCTGGGAGCCGTGCAGTGATGCCTGCTCGAAGGCGTACGCAAGGGCAGCCCGGGAGTGCGCTGAGCCGTCGGCGCCCACAACGATGCGACCGTGGCCCGTGGTGACGTGGTTGACGACCACCACGGGGCTCACCGCGTGTCCGACGACTTGCAACGCGACCGAGCCCAGCAGCAGGCTGCCGAAGCCGCCCAGGCCCTTGGCACCCAGCACCAGCGTGTGAGCCCGCTCGGACTCGGCCAGCAGCACGGCCGGTGGGGCACCGGAGGGAAGCGCGGACGTCACATCCAGGTCCGGATGGGCTTCCCTGGCGATCGTGGTGGCCTCGGCCACCACACTCCGGTCGCGGTGGCTCTCTTCCCACGCGCGGCCCTCAGGGGTGCTCGCGTATTCGTGTTCAGGCGGTAGAACATGGATGATGCGCAGTGCGCAACTGCGTAGTGCCGCCTCGCGGGCGGCCCACACCAGGGCGCGCAGACTGCGCCCGGAGCCGTCGACTCCGACCATGATCGTGTCAGTCATTGCCTCTCCCTCGAGTGGGGGCCATCAGCGTTCACCGCCCCCGGCTCCGCGGAGTTCGTCAAGGTCACGGCGGACCCTGGTGAACTCCTCCCCAAGCTGTCGCCGGTGATCTGTCAGCTCCTCCGCCTCGGGTGTCCGGGCGGCCCGGGCGGTCCGCTCCGGCGGGGCCGGAGCACTCCGGCGGCGGGTAGGGGTGCACGTAGTCCCATGTCCACACCAGCAGCTCCGGGACGTTCCCTTCCTCTCCTCCCAGGCATACGGACCACCGAGGCAGCTCGGCAAGGGCCTGCCGGCCCCCGGGCCGGGCTGTTCGGCCGGGCCGTTCGGACCGGCCGCTCGTCCGCGTGTACGAGGCTTGGCGGCGCCTTTCCGGAGCGGTGCCTTCCGTGCCGCCCATTGGGCAGCGCCGGCGCTGCCCGGCATCCCGCTCCGGACGCGGCGGCCCCACCAGGAAGGGCCGAGTGGCCCTGCGATGTACCCCTCGTGGACCTGTGCCGCACAGCCCGGTGGCGATTGACTGGAGTTGACGAGGAGGACGGAACGAGGACACGGAGCAGCGGAGCGAAACCGCGCACCGTGCAATCAGGATCCACGAGAAGTGGGTTGTCCTCCCCGCCGTTTGCTGTGCCGACACGGTCGAGCTGGGAGTACGCGGTGCGTGCGACGTTTGCGCTGGGACGCATGGCCGGTGTCCGGATCGGAGTGCACTGGAGCGTGCTGCTCGTCTTCCGCATCATCGCGCTCGGTTTGGCCGAGGGCCGGCTGCCGGGAGACGCAACTTGGGCACGCCCGGGTCCTGTACTGGCTGACCGGGCTGGCAACGGCCCTGGTCTTCCTCGCCTCATTGCTCGCCCACGAGCTCGCCCGTCGTTGTGGCTCGCCGCAACGGCGTGGACGTCGACGACATCGTGCTGTGGCTTCTGGGCGGAGCCGCCTCCTCTGCTCGCGGTGGGGGCCGAGCTTCGCGCGGAGCGCCATGCGAGGGCACGGCCTGCCCGGATTCAGGGCGCGGCCCGCGTGGCGGCGGCTGGCGCCGACTGCCTGGTCGGCAGGGCCTCCAGGTCGCCGTAGGCCGCGATCATCAGCTGACGCCCGAGGTCGTGGAGGGCGCGGCTCGCGGACAGTTCGTCCCCGATCTCCGGCACGTCAGTGTCCGCGGGGTTGCAGCGGGCGGCACCGTGGCCGGTGAGTACGGTGTTTCCCGTGTCCAGCACGACGCTGGCCTTCGTCGACCTGTCCTCCTCGAACAGGTAGAGCCGGATCTTCCACTCGGCTATGCGTGTCATGACGTCTCTCCGTTTCGGATACCGCAGGAAATTCACTGCGGGACCTGCATCACGCCGCTGCCGTGGGGCGCGTGGAGGTCGAGGAGGCGGATCCGGGTGGCCTGCAGCCGGTGGGCGACGACCTCCAGGACGTGGCGGGTCAGCGCGAGGCCGAATGCGGGATCCAGGTCGCACAGGGCGCGCACGGCCGTGGCGTCGAACTCGTGGGCCCGCACCAGGCTGAAGGCCTCGGCCCTCAGCCGCCAGTCGTACGGGGGCACAAGCCAGGACCAGCCGAGCAGATCGCCGTGGCCCAGCGTCTCGACGGTGGCGCGGCGGCCCTGTGCCTGGAGGTCGAGGGTGACGGTGCCGGTGCGGATGATCCAGAACCGGTCGGCCGTGTCGCCCTCGTCGAAGATCCGTGTGCCGGCGGGGAACGAGACCTCGTGCGAACATGCCATCAGACGGTCATGGCCCTCCGAGGGCAGTCCGTGGAGAAAAGTGCTGTTCATCGGTGTCCTCCCGAGTCCCGACCCCGGCGGTTGCTCCGTGCGGGTGCCAATCGTGTCCACGCCTCCAGGCTGCCTCGGCGGCACGCCGCCCACTTGGGCCGAGAGGTCCCAGCTGTGTGCCCATGCGGCCTCGTTGCGTGGCGCAGGTCGGGCCATGTCGCACCAGCCGCACAGTGACGTGGCTGATCACGTCAGCCGTGGAACAGCGGTCGCGCGCCCCAGCGAAGACAGCCGGCTTCATGACGGGTGTTTCGGGCCCGGTACATCAGCCGGAGAGACTCCGCACCCGGATCGTCCGTATCCGGCGCCTAGTGTCCTCAATAGCGGAAGCTGCGCGCCTGGCCCGCTGTACACCCTGGTCGCCTGACTCATGCAGTCGTTCTTGGACGACACCGTCTCGCCCCCGTGTGCCTCGATTCCGCGCCTCCGGTCGTGTATCGCAATCCTCCGTCGGCCCGCCATGGCCGGCATGAGCGGGGAAAGCCTCGAATCAGTCGGGCAGGTCGGGAAGCGGGATTTTCTGCTTGCGTGCGTTTTCAGCCATGACCGGGCTCCTCGGAATCGCAGTTTCAACATCCAGTCCACCGCACCAGATTCACGATCGCAGGAGCCGAACAGGCAGGATCGGGGGTCGAAGGTCCCCATGCTTGCCGATTCACGGACGAACGGCTCCATCGAGGGGGCCCACTCGGTCCTGCCGCGTCGACCGTTCCTGTGCGTAGCGTTGGACCTGAGCTGTGGTCGCGGCCGGTGGCCGCCGCCATGTGCGGATGCAGAGCGGTGGAGGAATCATGACATCTGCCCGTGAAGTACGCCCGGTCGTCTTCGGCGTCGACACCGAAGATCAGGATGCCGCCCTGGTCTGGGCGACCGATGAAGCCGCCCGCCGCGGAGTCCCCCTGCAGTTGGTCCACGCGGTGCTGCCCGTGACCCATCGCGTGCGCGGTGTCGAGGAGACTGCCCATCACAGGGCCTTGCGACAGCTGGGGGACGAGGAGCTCGACAAGGCCATGGTTTGCGCCCATGAGCGTCAGCCGGGTCTGGAGGTGACGACGTTGATCACGGATGCCAATCCGGCGCAGGCGCTGGTACGGCAGTCCGCGCACGCGGGATTGGTGGTCCTCGGCTCGCGTCGGCTGGGGCGGCTGGCGGGGGTGCTCAGTGCGGCTTCCACGACTGTCCCCGTGAGCGCGAACGCCGCCTGCCCAGTGGTCGTAGTGCCGGCAGCCGGGCGCACGGTGGAGGAACCTCCGTATCTCGTGGTGGGGCTGGACGGGAGTCCGTCGGCTGACGCTGCCCTGGACCATGCCCTGGAAGCCGCCGCCTCGCGTGGTGCCTCGGTGCGTGCCGTGTGGGTGTGGCAGCGCCCGCTGCTGGGATTCATCGATGAGCAGGCCGCGCTCGAGTCGTGCCACAGGCAGCTGCATGAAGCGGCCGCAGGGCGGTCCGGTGGCCACCGGGATGTGCCGCTAAGTCATACGGTGCTGAGGGGGCATCCGGTTGAGGCACTGGCCGAGGCTGCCGAGCACGCCCTCGCCGTGGTCGTCGGCCGCCGTGGCCGGGAGGGCTTCACCGGCATGCGACTCGGCTCCGTTCCGCATGGTCTGCTGCACAGGGCAGTCTGCCCCGTGGTTACGGTGCCTCCAACGGCTCACTAGGATCGCTGAATGCTTCCCTGGAACTGGCGGAAGGGCCCTGAGGAGGGCGCGGAGAAGCGGCTGGCTGCCGTGCACCACAATCGGGATCCGCGAGAAACGGATGGGCCTTTCGCCTCTTGCAGTGCTCATCCGGCGGAAGCGTCATATGCCGAGCTGCCCGTCGGTCGTCCGGTGTCCTCGCGGCGGCTCGACGTCCAACCCCAGGTTGTCGTACTCGTAGCCGATCGTCTGGTGCACGGCGACCACGCCGTCGACGGAGCGGCACAGGCGCTCGATCACCGGGATGTCGGCTCGCTCCGTGACCCGGCCGGTCAGCGTTACTACGCCGTCCCGCACTCTTGTATGCACAGTGCCCGGTGAGAGCCCCAACGTCTTGTCCAGCACGTCCCGGTGGATTTCGTCGCTGATGGCGTCGTCGCGCCGCAGGAAGGGCCGAAGCAGGTCGCAGCGGCTGACGATGCCGACGAGTTTGCCGGCCTCGTCGATGACGGGTAGCCGCTTGACGTTATTGCGGTCCATCGTTCTGGCCGTCTCGACGATGCTCCAGGCCGGGCGGGCCGTGACGGCGGGAGAGGTCATCATGGCCTGGGCGGTCTCGGCCTCGGCCTGTGCCTGATCCAGTGGCATGAGTCTTAGCCGGGCACGGCGTCCCTCCGGGTAGGGCAGGCCCGCCGCCCTGCGCAATAGGTCCGCCTCTGAGACGACGCCGAGGGGATGGCCTTCGTCGTCGACGACCGGGACGGCTGTGATGTCGTTGTCGTTGAACAGCTGGGCGATCTCCTTGAACGACGAGGAAGGGCGCGCCGTGATAACACTCGGCGTCATGATCTCGGAAACGGTGCGGTGCTGCATGTCCTTGCTCCTTCTCGGAGCCTGTTGGGCCCAGGTATGCGGGATTCGGCCTCCCCACCACTCTCCGCCGCAGGCTCGTGTGAAAGCAGAGCCGAATGGACTCCGAAAAGAATTGATCACCCCGTCACCCCGTCACGCCGGGAGACACGCGGGATGGTGGGCGACGACAGCACGTGCAAGGAGTCAGGGTGATACCACTGGCCGCACGCTGGCCTTCTCGGTTGTCCGGCTGCGCGAGGCGACAACAGATCGGCCTCCGAGAGGCACCGATCCGCCGTCGAGGACATCGCCCTTCGGCCGCCCTCAAGGAAGACCGCCCGCTGATCGGGGGTGAGCCCGAGCCGGGTGAAAGCGCCCGGAACAAGCAGTACAGAGGCGGATGACCTGGGAAGAAGCTTCATGCCCGGCCGCACAGCCGGGTAGCAGTCCGCCGCCTGACGCAGGGAGACATGTGTGGCTGGCGGCGGCCGCGCCGCCAGCCGGCACATGGTTTCTGGGGAACCTTCCCACCGCACTGGTCGGCGGTGACACTTGCTGTCGGTCCCGGCCTTGTGGCCAGGGCACCATCACAGCCGCACAGTGTCGAGCGGGAGTGGCCATGGCGAGCGTGCATCCGATGGACCGGCAGGCCGTGTACGACGACTTCGAACGCGCCCGACAGACCTTCCACCACCTGCTCGAGACGGCCACCGCGGCCAATCTGGGCAGGGCCACCCGCGGCACCCGGTGGACCAATAAGGAGCTGCTGTGGCACATGCTCTTCGGCTACATGCTGGTCCGCGTGCTGCTGTTCCTGACGCGGGTCTTCGGGCGGCTTCCGCGCGGCGTCGGCAAGGCGTTCGCTCGCGTACTGAATGCGGCGACGGTGCCGTTCCACTTCATCAACTACCTCGGACCTGTGGGAGCGGCGAAGGTCTGCGGGCCTCGCTGGATGGCTTCCATGTTCGACGATGTCATCAGGTCTCTCCGCCGCAGACTCGCAGGGGAATCCGAGGCAGACCTGGCCCGGGGCATGCACTACCCCGTCCGATGGGACCCGTTCTTCCGGGACTTCATGACGCATGGGGACATCTACCGATACCCGACCCAGCACTTCGACTTCCACCGCCGCCAGCTCACCCTTGACGGCGGCGACTGACCCACCTGGGCACGAGCGAGCCGACAGCCGCAGCTCCGCACGCGCCTGAGGTCAGCTGATTGCCGGGCTGCGGCGCTCCAGCAACACCACGTCCCGCCACACACCGTGGTGGCGCCCAATGCGCTCACGGGTGCCGATGACGCGGAAGCCCGCGCGCTCGTGCAGGGCGAGGCTGGCGGTGTTCTCGGGGAAGATGCCGGACTGGATCGTCCAGATCCCCGCGTCCTCGGTCGAGGCGATGAGCGCCTTCAGCAGCGTGAAAGCCACACCACGGCCGCGGGTGCCGGGGTGCACGTACACGGAATGCTCCACGACCCCGGCATACGCGCAGCGGTCGGAGACTGCTGTGGCGGCGACCCAGCCGAGCACCGCACCGCTCGAGTCGACGGCGGCGAAGCGGTGCCCGGGCAGCTTCGCGGCGTCGAAGTCTTCCCAGCTGGGGGCGCTGGTCTCGAACGTGGCGTTGCCTTCGTAAATGCCCGCCTGATAGATCGCCAGGACTTGGTCGGCGTGCTCGGCGGACAGCGGCACGATGACCGCGGACGACGGGCTGGTGTGGCTGGACATGTGCTGGGATCCCCCGTGGTGATCAGGCGGCCGTCGCGGCGGCGGTGAGGAGCTTGCCCATGGCGGCGAGCACGGGGGGCTCCACGCGGTAGTAGACCCATGTGCCGCGCCGCTCGGAGGTCAGCAGCCCGGCTTCCTTGAGCTTCTTCAGGTGATGGGACACGATCGGCTGGGAGACGCCGACGTCGGAGATGTCGCGCACGCACGCCTCGCCGCCCTTGTGGGAGGCGATCGCGGAGAACAGCCGCAGCCGGACCGGGTCGCCGAGCGCCTTGAACATCTTCGCGGCCGTCTCGGCTTCTTCGGCCGTCATGTGGCGCTCGGTCAGCGGCGGGCAGCACGGCGCCACGACTTCGTCGGGTTCCAGCAGCGGCAGCACCTTCGTATTCGACACACGTCTATGTTGACACACGTCGAACTATTCCGTGGCGGGGCCCGTGCAGCGCAGCGGCGGGCCAGGTGGGCGGAAAGGCGCCGGGCGACGCGGGCGGCGTCCCGGCCGACGCCGTGCAGGGAGTTGGATGACGGGCCGCGCTGCCACTCCAGCCCGACGAGGGCAGGGCCGGACGGTGGGGGCGGCCGAACGTGCCGGATGCCGCAACAACAGCCCGCGCTGCCAGACCACCCCCAGCCCCGCGGGCGCAAGCGGCCTCCCGGCCCTGGGGGAGCGCGCAGCCGCCGACCGGATCACCTACCGCGTCCCCGACCTCAAGGACCCCGCCGTCCGCACCCGGTACGCCGGAAAGCGCACTGCGGTCATCGGCTCCGGCGCTTCCGCCTTCACCGCCCTGGCCTACCTGGCCGACCTCGCCAAGGGCGACGGCGGTGCGGGAACACATGGGGTCTGGATCCTGCGCCGTGGCATCAACGGCTCGACCTTCGGGGGCGGCGAGGCTGACCAGCTGCCCGCCCGCGGTGCTCTTGGCCTGGCGGCGAAGGCCGCCGTCGACCAGGGATACGCCGACGCGGTCACCGGTTTCCGCACCGAGGCGGTGGAACGGGACGGCGACGGCCGCCTGGTGCTGGTCGCCGAGGACGGCCGCCACCTGGACCCCGTCGACGAGGTCATCGTGCTGACCGGCTTCCGCCCCGACCTCACGTTCCTCTCCGAGATCCGCCTCGGCCTCGACGAACGCCTCCAAGCCCCGGTGGACCTCGCCCCGCTGATCGACCCCAACCAGCATTCCTGCGGCACCGTCTACCCGCACGGCCACCGCGAGCTGTCCCACCCCGAACAGGGCGTCTACCTCGTCGGCATGAAGTCCTACGGCCGTGCCCCCACCTTCCTGGCCATGACCGGCTACGAGCAGGTCCGCTCCGTCGTCGCCGCCATTGCCGGGGACATCGAAGCAGCCGACCGCGTCGAACTCACCCTCCCCGAAACAGGTGTATGCGGCGGCGCCGGACTCTTCAACACCCCCGACACCAGCGAGACGTCCGGCGGCGGCTGCGCCCCCGCGCCCGCTCTGGTACAGATCGGCACCGCTGCGGCTACCTCGTCCGGCGGATGCTGCGGCTCGTGACCGACCTCAACGCCGGCAGCCGTGGGGCCGCGACCGGAACAGGGGACCGGTCGCGGCCCCGCGCCGCCCTCCCTGCCCTGTGCCTGACGCAGGTCACCAGCTGGGGCATCCTCTACTACGCCTTCCCCGTCCTGAACCCGCAGATCACCGCCGACACCGGCTGGCCGACGGGCGCCACGACCGCGGCGTTCTCCGCCGCCCTGCTCATCTCCGCGCTCGCCGGGATCTGCATCGGCCGAGTCCTCGACCACCGAGGCCCACGCACCGTCATGACGTCCGGCTCGATACTTGGCGCCCTCAGCATTCTCGTCATCGCCACCGCCCCCAACCTGACGGTGTTCGCAGCGGGGTGGCTGCTCGCCGGCCTTGCGATGGCGTCCAGCTTCTACCTGCCCGCCTTCGCGGCATTGACCCGCTGGTGGGCACCGGACCACGTCCGCGCCCTGACCATTGTCACCCTCGCCGGCGGTCTTGCCTCCACTGTCTTCGCCCCCCTGACCGCCGCGCTCGCCAACCACCTCTCCTGGCGCGCCACTTACCTGGTGCTCGGCGGGATCCTCGCTGTCGTCACAGTGCCTGCGCACGCGATCGCATTGAACACCCCCTGGCCCAAGGCGCCTCCACCTGCCACCGCGCATACCGACTGCAGTGCGGCATCCGTTGCACGCAGCCGACCGTTCTGGATGCTCGCCGCATCCCTCACTCTCTCCGCCTTCGCCATGTACGCCGTCGTCGTTGCCCTCGTCCCCCTCCTGCTCGAACGCGGATACACCACCACTCAGGCCGCCTGGGCCCTCGGACTCGGCGGCGCAGGACAGACCCTCGGCCGAACCCTGTACGCCACGCTCGCCCGCCCCACCGGAGTGACCACGCGGACCAGCGCCCTGGTCGCCCTCGGCAGCGTCACGACCGCCGCCTTGGCGCTCACGCCGGGCCCGTACGCCCTGCTGGTCACCTTCTCGATCGCGGCGGGGACGGTCCGCGGCAACATGACCCTGCTTCAGGCCACCGCCGTCACCGACCGCTGGGGCACCACCCATTACGGCCGCCTCTCCGGACTCCTCGCAGCCGGCCATGTCGCAGCCGCCCTTGCGCCCTTCGCCGGGGCCGCGCTCGCTTCGCCGCTGGGCGGCTACCCGCACTTGTTCGGCCTCCTCGCCGCGGCGTCCGTCATCGCCGCCGCCCTCGCCCTGAATACTCTGCCCAGCCACACAGGCGCCTAGGAACGGCAACTGCCGCCCGGCTGTGGGTTCATCCTCCACACCGCGCGTTCGAAGCGGGTTCGCACGGATGCCGGAGAGCTCACCCTGGTGGAGCCCGCCGTCGATCGATGGTCTGCTCGCAGACGTCCGGCCTGCGATAACGGCCACAGAGGCTCCGTACCCGAGTACCGGGGCGGAGCCTCTACGCGTCGGAAGGGAATCACGAGCTGCGAAGCCGCTAGACGTCAGCGATCGGCCCTGTGCCACGGCGCGTCGGGCCGGGAACGGCGAGCGTCGGCCGCGACCGCCCTGGAGCAGGCCCGCTCGGCCGGCAAGTTCACACCGGTCGATGACGCCTGGGGCTGCCGCCCTCAAGCCCACGGGGAGAAAGACGGCACCAGGACCTGACCGCCGAAGACCCCCAACCGGAACGGCCGCAAATCAGGCACGTCACCCTCGTGCCGTCCCGACTGACCACCGTCACAGCACAACCACGCGCCACCACCACGACAGGAACGGAGAACCGATAAGCGACCCCCCAAACCGGCCACATCCTGGACGACAACGACCGCGGCATCGGCTCGGGTCTGGACCGGGCTCTCAGATCAGATGGAATTCCTCGGGCAGCTGGGGCTCGTGCCCGACATGCCGTCCTGACTCTGCCGTCCCTCTGCACGACGACGGGGGGCAGGCCAGGTCAGGGGCCTGGCGTCTGGTGGATGGCCGAACCTGCACCGTCCCCGCCTGCGCTCACAACGGTGTCCAGGCGCCATGGCGATCCTGGATCCGTGCGCTGCGCGGACTCGGCGACGACAAAGGCGTACGTCGCGGCGATCCCGTCCCCGGGAACGGGGCCGAGGTAGATGTGGCCGGTCAGGTGGGACCAGGCGGACAGGTCCAACGGGGCGGCCGGATCGGTGGCCTTCACATGCACGACGGTGCCCGGCGGTGCGCCGTCGATCTCGCGGCGGACACGCAGTAGCAGGGTGACGCACAGCAGGCCCGAGCCGTCGACGGCCAGGGGCGGACCTTGACGGACAGAGGCGGTCATGCGAGACCTTCGCGGGCGGCGGTGATCAGAGCTTCGGCGGCGCGGTCGATGTCGTCCGCCGTGGTCCAGCGGCCGATCGACAGCCGTAGAGCGCCCAGGCTGCGGGCGTCGTCCAGGCCCATCGCGTGCAGGACGGGTGAGGGGGTATGGGTGCCGCTGTGACAGGCTGAGCCGGTGGAGGCGGCGATCTCCGGTACAGCGGCGAGGAGTTCGTGGCCTCGAACGCCGTCGATGCTGAGGTTGAGGGTGTTGGGCAGACGCGGTTCCACGGGGCCGTTGAGGTGCACCCGGCCCGGCAGCGCCTCGACCAGGCTGGCGTGGAGGCGGTCGCGCAGCCCAGCGACGCGTTCGGGGCCGCCGCTTGCCAGGTCCGCGGCGGCGAGGTGTGCGGCGGTGCCAAGCGCGACGGCGAGCGCCACGTTCTCGGTGCCCGCGCGCAGGCCGTGCTCCTGGCCCCCGCCGTAGAGCAGCGGTTCGAGCGTGACGCCGTGGCGTACGTACAGGGCGCTGACGCCTTTGGGCGCGTACATCTTGTGCCCGACGACCGTCAGTAGGTCGACGCCCAAGTGCCTCACGTCCAGCGGGATTTTTCCGGTCGCCTGGGCGGCGTCGCAATGGAAAAGCGCACCGTGGGCCCGGGTGATGCGGGCCAGGTCGGAGATTGGCTGGAGGGCGCCGGTCTCGTTGTTGGCGGCCATGATTGAGACGACGACCGTGTTCGGCGTGAGGCCGGAGGCCAGAGCAGCCGGGTCGACCAGGCCGTCGCTGTCAACCGGCAGGTACGTCACCTCAATTCCGTGCAGGCGCTCCAGCGCGCGGCAGGTCTCCAGCACGGCGGGGTGTTCGGTGACCTGCGTGATCACATGCGGGCGGTCAACCTTCGCCGCCAGGACGGCACCGCGCAGGGCGAGGTTGTTCCCTTCCGAGCCGGGGCCGGTGAACACGATCTCGCCGGTCTCCGCGCCGATGAGCTCGGCCACCTGGGTGCGGACGCGGTGGAGGGCCGCCGTCGGCTCTGCCGCATAGGCGTGGTCGCTGGAGGGGTTGCCGAACCAGTCCGCCAGGTACGGCCGCATCGCTTCGACCACCCGCGGGTCGACTGGGGTGGTGGAGTTGTAGTCGAGATATACGGGCCCGCCGGCCAGGCCCGGGTGAGCGGGGATCACGCGGCACTCTCCGTCTCCACGGGCAGCTCGGCCAGCCGCCACTCCAGCATTCCGTCGGTGAGCCGCACCGCCCTGCGTCCGCTCTCACGGAGCAGACGTACCGCGTCGTAGGCCAGCACGCAGTAGGCGCCCCGGCAGTAGGTCACCACCTCCGTCTCGTCGGGCAACTCGGCGATGCGGTCGGCGAGTTCCTCGACCGGGATGGAGCGCGCGCCGGGGATGTGCCCGGCCGCGTACTCCTCGGCCGGACGCACATCGAGGATTACGACCTCGCCTGCCGCCGTGCGGGCGAGTAGGTCTTCCCGGTCGACCTCGGCCGCGTCGTCCGTGCCGAGGTAGGCGGTGCGGGCGGGTTCGACGGCGGTCTGGTGCGTCTGGGCGACCTGGCGCAGGAGCGCGTAGAGGGCGGCGACGTCGACTCCGGCCAGCCGGTAGTGGATGCGTACGCCGTCACGGCGGGTGGCCACGAGTCCGGCCTGCTTGAGGGTCTGCAGGTGCGCCGAGGCGGTGGTCAGGTTCAGCCCCGCGGTCTTGGCGAGCGCATCGACGGTGCGTTCGCCCTGGGCCAGCAGATCGAGCAGTTCCAGGCGCTTTCCACTGCTCAGCGCCTTGCCGGTGCGCGCGAATGCGTCGTACAGCGCGGCTTTGCGTGCGGGGTCTCCCATGGCATCCTCCATCGTTCCATGGAATATTGTAGCTAAGGGTGGGTGCTGAAGCGACCTGCACCTGCCGTGACACCTGGAGGATCCGATGGGCTTCGCCGACGACCACTTCATACCGCTGGTCGATGAGGGGCTGGGCAACAGCGCCTACGTCGTCGACCTCGGTGATGGACGGGCCCTTGCCGTGGACGCGAGCCGAGATCTGCGTGCCCTGCGGACGGCTGCCGCGCGGCGCGGGCTCACGGTTGCCTTCGCCGCCGACACCCACCTGCACGCCGATTTCCTGTCCGGTGCGGTGCAGCTGGCCGCCGACGACGGCGCGGCCGTACTCGCCTCCGCCGCCGGGAACCGCGCCTTCGAGCACACCGCGCTCGCCGACGGCGACGAGACCGACCTCGGCGGACTGACCCTGCGGGCGCTGGCCACGCCCGGCCACACCGACGAGCACCTGTCCTTCCTGCTCCTGGACGGGGCACGCGAGCTCGGAGTCTTCACCGGCGGTTCGCTGATCGTCGGCTCGGCCGCCCGTACGGACTTGCTCGGCGCCGACCGTGCGGAGGAGCCGGCCCGTGCCCAGTACCGCTCGCTCAAGCGCCTGGCCGAGCTGCCGGATGCGACCGCGGTGTGGCCGACGCACGGCGCCGGGTCCTTCTGCTCCGCCCCGCCCGGCGCGGAACGCACCACCACCATCGCCGCACAGAAGCGGGCCAACCTGCTGCTGGCCGCGCCCGACGAGGACGCCCTCGTACGGGAGTTGCTCGGCAGTCTCGGCTCCTATCCGGCCTACTTCGACCGCCTGGGCGAGATCAACCGTCGTGGGCCCGCGGTGATCGGCTCCGCTCCCACGCTCGCCGCGCTCACGACGGCCGACACACGCCAACTGCTGGGCCAGGGCGCACAGCTCGTCGACGTACGCTCCGTCGCGGACTTCGCCGCCGGCCACATCCCCGGCGCCATCTCCATCCCGTTGCGGGACCAGTTCGCCACCTGGCTGGGCTGGTTGCTCCCCGACGACGTCCCGCTCGTCTTCGTCACCGCCCCAGGACAGGACCTCGCCGAACTCACCTGGCAGTCCCTGAAGATCGGATACGAGTGGCTGGCCGGGCACCTCGGCGGCGGCATGGCAGCCTGGACCGCCGACGGCGGACCGCAGCAGACCATTGCGCTGGTCACCGCCGACCGGATCGCCGAGCGTCCCGTCCTCGACGTACGTCAGCGGGCCGAGCACACCACCGGCCACATCGCCGACGCGGTCCACATCGAACTCGGAGACCTCGTCGCACACACTGATGAAGCACCGGACGGCGCGGTGGTCCACTGCGGGCACGGCGAACGCGCCATGACCGCTGCCAGCCTCCTGCAGCGCGCCGGGCACCGGGATCTCGCAGTCCTCGACGGCGGCCCCGGCGACTGGTCCAAAGCCACCGGCCACCCCCTGGAGGAGAGCGCGTGACCACCCACGCCACCGACGAGACCAGCTCCGGCATACGCCTCGGACTGCGTGCCAATCTGGCCCAGTTCAGCCTGCTCGTCGTGGTCAACGCCCTGGTCGGCGGCATGCTCGGCCAGGAGCGCACGGTCTTGCCGCTGCTGGCCGACGATGTCTTCCACTTGTCCGCCTACACCTCCGCGTTGACCTACATCCTGGCCTTCGGCGCCACCAAGGCCGTCACCAACTTCTTCGCCGGCACCTGGTCCGACCGCTACGGCCGCAAGCCGGTTCTGATCGCCGGATGGCTGATCGCCCTGCCGATTCCCGCCATGCTGGCCTGGGGCCCGTCCTGGGGCTGGATCATCGCCGCCAACATCCTGCTCGGCATCAACCAGGGACTTACCTGGTCCACCACGGTCATCATGAAGATCGACCTGGTCGGCCCCGAACGACGCGGCCTGGCCATGGGCTTCAACGAGGCCGCAGGCTATGTCGCCGTCGCCGCCACTGCCATGGCCACCGGAGCCATCGCCGACCACGCAGGCCTGCGCCCCGAGCCGTTCCTGCTCGGCGCCTCCTACATCGTCCTCGCACTGGGCCTGTCCACCTTCGCGGTACACGAGACCCGCGACCACGCCCGCTTCGAGGCCGCCCGCCACGTCACCCCTGTCGGCAGCGAGCACGACGGGGAACTGACCACGGGCCAGATCGCGCGACTCACCAGCCTGAGCGACAAGGCCCTCTCCGCCGCCAGTCAGGCCGGCATGGTCAACAACCTCAACGACGCCCTCGCCTGGGGCATCTTCCCCCTGCTCTTCGCCGCGCACGGTCTGTCCATCGCCGAGATCGGCATCCTGGCCGCGCTCTACCCCGCCGTCTGGGGCGCCGGGCAGATGCTCACCGGCTGGTGGTCCGACCACGTCGGCCGCAAGCACCTGATCACCGCGGGCATGCTGCTGCAGGCCGCCGCAATCGCACTCGTTGCCGCCGGGACAACGTTCGGCGTCTGGGCCACCGCCCAAGTCCTCCTCGGCATCGGCACCGCCCTGGTCTACCCCACCCTGCTCGCCGTCATCGGCGACGTCGCCCACCCCGCCTGGCGCGCCCGCGCCGTCGGCGTGTACCGCCTGTGGCGCGACGGCGGCTTCGCCGTCGGCGCCCTCCTTGCCGGAGTCCTGGCCGACGCCTTCAGCCTGACCACTGCAATCTGGGTCATCGCCGCCCTCACCGCCGCATCAGGCCTCGTCGTAGCGGTCCGCATGTACGAGACCCACCCACGCAACTGACACCAGGGCCGCGCCAACCACCGGTACGGCCGACTGGCCGGATTTCCAGCGGCAAGGCTTGTGCACTGACGTAGCGGCATGCCTGTCGAGTCGCTCCCCATCGACGTAAATCGACCACCTGCCAATCGGGTCGCGATGCCACACCGTGCGCTAAGGATTGAAGGAGCGGCTCCCGAGGCGGATGTAGGCTGCGCGCAGACGTTCTGGCGCGGTAACGGCCACGAGGCTCCCACGGGGTCGGGTCGCGCCAGGTTGGGGTGGCTTCGCCGGTGAGGCGGCGAGGCGGGACGACGAACCCCGTGGCATCATCGGTGCGTTTGACGGTGGTGACCGCGAGGCGGAGCGGGGTGCGGGCCCCAGTCGACGAGCGGGCGTATCCGCCGTCGGCCCACACCAGGGTGATCCTGCGGTGGAGTTCACACAGTCGCTGCAGCAGGGGCATCGCGGCATCCCGGTCCTGGACGCTCGCGGCGGTGGCCGGCAGCAAGCCCCGGCAATCCACGACCTGCCCTTTGCGGCCCGCCACCTTCTTCCCGCCGTCCCGGCCGACACCGTCGGCGCCGACCGTGTCGGTCGTCCATAGGGACTGCGAGTCGACGATCGCCGCCGTCGGCGTGCGGCTGCAGCGTACACTGCTGGGCAAATCACAGTTTTGATTAATTTAACCTTGCAATTCTGGCAGGAGCGTAGCCAGAACCGTCGGATCCGGCGTCCGATCTGCCCGGAAGGGGCGCAAGGAGGAAGATTTCCCGATGACCCGGCCGGAGGACCCGCGCACCGCGGCGGCCCGGATGTTCGCCGAGGCCGGCGCGTTCGGCGAGCTTCTGGCCGGGATCGAGTGGGCGGCGACGCCGCTCGGGCCCCCCGAGTCCTGGCCGGGGCCCCTTGTGGACACCCTGCGCCTCATGCTCACCTCTGAGCATGGGATGGCTCTGTATTGGGGCGCCGAATTCGCCACGCTGTACAACCTGGGCTCCTCACCCATTGTCGGCGCCAAACACCCCTGGGCGCTCGGCAGGCCCTATAAGGATGTGTTCCCTGAGGTCTGGGTCCACCCCGTGAGCTCCCACTTCCACTATGTGACCGACACCCGCAAGCCCCTGCTGATCCCCGATGAGCCGCTCATCATGGAGCGCCACGGCTTTCCGGAACAGTGCTACTTCGACTCCGCCTTCCAGCCCGTGCTGCTGGACGACGGCACCGCCGGCGGCGTGCTGCAGATCATCACCGAGACCACCGGCCGGGTACTGGGCGAGCGCCGGCTGCGCCTGCTGAGCGAGACCGGCGCCCGCACCGCCGGGCTGCCCACCCCGGGCGAGGTCGCCCGCGTCGTCGCGGAGGTGCTGGGCTCCTATCCCGAGGAGATCCCGTTCCTGGGTCTGTATCTGGCCTCAGAGCCGGGGATGCTGCGGCCGGCTGCCTCCGCCGGGCTCCGGCCGGCGCCCGAGGCCGTCTCGCTGAGTGCGGCCGACGGGGCGGAGGTCGCGGCCCGGCTGGCGCAGGTGGTCGCCGACGGTGCCCCTGCCACGCTGCCGGCCGCCGCGCTCACCGGCGGCAACACGACCGGGCAGCACGCCGCGGCCTCCCGGCTCCCCGTCGAGCAGGCGCTGGCCCTGCCGCTGGACTGCGCGGGCCACGTGGGGGGCGTCCTGGTGGTGGGCCTCAACCCCTGCTTCCCGCCGGCCGGGGCCTACCGGGACTTTTTGGAGGTACTTGCCGCCTCCGTGGCCGGGGCGCTGACGGCCGCGCTCGCCCACGACGAGCAGCGCCGGCGGGCGGAGGCGCTGACCGAGCTGGACCGGGCCAAGACCACCTTCTTCGCCAACGTCAGCCATGAGTTCCGCACCCCGCTCACCCTGCTCCTGGGCCCGCTCCAGCAGGCCCTGGCCGACGAGGACCGGCCCGAGCGGCGCGAGCAGCTGGAGCTGGCCGAGCGCGGCGCCCTGCGTCTGCTGAAGCAGGTCAACACCCTCCTGGACGTCGCCAGGGCCGAGGCCGGGCAGATGCGCCCGGCCGTCGAGCCGGTCGACCTCGCCGGTGCCACGGCCGAGCTGGCCGGGGTGTTCCGCTCCGCCTTCGAGGCGGCCGGGCTGACGCTGGAGGTGGACTGCCCGCCGCTGCCCAAGCCGGTGTCCCTGGACCGGGAGATGTGGGAGAAGATCATCCTCAACCTGCTCAGCAACGCACTGAAGTTCACCTTCACCGGCGGCGCCCGGGTGCAGGTGGCCGCGGTCGGCGACCGGGCCCGGCTGACCGTGACCGACACCGGCACCGGCATCCCCGCGGACGAGTTGCCGCGCCTTTTCGAGCGTTTCCACCGGGTCCGCGGCGCCCGCTCTCGCTCCCACGAGGGCAGCGGCCTCGGCCTGGTGCTGGTGAAGGACCTGGTGGAAGCGCACGGCGGCACCGTCGGCGTGGACAGCCGGCTCGGCCAGGGCACCACCGTCACCATGGACCTCCCCTTCGCCGCCGCCCACCTGCCCCGCCCGGACCCGCCCGTGGCCGGCGCTGGATCCCTTGGGGAAACCCCCAGGGAAGGCGGAGTCGGCCGGCCCGGCCGCGCGGCTGCCTATGTGGACGAGGCGCTGGGCTGGCTGGCGGCCGACCCCGTCCCCGCCGCGGCACGCACCCCGCACGCCCCCGCGACCCACGATGCCCTCCACGGCCCCGGCCCGCACGTGACCGACCGCCCCCACCGGGCCCGCCTGCTGGTCGTCGACGACAACGCCGACATGCGCGCCTACCTCACCCAGCTCCTGCAGCCCGACTACTACGTGCTGCTCGCCGCCGACGGCCGGGCCGCCCTGGAGATGGCCCTGGCGCAGCCGGTGGAGATGGTGCTCAGCGACGTGATGATGCCCCGCATGGACGGCTTCGAGCTGGTCCGGGCGCTGCGCGCCGACCCGCGCACCGCCCGCCTGCCCATCGTCCTGCTCACCGCCCGCGCCGGCGAGGAGGAATCCGTGCAGGGCCGGCACGCCGGCGCCGACGACTACCTGGCCAAACCGTTCTCCGCGCGCCAGCTGCTGGCTCGCGTCCGCACCGGGTTGGAACTGTCCCGGCTGCGCGAGCAGGTCCTGACCGAGACCCGCAACCAGGTGGCCGTGCTGGCCTCCCTGGCCGACGCGGGCCTGCGGCTGTCCGCCACCCTCGACCCGGACCAGGTATTGCAGACTGCCGGCCGGATCCTGCTGCCCGACTTCGCCGACCAGATCAGCATTCACCTCACCGCCGCGGCACCCGCCCCGGCGCAGTCGCCCCCGGCGTACATCGCCGGCACCCCCCTTCTGACCCGCGAGGCCCTGGCCACCGCCGCCACCCACGCGATCAACGGCACCGCCCCAGCCGGCCCTCACCCGGCGCCCGCCGCCGTGCTGGCCCTGCCGCTGCACGCCCACGACCAGACACTGGGGGCCCTGGTACTGGTCCGGCACGCCGACTACTCAGCGGTCGAACACAAGTATCTGGAGAACCTCGCCCACCGCCTGGCCCTGGCCTACGACAACTCCGCCCGGTACCACAACGAGCGCCGCCTCGCCCTGACCCTGCAGCGTGCCCTGCTGCCCCACCGCCTGCCCCAGGTGCCCGGGGTGCGCCTGGCCACCCACTATCGGGCCAGCAACCGTGGCGCCGAGGTCGGCGGCGACTGGTACGACGTGCTCGCACTGCCCGACGGTGCCGTGGGGCTGGCCATCGGCGACGTCATGGGCCACGACGTGGAAGCCGCCACGGTGATGGGCCAACTCCGTTCCGCCCTGCACAGCCTCGCGATGGAGGGCGCCGGCCCCGCCCGGGTGCTGGCCAGGCTGGACACCTACCTGCAGTCGCTCGCCACTGAACGCTTCGCCACCTGCCTGTACGCGGTCTACAACCCACACCGCCACCGCCTGCGCTACGCCGCCAGCGGGCACCTGCCGCCCCTGCTGGTAGCCGCCGACACCGCCTACCTGGAGCTGCCCCCGGAGCTGCCGCTGGGACTGGGCAGCACCCCGGTCGACCACGAGGTGGCGTTCCCGCCCGGCACCAGCCTGCTGCTGTACACCGACGGCCTGGTGGAAAACCGGGTGCTGTCCCTGGACTACTGCCTGGGGGCCCTGCGCCAGACCTGCGGCGCGATGCCCGCCGCCGCCCGCACCGATCCCCAGCAGATCACCGAACGGGCTCTGGAGCTGCTGAACACCCCCCACCGGGTCGACGATGACACCGCCCTGCTCGCCGCCACCGCCGAACCATCGCGTCGAACCGGCGACCCGCAGGCCGGCGGAAGTGCCGTATAACCGGTGTGCCGGCGGGCGCCGCCTGGTCGTCTTGGTGCTGGCATGACCGCCTGCGCAGGGCTGCTCGCCTGGGCGCCGGCGCGCGACGGTGTGGTCGGTGGGGGCGTTGGCGTTGAACGGTCGAACCGGCGGATGGTGAAAACTGCCCGGGCTGAATGTGGTCCAGGCATCTGCCTGAGGGCCGGCGACGTTCAAGGCAGCCCGAATCTAGGGGCGGCGCGGAAGCTCGCTCCAGGATTTCGCGCCTTGGCTGCGCAGCCAATCGCTCACCTCGTCGGCTTCGCTGACGAGGGCTGTGTCAAGTGGCGTCTTGTCGTCGTAGCCGATCCAGTCGATGTCCGCGCCTCGCCGGAGCAGGTACTGCGCGGTCTGCAGGTGCCCGCCCTGGCAGGCACCCCAGAAGGCTCGCGTCACCTCGTCGGGCGCCGGTGCTTCCATTGCATCGACGAAGGCTTCGACGCGGTCCAGCAGGCCGAGAGTCGCGGCGTCCTGGAGCGTGATGTGCGCACCGTGCTCGATGAGGAGGTACGCGGCCTGCCACTGGCCGAATGCACGGGCATCGGCCAGTGGGGTGCCACCGCCGATGACTGCACCGGGCGCCTCGAGGTCGGCTCCCGCTTCGATGAGGGCGTCGAGCACGGCTACGTCGTTGCTGCTGGCCGCCCAGTGCAGCGGCGTCTCAGTGTGGGAGCCGTCGAACCGGGCGTTGGGGTCGGCTCCAGCTGCAGCGAGGGCAGCGACAACCGCGGGTCCGTTGGGGAAGTGGCCCGGCCAGTCGGCCGCGATGTGCAGGAGGCTGCGGGAAGCCCCGCCCGCGCAGCCTTCTCCTGCGGCTTCACTGATCCTGGTGGTGGCCAAGCCGGGGTGGTCGGCGAGGAGTTGCTCAAGTGCTGGAAGATCGCCGGTGTGAATGGCCTTGGTCACGGCGACGGCGAGCGGATCGTGCGAGTGGAGCGTCACCATGGCCGGTCTCCCTTGGTCAGGCGTGGTTCGATTCTGTCAGCAGTCGGCCGAAGACCGCCTGCCCCAGGGCCTCGGCACGGGTCTGATCGACCGCGTTGCCGGTGAACTCGCAGTGCTGCGTGGACCACTTGCGGCGGTGGCGCGGCTGGTGAAGAAGTTCAGGGCGCCGCAGGCGCTGTCCGCGGCGGGGCCGGTGCAGGAGCGTGCTGCTCCGTCCCAGCACCGGGGGCGGAGCCGCTGCGCGTGGGAAGAGGAATCCGCTGCGCACAGGTTTCCTTTGCGCCGGCGAGCTGGGGCGACGTATGACCACGACCGAGCGCCACGCCACTCCCAGTGCGCCATCCAACCTTCGCGCCCCGCCCGGGAATCGTCATTCATTCCTGGTCGCTCTGCCGCTCGTCAGCGGGAACCTCCTCATCATCCTGATCTATTGGCAACGGCCATTCAGGGGTTACCTTCCACACCTTCGGCGGGGGCTCTGGCATATACCCTCCGTCTGGCAATGAGTACCAGCGACCGGTGTGCGGTGTCTTCGACTTGCAACCGAAGCACCATTCAGGCCGGTCACCGGGTTGCTCGTGGGTACGACGTACCCATGCGTCGAACAGCTCCGTTCCACATTCAGTGCATCGCCTGAAGGCCGACATGATCACCACTTCAGCGCACTTGTAGACATCGTCGGCTCCGGCCGACGTGCACGGGCGGCGTCGATGGCAAAGTTGTGCGCGATGGGCGTAAGCCACGTCGTCAACTGATCCGCGACGGGAGTCGTAGATCTGCGCGTGCCGCCACGCACGCTCGAAGGTCTGCTGGGAGGTGTCCTCGGCGAGCTTCGTATCGCGGGTGACAGCGATGGCGACGCCGAAGACCTTGTGCCGGAACCGCCGTACGAAGTCACGGCGAGTTCAGCGTCGCCCGTTGCCCGCCCCGACAGCAGGGCCTCGTCCGGGAGGCGGCCGACCGGGAACCAGAACTTCTGCATACCCTATATACGGAGCGAATCGGCCAAGGGATTGCCCGTGTCTACGGAAGGTCATCCTCCTGTTCGCTTCCGGTTGTACGCCCTTCCTGGAAGTCGGACTCGTCCGGTGAAACGATGTTCGTATGCATGCAGCCGCCGGTGCGGCGCCTCGTGCCCACCGGGCAGGAACAGGGAGGCGAGCCATGCAGAGTGACCCCGAGATCATCGAGTTCCTCAACGAGCAGCTGACCGCCGAGCTGACCGCGATCAATCAGTACTTTCTGCACGCCAAGATGCAGGAAAACTACGGCTGGACCAGGCTTGCCGCGTACACCCGGCACGAGTCGTTCGACGAGATGAACCACGCGGAGATCCTGACCGACCGGATCCTGTTCTTGGACGGCCTGCCGAATTACCAGCGGCTCTTCCATGTACGGGTGGGACAGACGGTGACCGAGATGTTCCAGGCGGACCGCGAGGTGGAGGTCGAAGCGATCGACCGCCTCAAGCGCGGCATCGAGGTCATGCGGGCCAAGGGCGACATCACCTCGGCGAACCTCTTCGAGTCGATTCTTGCCGACGAGGAGCACCATATCGACTACCTCGACACTCAGCTCGAGCTGATCGAGAAGCTGGGTGAGCCGCTGTACGTCGCCCAGCTGATCGAGCAGCCGGAAGGCTGAGCCGCCTGGGTTCACACACCGGCGGCGGTGACCACGGCGTCGGTGGCGAAGCCGAGCAGCAGGCCCAGCAGGATCATCCAGGTGGTCAGCTCCTTCATGGCGGCTCGACGGACGACGGCCAGCAGCTCGATGATCACGAAGAGGATGGACCCGGCGGCCAGGCCCATGAAGGCGATGCCCAGGGTTTCGTTGACCACCTGCTGGCCGACCAGGGTGCCCACGAAGGTGGGGCCGCCGCCGATCAGGCCCAGCAGCGCGAGGCTGCCCCACGAGGGCCGTACACCTTCTGCGGCCAGCGGGGCGACGATCCCGAAGCCCTCGGTCGCGTTGTGCAGGCCAAAACCGATGACCAGCAGCACGGCAAGGGAGATCTCGCCCTGGGCGGCGGAGTTGCCGATCGCCAGGCCTTCCGCGAAGTTGTGCAGGCCGATGCCGATGGCGATCATGAGCGCGAGGTTTGCGGCACGCGAGCGGGCCGTGTGGACCAATTCGGTCGCGGTTGCCGCCCCCGGGCCCTCGGACGACGCCGCGGCGGAAGCCCGGCGGCGGGCACTCCACCGGTCGTAGTACACAAGACCGCACAGACCGACGACAAGGCCGGCGGTGAGCACCAAGCCGCCGGTGGCCGCTGTCGCCCAGCGGTGATCACTCAGCGCGGCGTCGGTCGGCTCCCAGGCCGCGCTGAGGACGTCCCAGAGCAGGAAGAGCAGGATGCCGATGGCGACCGCGTTGAGAGCGGTTCTCAGGCGGGGGACAGGGCTGCGCAGGCGGCCGATGGGCAGGCCGAGATAAATGGTGAACCCGGCAATGGCGCCGAGCAGAGCGATCTGCGAATCGGACATGGCCGTTCCAGGTAGGGCTGCGCAGGGACTGGCTGCGCAGCATTGGAAGGTAAGCCTTCCCTAACGAGGCTATGCCCTGCCGAGAGTCCGTCGCATCTTGTATCGGCTATCTCCCGGCGCCATGTGTTCTGTACCTGGAGCTTCTACACCGCTGATGAGCTGGCGGCGCGGCGCCGGCGGATGATCACTTCTGTGGCGAGCACGCCTGCGAAGAGTGCGGCAATGATCGCTGGGCCGATCTTGTCCAGGCCGTTGGCGATAGTGCGCTGGACGGCACCCGCAGCGTCGATGACCGAGTCTTGTGTGGTCGGGTCACGCTGGGCCTCAAGCGGCCCGCACATCGGGCTCTGCCCCGCCCATGGGCCGTAGCCGGTCCTGGCCGGGGCCCCTTAGCCTGGCGTTCATGGCTCCCCTGGCACATGAGACGACAACTGATTCTGCCTGCCGCTGCTGGCTGATCCGCGGCTACGACGGTGACCGGAACGAGAGCCTGGTGCCGTACTGGCTGGAGGGCGGATTCTGTTCCGCGTCTTGGTGGGAGGTCCCCGAGGTACCGACGGATGCGTCACGGGCGGAGGCGTGGGAGATCGTCGCCACGGCGATGCCCGGCGGGCCGCAGGGGCGCATTGCCCATGTGGCTGGTGCCCTCTACCGGTTCGCGTCCGTCATGGATACCGGGGACGTAGTGGTGACTGCGAAGCAGGGGCAGCCCGTACACGTCGGCATCGTGGAGGGCCCGCACTATTACGACGCCGAGGGCGAGAAGCGTCTGGCCCGGCGTCACAACGTCAGCTGGCTCACCGTCAAGGCACCTCTGACGCTCGACGCTTTGCCCCAGGGCGTATGCGAGCAGCTGATGGCCGGCCAGGCGACGCTCTCGAGGCTGGACAAAGAAGCGGCTGAGTACTTCATCGCGTTCTGCGCGCCGGAGGGCCAGTCCTCGTCGTCCTTCCCAACAGGCGGCCGGGCAGTGCTCGCTGCCGACCCTGCGTCCCGCTACGCGCGGCTGTGCGCCGAGCTCGCCGCTAGGGAACACGACACACACGGGGTGCGGGTGGCACATACGGTCACCGCCCCGGTCCGCCGCGCCAGGGCGCGGGACGCCGTGCTGACGCGCTGCGAGGGCGCATGCGAAAACCCGGGATGCGAGGGTGCGCCACGCGACGTGAAGGACTCTGGCCGGCCGATCCTGGAAGTTGACCACATCCACGACATCGCCAAGGGCGGTCGGGACGCTCCTGAGCAGATGATCGCCCTGTGTCCGAACTGCCATGCGGTGAAAACGTACGGGACGACACGGGAGGCGCTACGCGACCGGCTGCTCGGTGTGGCCCAAGCGGCGCACGCGACCTGGCTGAGCCGAGCCCCCGGCGCTGCTGAGTATTGACATACAGATCAGCCTGGGTGCCACCCGCGGCCGGAACGTCAGAGCTCGGTGTTGATGATCGCCTCGATCAGGACCTTGCCCTCCGGCGTCATGTTGATCTCCTTGGCCCGGTCGTCCACGGCAGTCAGGCCGCGTTCCTCCAGTGAGCGGAATATGCGCCGCCATGGCTCGTCCAGCAGGGACCGTCCGCTGAAACGCCGCTGGTGAAGCTCGTCTCGCAGTGGCTGTAGTGTCGACAGCGCCATCTTGATCGACCTGGCCTCCTGAGCGTCTTCGGAGAACTGTGTCGCCGACTCCAGCGGAAGTCGGCCGGCCTCCAACGCGGCGGTGTACGTCTTCGGGTTCACATCGGTGATCGCCTCAGATGTCCGGCAACTGGAACTACCACCGAGACCGATCGCGACTTCGGCTTCCTGCTTGTCCTGGTCGACCATGATGGACTTCCACGTTTCCGGGCCGAGGCCGTCTCGTGCGAAGTACATGGTGGGGTGCTCACGGAAGCCTCCGCGGGTCAGGCCCTCGGTGAGGACCTCGCGCATCTGGTACTGCTCCCCGAGGGATGGCCAGCGATGGCCGGCTTGGGCCAGCTTGCTCCGGTAGGCGGGCAGTTGCCAGGCGGCAGGCTTCTCCCCGGACACTCCGGTTCTGGTGTCGCTGTAGGACTTCAGATGCAGCTTGGCGCACACCACGGCCGTCAGATCGTGCTCAGTGATGATGTCGAGGTCCCTGCGGACGCTGTCGACGCTCTGGTCAAGCAGCCCGTACATGAGGTCGATGCTGATCCACTCGAAGCCGACGCGCCGTGCGTTGCCGATGAAGTCCACACACATCTGGGCTGTGTGCTCGCGGCCGCACTGCTGGAGCACCAGGTCGTCGAACGACTGCACCCCGCTGGACAGTTTGGTGCAGCCCAGTTCGGCCAGCAGTTCAAGTTTCTCGACGGTGAAGGTGCTCGGATCCCCCTCGAAGCGGATGGCCGTGTCCGGAGTGAAGTTGAAATTCTCGCGATAGAAGCTGATCAATCGGCGGATGGCCCGCGGTGGGAGCAGCGATGGAGTGCCGCCGAAGACATTGAACTCGCCGATCGGCGCCGACCCCAGATGGGGTACCTCGCGCAGCCACATTTCAGCTTCACGGATGTTCCAGTCGACCCATTGGCCGGCCTTGCGTTCGGTGACATCCGGCCTTCCCTTGACCAACACCACTGGGTACTGGCAGAACCGGCACCGGTACGCGCAGGTGGGGATGTAGGACCACAGGTGGAAAGGCGCAGTCGAGGCGAGTTGCCGGTCGAGGTCGGCCAGGAAGTCCGACGGTGAATAGTCCGGGATGTTGCCGGGGAACACGTGGGCGCCGAAGGGATCCTCCGTCACGTACTCGAGGAGGTGTTGATTCGCCGGGGCAGCCAGCACCTCCAGCACCGAGGGCACCGGATATCGCGGATCAAGCTCATGCAGAGAGGCCACAGCCTGTCCATTGCTCAGGCTCATCAGAACACCCCTCCATTTCCGAAGTAGTTGTGTGCCTCGCCGGATTCCCTGTCCTCGCAGAAGTACCTGACGAACTCGGAGAAGCGCTCGGGCGGCACCTCGCGCAGGCAAGCGGGCAGCGGTGGCGGATGGCCGATGTCCTCGCCCACAGTGGCGCGCAGTCTGGCGAACAGCTCGTCGGCGAACTCGAAGTACAACCGGTAGGACGGGGTCTTGTAGGAGTGGATCGCGGCGAAGTCAATCAGCCGCATTTCGTCCTTGATCTCGGTGATCCGGTGACCGAGCCGATGAGCGAGTGAGGGTCCGAAGAAGTGGACGACTGCGTCGTTGTCGAGAAGGGAAGGGGTCAGCAGTACCGGGAGGATGATGTTCTTCGGCGTGAAGTCCTTGACGGAGAAATCCCACGCTTGTTGTGCTTCGTCCTCAGTGAGATCTCCCTCGCGGTCAGGCGTTGGGTCCTGTACCCGGATGTCCCGCATGACGATGATCCCGTCGGATCCGTAGGCCCGACCGGTGATCACCTCATCGATGGCGTGGTTGATCCTCCGCGGATTGATCTGAACGCGAGACGTGGGGACATAGGTGATGTCCTCCCCGGAGTTGCGAACCCGAATCCCGAAGTCCCAGTCGTCGGAAAGGTGGTTCACGAAACGCCCGTCCTGCAGTTGGTAGGCGATCTCGATGCCGCCGACCTTCTCGTAGGCGTCCCTGTCGACCACAAACCCCTTGCCGTCCGGGAAACCACCGAACAGCCCGAACGCCACAGCTCGGCAGCGGAGCGTGCGCTGGACAGCGGTCCACAGCCGTGGTCGGCGGGTGAAGTGCTCTGCGGCGTAGTAGTAGTTGCAGACACCGATGGCGGCCTTGCTCGACTCCATGGCGGCGAACAGCTCCCACAACCAATACTCATCCACCTGGCAGTCGGCGTCGGCCGAGACGAGGTAGAACCTCTCCTCGGCGGCGCGGCGCCCGCGTCTTCTACTGCGTACCGACGCGAAGTCCATGCCCTTCTTCCGTGCGCAGGCGACACCCTGCTCGTGTTCCGCGACGACGTGGATCGCCAGATCGGGGTGGTCGGCGGCGAATCGGCGCGCGATCTTCACTGTGTCGTCGGTGGAGTTGTTGTCCACCACCACAATCTCGTACAGCGTCTTGTCGAGCGGCCCATGTGCACTCCGCTGTTCGTGGAGTGAGCTCAGCACCGCAGGCAGGTTGTCCGCCTCGTTGTAGACCGGCAGTACGACGCTGAGCCTTGTCCGCTCGTCCATCGGGGCAGGGAGAAGCTCGACCAGCACCTCATCGACACGGGAGGTATCGAACTGGTCTTTGCCGAGCCGGTAGTTGAACTCCGCCGTTTCCTCGCTCTCCCGCTCGTCCAGTACCAATTCGGCCACGCTGTCAACAAATGACTGGGTGGGCAGGTCATCTGTGGTGAGTTCCATGACGGGGGCGCGGAAGCCCTTGTCGCCGTACACCGTGTCGTACAGGGCGTAGCGACTGGTGATGTAGGGGACGCGCGAGGCGATCGCCTCCCCGATCGGGTTCCCATAGCTCTCGTAGTCGTAGGAGGTGAGGAACGACATCACGTTGGCGTGGGCGAGCAAGTCCCGCACCGAGTACCCGTGCCCGGACGCACATCCGACATGGGTTTCGTGCGGCGCGAGCCAACCGCCGAAAACGACCCGATCGCGCACTCCGAGCGTCTCGGCGAGACGGATGAGCTTCGCGTGCTCCTCCGGCGATTCCGAGGTGTCGCCGGCAACGAAGAGATAGATGTCCGCGAGGTCCGCGAGCTTGGCCACCAGGTGTATGTCCCGGTCGATCCGCTTCTGCGGGATGATCCTGGTACAACGGGCGATGAGCACGGCATCCTCTGGGATTCCGTGTTCGCGGCGAAAACCGGCGTTGTGCTGGTCAACGACTGCCGGCACGTGCGTGAAGCTATTGGGGAACACGCCGATGTTCTCCAGGCCTGGTGTCCACTCAAGAGTCTTGCGCCGTGCCTCCTCGTGCGGCACGACGTAGTAGATGTGTGGTGAGTTCACAGGAGCCACAGTGCGTGAGTACGGAAAATCACCGTACTTCTTGATTCCCGGTTCGCTCTGCCACATCAGATCGTGGTCGCGCCACAGTACGAAGCGGCTCAGCTTATTCCGCCGGCCGTACTGCTCGATGGCTCGGTAGAGCGCCTTCGTGTACACGATGTTCTCAGGCAGAGTGCCGTTTTCTACCATGACGAAGGACACGTCGAGGCGCTGCCAGTGCTCCACGATCCGCTGACCCAGCGCCTCGGCGACAGCGTCCACCCGAGGCAGCAGTTGCTCGCCCAGGCCGCCCTGAATGTACTCGCGCAAGACGGCGGCAATGAACGACTGGTCGTAGCCCGGGATCTCGTCGATGCCGTCGATCCGGTCGAGTTGAACCCAGTCCGGGAGCAGTGCGGCTTCGTCTGTGTAGGGCCTGAAGAAGGAATTCTTGTCAGCCTTGATGTCGTAACCGAGGTCGAGATACGTGCGATAGCCCTTGTCCCGGAACGCTAGCGCGGTCTTCACGAACTCCACCACCACGCCGGAAATCGGAGTGGCGTCGAAGGAGACTCCCCACAGAACGGTCATGGAATCGACGCTCCTGCCCGCTGTCGGACCTTGTGGCTTCTTCGACGCTAGCGCCCTCGGCGACCACTGGCGAGGGCACGTCAATGACCTGCGAGAACGATGGCACTGGGGACGCTTGAGACCGAGCAGGCGACGATCGCCCCCTGGCCGGACCTGGCCCACCGGCGGATTGGGTCGGCCAGGATGCGCAGCCGGGGCTTGCGGTCCCCTCCTCGCGTGACACCACGGCTACACGTACGACCACTTGGGTGGTACGGCGTCCTGAGCCGTCGGTCGGGATGCGCGGTGGTGCCCCCCGGTGGATGGTGGACTCATGAACCAGCACCACCATCAGTCCCAGGGGACGATCGACATCGACACGCGGCTCGTCACGACCGGTGCCGTGCTCACCGCGGCAGGAGCCATGGTGGCGTGTGCCGGCATGGCCATGGCCGCCTTCGCCGTGGTCACGGCAGGTCGGCGCATGATTCGCGACATGGACGTGCCTCCGGCCCAGCAGGCGGCCATGAAATGGCGGCAGGCCAAGGAGGCGTCCCTGGCGGGCATGCGGGCGTGGCAGTCCGCGTCCGACGCCCAGAACGGGTCGCTCGCCCGCTAAGTCGGGCGAAGTCGCTCCGCCCACCGGGTCCCGGGCCCGGTGGGCGGAGCGATGCCTCCTGTGGGGACTACGCGCCGACCCGACCGTAGGCCTGGTCGGTTGCCCGGCGGCGATGCCACCCGGTGGATCCCGGCGACCAGGTGCCCGACGAGCTGGAGATCTGTCAGCCCGACCGGGACGCCCTCGACTTCGCGCCGGTTTCCCCTGCCAGACCGGCAGTGACGGTACCCATCCGGCACTCGCTTGGCTGGCCCCGGAGTGCCGGCGTCAGGACGGAGTGCCAGGGTGGAAAGCGCCACTCGAAGAAGGTGGCGGACATTTGGGCATTCGCTGAGAACAACCGGTGAGACCACGCATCGGTCCGCATCGCGAGGAGGCAGTGCGCATGCCCGTCGCCAAGGCAGGACCGGCGGACGCGTCACCACAGGATCCACTGACTCTTCTCCGGAGCCGCAGCTATCTGGGGCTTCTGGTGATGGCCGCACTGGTCGGAGTGCCGGTGTCAGCGGCGGCGTTCGGCTTCCTCGCGCTGGTCGGCGAGCTCCAGCCGTGGATCTATACCGATCTGCCCGAGGCGCTGGGGTTTGATGGAACGCCAGTGTGGTGGCCGCTGCCGCTGCTTGCCGTCGGGGGACTGCTCACGGGGCTTGCCGTGCAGTACCTGCCGGGACACGGAGGCCATGAACCGTCAGAGGGGTTCAAGAGTGCGGGCGCGCCCCGGCCCATCGAGCTTCCCGGAATCTTCTTCGCCGCCCTGGCGACCCTCGCCTTCGGTGCGGTCCTCGGACCGGAATCGCCTCTCCTGGCCCTCGGCGGCGGTCTGGCCGCTGGCGCCGCGCGCCTGGTCAAGCGGGACCTCCCGGAGCGGGCGAGCGCGGTGATGGGAGCGGCGGGCAGTTTCGCGGCCATCAGCTCGCTGCTGGGATCGCCACTGCTGGGAGCGTTCCTCCTGATGGAGGCCTCCGGGCTCGGCGGGCCGATGCTTGGCGTCGTGCTGGTGCCGGGGCTGCTCGCTGCCGGCATAGGTGCGCTGATTTTCGTCGGCCTGGGATCCTGGACGGGCCTGGGTACTTACTCGCTGGCAATCCCGGACGTGCCGAAGGCCACGACCCCGACAGCCGCAGAATTCGGCTGGGCGCTGGTCGTCGGACTGTCAGCCGCTCTCCTGGGCGCGGGAATCCGATGGCTCGCCGTTCGCCTGAAGACGCACGTCGAACGTCGACGCGTGGCGGCCACGGTGGGAATGGGACTGGTCGTGGCGGGGCTGGCGATCGGCTACGCGGAGAGCACCGGCAAGCCCGCGACCGACGTGTTGTATTCCGGCCAGGTGGCGCTGAATCCCCTTCTCTCGCAAAGCGCCATGTATTCGGTGGGCACGCTTTTGCTGCTGGTGTTGTTCAAGGGCCTGGCCTACTGCGCATCGCTCAGCAGTTTCCGGGGAGGCCCCATCTTTCCGGCGATGTTCGTGGGGGCGGCGGGCGGCATGCTGCTCTCCCACGCCCCGGGGCTGTCCCTCACCGCAGGGTTCGCGATGGGCATCGGAGCGATGAGCGCCGCGATGCTGAGACTTCCGCTGGTCTCCGTCCTGCTCGCCACACTGCTGATCGGGTCACAGGGGCTCACCGTCATGCCGTTGGTGATCGTCGCAGTGGTGGTCTCGTACGTCGCGTCTGCCAGGCTCACACCTCGTCCTGCCCCGGAGCCGGGTGGGGAGAAAAAGCCGAGTCTGCAGCACCCCTGAAAACGCGTCCGGCGTGCACGGTTTGCGGGAACTCAGGGCGCGCTGCTGGTGCCGTCATGGAACAAGGGCGCGCGCAAGGGCCTGGACGGCGCGAAGTGCGGCACGACCATGGGCTACAGATACGAGAGGGGTGTCAAGAAATGGACACCCATCGCCTGGGGCAGCCAGGCATGGTGCGCGGACTTCGCGAAGTTCACGTGGTACTGGGGCAAGGCCGACGTTGCCGGAATCAACTCGCTCGCCAGCTCTTTCAAGGGCTACGGCGATCGCCATCACACGTGGCACCCGCGCGGAAGCTACACGCCGAAGCCTGGGGACGCGGTGACCTACGACCGGGATCACGACGGCACCATCGACCACGTCGGGGTCGTCGTCAACTCCAATAAGTCGAAGAGGACATACAGCTCCGTCGAGGGCAATGTCGGCGTCAAGTACGGCAACAACAAGAAGGGCGAAGGGCTGCTGAGGAAGACCGGCCAAAGCGCGGTCAACACGGATGTGGTCGGTTTCACGACCCCCGTTTCCAAGAAATAGCACCAGCCCGTTCGATCGCGGGACCACGTGCGGAGGGTGGTCCACGCACTCCTCTCAATACCCGAGGCCGGCTCAGCTTCTCCGGCCACGTCACACACCGAGGAAGAAGAGGGATGCCATGAGGATGAACAGCGTTTTTGGCGGCAGGCGCACTGGCAATGGGCGCGGTCCTGGCGATGCCGGCATCGGCCCAGGCGGCCGCAGAGCAGTTCTCGTTCTACACGTCTGACGCGAAGCGGGGAGGATACGTCAGCGGCACGCTGGTAAGTGGCGGATCCTCGTGGAACAAGTGCTCCTACGCCAAGATCAAGAACAACTCGGGCAGCTACGTTCAGGACAAGGCGCGCGACGGCAAGGCCGCTGTGGCCTGGCTGGTCTATACCGACTGCAAGTCCGGGGCCGTCAAGTGGCGCGAGCTGGGAAGGGCCAGCGGGTACGGCAAGGTGGACTACCTGCCGGGCACCCCGGTCTACAACGCGAAGAAGGCCAAGGTCGCGGTGTGCCTCTCCTCCAAGAAGAACTGCCGGTACAGCCGGTACTGATCCGCCACCGGCCGCCGGGGCATCCTCTCGAGGAGGATGCCCCGGCGGTGCTTCCGGCATACAGCCGCAGTTGCCGTACGCCGCGGTCCGGGTGCCCCGTGGAGTGCCTGAGGTGCCTTCAGGCCGGCTTCAGCCGGGGTGCGGGAGGCTGGGATGACGCATCGGTCATGGCGGACCCGTGGTGCTCGGCGCAGTACTGCTGGTGGGCGAGGTGCTGGCACTGCCGGTAGGACTTGCGGAAGGGGTCGCCGTCGGCGAGGCCGACTGGCTGGGACGGTCACTGGAGGGACGGGGCGTCGGCCTGGCCTTCACGGGTGGACCGGTGGGGGCTGCGGGAGTTCGGGCAGTCGGGGATTCCTGGTGAGTGGCCGTCGGACGAGGGCGCCGAGTCGCATCACTGTTCCGGTCCCGGACACTTCCTCTGGCCGGGTGCGTCGTAGGACGTTCCGGCATACGTGAGGCCCCAGGTGACTCGGTGACGGAAACATCCGGCTCGTCGGAGGATGCCTGTTCCGGGCTCGGCGCCGCCATTGGGGTGCCGGCGGAGTGCTGGGTCAGCAACGATGCGGCGGCCAGGCCGCCGAGCATGGCGAAGGTGGCCGCGGCAAGAGTCCGACCGCCGTACTTCTTCAGTCGCGGCGCACAGCGGCGCCGGGCTGCCGGCCCATCGGATGAGGGCGCGGGCGACCAGGAAACGTCGGGGGACTCGACGGAGCCCGGTGCCTCGATGACGAGGGCATCCAGCGCAGCCAGGTCGGCTGCCCGTGCACCGCCGCTGTGATCGCTCGGCGTTGCCATGTCGGAGTCGTATGCCCCGCACTCCGGGCACGTCACGGCGCCGTTGAGGGCGCGGCGGCAGGGAAGGCAATAGTCCATGGGATCGACCGCTCAGTACGTGATGCGCTGGACGGAACCGCAGTCGGCGGACCAGGCTGCGGGGCAGCCGGCGACCGGAAGGCGCCGCTCGGTGTCTTTCGGAAGGATCCTTGGCATGTGCGAACCTCACTCACTCACCGGTCTGCAGGCGGGCACCGGTTACCGAGGTCAACGAGCCTGAGAGATTCAGCGTTCAATCCCCGGCTGAAACGTGGGGCACGCAACTCCCTTGGAGGTTACGGCTGGTCACACCAGCGCCGTCGGTCCGCCGTCCGGGCCGACAGCCACGGCCTACTCCGAGTCAATGGCGTTCACACCCTGGGGCTGAACGTCCTCTTCGGCGCGGTGACTCTCTTCGCCCCTGTGATGTACGGAGCCGTCTTCGATGGCGATGTGGACACAGGCATCTCCACAGACCTCCCAAGGACCACGTCAAAAGTCTGAGCTCTGGCTACCCTTGTGCCCGTCCAACTACGAGGGGTGTTGCATGGGCAGCGACGGTCTTCCGCGAGGCGTCGTGGTGGTCATGGGGGTGGCCGGTTGTGGGAAAAGCACGATCGGTCGGCTGCTCGCCGAGAAGCTGGGTGTCTCCTACGCGGAGGCCGATGACTTCCATCCGCCCGCCAACATCGCGAAGATGGCCGCGGGACAGCCCCTCGACGATGATGATCGCCGCCCCTGGCTGACGGCCATCGCGGGCTGGATCCGGGACCGCGGCAGAGCAGGGGAGGGCGGGGTCGTCTCGTGTTCGGCGCTGAAGCGCCGCTACCGGGACATCCTGTGCGAGTCCGGGTCGCCGGTGTGGTTCCTGCATCTGACCGTGGAGCGCGCACTCGTGGGTGAGCGGGTCGCCGCGCGCAGCGACCACTTCATGCCGGTCTCCCTCGTGGACTCGCAGTTCCAGGCGTTGGAGCCGTTGCAGCCCGACGAGCCTGGCGTGGCGGTCGACGCGTCCGCCACGCCCGAGGAAATCGTGCGGGAAGCCGTCGCGCGCCTCAGTGGCGCTGGAACCGTATGAGCCGTACCGCGACCTGTCGGCGCGCGGCGGTGGCACCTATCTCGGCGTAGATCTCTGCCGCCAGTTCCAGGGCCTGTACGACCATGTCAGAGGTGCTGCCGATCGTCTCCCGGCAGCGGCTGATGCCGTCCCATGCCTTCGCCAGCTCCAGTCGGCTGCCCACCTGCCTGGCCGGCTCGAGGACCGAGTCGAAGTTGGCCAGAGCCTCACGACGGTCACCTGCCTTCTCCAGCAGGATGCCCCTGTGATTGAGCACCTCTACGACTCCGAGTTCGTCGCCGACGTCCCGGTAGCCTTCTCCGGCCTTGTCCAGGTGGCGGAGCGCCGTATCCCTGAGCCGGGCGTCCTGTTGGAACAAGCCGACATGGAAGAGGGAGACTGCGAGATTCTTGGTGGCGTTGGCGGTGCCGATGCCGTCACCGATGGTGTGGTAGAGCGCCAGTGCCCGCTGGAGCAGGGTTGCGGCGCGGCGGAAGAGGCCTTCGTCGTTGCGCTCGATCCCTTCCTCGTTGTGCACGATGCCTTGCTCGTTGAGCGCGTTGGCCTGTCCGAGTTTCTTGTCCTCGGGCGTGATGTGGTCCGGCAGTTCGCCGCTGAAGATGCTGTCCGCCTCGCTCAGGGCATCGAGGGCGTCGTCGTGGAGACGGCGCAGTCGGTTGATGATGCCCAGGTCGTTGAGGGCCACCGCGAGCGCGGGCCGGTCGCCGAGGCGCCGGGCTGCGTCCGCCGCCGCGGCGTGGCGTTCGGCCGCCTGGTCCCAGGGCCCGTGGCTGCGCAACGGGCCGGCCATGGCGCTGGTGAGGCGGATGGTCCAGCGGTCCAGACAGTCGCTCCACTCCTTGTCCTCGCGCCGAGCCTCGTCCGCCAGTTGTGCGATGTCGAGGCATGCCAGCAGATGCGTCCGGTGCCGCTGGTGCCACTCCAGAGCCTCGATTCTCGAGGAGGTGGCGGGAGCGGTCGTGGTGTTTCCTGCGGTCGGTCCGGGGCGCGACGGGGGCTGGTGCGGGTCGACGCGGGGGCGGACGTGGCGGGTCAGTGCCGGCTCGGCGCTGGCGGATCTCTCGAGGGCGGTGCGCCAGTAGTGGCCCAACATTGCGTCGATCACCTTGTGTGCCGTGGCCGGTCGGACCTTCCCCCTGGCAAACGGAACGAGCAAGTCGTGCATGGCGTACCGGACATCCGCGTGGTGGGCTGAAGGCAGGGCGACGATGTCGAGGAGGGACGCGTCGCACAGGCGCTGGAGGTGGGTGCCGATGCAGGACTCCTTCTTCCTGCCGACGAGCGTGGGTGTCAGGCCGGCCAGTGCGGCCGCGGCGTGGACGCTGAAGTCGGATCCGAGTGGATGGAGTCCCAGCAGCCTGAAGACCCGCTGTGTGTTCCTTGGCAGATGCCGGTAGGACGCCTCAAAGAGAGCGGAGACCGCCAAGCTCTCCGAGGAGCAGAGGTCGTCGAGGCCTTGGAGAGGGCTCTCGGCGTGGCCGGTCTCGGCCAGGATCCGGTGGAGGTCGGCGCTGCTGCCGCGCAGTCGCGCAGCGAGGATTCGGATGGCCAGCGGCAGATGCCCGCACTGCTTGAGCAGACCGGCCAAGGCTTCCTGCTCGATGTGGTCGGCATCCTGGCCGGCCGCGTGGTGGAACATGCGCAGGGCGTCGGCTGGCTGCGGGGGCTCCAGGTGCAGGGGGGTGCTGTCCAGGAGGTGGAGCCCGGTCCTGTGACGGGTGGTGACCAAGAGGAGGTGCTTGCCGTCACCGGGCAGTACTTGCTGAACGTGGGCGCAGTCCTGGACGTTGTCGAGCACCAGCAGCGTCTGCCGGCCTGATGTCCAGCTGCGCCAGAGTCTGGCCCGTTCGACTTGGCTGGACGGAATCTGGCTTGCGCTGATTTTGGCCACTTGGCCCAGGAGGGCAGCCAGGGTCTCGGTGGGCGTGGGCCGGGTGTCCGAGTAGCCGCGCAGGTTGAGGAATTCCTTCGGTCCCTGGAAGCGGCTTTTGAGTTCGTGCGCGGCGGTCAGGGCGAGAGCGGTCTTGCCCACACCTGCCATGCCCCACAGTACGACGACAGCTACGCCGTGCCTTTCCCGCTCCAGCCGGTCCACTTCTGCGCGGATCGCGGCCAGTTCCTGGCTCCTGCCGGTGAAGACCGCGCGGCTGGGAGGGCATGGCAGATAGTCGTTCGTGAAGAGGGGCTGGGAGCGGGGGCCCTCAGCGTCCGTGTGCTGGCAGTCAGCCGTTTCCTGGGGCGTTTCTGAGACTCGGTAGTTGACCTCCATGTCGCCGTTCTGTACGAGGAACGACGTGGCGGCCTTGTTCGTCTGTGAGTGGTGCGAACCGGGCACGATGCCCGGATGCGGGCCGCCGTGCTCGGCCCCGGGAGACATGTTCACGGCCGACCACCGCACCCTGTGGCCACACTTGACGGCTGTCGGCCGGCGCCCGCCGTGAGGTTGCGTCTCCCGCCGGGAATTGCTCTTTGGTTCACCGGTCACCGCCGCTGTCCGCGCCGGGGGTGCTTCCCCGTGAACGTGTGGAGGACACCTGACTCACGTGGATGCTGCCGCCGCCCTGGACAGCGAAGAGTTGACCGCCATCACGGGCGGTGTTGTTCTGCACCCAACTCTGCTGGTGCTGGGGAAGCTCATGGCACACCTCCTCCACCATCGCTCTCAGGTCGTCTTCGGCCTCGGGGTGTTCGCGCAGGAGCGCTGCCAGTCGCCGCCTCCAGAGCCCGACCAACTCCCCGCGGACGGTGTCTGCATCCTCGTCCTCCTCAACCAGGGCGGCATCACCGGCCAACTGCGCCTCGACGGCCTCCAGCGCGTGGCCGCGGCGATGAAACAGCCGGGCCGCGGTGGCTTGGGCGGACTCCCACGCATTGGTGGCCATCGCCGCGACGATGGTGTGTGCGCCGGTCATCGCCAGGGTCGTCAAGGGATCCGTGTCCAAGGTTTCTCCTTCAATCCGGTTCGGGTGCTCACCCGACGCATACGCCCAGCGCGTTCACTGGATGTCGCTGAGGGGTTCCGCCGGTGGCGGGGCGTCAGTCCACGAGCGACAGCCCCTGGGTGGTCGACGGCGGGGAAACAGGGCTGCGGAACTGCCTGGCCCGGATCCAACTCTGTCCTACAAACGCATCATTCCGGCTGAACTCGCCTGGCGCAGAGGTTGAATGCAAGTTGTGCAAGAAAGGCAAATGTCAGTTGAAACCGGCAGCAAGTCGATCCATATCAGACGAATACTGATCGCGGATGGGGATCGGGCGGGCGTCTTCGTTTGCCGCGCTTTCGTTGAGCACACCGCCGATCTCGGCGAAATGCGGCTGGAGTTGGCCACACAGGAGTCAGGGAGTCTCCTCGCTTGCTGGACAGTGCCTGGCCCGGGCGATGAGCAGGGCTACATCGTCGTGATCTCCCGGGTGTCGCAGGGAGCGCAGCAGCATGTCGCAGGTGTCGTCCAGCGAGCGATCGGGGTCGTCGAGGAGTTCGAGGAGGGTGTCCAGGCGCGCGTCGATGGGCTGGTCGCGGGTCTCGACCAGCCCATCGGTGTAGAGGACGAGTTGGTCGCCCGACACGATGTCGAGGCGAGTCGTGTCGAAGGCGACGCCACAGCCGCCGAGCGGTGCGCCGGTGGGCAGGTCCAGAAGTTCGCGTTTGCCGTCCGGGTGGACGAGGACGGGCGGCAGGTGCCCCGCGAGGGAGACGTGGCACCGCGCGCTGTGCGGGTCGTAGACGGCGTAGACGCAGGTGGCGATGGTGTCCAGGTCCTCGGTGATGTGGTCGAGGTGCTGGAGGACTTGGGCGGGATCGAGGTCGAGGCCGGCCAGGGTGCGGGTGGCGGTGCGGAGCTGGCCCATGGTGGCCGCGGCGCTGACGCCGCTGCCCATGACGTCTCCCACGACGAGGGCGGTCTTGTCGCCGCCGAGCGCGATGACGTCGAACCAGTCGCCGCCGATTTCGCTGGCTGCCTGGGCGGGCTGGTACCGGGAGGCGACAGCCAGCCCGGGCCGTTGCGGTGGCGGGTGGGGCAGCAGGCTGCGCTGGAGGGTGAGAACGGTGCGGCGTTGTTCCTGGACGGCACGGTGCCGCTCCGTGACGTCCACGCTGGAGGTCACCACCCCCAGCACTTTCCCGTTGGGCGCCTCGAGCCGGTGGAAAGAGATCGACCACGCATGCTCGTTCTCCGGGTCGGCGGGGGTACGGCCGACGGTGTACTGGTCCGAGACCGGGGTTCCCGTAGCCAAGACCTCGCGCATCGTCGCTTCGAAGGACTCGTCCAAAAAGGGCAGCACGTCGTGGACGTGCCGGCCCACGTGTTCGGCGGCGGGCACGCCGTTCATCCGCTCCTCCGCCGGGTTGACCGAGACGTAACGAAGGTCGGTGTCCAGTACACCCAGTCCGATGGGTGACTGGGACACCAGTCGGGCGGACAGTGCCAGATCCCGTTCGACCTGCCGTAGCGTTGCCTGATCCGCGGCCAGGCCCAGGGCGTAGTTGTCGCCCCTATCGTCCTGCAGCCGCATGTTGCGGAACTCCACCAGCCGCGTGCTGCCGTCCTTGTGCCGGACGGGGAAGACGCCGGCCCAGCTGCCGCCCTCCTCAATGACCTGGGCGAACACGCCCAGTACGGCCTCCATCTGCTCCTCATGGACCAGCAAGTGGCCGGCGAACTGGCCGAGAGCCTCCTCGGCGGTGTAGCCGAACAGGTCCTCGGCCTGCGGGCTCCAGAGATCGATCCTGCCCTCGGCATTGAGTACGACGGCGGCGACGCCCAGCACGTCCAGCAGACCACCTGACGCGGCGGAGGCAGACCCAGTCGGTCCCAGGTCGTCCCCGAGGGATCCGGTCGGACTCATCGCAGGCACTCCTTCCGCCCGCCGCCGCAATACTGCTGCCTGCCACGGCTCGGGCCCGCGCGTCGCCCATCGCTCTGGGCTACTCCATGGTCTCCCCGCAGCCGCCGACCACGCACCCCCCAGCACCCGCTGCCCGGGCTGACCGCTGCGCGCAGCTGCGGCCATGCCGGCTACGCCAACGTCGCGCGGAGGGGGTCAGCCGAGCCTCTTGCGCTCAAAATGCATCACGGGGCAGGCGGCAGCCAGACATGCCGCGAGGTCCGCGCTGTCCGCGGAGTCGGCGGCGGGGAAGACCGCCTGGATTTCCTTGCCGCGCGCGGGCATCGGGCGTACGTGCAACGCTCCGCCGGCCTCGCGGGCGAGGCTGTCGACGATCATCAGGCCTCGACCGCAGTCCCGTCCGGGATCGGCCTCGAGCCGGGGCAGCGGCAGGAAGGGGTGGTCGTCATGCACGGCCAGCGCAAGCGTCGTCCCGGTTCTGGTGAGCGTCACCGTGGTCCTGGCAGACTGCGGGACGGCGTGCCGTGCGGCATTGCCGACCAGCTCGGAGATCACGAGCGAGGCCGTGTGCAACCCGTCCTCGTGCAGCCCCCAGTCCCGCAGCACGCCTGCCGCCCTCTTTCGGGCGACCGGGACCTCCGCGGGTACCGCGAGCACGGTGAAGCCGTAGACGCAGACGGCGTTGCCCGGCTTTGGGCGAGAGGCCGGTACGCGGTGGGTGTGGGTACGGCGCCGTGCCGCGGACGGATTCGAGACGGTGGTTCGCATGGCGATTCCCGGTGGTTTGCCCGGCAGGGTTACCGGCGGCTGTTGAGTTGCGCCCTCCTGAAGGCGCGGTCTGTGACCAGCGGACGGCCACGCTGAGTCGACCGCTGCACACGGTCGGTTCCGCGGGAGCGGAGTGGGACTGCTATCGACCGATGTTCGACATTGCCGAACCCTAATCGGGTTTCGATGATGGGACAAGGGTCAGTTCAAGGCATTTGTCTCCACCGGGGGCCGGGCGGCCCAGGCGTCGCGCACGGACGACCGGATCTCGGGGCCGCCGCCAGCCTCCCCGCTCCGGCGGCTCGCCCTCCGGGCAGGAGGGCTCTGGGACCCTGGTTACGCACCCGTGGGCGGTCGGCGCGCGGCGTACGTTCCCGCGCCCGCCGCAAGCAGCATCACGCAGCCCGTGAAAATCAGCCCGGCTTCGCGCAGTCCGATCCATGTGGCCATGGCGCCGACACCGACCACCGGCAGGGAGATCCCGGCGTAGGCGACGACGAAGAACGCCGAAATGGTGCCGCCTCGTTGCTGTGCCGGAGCCGCGCCGCTGACCAGGGTGAGTGCCGCGCGAAAGGCCAGTCCCTGGCCGCTGCCGCCGCACAGAGCGCCCAGGACGAGCAGAACGAGAGATTCGGCGATCAGTGACGCCGCCACCAGCATCAGGCCCACGACGAGGATGCCGCACCCCACGGGGAGCGCGAGGCGCGTGCCGATCCGTTGTGTCAGGGACTGCCCGACGGTCGAGGCCAGGAACACGGAGAACGCCAGCCCGCCGGCAACGGCCAGATTGTGCACACCCAGCGTCTGCGAGGCGAAGCTCGGCGCGACCGCAGTGAACAGCCCCAGCAGCGCGAAGCCGGCGAACGCCGCCACCGCGGCGGGCGCGAAGACACCCTTCACCTCCGGAGGCACCGTGAGTCCCTGGGGCTTCAGCGGGGGCCATCGCTTCGGTTCCGCCACGGTCTCCGGCAGGAACCAGGTGATGGCACTCGCCACAGCCACCAGCCCCAGGTGGACCCAGAACGGCAGCATCAGCGGCCACGGCGCGTACTCCGCGAGCAGCCCCGAGAGCAGTGGCCCGCAGCCCAGACCGCCCATATTCGCCGCAGTGGCGGCGAACCCGGCTCGCGCCTTCTTGCCGGGAGGTGCGAGCTCGATGATGGCCGCTGTCGCCGCACCGCTCAGCAGGCCGGCCGCGCCGCCGGACAGCAGCCGCCCCGCGAAGAGCAGAGGCAGACCGCTCTGCAGGAGGAAACATCCCGCACTCGCGGCCGACAATGCCATGGCGCACAGGAGCACGGGTCTGCGGCCGACCTCGTCGGAGTAGTTCCCGGCCACCAGCAGCACGGTGATGACCGCGACCGCATATACGGCGAACACCACGGTCACCATCAGCTCGGAGAACCCGATCTGTTCCTGATAGAGCCCGTACAGCGGTGTGGGCAGAGTGGTCCCGGCCATCCCGATGGCGAATACCGCAGCCGCAGCCGGATAGCCCGGTCGCCAACCGCCGACTGCGTTCACTGCTCCCGTGCGAACGATCACGCACGTCACCTTACGAGCGGTGTCACGGCCCGCCTCGCTACTCGCTCGGCCGGCCGCGCGCGGCGGTCATCGTCCGCGGGTTGCTCCACGCCGCCGGTGTGCGGGCAGGGGGGAAGCCGGATACGAGTCGTCTTCCTCCTCGTCCAGCGGCGGCAGTTCGACGGTGTAGCGCGGCTGGAGGAACAGTCCCTGATGCTGCGGTGCAGTCGGCGAGCCTGCTGCGTTCTGTATGGGCTGAGCAGGATCGAGGTGGGGCGAGGCAGCAGTCATGTACAACCATCCGGAGTTGAGGGCCGCGCGGACCAAGGCGGAGCTGCCGACCCGTGATGATCGGGATCTGTCTGCTCCGCGTGCGCAAGCCCATTAGATCGCATTCGCGGCGGCAGCGGCGGCGCCGGCTTCCTGCTCGCGCTCGATGCCGAACTCAGGGGCTGTCGCTGCCGACGCCGTGGTGACTGCCCGGTCGGCCGTGCCGCCGTGCCGGATGGCGCTGGCTGCCGCTCGCCGCCGGTCACCATCGCCCAGTAACGGGGCATCAAAATCCGCGTCTCCAGGCTCCCGAGCGCATGGTTCCTCGCCGGGTCAGGCGGCGCCGGTTCGCGCCGCGGTGACCGCCACCGTCGCGTAGTGCATCGTGAAGCTGCCCCCCATCGCATCGATGGCGGCGCCGACGCCCTCCAGCACCTCCGCCAGCTTGTCCGACGGAAGCCGGGTGAAGGCTCCGAGGGTGGGCATCTGGTCCAGCCACGCGTCCCGGGTGTAGGACCACTCCCAGTCGAAATCGCCACTGCTCGGGGCCGCTGAACCCACCCACCTCCCGGATTCCGTCAGCGGCCGTGGTGACCAGCACCTGGTATCCGTCTTTGGCTTGTTTCGTCATCGCCTGGAGGCTGAACGGCGAGTCGGGCATCACCTGCCGGTACACCGCGGCGAGGGCTTGTGCCACGTCGGGCGGAAGCTGGAATACGTTCCAGAACGCTGCCAGTCGGCCGCCGGGCCGCAGCACCTGTGCGGCCTTGGCCGCTCCCGCCACCGGGTCGATCCAGTGCCAGGCCTGGCCGGCGACAACCGCATCGAACTCCCGGCCGGCCGGGTCCCAGGCTTCGAACGTCGCTACGTCAACCTCGACCCCGAGCCGCCGCGCCAAGTCGGCCATCCGTGCGTCGGGCTCCACCCCGAGCACCCTGCAGCCGGCCGCCTGGAACTGCCGGGCGGCGATTGCGGTACCGCAGCCGACGTCGAGGACGCCTGGGCCGGGGCTGCCGACGACGATCCGGTCCACCATGGCGTCGGGATAGCGGGGCCGGGCCCGGTCGTAGCGTTCGGCATCCGAGCCGAACGACTCCGCTACCTGTCGGCGTTCATGAGGCTCGTGTTCGGAGTGGGGCGCCGGCTCCGGCGGTATAGTGGGCATGTGCCCACTAATAGTGGGCACATGCCCACTCGTCAACCGGGCGGGCCCGGGAGGAGAGACGCACGGTGCCAACAGGTGTAGCCATCAGCGACGTGCCCGAGCAGCTTTTCGGCGCCGCCGAGCGTGTCCTGCTCCGGGACGGGCCGAGCGCGCTGACCAGCCGGGCGGTCACCACGGAGGCAGGCTGCGCGAAGGGAGTCCTGCACCGGCACTTCGCCGACTTCGACGCCTTTCTCGCCGAGTTCGTGCTCGACCGCGTACGCCGGATCGACAGCCAGGGGGCCGCCCTGCGCAACTCCGCCGGGACGGGCACCGTCGCGGACAACCTCACCGGCGCCTTGACGGACCTGTTCGGGTCGGTCGCAGTGGCGATCGTCGGCCTTGTCACCTCTCGGGATGACCTGCGCGCCCGGCTCCGCCGGACCACGCCGACCGGCATCCCGGTCCTGACGGAAGCTGCGGCCATGGTCGTCTCGTACCTCACCGCGGAGCGCGAACTGGGCCGTATCGCGGCGGATGCCGATGTCGACACGCTCGCTCCCACGCTGATCGGGGCCGTGCACATGCTGTTCGCCGACCGGAAAGGCACTCCGCCGGAGGCTGGAGCCGTCCACAAGGTCGTGACCGCTGTCGTCGCCGGGTGAGCGGGATTGTTCAGCTCGCGGCGGCAGCTCCGGTCCGCCGGTGCGAGTGACGCGCCGGCCGCCTCGGGGGAGGCCGGCGCGTCGCTGCCCGTTCAGGCCTGCTGCTCGCTGATGTTGACCAGCCAGATGATGCCGAAGCGGTCCGTGCACATGCCGAAGACGTCGCCCCACATCTGCTTCTCCAGGGGGACCGATACCGTGCCGCCGCTGGACAGCTCCTCCCAGTAGCCGCGCAGTTCGTCGGCGTTGTCTCCGCTCAGGCTCACGGAGATGTTGTTGCCGTACTTGTACTCCATCCCCGGCGGGCTGTCGGCGGCCATGAGCGTGAAGCCACTGTCGGTCTCGAGCATGCTGTGCATGATCTTGTCGGCTCCGGCTTCCTTCTGGCCGAAATCGCCGAAGGTGTTCACCGTCAGGGTGCCGCCGAAGATCCCCTTGTAGAACTCCATCGCTTGCCGGGCGTCGCCGTCGAAGGCGATGTACGGGTTGAGGCGAGATGGCACGAGATATTCCTTTCGTGATGAGACGTCAGTTCCGGCAGATTAGGCCGCGTGCTGCCGGACATCGGGGCGACTCCCCGGCACGTGAACGTCGGCCTGCTGTCGCCCCGCCATTCCGCCCGGTCCCCGCCGCCTTCAGTCTCTGGGACTTGGCTCCGTAGGCCGTCCTGAAATGATCAGAAGCGCCGGGTGGGCACCCCGGTCCGGTAAGCGCCCGGGGTCGCGCCCGTCCACCGGCGGAACGCGCGGATGAATGTCGCCGCATCGGCGTAGCCGAGCCGTGCGGCGATCTGGTCGACTCCGAGTCCGCGGGTGGACAGCATCTCGACAGCGCGAGCGTGCCGCACTTCGTCCACCAGGCGCCGGTAGGACGTGCGTTCCACAGCCAGACGGCGGTGCAGCGTGCGGGTGGAGACGTAGAGCTCGGCTGCGGCAACACCCATGTCGGGGATCCCGTCCGGCCACTGCGTGAGCAGGTCCCGTACCCGCGCCGCGAGTCCGGTGTCGGCGCGGCGGGCCAGCAGGAGGTCGCACTCGCGTTCGCATACCTGCATTGTGTGCCGGTCCGCCTGTGGCAGCGACTGATCCAGTGCCGCTGCGAGGGTGACGATCGCGTTGCGCGGAGCCCCGAAGGCGATCGGCGTGTCGGCGAATGCCTCGTACGGTAAAGGCTCTTCAGGTCGCGGGAAGCGCAGGTCCAGCCGGAGGGGTGTGAAGGGCCGGCCCACAATGGTGTCCAGGATGGTGCGGATGTTGGCCATTTCCCGCTCGACGAAGAAGTGCCGGACGGGCTGGGGCACGAGCCCGTCGTCCAGGACGAGGCGGACCTCGTCCCTGTCTTCCTGAAGGTGGATCCCGACCATGGCGAAGGTGAGTTCCAGATAGCGCAGTCCCACAGCCGCCGCTTCGCGCAGCGTCGGGCTGGCGAGGAGTGCGAAGCCCCACACGCTGTACGTGCGCAGCGGAATCCGGCTGCCGACCTCAAGGCCCAGGCCGGGAGCATCGCCCGTGGCGCGGACCAGGTTCCGAGCCACGACGAGCTCCTGCCAGGCTCGGACATGTGCGGTGTCGTCGGCGAGAGCGTCCCGGTCCACGCCGCTGCCGTCGAGGCAGGCGAGTACGGGCACTCCGTGCTCGACGCCGACGTCGACCATCGCGCGGACGCCTGCGATGCCTCGCTGGAACTGCCGCGGACTGGTGGAGACTTCGGCCGCCGCCGTGTGTCCGGAACGGCCAACAGCATGGCTGCCATTGCCTGAAACCAGCACGACCAATCCCCCTAGCATCGGAAGGGATCGATGCGGCGAATCCCGCCGCGGGCTGCCATTCAGACTATCCGGGATGCGTGTGCGGGCCAGGGCGCGTAGGCGGTATCAGCCATGGTCACCCGGGGCTCGGCCCATCCCACATCCATCGCGTATGCAACCGCTGTACTGGAATTTTCGAATCGCGCAGGCGGAGTGATTGATGGACGAATTCAGCACGGTGGAAGTGGTACTGGTCGACAATGAGGACCTTGTGCGCCGGGGATTTCGGCAGGCCCTCGGGGAGGCGCCGGACATCATCGTGATCGCCGACACAAGGGTCGGCGAGGTGGCACTGCGAACGGTCGAGCTGCGGCGACCGCAGGTCGTACTCGTCGATGCCGAATGCGAATTCATTCAGAAACTCGCTCGGCCTGCCAGGGCGTCAGCACCCGGAATCACGCCCGGAATCATTGTCCTGACCAGCATCGGCCTTGACAGTCATCTGTTCGGGTCGCTTAAGGCGGGTGCGAGCGGCTTTCTGCTCAAGAGCGCAAGCCAGGAGGAACTCACCTCGGCCGTCCGGGCGGTCGCCCGCGGCGCGGCCTTCATCTGCCCCACGATGACCCGGCGGCTGATCGATCGGTTCGAGATCCTTCCGCCGCCGCAAGAGCGCTCTCACGCGGCCGCTCTGGCTGCCCTGAGCGGCCGGGAGAGGCAAGTGCTGTGTGGTATCGCCTTGGGCAGGTCCAACCAGGAGATCGCCCTCGATTTGCATGTGTCGCCCGCCACCGTGAAGTCCCACGTCTCGCGCATCCTCGCCAAACTCGAGTTGCCGAACCGGATGCACGCGGCGCTGATGGCTCAGCGGAGCGGCCTCGTCCAGTCGCCCCGGCCTCCTGGGCCTCCCGGCCGTCCTGCGCCCGCGGTCAGGCGGGCTTGGTGAACGCGAGGACCACGTTGTGACCGCCGAAACCGAAGGAGTTGGAGATCGCCGCCGTGACCTCGATGCGCCGCGGACGCTTCGTGACGAGCTCCACCTTCACCTCGGGGTCCTTGTCGTCGAGGTTCCTGGTCGCGGGAATCACGTCGGTGAACACGCTCAGGGCCGTGAAGATGGCCTCGATCGCGCCGGACCCGCCTATGAGATGGCCCGTTGCCGATTTCGTCGCCGTCACAAGGGCATGCGGTCCGATTGATTCCAGTACTGCCGCTGCTTCGATGCGGTCCCCGACGGGCGTACCGGGAGCGTGCGCGTTGACGTGGACGATGTCCTGAGGGCTGAGCCCACCGGCGCGCAAGGCCCGGCGGATGGCGCGGACCTGACCGTCCGTCGAAGGAGCTGTCATGGCGTGCGCGTCGGAGCTCATGCCCGTACCGGCGAGCGTGGCATACGTTCGTGCGTCGCGGGCTCGTGCGGATTCGGCTCGCTCCAGTACGACGACACCGGCGCCCTCGGACATGACGAAGCCGTCGCGGGCACTGTCGAACGGCCGCGATGCGGCCTGGGGTTCCTCATGACGGCTGGACAGGGCTCCCATACGGGCGAAGGCAGCCATGGACAGCCGGCCGATGCACGCCTCGGTGCCGCCGGCGACAACGACATCCGCACGCCCCGAACGCAGTATGGCGAGCCCCATGGCGATTGCCTCCGCTCCGGAGGCGCAGGCGCTGGTCGGCGCGTGGGCGCCGGCGCGGGCGCCCAGGTCCAGACTCACGGCGGCCGCCGAACCGTTGGGCATCAGCATCGTCACAGCGAACGGTGACACGCGGTCGGGCCCCTTGGTCGAGGAGACATCATGCTGTTCGACCAGCGTCTTTCCTCCGCCGAGGCCGGTGCCGATCACCACGGCCAGCCGCTCCGGCGCCACTTCGGGTGCGCCGGCGTCGGCCCACGCCTGTCGAGCGGCGACCATGGCCATCTGCTGGCAGCGGTCCATGCGCCGCGCCTCGACCCGGCCCAGTACCTCGGTCGGTTCCTGACTCAGCCGGCCTGCCAGTCGTACGGGCAGGTCGCGGGCCCATGGTTCGTCCAGCACGGTGATCGGGGATTCACCGGCGAGCAGCGCCGTCCAGGTGGAGTGGACGTCGGCGCCCAGGGGCGTGGTCATTCCCAGGCCGGTGACCACAACGCCGGTCGTACCGATGACTGTTCCGTTCGGGAGACCGGGGAGAACGGGGAGATCCGGGAGCTTCGGATAACCCGAGAAGTGGTCGTCAGGTGCTTCGTAGGACATCACGGTTCCCTTTCTGAAGCCTTCTGGGGAAATGTTCTCCCTTGGACTTGGGCCGTTTGTTGTCCACTGCCCTTGGTCATGACGGTAGCCAGTACGAGGCGCTTTCCGTAACGGTCGACGGACGGAACCGTGAGGGCGACCGAAGGCTGAATTGATGTCCGCCTTCCGGGCTACTGGACAATGGCCTCCGGTAGGGGAGGGACACCGTCCGACGGCGAATACCCTATATTCCTCAGCCGACTTAGCATCTCTTCGAGTGCAACGGCAAAGGCAACGCCAATGGCCAAGCCGAACAGGAGGACCGTGATGTCAGAGGATGCCCTCACAGATTCCCGACCCGAGCCGACGACCTTGGTCGAGCTCTGCAGGTATCGCGCGTCCAGGGAGCCCGATCGACGGATGTTCGCCTTCCTGGAGAACGGCCTCGACGAGTCCGACTCACTCAGCCTCGCCCAACTCGACGCCCGCGCAAGGGCGGTCGCCGCGCGTCTGAGCAGGCATGCCCCGCCGGGCGCCCGCGCCGTGCTGAGTTTCCCGCCGGGCCTGGACTTCGTGTCCGCCTTCTTCGGGTGCCTGTATGCCGGCCTGATCGCCGTGCCCGCTCCTCCGGTGCTGCGCGTCGGCGTCGACGACCGCTATACGCGCTTCCATGCGATCGTCGACAGCTGCCGGCCGGATCTGCTGCTGTCGAACGGGTCCAGGCTCAGCCGTGTCGAGGCGTTGCTGAAGGACATGTCCACATCGCACCGGCCGACCTGTGTGGCGACGGACGAGATAGGTGAGGCGGAGGCGGATGGCTGGAACGCACCCCGGATCGGCCCCGATACGGTGGCCTACCTGCAATACACCTCCGGCACGACCGGTCCGCCTCGGGGCGTTGTGCTCACCCACGGCAACGTCCTGCACAACCTCTCGCTGATCCTGGCCAACGGTTCAAGGGCCACGGACGACCTCGTACGGCAGCCGCCCGTCGTGTCCTGGCTGCCCGTGTTCCACGACATGGGACTCATCTCCGGAGTGCTGCAGCCCATCTATGTCGGGTACGACGCCGTGCTGATGCCGCCCACGGCGTTCACTCAGCAGCCGGCCAACTGGCTGCGCGCCATATCGGACCGCGGGGCCGGCATCAGTTCGGCACCCGGTTTCGCGTACGAACTGTGCCTGCGGCGGGTGTCCGAGCAGCAGTTGCGTTATGTCGATCTCAGCGGCTGGCGGATAGCGGTGGTCGGGGACGAGCCGGTGCGCGCAGAGATGATCGACAACTTCAGCGCCATGCTCGCCCCTTTCGGCTTCCGCCGCGAGGCGTTCTTCCCGAGTTACGGGATCGCCGAGTCCACGGTCATGCTGAGCGGCGGGCCGGTGGAGCCCGAACCGGTGATCCGCCGGTTCGACGCGGTGGCGCTGGCGAAAGGCAAGGTGCAGCCGTCCGCGCCCCAGGAGGAGGCCCGTCGGCTGGTCGGCCTGGGCCAGTTGCACCCGTCCATGACCGTCGCAGTGGTGGATCCGGCCACCGGCGAACCGTGCGCCCCGGACGAGACGGGCGAAATCCTCGCTTCCGGACCGAGTATCGGTACCGCGTACTGGAACGCCCCCGAGGAGACCGCAGTTACGTTCAACGCCGCCGTGCGCGGACAGGAGGGCCGCCGGTTCCTGCGCACCGGCAGCCTCGGCTTTCTGGACGGCGGCCAGCTCTTCGTCACCTGCCGGGTGGCCGACCTCATCGTCGTGGAAGGCATGCAGCACTACCCGTACGACATCGAGGCGAGCGCGGCAGGAAGCCACGCCGCGATACGGGACGGCTGCTGCTGTGCCTTCACCGTCGAGGACGGCGGCCGCACGCGCCTCGTGGTCCTGGCCGAGATCAACAGCCGATTCCGCGTGACGGCAGGCCATGCCCCGGACACCCCGTCGGGTGCCCGCGTGATCGTGGGGGCGGATGAGGTCGAAGAAGCCGTCCGGGAGGCCGTGTTCGTAGGCCACGGTCTCCGGGCCGACGACGTTCTCCTCCTCAGGGCCGGTTCGCTGCCCTTCACCACCAGCGGCAAGCTGCAGCGCGCCCAGTGCCGGTCCAGGTACCAGGTGTTCGAGACGGTCTGAACCTCGCTCCGTGCAGGGAGGGCGCGCACATTGCCCGCCGCTCTCCTTCCTCCTTCCTCCGTTTGGAGTGGTCTCATGCGTACTGATCGACAGCACGGTGTCCGACTGCCCGAGGGGGTGGCCGGCGAGTACGGCGAGCTGCCGACGCTGACCGACCTGTGCCGCGCTCGTGCCGCGGCCGAGCCCGACCGGAAGTGCTTTGTGTTCCTGGGCGACGGGGTCGAGGAATCGGACTCACTGACCCTGGCCGAACTTGACCACCACGCACGGGCGATCGCCGTGACGCTACGAAAGCAGGTGCCCACCACGCGCGCACGCGCGCTGCTGAGCTACCCGCCAGGACTGGATTTCCACGCCGCCTTCCTGGGCTGCATCTACGCGGGTCTGATCCCGGTCCCGGTGGCTCCGCTCGACGGCACGCGGGGTAACGCCAAGTGGACCCGGGTGGAGTCGATCGCCGCGAGTGCCGAGCCCTCCCTGTTCCTGTCCACCGGCCCGATGCTTGCCGCCGCGGAGCCGGTCCTCACCGGCATGGACGGGCTCGCCCGACTCGCACGCGTGGCGACAGACGAGGTCTGCCTGGACCTGGCTGTGCAATGGACCCCGCCGGCGGCCGCCGCCGAGATGGTCGCCTACCTGCAGTACTCTTCGGGATCGACCGGCGTGCCGAAAGGCGTCGCGATCACTCATGGCAATGTGCTGCACAATCTGTCGTTGATATACGACACCACGCGCCGGCCTGCCGACGACGCCGGGCTGCCCCGCCCGTCGTCGGTGTCGTGGCTGCCGCCGCACCACAACATGGGCCTCATCTGCAACGTCCTGGACCCCCTCTACTCCGGCCGGGACGTCACACTGCTGCCGACGATGACATTCGTACAGCGTCCGCTCACGTGGCTGCGAGCGATCTCCGGGCTCGGACGCGTGGACAGCTGCGCGCCGAACTTCGCCTACGACCTGTGCGTCCGCCGGGTGACCGACGCCCAGCGCCGTGAACTCGACCTCAGCCGTTGGGAGATGGCTCTGGTCGGAGGTGAGCCCGTCCGCGCCGATACGCTCGACCGCTTCAGCGCGGCATTCGCAGAGGCCGGCTTCCGCCGAGAGGCGCTGTCCCCCGCGTACGGCCTCGCTGAGGCGACAGTGATGGTCACGGCCTGTCCGGTCGGCAAGGGCCCAGAAGTCCTGCGGGTCGACTCCGAGGCGCTCGCCGCCGGAAAGGTGCGCCCAGCCGCGTCGGCACAGCACAGTCGGGAGCTGGTCGGCTGCGGCCCGATCCATCCGTTGAGCACGGCTATTGCCGTCGACCCGGAGACAGGCAAGCCCTGCGAGGAGGACGAGGTGGGCGAGATCTTCGTGTCCGGCCCGAGCGTCGCGACGGGATATCTGAACGCTCCCAAGGAGAGTGCCGAGACCTTCATGGGGACCCTTCCCGACCAGCCGGGCGAGCGGTTTCTCTGTACCGGTGACCTCGGATTTCTGCACAGCGGGGAGCTGTTCATCACCGGTCGGGCGAAGGACGTCATCATCATCGCCGGTGCCAACCACTACCCGCAGGACATCGAAGCCACCGTTGAGGCCAGCCACCCGGCAGTCCGCGAGTTCGGTACGTGCGCGGTGTCGGTCGACGACGGCGCACACGAGCGGCTCATCGTGCTCGCCGAGACGACGACAGCAGTCGGCGGCGAGAGTGATGAGCCGGTGAACGCCCAGGAGATCAAGCGGGAGATCAGGCGCGCCGTCCATGCCGGTCACCGCATCCAGGTTCACGATGTCGTCCTTCTCAAACCGGGGACCCTGCCGCTGACGACGACGGGCAAGCTGCAACGGCGCGACAGTCGGGAGCGGTACCTCGGGGGCTCCTTCGAGGCCGCCTTGATCGAGTAGGGACCAGTCGTTGGCGGTGATGTCCGCCGCTGCCCCGAACGGCGTACGCAGCCCGGTCGCGACGGCGCGCCGTGCCCCGGGCCACCTGGCCCCGGCCTGTAATGGGTGCCGAACGGCCCCCAGACCTCTCATCACGGCCCTCGGCCTGTGCCAGGACGGAGAGCGATGCACGAGATGTCCATCGCGATGGCTGTCGTCGACCAGGTGGAGCAGGCGGCCGCCGAGGCGGGCGACGTCACCGCCGTGACGTCCGTACGGCTCCACGTCGGCGAGTTGGCCGGAGTTGTCCCCGACGCCCTGTCCTTCTGCTTCGAACTGGCCTGTGCCGGGACCGTTCTGGAAGGTGCCGAGCTGGTCACGGAGTTCGTGCCGGCTCGTGCCCGCTGCGAGCCGTGCGCGGACGAGTGGGCGGTCGGCATGCCGCCGCAGCTGTGCTGTCCGGTGTGCGCAAAGGCGACCGACGAGCTGCTGTCGGGCCGCGAACTGCAGATCGTCGGCGTGCAGGTGGAGGACGGCCAGGGGCACCGACGCACCCGTGAACCCATTTCCGAGGAGTGCTGAAGCATGTGCCGTGTGGTCGATCTGCAACAGGCGGTCCTCGCCAAGAACGACGCGACCGCGCACGCGCTGCGCGCCGGCCTTGCCGCCCGCGGCACCACGGTTGTCAATCTGCTCTCCAGCCCCGGCAGCGGGAAGACGGCTCTGCTGGAGGGGGAGCTGCTGCTGGCACGGGAGCGGGGAGTACGGGTCGCGGCGCTGACCGCCGACCTCGCCACCGAGAACGACGCCCTGCGGCTGGCCCGCTCAGGAGTCCCGGTCAAGCAGGTGCTGACCGACGGTCTGTGTCACCTGGAGGCCGGAATGCTGGGCAGGCACCTGGAGGGATGGCTGCCCGATGACACCCGGCTGCTGTTCGTGGAGAACGTCGGCAACCTGGTCTGTCCGGCCTCGTACGACCTCGGTGAGACCCTGCGGGTTGTGCTCGCCTCCGTGACGGAAGGGGAGGACAAGCCGCTGAAGTACCCCACCGCCTTCGGTCTGGCGCACCTGGTGGTGGTGACCAAGACCGACATCGCGGAGGCGGTCGAGTTCGACGAGGCGGCGTTCCGGGCGAATGTCGCGCAGGTCAATCCCGGGGTGGAAGTGCTGCTGACGTCGGCGCGGCGGGGCGACGGCGTGGGCGCGCTGCTGGACCGGGCGGCGGCGGCCGCCGGCGGCGAGCCGGTGCACACACCCGTAATGGCCCGTCAGGAGCGGCACCATTACCACGATCACGGGACGCACACCCGTGCGGCGGCCGCCTCCGGCGCCACGGCGCAGTCCGGCTCGTGAGCGGTCCACAGCGAGCCGCCGGCCTCGCCGTCGTCGATCAGGCGGTGCAGCGCAGACGGGTCACCGTCCGGGGCGTGGTGCAAGGCGTCGGGTTCCGGCCGTTCCTGTACACGCTCGCCACCGGGCTCGACCTGGTCGGTCATGTGACCAACACCGGTGAGGGCGTTGTGGCGGAGGTCGAGGGTCCGCCCGCCGACGTCGCCCTGTTCTGCGACCGCATCGGCGCGCAGGCGCCGCCTCTCGCGCGCGTGGAGTCCGTCGACCACCATGAGGTCCCCGCCGCCGGAGGTGACGGGTTCGTCATCACCCCCTCCACGACCACAGGCCCCGCGCGCACCCTGGTCTCGCCGGACATGGCGACCTGCGCGGCCTGTCTAACCGAACTGGCCGACCCGGCCGACCGGCGTCACCGCCACCCCTTCATCACCTGCACACACTGCGGCCCCCGCTTCACGATCGTCCGCGGACTTCCGTACGACCGGGACCACACGACGATGGCCGACTTCCCGATGTGCGCCGACTGCGCCCGCGAGTACGCCGATCCGGCCGACCGCCGCTTTCACGCGCAGCCGGTCGCCTGCCACGCCTGTGGCCCCCGACTGCGTCTGCTCGTGGCGCAAGCGGATACGGAAGGCTCACCCCGGCCCGTTTCCGCCGCGGACCCCGTTGCCGAGGCCCGCAGGCTCCTGTCGCAGGGCGCGATCCTCGCAGTGAAGGGCATCGGCGGGTATCACCTCGCCTGTGACGCCTCCAACTCCCGGGCGGTGGCCACGCTGCGCCGGCGCAAGGCCCGCGGGAACAAGCCGTTCGCCCTGATGGCCAGGACCGTCGCCGACATCGAGCACCTCGTGCATCTGGGCCCCGAGGAGCGAAGCCTGCTGACGGGCTGCGTCAGGCCCGTCGTCCTGCTGCGACGGCGCACCGACGCGGGATGTCCCACGGTCTCGCAGGAGGTCGCCCCCGGCAGTCCCGATCTCGGCGTGATGCTTCCGTACACACCCCTGCACCATCTGCTTCTCGGCCTGCCCGCCGATGCCGACGGGCCACGCCTGCTCGTGATGACCAGCGGCAATGTGGCGGGGGAGCCGATCGTCACGGCGGACACCGACGCGCTGACCCGGCTGGCGCACCTGGCGGACGCCTGGCTCACGCACGACCGCGGGATCCACGTGCCCTGCGACGACTCCGTGGTGCGGGTGTGCGACGGGGAGGAGCTGATCGTCCGCCGTTCTCGTGGCTACGCCCCGCTGCCCGTCGCACTGCCCGTACCGGTGCCCGCGGCTCTCGCTGTCGGCGGCGACCTCAAGAACGCGTTCTGTCTCGCGGAAGGGCGCAGGGCCTGGCTGTCGGCGCACATCGGGGACATGGACGACCTCGCCACACAGCAGGCCTTCGAACGCGCCGAAACACAGCTGGAGTCGATCACCGGAGTGCAGCCGGAGCTGCTGGCGGCAGACCGGCATCCGGGCTATCGGTCCGGACAGTGGGCCACCCGGCACGCGGCCGGCAGGCCGGTCGTACGGGTCCAGCACCATCACGCGCACATCGCCTCCGCGATGGCGGAGCACGGACTGGACGGGAGCCGCCCGGTCATCGGGGTCGCGTTCGACGGCACTGGCTACGGCGACGACGGGGCGGTGTGGGGCGGGGAGTTCCTGCTCGCGGACTACGACCGGTTCAGCCGCCTCGGACACCTTGCCTATGTCTCCCAGCCGGGCGGCGACGCCGCGGTGCGCCGCCCGTACCGCATGGCACTGGCCCATCTGCGCGCAGCCGGCATCGCCTGGTCCCCGGACCTGCCCTGCACCGCCGCTTGCCCGTCCGGCGAACTCCGGGTCCTGGAGCAGCAGTTGGAGCGGAACCTGAACTGTGTGCCCACCTCCAGCATGGGGCGGCTGTTCGACGCTGTGTCCTCGCTCGCGGGTGTCTGCCACCGGTCCGGATACGAAGCTCAGGCTGCCATCGAGCTGGAGGCGGCCGCCCTGACGGCAGCGGCCGATGACGACGCGGGCTACGCGTTCGCCGTGGGGCCTGCGGGTGACGGCCGGGCTGCGGCAGCCGCCGATCCCGCTCCCGTTCTGGCAGCGGCCGTCGCCGACGTACGGGCGGGCACATCCCCGGCCCTGGTCGCCGCGCGCTTCCACCGGGCCGTCGCCGGCCTCGTACACACGATGTGCGTCATGGCGCGCGAGGAGCACGGGCCGGACACCGTGGCGCTGACCGGAGGTGTCTTCGTCAACGCCCTGCTCTCTTCGGCGTGCGCGCGGATGCTCCGCGAGGAGGGCTTCACCGTCCTGCGCCACCGCCATGTCCCGCCGAACGACGGGGGACTGGCGCTCGGGCAACTGATGGTGGCCGCACACGCCGCCGTGGCCCAGCGGTCGAACAGCGACTGAGGATGTGCCCGGTAAGAGCGGGCCATGAACCCCCCACAGCGAGGAGAAGCGCATGTGCCTGGCGGTACCCGGGAGAGTCCTGGACATCGAGGAACGCGACGGCACCCGTATGGCCAGCGTCGATTTCGGCGGCGTCGTCAAGGAGGTATGCCTGGAGTATCTACCGGACCTTCAGGTCGGCGAGTACGCCATCGTCCACGTGGGGTTCGCCCTGCAGCGCCTGGACGAGGAGTCGGCCAAGCAGACGCTCGAGCTCTTCGCCACGCTCGGGATGCTCCAGGAGGAGTTCGGCGATCCGTGGGAGCTCGCGGCACAAGCGGGTGGATCCCCGCTGCCCGCCGCCGGTATGGACACACCCCAGGAGGCACAGAAGTGAAGTACATCGACGAGTTCCAGGACCCGGATCTGGCGCGGCGTCTGCTGGACGACATCCACTCCACCGTGACCAGACCGTGGGCGCTGATGGAGGTCTGCGGGGGGCAGACGCACACGATCATCCGGCACGGGATTGACCAACTGCTGCCCGATCAGGTGGAGTTGATCCACGGACCTGGCTGTCCCGTGTGTGTCACCCCGCTGGAAGTGATCGACAAGGCGCTGGAGATCGCCTCCCGTCCGGAGGTGATCTTCTGCTCCTTCGGTGACATGCTCCGCGTGCCGGGGACCGGCCGTGATCTGTTCCAGGTCCGCAGTGAAGGCGGCGATGTACGGGTCGTCTACTCGCCGCTCGACGCCCTGAGGGTCGCTCAGCAGAACCCGGACCGGGAAGTGGTGTTCTTCGGCATCGGATTCGAGACGACCGCCCCGCCCAATGCCATGACGGTGTATCAGGCGCGCAGACTCGGGATCCGCAACTTCAGCCTGCTGGTGTCCCATGTCAGGGTGCCTCCCGCGATCGAGGCGATCATGCAGTCCACGAGCTGCCGGGTGCAGGCCTTTCTCGCGGCCGGGCATGTGTGCAGCGTGATGGGCGTGTCGGAGTATCCCGAGCTTGCGGAACGGTTCGGTGTCCCGATCGTGGTGACCGGATTCGAGCCGCTGGACATCCTCGAGGGGGTACGCAGGACCGTACGGCAGCTGGAGCGCGGCGAGCACACCGTCGACAACGCCTACCCGCGTGCCGTCCGCCCCGAGGGAAACCCCGCCGCGCAGGCCATGCTGGCGGATGTCTTCGAGGTCACCGACCGCGCCTGGCGCGGTATCGGAATCATTCCCGACAGCGGCTGGCGGCTGTCCACGCGGTACCGGGACTACGACGCCGAGTACCGCTTCTCGGTCTGTGGCATCCAGACCAGGGAGCCGGCGGAGTGCCGCAGCGGCGAGGTTCTGCAGGGCCTGCTGAAGCCGCACGAGTGCGAGGCCTTCGGCACGCTGTGCACGCCCCGGACCCCGCTCGGCGCCACCATGGTCTCCAGTGAGGGCGCGTGCGCCGCGTACTACCTCTACCGGCGACTGGACATCAAAACCGCATCGCTGGAGGCGAGCCCCGTTGTCTGAGACCACACAAGCGCCCTCGGTCGCCACGCCGGTGAACGGCTCGCCGCAGACCACCGAACTGCCGGACCCCACGGCGTGGACCTGCCCGGCCCCGCTGCGGGACCAGAGCCGGGTGGTGATGGGCCACGGCGGTGGCGGCGCGCTGTCCGCGGAGCTCGTCCAGCACATTTTCGCGCCCGCCTTCGGGGGAGAGGTGCTGCGGCAACTGGGCGACTCCGCGGCGGTCTCGCTCGGCGGCGTCCGGCTGGCCTTCTCCACGGATTCCTTCGTGGTGCGGCCGCTGTTCTTCCCGGGCGGCAGTATCGGCGACCTGGCCGTCAACGGCACCGTCAACGACCTTGCCATGAGCGGTGCCCAAGCCGCGTATCTCTCCTGCGGGTTCATCCTGGAGGAGGGGGTCGAGCTCTCGGTGGTCTCACGCGTGGCCGGGGCGCTCGGCGCCGCCGCACGCACCGCGGGGGTCGAAGTGGTGACCGGCGACACCAAGGTCGTCGAGGCGGGCCACGGCGACGGGATCTACATCAACACCGCCGGGATCGGCATCATCCCGACCGGCGTCGATCTGCGCCCGCAGCGCGTCGTCCCAGGTGATGTGGTGATCGTGAGCGGTGCGATCGGCGTCCATGGCGTCGCGATCATGAGCGTCCGTGAGGGCCTTGAGTTCGGTGTCGAGATCGAGAGCGACTGCGCGGCGCTCGGCGGTCTGGTGCAGACGATGCTCGCAGTCACCCCGGACCTGCATGTGCTGCGCGATCCCACGCGCGGAGGCCTGGCAGCCGCGCTGAACGAGATCGCGGCGGCCTCCGGCGTCGGAGTCGTCATCCAGGAGCGCGGCATTCCTGTCCCGGCACCCGTGGCCAACGCCTGTGCCATCTTGGGGCTGGATCCGATGTACGTCGCCAACGAGGGCAAGCTCGTGGCGTTCGTCCCGCGCGAGCACGCGGAGCCGGTCCTCGAAGCGATGCGCTCGCACCCTCTGGGTGCTGACGCGACGGTGATCGGCGAAGCCGTGGAGACGCACCCCGGCATGGTGGTGGCGCGCACCGGACTTGGCGGCACGCGGGTGGTGGACCTGCCGATCGGGGAGCAGCTGCCGCGGATCTGCTGATGCCGTTGCCGTCGCTGCTATCCCTGGTTGTTGAGGAAGCCTATGGCCAGCGCGCCCCACCAGCAGACCTGGGATACGAGTGCGGTGGCGGCGCCCCACATCAGGGTGCGCGGGGATGGCGAGGCCGCCGCGGCTCCGGCGATCCGGCGTCGCAGGATGCCGGCCTGGAGGCCGTTGAGGCTGAGGAGGAGGACGAGGGCCAGCTTGATGCGGGTGAGGGGCGAGGCGAGGTCGGGGTGGAGCATGATGCCGCTGGCCACGAGTCCTGCGAGCCCGGCCCAGATCGGGGTGTGCAGGCGCGATGCGCACCCGACCGCCTCGCCCAGTTCGCACCGGCCGGTGAGCCACAAGAGTCCGTAGTAGTCGGCCACCAGAACGGCTCCGAAGCCGAGAACCAGGGACGCCAGGTGCACGAAGAGGGCAGCTGTGTGCAGGGCGGGGTCGGCCCGCAGGTGCGTGGAGATCCATACGCATGCCGTCCAGCCCAGGCAGATCAGTAGCGCACCCGCGGCCGATGTCCACCAAACCGGCAGCGGGCCGGTGTTGTCTCGGTCGGCCGGGTGGCCGACCGAAGAGATGGAGGGGTGGCTGGACATCGACGGCTCCGAGGACTGAGATCTTACAAGAAATTTAGGTAAGGCTTACCTTGTCTGAGCTCTGCAGGTCAATGCGGCCGTATCCCCGTCGGATCCACCCGAACGCACCGAGACACGTACAGGTGCCCTCAACTTCCCTGCACGGGAAGGCCATTCGCAACCCCGGCGGACCGGCCCGGCAGGGCAGCAGACAGACGTGATTTTCCGCGCAGGGCGGGTCTGGTGTGCGGTCCGGTGACTGGGGGTGTCAGGATGAAGCCATGAGTAACGTGTTTTTCGACATCACCATCAACGACGAGCCCGCCGGCCGGATCGTCTTCGCGCTGTTCGACGACGTGGTCCCCAAGACCGCGAGGAACTTCCGCGAGCTCGCCACGGGCGAGCACGGCTACGGCTACGAGGGCTCCTCCTTCCACCGCGTCATCCCTGACTTCATGCTCCAGGGCGGCGACTTCACCGCCGGCAACGGCACGGGCGGCAAGAGCATCTACGGAGCGAAGTTCGCCGACGAGAACTTCCAGCTCAAGCACACCAAGCCGGGCCAGCTCTCCATGGCCAACGCGGGCCCCAACACCAACGGCTCGCAGTTCTTCATCACGACCATCGTCACCGACTGGCTGGACAACAAGCACGTCGTCTTCGGCGAGGTCGTCGAGGGCATGGACCTCGTGAAGCGGATCGAGGGCCTGGGCTCCCGCAGCGGTGCCCCCAAGGCGAAGGTCACGATCGCCAAGTCGGGCGTCGTCGAGGGCTGATCCCGTCCGCGCGGCGACCGCCGCGCGAGGTCAGGGGTCGGGCGAGTCGCTACCACGGCGGCCGCCCGGCCCCGGCCCGAACCACTTCGGGGTGCAACCGTGGCGGCGTGAGCGCGGAGCCATGGTGCGGTGTATGCAGGACCTATGAGTCATGGACGACTCCGCCGGAGCACTCGCTGGTCATGGGAGCCGGGTCACGCCCTTGTGGCCGTACCCCTCGCGATGATCGCGATCGTCACGGCGGTCGACATCCTGGCTCCCCCCGACGTCCACCTCGGCCCTTTCCTGGTCGCCGCTCCAGCGGTCACAGCCTCCTTCGCCGGGCCTCGGACGACCGCGTTCATCGGCGCCGTCGCCGTCCTGGCTCAGGCAGCGGTCGCGATGGCCCGCACCACCCTCACCGACCTGAACCACACCTTCCAGATCATCGCTCTGATCCTGATCTCGGTCATCGTGACCTTCTTCGCCTACCTGCGAGAACGGCACGAGAAGGAACTCATCCAGCTCCGCTCCGTGGCCGAGGCGGCCCAGCAGGTGGTGCTGCGGCCGCTGCCGCAGCGGATCGGTCCGCTGCGTATCGCCTCCGTCTATCTCGCGGCCGAAGCGGAGGCGCAGATCGGCGGCGACCTGTACGCCGCCGCCCGCACGGCACACGGGACCCGGCTCATCATCGGGGACGTCCGGGGCAAGGGGCTGGAGGCGATCGGGGACGCCGCTCTCCTCCTCGGCGCCTTCCGGGCCGCTGCCCACCGGCAGGCCGACCTGCCGGCGCTGGTGGCCTATCTGGAGGGAACAGTCTCCTCGAACCTGGACGACCCCGGGGCCGATCCCGACGACCCCGACGATCACGGCGAGGCATTCATCACCGCGGCCGTCCTCGACGTCCCGGACAAGGAGTCGACCCTTGACCTGATCAATTGCGGCCACCCCTCGCCCCTGCTGCTGCGCGGTGGGCAGGTCACCGCGCTGGACGTGCGCCGTCCGGCACCACCCCTGGGCCTCACCGAATTCATGGACGCCGACGTCGCTCCCGAGGCATTCGCCTTCGAGCCGGGCGACATCATCCTGCTCTACACGGACGGCGTCATCGAGGCCCGGGACCGGTCCGGCACCTTCTACCCCCTTGCCGAGCGGGTTGCTTCATGGACCGGAGAACATCCTGACGCCCTCCTCAGCCGACTCTGCCAGGACCTCCTGAGTCACGTCGGCGGAAGCCTGGGCGACGATGCGGCGATGGTGGCGATCGAGCGCATGCCGGGCATGGGGGAGGCCGGGATCAGCCGGCCGTGAGCGTGCCCATCCACTCCTCGATCGCGTCCGGGGTGCGGGGCAGCGCCGCGGACATCAGCCGGGCACCGGACGCGGTGATGACCAGGTCGTCCTCGATCCGTACGCCGATGCCCCGCAGCTGCGGCGGCAGCGTCTCGTCGTCGGGCTGGAGGTAGAGGCCCGGCTCCACGGTGAGGACCTGGCCCTCCTCCAGCACGCCGTCGAGGTAGGTCTCGGCGCGTGCCTTGGCGCAGTCGTGGACGTCGAGGCCGAGCATATGGCCGCTGCTGCACAGGGTGTAGCGGCGGTGGAGGTCGCCCTCGGGGCTCGTCAGGACGCCCCACTGGGACAGCCCCTCCGCGATCACCCGCATGCAGGCGCGGTGGAAGTCCCGGAAGCTCGCGCCCGGTTTGAGGGCCGCGATCCCCGCGTCCTGGGCGGCGAGAACCAGTTCGTACACCTGACGCTGCACGGGGGAGAAACGGCCGGACAGCGGAAGAGTGCGCGTGATGTCCGCGGTGTAGAGCGTGTCGGTCTCCACGCCCGCGTCGAGCAGCAGGAGCTCGGCCGGGTCGAGGGCGCCGTCGTTGCGGATCCAGTGCAGGACGCAGGCGTGGGCACCGGAAGCGGCGATAGTGTCGTAGCCGGTGCCGTTGCCTTCGGCCCGGGCCCGCAGTCCGAAGACGCCCTCGATGTGGCGCTCGCCGCGGGGATGGGTCAGCGCCCGCGGCAGGGCGCGTACCACGTCCTCGAATCCGGCGGTCGTGTGGTCGACGGCGAGCTGGAGCTGGCCGACCTCCCAGGCGTCCTTGACGAGGCGCAGTTCGGACAGCGCGGTGGCCAGTGCGGTGTCGCTGGAGGCGTCCCGGGCCGGCGGCAGCCGGTCCAGGCCGTCCAGGTGCGCGCAGCGGATTCCGGTGAGGCGTTCGGTCTCGGCGAGGTCGGGACGGCGGCCCACCCAGAATTCGCCGTACCGCCGGTCGCGGTAGAACTCGTCGCCGTCGCGGGGGGAGCGGGGGCGCAGATACAGGACCGCCTCGTGGCCGTGCGGCCCGGACGGTTCGAGGACCAGTGCGTGACCCGGCTGGTCCTCTCCGGTGAGGCCGGTGAGCCAGGCGTAGGCGCTGTACGGGCGGAAACGGTGGTCGCAGTCGTTGGAGCGGACCTTCAACTGTCCGGCGGGTATCAGAAGTCGCTCGCCCGGGAAGAGCGCGGAGAGCCGGGCACGGCGGGCCGGTGTGACGGTGTGGGCGGGCACGCGGGTGTCCGCCGGAAGCGGGGTGGCCGCCCAGCCGGTGCGCATGAAGGACGCCAACTCGGGTGAAACGGGCAAATCATGGCTGCCCGTGCCGGGGCGCGCGGGCGGGTGGGTGAAGGTTTCGTCGGCAGTCACGGGAACTCCTCGAAGACGAAGGGGCTCTGAGGGGTTGTCAGTGCAATTTCACATTACTATGTTACGGGTCACATCGTAGACCATCCGAGTCCGGAAGCGATTCCCGTCCGTGCTCGGCCGGTTCGCGATGACCGCACCGCTGTCACACCGCACAGCCACCTCCCACCTCCCACATCAGGAGTCACCGGTGTCCCAGCTCAGATCCGCGCGCAGACCCCTGCTCGCCGGAGCAATAGCCGTCGCCCTGCTCGCACCGCTCGGGCAGACCGCCCAAGCCGTGGACAGGGAACCGACGGCCTCCAAGGCACCCGCCACCTTCGCCGCCCGGCCGGGCCCGGTCGCCACGCCCGCGAGCGTAGGCTCCGACAACCCCTTCGACGAGGTCGAACACCTTGCCAAGGCGCCCAAGCCCGCCCTCAAGCCGGCCTCCGCACCCGGCGGATTGACACAAGGCCGCACACCCGGCCGCCAGAGCCCGGGCAAGAGCAAGGCTTCTTCGGGCGCTCCGGTCAGCGCCGCAGGAGTCCCCTGCACCCTCGACGGCATCACGCGCCTCGCGCCCGAGCAGTTCGCCGACTTCCTCGCCGACCCGGCCGTCACCGCCGACGGCTGCCTGAGAGACCTCATCTGGACCTGGGACGCCCGGCTGACGCCGGTGATGTCCGACGCCCACGTCCAGGCCGTCGGCCGCCGGATCTCCTCGCTCGCCGCCGCCCACGACGGCCGCAACGGCACCCACCTGCTGGAGATGTTCACCTATCTCCATGCCGTCGTGTACCACGACTTCTCGCGCCCCGAGATTGACATCACCGACGTCCCGACCACCGAGGTCCTCCGGCGCGCGATCTACGACTTCGGCACCGCGGCCCGCACCTTCCAGGTCACGCGGACCAACGCCGAGACCCTGCGCGAGGCGCTCTACACGGGCAGCGCCCCGGGCCTGCGGCACAGCCAGCTCGGGCTGATCAGAAAAGTCCTCGCCACGATGGACCGCTACCACAAGGGTCAGTACGACAACGCCTCCTGGGGCGGCGCTGCCCTGGCCGCCCTCTCGGTGAACTACCTCGGCATCTACCCGGGCAACCGGGACTCGGCCTTCCACAACGTGGTCACCGAGAACGCCTCGTACCGCGCCTCCTTCCGGGCCTTCGCCGACTACACGCACCTCAAGGGCACCGTCAACGAATGGGTCGTGCGCGACGCCCTCGGTGAATACGGCCGCTTCGGCCAGGTCGACGCCCTGAAGGCGCGGATCGTTCCCGACCTCGGCGCCCTGCTGCCCGTCGCACGCGCCAACTTCGGCGACGGAAGCCGCCCCTGGGCCTCACTCGTGTCGTGGCTCAACTTCTACGAGGCGTGCAAGCCCTACGCCGTGTGCAAGGAGGACATCGAGCGGAAGATCTTCCCTTACACGTACACCTACGACAACGGCGCCATCAAGGTGCGCACCGGTCTCGACCGCGCCACCGTCGACCAGCTCTACTACGCGAGCAAGCAGGTCAGGGCGCACTTCCACCGGGTCCTCGGCACCGAGCAGCCGCTGGCCGGCGACACCAACACCTCGCTGACGATCGTGCTCTACGGATCGCGCGCCGACTACGAGGTCTACCACCCGATCCTGACGGGGATGGGGACCCAGAACGGCGGCATCTACATCGAGCGCGGCGCCACCTTCTACACCTATCAGCGCCGGGTCCCGCAGGACTCCTCGCTCACCCTCGAGGAGCTCTTCCGGCACGAGTACGTGCACTACCTCAACGGCCGCTGGGCCGTGCCCGGCTACTTCGGCGAAGGGCCCTGGTACAGCGGTGACCGGACCACCGCGATGGACGAGGGGACGGCCGAGTTCTTCGACGGCGCCACCCGCGACGACGGGATCAAGGTGCGCAAGTCCCTGATCCGCGGAATCATCAATGACACCGCGGGCGGCGGGCCCCGGATGACCGTGAACCAGCTGCTGCACGCCACGTACGACGGGGACGGCTTCCGCTTCTACAACTACGCGGGCACCTTCTTCGAGTACCTGTGGACCGAACGCCCCGCCCTGCTGCGCGAGATGTACGGACACCTGCGTGCGAACGACCCCGCGGGCTTCGACGCCTGGCGCACCCGCCTCGGCGGCGACGCGGCGCTGCAGCGGGCGTACGACAGCTTCCTCGACGCGCAGATCGCCAAGGTCGACGACCTATTCGTGCCCAACACGACCTTCACACCCAACGATCAGCTCAGGGATGCCACTTCGGAGGCCGTACGCCAGTCCTTCGCCACCGCCACGTACGCCGACCCGGTGTGCTCAGAGGGGGGCGAACCCGGCAAACGGCGCTTCACGTGCACCGGGAGGATCACCGCGAATCTCTCCGACGCGGGCAGCCCTGACCTTGTCTTCAAGGACATGTCCGAGACGGTCGACTACTTCATCCTCGACCGTGCGGGGGCGGCGTCGAACAACCTCGCCGACATGAACTGCTCCTTCGGGCCGGTCGAGATCTGGAGCAACCGGCTCGCAGGCTCGTCGACGTACCGCTGCGAGGGGCCGCTGCGCAGCTGACGCGCTCCGCTCCTGGGCGGTCCCGTCGTGGTGCGCGCGACGGGACCGCCCGAACCTAATGCCCCCCAGCCCGCCCGGGCATTGAAAAGGTGACATTGTACGCTGGCACTCCGCGCCATCCCGGAGGACATGCCATGGGCGACCTGAAGCAGCGCAACCTGATCACGGCCCAGGAACGGCTGCGCGACCAGGTGGCCCACGCGCTGCGCGCCGCACTCGTCGCGGGCGAACTGCGTCCCGGCAGCGTCTACTCCGCCCCGGGGCTCGCCGCCGACTTCGGTATCTCCGCAACCCCCGTACGCGAGGCGATGCTTGACCTCGCCCGCGAGGGCCTGGTCGAGCCCGTACGCAACAAGGGCTTCCGGGTCACCGAAGTCAGCGAACGCGATCTCGACCAGTACACCGAACTGCGCGCGCTGATCGAGGTCCCGACCGTCGGCAACGTCACCCGGAGCGCGACCACGGAGCAGCTGGAGGCACTGCGCCCGATCGCCGAGGAGATCGTGACCCAGGCGCGGGAGCACAACCTCATCGGGTATCTGGACGCCGACCGCCGCTTCCACCTCGGCCTGCTCGCCCTGGCAGGCAACGACCGTCTCGTCGAGACAGTCGGCGAGCTGCGCAAGCGGTCCCGCCTCTACGGTCTGACCCGGCTCGACGAACGCGGCCAGCTGATCTCCTCCGCCGAGGAACACCTGGAACTCCTGGACCTGATGGTGGCGGGCGACCACACCGCCGCCGAAGCCTGCATGGCGCGCCACCTCGGCCATGTCCGCTCCCTGTGGGCCCAGGCCCGCGACGAGCCGGTCGAACCCCGTCCCAAGCGCACCCTCGGCGCAGCTGTCATCGGCCGCCAGGCCCGCTGACCGGCACCGACGTGGTCACGGCCGGCGGAAGACCGTGATCGAGTGGCCGACCTCCTCGACCGGCGTGCTGCTGTCGATCAGCGCCTTGAGCCGGACGCCCGCCTTGGCGATCGAGGAGTCGGACACGACCAGCAGTCCGTGAACCTGGTCCGGGGGCACCGTGCGCGGGTCGGACGCGTCGATGCCGTAGAAGGCAGGCACTCCGCTGCCCTTGTAGACGAGCCAGACCTTCTCGCCCGGATACCGCTGCCTCAGACGGTCGGCGAGCCTCCCCAGGTCCTGGCCCCAGTCGACATTGGAGTCGTGCAGACGCAGGTGGGTCTTCGACGGCCCGCCGAACGCCTCGTTGGAGTACGGCAGGTAGTACGGGTACGTCCGCAGTGAGCTGACCGCGACGAACAGGACCAACACCGCCGTCACGACGTGTGCCCACCGCCTTCTCAAGGCGACCACGCAGGCCGCCGCGACGGCGAGGAACATCGGCAGGAAGACGGCGTAGCGGACACCGAAGTCGCGGGACCCGTTGAGCGCCGCGGCCAGCAGTACGGCCGGGGGGACGAGCACATACGGCGCCGCGGGCCGCAGCCGGGGCAGCGCCACGACTGCGACGGCACCGGCGAGCCAGAGCGCCAGCATGCCCAGCGGGGTCTTGATCAGCAGCGCGGTCGGCAGGTAGTACCACAGCGAGCCGGCGTAGTGCCTGCCCAGCAGGAAGCCGGTCCACTTCGCGTCCTCGAAGGCGAACTGGACACGCATGCCGTCCCGGTACGGCTGGGGGAACGGCAGCCAGTCGACGGCAAGTCCCCGCAGCCCGTGGGCGACCGGCACGCCCTCGGGCGCAGCCCAGCGCAGGCGCGGGTCGACGGCGAGATAGGTCGCCCACACCACGGCGACCATGACCAGCGCCACCGCGACCGCCGCCGCCACGCCGAGCGCAAGCAGCCGCGCCGTCCCGCGCCTGCCGGTGCCGCGCGTGCGGCGGGCGTACCAGACCGACAGGACGACGAGGAGCAGCAGCACCGGAACCGCGGGCAGCGCGCTCATCTTCGTGGACACGGCCGCGCCGAGCGCCGCCCCGGCGAGCGGGAGATACAGGCGCGGCCGCAGCCGCGCCCGCCACAGCAACCAGACCGATGTCAGCAGGAAGCCGGCCATGGGTACGTCGAGCGTGGCCAGCGACCCGTGAGCGATGACGTCGGGCGAGAACGCGTACAGGGCGAGCGCTGTCAACCCGCCCACGGAGCCCGTGAGATCACGGGCGAACGCGAGGACGACCAGCCCGAACAGCAGCGTCAGCACGATCACCGGCAGTCGCGCCCACAGCATCACCCGCCACGGATCGTTGCCCGACTCGTAGAGGAGGTGCCGCCCGAGCGCCCCTTGGTTGCCGACGAAGGCAGGGTCGAGATGAGGGTGGGCCCATGCCGGACCGGTCGCGATGATCAGCTTGCCCAGCGGTGGGTGCTCAGGGTTGTACCGCAGGCTGTGCTGCTGTACGTAGACCACTGCCGTGCCCACGTACACGGGCTCGTCGATGGTCGGGGTCTGCTTGACCGCGGTCGTGACCATGGCGAGGGCCATCTGCGCGAGGAGCGCGACCACGGCGAGTGCGAACAGCCATTGCCGGTGGCGCCGCAGGCCGTCGAATCGGCTCGACGGCTTCTCGGTGGCCGACGGCGTTCGCGGGTGGGTCACAGCGGGCGCAGCGGCGTGCTCGGCAGCGGCGGGTTCGAGGACCGAGCGTTGATCTTGCGTCATCGGCCGTGTATTCCGGAGAGCGACGTCATGGCCCTACTTTCCCCTATCCACTTCCGTGACCGTGACCCGACGGGTGTGTACCGCATCGCCCTGCGTTGCCCGCGTCTCCTCGCCGGGCTGAAACCGGCCGGAGGTGGAACCGAGCAGGTGCGCCGGTCGTTTCCGGGGTGGAATGCATAAGCACGGTGCAGGGGGCTGCGATGGCAGGCGCGGAAGTCAGCGAGTGGCGCGGGTCGTCCCGTGCCGCGGCCGCGGCCACGCTGATGGTCGGCTGGGTGGCGCTGCTGTGGGCACTGGAAGTGGTCGACGTGGCCACGGGCCATGCCCTCGACTCGTACGGAATCGTCTCGCGCGAGCCGTCGGAACTGGTCGACATCGTCCCGTCCGCCTTCATCCACTTCGGCTTCGGGCATGTCGCGGCCAACAGCCTCCCCCTCCTGGTCTTCGGCTTCCTCGCCGCACTCGGCGGCGTCCGGCGCTTCCTGGCCGTGTCGCTGCTCATCGTTGTGGTGGACGGCCTCGGCGTCTGGCTGATCTCCCCGTCCAACACCAACACGGCAGGGGCGTCGGGCCTGATCTTCGGCCTCTTCGGCTACCTGGTGGTGCGCGGCTTCGTGGACCGCAAGCTGCTGGACGTGGGCGTGGGCCTGCTGATCGGCGCGATCTGGGGCAGCTCGATCCTGCTCGGCATATCCCCGGCGAACACCGAAGTCAGCTGGCAGGGCCACCTCTTCGGGCTGATCGCGGGTGTGGCGGCGGCGTTCGTCTTCCGGCGCCGGGCGGGGAGGCCCAGCCCGGCCGGCGTGTGACGTGCGCAAAATCGGCCTCGGAGCCCGGGTGAGCCGACCCGGCGGCTTGCCCTAATCTGTCGCCCATGAACGCACCGGGGGACCTTGTCGACGGGCGGTTCGAGCTGATCGAGCGGCTGGGGAGCGGGGGCATGGGCACGGTGTGGCGGGCGCGCGACACAGTCCTTCAGCGCGAAGTCGCCCTCAAGGCGGTCCGCTCCGATGCGGGTGTTTCCGAGGCCGTGGGCGAGCGAGTGCTGCGTGAGGCGCGGGCGCTGGCGCGGCTCAGCCACCCCCATGTGGTGACGATCCATCACATCGTGGCGGCGGATCCCCACCCGTGGATCGTGATGGAGCTGGTGCCCGGTGTCTCGCTGCAGGAAAGGCTCGACCGCGGCCCGCTGGCCCCGGTGGAGGCCGCGCGCATCGGCCGTCAGGTGCTCTGGGCACTGCGGGCCGCGCATGCGGCGGGCATCCAGCACCGGGACGTCAAACCCGCCAATGTCCTGCTGCGTCCCGACGGAACTGCCGTGCTCACCGACTTCGGGATCGCGGCACTCCAGGGTTCGACGTCGCTGACGGCCACCGGCGAACTCGTCGGCTCGCCCGAATATATGGCCCCGGAGAGAGTCCGCGGCCGCGACGACGACCCGGCCTCCGACCTCTGGTCCCTGGGGCTCGTGCTGTACGTAGCAGTAGAGGGCGTCAGCCCGCTGCGCCGGACCACGGCGCTGGCGACTCTGGCCGCGGTGATCGACGATCCGGTGCCACCGCCCACGCGTTCGGGGCCGCTCGCCCCCGTGCTTCAGGCACTGCTCGTACGGGACCCGGCGGCGCGCCCCGACGCGGCCCGGCTGGACACGATGCTGGCTCAGGTGGAGTCGGGTGCCGTGCCGCACTGGGCGCAGCCGACGGCGACCACCGCGCTGCCGCCGATGCCGGGCGGGCCCGTGCCGCCCGTACCGACTCAGCTGGACAGCCCGAGGCCGACCCTTCCGCAACAGCCTCAGCCGCTGCCCGCCCAGGACCGGCCGCGGAGCCGTACACCGATCCTCGTCGCCGTGATCGCCGCGGCGCTGGCTGTCACCGTGGCGACCGCGCTCGTCCTCACACTGGGCGATCGGGGGGACAACAGGGCGGGCGGCAGCCAGGGTTCGTCGGCGAGTACGTCGTCGTCATCGGCCGCGACGACAACGGCTCCGGGCCCCACGCCGAAGCCCACACCGACCCCGACGGTTACCCCGACGCAATCGGTCACACAGATCACGCCGCCACCTCCATCAGCGGGCCGCTGGATCGCCCAGCTCTTCTCCGAGCCGGTCGGCTCCGGCACCGCAGCCCGAGACCTGCGGCTCGCCAAGGTCCGGCAGTCCGTGCCGGAGGCGGTCTTCGCCCGCAGCGACGACTACGCGTCGCTGCGCCCGGGCTACTGGGTGATCTACGCCCCGGGCCCCTTCGCCGACGGCCGTGCCGCGCTGACCTTCTGCGCCGAACGAGGCAGGACCTCGGCGAACACATGCATCGGCCGCTATCTGAGTACGAGTTCGGCCGACATCTGGCTGCTGTGCCGCCCGCCGGCGACCAGCCCGGGCGGCCGCTGCACCCGCTCATAGCTCTACGGCGATCCGCTCCCGTGAACCGCTCCAGCGCTCTCAGCCGGGGAATGGTTTGCGGGCGATCACGTAGGCGCGGCGGGTCTTGGCCTCGGTATACGCGCTCAACGACACACAGCCCGTCTCCCGGACACTGGCGCGAGGCGTCGGTTCGTGCAGCCAACGGCTGGCCGTGCTCGAAGCGGTCGCCCGCGCGGGCGGTATCTCCACCCGTGTGCGCGGCTTTCTGGTGGACGGTTCGTTCTGGTACTCGCGCTTCCCGCGGCTCCGCCGCCTCGTGCCCGACATGGTCCTCCTGGCCTGGCCGGAGTTCCGTACGGGGCAGACCTGGTTGAACGTCTCCGAGCTGTACGCGCCGCTCGACGCGCTGAGTGCGGCCAATCCCCAGGGATTCACCAACACCGGGCCGCAGACGCTCTTCGAGGCTCTGTCCTCCACCGCCGTGGACTGGGACGGCTCGACCTGCGGCTCCGACAGCTGCTCGTCCTTCGACCTGTCGGCACTGGTGCGCGAGGACCTCGGGCGCTTCTCCTCGCGCGACGAGCTCTTCGCGGCGCACGGCCAGACCTTGTGTCCGCCGGCCAGGATCATCGGCGGTGCGCTGCTGGGCCGTCGCGCGGCAGGTGCCGCTGATGCCCCGTCGTAGGGTGACCAGGTGACGACGAAGTCGGGGACGAGCGGTGGGCGGCTGCTGTACGGGTGCATGGGGCTCGGCGGCAGCTGGGACACCGAGCCTTACGGCGCGCAGGACATCGCGGATGCCGAGGCGGCGATCGAGGCGGCGCTGGACAGTGGGATCACCACGTTCGACCACGCCGACATCTACCGGCACGGGAAGGCCGAGGCAGTCTTCGGCGAGGTTCTCGCCCGTACCCCGGGGCTGCGGGAGCGCATCGTCGTACAGACCAAGTGCGGCATCCGTCTCGCGGACGGTGAGCGGCCCGGCATCTACGACCTGAGTGGGCCGGCCATCGCCCGGCGGGTCGAGGAGAGCCTGGCCCGGTTGCGGACCGACGTCATCGATGTGCTGCTCCTGCACCGCCCGGATCCGCTGGCAGACCCGGACGACATCGCCGAGGCGCTGATGTCGCTGCACCGGCAGGGTCTTGTGCGACGGTTCGGTGTGTCGAACATGGGCGCCGTGCAGATGGCCCCCCTTCAGGCACGTCTCGATGTCCCGCTGGTCGCCAATCAGCTGGAGATGAGCCTGCAGCAGCGGGACTGGCTCGAAGCCGGTGTCCTCGTGAACACCCCGCAGGCAGCAGCCAACGGCTTCCCGTTCGGGACGGTCGAGTTCTGCCGGGCGAACGGAATCTCCCTGCAGGCGTGGGGGGCACTCGCGCAGGGTCGTTTCACGGGCCGCCAGGAAACGCCGGGCGAGGTCGCGACCGCACGGCTCATCTCGGCACTGGCCGACAGGAAGGGCACCACGCCGGAGACGATTCTGCTGTGGTGGCTGCAGCGGCATCCGGCCGCGATCGTTCCGGTGGTCGGCAGCGCGCGTCCTGACCGTATCCGTGCCTGCCGTGACGCCGCGCAGCGGGAACCGGATCTCAGCCGGGAGGAATGGTACGAACTCTGGCTCACCGCCCGCGGCGCGCCTCTTCCCTGACGGCGCCGCGCTTCCTACGCTCCGACGGAGCTCATGTCCCGTACCCGGGCCGCAGGGCGGCGGGCCTGCACGAGGCGGAAGCGGCCGGTGATGAACGACGGATCCGCAAGGGCGGTTTGAGCACCCGCGGGTGTGGCCGCCTCACAGAAGTCGCCGTACACCGCCGACTGGTCCACGAAGACATTCCCGGCGAGGTTCTCCGACAGTTGCACTCCGGCGTCGAGGGCTGCCGCCTCGGCCGCCCCCAGGACCAGCGGGTCCGTCGAGTGGACGGAGGCGTACTGGCCGCCGTGGCCGCGCACGGTACGGCGGAAGATGTCCAGGCTCTGCGAGGTCGATTCGGTGGCGATCACGAAGGAGACGGGACCGGCCCACTCGCGGGAGTACACCCTCTCGTCGTGTGCCTCCAGCCGGACGATCAGTGGTGTACGGATGTCCGCCGCCGGATGATCGGGGTGGTCGACCGGCAGGGATGCGTGCACCACCACTCCGCATCCAGCCGCATGCGCGAGGGAGCTGCGGATCCGGTCGCTGCCGATCGCCCCGAGAATCCCCGCCGCACGCCGCGGTTCCGCGAGAAGGCGCTTCACGGCGCGGCTCAGGTCGACACTGAACCGCCCTATGGGTTTGTGACCTTCGTTGGTCGTGATCCCGGGGGACGGCACCAGGATGTTCTGCGGCGCCGTGCAGGTCTGGCCGCTGCACAGTGACAGGGACAGCGCCAGCTCGCGCAGCATGGTGCGGTAGTCGTCGGTGGAGTCCACCAGCACGGTGTTGGCCCCGATCGATGTGGCGAACACGTCGGCCTGACGGGCGTTGCGCCGCAGCCAGTCGCCGAAGCGGGCCGAGCCGGTGAAGTCGATGAGCCGGACCGCGGGGTCGGTGGCGAGCCGGGACGCCAGTTTCTCGCCGGGCTCTTCCGCCGCCAGTGTCACCACGTTGGGATCGTGCCCCGCCTTCGCCAGGACGTCCCTGGCGACCTGGACGGTCAGCGCGAGCGGGAGGACCGCCCGGGGGTGCGGCTTGACGATCACCGGATTTCCGGTCACCAGGCTGGCGAAGAGGCCCGGATAACCGTTCCAGGTGGGGAAGTCGGGGCAGCCGATGAGCAGTGAGACGCCGCGCGGGACCACGGTGCAGGTGCCGTCCATCCGCACCGGGTCGCCCAGCTTGCCGGGCCGCTGCCAGGAGAGCTCGGCGGGATTGCGTACGGACTCGGCCAGCGCACGGGCCACGGCCTCAAGTCCCCGGTCCTGCGCCTGCGGACCGCCCGAGCGGTGGGCCGTGGTGTACGCCTGCCCCGTGGTGTGGTGCAGCGCGTGCGCGATCTCATGGCTGCGGTCGTGGAGCCGGCAGAGCATCTCCACGGCGAGCAGGGCCCGGCGCCGCGGTCCTGCCGCACGCCAGCCCGCCGTCGCCCGCACCGCCGCCCCCACCAAATCGCTCGGTTCGGAACGGAGATAGCGCACGCCCAGGCTGAGGCCGTACGGAGAGCACTCGGTCCCGACCCGTTCACGGGCCCCGGGCTGCCCCAGGCCGAAGTCCTTCCCCAGCATCGACCGGAACACCGCTCCGCCACTGTGCGCCGCCCCTCTGCGACGGTCGACAGCACCGGTCGGCCCCTCGGTGAACGGAGCGAAACCCGCACCGCTCACCGCAGCCTTGACGGCCTGCTCCAGCAGGTTGCTCTCGTCGAAGGAGCCGGTACGCATCAGTGGTCAGCCTTTCCGCGGATCCGCGTGCTCCACGGCCGCTCGGGACGACCGGTCGCGCCAGCGCGCGTACTCCGCTTCCGGCTCGCCCGTGTACGACCACGGCACCCGGGTGGCCCGTCCCTTGAGCAGGTCGAAGACCGTCGCGGCCTCGACGAGTAGTCCTGCCTGGGCGAGAGCGTGAGCGAGATGGTTGAGGTCGGCGACGTCCTGTGCCGCCTCGACGGGGGACCGGACCGCGATCCAGCGTTCCATGGTCTCCATGAGGTCCCAGCGCTCCCCGGCCCAGTAGCCGACCATCGCGTGCGGGCTGACGCCTTCGTTCTCGGTGCGGTGACGGAACTCCTCCGCGCGGGCGACCTGCGGCATGACCAGCAGCGGGGAGCCGGCAGGAGCGTAGACCGCGCAGTCGCGGGCGAAGGCGTAGGCCTGGCCGTGGGAGCCGTGCCAGCGAGCCGTCATGTAGCGAAGAGCCTGATGGTGCGCCTCGCGGTGGTACGGATCGCGGGCCAGCAGTTCCGGCCACCACCGGTTCATCGCCTGGGCGCCGTTCTCGTACAGCCTGCCCAGGGTGATCAGCGACACCCAGGGATGGGGGTCCTGGGGGAAGGCATCGGCGGCGTTGAGGCAGATGTGGGCCGTGCGGTCCAGGATGTCGGGGCCAGGGATGGTGCTCGTACGGGCGGCTGCGAAATGCCGCATCACCTCGGTGTCCGCCCGCAGTACGAGGGCGTCCGCGCTGTGCGGCTGCGCGGTCTGCCAGGCTTCGACGATCCGTTTGTCGGCGGCGGTGTGGGCGAGCAGCCGGATGCGGTGACTGCGGCGGTCCCAGTCCCTGTGGGGACTGGTTGCGAGCAGTTCGTGTGCGCCTTCCCAGCGGCCCATGACCATGTCCTCGCAGGCGGCGGACAGGGCCTTGTCGCCGAAGGTCTGGTCGTAGTGCGGTGCCGCGGAGCGTCTTCGGTTCCAGGCCAGGGCCATGGCAGGCGTCCTTTGATCAGAAGGCGGAACTGGGGTCAGAAGTCGGTGAGGAGTTCGTCCTGACTCCTGGCCAGGTTGACGGCCTGGGTCTCGCCGGAGTCCGCGCCCCCGAAGGAGTCGTCCATGACGCGCGCCCGGTCGGCGTCGAGACGCCCGCGCTCGAAGTACGGCCGCTGCCTCAGCCACGCGGCGAGCATCGGTACGAGCCCCAGGGCGAGCGTGCCGAATCCGATGACCAGCGCCGATGTGCTCAGGGAGGCCACGGACTCGATCATGATCCAGAGCATGAACAGCGCGCCGGCCAGCGGCCACAGTCCCATGAGGAGGAAGTTGGACACGGAGGCCCGCAGCAGTTTGCGGTGGACGACGACGGCGCCCAGTCCGGCCAGGCTGTAGTAGAAGGTGACGAGGAGACAGACTCCGCTCACGGCGTCCGAGAGCATCGACTCGCCCGGCTCGAGCCGCACGGCCTCGACGATGGCGAGCGTGCCCGATGCCACGGCGATCACGACGGTGGCCAGCCACGGCGTGTGCCGCTTGGCATGGATACGGCCGAGGACGGGGGGAAGCGTCCTGTCCCGGCCCATGGCGAACAGGGTGCGGCCGGCCTGGATGAGGGCGGTCTCCAGCATGGCGACCGTCGACAGGAGCAGCGCGAGCACCAGCAGGGTGCCGCCCACACCCGGCCAGACCCGCTGGCCGAGCTCGATCAGAATGCCCTCCGGGCTGTGCGACACGGCGTCCGGCGTCATGAGGACATTGACCGCCACGGCGACCAGCGCGAACAGCAGGAACGCCAGGACCACACCGATGACCCCGCCGAACCCCGAGCCGCGCGAGCCGCGCCGGGTCTCCTCGCCGAGATTGCTGGTCACGTCCCAGCCCCAGAACGCGAACGTGGCGATCAGCGCGCCCGTCACGAAGGACTCCTGCCCCTCGAAGTGACTGAAGCCGAACCAGCAGAAGGAGAACTCCGTCCCGCCGCCGTCGGACAGCAGCGCGGCCAGGGCGAAGCCGATCAGCAGGACCACCTGCACCGCCGTGATGACGGTCAGCGCGCGGGCTCCGATCCGGGCTCCGAACGCCACCACCCCTGCCATCAGGAGGAACCAGCCCGAGCCGACGAGCGCGGCCAGGACCGGGTCACCGACCAGGCTCGGCGCGACGAGTGACAACGTCGCGTTGCCGGCGGGCACCGTGCTGGAGGCCATGAAGACGGTGCAGGCGACCACCAGCGACCAGCCGCACAGGAACCCGAGGAACGGGTGCAGCGAGCGGGCGACCCAGCTGTACGCGGCTCCCGCATTGGGGTCCACACGGCCGAGTTGCCGGTAGGCCAGGGCGATGCCGATCACGGGTATCGCGCAGTAGAGCAGCGCGGCGGGGCTGGCCACACCGACAGCGGCGATCAGCGCCGGAATCGTTCCGGCGACCGTGTACGCCGGACCGCATCCCGCGACGGCCATGACCACCATGTCCCACGTGCTGAGGGCGTCCGCCCGCAGACCGCCTCCGGTGCCGGATCTCATGCTCAACGGACGTGCCTTTCCAGAGAAACCACCACGGCGCAGCCCACGGCGCCCCCGGGGGAGAGCAGACCCGTCAGGGGCTGACGAAGAGGTCAGGATGTGTCGATTCAACGACGCAGGGGCCCACGGGCACCCAGAATGTGCGGTTGACCGGCGTGGACTCGGCAGATCCTGCCGAAATGAATGTGAATTTGCAAGACTTCGAGCAGTGGAATATCCACATTCATGCGACATGGTCGCACCGAGGTCAGTGGACGGGGTGCGCCTCCTCCGCTCCCGGGCGCTCGAACTGGGTGCGGTACAGCTCCTCGTAGCGTCCGCCGGCGGCCATGAGCTCGTCGTGGGTTCCGCGCTGAACGACCTGGCCCTTCTCGACGACCAGGATCAGGTCGGCGGCCTGCACGGTCGAGAGCCGGTGGGCGATCACCACCGCGGTACGGCCCTCCAATGCCTCACCCAGGGCTTCCTGCACGGCCGCCTCGGAGGTGGAGTCGAGGTGGGCCGTCGCCTCGTCGAGGATGACCACCCGCTGGCGGGCGAGCAGCAGCCGGGCGATGGTCAGCCGTTGCCGCTCGCCGCCGGAGAGCCGGTATCCGCGTTCGCCGACGACCGTGTCGAGGCCGTCGGGCAGCGAGGCGACCAGGTCGGCCAGCCGGGACCGGCGCAGAGCGTCCCAGATGTCGTCCTCGGTGGCGTCGGGCCGGGCGAGGAGCAGGTTGGCGCGGACGGATTCGTGGAAGAGATGACCGTCCTGGGTGACCATGCCGATCGTCTCGCGGATCGAGTCCGAGGTCAGGTCGCGAACGTCGATGCCGTTCAGCCGTACAGAACCGGCATCGGCGTCGTACAGCCTCGGCATGAGCTGCGCGATCGTGGACTTGCCCGCGCCGGACGAGCCGACCAGCGCGACCATCCGGCCGGGTTCGGCGCGGAAGGAGATGTCGCGCAGCACCTCCGTGCCGCCGCGGGAGTCGAGGGTGGCGACCTCTTCGAGGGAGGCGAGGGAGACCTTGTCGGCGGATGGGTAGCCGAAGCGGACCCCGTCGAACTCCACGGACACGGGCCCGTCCGGCACCCGGCGGGCGTCCGGCTTCTCGGCGATCAATGGTGTGAGGTCGAGGATCTCGAAGACCCGCTCGAAGCTGACCAGGGCGCTCATCACCTCGACGCGTGCGCCGGCCAGTGCGGTCAGCGGGGCGTAGAGGCGGGCGAGGAGGAGGGCGAGGGCGACGACGGCGCCCGGGTCCAGGCTGCCGCGCAGCGCGTAGTAGCCGCCGAGTCCGTAGACCAGGGCGAGCGCCAGGGCGGACACGAGGGTCAGCGCGGTGATGAAGACCGACTGGGCCATGGCGGTACGGATGCCGATGTCGCGCACCCGGCGGGCGCGGGCGGCGAATTCGGCGGACTCGTCGGCGGGGCGTCCGAAGAGTTTGACGAGCGTCGCGCCGGGGGCGGAGAACCGCTCGGTCATCTGGGTGCCCATGGCCGCGTTGTGGTTGGCGGCCTCGCGCTGCAACTTGGCCATGCGGGAGCCCATCCGGCGGGCGGGGACGACGAACACCGGCAGCAGGAGGAGGGCGAGCAGGGTGATCTGCCAGGAGATGCTGAGCATGACGGCCAGCGTCAGCAGCAGGGTGACGAGGTTGGACACGACGCCGGACAGGGTGTTGCTGAAGGCCCGTTGGGCTCCTATGACGTCGTTGTTGAGCCGGCTGACGAGGGCGCCGGTGCGGGTGCGGGTGAAGAAGGCGACCGGCATCCGCTGGACGTGGTCGAAGACCGCCGTGCGCAGATCGAGGATCAGCCCCTCGCCGAGGGTGGCCGACAGCCAGCGGGTGAGCAGGCCGAGCGCCGCCTCCGCGATGGCGATGACAGCGATCAGCAGCGCGAGCCGGATGACCGTGCCGGTGTCCTGGCCCTTGACGATCGCGTCGACGACGCGGCCTGCGAGGACGGGTGTGGCCACGGCGAGCAGAGCGGTGACCACGCTGAGCAGCAGAAAGCGGAAGAGCTGCCGGTGGTGCGGGCGGGCGAAGGCGGCGATGCGGCGCAAGGTGGCCCGGGAGAAGGGCCGTCGCTCCTGTTGGGCGTTCATCGCACTGTGGAGCGATGTCCATGCGGTGACTTCCATGTCCATGCGGTCTCTCCGGATTCTGGTGGGCCGACGCGGTACCCGTCGGCCGGCATGGCCCGGGGCGCACCCAGAACGCTATGACCTGAACCAAACTTGAGGTCAATGGATTCCTCAAGACGGCCGTGGCCCTGACCGGGCAACCAAACGCCGAGACGTCGTTGGTCCGGTGGTCGCGGAACATTGCCGGACGCCGTCCGATGCTAGAAATGGTGCATGAAGGGACATTCCCTGCGATCCCGGCTCTCGTCGAGCCGCACCTTCGCCGGTCGGCTGCTTCGCGGCCGGGGCGGACGTCCCGTTTCGGGAGGCGAGCGAAGCGCAGGAGCCCGCAGAGCGCCCTCCGCGGCACAGCATCCGCCGCCGCCCCCGCCTTCCCGGCTGGGTCCGCACAGTGCGGCCGGTCAGGTGCTCCTCCTGCAGATGGCGGTCGCGGTACTGCTGATCGCCGGGGCCGTGGTGGCGCTCGTCTTCCAGGCGCGGTTCGACAGCGAGCGGGACGCCGAGAACCGCTCGCTCGCCGCCGCCGAGTCCTTCGCGGACGCTCCGGGCACCGCAGTGGCGCTGAGGGTTCCCGTTCGGACCGCCATGCTGCAGTCCCACGCGGAGGAGGCCAGGCGGGGATCGGGAGTGGACTTCATCGCCGTGATGAGCAAGGACGGTATCCGCTACGCCGACACCGATCGGAGCCTGATCGGCCGCCGTGCCGAGGACATCGAGCGCGCGGCGGCCGGAGAAGCCTTCACGGAGATCTTCGAGGGAGACCCGAACAACGCGGCCCGGGCCGTCGTCCCTGTCATCGACGCCCAGGGCTCCGTCATCGGCCTGGTGGCCGCCGGAGTCCGGATCGAACACGTCGGGAGCGCGGTGGACCGGCAGCTGCCGTGGCTCTTCGCCTGCGCCGGCGCCGCGCTTGCCCTGGCAACGGTGAGCTCCGCGCTGGTGAGCAGGCGGCTGCGACGCCAGACGCACGGTCTCGGCCCCACCGAGATGACCCGGATGTACGAGCACCACGACGCGGTTCTGCACGCCGTGCGGGAAGGCGTGCTCATCATCGGGGGCGACGGCCGGCTGATGCTGGCCAACGACGAGGCGCGCAGGCTCCTCGAGCTGCCGCATGGCGCGGAAGGGCGCCACGTCGCCGATCTCGGACTCGACGCCGACACCGCGGAGCTGCTTGCCTCGAGTCGTGCCGTGACCGACGAGGTGCACCTGGCCGGGGACCGCCTGCTGGCCGTCAACACGAGGCCCACGGACCCGTACGGCGAAAGCTCCGGCAAGGTCGCGACGCTGCGGGACACGACCGAGCTGCGCGCACTGTCCGGAGTGGCCGAGGTGGCCCGGGAGCGCCTGAAGATCCTGTACGAGGCCGGGGTACGGATCGGCACCACGCTGGACGTGACGCGGACCGCCGAGGAATTGTCGGAGGTGGCGGTCCCGCGGTTCGCGGACTTCGTCACGGTCGAGCTGCTGGACCCTGTGGTGCGAGGCGACGAGCCCTCGGGTGCGGACACGGAAATGCGCCGTACGGCGGTGAGCGGCATCCGCGACGACCACCCGTTCCAGCCGGTGGGCGACGTGGTCAGGTTCGTCGTCCCCAGCACGCCGATGGCGGTGGCTCTGGCCGGCGGCCATGCGGTACTCGAGGCCGATCTGACCGTCGCCCACGGCTGGCGGGCCCAGGATCCCGCGGGAGCGGACCAGGCCCTTGCATACGGCGTCCACTCGCTGGTGGCAGCGCCGTTGCAGGCTCGTGGCGTCGTCCTGGGAATGGCCAACTTCTGGCGCTCGGAGCGTCCCGAACGCTTCGAGGAAGAGGATCTGTCCTTCGCCGAGGAACTGGCCGCCCGCGCCGCCGTGGCCATCGACAACGCTCGCCGGTTCACCCGCGAACACGCCATGGCCGTAACCCTCCAGCGCAGCCTGCTGCCCCGCGTGCTGCCCGAGCAGAACGCCCTGGAAGTCGCCTACCGCTATCTGCCCGCGCAGGCGGCCGGGGTGGGTGGCGACTGGTTCGACGTCATCCCGCTGCCCGGAGCCCGGGTCGCCCTGGTCGTCGGCGACGTCGTGGGCCACGGCCTGCACGCCGCGGCCACCATGGGCCGTCTGCGCACAGCGGTCCACAACTTCTCCGAACTCGACCTGCCACCGGACGAGATCCTGGGGCACATCGACGAACTGGTCTCCCGTATCGACCAGGAAGAGGGCGGCGACGGCGAGGGCATCACGGGAGCCACGTGCCTGTACGCCATCTACGATCCGGTTTCCGGCACGTGCAGCATCGCAAGGGCCGGGCACTTCGCCCCCGCGCTGGTCCGCCCGGACGGCACGGTGGACTTCCCCGACGTGCCCGTCAGCCCACCGCTGGGCCTGGGCGGACTGCCCGTCGAGACCGCCGAACTGCAACTGGCCGAGGGCAGCCGCCTCGTTCTCTACACAGACGGACTCATCGAACACCGCGATCGCGACATCGACACCGGACTGCGCCTGCTGGGCACCACCCTGGCCGAGGAGGCGAACCGTACGCCGGAGGAGACGTGCCGGGCCGTGTTCAGCGCCATGGAGTCCGCGCACCGCAGGGACGACATCGCGCTGCTCGTCGCCAGGACCCGCCTGCTGGACTCCGCCAAGGTCGCCGAATGGGACGTCCCCTTCGACCCCGCGGCCGTCGCTCCCGTACGTGCCGCGTGCGGCCGTCAGCTCGAGACATGGGGTCTGGGCGAGATCGGCTTCACCACCGAGCTGATGCTGAGCGAACTGATCACCAACGCGATCCGCTACGGATCCGAGCCGATCCATGTGAGATTGCTGCACGAACGCCGTCTGATCTGCGAGGTGTCCGACGGCAGCAGCACATCCCCCCACCTGCGCAGCGCGGCCACGACGGACGAGGGCGGACGTGGTTTGTTCCTTGTCTCCCAGTTCGCCTCGCGGTGGGGCACCAGGTACACGCCCACCGGGAAGGTCATGTGGACCGAGCAGTCTCTGGCCGACGGCCGGCAGTCGGCGGCGCTGCAGCTGGACGATGTGCCCTGGTGACCAATCGCCGCCGCCGTCACCGGACCACCGGCCGCCGGCACCCCGCTACTTCCCGTCGGTGGCGCAGAGTTCCTTGTCGATCAGCGCGTTCTGCGCCAGTTCCGTGGAGAGGTCACTCGCCCCGTCGCCCGTTGCTTCCAGGACGACGGCCCGCCGGCCGTCGGCGCTCACCCCGTCCCGGGTGGTGTAGCCGGCCAGGTCGCCGCCGTGGCTGTAGTAGACCCCGCCGCACGACAGCGGGATCCGCATCAGGCCCAGGCCGTAACTCGCGCCGGGCCAGACGGGGTCCAGTTCCGGCGCCCGTACGGTCGTCTTCATCTCGGCCATCTCGGCCGGGTGCAGCAGTCGGCCGCCCAGGAGCGCCGAGAAGAAGCGGGTCACGTCTCCGGTCGTGCTGATCATGGCACCCGCCGCGCCGGCCGCGGTCGGGTTGAAGTCGGTGACGTCGATCGTCGGGCCGGAGTTGCCGAAGTTGGAGTAGCCGTGCAGGTGCCGGCCGGGAATGCGGGGATACGTGTTCGGGGCGAAGGTGTCGCGCAGGCCGAGCGGCCGGATGATGCGCCGAGTCACCTCCTGTTGCCAGCTGTTGCCGGTGACCTTCTCGATGATCATTCCGGCGAGGATGTAGCCGGTGTTCGAGTACGCCCACTTGGCGCCGGGTTCGAAGTCCGGCGCGTGTTTCACCGCGATGGCGACGAGCCGGGACGGTGCCCAGGTGGTGTAGCGGTCGGCCTGGAAGCCGTCCACGCTGTTGATCTCGGGGAAGTCCGCGGTGTAGTTGAACAGCCCGCTGGTGTGGTTCAGCAGCTGTCGTGCGGTGATCTTGCTGCCGTCGTTGCCGTTGCCCTTCACCACGCCCGGCAGCAGGTCCTCGACGGTGTCGTCCAGGGACAGCCGCCCCTCGCCGGCCAGTTGCAGCACGGTGGTGGCGACGAACGTCTTGGTGGTGCTGGCGATCCGGAACCGGTCACCGGCGCGCACCGCTTCCCCCGTGGCGGTGTCGGCCACCCCGGCGGTGGCGTACCGCTTTCCGCCCGGGCCCGTCGACTGGGCCAGCACCCCGACGGTGCCGGTCTTCTGGATCGCGTTCACGCTGTCCTGAAGCCTGTTCTGGGGCCTGTCGTGCGTCGGCCCGGTGGCGCTCGCTGCGGGCGCCGCGAGGCCCAGGCCGAGTGCGGCCACCGCGGCCACCAGCGTCGTGTTCGTGAGATGGCGGTTCATCATGAGCTGTTGTCTCCCTGGGAGTTGGTGTCGCATCGCGGCGAGCGGTGCGATCACCAACGTAGAAAGAAGACGCCCGGACCACGATCAAGCCAGCTGGCCACTGCCCGGTACAGCCTGCTGTACCGCCCTCGGTCGTGTTCACGGCTCGGCTCATGTCAGCCGGCGGAGATCCTCCAGATAGCGCAGGACGGCGGCGACCCGGCGGTCCACCTGGTCGGTGGGGGACAGGTCGAGCTTGGCGAAGATGCTGCGGATGTGCTTGTGGACGGCGCCCTCGGTCACGACGAGCCGTTCGGCGATGGCGGTGTTGCCCAACCCCTCGGCCATCAGGGCGAGTACGTCCCGCTCGCGGGGGCTGAGCCGGTCGAGCCGGGTGTCCTGGCGGGAGCGGGTGAAGAGCTGCGCGACGACCTCGGGGTCGATGGCGGTGCCCCCGGCCGCCACCCGCCGCAGCGCGTCCAGGAACTCCTCCACCCGTCCGACGCGCTCCTTGAGCAGATAGCCCAGGCCGCCCACACCGCCGGTGAGCAGCTCGGTGGCGAAGGTCTGCTCGACATACGCGGACAGCACGAGGACCGCCAGATCGGGCCGCCGGCGCCGGGCCTCGACCGCCGCGACGATCCCTTCGTCGGAGTGGGTCGGCGGCATCCGTACGTCGAGGATGGCGACGTCCGGTTTGTGCGCGTCGATGGCGTCCAGCGCCTCGTCGGGGTTGCCCGCGGTGGCCACCACGTCGAGGGACTCGGCGCCCAGCAGGAGGGCGAGCCCCTCGCGCAGCAACGGGTCGTCCTCGGCAATCACGATCCGCATGGAAGATCCGCCTTCAGGGTTGTCGGGCCGCCGGGCGGGCTGGCCAGGGAGAGGTTGCCGTCGTGGGCCGCGATCCGGCGGCGGATGCCGGTGAGTCCGGAGCCGCCGTCCTCGTCCGCGCCGCCCCGGCCGTCGTCCTCCACGCACAGATGGAGACGGCCGCCGCGGCTGCGCGCCGTGACGGTGGCGTGTTCGGCGCCGCTGTGCTTGGCGATGTTGGTCAGAGCCTCGGCCACGATGAAGTAGGCGGTCGCCTCGACGGAGGCGGCACACCGCTCGGGAACCTCCACGTCGATCCGGCAGGGCACCGCGCAGCTCGCGGCAAGACCGGCGAGCGCGCCGGCCAGTCCGCGGTCGGCCAGCACCGGCGGCAGGATGCCGCGCGCGACCGTACGCAGCTCGGCCAGCGCCTGCTCGGCGGCGGTCTGGGCGCGTTCGAGGAGTTCGTCGGCGCCGGCCGGGTCGCGGGCCACCATGCGGCGGGCGGCGCCGAGCAGGACGGTGACGGAGACGATCCGGTTCTGGGTGCCGTCGTGCAGGGAGCGCTCGATGCGGCGCAGTTCGGTGGCGTGGGCGTCCAGGGCCGCGGCGCGCGTGGCGGTGAGCTCGGCGATGCGCAGGGAGAGGTCGGTGTCGGGGCCGGACGCGAGGAGCCGCCGTCCGGGCCGGGCCTGCAGCCCAGCCATGCCGGGCGTGAGCCCCAGGATGATGGCGATCCAGCCCACGCCCAGCATCGCCACGGCGAGGGCGTCCGGCCAGGAGTGCGCGTTGCCGAGCCCCACGGACGTGGCGGTCGTGTCCTTGGGCATGAGCTTCCAGTACAGCGGAAAGAGGCTGTCGCGCGCGGCGGAGATCGGCAGCAGGACGCTGAGGAACCCCAGGAGGGACCCCAGGGTGGCGTGCCGGACCAGCCAGCGCAGTTCCCGTCGGGTGGTGGGGTCTGGGAGGGCGAGGCGCAGTTGCGTCGGCGGAGGTTCCGGGGCGAGGACCTCGGGACCCCAGCGGCCGAGCCGCCGGCGCTCCCGGTCGGCCAGGGCGTGCAGCGCGCGCAGTGTGGCGGGCGCCATGAGCAGTCCCACCCCGACCAGGCTCGCCGCGGCGGTGACGGCCAGCCAGAGCAGCACGAGCAGGGCCGGCAGGGCTGTACTGAGCCCGGAGGTGAGCTGGCCGATCCCGGCGCCAGCGGCACTCGTGGTCCGTACGACGGTCTCCTTGAGACCCTCTCGCCGGTCACCGGCCGTCGCGTCCTGCTGGATCGCCATCCGCCGTCCTTCCCTCTGCTTCGCGAACGACCTTATGCCGCACGCCTGTTTGCCGTCAGCCGAGGGGAGGGGGAGTACAGCCTGCTGTACCTCGAACCGGGCGGTCTGCGGGATCGGCCGGGAGGGGTGCTGATCCATAGCGTCGGTGACGACAGCCGGACCGCGACGGACCAACCGCTCAGCACCCTGGGAGGAAGCCCCCATGACGACCACGGACCCCTACCGCCTCGCCACCCCCGCCCACCACACGCACGGCGCACCGTCGCCTGCCCTCACCCGCGGGGAGGTCGTCCGCACGCTGCTGTGGATCGTGGTGGTGATCAGTGCGGTCTCCAACATGGCGGCCTCCTACGGCAATGCCGACACCTGGGTGCACCTGGCCTGCGGCGCGGTCACCGTCCTCGGCGCGGGGACCCTCGTCGTGCGCAACCTGCGAGGCCGTCGATGAGCGCCGCCTTCGCCCGGACCCGCCGCTCGGCGGCCACCGCACACGACATGCCCGCGCCCGCCATCGCCCTGGACCGGGTCAGCAAGGCCTACCCGGGAGGCGTGAGCGCACTCGACGACGTGTCACTGACCGTGGAACGCGGCATGTTCCTCGCCGTGATGGGGCCGTCCGGCTCCGGCAAGAGCACGCTGATGCACTGCGCCGCCGGGCTGGACTCCCCGACGTCGGGGAGCGTCCGCATCGACGGCCACGAGATCGGCGGCCTGAACGAGACCCGCCGCACCGAACTGCGCCGGGAACGCGTCGGTTTCGTCTTCCAGGCGTACAACCTGATCCCCTCGCTCAGCATCGAGGACAACATCACGCTGCCGCTGCGGCTGGCGGGCCGCACCCCGGACCGCGACTGGGTGCGGACGCTGGTGGAGCGGGTCGGTCTTGCCGACCGGCTGACCCACCGCCCTGCCGAGCTCTCCGGCGGCCAGCAGCAACGAGCCGCAGTCGTACGGGCGTTGGTGGCCAAGCCGGCGGTCGTGTTCGCCGACGAGCCGACCGGCGCGCTGGATCTGCGCAGCGCCCACGAAGTTCTCGACCTGCTGCGGGGTCTCGTCAACGAACTCCACCAGACGGTGGTGATGGTCACCCACGATCCGGCGGCAGCGGCCCGCGCGCACCGGGTGCTGGTGATGGCCGACGGCCGCGTGGTCGAGGCCCTCGACACACCCACCGCCCCCGAACTGGCCCGCCGTCTCGTCGCCCTGGGAGAGGTCTGAGTCATGTTTCGTCTCGCGATACAGATGGTCAGGCACCGGATCACCGCGCTGATCGCCGTGGCCTGCGCGGTGCTCGGCGGCGCGGCCCTGATCACCGGCACCGGCGTACTTGCAGAGTCCGGCCTGCGCTCCCACCTGCCCGCCGGCCGTCTCGGCGGCGCGGCCGTCGTGGTCGCGGCAGACCAGGAGTTCCATCCGGTCGGGGACCTGCCGATCGCGCTTCCGGAGCGTCGCAGGGTCCCGGCCCGACTGGTCGGTGAACTGTCCGAGTTGCCGGGTGTCACCTCGACGGTCGGCGACATCAGCTTCCCCGCCGCCCTCGTCGACCCCCACGGACAGGTCGTATCGGCCGGGGATCCCCAGGCGGCGGGGCACGGCTGGTCCTCGACGCGGCTGCTGGACGGGACGCACGCCGACGGCCGCGGTCCGGCCGGTTCCGGCGAGGTCGCCGTGGACAGCGCCACCGCCGCGGCGGCGGGGGTGAAGGTGGGCGACCGGGTCCAGATCGTCGCGGGCGCCCGGCCCGCCGCCGGTTACCGCGTCTCGGCGGTGGTCGACGCTCCGGGCGCCGGTGTCTTCTTCGCCGATACGACGGCCGTACGACTGGCAGCGCGTGACGGCGGCCCGCACGCAGGAACCGTCGACCTGATCGGCCTGCGTACCGCGCCCGGCGCCGGGGAACGGGTCGCCGCCGAAGTCCGTACGAAGCTGAAGGGCACGGGTCTTGAGGTGGCAACCGGCGCGGGCCGCGGGGACCTCGTGTCGCCCGGCGCGGGCGCGTCCCGCTCGCTGCTGATCCTCCTCGCCGGTTCGCTCGCCGGGATCATCCTGCTGATCACAGGTTTCGTCATGGCGAGCGCGCTGGCCGTGTCGATCGCAGGGCAGCGCCGGGACCTGGCGCTGATGCGGGCCGTCGGCGCGACCCCGAAGCAGATCCGCCGCCTGGCCGCCGCCCAGTCCACCGTCGTCGCGGCCGTGGCCCTCGTACCCGGCGTGGCGCTCGGCTACCTGCTGGCCGGGCAGTTCTGCCGGCTGCTGGCGGACCGAGGGGTCATCCCGTCCGAACTCCCCCTGACCATCAGCCCGTTGCCCGCCCTCGCGACGGTCCTCCTGATGGCAGTGGCCGTGCAGATCTCGGCCCGAGGCTCCGCCTGGCGCACCTCCCGGATGCCGGCCACCGAAGCGGTCGCCGAATCACGCAGCGAGCCGCGCAACCCGTCGAGGATCCGGACGCGCATCGGCCTGTTGGTCATCGTCGCCGCGAGCACCATGTCGGTCCTGCCGCTCTTCTCCCGCACCGTCATCGGCGCCACGGCCACGTCCATCGCGGGCATCCTCGGTGCGATCGGCCTGGCCCTGGCCGGCCCGGCCCTTGTCCGGGGCATCGGGAACGCGGCGGCCCGGCGCACACGCTCCGGCGTCTCCGCCCCGACCTGGCTGGCGATGGCCAACGTCCGCGCCTACGCGCTGCGCAACGCGGGGATCGTCAGCACCCTGGCCATGGCGGTCGTGTTCGTCCTGACGTACACCCTCACCCAGACCACCGTGCTGGCCGCGACGGCGCACGACACCCGCACGGGCACGCTCGCCCAGCAGCGCCTGAGCGCGCCGGGCCTGGGCGGACTGCCCGACGGCACGCTCGCCGCCGTACGGAAAACGGCTGGTGTACGGGCGGCGGCCCCGGTCGGCACGACCACCGTGGTGTGGCCCTACAAGCAGTTCGGCGACACGGAGACCGAGTCCGGATCCGCGATGATCCTCACGCCGGACGCGTCGCATGTCCTCGACCTCGACGTACGGGAGGGCGGCCTGGACCGTCTCAGCGGCGCCACCATCGCCGTGAGCAGCGATGTCGCCCGCTCGCGCTCCGCAGGAGTGGGCCATCGGGTGAGCCTCGTCCTCGGTGACGGTGCGAAGGTCGACGTCAAGGTGGTCGCCGTCTACGCCCGGGGCCTCGGCTTCGGCACGGTCGTCCTTTCCCACGACCTCGCGGCCGGACACACCACGACGGGCCTCGACCAGAGCATCCTGATCCGCACGGACGGCACGGCGACCGCCCGGCGGGCCCTGACCACCCTCGCCGCGTCCCACCCGGGCCTGGCACTCGAGGAGACGAACCCTACGTCCGCCGACGGCCTGAAGGACGCACCGCCCGAGGTGTGGATCAACCTGGCCACGATCGTGGTCCTGCTCGTTTACCTGCTGCTCAGCATCGCGAACAAGCTCGTCGCCGCCACCGCCCAGCGCCGGGTCGAACTGGGGGCCCTCCGCCTCAACGGCACCACACCCCGCCAGATCCGCGCGATGATGCGCCGCGAGGCAGCCGTGACCGCTGTCACCGCGCTCACCACGGCCCTGTTGCTGTCGGCCTTGCCCCTCGCCCTTCTGGGTCAGGGCTTCCTCGGCCACCCTTGGCCGGCGGGCCCGGTGTGGCTGCTGCCCGCGCTCGCCCTGACGGTCACCGTCACGGCGTTCCTCACCATCGAACTCCCCACCCGGCAGGCCCTGCGCACGCCACCCGCGGACGCCATCCGCGCGCAGTGAGCGCCCCCTCTCGGCCCGGGTCAGCCCGCCAATGCGATCCACACAGCGGCGCCCAGGAAGACGATGGCACCGAAGAACGTGAACACCACCGGCCCCACCGTGTGTCGCCACATGAGCACCCGAGCCGTCTGCGGGTCGTGCGGCAGATACACCACTCCCACCTCCCGCCCCGTCGCCAGCCTCATCCCGCTCCCGCGGACCCGCGGTGAGAACTCCACCCGGTACCCCCGCTGGTCGGTGAAGGCGATGACCGGCACCCACATCGGCCCGTCGGAGTCGGTGGTGCGCACGTTGTCGACCACGAGGCCCTGCGTACGTGTCCCGCGCTGCCGCAACCGTCGTACCACCACGATCTCCCGCAGCGCGGCCGCAAAAAGCAGCATGGCGGCCGCCCCGCACATCACCGTACCGATGGACATTCCGCCACCTCTCCCTCGCTCACGCCTCTTTGTGCCTCGCCCGCACGAGACGCACTGACCTGGTGTTCGGTCGCGGTACCCGCCGGGGGCGCCTGGATCTGCCTGCCGTTACGAGAAGCAGGCGTGGACTGCTCGGAGTCGACGTCGGCGGCGACACGTCCGGCGCCGCCGGGGGAGCCACGGCCGGCGGTCACGGCGCTCAGGGCGAAGACGGCCAGGCCGCACCCGGCGATGATCCACCAGGCCGCCGACAGCGCCCCGGCGGCGACCACGGCGCCGATCACCGCGATGCCGATCGCGGAGCCTACCTGCCGGCTGGTCGCGGCCACCGCGGCGGCCACCCCCGCCCGGTCGCGCGGCAGGCCGGCCACCGCCGTGTCGGTGATCGGCGCGTTGACGAAGCCGAAGCCGAGGCCGAACAGCGCGTACGTCAGGGCGAGCAGGGCGTACGACGGGTGGGTGGACTGGGTGGCGAGCACGGCCAGCACACCGCTGGCGGTGATACCGGCCCCGGCGATCAGCAGCGGCACCCGCGGGCCCCGGCTGCCCACGATCCGCCCGGACAGCGGCGGGCACACGAGCGACAGCACCGCCATGGGCAGCAGCCGCAGCCCCGCCTCCAGCGGACTGAGCCCCAACTCGCCTTGCAGATACAGGGCGTTGGCGAACAGGAAGCCGCCGAGTGCGGCGAACGCGAAGACGGCTGTCAGGGTGGCCCCGCTGAAGGGCGCGCTGCGGAAGAGCCGGGGGTCGATCAGCGGTTCGGCGCGCCGGTTCTCGTACGGTACGAGCCCGATGAGCGCGCCCGCCGCGGCGACCAGGCAGGCGGCGATCAGCGGCGAGGTCCAGCCCTCGCCGGGGCCCTCGATGACGGCGTACGTCAGCGCGCCGAGCAGGACGATCACCAGCAACTGCCCCACCGGGTCTGCGCGGCGGGCCCGTGCCGCGCGGGACTCGGGGACGAACAGCGCGGTGAGGACCAGCGCGGCCAGCCCGATCGGCACGTTCAGCCAGAACACCGACCGCCATCCGACCGACTGCACCAGTACGCCGCCGAGGACCGGCCCGGCCGCCATGCTGATGCCGACCACTCCACCCCACACGCCGATCGCCCGCGCCCGTTCCCGGGGCTCCGGGAAGGTGTTGGTGAGGATGGCCATGGCGACCGGGGTGAGCATGGAACCGCCGACCGCCTGCACCATGCGGAAGACCACCAGCCAGCCCGTGGTCGGCGCCAGACTGCAAAGCGCCGAGGCGCCGGTGAACAGCACCAGGCCCAGCTGGAAGACCCGCCGTCGCCCGACCCGGTCGGCCGTGGAGCCGGCCGCCGTCAGCAGCGAGGCCAGCACGATGGTGTACGCGTCCAACGTCCACTGGAGCCCGGAGACCGAGGAGCCGAGGTCCCGCTGGACGGCGGGCAGGGCGACGTTGAGGACGGTGGTGTCGAGGCTGACGAGCAGGACGCTCAGACAGCAGACGGCCAGGACCGACGTCCGTCGGCCGCCGTGGGGTCGGTGCACGGGCGCTTTCCTTATCAGGGCCGGTTCGTGGCGTGCGAGTCGGCGAAGTCCCAGACCACGGCGAGGAGTTGCTCGGGGGTCTCGATCTGGGGCATGTGACCGGTGCGGTGGAGCAGCTCGAACCGGGCCTGCGGTATGGCCGCCGCGTAGGCGCGTCCGTACTCGGCGTCGACGACCTCGTCGCTCTCGCCCCACACGACGAGTGCCGGGTGCGTGACCTTGGCGAGCCGCTCGCGGAGGGTGGGGTCCTCCATGACGAACGGCCCGGAGTAGACCTGCAGTGCGGCGCGGTTGGCGGCCATGACCGCGCGGGCGGCCTCCGGAAGGGTGGCGGGGTCGACGGCGAACTTCGCGGGGTCGTGGAAGGCGAGCCGCGACAGCTCGGCGGGGGTGAGGGAGAAGGTCTCGGCGATGGGGTGGCCGGGGACCTTGATGCCGGCGGCGTTGACGAGGACGACGCCGCTGATCCGGTCGCTGCCGAGCAGGGCCAGTTCGGCGGCGATCCAGCCGCCGATGGAGTTGCCGACGACGGTGACGTCCGTGAGGCCGAGTTCGTCGAGCAGCCGTATGTAGGCCTGGGCGAGGGCGGGGACGTCGGTCAGCCAGTCGGGCCGGGCGGTGCCGCCGAAGCCGGGGTGGACCGGGGTGATGACCCGGGCCGGCCGCTGTTCGGCGAGCAGCCCGGCAAAAGGCGCGACCGTCTGCGGGCCGCCGCCGCCGTGCAGCAGCAGGAAGGGGTGGCCCTGCCCCTGGTCGTCGACGGTGATGTCGAGGTCGCCGGAGGGCAGGGTGAGGGTGTGGACGGTGCTGGTCATGGGTGTCCTCAAGGGGGTTGGGCGGTCAGAAGATTGGGCGTCAGAGGGCTGGGCTGGGCGTTCAGAGGCCTGGGCGGTCAGGCGAATTCGGTGGCGGGAACCGTGGCGTAACGGCTCATCACCTCGACGGTCGACTCGGCGTCCATCTCCCGGCCGCCGGCGATCATGTCCCGCAGATCGCGGAAGTACTGCACGTACAGGTCGGGCGTGAAGGTGTTGAGCATCACCGCCGGCTCGTCGCCGGGGTTCGCGAAGGTGTGCGGGGCGCCGGGCGGGATCATCGCGAGCGTGCCGGCAGGGGCGACGTGAGTGGTCTTGCCGACGGTGAAGTGCACGGTGCCTGAGACGACGTAGAAGCCCTCGTCGTGCTGGGCGTGACGGTGCTGCGGCGGGCCTTGGGTGTGCGGGGCGAGGGTGATCTCACCGATCCCGATCCGGTGCCCGGTGGTGCTCCCGTCCTCGAGGATGCGCATCTGGGTCGGGCCCAGACGGATCGTCTCGCCGCCGTCCGGGCCGACCACGGAAACCTCGTTCATTGCCGCCTCCTTCACGTCCTTCGTAAGAGCTTGCTCTCATAAGATTAGGGAGCCAGCTCTCTTTATGCAAGTTAACTCTCATGACGAGAGTGAGCGGTGATAAGCTGCCCGCGGAGAGACGGCAGGAATGAGCGGGAATGGGGACGTGACGTACCGATGGCGACGACGCAGACGGACACCGGCCGCAGCAACCAGAAGAAGCGCACGCGTACGGCGATCGTCGAGGCGGCCCGCGAACTCATCGGCGCGGGTGGCGAAGTGACCATGCCCGCGATCGCCCGCGCGGCCCTGGTCTCCGACGCCACCGCCTACCGGTACTTCCCGGACCTCCCGTCGCTGATCGGCGAGGCTCTCGCCGGCGTGTGGCCCGCCCCCGCCGACGCACTCCGCCCGGTCGCCGACTCCCGCGACCCCGTCGAACGCGTCGCCTTCGCCTGTGAGTTCCTGCTCCGCGGCATCCTCGTCCGCCAGGGCGCGGTGCGCGCGATGATCGCCGCCACCATCACCCGCCCCGAGGCGGCGGGGGAGCGTCCTGGTATCCGCTTCGGCCTCATCGACCACGCGCTTCTGCCCCTGAAGGACACGCTGGGGGCGACGGATCCGGACGCGTTCGCCCAGCTCAAGCGGGATCTCGCGGTGGTCGTCAGCGCGGAAGCCCTGTTCAGCCTCACCGATCTGTGCGGGCTCGCCCCCGACGAGGCCGTCGCGAGTGCCGTACGAACCGCGACGACCCTGACCGAGGCCGCTGTGCGCCCGGCTTCGCACGGGTGAAGCGGAGCCGACCTGGCGGGTTGGGTCTGCGCCCACGGCGAGCACTGTGTGCCGCAACGGCCATCGACGCGGGTGTGTCGGTCAGATGACCGGGGACCAAGCCGCGGCGCGGCGGTTCTTCACGCGCTTCGGCATGCCGCCCGTCGTGACCCGCGCCCATGGCGTGTCGGCCGCGGAGGCTACTTCCACTCGAAGACCCTGCCCGCTACCTTTCCGTCCTCGGTCGTGTCGAACTCGAACACGCCCACGGTCCCCGCGAGGTCCGCGAACTTGGCGGCAGCAGTCTCGTAGAAGATGGCGCCCCGCCAGTTCACTCCGCCGGTGTCGGTGAAGCGGCCGACGCCCTGACCGTGCCAGGTGACCGTCTCTCCCTCATTGGTCATGATGATCCCCTGGCCGTCGCCGATGAGCGTGCCGTCGGGCCGTACGAACGACTCGTACGTTCCGATGTCCCTGACTGCCGCGTTCAGCAGCGTGCCCACTGCCTGGAAGGAGACTTCCATCGCGGGCTGGCCGTTGTCGCTGGGAAGCACACGCATTGCGGTGGTCTCGCCCAGTTCTTCGCCGAGCAGATCGCCGAGCATGATCGGACTCCTCTCGAAACCCTCTCGGAACTCCTGATCCGCCCCCTCATCCCGGACTACGCCGGAAGCCTCCTGCCGTCAAACGGAGGCCGACCGGAGCCGACGGCGGCCGCGTCCCCCGGCACCACCTGCTCCGGGTGCTGTTACGGAACCGTCTTCCTTTCGCGTGCAACTACCGGGTCCCCATGACCGTCTACCAGGCGGAACTCGGACTACGCACGGACAAGGAGCCGACAGACGTGGGGGACATTCGCCGACGAGGAGTCGTCGCACTCGGGATCACCGCACTGGTGACCCCGTTCACTCTGGCCATGGGGAGCACGACCGCTCAGGCTGCGTCGTGTACGACGCAGACAGGGCCGTACCAGAGGCAGGTCGAGAAGTTCCTCGGGCGCCCGGTGGACGGAAAGCAGTCGGCCGCCGACTGCAAGGCGATCCAGGCCTTCCAGACGAAGCATTCGATCAGCCCGAACGCCGGTCTTGCGGGCCCCATCACCTGGGGCGTCATGGATCTGATGAACAAGCAGAAGGCCGTCGGGAAGAACCCGAACAGGGCCGGCAAGTGCCCGGTGAACAAGGGCCGCATCGCGTGCGTCGACCTGACGCTCCAGCTGAGCTGGGTCCAGGACGGCAGCAAGCTGGTGTACGGACCGGTGGCGGTGCGAACCGGCCGCGACGGTCACGAGACCCGCACCGGCTTGAAGAAGATCTATCTGCGGGACATCGACCATGTGTCGAGCCTGTACAACGTGCCGATGCCCTATAGCCAGTTCTTCGACGGTGGCCAGGCCTTCCACTCCGTGGGCATCAGCGTCTGGGCACCGCCCGGCTCGCACGGGTGCGTGAACATGACCAAGGGCGATGCCGCCAAGTACTGGAGCCTGCTCCGCAACGGCGACGACGTCTTCGTCTACGGCCGCAAGCCCGGAACCTGACCGGCTCACCGATTCCCCGGCGGGTGGCGACCGTGACGGTCGCCGCCCGCCGGGGTGCCGCAGCTAGGCCCTGTCCGGCCGATCTTGCCGGGCTCGCGTGCCCTGGCACGGCACTCCCCCGTAGCCCTTCGGGCACGGGAGGTACCCCCACGCTGCGTTGTCGTCAGTCGCCTACGCTCCGCGTGGGCTCGCCCCCTGCCTTCGGCGGGGGGACCCCCATCCTCCGGCCTGCGATGCACCATGCCGGACCCCGCTCGCTGATCCGGCCTGATCGACCGGACAGGCCTAGAGCGTAGGTATCCGGCTCTCGGCCGCGACGGCGTCGACGAAACGCCCGAGCCCTTGCGGGTTGCTCTGGAGGAACAGATTCGGCTCGATGAGTTCCAGCTCCATGACCACGGGTTCCCTGTTCTCGTTCAGTGCCAGATCCACCCGGGCGAAGAGCGGGGCCGCCGGCGACGGAATCGCGTCCAGCGCCGCCAGCGCCGTGTGGAGCTCCGCATCGGTCGGCCGATAAGGGGTGACACTCGGGTGTGCCACTCTGGAGTTGTCGATCACCCCTGGCTCGGTCAGTACGGGTCCCTTGCGGATCGCATGGCTGAAGGTGCCGCTGAAGAAGACCAGAGCGCGTTCACCCTCTTCCACGAGGGGCAGATACGGCTGGATCAGCACGCTGCGGCCTTGGTCGAGCAGACTTCGGGCATGTTGCACGGCGTCCGTGTGCCGGCCGGGCTCGTAGCGTGCGGTGTCCCGGGCACCCGCGGAAACCGAGGGCTTGACCACGACTCCGTCAGGCCTGTCGAAGTCCCCTTCGTCGAACCGCCCGCCCGGTTCGACGCAATGCGTCGGCACGATGGGGACACCGCGCTCGGCGAGTTTCAGCAGATAGCGCTTGTCGCTGTTCCAGCGCACCATCGGCGCCGGATTCCACAGCCGGGTGGCGCGAGCCGTCGTGTCGGCCCAAGTCAGGAACTCGCCGAGTCGTTCCGCGTAGTCCCAGGTGGACCGGATGACCGCCAGATCGAATCGGTCCCACCCGACGGAGTCCGCATCCCACGCGACGGATTGCGCCGCCAAGCCGTCAGCGCGCAGTGCGTCAACGATCAGCGGGAGATCCACGTCGTGGTCGACGCCCGCGTCGCTCGTCACGACCGCGATCCTGGCAGCGCCCATGCAACTCTCCAGTCGATACACCAATTCCGGACAGGGCACTCTTCCACACACGACTTCGCGGTGGTCACCCATTATCGGTGAGCACACGCTCACGCGAGCAGTTCGCGCACACCGGGGATGACCTGCGTGCCGTAGAGCAAAGCGGCCGGGATCACGCGCGGGGCCTTGACAGCGACCAATGGTCTGGACCAACTTGTACGTCCAGCGGTGGCCACCGTTCCGATGTGCAATCCCCCCACTCACACGCCGCGTTCACGCAGTGCGCCTTCCGCATGCCGCGGTGTGCTCTCCCCCCACGGAGGCCATGCAGTGCACAGGAAAGTACGCCCCCGCACACTGAAAGCCATCCTCGCCGTCGGCGTCCTCGCAGCCGCCGGTATCGCCGTACCAGCCGCCAATGCCACGGAGGAGTCGGCGCCTCGCGACACCTCGGTTGCGCCTGCCGCCGTCCCCACGCACGCCGTGACCGGTTACTGGCAGAACTTCAACAACGGGGCGACCGTCCAGACCCTCGCGGAGGTCCAGGACCAGTACGACATCATCGCGGTCTCGTTCGCTGATGCGACAAGCACGCCCGGCGAGGTCACCTTCAACCTCGACTCGGCCGGACTCGGCGGATACACCGTCGAGCAGTTCAAGGCGGACCTCGCCGCGAAGAAGTCCGGCGGAAAGTCCGTGATCATCTCCATCGGTGGCGAGAAGGGCGCGGTCGCCGTCAACGACGACGCCTCCGCGAAGGCCTTTGCCGACTCGGCTTACCGATTGATGCAGGAGTACGGGTTCGACGGCGTCGACATCGACCTGGAGAACGGTCTCAACTCCACGTACATGACTCAGGCGCTCAAGTCGCTGTCTGCGAAGGCCGGTTCGGGCTTCGTCCTGACGATGGCGCCGCAGACCATCGACATGCAGTCGACGTCGAACGAGTACTTCAAGACGGCGCTGAACGTGAAGGACATCCTGACTGTCGTCAACATGCAGTACTACAACAGCGGTTCGATGCTCGGCTGCGACGGAAAGGTCTACTCGCAGGGGTCGGTCGACTTCCTCACCGCCCTCGCCTGTATCCAGCTCGAAGGCGGCCTCGACCCGTCCCAGGTCGGCATCGGCGTGCCTGCCTCCACGCGGGGCGCGGGAAGCGGCTACGTCGAGCCGTCGGTGGTGAACAGCGCGCTCGACTGCCTGACGCAGGGCGTCAATTGCGGATCGTTCAAGCCGTCGAAGACCTACCCGGGGCTCCGCGGTGCGATGACCTGGTCCACGAACTGGGACGCGGCCGCGGGCAGCGCCTGGTCGAACGCCGTCGGACCGCACGTCCACAGTCTGCCGTAGAGCAGCAGAGCCCGTCAGTGTCAGCAGCGCCGCCGCTCCACCTGGCGGCGTTGCTGCACGTGGCGGATGTCGGCGGGGTTCTGGTAAACCCGGCTGCCCCACGGAACCATCACGGTATGTGGTTCTTCCTGGTGCCCCTCATATCGCTTCTTGCGCTTGCCTCGTGGATCGACTGGAGAGCGCGACGCCGCAGGAGGCAGATCCGCGACGGAACAGCCATGTCGCGGGATGTGCGGGATGCCCGCCGCGATGCGCACGCCTGGGAGGCTGGATCCCTGGGACACAGCGGCGAAGACACATCATGGATGAAGAAGCGGTCACCGTGAGACGCGGCAGCGTTCGAGGCCCGAGGAACACAACGCACTGACGCGCCGCCGTCATTCGCCTCGCCAGATGTTGTCGAAAGCCGCGTCCTCGATGACTCGCCGCTGCCGTTCGCCGTCCAGTTCCCTTACCGCGTCGTGCACGGCGGCGAGCACGGTCGCCACCGCGTCGTCGGACACGCTCGGGAGGTCGGCGGTCTCCTCGTCGAGGATCCCGACGGCCGCGGCAAGGGCGGCGAGGACGGGATCACCTGATGACCAGCGTTCCGCCGCCTGGCGGCGGGAGGCCGAATCGAGCAGTTCCGTCGCACTGTTCCGGGAGGGCATCCAGCGGTGGCGGCGTGGCTGAGTGAACTGCCCTTCCGCCTCAAGTGCGGCCAGATAGGCCGCGGACAGCCCGCGCCCCCGGCGCCACAGCCAGTCGTCGACCGACTCGTACGGTGCTTCGACGGCAAAGGACGACGCGGCCTCATCCAGCAGGCGATCGGGGATCGTGGGCCGAAGGCTCGGCACGATGCGATCGTCGTCCAGCCTGACGGCTTCGGCGCCCAGGAGGTCGATCACTTCGGCTCCTGCGAGCGCAAGGGAGAGATCGCCCTGCTCCACAGGCCGAGCGGACTCTCTGTCCATGGCGATGATCAACAGGTCCCGCGGTGTGGTCATGAATGGCTCCCCATGCCCAGGGCATCAGCCACCGGCCTGCCTCTGTCCTTCGGCCGCAATCTCGTCTACCCCCTCAACGTCCCACAGCGGGACTTGCCTGTCCTCCCGGCGGCGCGGAACACCCATCCTCAGCACGACGTTACGGCAGTGAGGGAAGGGACAGGATGACGTATACGAAGAAGGACGTTCAGGATGCCGCCGAGATGGCGCGTCGTGCTCGGTTCGGCAGTCTCCCGGAGCGAATCCGTCTGGAGGACACCGTTCAAGAGCTCCCGGCCACGGCACCGGACCCGGCGAAGGATACGTACAACTCCGACGAGTGGCTGACGCGTAACGCTCTGTAGCGCAGTCGACCCGGTTTACGCGGCTTGGTCGTACGACGCCGTTCGCACCAGTGGCCGACCCCCGTGACGGTCACTGGTGCGAACAGCGCGCGGCGTCAGAAGGTGCAGGCCGGGACACCGTCCAGCCACGCGGGCCCTTGGATGTAGATGTTCGTGACCCACGCCTTGTAGTCGGGCAGGTATGACCAGGCGTCGTTGGTGTAGCCGTCGGAGGTGACCAGTTCGGCGTGCTTCTGGCACTCGACGCGGATGGTCGTGGCCTGCGGGAAGGCGTAGACGCGCGCGGCCTTGGTGGACGGCTGAGCCTTGGTCCAGACGCCGGTGCCCCAGGTCTGGAAGATGTGCCCGCTCACCGGTCCGGTGTCGACCCGGACCGCTCCGTAGTAATCGCCGTTCAGCCGCACGTCGCTGACCATGAGTTTGGTGCCGGACTGCTTGGCCTCCACCATCTTGCCCGCGCCGAGATAGATGGCGATGTGGTGCAGTTGCCGGGAGTTGCCCCAGGCCAGCAGATCGCCGGGGAGCAGCGGGGCGAGCCCCTGTGCGGCGGTGAAGCGTTCGGCCGCGCGATGCGTGTAGTACTGGGCGCTGGCGACGCCGTTGAGGATGTCCGCCCCGGTGGCCTGGGCATAGGCGTGGCGGACGAGACCGGAGCAGTCGAAGCCGAGCCGCTCGGGATCGTGCTCGCTGGCCGGGTCGGTGGGATCCACGTGCCCGTACGTGGCACCGGGCTGCGGGCCGTGGCCGCCGCCCCACGTGTACCAGACGTCGGCGGCGACCTGCGCGCACGCGGCGGCAACGGCGCGCTCGGCCGCCGCGGAGGCTCCCGGCGCCAGGACGGCACACTCGCCGGCGGCGGCCGTACGAACGGCTGTGGCCGCGGGCGCGGTTGAGGCGGCCGCGGACGTGGGCGCCCAGAGGAGGAAGACCAGTAATCCGATGAGTGAGCCGATGAGACCGGATCGGCGGAGCATTGCAGGGACCCTCGTTTCTTGTTGCCGTAAGGAATGCACGAACTTCCGGAGCCGCCGTTCGGCAGCTCCGGAAGGTGTCCACGCGGGGAGGAACTACGGCTGAAGGGTGATCGAGTTGATCGGCGTCATGTCCTTGTCGATGTACCAGCCGGCCGGCAGGTAGCCCTGACAGCCCGTGCCGTTGTACCCGGTGCACGTCCGCATGGTCGCACCGCCGGTCTGGTTGTTGAAGATGCGGTATGTCCCGTACATGTTGCTGAGGTTGTGGGCCCCGTAGGTGTAGAACGTGTGGGTCGGACGGTCGTTGTTCCAGCCCGCACCCGGGTACATGCAGACGTACCCGGACTGGCACCCGTGGCTGGACGCCGCCTGGGCCTGGGTTGCGGTGAGTGTCGTCATCGTGCCGACAGCGAGCGCGAGCGCCGCGGCGGTCCTCATCATCTTGATCTTGCGCACGATTCCCCCTGGGAAGGTCTTGTTGCGTGCTGACGACTTCAGCCTGTCGCCGGGCGTGCACCGGGGTCGATGGGTTTCCTGTTGCCCGTCGGGCGAGCGGCTGGGAAACCGCCGGTGACCAGGCCGGACACCGGATCGAGGTCAACAGCCCGAGCTGGGTCCGTACGGCCCGCACGCGGGGCCGGGCTCCCCTCCCGCGAGCACTGAGCCGGACCAGGACGTGACCTGCCCGTTTCTCGGCGAGCGGATCACCGCCGCAGCCCCCGCGCGCTCATATCGTGAGGGAACCTGACGATGGCGGCGAAAGCGGGCGGACGATGACGGACCCAGTGATCGACTATTCGGCGGTGTTCCAGGCGCTGCCCGGCATGGTGGCGCTGCTGACCCCGGAGCTGGTGTACGCCGACGCCAACGAGGAGTTCCTGCGCGTGTCGGGCCGCAGCCGCGAGCAGCTGATGGGCCGCTACCTGTTCGACGTCTTTCCCGACAACCCGAACAACCCGGCCGCGACCGGTGCCCGCAACCTTCAGGCGTCGCTGCTGCGCGTGCTGGCCACCGGTGAGCGGGACGCCATGGCGCTGCAGCGCTACGACGTCGCATCGCTGGAGCGGCCCGGCGAGTGGGAGGAGCGGTACTGGAGTCCGGTCAATGCTCCCGTGCAGGACTCCGACGGCCGGGTCGTCCTGCTCGTGCACCGGGTGGAGGAGGTCACCGAACTCATCCGGGCCCGTGGCGGTCCCAGTGGGAATCGCGCCCGTGTACTGGAGGCCGAGCTCTACACCCGTGCCCGCGAACTGCAGGAGGTCAACGAGCGTCTGCGCCAGTCTCACGCCCGTGAACGCGAGGTGGCCCTTGCTCTCCAGACGGCGATGCTGCCCGCCCCCAGCCCGATGGGGCACCACCGGACGGCCGTGCGCTACCGCCCCGCCACCGGGGCCCTGAATGTGTGCGGGGACTGGTACGACCTGTTCGACCTGCCCGGCGACCGGATCGGGGTCGCGGTCGGCGACGTCGTCGGCAACGGCCTGGAGGCCGCCTGCGTCATGGGTCAGCTCCGCAGCGCGCTCAGTGCCGCCTCCCGCGTCGCCGATGGCCCCGCCCGTGCTCTGGACGTCCTCGGCCTGTACTCCCGCTCGGTCGACGGTGCCGAGAACACCACCGCCGTACAGACCTTCATCGACTGGGACACCCGGACCATCACCTACAGCAGCGCGGGCCACCCTCCGCCCGCGCTGCTGCGCGCCGATGGAACCGTCCAGTTCCTCGACGAGGCCACCGACCCGCCGCTCGGCGCCCGCCCCGACCATGTCCCCAGACCGCAGGCCACCGCGGTCTTCACCGAAGGCGCAACCCTCGTCCTCTATACCGACGGCCTGATCGAACGCCGCCGCGAGGACATCGACACCGGAATGCGCCGTCTCGCCGACTCCCTCACCCGCCACCAAGGCGCCGACCCCGAGGCACTGGCCGACGCCCTCCTGCTGGAGCTGCTTCCGTCCGGTGGCGTCACGGATGACACCGCCTTCGTCATCGTGCGGCTCTGACCCCGGACAGCCGCAATGGACCGCGTACCTGGGAAACAACAGGGTTCAGCGAACGCGTGGCGTCATACCCGGCTCCCACTTCTGCTGGTACCGGCTCGCCGACGCCCCTGCCGTGAAGGCCGCCGAGGATGCTCGGGACGTGCCCACGCGCCAGTCGATCTCCTTCACCGCCTGGTACCAGATGATGCCGATGATGTCGCGGTGGCGCGGCAGCGAGCGGAACATCTCGGTGATCCACTCTGCCTTGCGTCCGGCGGCGTCCGTGGCGCCGAGCTCGGTGATGACGAGCGGTTTCCGCGTGAAGCGCCGTATCTCGCTCCTCGTCGGCGTGAAGAGGCGGTCGAACGACTGGTAGTTCTCCTTGCCCACGGTGCCGTAGTAGCCGGACAGGCCCACCCAGTCCACGTATGCGTCTCCCGGGTAGAGCCGGGTGAGCGGCGTGGAGTTGGTGTAGCTGACGTTGGGGCTCCACACCCACAGGGCGTTATCTGCTCCCACCTCGTCGAAGATTGTGTGGACGTGACGCCACGCCCGGACGTACTCCCCGCGGCGGTTGCCGTTGGACTGCTCGCACCAGGGGTACCAGTAGCCGTTCATCTCGTGGGCGAGGCGGATGGCCACCGGGTAGCGGAGGGACTTGATGCCCCGCGCCCATGACCGTATGTACGGATCGAAGGAGCCGTGGATGATTCTCGACAGCCGGTACTCGGACTGCTTTCCGCGCAGCGTGGGTTCCTCGGCCTCGGCCTTGTGGTCCCACGGCTCCCAGGCGACCAGGGGCAGCATGCCCCGCTTGGCGACACGGTTGATGGCCTCGGCGTCGAACTGATCGCTCTCCCAGTCGGCCGAGAACTCGTACACCTGCGGACGGTGCCCGGTCTGGCGGGCGAAGCCGGCCGCTTCGGTGAAGTCATGGGCCCCCGCCGACGTGAAGACGCCGATGAACGCGGATCCCGCGGCGGGGAAAGCGACCGTGGGCCGCTTTGCGGTGGGGTGCGGCGCCGGCTGCTCGTCCGGCAGTACGGTGGTCGGGGGCAGCACGGCGTCGGCACGCGCGGCTGCCGCTCGGCGATCGCGGTCCGCCAGGCCCGGCGCCACCTGGAAGGTGTACCAGGACAGCAGGGCGGCACACAGAAGGGCGAGCACCCGTGGCGTGGTGATCCTCATTGCTCCGCCCTCGCCGTGCGCAAGCGGGTGGAGACATCCTGCGCCAGCGCGAGCAGCGGCGGGGCCGAGCCGGCCGCAAGAGCCAGCAGCGTCCAGATCCGCATGCCGGTGTAGTCATGGTTGTTGAGGAAACTGACGGCCAGCAGGCACCCCGCCAGCAGCGCCCACACCAGGTGCAGCCGGAAGGTGCGCAGGGACTCCTGGCTGCGCAGTTGGCCCTTGGCGGTGACCACGTATGCCAGCGGTCGGCGCAGCAGTGCGTTCGCCGCGGCGGCGATGTAGACAGGCCCGGCGAAGAGCGACAGCAGGATGCCCGCCATGCCGATCTCCCGCCTCTCGTGCTCGGCGAGGTTGAACCGGCGCAGCCACAGCCAGAGGGCGAACGAGCCGCCCATGCCCGCCGACCACAGCAGGAACCAGGGGAGTCCGGGCACTTGGATGGACGAGACTCCGAGCAGCATGTACAGGGCGGTGGCGAGGGTGCCGAGCGCCAGGCTCATGGCGACGCTCGGGTAGTAGAACTGAACCAGGTCGTACAGCAGCCGCTGGCGTGGCCGGAGCCGGATGCCCTGCCTCAACTTCGGGTTGAGCTTGATCTCCCAGATGCCATAGGCCCAGCGCCTCTGCTGGTTGAAGTAGTCGGTCCAGGTGGTCGGTCCCTCGCCCACGGCCACGATGTCGGGGGTGTAGACGCCCTTCCAGCCGTTTCCGGTGCCGGGATTGACCGTGCCGTGGATCCTCATGCTGGTCAGATGGTCCTCGATGATCGAGTCCTGGTAGCCGCCGATCTGCTGCCATGCGGAGACCCGGTAGAGGTGATTGGTGCCGATCAGCAAGGGGGCGTCCAGGCCGTTGCCGCCCCGTTCGACGATGCTGCTGAACAGGTACTGCTGCACTGAGGCGCCGTGGGCGACCCAGTTGTCGTAGGCGTTTCCGTACACCTGGGGGGCCACCACGAACGCGGTGTCCGGGTCGTGGAAGTAGCCCAGGGTCCGCTCCAGGAAGCACGGCAGCGGCACATGGTCCGGGTCCATCTGGGCGACGACGTCGTAGTTGTTCTCGTGCTCGGCGCGCCAGGCATTGTGGTTTCCGGACTTGGTACGTGCGCGGAAGGGACCGGACTGCTGGTTGTACTCCGGCCGGTCCTTGCGGCTGAAGTGGTGGACCCCCAGGCGCGCCGCCATCTGACGTACGGTCGGATCGTTTCCCTCGTCCAGGATCCAGACGTCCACGGTGCAGTCCCAGCGCTCGACCTCCAGCATGGCCCGCAGCGTCCGCTGTACGACGGCCATCGGTTCCTTGGACGGCACGATGGTGGTCAGCATGGCGACCCGGAGCCCCTGCGGCGGCACCATGGGGATCGGGTCCTTCGCCCGGAAGGCGAACACCCAGATCGCCACCGCCTGCACGATTTTGATCGTCTCCACCGCGATGACCAGGCAGAAACCGGTCCGGGCCAGGAACAGCCAGCCGTTGCCGACTCCGGTGATCCCAGGGCCGGGGACGTGTTCGGGCAGCAGCAGCCAGCCTATGAAGACGATGTCGGCCAGGGCTGTGGCCAAGGTGAGAGCGGTGAGCGAGACCCGGTCGCCCCGCCGCAGCACGGAGAAGTACTCCACTTTCCGGCCCGGGTTGGCCAGCGGGCCGCATTCCCGTGCGGCACGAGTGTAGGCGGCGACGGCTGAGGCGTTGCGGCGATTCTTCTTTTCGACGCGCCGGTCCGGGCGGCATGAGTATCTGGACATTTCCCCCCTTGCTGACCAACAGCGGGACTCGGGCGTGAATAAGCCGCTACCTGCGGTGAGTAGGACTGCGTGTGTCGCCCGCCCGGTTCCCGGTTGGTTCAAATGCGAACGGCGTAGAGCGTGCTGTCGTCGCTGCCGAAGTACACCGTGTCCTGGGTGACGGCCGGTGAGTGCACCGGAGCGGAGGCGGAGTAGGCCCACAGCTGCTCTCCCGTCGCAGCGTTCACCGCGTAGAGCTTGGTGTCGGCGCTGCCCACGTACACCACCGCGCCTGCTGCGGCCGGAGCGTGGACGTCTCCTGTGGCTGTGAACTCCCATGCGGGCTTGCCCGTGTTGGCGTTCAGCGCGTGCAGTGTTTTGCCGCCCCCCACGTACACCACTCCCTTGGCGATCGCCGGATTGGATCCGACGGAGGCGCCCTCGAATCGCCACACTTGCTTCCCTGTGCCTGCGTCGACCGCGTAGAGAACGCCGTCGGTGCTGCCGAAGTAGACGAGGCCGCCCGCTACGGCCGGGATGCCGGACACGGCCCCGCGAGTGGTGAAGGCCCACCGCTTCTCGCCGGTGTTCGCGTTCACCGCGTAGAGGCTGGTGTCGCTGCTGCCCACGTACACCGTCTCGCCGGACACGACGGGGGAGTGGGTGTCGTTGCCCGTGTCGAAGGCCCAGCGGCGCTTTCCGTCGGCCGCGTCGAGGGCGTACAGCCGGTGGTCCGCGCTGCCCACGTAGGCAACGCCCCCTGTCACGACCGGGGTATGGACGATGCCCTTTGTGGTGAACCGCCAGCGGACCTTGCCCGAACGCGCGTCGAAGGCGTACAGGGTGCGGTCGTCGCTGCCGAGGTACACGCTGCCGCCCAGCACGGTGGGCGCGGAGCCGATGGCCGCGGCGGTGGTGTGCTTCCATCGCTGCTGCCCGTCGGCGGCGTTCAGCGCGTACAGCGTGCCGTCGTTGCTGGCCGCGTAGACGAGATCGCCGGCCACCCTCGGGTAGGACAGCACCGTGCCGGTGGTCGTGAACCGCCAGCGCAGCGATCCCGCGGCGGTCGACTCGCGATCCCGCGTGAATCCCCAGGTGGCGGCTGCCAGCCCGCCGGCCCCCAGGGCACCGGCCGCGGCGTACAGCAGTCGGCGACGGCTGACCGGCCGCTGCGGCAAAGGCTCCGGGGCAGGCTCCGGCAGGCTCGGCTGCTGCTCGGGCACGGGGGAGTGGTCCGCCGAAGTCGATGTCGGCAGGTCCGGGAAAACGAGCGTTCCCGACGTGTCTTCGTCCTGCCAGGGCTTGGGCAGCCAGCCCGCGCCGAGCAGTTCCACAGGGGACCGTCCGCCGGTCAGAGCGGGCATGAGGGCCGACAGGGCCGGGCGGTCGGCAGGCCGCTTCGACAGGCACCAACTGATCAGTTCGCGCAACCCGGCCGGTATCGCCTGGAGTTTGGGCTCCTCGTGCACCACGCGGAACAACAGGGCCGGTACGGAGGCTTCGCCGAAGGGACCGGCACCCGTCGCGGCGAAGGCCAGCACCGAGCCGAGCGAGAACACGTCGGACGAGGGCTCGATCGGCAGTCCCTGGATCTGCTCGGGCGACATATAGCCCGGAGACCCGATCGTGGTGCCCGTGAGCGTCAGTCCGCTGTGCTCGGCGAGCCGGGAGATCCCGAAGTCGATGACGCGTGGCCCGTCCTCGGCAAGCAGCACATTGGCGGGCTTGAGATCCCGGTGGATGAGAGCCGCACCATGAATCGCCGTCAGCGCTTCCACCAGCGCCGCACCGAGCGCCCGCACGGACCGCTCCGGGAAGGGGCCGCCCTTGTGCACCGCTTGCTGGAGCGAGGGGCCGGGAATGTACGCGGTCGCCAGCCACGGCCGGCTTCCGTCGGGGTCCGCGTCGACGACCCCGGCCGTGAAGAAGCCACTCACGGCGCGTGAGGCGATCACCTCGCGGGCGAAGCGCTGGCGGAAGGCGGGGTCTTGTACGTAGTCGGGACGGATGACCTTGATCGCGACTCGCCGACCGCTCGGCGAGTACCCGAGGTAGACCCGGCCCATGCCGCCACTGCCCAACTGGGCGACCAGCCGGTATGGCCCCACCACGGTGGGGTCGTCAGGTCCCAATGGCTCCAAGGCGCCCCCCCCGGGTCACATCCTGGACAAACAACCGTGTCACTTGCGGCGGCAGTGTATCGGGTATTCATGGACATCAGATAGCGAAGGCGATCATCTCAATAAGTAAGATGAGATGAAGGGATCTTGTGTTCCATCTGCCGGGTACGAGCAGGTGAACCCGGGCGGCCATGCCCAGGCGTGCCTCCCCGGCCGTACCGGAGCACCATGAAGGTATGGTCCGGGCGAACGAGGACGTCGCATCACTCCTTCAGGAGTACGCCGACCTGATCGCGATCAGCGGCGGGGACGCCTTCAAGGCGCGTGCCTACGAAAAGGCCGCCCGCGCCGTCGGCGGCTACCACGCGGACGTCTCGAAGCTCGACGCCAAGGCCCTGCGGGAGATCCCCAACGTCGGCAAGTCGATCGCCGACAAGATCGCCGAGTATCTGCAGTCCGGCCACGTCGCCACCATCGAGGAGACCCGGACGTCGATTCCCGCCGGGGTGCGCGAGCTGATCACCATCCCCATGCTCGGGCCCAAGAAGGCCATGGTCCTCTACGAGGAGCTGGGCATCTCCTCCGTGGACCAGCTGCTGGACGCCATCCATGCCGAGAAGCTGCGCGACCTGAAGGGCTTCGGCGAGAAGACCGAGGAGAACATCCTCCACGGCATCTCCCTGATGCAGAAGGCCGGTGGCGGCCGGATCCTCATCGGCGCGGCCATGGACATCGCCGAACAGATCGTCTCCGACCTGTCAGTTATCCCCGGATGCGAACGGTGCACCTACGCGGGATCGCTGCGCCGCATGAGGGAGACGATCGGGGACATCGACATCCTCGTGGCGGCGGAGCAATCGGCGCCGTTCATGGAGGCCCTGAGCGGCCTTCCCCAAACGGCCGAGGTCATCGCGCACGGCGAGAAGAAGACCTCCATCCGCACCACCAAGGGCCTCCAGGTGGATCTGCGAGTCCTTCCGCCCGAATCCTGGGGAGCGGGACTGCAGTACTTCACCGGATCCAAGGCGCACAACATCCGCACCCGTGAGATCGCGGTACGCCACAAGCTCAAGCTCTCCGAGTACGGGCTCTTCCACGCCAAGAGCGGCGAGCTGATCACCTCGGAGTCGGAGGAGGACATCTACGACAGGCTCGGCCTGCCCTGGATCCCGCCGCCCCTGCGTGAGGACAGAGGGGAGATCGCGGCAGGAATGCGTGGCGAACTCCCCGACCTGCTGGCCGAGAAGGACATCAGGGGCGACCTGCACACCCACACCGACCTCACCGACGGACTCGCCCCCCTGGAGGACATGGTCGCCGCCGCTGCGGCCCGGGGCTACGCGTACTACGCGATCACCGACCACGCCCCGAACCTCTACATGCAGGGCATGACCGACGAGAAGATCCTGGCTCAGCGCGAGCGGGTGCGCGAACTCGACAGGAAGCACCACGGGATGCGGCTGCTTCACGGAACGGAGCTCAACATCGGCCCGGACGGGGAGGTCGACTGGCCCGGCGACTTCCTGGCGGGCTTCGACCTGTGCGTGGCCTCTGTCCATTCGCACTTCAACCAGAGCCGGCAGGCGCTCACCCGCCGGCTCGTCCGTGCCTGCGAGAACCCGCACGTGGCCGTCATCGGCCACCCCACCACTCGCCGGATCGGCAAGCGCCCCGGCATCGACGCCGACTTCGACGCGGTCTTCGAAGCCTGCGCGAGAACGGGCACCGCCCTGGAGATCAACGCGCATCCGGAGCGACTCGACCTCTGCGACGAGGACATCCTGCGCGCCAAGCGGTACGGCGTGAAGTTCGCGGTGAACTCGGACGCGCACTCCACCACGCATCTGCCCTACATGCGCTACGGAGTGGGCACGGCGCAGCGCGGATGGCTGACCAAGGACGACGTCATCAACACCTGGCCGCTGACGAAGCTGCGCCGGTTCCTGCGCAAGGGCGGCGCGGGGGCGTAGTGCTGTTGAAGCCGGCGTCACGAAAGGGCGGTGCCCCACGCCAGGAGCAGTGCCACATCGGCCGCCGCCACCGCGACCGTCCCGGCGAACGCCGCCTTGCGCCAGTACCGGCCAAGTGCGAGCCCCGCGACCGCTGTCGGCACTGCCGCGAACAGCGTGGCCGCTCCCCATGGGCCCGGCGGTCCCGCCGGGCCCACTACCAGGACCGCCGTTGCCGCCACCAGGGGGACCGGCAGCAGCAGCCGGGTGCCGGTGACGCCCAGCCGGTGCGGCAGTCCGCACACCCCGCTCCGCAGATCGTCGGGGATGTCGGGGAGTACGTCGCCCAGATGGGCCGCGATGCCGAGGAGTGCTCCGGCCGTCACGGCCCACCACGCCGGCCAGGGACGGCCGGGCGTGCTCAGGGTGACGAACGCGGGAAGACTGCCGAATCCGACCGCGTACGGGACCCAGGACAGCGCCGTCGCCTTCAGTTTCACGTTGTACGCCCATGCCGCGGCGACCGCCGCGAGGTGCACCGTACCGGCGGCAAGGCCGCAGGCCAGCGACAGCGGCACGCACAGCAGGAGCGCGGCGTACGCCGCGGCCCACACAGCGCCTGAGCCCACGCAGCCGTCGGCCACCGGTTTGCCCCGGCGGCCGGCCGCGGCGTCGCGCCGGGCGTCGAAGGCGTCGTTGCACCAGCCCACCGAGAGCTGGCCGGCCAGCACGGCCGCGCCGATCAGCGCGCAACGGGCGCCGCCGAGGCGGGCGCTGACGGCCAGTCCGGTGGCCAGGACCGTCACCGCGACCACCGGTCCCGGATGGCAGGACAGAACCAGCCCGGCCGCGCGGCGCAGGGGCCACGAGGCCGGGGCGTACGCGGGTGACCGATCCGTGGTGCCCATCGTGCGATCGTAGGCACTGTGAGGCGCAAGGGTGTGACAGCCGCACGGGCGACTTCAGGTGTCCCGGGCCCGCGCGCGGGCTAGGAATGGGCCCATGATGCCTCCCAGGCGGGAAGCCGGATGACCCGGATCGCAGCTGTTCACGGCACTCTGGCACCCCACCGCCACCCCCAGCGCGACATCACCGACATGGTGGCTCGCACTTGCCTGCCACCGGGCGCCGACCGCCGTGTCCTCGATCGCCTTCACGAGAACGCAGCTGTGCGTACGCGGCACACCGTGCTGCCCCTGGAACGCTACGGCGAACTGGACGGCCTCGGCGCCGCCAACGACGTGTTCATCACGGCGGCCACGAGCATGGGCGCCGAGGTGGTCCGCGGTGCGCTGCGGGCCGCGGGGCTGCGGCCCACCGATGTGGACCTGCTGATGTTCACCTCCGTCACCGGCGTGGCCGCGCCCTCCGTCGACGCCCGGCTCGTCGGGCGTCTCGGCCTGCGGCCCGACGTGAAACGGCTGCCGGTCTTCGGTCTCGGCTGCGTCGCAGGAGCGGCCGGTGTGGCCCGGCTGCACGACTACCTGCTCGGCCGGCCCGACCACGTGGCCGTGCTCCTGTCCGTCGAACTCTGCTCGCTCACCTTCCAGCGCAACGACACGAGGCCCGCCAACCTGGTGGCGACCGCGCTGTTCGGCGACGGGGCAGCGGCCGTGGTGGCCGTCGGCGACAGCGCGGCCCGGGCGGCAGGCCCCGAGGTGGTGGCCACCCGCAGCCGCATGTACCCCGACACCGAACACCTCATGGGCTGGGACATCCAGAGCTCCGGCTTCGGCGTGGTGCTCGACGCGGCCATCCCCGACGTCGTGCGCCGCCATCTCAAGGGCGACGTCGAGGGGTTCCTGGAGGAGCACGGCCTCAAGCCGAAGGACGTGGCTCACTGGGTGTGCCATCCCGGTGGACCCAAGGTCCTGGAAGCCGTATCCGACGCTCTCTCCCTGCCCGACGGCGCCCTCGACGTCACCTGGCGCTCGCTTGCCAGCGTGGGCAACCTGTCCTCGTCCTCGGTCCTGCACGTCCTTCGGGACACGCTCCAGCAGAAGTGTCCCGAACCGGGAACGCCCGGTCTGCTGCTGGCCATGGGACCGGGATTCTGCTGCGAACTGGTGCTGCTGCGCTGGTAGTTCGGAGAAACCGATGATCTGGTACACCGCCGTGGTGCTGGCTGTCGCGGCCGAGCGACTCGCTGAACTCGCCGTGGCGCTGCGCAACACCCGCTGGAGCCGGGCACGTGGCGGCATCGAAACCGGCAGAGGCCACTACCCCGCCATGGTCGCCCTGCACACCGCCCTGCTGGCGGGCTGCCTGGCCGAAGTCCGGCTGGCCGGCCGCCCGTTCCTGCCGCTGTTCGGCTGGACGATGGTGGCCGTGGTCGTGGCCGCCCAGGCCTTGCGCTGGTGGTGCATCCGTACGCTCGGACGTCAGTGGAACACCCGGGTCATCGTCGTCCCGGGTCTGCCCCTGGTGACCGGCGGGCCCTACCGATGGCTGCGCCATCCCAACTATGTCGCGGTCGCCGCCGAGGGGCTTGCCCTGCCACTGGTCCACGGTGCGTGGGTGACCGCCCTCGCCTTCACGGCGCTCAATTCCGTGCTCATGGCGGTCCGCATCCGGTGCGAGGACGGGGCTCTGGCTCTCGCGGCAGCCGGGGGAGTGCGGACGTGATCGACGTACTGGTCGCGGGCGGAGGCCCGGCCGGCCTGGCGGCCGCGATCCATGCCGCCGGGGCGGGGATGGAAGCCGTGGTCGTCGAGCCGCGCCCCGCTCCCGTCGACAAGGCGTGCGGCGAGGGAATCATGCCCAGCGGTGTGGCGGCGCTGCGTTCGCTGGGTGTCGACGTGTCGGGCCGTGAACTGCGCGGGATCCGCTACCTCGACGGTGCCCGTCGTGCGGAGGCAACGTTCCGGGACCGCCCTGGGCTCGGCGTACGGCGGACGGAGCTGCACGACGCCCTGTATCAACGGGCCCTGGACGTCGGGGTGAAGATCGTGCCGGGCAAGGTGGGGGAGATCCACCAGAGCCACGACCGGGTCAGGGCTGGGGGGCTGACGGCGCGTTGGCTGATCGCCGCCGACGGCCTGCACTCACCGCTGCGCCGCGCGCTCGGCCTGGACGGTCCCGGGGGAGCAGGACACCGTCGCTACGGCCTGCGGCGCCACTATCGCATCCCGCCGTGGGCCGATTTCGTGGAAGTCCACTGGTCCCGCCACGGTGAGGCGTACGTGACGCCGGTCGGTGACGACCTGGTCGGGGTCGCCGTGCTCAGCCGCCACCGTCGCTCCTACGAGGAGCACATGGCGGGATTTCCCGTACTCGCCGAGTTGCTCCGGGACCGGGAGGCGAATTCCGTACGCGGCGCCGGACCGTTGCGGCAGCGGGCCCGGACCCAGTGGTCCGGGCGGGTAGTGCTTGTCGGTGACGCGGCCGGCTATGTCGATGCCCTGACGGGTGAGGGTGTCGCCCTGGCGCTTGCGACGGCCGCGGCCGCCGTTCGATGTCTGGCCGCCGACCGTCCTCAGGACTACCCCGCGCAGTGGGCGCGGCTGACCCGGCGCCACCGTCTGCTCACCGAGGGTCTGCTGCGAGCCGCCCGGTACCCCGGCACGGCACGCCTGATCGTTCCCGCGGCCCACCGCCTGCCGGCTGCGTTCAGAGCGGCGGTGCATGCACTGCAGTAGGCGCAGGCCAGGAGCCGGGCCGCGACCCTGGCGCCCGGCTGCATAGGGGGACTCTGAGATCCTGACAGGGTGCTGCACACACCACGTCCTCCCCAGTCCATAACGGCGGACTCACCGCACCCCGAGGTGAGCCCCCTGCTCACCCAGTCCTGGCTGGACCTGGCGTTCCTGCACTGGGCCGCCGACCCTGCGGACGTGGCACCGCTCCTGCCGCCCGGCACGACTCCCGACACTCTCCACGGGGTCACCTACGTCGGACTTGTCGCCTTCCGGATGCACCGCGTCGGCTGGTTCCGCCTGCCCGGCGTCCCCTACCTGGGCACGTTTCCCGAGACCAACGTCCGTCTCTACTCGCGCGATGCCCATGGGCGGCGCGGGGTGGTCTTCCGGTCGCTCGATGCCTCCCGGCTGATCCCGGTGGCTGTCGCACGAGCGGCATTCCGGCTGCCGTACCTGTGGTCTCGTATGTCGATCCGGCGGGACGGCGACGTGCTCACCTACACGAGCACACGGCGCTGGCCCGGGCCGCGAGGCGCGCACAGCCGGATTGCCCTGCGGATCGGTGAGCGGGTCGAGAACCCAAGCGAGCTGGAACACTTCCTGACCGCCCGCTGGGGCATGCACAACACGTTCTTCGGCCGGTCGGTATACCTGCCCAACACGCATCCGCGCTGGCCCCTTCACCACGGCGAACTCATCGAGTGCGACGAGGACCTGGTGAGGGCGGCAGGACTGCCCGAACCGGAGGGAGAGCCGGTGAGCGTGCTGTATTCGCCGGGCGTCCCGGTGCGCTTCGGCCGCCCGGCCCGCCCCGGCGGTATCCCGACCCCCTGAGTGTCCCCGCAGGCGCGCCCCAAGGCCCGGCTCAGGCCGTCGGGATCCTCGTGAAGCGCCCCGCGATGTGGAGGTCGGCCTCGATCCCGGCGGCGGTCGCCCGCAGCTCGGGAAGGACTTCAGCCAGGCACTGCTGAACCGTGCGGCGGCTGCTGTGCATGGCGACGTTCACGGCCGCGACCGGCTTTCCGTCAAGATCGCGCACCGGTACGGCGAGTGAGCGCAGGCCCTCCTCGAGCTCCTCGTCGATCAGCGCGTACCCCTCTTGTGCCACGCGCTCCAGGACCGCTCGAAGTTCCGGCAGGCCGGTGACGGTCCGGGGTGTCAGCGCCCGCCGTTCGGTGCGCTCCAGCCGGTCGGCGCGTTCCTGCGGTGGCAGGCCGGCCAGCAGGACGCGGCCCATGGACGCCGCGTATGCAGGAAATCTCGTACCGATCTGGATGTTGACGCTCATGATCCGGCCGGTGGCAACGCGGGCCGTGTACTGGATGGCGTCGCCGTCGAGCACGGCCAGGGAAGCAGAGTCGTGCACCTGCTGGACGAGGGTGAGGAGATGGGGCGAGGCGATCTCGGAGAGTGTGGTGTGCGACAGCGGCGGACAGCCGAGCGCCAGCACGCTCGGGGTGAGGCGGAAGGTCCGCTCCCGCCCTTCCACGTACCCCAGGTGCTCCAGCGTGATGAGGGCGCGCCGGGCAGTGGCACGGGCGAGACCGGTGGCCTCCGCGACGGCGGCGAGAGTGAGTTCCGCCCTGCCCTCCCCGAAGGCGGTGATCACCGTGAGGCCGCGCGCGAGCGACTCCACGAACTCCGCGCCGAGCTCCTGCTTGGAGGCGCTGGTCCAGTCGGCCAGTCCACCGGCGGGCGGCTCGTCGGCCCGCTCTTCGTCTGCCGGGTGACTCAGGCGCTGTTCCATCGCGGCAACGGCATCGCGCGCCCGTGGCAGCAGTGACTCCCGCAGCGACTCGGCGCTGTGGCGGCTGGTGTGGCTCACCAGGCTCACGGCGCAGACCACTTCGCCGTCGGGGGCCCGGACCGGCAGTGCGAGGGCGATCAGTCCCGGCTCGATCAGCTGGTCGTCCGCGGCCCAGCCCTGCGCGCGTGCCTCGGCGGCGCGTTCTTCGAAGGCGGGCGCGTCCCCGGCCGCGTGGGGAGGCGGCAGAGCGGGCAGGAAGGGATCGGCTGTCCGCCGCCCGTGCCAGTGCGCCCACTCCTCCTCGCTCCAGTACGCGGCGAACACCGTTCCCTGCGCGGTGCGTTCGGCGGGCAGCAGATCCCCGATGCGGAAGGTGAGGGACATGGCCCGGCGCCGGGTGGTCTGATGGACGAAGCGGACGCCGTCACGGTCGGGCACCGCCAGGGACACGGACTCGTCGACCTCGGCGGCAAGCTTCTCGGCAAGCGGGCCGAGCAGTCCCGGCAGCCGGATCGCGGCCAGATAGGCGTTGCCGAGTTCCATGAGGCGCGGCGCCAGGACGACGCGGTGGCCGTCGAGCCGGAGATAGCCCATGCGTGCCAGGGTGGCCGCAATGCGGTCGACGGTGGAGCGGGCGAGGCCGGTCGATCGTACGAGCTCGCTCACGGTCATCAGGCCGCCGGCCTCGCTGATGTCACGCAGCACGCAGATGCCGCGCATCAGCGGCCCTACGGCTTCGGCGGGTGCCGTGTCGTTGGTCGGCGTCGTGACGGCCATCGGCCCTCCGTGCGGTTGTGGAGGGGGTCCTTCCGGGGCCCTCGGCGTTCCGTGCAGCCGTTGACATTGCGTGGCTGGTGAACGCACACTCCCGAGTAGAAGTGAACTGTAGTTCATCTGGCGAACAAGGACACCCCGCAGGTTCTCTCGGCCGGTGACAAGGACCCCCTCCATGAACAAAGCCACGCAGAGCGCCGCCGAGGCGATCGCCGACATCGGCGACGGCGCCTCACTGGCCGTCGGCGGCTTCGGGCTCAGCGGTGTGCCCAACACACTGATCGCGGCGCTCCTGGCTCGCGGTGTCCACGGGCTGCAGGTGGTCTCCAACAACTGCGGGGTGGACGGCGCGGGGCTCGGCACCCTGCTCGCCGCGGGCCGCATCGCCCGCGTCACCGGCTCGTACATCGGCGAGAACAAGGAATTCGCCCGCCAGTACCTAGGTGGCGAGCTGGAGGTCGAGCTCGTCCCCCAGGGCACTCTCGCCGAGCGGCTGCGGGCCGGTGGCTGCGGCATCCCCGCCTTCTTCACCCCCGCCGGAGTCGGCACCCAGGTCGCCGACGGCGGTCTGCCCCGCCGGTACGCAGCGGACGGCCGGGTGGCCAAGCCGAGCCCCGCCAAGGAAATCCGCACCTTCGACGGACTCGAGCATGTCCTCGAGTACGGCATCACCACCGACTTCGCGCTCGTACGGGCCGCACAGGGCGACCGCTGCGGCAATCTCGTCTTCAGCAAGACATCCCGTAACTTCAACCCCCTCGCCGCGATGGCGGGCCGCGTGACCATCGCCGAGGTCGAGGAACTCGTCGAGCCCGGCGAGATCGACCCCGATGCCGTCCATCTGCCGGGGGTGTTCGTCCAGCGCGTGGTGGTGCTCACCCCCGGGCAGGCCGCCGACAAGCAGATCGAGAAGAGGACGGTACGAGGCTGATGGCCTGGACACGAGCCGAGATGGCTGCCCGCGCGGCCGCCGAGCTGACCGACGGCTCGTACGTCAACCTCGGCATCGGGCTGCCCACGCTCGTCCCGGGCTTCCTTCCCGAGGGCGTGGATGTGGTGCTCCACTCGGAGAACGGGATCCTCGGCGTCGGGCCCTACCCGGCACCCGACGAGATCGACCCCGACCTCATCAACGCGGGCAAGGAGACCGTCACCGTCCGGCCCGGAGCCGCGTTCTTCGACTCTGCACTCTCCTTCGGCATGATCCGCGGCGGCCACATCGACACGGCCGTCCTCGGTGCGATGCAGGTCTCCGCCACCGGCGACCTCGCCAACTGGACGGTCCCTGGCAAGATGATCAAGGGTATGGGAGGCGCCATGGACCTGGTCCACGGAGCCCGCCGCGTCATCGTCCTGACCGGCCACACGGCCAAGGACGGCTCACCGAAGATCGTCCAGGAGTGCACCCTGCCGCTCACCGGCAAAGCCTGCGTGCACCGCATCATCACCGACCTCGCCGTCCTCGACGTCACCGGGGACGGGCTGCACCTGGTCGAGACCGCACCCGGGGTCACTCCCGACGAGGTACGGGACAAGACCGCCGCGCCCGTCCACATTCCCCTCTCCACCAGCTGACACCCCCGACCGCCATCACCCTCCGCCCGCACCAGGAGCTGACATGACCGACCGCCTTCGTGATGTCTATGTCGTCGACGCCGTCCGCACGCCGATCGGCAAGTACGGCGGCGCCCTGTCCGGCGTACGCCCCGACGACCTCGCAGCCCATGTGCTCGGCGCCCTCGTCTCCCGTACGCCCGACCTCGACCCGGCCCGTATCGACGACGTCTTCTTCGGCAACGCCAACGGCGCGGGGGAGGAGAACCGCGACGTGGCCCGCATGGCCGTGCTGCTGGCCGGGCTCCCCGTCACCGTGCCCGGCGCCACGGTCAACCGGCTCTGCGGCTCCGGCATGGAAGCGGTCATCCAGGCGGCCCGGGCCATCGCCGTCGGGGACGCGTCCATCGCCGTCGCGGGCGGCGTCGAGTCGATGAGCCGCGCGCCCTGGGTGGTACCCAAGCCCGAACGCGCCTTCCCCGCGGGCCACCAGGAGATGTTCTCGACCACGCTTGGGTGGCGCATGGTCAACCCGCGCATGCCCAAGGAGTGGACGGTCGCCCTCGGCGAAGGCGCCGAACTGGTCGCCGACCGCTACGGAATCGACCGCGAGGCACAGGACGCCTTCGCCCTCGAAAGCCACCAAAAGGCCGCGCGTGCCTGGGACGCGGGACTGTACGACGCGGAAATCGCCGTGGTCGACGGCGTCGACCTGAACCGCGACGAATGCATCCGCGACACCACGTCGACCGAAGCCCTCGCCAAGCTCAAGCCCGTCTTCCGTCAGGGCGGCACCGTCACGGCGGGTAACTCCTCACCGCTCAACGACGGCGCCGCGGCTCTGCTGCTCACCGATGAGGACGGCCTGCGCGCCACCGGCCGCGAGCCACTGGCCAGGATCGGCGCCACGGCCGTGACCGGCATCGAGCCCCAGTACTTCGGAGCCGGACCCGTCGAAGCGGTCCACCGCGCGCTCAAGAAGGCCGGACGCGGCCTCGGGGACCTGCACACGCTCGAACTCAACGAGGCGTTCGCGGCCCAGGCGCTCGCCTGCATCGGACAGTGGCCAGGACTTGACCCGGCCGTGGTCAACCCGCGCGGCGGGGCCATCTCCATCGGCCATCCGCTCGGCGCGTCGGGCGCCCGCATCACCGGAGCCGTCGCCCACCAGCTCGCCGCGGCAGGTTCCGGTACCGGAATCGCCGCCCTGTGCATCGGTGTCGGCCAAGGCCTGGCACTCGTACTGGAGAAGTGACCGGATAGCCGTATCCGGGCGGGTACTCGCCCGGGCGGGCCGGCCGGGACCGCGCCCGCGACGTCATGGCAGTACGCACATCAGTGTCCGGAGATGGGGGGCAGAATGTGAACCACCCCCGGAAAGAAGGCTGCTGATGCACACCACCGTCGGCATCATCGGCGCAGGCCCCGCCGGACTACTGCTCGCCCGGCTGCTGCGCAACGCCGGCATCGACAGCGTGACCCTCGAATCACGCGACCGGGCCCACGTCGAGAACCGCCAGCGGGCAGGCATCCTCGAACAGGGCACCGTGGACGCCCTGCGCTCCGCCGGAGTCGCCGAGCGCATGGACCGCGAGGGGATGGTCCACGACGGCATCGAGCTGCGCTTCGACCGCGGCGCCCACCGGCTCGACTTCCTCGCCCTCACGGGTGGCAGGAGCGTGACGGTGTACCCGCAGACCGAGGTGGTCAAGGACCTGATAGCCCGCCAGCTCACCGACGGCGGACCGCTGTTGTTCGAGGCCCAGGTGTGCTCCGTGGAGGACGCCGACAGCGACCGGCCGCTCATCCGCTACCTCCACGAGGGACGGGAGCAGAATCTCACCTGCGACTACGTCGTGGGCTGCGACGGCTTCCACGGGGTGACGCGCAACGCCGTCCCGGAGTCGCTCCGCACGACCTACGAGCGGATCCATCCTTACTCCTGGCTCGGGATTCTCGCCCAAGCGCCCCCGGTCTACGACGAGTTGATCTACGCCCATTCCGAGCGGGGCTTCGCCCTGGCCAGCATGCGGTCGCCCGCCGTCAGCCGCCTGTACCTCCAGGTCCCGAGCGACACCGATCCCGCCGACTGGCCGGAGAAACGTGTCTGGGACGAGCTGGACGCCCGCTTCGCCATCGACACCGACCCCGGCTGGAAGCTGGAGAGAGGCCCGGTCTCTGCCAAGTCCGTTCTGCCGATGCGCAGTTCGGTCACCGAGCCGATGCGTTTCGGCAGCGTCTTCCTGGCCGGGGACGCGGCTCACATCGTCCCGCCGACGGGCGCGAAGGGCCTCAATCTGGCGGCATCCGACGTCATCGTCCTGGCCCGCGCGCTGATCCACGAGCAGAACACGGGCTCGACGGAACTGCTCGACGCCTACTCCGACACGTGCCTGCGCCGGGTGTGGCGAGCGGAACACTTCTCGTACTCCATGACGACGATGCTCCACACGGATCCGGCGCAGTCCGCGTTCGACACCCGTCTGCAGCTGTCCCAGCTGCACCGCGTGGCGCACTCGCGGCACGCGGCGGCGGAACTGGCGGAGAACTACACGGGGTTGCCGGTGTAGGGCAGACAAGCCGGACTCCATCGCCGCCGCCTGCGGACCGGGCCCCTCAGCCCCGGTCGTACGTGTGGAACCCCCGGCCGGTCTTGCGGCCCAGGAGTCCTGCCTCGACCATCCGCTGGAGCAGTGGCGGCGGTGCGTAGAGCGGTTCTTTGAACTCCTCGTACAACGACTCCGCGATGGAGGCGACGGTGTCGAGGCCGATCAGGTCGGCGAGCTTCAGCGGGCCGAATGGGGTGGGCGCAGCCGAGTTCCATGCCCGTGTCCACGTCGGTGGCGGTGGCGAAGCCCGATTCGGCCATGCGGATCGCCGAGAGCAGGTATGGGATCAGCAGGGCGTTGACGACGAAGCCGGCCCGGTCCTGGGAGCAGATCGCGGTTTTGCCGAGGGTGTCGCGGGCGGACTCCTCGATGGCGGTGACGGTCTCCGGGGCGGTGTGGAGGGACGCCACCAACTCCACGAGGGGCAGGACGGGTACCGGATTGAAGAAGTGCAGTCCGAGGACCCGGTCGGCGCGGTGGGTGGCCATGCCCAGGCGCATGACCGGGATGGAGGAGGTGTTGGTGGCGAGGATCGCTTCCGGATCCTCCACGATCTTGTCGAGGGCGGCGAAGATTTCCGCCTTCGCGTCGGCGCTCTCGATGACGGCCTCGACGACGAGCTGACGGTCGGCCAGATCGTCGAGGCTGCCGGTGAAGACGAGCCGGCCAAGGGCGTCTTCGGCGGCGATGCGGTCGAGCTTGCCGCGCTGGACGGCGCGTTCGAGGGATACCGCCACACGCTGCCGCGCTCCACGGGCCGCGGTGGCATCCGCCTCTGGCTCACCGTCGACTGCTCGCCCCTCCCCACACGCCGCCGGCCCCGTCGGCGCCGATCGCGTACGAGGCGATGAACACGGTGCCGGAGAACTGGATCCCGTTCATCCCGGTGCACGTGCCCGGCGACAACCGGGAGATCCAGCTGCAGCGCGGTGCCATGCCCCGCGTGCTCGACGGCACGACGGCGCCGCCGGTGCCGGTGCGGCCGCGGACCACGCTGCTGGCCGAGGGCCTGAGCGCCGGGCAGCCGTACTTCGTACACGAGGAGGAGGTACCACGCGCGGGGACCCGGCTCTGCGCCGCCTACAACCGGACCCGCATGCCGAACGGACGCGTCGTGATCTGGTACGGCGTCCGGCGCTCGACCGGCCGGGGCGAGGGTTCGAGCTCGCTGGACTGGGACCGCCTGGTGGACCGGCCCGCGGCGGAAGACGAGTAATCCGCGTACGGGCGTCACCACGGCCGGCCCGCCCCCGGTACTTCCACCTGCGTCGTGAGCACCTGTCCGGTGCCGGGCTGTCTGGCTCGTCAGCCGTTCCCCGCAGGGCTGAGGCCGGAACTGTGGGCATGCATCGCCAGCATCAGCGCCGAGTCCGTGCGGAGCGTGATGCGCACCGGTGTGAAGGTGGTGGCGTCCACCGGCGACTCCCCGTTGCCGGGACTGCGGGCGTAGCGCGGATGGCCGCCTCCGCTGATCTGCCAGCGTATGCGGTGGCCGACGGCGAAGCGGTGGGCGGTGGAGCTCATCGGCACGGTGATCCGCGACGGCTCCTGCCCGTCCGTCCGCAGCCTGCCCAGCCCGTCACAGATGTTGACGGAGCGGCCTTGTGTGTCCACGTCGCACAGGCGGGTGAAGACGTCGGCATGACCGGTGTCGGTGGAGATACTCAACCGCGCGCAGACCGGCCCGAGGATGTCCACGGGCTCGGTCAGCGGGGGGCCGGTGAACGTCAGTACGTCTTCCCGCGCCTCCAGGGTGCTGTTGTCGCGAGGACCGGCGGTGCGGGAGAGCAGAGGGCCGCCAAGGGAGGGGGTGGGGTCGTCCGGGTCGTAGCGGAACGACGTCAGTGGTGCGCAGTCCGTGGGACCCTGCTGGGTGAGATGCCCTTCTGGGGTGGGAAACCACGGGCTGACGGCCGTGGCCGGTGGCCAGTCGTCGAGGTCCCGCCAGACGTTTTCGCCGCCTATGTGCGCGCGCACCCTTGTGGGACGGAGGCCGGAGGGATCGTCGTACAGGTGGGCGCGCAGCCAGGCGAGGCTCTCGGCGAACACCTCGGGCCATCCCTGTTGCAGGGCGGAGGTGTGGGTCCAGGGGCCGACGAGCAGGGCGGTCTCGCATCCGGCCTGACGCAGCCGTTCGTACTGCTCGAAGGTCTGGTCGGCCAGCGCGTCGTGCCATCCGGTGATCAGACTCGTGGGCACGCGGAGCCGCTCCGCCGACTGAGCCAACGACGCGCCGCGCCAGTACGCGTCCTTGGCGTCCGGGTGTGTCATCACGTCGTCCAGCCAGGGCACTTCGCCCCCCATGGCCGACACGTACGCCCCGCGAAGTGGCCGCGCGGTGGTGACATCGCGCAGGCGGCGCTGCAGGCGCAGTGTCGCCCTCAGGAACGGTGCCATGCCCTGGTGCTGGTAGGTCATACCCGCGCAGACAGCGAGCGCGTTCTCCAGGCGTAGCGCACCGTCCGCGTGGAACAGGGCGTGGGGATCGTGCAGGCCCACCTGCACCACCATCGCTTTGAGTTCTGGCGGCGGGTTCGCGGCAAGGGCCCATTGGACGTAGCCCAGGTAACTGGGGCCGACGGTTCCCAGTGTTCCGTTGAACCAGGACTGCTCGCGCAGCCAGGACACCGTGGCCCGGCCGTCGGCGCCCTCGTTGCGCCACAGGTCGAACGTACCCCCCGAACCGCCGGTGCCGCGGCAGCTCTGCAGGACCACGTGAAAACCCTGTTCGGCGAAGAGCAGACCGTACATGGGGGACCACGGCAGGCCCCTGCCATACGGCGAGCGCACCAGGAGGGTGGGGAAGTCGCCCTCTGCGCGCGGGAAGTAGTGGTCCGTGATCAGCGGGCTGCCGTCGGCGGCCGGCACCACCTGCCCCGGCTCCCACCCGACGTCGTGCAGTTTGGCCGGCAGGCGGCGCCACATCGCCCTCATCATCCGTGAGGCCAACGGTGGTTTACCTGGAGGCGGTGCCCAGGTCGGCCTCGGAACAGGACCGTGCGTGCGTGATGTCATCGTTCCCCCCCCTGCATTTCCGTACGGTGTACGATAATAGAGGATGCTTGACTGAGGCCCGCGAGGTTCGCCGTGATCAGGAAGAGGAGCGTGGACCATGCCCCGCGACGGAGCAGCCGGCGCCCCGGGCATCGACCCCCAGCAGCTCTGGCTGCGCCCTGTGCAGCCGCGCAGAGGCCGCAAGCCTGTCCATAGCCGAGAGGCCATCACCGCGGCGGCCGTCGCCCTGGCGGACACGGAGGGGCTCGAAGCAGTCACCATGCGGCGGGTCGCAGCCAAGGTCGGAGCCGGCGTCATGTCGCTCTACAGCTACGCCCCCGACAAGGAGACGTTGCTGAACCTGATGGTCGACCACGTCAGCGGCGAACTGCCGACCGCGAGCACGCCCGTCGGCGACTGGCGCGCCGACCTGAAGGCCATCGCCCACCTCCAGCGCGCCCTCATGCTGCGACACCCCTGGCTGCCCGTCGCCCTGTCCACCCGCCGCGTCCCCGGCCCTCATACCCTGGCCTTCCTGGAACGCGCGCTCGCCGCCCTGCGGCCCACCGGACTGGACGGTGCGGCGAAGGTGGAAATCTTCGCCCAGCTCACAGCATTCGTGGCCGGACACGTCGGGCATGAGATCGCGCAGGCCGCAGCCTCGGATTCTCCGGACCGAGCCGCAGCCGAAGCCCGTTACCTCGCCGCCGTCGCCGCGGACGGCCACCATCCGGAACTCGCCGAAGCCCTCTCCGCCCCCGGACGCCCACTCGCCCCCGAAGCCACCTTCGCCCGGTTCCTCAACCGCCTGATCGACGGTCTCGACACCGACTGATCCCGCTCCGCCTTTCATCGTGGCGAGGCGGGCGGTGGTGCCGTGCCAGGGCTGTGTCAGATCCGGGTGCCAGGCTGTCGCGTACGAAGGAATGCCGCACAACGACCGCCGCGGGCCGGTGAGTTCTCGTTTCCGGCCCGGTCACATCCAGTGACACAAGCGGTACGAACAGAGCGCACCATCATGCGTGAGACCCGCGAAGCCAAGTCCAGCAGCAAGGATCAGCGAGTACCGGACGATCAAGAATCGGAGACGTGAGATGTGTTCACATCGGCCCGCATGCCCCACCGCCGACCATCCCGACCGTGACGCCGCCCGCGTCATCGCCGCGCATCCCGAGCAGGGCTGGAGCCTTCTGTGCAACGGCACGGTCGTCTTTGACGACACCGGTGAGCTGCTGCCGGGCGGTGAGATCATTCCGCCGCATCGGCCTGTCATCACGACAATGCCCTCCCGCGGGCGGCTGGCCGTCGCGGCCTGAGGCCACAGCGAATCGGTGGCGGGGTCCGTGCTCAGGCGGTCAGGTCCTGGCAGAAGGGGCAGAGCTGGTAGCGGCCATCGTTCACCACGCTCCCCCAGCCGCGGCACTCGTCGCAGTCGCGAGCCAAGGCGATGTTCGCGCGGGGGGCAGGAGCGTTGGGGTGGGCTCCGGTGTTCATCAAGTCATGTTCCTCGGGTAGAGGGCTATGCATGGCAAAAGTATGCCATTTGGTGCATAGACATGCAAATATGGGCCCTCATACCGGCTGCTCGGTCCAGATCGTCTTGCCGTCGCGCGTGTACCGCGTCCCCCACCTCTCCGTGAGCTGGGCCACCAGGAAGAGTCCGCGGCCGCCCTCGTCGGTGGATCGGGCCCGGCGGAGGTGCGGTGAGGTGCTGCCGGTGTCGGACACCTCGCAGATGAGGTGGCCGTCACGGATGAGCCGCAGGGTGATCGGCCCGCCGCCGTACCGATAGGCGTTGGTGACCAGCTCGCTGACGATCAGCTCCGTGGTGAAGGCCATCTCGTCCAGTCCCCACTGGGCCAGTTGGGACGCCACCAGCGCCCGGGCCCGAGCGGCGGCGGTGGGCTCGACGCGCAGCTCCCACGTGGCCACTTGCTCCGCCGCAAGGACGCGGGTACGGGCGATGAGCAGAGCCACGTCGTCGGCGACGTCGTCGGTGGGCCGGTCGTGCAGCAGCGCGACCTCGATCGCCCTGCACGTGTCCTCCAACGAGCGGGCGGGTGCCGCAAGCGCCGCGGACAGATCGGCCAGACTCTCGTCGACGTCTCGCTTCCGGCCCTGGATGAGGCCGTCCGTGTAGAGGGCCAGGAGGCTGCCCTCGGCCAGTTGCAGCTCGGCGGCCTCGAACGGCAGCCCTCCCAGGCCCAGCGGCGGACCTGCGGGGATGTCGAGGAGGTGGACCTGCCCGCCCGGGGTCACCACCGCGGGCGGCGGGTGGCCGGCCCGGGCCAGGGCGCAGTGCCGGGAGACCGGGTCGTAGATCGCGTACAGGCAGGTCGCGCCGACGACTTGAGGGGAACGTTCATCGGTCGGCTCCTGCTCGGCGGCCAGTCGGTCCACCAGATCATCGAGGTTGGACAGGACCTCGTCCGGGGTGAGGTCGAGATTCGCCAGGGTGTGTACGGCAGTACGCAGCCGGCCCATGGTGGCGGCTGCGTGGATGCCGTGGCCGACCACGTCGCCGACGACGAGGGCGACGCGAAGCCCGGAGAGCGGGATGACGTCGAACCAGTCGCCGCCGACACCGGTCGTGGCGTCGGCAGGCAGATAACGGTGGGCGATTTCGACCGCCGGGTGCCCGGGAACCTCGTGCGGGAGCAGACTGTGCTGCAGGGTCAGTGCCGCCTGGTGCTCCTGGGTGTAGCGGCGCGCGTTGTCGATGCAGACGGCGGCGCGGGAGGCGAACTCTTCGGCGAGAGTGAGGTCGTCCGCCTCGAACGGCTCGAGCCGCCGGGACCGCCACATACTGATCAGGCCGAGCACGAGTCCCCGCGCCACCAGAGGCACCACCATCAGCGAGTGGATGCCCAGTGCGCGAGCGCGCTCAGCCCGGTCCGGGTCCATGGTGAGCCACGTGTTGGCGCCCTCCAGATGCGCGTCGAGGATGGGACGCCGGTCGGCCAGGCACCTCGCCTGCATGGTTTCCGGCGGGATGTGAATCGTGTGTCCCAGCGGATACATCACCTCCGCCGTGTCCGACAGAACGCTGCGGACCGCCGTCCGGCGCAGGGGGCCGAGCACTCCTCCCTCAGTGGGCTCTTCGCCGCGGGTCACCGGCTCCAGCAGGTCCACGGAGACGCAGTCGGCGAGGTCCGGGACCGCCACCCCGGCCAGTTCGTCCGCCGTCTTCGCCACGTCCAGCGTGGTTCCGATGCGGGCGCTGGCCTCGTTGAGCAGGGCGAGGCGGCGCCGGGCCCGGTAGCGGTCGGTGACGTCCTCGACCGTCTGCGTCACCCCGAGGATCCGCCCGGAGGAGTCGTGCATCCGGAACGCCGATACCGATACGACCAGTTCACGGCCGGGATCCCGCCGCAGACGGGCGGGCTGCTCGGTGAAGATCGACGACTGGCCCGTCTCCAGGACCTCCCGCAACTGCCTCTCCACCGTGTCGGTGTCCTGCTGGATCAGGAAGTCGCTGGTACGCAGCCCGCGGTGCTGCTCGACCGATATCTCGCTGAACCTCGCGATCGCCCGGTTCACCCGCAGGATCGACAAGTCCGGGGCATGGACGGACAGACCGATGGGGGAGCGGCGGAAGAGTCCGTCCAGGACCGACCGGTCCGTCTCCCACTGGATCACCTCCTCCGCCGGCGCACCGACGAGAAACCACTCGCGTGGGGAGTCGTCGCCCCTCGCGATGACCCTGGCGCGACAGCCGAATTCCATGCGACGGCCGTCGCGGTGCCGGACGGGCACGATCCCGTACCACCCCAGGTCCCGTACGCATTCCGCCACCGCGTCCATGACGACCTCGTAGTCGCGGGGATCGAGCAGGAAACCGACCGCCGGCCGCCCGAGCGCTTCCTCGGGCGGATAGCCGAGCAGCTCCTCGGCCCGCTCGCTCCAGCCGACGACCCTCCCGCGGTCGTCCAGCACCCCGCAGGCGGCACGCCGCACCGCGAACGGGTCGTCCGGGCCCTCGCTGAACGTCGTCACCGGTGTGTCCATCACTACCACCCTGGCACTTCCCGGGCGGGACCGCCCATGCGATAGGGCTCGGGGTGATTCCTCACCGGCGCCGGTCGAGGCAGAGTTCTCGCCAGGAGCACCGCCACATCGTCCTGCGCCGCGGAGGGCAGCAGCCGGCCGAGGACGCGGTCGCAGATCTCCTCCAGAGGGAGGTCGAGGTTCCGCAGCGCCTGGGCGAGTTCCTGCATGCCCTGGTCGAGGTCTCTGTCGCGGGCTTCGATGAGGCCGTCGGTGTAGAGCACCAGCAGACTTCCGGGGGGCAGGGGCACCTCTTCGGTCCGGAAGTCCTGTCCCCCCGTTCCCAGGGGCGTACCCGAGGGGCCGTCGAGGAACGCGATCGCCCCCCGGGCGTCGACCAGCGCCGGGGGCGGATGGCCCGCCCTGGCGATCAGGCAGCCGCCGGCGGCCGGGTCGTGGACCGCGTAGACGCATGTCGCCATTTCGTTCTCGCCCAGATCGGCCACGGCGGCATCCAGGGAGCGGAGCATCTGAGCCGGGGGGATGTCGAGGCGTGCCAGCGTTCGCACCGCTGTGCGCAGCTGGCCCATGACCGCCGCCGCATGGATTCCGTGCCCCATGACGTCCCCGATGACAAGACCGGTCCTGCCCTCGGGCAGGGTGATGACGTCGAACCAGTCGCCGCCGACCTCGTGGTCGCTGGCGGGGAGGTAGCGCCCGGTGAGTTCCAGGCCGCTCACGTCCGGCAGCGCGTAGTTCGTCAGGCTGCGCTGCAGAGTGAGGGCCGCCTCCCGCTGGCTGGTGTACATGCGGGCGTTGTCGATGTTCAGCGCCGCCCGGGCGACCAGTTCGTCCATGAGTACGCAGTCCTGCTCGTCGAAGGGCTCACGGCTGCGGGTACGCGTCACCACGACCGCGCCGAGCACCTTGCCGCGGGCCACCACGGGGATCAGCCGCGCGCACCCGATGCGGGCACTGAGGTAGGCCCGCAGCCGCTCGGCCTGCGGATCGGGGATCAGCTCGGGGATGTCGGCCTGGTAGAGGTTCATGGGGCGCCCGTCCGCGATGACCTGCTCGTACACAGAGCCGAGGGGGACCTGGAAGGTCATGCCCGGCGCCAGTTTCGCGGTGGGGGCGGACGGGTCGGGGAAGGCGGCCGCCATACGACGCACGACGCCCTGGGTGGATGCGGCGGCGTCATCGGGGTCGAGCACCGCCTCCAGCAGCTGTACGTCGGCCGAATCGGCCAGCTGGGGCACCAGCACCTGCACCACTTCCTCGGCGGTCTGGCGCAGGTCCAAGGTGGTACCGATGCGCTCGCCGGCCTCGGCCAGCAGGGCGAAGCGCTGCCTCGCCCGCTCGGCCTCGGCCTGCGCCTGCTGCCCGTCGGTGATGTCGATCAGGGAACCGATCAGTCCAAGCGGCCGCCCGTCGTTGCCGAGCAGCGGAGCATAGGAGCAGGACCAGGTCCGGTCGTGATCGGGATCGCCCGCGGTACGACCGGTGCGGCGTACGTCGACCACCGCCTTGCGGCGGTCCAGCACCTGCTGCATCACCATCTCCAGCGCGGCGGCGTTGACTCCCGGTGTGATCTCGGCCGGCCGCTTGCCGAGGTGCTGGGCCGCGGAGACGCCATTCATTCGCGCGAGCGCGTCGTTGACCCGCAGAAAGCGCAGATCGGGGCCGAACATGGCCAGACCGATGGGGGACTGGGTGAACAGGCCTTCCATGGCCGCCAGCGAATCGCGCATTCTCAGTACCGCCGAGGTCTCCACCGCGATGGCCAGAATGCCTGTGCCGCCCTGCGGATCCGCACTCGGGCAGATCCACATCTCCATCGGCACGAGGTATCCGTCGCGGTGCACCAGAGGGAGGGCTCCGACAACCGCCTCACCGGCCATGACCTTCTGCGTCAGCTGATCGGCGAGCTCCCGTTTGGGCTCGGGGACCAGCGTAGGAATCCCGTACTGGCCCAGCAGCTGCTCCGGCGCGTAGCCGAGCAGCTCCCGGGCGGCGAGCGACCACTCCACGACGCGGCCCTGCGCATCCGCCCGCCACAGTGCGATGGGGAGCAGGTCACGGAGCACACCCGCGTATCCGACCGCCGACAGGGGGTGGTCCGGCACATCACTCGTCGACTGGTGTGTGTCCACGCGATGACCTCACACCGGGGGGTGGGGGCCTCTGCCTGCCGACCACTCCCTGGCGATCTTCCGGTGGGGTGCAGCTTTCGGGTGCCGTTATGCACATATCAGCCTATCCGAGGCGGTGCACGGTCGATCGGTGCCGGTTCCGGTGCCTTTGCTGGGTGCCCGCTGCAGTCGCCATCGGCCAAGAGGCTGGGGACTCGTTGTGGCCGACGCCTGCGCGGCATAGCGTTGACTGCGTCCCGACAACCGCGGAGGCCTGTGTGAGCGATCCCCTGAGCGCGACCGTTGTCCATGCCTTTGGCGACGACGTGCTGGGAGAGCACGACGCCGTGAGCCTGGCCCGGCTGATCCGCGACGGAGAAGCCGATCCGGCCGAGGTGGCGCGGGCCGCCGTGGAGCGGGTGCGGAAGGTCGGCGGGGATCTGCACGGCGTACAGGTACCGGCGTACGAGCAGGCCGTGGCCTCCGCCACGGGCGGGCCGGGGACCTTCGCGGGGGTGCCGACCTTCATCAAGGACAACATCGACTACCGCGGTCTGCCCACGGGTTTCGGCAGCTCCGCGTACGTGGCGCGGCCCGCGCGGCGGCACGCGCCGTTCGCCCGGCAGTTCCTGAGCACCGGCGTGACGGTGCTCGGCAAGACCCGGCTGCCGGAGTTCGGTTTCAACGCCACGACCGAGTACGAGAACGCGCCACCGGTGTGCAACCCCTGGCACACGGGGCACTCCGCAGGCGGCTCGTCGGGCGGCAGCGCCGCGCTCGTGGCCGCCGGCGCCGTGCCGATCGCGCACGCCAACGACGGCGGCGGCTCCATCCGCATCCCCGCAGCCTGCTGCGGGCTTGTCGGCCTCAAGGCCACCCGCGGCAGGCTCGTCGCCAACGAAGAGGGCCGCACCCTGCCCATCAACCTGGTCAGCGACGGGATCCTGAGCCGGTCGGTACGGGACACCGCCGCGTTCTTCGCTGCCGCGGAGCAGTACTGGCGCAACCCGAAGCTGCCACCGCTCGGCCTGGTCGAGGGCCCGTCACAACGCCGTCTGCGCATCGGCCTGTTGCTCGATTCCCCGACCGGCATCACCACGGACGCCGCCACCCGCGCTGCCGTGACGGACACCGCGACCGCGCTGGAGAAGCTGGGCCACACCGTGGAGCCGGTACGGATGGTGGTGGACGAACACTTCGCCGAGGACTTCATCACCTACTGGGGCCTGTTGTCCTTCCTCGTGGGCGCGACGGGCAAGCGGCTGGACCGCCACTTCGACCGGCGCCGCATGGACGGTCTCAGCCGGGGCCTGCGCGACCACTACCGGCGCCGGCTGGGCAGCACTCCGGCGGTGCTGCGCCGCCTGGGCCGCTCCCGCAAGGCGTACGCGGCGGCCTTCCGCGACCACGACCTCGTCCTCTCGCCGGTCCTTGCTCACACCACGCCGCGCCTTGGCCACCTCAGCCCCGGTGTGCCGTACGAGACGCTGATCGAGCGGCTCACCTCCTACGTCGCCTTCACCCCGCTGAACAACGTGGTCGGCAGCCCCGCGATCTCCCTGCCCGCGCGTATGGCGACCGAGGACGGCCTGCCGATCGGGGTGATGTTCTCCGCCAGGAACGGTGACGAACGCACGCTGCTGGACATCGCATTCGCGCTGGAGGCCGACCAGCCCTGGCGCCGCATCCAGGACCGCCGGGGGGCCACGCCCTGACAAGGCTGTGAGCCGCGGCGCTCAACGCCGTGGGCCAGGGCGGTGACGGATCGGTCGGCGGCGCGGCGGTGCGGTGGCCTGCACGCGCTGTTCCCCGGTGGTGCCGACGGCACCGGGGCGGACCCGCAGGTGACGGCGCTCGGCGGCCGGGCGGCCGGCGACGCCGAGGGGCGGGAGAGGCCGGCCCAGCTGGGCGCCCGCCTCGCGGGCGATTCCCGGCCACCTACCGACGGTGGCCGGACTTCGCCGCCCCCGCGATTTCGCGGCGGCGGGGACAGTGGGCGGCGGGGATCAGGTGTGCAGAATGCTGTTGTGGCCGTCGTGGGCGTCGGCGTGTTCGTCGTCGAACCAGTAGTCGCCGGCTGCCAGATAGCGGAATCCGTAGCTGTGCTCAGGAGGCAGGTTGAGGGTGACGGCGCGGGTGCCGTCCTCCCTCGCCACCAGAGGATGGGCGCCGGGCTGCCAGTCGTTGAAGTCGCCGACGACACTGACCTGGCCGCAAGGCTGGTCCGAGGGGATGACGAACGTGATCTCTGTGTCGTTCTTGCGGCGGGAACGCTCCAGCATGGAGAAACCTTCCTCTTCGGAGAACAGTGGGGGACAGCATTGCCCTGTTCGTGCTCTCCCGTCGCGCCCGGCTGCGCCAACGGCGCCGCCGGTCGCCCGTATGGCCCCCGGGACACGATGTCTGCCTCGCCATGGAGTCCCTCGGGCGCCGTTCGCGCGAGTGTTCAAGACCGGGTGGGTGGGCGCGCGGCGGCGAAGACTGGGCCGGTCGCAAAAAACTCCGTGCTCCCGCCCCACCAAGTTCCCTACACTCACCAGGAATCGCGCGCTACAAGATCGCAGCGCGCGCCTTGACGAGTGAGGGGAGCCGGGCCGTGCGTGACCGCACCGCTGTCGTTGTTCCCCCGTCACGGTACGAGGTGATCCTGGTGTCTTCGTCTGTCCGGCGTCGGCTGCGCGGCCCACGCCGGATCTCCGCGACGAACACCTGACCCCCTGTCTGTTCGGCCTGAACCAACGCCCTCGGAAACATCATGGGACGTTGCGCCGCCTTGAGGGGTTCGTGCCTGACCTGAGTGCAGGTCGTGGTCCGTCCGGGAAATCGCGCTGACTTGCTGTCGGTCATTCCTGAAAGGCCAGAGTTGTGCGCACCGAAAACCGTCACTTCGACAATCCGCTCACCGGCGTCCGTAATCTGGGCATCCTCGCCCACGTCGACGCCGGCAAGACCACCGTCACCGAACGGATCCTGTATGTCACCGGCGCGACGTACAAGCGAGGCGAGGTCCATGACGGTACGACCGTCACCGACTTCGACTCGCAGGAGCGAGATCGCGGGATCACGATCTTCGCTGCTGCGGTGAGCTGTGACTGGGACGGTCACCGGATCAATGTGATCGACACTCCCGGCCACGTCGACTTCGCCGACGAGGTGGAGCGCTCGCTGCGCGTGCTCGACGGCGCCATCGCGGTGTTCGACGCCGTCGCCGGGGTCGAGCCCCAGAGCGAGTCGGTCTGGCGACAGGCCGACCGCCACGGGGTGCCGCGTATCGCATTCGTCAACAAGCTGGACCGTACCGGCGCCGACCTGGACCGGGCGGTCGAGTCGATCCGGGCAAGGCTGCATACGGTTCCGCTGGTGGTCCAGCTGCCGATCGGTCAGGAGGACGGGTTCACCGGCGTGGTGGACCTGCTCCGTATGCGGTCGCTGGTCTGGTCCGACGGGTGTGACACCTTCGAGGACGGTCCCGTACCGCAGGACGTGCAGGAGGAGGCACGCCGGCGCCGCCGGCTGCTCGAGGAGGCGGTGGCGGAACTCCACCCGATCGCCCTGGAGGAGTTCTGTGCACAGTCGACGGTCTCCGCGCAGACACTGGCGGCGGCGCTGCGGGATCTGACACTCGCCGGTGACGCCGTGGTCGTGCTGTGCGGATCGGCTTACCGCAACCGCGGGATCGAGCCGCTGCTGGACGCTGCCGTGGCCTATTTGCCCTCGCCGCTGGACGTACCGGCCGTACGCGGCACGGTCGACGGCTCGGAGCAGGAGCGGGCCGCCGACCCGGCCGAGCCGTTCGCCGCGCTCGTGTTCAAGGTGAACGCGACCGCCACGGGACGGCTGACCTACCTGCGGGTGTATTCGGGAACGATCAGCAGAGGAGAGGCGGTGCTGGACGTGCAGGCGCGGCGCACCGAGCGGGTCGGCCGGATCCTGCGGGTGCAGGCGGACCGGCACGCGGAGGTGGAACGGGCAGTGGCCGGAGACATCGTCGCGGTGGTCGGAGTGAAGGCGGCACGCACCGGTGCCACGCTGTGCGCACCCGCGGCGCCGCTGATCCTCGAACCGCCGACGGTGGCCGATCCGGTGGTCTCCGTGGCGGTGGAGGCCCGCAGGAGCATCGACACCGACCGTTTGGTGTCGGCGCTGGCACGACTGGTCGAGGAAGATCCGTCGCTGCGGGTCCGCACCGACCGCGAGACCGGTCAGACGGTCCTGTCCGGCATGGGCGAGCTGCATCTGGAGGTCGCGGCGGAGAAGATGCGTCGTGCGCACGGGCTGGATGTCAGCGTCGGCCGGCCGCAGGTTGCCTACCGGGAGACGGTCTCCCGTGGGGTGTCCGGGCTGGTGTACCGCCATGTCAAGCAGGATGGTGGCGCCGGGCAGTTCGCCCATGTCGTCCTCGACGCACAGCCGTTGGACGCCGCAGAGTTCGACGGCGGCGGCAGTGCGGTCGCCTTCGCGTTCGCGTTCGCCTCGAGTGTTGTCGGCGGACGCGTGCCGGCGGAGTACGTACGGGCGGTGGAGGCCGGATGCCGGGACGCTCTGGCTGAAGGGCCCCTGGGCGGCAACCCGGTCACCGGGCTGCGGGTCACCCTGACGGACGGGGCCACCCATCCCAAGGATTCCTCGGAGATGGCGTTCCGTACGGCCGGTCGGCTCGCTCTGCGGGAAGCACTGCGCGCCTGCGCGATGGTGCTGCTGGAACCGGTGGCCGAGGTCACGGCCACGGTGCCCGAAGACGCCGTCGGCGGAGTCCTCGGCGACCTGGCGGCACGGCGCGGCCGGATATCGGGCTCGACCACCCGGGCAGGCACGGCTGTGATCACCGCGACCGTGCCGCTGGCCGAACTGTTCGGCTATGCCTCCCGGTTGCGCAGCCGAACGCAGGGCCGGGGCACCTTCACCAGCCGGGCCACCGGCTACGCCCCGGTACCGAGCGGCGTGTTGAGCGCTCTGCCGTCGCGGTAGAACGCACTGGTGGCCCCGCCCTCGTACGGGCGGGGCCACCACCAAATCGCCGGCTGCCGAGCCGCCGAGGAGGCAACGCCGCGTGCCGCGGCGCTGGTTATGACATGGCACCGACCATGGCATCGACCATGACTCCGGTGTCCGCGATGGTCTCGAAGGCGACCGGCACACCGTTCTCCAAACGCCACACATGCGCGAAGCGTGCCTTCATCGCCTTGCCCGTCGCACGGCCCCGTCCCTGATAGTGGCCGAGGGCGACCACCAGGTCCGGAACGGCAATGAGCTCTGTCGGGGCGACGGCGAAGTCCTCCCAGTCGATGTCGAACCGGGCGAAGACGTTGGCCAGCACCTCGTCACGTCCGCGATAGGTTCCGCCGTACGGCAGCCCGGCGGTGACCACCCACGTGATCCCGTCGCTCAGCGTGCTCAGGACCGCCTCACCGTTCCCGCGGCTCAGGTCCTCGTACATCTGGGCCACGACCTCCCTGTCCTTCGACGCACGGGCGTCCTGCAAGTTCACCATGGCAGTCATCTGTGCTCCCGTTCCTCGTTCTTTTGCGCGGCCTGGCGTCGCAAGCGTGAGCGTCGACAGGTCCGATCGCAGACCGAGACGCGTTGCCTCGGCCCGACACTCCTCGTGACCGTCATGGCTGATGGCCGGCCGGGAGGAGCTGCGGCACCCATGGTCACCAGGGCCGGCCAAGGGCGGCATCGGTCAACTGACCTATCCGGCGGCGAGGATGTGCGGACACGATCGACAACGCGCCGATCAGGGCAGTAGCCGATGCTCCATGGCGAAGACCGCGACGCCGGCTCTGCTGCGCCTGCCGGTCTTGTCGTAGATGTGGGCCAGGTGGTGCCCCACGGTCCGGTTCGAGATCGACAGCCGTTCGCCGATCTGACGGTTGCTCAGGCCCCGGGCCGCCAGGCAGAGCACCTCCACTTCTCGCTCCGTCAGGCCGGATGGCAGCACTCGGCGAGGCTTCGGGAGACCCGCCGCCTCGATGACGGCCGCGCACGCCTCCCGGTCGAGTCCTCCGGTCTCGGCCTGCTGCACCAGCAGATCGGCCGCGGCAGGCACGGTGTACGCCTCCCGGTGTGCGCGCGGTTCGGTGAGTGCGGCGAAAACGTCTGCCGCGGCAAGGATGCGCGCGGCGATGGGAAGGTGCCGGGAGGGATCTCCGCGGTGGTAGCCACCGCCCTCCACCCGCTCATGATGGGCGGAAGCCGTCGGCGCCAGCCCCGCGAGGGCCGGCACCCGCTCCAGGATCCGATGGGTCCAGTAGGTATGCATGCGGACCTTCTCGACCTCGGCCATTCCCAGTGGACCGGACCGGTCCCAGATATTGGTCGGAATCCCGACCCGCCCGAGGTCGTGCACCAGAGCCGCACAACGCAACTCGCTGACCGCGGCCGGATCCAGGCCCGCGAGCGCGCCTGCGTCCGCGGCCAGCGTTGCGACATGCTCACTGTGACCGAGCAGCCATCGGCTCTTCAGATCCACCACTTGGGCAAGCACCGCGCACAACTGCGGCAGCGAACCGAAGGGAACGGTGACATGCGGCACCGGTTCGAGATCGAGAACAGCGGCGAGTGCGTTCGGCTGTTCCAGCGGCTTGAGTGCGAGCGAGGTATCGGCGACGAACGCCCGAGCCAGGTCCGGGTCGAGATGGCCCCCGCTGCGCCGGCGGATCTCGAAGACCGCGGCCGGTTCACCACCCAAGTCATGTGCGAGGACTGCCTGTTCCGCAATGTGCACGATCCGCGCGGCCTGCGACAGCTGGGTCCCGCGGCGGCCTTCGGGAATGCCGCGCCCGTCCCATCGCTCGTACACGTCGTCCAGTGCCGCCACTGAGTCCGGCAGCAGGCCCAGCCCGGTGCCGAGGGCGCGGCTGGTCTCGCAACCGCTGCGCATGGCCTCGACCCCCATGGTGGGGAAGACGTCGACGAAAGTCCGTGCCAGACGTGGCCCTTCAGCGCCCGCCCAGTCGCCGAAGGTGCGCAACTGCGATGCGAACACTGCCTCGTCGCCGTGGTCCAGCCGCTTCAGAGCAGCCTGGAAGGCGACATCGTCACCGAAGACGTCCGCGAGTTCCGGCGCGAACGACGTGCAGCCGACCGAACGCAGCAGGGCCACCTCGAAGACCACACGGCGGGTCACGGAGTCGACACCGAGTACAGAATCCGCGAACGCCGTGGCAACCGCGCACACGCGCAGCCCCTTCTCGAAAGACATTCCCGCAGCGACATCAGTGGTGAGCGACAGGGCTGCGAGCACCTCGGCCACACGGATCTTCTGCATCAGCGCATCGTAACGACGGGCCGACCCGCGGCGAAGATGAGCCCGGCGGGGAGGCGAAAGCCGCCCAGGAGCAAGATGATGCCGGCATCGAGGGAGGTAACCATGGCAACTGTATTGATGCCCATTCCCGCACAGGACTTCGACCCCAGCGAGGTCGCGGTGGGGTGGCAGGTCCTTACCCGGGCAGGACACAGCGTTGTGTTCGCGACGCCCGACGGCAGGACCGCGAGGGGGGACGAGGTCATGCTCACGGGGCAGGGGCTCGATCCGTGGGGACGCGTTCCGGGACTGAAGGGGTTCCTCGGCATCGGGCGGGCCCTGCGGGCCAACGCCGATGCCCGGTCCGCATACACGGAGATGGCCCAGTCCGAGGAGTTCCGCGCCCCGCAGTCGTGGGATGCGGTGACCGTCGAGGGCGTGGACGGCCTGTATCTGGCGGGCGGCCACCGGGCACGGGGCATGCGCCCGTATCTGGAGAGCAAGACTCTGCAGGCCATGATCGTGGAGGCATTCCGGCGCGACCTGCCGGTTGCCGCGATCTGCCACGGCGTTCTGCTCGCCGCGCGCAGTACTGACCCCGCCGACGGCCGCTCTGTTCTGTACGGCCGCCGCACCACGGCGCTGACATGGCGCCTGGAGAGGACGGCGTGGCGGATCGCCCGACGTACCCGCTACTGGGACCCCGATTACTACCGCACCTACCGGGAGGAGCCGGGCCAGCCTGAGGGCTACATGTCCGTACAGCAAGAGGTCACACGGAATCTGGCGCATCCGGAGGACTTCCTTGATGTGGTGCCCGGAACCGCGGACTACCGGCGCAAGGCCGGCGGCAGCCGCCGCGACACTCTGAGCGACGAGCGACCCGCGTTCGTCGTCGAGGACGGGAACTACCTGTCCGCTCGCTGGCCGGGCGACGTCCACACCCTCGCCCGGCGATTCGCCGCCGCACTCACTCGCTGATACGCGTTGCCGACCCCGATACCCCGGGTTCAACCCCGCGGGCCCGGCAAGGGAGTCTTGGCGCTGTGTCCTCACTTCTTCCTCAGCAGGCCCAACACAGCGTCCCCGCAGGGCAGATGATTGTCTGCGGTGACGACGCGTTGGCTGCCCGTCTCGCCTCCGAGCTGCACGACGTCTACGGGGAGCGGGTCACGCTGGTCGTCCCGCCCGTCCGCTCATCGACCGGTGGGCAGCCTGCCGTGGCGCCGAACCGCATCCGGACCTCTGCGCTCTTCGGGCGGGTGTCCGCTGCGATGAACCGGCCGGGTGGTGGCGACGACGTCGGCTCCAGTGGCCAATTCCTCCTTCCGGTACGGGAGGTGGAGGCTGCCGAGCCCTCGGAGGAGGCACTGCGTCAGGCCGGTGTGGAGCGGGCCGCAGCCCTGGCCCTCGTGTATGACGACGACGAGATGAACATCCGGGCCGCGCTGGCCGCCCGGCGGCTCAACCCCCGGCTTCGGCTGGTGATCCGGCTCTACAACCGCAAACTGGGCCAGCACCTGGAGAGCCTGCTCGACCAGGCTGCCGTCGTCGCCGTGCCAGGTCTGGACGTCACCGCGCTGGACGCCTCCACCACTGTGCTGTCCGACGCGGACACGGCAGCGCCCGCCCTGGCAGCAACAGCGGTGGCCGGTACGAGCAAGGTCGTGCAGGCCGACGGGCTGCTGCTGCGTGCTGTTGAGCGCAACCCGCCGGGGCGCGGCGAGGTACCCGATCCCGGCTTGTGCACGCTGGCCCTCCTGTCGTCCACCACCAACGACCCTGCGGGCGCCGAGGGTTCGGACGGCAGCGGCCCTCAAGGTCCGAGTCTGCTGCCCGACGACGCCACGGTCGCGGCGGCCACCGGACGGGGGACTGTTGTGCTGGAGACGATCTCGTACGCCGGGCTGCCGGTGCCGTCCCGTCGTCTGGCCGGCCGGGGTGCCCCACTCAGGGAGATCTTCTCGCGTCGGCTGCGCCGCGCGCTCGCCGGTGCCGCCGCGGCCGTCTTCGCCCTCGCCGTCGCGTCCTGGCTCACGACCGGCGACCATCCGTTGCACGCCGCGTATCTCACGCTCCTCGACCTCTTCGCGATCGGGGACCCGGCCGTCGGGGAACCCACCGCCCGCCAGGTGCTCCAGCTGCTGTCCGGACTGGTGGGTCTTGCGCTCCTGCCGGTCCTGGTCGCCGGATCACTGGAAGCCCTCGGTGCGTTCCGCGGAGCGGCGGGACTGCTGCGCCCGCCGCGGGGACTGTCCGGGCATGTCGTACTGCTCGGCCTGGGCAAGGTCGGCACGCGGGTGCTGGCACGGCTGCGTGAACTCGGCATCCCCGTGGTGTGCGTGGAGGAGGATCCGCAGGCGCGGGGCATCCCCCTCGCGCGCCGGCTGCGCGTGCCCGTGGTGCTGGGCGATGTCACCCACGAGGGTGTGCTGGAGGCTGCCAAGATCCATCGGGCTCATGCCCTGCTGGCGCTGACCAGTGCCGATACCACGAACCTCGAAGCGGCGCTGTACGCCCGTACCGTCAAGCCGGATCTGCGGGTCGCGCTGCGGCTGTACGAGGACGACTTCGCCACCGCCGTCTACCGCACCCTGCGGGCCGCGCACCCCGACGCGCTCACCCGCAGCCGCAGTGTGTCCACGCTCGCGGCCCCGGCCTTCGCGGGGGCGATGATGGGCCGTCAGATCCTCGGCGCCATCCCGGTGGAGCGCAAGGTTCTGCTGTTTGCCGTGCTCGATGTCGCCGGGCATCCGCAGTTCGAGGGCCGCACCGTCGCCGAGGCGTTTCGGCCCGGCGCGTGGCGAGTGATCGCTCTGGACACGGCGGAGCCCGCGGAGCGCCGGCCCGACCTCGCCGCCTCCCGTCCGTACGGAGCCGACCGGACTGGCGCCGGGTTGCTGTGGGACCTCCACCCCGGCTACGTCCTGCGGCCCCAGGACCGTGTCGTTCTCGCCGCCACCCGTCGCGGGCTGGCGGAACTCCTGGGACGGCGCACCGGATCCCGCCCCGGCCCGCCTGCGGTCTGAGCGCTCGGAGATCCTGGGAGCGCGGGCCTGACAAGCCCGTGGTGGCGAGGTGCAATAGGTGTGGGAGGCGTGGGAGGCGCCATGAATGTGGTCGCGGAACTCGAACAGGCTCGGGACTCTTTCGGTCGCCAGGCCTGGCGGGACGCCTACACGCGGTTCTCGCACACCGATCATGAGGAGCCGCTGGGGCCCGACGACCTTGTACGGCTCACCGTCGCCGCCTATCTGGTCGGATACGACGCCGAGAGCGCTGCGGCCCTGGAGCGGGCACATCACGAGTACCTGCGTCTGGACGAGGCGGCCCAAGCCGTGCGGTGCGCGTTCTGGCTGGCGGTTCCGCTTCTCCTGAAGGGCGAGGCGGCCCGTGGGGGAGGCTGGCTCGCCAGAGGGCAGCGGCTGATCGACGACCGGCAGCTGGACTGCGTGGAGCAGGGCTATCTGCGGTTCCCCGCTGGGCTTCGCCTTGTCGCCGAGGGCGATTTTGCCGCGGCGTACGCCACCTTCACCGAGGCCGTCGAGATCGGTGAGCGCTTCGGGGACCCGGACCTCGTGGCCATCGCGCGGCACGGCCAGGGCCGGGCGCTCATCAGCATGGGAAAGACCGCCGCCGGGCTGGCGCTGCTCGACGAGACGATGGTCGCGGTCTCGGGCGGCGAGTTGTCGCCGATCGCGACCGGGCTGATCTACTGCAGCGTCATCGAGGCCTGTCAGGAGATCTTCGACCTGCGCCGCGCGCAGGAGTGGACGGCGGCACTGTCCGACTGGTGTACCTCCCAGCCGGATCTCGTGCCCTACCGCGGTCAGTGCCTGGTCCATCGTTCCCAGGTCCTGCAGGTACGCGGGTCATGGCCGGACGCGATGCACGAGGCACAGAGGGCGTGCGAACGGCTCTCCGACCCGCCGGGCCAGCCGGCGCTCGGCATGGCCCTCTACCAGCAGGCCGAGCTGCACCGGCTGCGCGGTGCGTTCGCCAAGGCGGAGGACTCGTACCGCCGGGCCAGCCTGTGCGGCCACCGGGCGCAGCCCGGACTGGCACAGCTGCGGCTGGCCCAGGGCCGGGTCGACGCGGCCGTCGCAGCGATCCGCGGCGCTGCGGACGAGATGCCGGACCGGCTGGGCAGGGCGAAGGTGCTGGCCGCGTACGTGGAGATCATGCTGTCCGCCGGTGACATGGTCGCCTCCCGGGCCGCGGCGGACGAGCTGTCGCAGATCGCCGCCGACATCGGCGCCCCGCTGCTGCGTGCGATCGCCGCCCACACGCGCGGAGCCGTACTGCTCGCCGAGCGCGAGACCGCGGCGGCGCTCGATGCCCTGCGCGAGGCGTGCCGGGCATGGGGCGACCTGGAAGCGCCGTACGACGGGGCGCGCTCGCGCGCCCTGGTGGGACTGGCGCGCCAACAGCTCGGCGACGCCGACACGGCCCAGCTGGATCTGGACGCGGCCCGCCACGTGTTCCGTGAGCTGGGCGCGGCCCCCGACCTGGCCAGGCTCGCCAGTCTGACCAGTGGCCGCCCCGACACCGACGCCGGGCTCAGTCCTCGTGAGGCCGAGGTCCTGCGGCTCGTCGCCGCCGGCAAGACCAACCATGCGATAGCCGTCGAACTGGTTCTCAGCGACAAGACGGTGGCCAGGCATGTGAGCAACATCTTCACCAAGCTCGGGCTCTCCTCCAGGTCCGCGGCCACGGCGTACGCGTACGAGCACGGCCTGGTCTGACCGCGGCGCCCGGCTGCACAGAAATACCCATCGTGTTCGGGCTCCGCGTTTGGGCCGTTCTCCCGATGCCGGCCCGCCCCTCGCGTTCCTAATGTCGATCTCGAGGAACGCGGGAAGGTGAGGACGATGAATGACACGCACAAAGCCGACCGCATCGAGACGGTCATCATCGGCGCTGGTCAGGCAGGTCTCGCGGCCGGCTTCCACCTCGCCAGGCGCGGCCGGCCGTTCGTCATCCTGGATGCCAACGCCCGGGTCGGTGACAACTGGCGCTGCCACTGGGACTCGCTGCGCCTGTTCAGCCCGGCGCGCGTCGTCTCGCTGCCGGGGATGCGCTTCCCGGCGCCGCCGATGTCGTTTCCCGGCAAGGACGCCATGGCCGACTTCCTGGAGACGTACGCCGCGGCCTTCGCGCTGCCCGTCCGAGGCGGCCACCGGGTCACCCGGGTGTGCCGCGACGACGGGAAGTATGTCGTGACGACGGACCGGTCCTCCTTCGTGTGCGACAACGTCGTGGTCGCCTCCGGTACCTTTGGCCGCACCCCCTACGTCCCCGACTTCGCCGACAAACTCGACCCCGGCATCGTCCAGATGCACTCGAGTGCCTACAAGAACCCGGATCAGCTCCGGCCCGGCGGCGTGCTGGTGGTGGGAGCGTCACACTCCGGCGGGGACATCGCCTTCGAGGCGGGCTCGGCCGGACACGCGACCGTGCTCAGTGGCCCCATCCACGGCGAGGTGCCGGTCGACATCGAAGGCAGGGCGGCGCACGCGGTCTTCCCGGTCCTGTGGTTCCTGGCCCAGCATCTGCTGACTCTCCGTACGCCCATCGGCCGCAAGATGCGTCCCGAGGTCAGAGCCCACGGCGGGCCGCTGATCCGGATCAAGCGGGCCGATCTCGCCCGTGCCGGTGTCGAGATGGTCCCGGCGCGCACCGTCGGCGTGAGCGACGGTCTTCCGGTCCTGGACGGCGGGCGTGTGCTGGACGTCGCGAACGTCGTGTGGTGCACCGGCTTCCGGCAGGACTTCTCGTGGATCGACCTCCCGGTCACGGGTGACGACGGCTGGCCGGTCGAGGAGCGTGGTGTGGTGCCCTCCTCGCCGGGGCTGTACTTCGTCGGCCTGGCCTTCCAGTACGCCTTCGCATCCATGCTCATCGGGGGTGCGGGCAGGGACGCGGAGCATGTCGTGAAGCACCTCACGGGAGGTGCCGTACGCGGCCGGCCCAGGGCGAAGGCCCTCGCCTAGCCTCCCGCGGGCGGACGTCGTGGACGCGAGGACAGCCGGGCGGCGCCGCGTGCAGGACCACCTGGCGAGCGCACAGCTGCACCGGGCAGACGGACGGTACGACGAGGCGGAGCGCGAACTGCGCGAGGCGCTCCGGGTCGCCCGAAGCACGGCGGGCCCGGCCTCGGCCGAGGTGGCCGAGGCGGCGTCGGCCCTGGGAATCCTGCTCGAATCAGTGGGCAGGCCCGCCGAGGCCGAAGGAACCCTGCGCCTCGCGGTGGACATCTGTGAACGGATCCACGGCCCCGACGACCCTCGCCTCACCGGGCCGCTGAACGCCCTGGGCGCCGTCCGTCAACGACGCGGCGACCTGACCGAGGCAGAACGGCTCTACCTGCGGGTCATCGGCATCATGACCGGCACGGCGACCTGACCCGCGCACACCAGCTCAGCGCCACGGAAGCCGAGGCGGCCCGGCGCCCGGTCCGCTCAGCCGATGCGTCGCCCGTACACAGTCGCCCTGATGCCTGCACAATGTAGGACAAAGGCGCCTGAGCCTCGTCCGGCCTTCCCTGCGCGGTCGAGGGGGTGCGTGCCGCGGGTGGAAGGCGATGGTCGGTGGCGTCCGTTCGGTCGGAGGGCGAAAAGGCTCCTGGTCCGCTCTGGTCCGAGCCCGGGACGCTGCTGCAGCACGTCCCCGTTGCCGTCTTCGCCATCGATGAGGACGACCGCGTCTGCTACTGGGGGCCCGGCGCGCAGGACCTCTTCGGGCACGACGCCGCGGCGGTGCTGTCCCAGCCTGCCGGTGTTCTCTTCGCGGATCCGCCCCGAGGTGCCCCCGACGCTTCGGCACGGCTGGCGGAACGGGGCCGCCGGCTGGGGTACTGGCGCGGCCGGCTGCCGGCACGGCACCGGGACGGCGCGGATTTCGACTGCGGATTCAGAGTGTTTCCCGTGACCGGCGCCGGGGGCCGTTCGGTGGTCATGGCCCTGGCGAGCCGCAGTGACGAGCTCGATCGGGTGAAGACGAACCTGGCCTTCCTCGACGCCCTCTTCGAGACCTGCCCCATCGGCCTTGTCATGCTCGACGAGGAGTTGCGCTACGTCCACCTCAACCAGGCGCTCGCGGACATGGACGGCCTCCCCATTGAGGAGCACCTCGGACGGCCGATGGAAGAAATCATGATCACGTCCGACGGCGGTGAGTACCAGCGGATGCTGCGTGCTGTCGCCGCTGGCGGACGGCACGTCGTGGGCGCTCTCGTGGGTGTACGCACGCCGGGGCACCCGGATCGCGATCAGGTGCGGTCGGTGAGCCTCTTCCCGCTCAGCGGCGCGGTCGGCTCCCACCCCGGAGTGGGCGGACTGCTGGTGGACGTGACCGACCGGGAGCAGGCCATCATGGAGGCAACCGCAGGCCGTCAGCGGCTGGCCCTGCTGGACCGTGCCGCGGCCTCCATCGGCACCACCCTGGACGTGGATGTCACCGCCCGGGAACTGGTCGCGGCCGCCGTGCCCGACTTCTCGGACGCCTCCGTCGTCGAAGTCGTGGAGTGGATGGACGAACCCGAGGTGTTCAACCCGCAACTTCCGCTGGTCACCCGCCGGATCGCCTCCGGCACCGTCCTGCCCCCTCCCGCCACCGAACTCGTGAGTGGGCTGGAGACCGTCACCTACCCGCCCGGCTCGGCTATCCATCGGATGCTTCAGACGGGCCGCCCCCTCTCGGTCCTGGTGAACGACGAGTTCATGACCCGGACCGTCATTCACCAGGCTCGCGCCCAGCTGCTGAGAGACAGCGGTCTCGTCGGCATGATCATCGCCCCGCTCATCGCCCGGGGCACGGTCCAGGGCATCACCATTTTCGGACGCTCCGCCGCGCGTCCCGCCTTCACCGACGAAGACCTCAGCCTGGCCGGTGAGCTCGCCTCCCGCGCCGCACTCTGCCTCGACAACGCGCGCCTCTACAGCCGAGTACAGGACATCGCCCTCACCCTCCAGCGCGCGCTGCTTCCGAGTGCACCGGCGACCAGCCCTTACGTGGAGGTCGCCCACCGCTATCTGCCCGGCAGCCACATCACCGAGGTCGGCGGCGACTGGTACGACGTGATCAACCTGTCCGGCGACCGGGTCGCCCTGGTCGTCGGCGACGTGATGGGACACGGAGTGCCGGCAGCCGCGGCCATGGGCAGGCTGCGCCTCACCGCCAAGGCGCTGGCCAGGCACAATCAGGAACCGGACGACCTGCTCGCCGAACTCGACGCCTGCGCCCAGGAGGCAGGAATCGAGCTGGCGACCTGCCTCTACATCGTGTACGATCCCACGACCGGCCGCGCCCGCATCGCCAGCGCCGGGCACCCCCCGCCTCTCGTGCGCCACCCGGACGGCACGGTCGAGACCATCAGCGAGGTCCTGGGAATTCCCCTCGGGGTGGGCGGGCACCGCTTCAGAACGATCGAGATCACTCTGCCTGAGGGCGCCGTTCTCGCCCTCTACACCGACGGCCTCATCGAAGCGCGCGGCAAGGACATCGAAGTGGGCCTGGCGGCGGTTCGCGCCGAACTGCGAGGAGCTTCGGGCGAGTTGGAGGAGACGGCGGACCGCATGCTCGCGAGCCTGCTGCCCGACCCGCCGGACGACGACACGGTGCTCGTCCTCGCCCGCGTCCGCCGCACTCCACGGAACCAGCGCGGGTGACCATCGACGCGGCTACTCGAAGCGCGCGGTGTCACCTGCCCCTCGGCGTACGATCTCGAGTTCGCCGCCGGAGAAGTCGATGACGGTCGTCGGCTCGGTGCCGCAGTCGCCCGAGTCGACCACGGCGTCCACCACGTGGTCGAGTCGCTCCTTGATCTCCCAGCCCTGTGTCATCGGCTCGTCCTCGTCGGGCATGAGCAGGGTGCTGGAGAGCAGCGGTTCTCCGAGCTCGGCGAGCAGGGCCTGGGCCACGGCGTGGTCAGGAATCCGCACTCCGACCGTCTTCTTCTTCGGGTGCAGCAACTGGCGCGGCACCTCTTTCGTCGCGGGCAGGATGAAGGTGTAACTGCCGGGTGTCGCCGCCTTGATCGCGCGGAACACGTCGTTGTCGATGTGCACGAACTGGCCGAGCTGCGCGAAGTTCTGGCACACGAGGGTGAAGTGGTGACGATCGTCGAGGTTCCGGATCGACCGGATCCGGCTGAGGCCGTCACGACTGCCCAGCTGGCACCCCAGCGCGTAGCAGGAGTCCGTCGGATACGCGACGAGCGCGCCGGACCGGATGCTGTCAGCCACGCTGCTGATGGTGCGCCGCTGAGGATTGTCGGGGTGTACGTCGAAATACTTCGCCATTCACCGAGTCTAGAGGCCCGGTCGCTGCGCCCGCTCCGGCCCCGGTCGCCGCCCCGGCTCCGGCTCCGGTCAGCCCGGCCCCGGCTGCTCCGGCCGCGCCCGCCGCCGGGGCGAGCGACGCGTAACATCGCGGCATGCCTGAACTCCAACGCCTCCGCTTCGACCATGCCCCGGCGCTGCTCCGGTTCGAGCAGGAGAACCGTGCCTACTTCGCCGCGTCGGTTCCCGACCGTGGGGACCACTACTTCGCCCACTTCGATGCGCGGCACCGTGAGCTGATGGCCGAGCAAGCGGCCGGGCTGCACTTCTTCCATGTACTGGTGGGCAGCAGCAGTGAGGTCCTGGGGCGGGTCAACCTGGTTGATGTGGAGGGTGGTTCGGCCGAGCTCGGATACCGGATCGCCGAGCAGGCCGCTGGGCGGGGACTGGCTACTGCCGCCGTTCGTGAGGTCTGCGCCCTGGCTGTCGCAGAGTACGAACTGACCACGCTGCGGGCCGTCACGACACTCGACAACCCCGGCTCGCGAGCCGTGCTGGCTCGTACGGGATTCGTGACTACCGGCGAGATCGAGCTTGACGGTCGCCAAGGCCTCAAGTTCGTACGGGACCTGCAGGACGCTCGCGTCGAAGCCGAGCCGGCGCCGGGGGTGATCGGATGACGAGCGCGCCCAGCGCGAGGAATTACCCGCCGTCCGTCAGTACCGGATGGCGGTAGCGGCGCTCGGCCCACCGGCGTGACAGGCGGAGCATGTCCTTGCCGTTTCAGCAAGGAAGAGCTGGTGTGAGGTGATGGGTCTCGGCCAGCGGGGGCGTAATGACGTCACATGGCATCTATGGGGGAACCGAAGGAACCGTCGAGCTGTCTGGATCTACGAACTGTCTGGATCTACGCACGCTGGTCGTCGTCAGAGGAGAGAGTGATCTTGGAGAGCTTCACAACGCGCCCGAGCCGCCGCGCACTTCTGACCCTGGGTGCCGCGACGGCACTGGCCGTTGCTGTGTCCACGGACGCTCAGGCCTCGGCGGTGCCGCCGGGCGCGGGGGACGACATTTCCCGGGCCCTGGGCAACCTTGAACGGGAGCACTCCGCTCGGCTGGGTGTGTTCGCGCGCAACACGGTCACCGGCAGGAGCGTGCTGCACCGCGCGGACGAGCTCTTTCCGATCTGCTCGGTGTTCAAGACGATCGCCGCCGCTGCCGTCCTCAGAGACCTCGACCGGCACGGCGAATTCCTTGCCAAGCGCATCCGGTACACCGAGAAGGATGTCGCCGACTCCGGCTACGCCCCCATCACGGGCACGCCTGAGCACCTGGCAAACGGCATGACCGTCGGCGAGCTGTGCGCCGCCGCCGTCGAATACAGCGACAACACCGCGGCGAACCTCCTGCTCCACGAGCTCGGTGGCCCGACGGCCGTCACCTGCTTCTGCCGCTCGATCGGGGACCGGACGACCCGGCTCGACCGGTGGGAGCCCAAGCTGAACTCGGCCGAACCGTGGCGCGTGACAGACACCACGAGTCCGGGCGCCATCGGGCGGACCTACGCCCAGCTGGTACTCGGCGACGCCCTCACACCCCGGGACCGGCAGCAGCTGACCGCCTGGCTGCTCGCCAACACCACCAGCGGTTCTCGCTTCCGCGCAGGCCTCCCCAAGGACTGGACCCTGGCGGACAAGACGGGCACCGGCGAATACGGGACCACCAACGACGTCGGCATCGCCTGGACGCCCGACGGGACACCCATCGTGCTGGCCGTCCTCTCCACCAAACACGACGCCCGCTCCCGGGCGGACGAACCGCTCGTCGCCAAGACGGCGGAATTGCTGGCGGCAGCACTCGCATGACGGGCGCCGGGGCCGCCCTGCGCCACGCCGGAGGCACCGGGGCCCGGGATATCGTGCGGTCGTGACCGGTTCTGCCGAGAGCCCATTGCTCTTCCTCGATGTGGACGGACCACTTATCCCATTCGGCGCGGCGCCGGAGCGGTATCCGGACGGGTATCCGACCTATCACTCGGGTTCCGACCCGCTGGGCCCCGACTCCCGTCCACTTGTGGCCAGGATCAATCCCGAGCACGGGCCCCGATTGGCGGCGCTGCCGTGCGAACTGGTCTGGGCCACAACATGGATGGGCGACGCGAACGAGTGCATCGCCCCGCGGATCGGCCTGCCGCAGTTGCCGGTGGTGATCTGGCCGGAGCCGTCCGAGGCTGATGAGCGGGACGAGAGGATAGGGCTGCACTGGAAAACCCGCGCCCTCGTCGAATGGGCAGCAGGGCGCTCGTTCGCCTGGGTCGACGACGAGATCACTGACACCGATCGGGTCTGGGTGTCCGCACACCATCGAGGACGAGCCCTGCTTCATTGTGTCGATCATCGCCAGGGCCTCACCGACGCGGACTTCGTCGCTCTCGACGAATGGCTGCGAGGGACTCACGGGACGCCAACGCCGCGTGGCGTGACGTAAAGCCGCCCGAGAGGCAGGCTCGCAGTGAGTGCGGGGAGGCAACCTCTGCGGCCCGCCGACCATCCTCCATACGCGACGAGTTGCACCCGTTACGCAGCCCGCCACGCACCTCAGCGCATGGAGAGAGATGACAACGGTCCATACATCGGTCGTCGTACCCTGCTTCAACGAGAGCGAGGTGATCGGCGCCTTTCACGCGGAACTTGTCGCCGCTCTCGAGCCCACCGGGACGGTCTTCGAGATCTGCTACGTCGACGACGGCAGCAGCGACCGGACCCGTATTCAGCTCCAGGATCTTGCGGCCGTCGACCCCCGCGTGCGCTACACCTCCTTCAGCCGTAACTTCGGCAAGGAGCCGGCGATGCTCGCCGGGCTGAGGATGTCCCGCGGCGAAGCGGTCGTCCTCATGGACGCCGATCTGCAGCATCCTCCAGAGCTCGTGCCACGCATGCTGGAGCTGCACCGGCACGGCTTCGACCAGGTCGTCGCCCAGCGCGACCGGGCCGGAGAAGGCCCCGTCCGCAGGACGCTCAGCCGGGCGTACTACGGTCTCGTGCGCCGGTTCATGGAGGTCGAAATCGTCGACGGGGCAGGCGACTTCCGGCTCCTGTCGCGTCGTGCCGTCGACGCCGTCCTCTCCCTCCCGGAGAGCAACCGCTTCTCCAAGGGGCTCTTCTCCTGGATCGGCTTCGACACCGTCAGCTTCACCTACCAGAATGTGCAGCGGGCGGCCGGGGAGTCGAAGTGGGGCGGCCGGCATCTGCTCAACTACGGCATCGACGGGCTGCTCTCCTTCAACAGCCGCCCCTTGCGCATGGCGATCCACACCGGACTCTGGCTGTTCCTTTCCGCCGTCTGCTACGCACTGTGGATCATCGCGAACGTCCTGCTCGACGGTGTGGACACCCCCGGTTACGCGACGCTGATCACCGCCATCGTCGCCCTCAGCGGCATCCAGCTCGCCACGCTCGGTGTCATCGGCGAGTACGTGGGCCGCATCTACCACGAGGCGAAGAGGCGGCCCCACTACGTGGTCCGGGAGACCAACACCTCCCACGCGGCCGCCTCTGCCCGCGAGCTCACGGACGCTGTCTCGCGTCAGTGACCTTGTCCAGGTGGTAGTAGTCGGCGACGCATTGCGCCGGCCAGATCCTGCGGCCCTGGTTGCTGAAGGGCTCCAGCATCTGGGCGACCGAAACCGGCGTGTACGGCGCGACCTTGACGCCGTGTGCCGCCTGCTCGCGCAGATACCGGTCCTGGCGGTCCCATTTCTCGGCCCGTACCTGCATCGCGTCCCCGAGCCCGTGCAGCGGGCCGACCAGTCCCAGTACCGCCGTGGCGCACACTGCCGCGGCCCCGAAGGCCGCCACCCCCGTACGGCGCACATGCTGCCGAAGTGAGCGCCCGATGAAGGCACCGGCGCCGGCCAGCAGCATCACGTAGAGCAGGAGGTAGTCGTTCCACGTGCGTTCCGTCGTCACGACGTCTGATCCGAAGACGGGGTACGTGATGACAGTGCACAGGTAGCCGGAGACCAGGAAGGCCGCTGCACCGAGGCTGGTGAGCAGCAGCGGACGGCAGGGGAGCAGGGCGGCGGGCCGCCGGGCACGGCCGCGTGCCAGCAGGCCGAGGAGTACGCCGGCGGCGACTGCTCCGGCGTACTGCCAGGTGGTCAGGATCGTCTCGAGGATCTGCCCGTACCCGCGCAGGGAGCCCAGCAGCGATTCGGGGGCGAGCATGGACGCGCGGTCGGCGCCGTAGTGCTCGCGGCGGTTGCGTGACCCGGGAGACGTCATCAGCACGACGGTGCCGACGACGACACCGGCCATCCCGAGGAGCGACCAGCGCCGTGCGAACGCCCTGACCCGCACTGCGAAGACGCGGTGCGCGAACAGCACCACGCAGGACAGCACCACCAGCGCGACGACCGACGCCTCCTCGGAGAGCGTGCCCATGAAGATGCCTGCCGTGAACACGACGGCCAGGGCGGCCATACGGCTGCGGCGGCCGCCTGCCCGCAGCAGCGGGATGACGACAGCACACGCGAGCACCGGTGCGACGGTGTGCGAGACGGAGGCGGCGGGCCAGTAGAAGGTCTTGTACGTATTGGGGGTCGCGAAGAGGAACACCGCGGTGATCATGGAGGCCACGAGCAGCGGGAGACCGCGCGGCACCTCCAGATCTGCCCTGCGCAGGAGTTGAACGGCCAGCGCCCACAGCAGCGCAAGCATGAGCACGCCGCTGATCAGCCCGAACCACTGGTGCCCGGCGACCGGGAACCGGGCGTAGAGACCGACCAGCAGACCGTTGCCGACCCGTCCGTTGTCGGTGAAGTAGAACTTTCCGATCAGCCCGGATATGCCGTGGTCGCGCACGCTCGGCAGGAAGCACCACTCGTCCGCACTCGGGCGCACGTACCGGCCGATCCACGACGCCATGACGAGCAGACCGAGCGGCAGCAGCGACAGAGCCAGGGGCCAGGCGGTCCGCCATGACGCCGAGGTGCCTCGGCCGCCGGTGCCTCGCTCGTCGCGTGACTCGTGATCCTGCTCTTGTGTGACGCTCGATGCGTCGACGGCCATATCAACGGTGCCTTTCGGGAAACGACTGGTGCGAATCCCTAGAGGCGATTCCGGGATATGCCGTTCCACAGCCAGGGGTAACCCAGTTGCTCTGTCCGAAGGCTGCTGACAGGGTTTTGGCCATGCCTACCTTCTGCGCCCCTGACGGAACCGAGCTTGCCTACCACGTGTCCGGAGACGGCGCTCCTGTGGTCTGCCTGCCCGGAGGGCCGATGCAGGCCTCCGTCTACCTCGGCGACCTCGGCGGCCTTTCCGCGCACCGGCAGTTGATCATGCTGGATCTCCGGGGCACCGGCCGGTCCGCGACACCGGAGGACACCGCCTCCTACCGCTGCGACCACCAGGTCGATGACGTGGACGCCCTGCGCAAGCACCTCGGCCTGGAGAAGATGGACCTGCTCGGGCATTCCGGCGGCGCGAATCTGGCCGCGCTGTATGTGGAACGCCACCCGGAACGCGTCAGCAAGCTCGCGTTGATCACGCCGGGTCCCATGGCCGTCGGGGTCGCGGTCTCAGGAGACGTCCGGCGCGAGACTGCGCAGCTCCACAACGACGAGCCGTGGTTCCCCGCGGCGTTCGCGGCCTTGGAGGCGATCGTTGCCGGCAAGGCGACGGACGCCTCCTGGCAGGCCATCGCACCCTTTGCCTACGGCCGCTGGGACGAGGAGGCTCAAGCCCATCAGGCCGCTGAGGCCGGGCAGAAGAACATGGAGGCGGCAGCCGCCTTCGGCGCCGAAGGCGCATACGACCCGGAAGCCACCCGTGCTGCGCTCGCACGGTTCGAGGCGCCGGTGCTGCTGCTCGCCGGAGAGGGCGATCTGAACTCTCCGCCTCCTGCGATGGCCGAGTTCGCCGGGCTGTTCCCGAACGCCGAGCTCGTCGTTCAGCCCGGAGCCGGTCACTTCCCGTGGCTCCACGATCCCGACCGGTTCGTGGCGACCACCGCGGCGTTCCTGGGATAGGTGACCGCCGCGCCGCGTCGAACGCCGGGTCGCGGCTTACCGGACACTACCTAGTCGGACTCGCCAGAGATGTTCTCCGGGAAGTGGCAGGCCACCAGGTGTCCCGACTTGAGCTCTCGCAGCGGCGGTTCCTGCATCCGGCAGATGTCCTGCGCCTTCCAGCAGCGGGTGTGGAAACGGCACGCGGGCGGTGGGTTCACGGGCGAGGGCACGTCGCCGGTGAGGAGGATCCGTTCGCGTTTGGTGCGGCGCTCGGGGTTCGGGACGGGGACCGCGGACATCAGTGCCACGGTGTAGGGGTGCATGGGCCCGCTGTACAGCGACTCCCTGCCGCCGATCTCCACAACCTTTCCCAGGTACATCACCGCCACCCGGGTGGAGACGTGCCGGATGACCGACAGGTCGTGCGCGATGATCACGTAGGTGAGGCCCAGTTCCTCCTGGAGATCATCCAGCAGGTTGACCACCTGGGCCTGGATGGAGACGTCCAGCGCCGACACCGGCTCGTCGGCCACGATCATCTTCGGCCGCAGTGCCAGCGCCCTGGCCACGCCGATGCGTTGCCGCTGGCCGCCGGAGAACTCGTGCGGGTAGCGGTTGTAGTGCTCGGGGCTGAGCCCGCACAGTTCCAGCAGGTCCTGGACGGCGCTTTTCACTCCGTGCTCCGTCTCCACCTTCTGCAGCCGGAAGGGGGCGCCGACGATCGTGCCGACGGTGTGCCGGGGGTTGAGGGAGGAGTACGGGTCCTGGAAGATCATCTGGATGTCTTTGCGCAGGGGCCGCATCGCGCCCGGCGACAGGTGCGTGATGTCGTGGCCCTCGAACTCGATCTTCCCTGCGGTGGGCTCGAGGAGGCGGATGATCAGCCGCCCGGTCGTGGTCTTGCCGCAGCCCGACTCGCCGACCACGCCCAGCGTCTCCCCGGGCAGCACGCTGAAGTCGATGCCGTCCACCGCCCGAACCGCGCCGACCTGACGGCGCAGCAGGCCCTGGGTGATGGGGAAGTGCTTCACCAGTCCCTGGACGTTCAGCAGGGGCTCATCATCGGTCGTCTGCGTGGGTCCCATGAGTCCTCCACCTCCTTCGTCCGGCGTCAGGGCCCTCGTCGGCCTCACAGCCGGGGCGCCACTTCCTTGGCGAAGATCCGGCGCCGTTCCTCCGGCAGCAGATGGCAGGCCACGAGATGGCCGGTGCCCGAGGCGTCGGTGAGTTCGGGGACCTCCGTGCGGGACTTGTCGCCGTTGCGGTCGGCAAAGGGGCAGCGCGGGTTGAACGCGCATCCGCGCGGCAGTCTGATCAGGCTCGGCGGGTTCCCGGCGATCGGGATCAGCCGCGCCTGCATCTCGCGGTCCATGCGCGGCATGGAGCCCAGCAGGCCCCAGGTGTACGGATGCTCGGGCGCCGTGAACAGCTGCTTGGCCTCGCCCTTCTCCACGCACTTGCCGGCGTACATCACCAGGATGTCGTCGGCCAACTCGGCCACCACCCCCAGGTCGTGGGTGATGATGATCACCGCGGAGCCGAACTCCTGCTGCAGCTCGCGGATGAGGTCCAGGATCTGCGCCTGGACGGTGACGTCGAGCGCGGTCGTCGGCTCGTCCGCGATCAGCAGCGAGGGGTCGTTGACCAGAGCCATTGCGATCATGGCGCGTTGGCGCATACCGCCGGAGAACTGGTGCGGATAGTCGTCGACGCGGGTGGCGGGCTGAGGGATGCCCACCCGTTCGAGCATCTCCACCGCCTGCAGGCGGGCCTCCTTGCGGCTCGCTTTGGGGTGGTGCACCCGGTAGGCCTCGGTGATCTGGGCGCCGATTGTGTAGAAGGGGTGCATCGCGGTCAGCGGGTCCTGGAAGATCATCGCCATCTTGCGGCCCCGCAGATGCTGCACGCGCTCGGGAGGGGCGGAGATGAGTTCCTCGTCGTCCAGCCAGATCTCGCCGGAGATCTTGGCCTTGAGCGTGCGGTGCAGGCCCATGATGCCCAGCGAGGTCACCGACTTGCCGGAGCCGGACTCGCCGACGATCCCCAGCGTCCGGCCGCGCTCGAGCTCGAAGGATATGCCGTCCACGGCCCTGACCAGGCCGTCGTCGGTGTCGAAGTGGATGCGCAGGTCGCGTATTTGGAGAAAGCCGGTACCGGGCGGGGCGCCGCGGCCCGCCTCCACACCGCCGATGGGCGCCTCCATCGGCGTGTGTTCGCGAGGTTCGCGGCTCATGAGTACCTCACCCGGGGGTCGACGGCGACGTAGAGCACATCCACCACGAGGTTGGCCACGACGATGAAGAAGGCGGCCAGAGTGGTCACGGCCATGATCTTCGGAAGGTCGTTGTCGGTGATCGCCTGCACCGCGTACTGCCCGACGCCGGGCAGCGAGAAGGCGGTCTCAGTCAGTACGGCGCCACCCAGCAGCAGACCGATGTCCAGACCGAAGATCGTGATGATCGGGGTGAGCGCGGAGCGCAGCCCGTGCTTGACGACCACCGTCCGTTCGCTCAGTCCCTTGGCGCGTGCGGTGCGGATGTAGTCCTCGCTCATCGTCTCGAGCATGCCTGCCCGGGTGAGCCGGGCGTACAGCGCCGAGTACAAGAAGGCGAGGGTGACCCAGGGCAGCACCAGATTCTTCGCCCACATCAGCGGGTCCGAGGTGAAGGGCACGTACTGCAGGTTCGGGAAGATCGGCCACTTGTAGCTGAACAGTGCGAGCGAAACCAGGGCGGTGAAGAAGATCGGCAGCGATACGCCTGCGAGAGCGATGCCCATGGAGAGCCGGTCGAAGATCGAGCCGCGCTTGAGCGCCGACAGCACGCCGATCGACACACCGCTGACCAGCCAGATGATCGCCGCACCCACGGCCAGCGACAGCGTCACGGGGATGCGTTCGGTGATCTGCGGCCAGACTGGCAGGTGGCTCTTGAACGAGTAGCCGAAGCAGGGCACCTGGCAGTAGGACGCGTCAGGCCCGTAGTGGAACGTGCGGCCGGCGAAGATCCCGTGCACGAACTGCCAGTACTGCGTGTACAGCGGCTGGTCGAAGCCCAGGTTCTTCTGGACGGCGGCCAGCGCCTCGGGACTGGGGTCGCGGCCGACGTACTGAGCCGCCAGCTGGGTGCTGGTCTCGCCGGCCAGCCGGGGCACCAGGAAGAAGATCGCGAAGGTGATGGCCGTCACGACGAACAGCAGGATCACCGCCGCCGCTATGCGCCGGATGATGTACGCACCCACTATCGGGCGGCGGGGCCCCAGCCGGCCGGACCTCGGCCCGGTCGGCGGGCGCCTCGCCCTTCACCTCCTCAGCTCCTGAAGTTCCGGTACGGTCCGCGCGTCCGCCACGGGCTACTTCACGCCGACGTTCAGGTAGTCGTACATGCCGTAGGCCTCGGTGACGAACACGTTGGTCGCGTGGTCCGGGCGGTACAGCGGATCCTTGCGGTACAGCAGGGGCACCAGAGGTGCCTGCTCCATCGCGGCCTTGTCGATGTCGCCCCACGCCTTGGTGCGGGCCGCGCTGTCGGTGTTGCCGATGGCGTCGTCGAGCATCTTGTTGATGGCGGGATTGTTCAGCTCCGACAGGTTGCTGTTGCCGGAAGCCTTGATGGCTCCGCCGTCGACGATCTGCTGGAGGAAGCCGTAGCCGGTCGGCCAGTCGGCGGCCCACGCCATCATCATCAGCCCGAGACCGTGCGAGTGGACGAAGGCCGGAGCGCCGGCGTTGTCGGTGAAGTACTTGCCCGACGGGTACTGCTGGATGCCGACGTTGATCCCGACCTTCTTCAGCGAGGCCTGGACGGCCTGGGCGATCGCGATCTCGTTGGGCCGGTCGGCCCGGGCGGAGATGTTGGTGGAGAAGCCGCCAGGGTGGCCGCACTGGCTGAGCTCATTCTTGGCCGCGGCGAGGCCCTCCGGCGAGTTCGCTCCCTTGTAGCCAGGGGTCTTGTACAGGTCGTACGTGACATGGCCGGAGACCGTGGGCGGCAGGATCGTCGTGGCGATGTCACCGTGGACGTCGCCGCCGGTCGCGGTCTGCGCGGAGACCTTGTCGACCGCGTACTCCACCGCCTTGCGGCAGTGCACATTGTCGAACGGCTTCACGGCCGTGGAGATCGCCACGTAGGCGAGCGCGCCGCTCTGCGCGTCGTCGATGTGTCCCTTCTGGGTCGGGTTGCTCAGGGCGGCGGCCTGGCTCTGAGCCGCGATGCCTGCGCCTGCGAGGTCCATCGTCGCGTTACCGGCGATCAGGTTCTGGTCGACCGTGGTCTGGGCGATGTTGAACTGGACGGTGATCTTGTCCGGGAGCTGCTTGCGGATCGGGTCGGAGGACGCACTCCAGTGCGGGTTCCTCACCAGCGTTGCGCCTTTGCCGTCCTGGTAGCTCTGGAACATGTACGAGCCGGACGAGATCACGTTCTTCACGTAGTCCGCGCCGGTGTCCTTGGCCTGGGGGACAGGCGCCGTCTGCGGATTGCTGACCAGGAAGTCGAAGTCCGCGAACGGCTGACTGAGGTGGAAGACGATGGTGGTGTCGTCAGGCGTCTCGATGGACTTCAGGTTGCCGGTCTTGTCTTTGTACGGCCCCTGGTACTCGGGGGTGTTGTTCACCAGATAGGCGTTGAAGTACGTGGGCCCGTTGGACATCACCTCGGGCGCGTAGTTGCTGCGCTCGATCCCGTACTTGACGTCCTTGGTCGTGATCGGTGTGCCGTCGGAGAACTTCAGGCCCGGACGGATGTGGTACGTCCAGGTCTTGCCGTTGTCGCTGGGCTTGCCGAGCTCCGCCGCGAGGTCCGGCACGAGCTTGAGACCAGCCGTTCCGGGTTGCGGCTGGAAGGTGGTCAGCGCCCGGGCATAGACCCGGGAGAAGTCCCACATGAAGGCGTAGTAGGTGTTACCGGGGTCCATCGAGTCGGGTGTGCTCGAGAGCTGGTACACCACTGTCCCGCCTTTGTGGTCGGAGGGATTGACCACGCCGGTGATGCCGGCGTTGTAGGCGGGGGCCTTCCCCGCCGATCCGCCACCGCCGTTGCCTCCGCCGCACCCTGACACGACCAGCGCCGCGACTGCGGCTCCCGCAAGAACGACTGTGGACTTTGATGTCCTCATGACGAGCTCCCCTCGCCTGAGACGGGAATCGGTACGCGCATCACTTGCTCCGCGGGTCCAGGGCGTCCCGGAGTCCGTCGCCGAGCAGGTTGAATGCCAGGACAGTGATGAAGATCGCCAGACCCGGGACCAGCATGAACCACGGGTCCGCCTGGTAGAGGCTGATGGCCTGATTGAGCATGCCGCCCCAGGACGCCTGCGGCGGCTGGATGCCGACGCCGAGGAAGCTCAGACCGGCCTCGAAGAGGATGTTCGTCGGGATCAGCAGCGTCGAGTAGACGATGATCGGTGCGACGAGATTCGGCAGCAGTTGCTTGAACAGGATGTGCGGCCCCCGGGCGCCGAGGGTGCGTGCGGCGTCGACGAATTCGCGCTCGCGCAGCGAAAGCGTCTGGCCGCGAATGATGCGGCCCATATAGGGCCAACTGAAGAAACCGATCACGAAGATCAGCACGCTGATGTGGAGCGTCAGCCCGTGCAGTCCGAAGGCGCCGCCCTGCAGCGATGCGGACAGCGCGATCGCGAAGAGCAGCAGCGGGAAGGCCAGGAAGACGTCCATGAGGCGGCTGATCACGGTGTCGACCCAGCCTCCGTAATAGCCGGCGGCCACGCCCAGCACCGTGCCGAGGGTCACCGACAGCACGGTCGCGCCGAACGCGACCGCCAGCGACACCCATGCGCCTTCGATGATCCGCGCGAGCAGGTCGCGGCCGAACTGCGGCTCGACGCCGAGGGGATGGTCCCAGCTGATCCCGCCCCAGGCACCCTTGGGCCTGAGCAGCACCGGGTCGATCAGGTTCTGGTGGAAGGCGTTCGGGTCAAGCTTGAAGATGGATTCGATGACCTTGGCGAAGACTGCCAGCACCATCAGGCAGAGAACGACGATGCCGCCCGCGACCGCGACCTTGTCACGCTTGAACCGCATCCACGCGATCTGCCCGAGCGACCGGCCCTCGATTCCCTCGCCCATCCCGGACAGCACGGACTCCGGCTGCGCCTCGGCGGCTGAGCCGGTGACCTCGATGGGGGCCGTCATGGCCGTGCACCCCCTATCCGGTGGTGACCGGTTCCAGGTGCAGCCGTGACGGACGATTGCCCGGTGGGCGGTGATCATCCATCCAGCACCGGTCCGAAGGGTCGCCAGACCAGGGCGGATCAGAACGCCTCATTATAGGTCCAATTGCGCAATAAGGATGCAAATTTAAAGGGAGAGGAATACTCGGGGCGCGCCAAACGGCACGAGAGGGTCGGAGCGGCAGGGTGGGCTATATGCCCTGAACCGGGACATCTTGACAGGCGCACGATGACGTCCTAAGCAGGATCCAGAGGAGGTTCGCTCCATATCGGCAGGTGAGAGCACCTGTGACCTGCACGGACGGCTGGGTGAGGAGAAGGCCATGGCGCGCGCGGTAGGTATCGACCTGGGAACGACGAACTCGGTGGTCTGCGTTCTGGAGGGCGGTGAGCCCACCGTCATCACCAACACCGAGGGCGCCCGTACGACCCCGTCGGTGGTCGGGTTCGCGAAGAGCGGCGACGTACTGGTGGGTGAGGTCGCCAAGCGGCAGGCGGTCACCAACATCGAGCGCACCGCACGGTCGGTCAAACGTCACATGGGCGAGGCGGACTGGCGTTTCCCCGACAGCGGCGACATCGACGGCAAGCGCTACACGGCGCAGGAGATCTCCGCCCGGGTACTCCAGAAACTCAAGCGCGATGCCGAGGCGTACTTGGGCGAGGACGTGACGGACGCCGTCATCACTGTCCCGGCTTACTTCAACGACTCCCAGCGCACCGCCACCAAGGAGGCCGGTGAGATCGCGGGCCTGAAGGTGCTGCGCATCATCAATGAGCCGACTGCGGCCGCGCTGGCCTACGGCCTGGACAAGGAGAACGACCAGACCATTCTGGTTTTCGACCTCGGTGGCGGCACCTTCGACGTGTCGCTGCTGGAGATCGGCGAAGGGGTCGTCGAGGTGAAGGCCACCAATGGCGATACGCACCTGGGCGGTGACGACTGGGATCAGCGCATCGTTGATTACCTGGCCAAGCAGTTCAAGAACGCGTACGGCATCGACCTGTCCAAGGACAAAATGGCCACGCAACGGCTGCGTGAGGCCGCGGAGAAGGCGAAGATCGAGCTGTCGGCGGCGACGGAAACGAACATCAATCTGCCGTATCTGAGCGCGTCGGCCGAGGGGCCGCTGCACCTGGACGAGAAGCTCACGCGTGCTCAGTTCCAGCAGCTCACCGAGGATCTGCTCGAGCGCTGCAAGACCCCGTTCCACAGCGCTGTGAAGGATGCGGGGATCAAGGTCAGCGACATCGACCATGTGATCATGGTCGGCGGCTCGACCCGGATGCCCGCCGTGACCGAGCTCGTCAAGGGGCTCACGGGCAAGGATCCGCACAAGGGCGTGAACCCGGACGAGGTCGTCGCCATTGGCGCTTCGCTGCAGGCGGGTGTGCTCAAGGGTGAGGTCAAGGACGTCCTGCTTCTCGACGTGACCCCGCTGTCCCTGGGTATCGAGACCAAGGGCGGCATCATGACCAAGCTGATCGAGCGGAACACCACGATCCCGACCAGACGCTCGGAGATCTTCACGACGGCCGAGGACAACCAGCCGTCCGTGCAGATCCTGGTCTACCAGGGCGAGCGCGAGATCGCGGCGTACAACAAGAAGCTCGGGATGTTCGAGCTGACCGGTCTGCCGCCGGCCCCGCGCGGGGTCCCGCAGATCGAGGTCGCCTTCGACATCGACGCCAACGGCATCATGCACGTGACCGCGAAGGACCTGGGCACGGGCAAGGAGCAGAAGATGACCGTCACCGGCGGCTCCTCGCTGCCGAAGGACGACATCGACCGGATGGTCCGCGAAGCGGAGCGGCACGCGGAGGAGGACCACCGCCGCCGCGAGGCCGCCGAGTCCCGCAACCAGGGCGAGCAGCTCGTCTACCAGACCGAGAAGTTCCTCAAGGACAACGAGGACAAGGTCCCCGGTGACGTCAAGACCGAGGTCGAGGCCGCACTCAGAGAGCTGAAGGAGAAGCTCAAGGGCGAGGACACGGCCGAGATCCGCACGGCGACCGAGAAGGTCGCCGCGGTCAGCCAGAAGCTCGGCCAGGCGATGTACGCCAAGGCACAGGCCGAAGGCGCCCCCGGCTCCGGCACCACCGCCGGCGAGCAGTCCAAGGCCGAGGACGGGACCAAGGCTGAGGACGAGGTCGTCGACGCCGAGATCGTCGACGACGACAAGCGGGAGGGGAGCGCGGGATGAGCCGCCAGGATGACGTTCATGGCCTCCCCGGCCCGCCGCGACTTCGGCGACCACCTCCCGAACAGGGCCGACTCAGCAGTTCTCCGCAACCGGCGTGGCGCCCGAATCGCGGTCGCCGGGTTCCAGTGCTGCGAGTTCCTCGTCGGTGAGGGGCGGCTTCTCCAGTTGCGGTCTGCGGGGACCGCGCAGCGCCGAGAGGATCACACCGGGGCGGACCAGACGCTCGACACCGGTCTGTAGCGTCATGACATCGCTGAGCGCCTTGGCCATGTAGAAGGAGCCGGTCGCCGTCTCGATGAGCCGGTTGACGTAGCGGCTCAGGAGCCGGTCGACCGCGTTGGGGGTCTTGCCGCGCGAGCCCGGGAAGTAGATGTCCTGTCCGGTGGCGAGGGTCCACGCCGCGCTCGTGGGCCGTGAGATGGCGCGCTGGGCCCGGCCGGCCAGGCCCGGGGCGGAGATTCCTGTTCGCCGGAGCTCGGTGCGCAGGGCAAGGGCGCCCAGCGCGGCGACGGACATGCCGTGCCCGTAGACGGGGTTGAGGGCGGCGACCGCGTCGCCGATCACCACGTAGCCTTCGGGGGCCTTCTTGAGCTTCTCGAAGAGGCGGCGCCGGTTGACGGTGCTGCGCGTCACGACGATGTCGCTCAGGGGCTCGGTCCGGGAGAGGATTTCACCCACCAGGGGATGCCGGACGCCACGGGCGAAGTCGAGGTAGGCGGAGTCGTCGTCGGTGGGCTCACCGCCGCGGGTGCCTGAGAGGCTCACCAGCCATCGCTGGTCTTCGATCGGGATGATCGTGGCGACCTGTCCCGGCCGGGGGAGTCGGGCATCGGCCTGGATATTGACGACCGGGAATGCCTCGGTGCCCTTCGGGGCCCGGTAGACCCGGCTCGCGTACACCACGCCCGCGTCGATGGTGAGCTCGCGGACGGGGCCGACCCCGAGGTCCTTCAGCCAGTGCGGACCGCGGGAGGAGCGGCCGCTGGCGTCGACGACGAGATCGGCGTCCAGGCGCTGCTCGGATCCGTCCGCCAGCCGCACGCGGACTCCGTCAACGCGCCCCGCACTGCCGGTCAGGCCGAGCAGTTCGGCCTGGGACAGCACCCGGATGCGCTTGTCGCGCAGGACCCGGTCGCGTATCGCCCAGTCCAGGAGGTCTCGGCTGCAGGCGATGAGATAGTGCGATTCGGGCCAGCGCCGGTACCAGCCCTCCGGCGACAGGGACACCATGTCGGTGGGCAGGGCTATGCGCCGGGCACCTGCGTCGCGCAGCTGGGACATCACGCCCGGGACGAGGGTCTCGATGGCGTCGGCTCCACCGGACCACAGCATGTGTGCGTGGCGTGCCTGGGGGAGACCCTTTCGCGGGGCGGGGCGGCTGGGCAGCATGTCGCGTTCCACGACGGTGACTTCGTCGACGTGGGAACTGCAGGCCGCGGCGGTGAGCATGCCGCCGAGCCCACCTCCGATCACCACGGCCCGGCGGGGGACGCCGGCCCGGCGGGGTCTGGAAGGTTCGCTCATGGGGTGCTGCTCTCAGTCAGGGCCGCGCGGCGGCACGCTTCGTGGACGAGTGGCGAGCGGCGCACGGCATGGGACATCTGCACGAGATCGTCCGCTGTCCTGGACGGCTGCCGGGCGGTTTCGGGCGCGGCGAGGTTGTTCCGGCCCGGGTTCGCTGCCTGTGCCGTGCTGGCCGCCGCGATCATGGCGGCGTCCGCCAGGCTCTGTGCATGATCGTCTGTCTGTCCCTGCGCCAGCGCTGCGGCGTAGGTGTCAGTGTGGATGCTGTGGTCGAAGTAGGGCGTCAGGGCGAGGATCCGGTCGTGGATGGCGGCCTCGCGTTTCATGAGGCGAAGGTCCAGTGACGCCCACCGCCCGATGGTCACGCTTGCCGACATGGAGCTGGCCGCGCTGTTCAGCGCGCGGGCCAGGTACCCCAGCCGCCGGTAGCGCACGGCGGTGCTCCAGCTGACGCTGATCCGGTGACCGATGAGGGGGAAGACAAAGCCGGTGCCGATCAGGAGTGCGGACACCTGCGCCAAGGGCGGGGCGACGTAGGTGCTGAGCCCGTCCCAGTCGTGGCCGGCCCAGCGGGCGCCCATGGCGGCGAACTTGACGCCGTCGAAGCCGAGGTTGAGCAGATAGCCGAAGACGATGAGTCTCAGTCCGTACTGCAGCATGCGCCCGACCCGCCGTGACCACCGCCAGCACAGCACCGTCATGACGACGGCCGCGACCGTGTGGGCCAGCAGATACAGGACGATCATCTCGCGGATGAACGGCGTGTTGGCGTAGTACGTGTCCAGGTCCCGCAGCCGTTCCACCGGTGCGTCCCCGAGCGCGAACAGGACGATCAGGGCCACGACCACGAGGCTGTATGCCGCAATGCTGAGGCGGGAGGTGCGTCGGGTCTGCTCGGGAGGCCCGCCCCGCCAGTTGATGATGAGGACCAGGCAGGCGCCGCTGAACGCGGTCAGGATGCAGTAGACCAGCGGTGCGGAGAAGTTCGGTATCCCGGTGATGCGGTTCACGGCCGCGATCGTGGACGGTGCGGCGAAGAGAAAGACGAAGCTGGCGACCAGGAGCAGGCCGGACACCGACCGCAGGAGCGTGTCGTCCGGGTTCCGGCGCAGGGCGGGCAGCTTCAGGAGAAAAGCCGTGAGCATCACCGCGCCCGGTATGTAGAAGCTCAAGCCCTCCATGGTCGGCCGACCCCCTCCGCGAATCGTAAGTGATGAGACGAACTGCCCTGTTCTGCTTGGCCAATGGGGCGATGCCTGAATGGTGCCAGGGCTGCTGGCCGGACCACACTCGTCGTGTCTGTCCTCACGACGCCGCCCGGGCGCTGCACGGTCCGCAGGACGAGGCCTGTTGGCATCGGAATGCGCCGTTCGCCGGCGCGCCCGTTGAGTCGTCTCATACGGACAGACCTTCGGGACTGGCTGCCTGCCGACGGGCAGCGGCGACGACGGGCGACGTCGCGAAGGCACGCGACACCCGCGCCAGATGCCGGCGGCCCGAGCCCATCGCCGCGCTCAGGCCGGGCAGGGGAGCATCCAGGTCGGACAGGGAAGAATCCGACGCAGTCTCATATGGGTGCGGCTCCCGGCGGAGAGAGGCGTGCAGGGTGGCGGCCACCATCGCGGCGACGGCGATGACCTCTGCGTCCTCGGCGGACTTGCCTCGCTCCAGCGCCGCGTCGTAGGCCCTGAGGCGTGCCGTGGTGTCGAAGTAGGGGGCCAGGACGAGCAGCATGTCGTAGATCGCCGCCTCGCGGTGCGTCACGCGCAGGTCCAGCGACGACCATCGGGACAGCCGCAGAGGCACGGTGGAGCTGCTCGATGCGGCCAGCAGCTCGCGCCAGAGGGGCCCCAGCCATCGGTAGGCGCGCCAGGCGTGCCAGGTCTCCGACAGCCGGGGCGCCATGAGCGGAAGCAGAAAGCCCACAGTGGTCAGCAATGCCCCGGCGGAAGCCACCGGTGGCGCGATGCTTGTGCTCCAGTCGTCCAGATTGTTTCCGGTCCACCGCGCAATGACAGCAACGAACTTGGCGATGCCGAAGCCGAGGTTGAGCAAGAACCCGACCACCAGAATCACCAGGCCCGCCCTCAGCCAGCGGGTTACCTTGCGCGACCAGCGCCAGCACAGCGCCGTCACCATGACAGCGGCCACCGTGTGACCGGCCAGGTAGACCAGGATCATTTCGCGGATGTAGGGCGTCGTGGCGTAGTACGTGTCGAGGTCCCGCAGTCGCTCTTCGGGAGCGTCTCCCAGGGCGAACAGGACGAACAGAGCCACGATGACAACGCCGTAGCCGGCGATCCAGACGCGGACGGTGCGACGGATTTTTTCCCTGGGGCCGCCGCGCCAGTTCACCAGCAGTACCAGACTGGCACAGCTGAAGGCGCACAAGATGGCGTAGACAAGCGGCGCGGAGACGTTGGGGATGCCAATGACGCGGTTGACGACCGTGATCGTGGGCGGCGCGGCGAAGAAGAACCCCGCGCCGGCCATCAGGATGAGTGCGCACACCGAGCGCACCAGGGGATTGCGCCACCCGTGCCGCAGCGCAGGCACCTTCGCGGCGAACGCGATACCCAAAGCCGCGGCGGGATAGTAGTAGTCCGTCCCGTTCATGACTCAGCCCCAGAGCTCGCGGCGTCCCGGGGAAGCTTGAATCCGCCCCCTCTGCTCACCGGTCTCCCCGTCCATAGCCGTCGTCAACGATGCAGCCTCCATGCGGAGTCCGCGTCCTGCAAGCGCGCCCTGCACGCGGCCCGGAAGACAGACGGATCGTCGCCCGGCGGCGCCGCTTCCTTTGCTTCTGGCCTACTTGACGTTGCTGAACACGATGATCTCTCACGTGTCACCTTCCGACAAACATCATCCTGGGGCGGTGCAAGAGCCTGAGGGGGTTCGTATGCGGATAGAGGTGACATCGACAGACATATGCGCGTCGACGGGAGTCCGGTGCTCAGACGCTCACCATTGAAGCCGGGCCCCCGATCGCACCGGAACCTCGTGCACCGTTTTGCGGGACGGCGGATTTGCGGCCAATCGCCCTTCCTGCAAGGGCACTTGTGTGATCGAACTCTTCCCATGCGGGGCCGATTTCTGACATCTTGCGTTCACCACTTCCCACACTCGGCCCGGTAGGCGCCACCAGCGCCACCGGGCTCTCGGAGGATGCCTTGCATACCCTCATATCCAGCCGGCTGAGACGCTCGGTCGTGGCCGCTGCCGCCCTTGGAGCGGCCGTCGTGTTCGCGACTCCCCTCGGGGCGGCACACGCCGCCCCGATCGCGTCCGAGACCTCAGCGACCGCTGTAACGTCCCCCGCCGCATGGGCCGCCGGTACCCGCGCCTACCTGGTCATCACCGCGCCGGGTGACAGCTCCGCCGTACGGACGGCCATCACCGGCAACGGCGGCACGGTCTTCGCGAATTACGACGCGATCGGCGTGATCGTCGCGCACTCGGCCTCCTCGGCCTTCGCCGGCGCCATGCGCGGCGTCAACGGCGTCCAGATGGTGGGCGCCACCCGGACTTCGGACGTACCGGCAGATGCGTACAACCCCGCGCTGCCCGCGACTCCCACGCAGGCCACGACCACCCTCACCGAGTCCAACCGCTGGGACATGACCCAGATCAAGGCGGACAAGGCCTGGGCTGTCACCACTGGCTCCTCGGCCGTCAAGGTCGGCGTCCTCGACACCGGCGTCGACGACCTTCACCAGGACATCGCGCCGAACTTCAACGCCGCCGACTCCGTCTCCTGCGCCTACGGCAAGGCGGACACCCGCACCGGCGCATGGCGACCCTTCGGCGACCACGGCACGCATGTGGCGGGCACGATCGCGGCCGCCAAGAACGGCAAGGGCGTCATCGGCGTCGCGCCGAGCGTGAAGATCTCCTCGGTCCGGATCGCCGAACCGAACACCAGCATGTTCTTCGCCGAGAACACCGTCTGCGGGTTCATGTGGGCCGGTGACCACGGCTTCAAGGTCACCAACAACAGCTATTACACCGACCCGTGGATGTTCAACTGCCCTGACAACGCCGACCAGGCGGCCATCATCGAGGGCGTCAAGCGGGCCCAGGAGTACGCGGAGAACAAGGGCTCGCTGCAGATCGCGGCGGCGGGCAACTCCAACTACGACCTGGCCAACAAGCGGACCGACACCTCGAGCCCGAACGACTCCACCCCCGTGACCCGCACCATCACCAACGCCTGCATCGACATCCCCACCGAGCTGCCGGGTGTGGTGACCGTCGCGGCGATGGGCAACGGCAACGTCAAGGCCTCGTACTCCAACTTCGGCCGGAGCATCATCGACGTCGCGGCCCCGGGCGGCGACGGCGCGTCCGGTGTCTACTCGACGCTGCCCGGCGGCAAGTACGGCACCATGAACGGCACTTCGATGGCCTCCCCGCACGTCGCGGGTGTGGCGGCGCTGCTGGCGAGCACCGACCCTTCCGCCACGCCGGCCGACCTGCGGGCCAGGCTGTCGTCCCAGGCCACCGACACCGCCTGCCCCTCCGACAGCCGTTGCACGGGCACGACCGCCGCCAACAGCTTCTTCGGTGAGGGCCAGGTCGACGCGCTCAAGGCCGTCGGCGGCACCCCGCCGCCCGGCGCGTACTTCGAGAACACCGCCGATGTCGCCATCGCCGACAACAGCACGGTGGAGTCCTCGATCACCGTGACCGGCGTCAGCGGCAACGCTCCGGCCACGCTCAAGGTGGGCGTGGACATCAAGCACACCTACCGGGGCGACCTCGTGCTGTCCCTGGTGGCCCCCGACGGCACGGTCTACACGCTCGAGGACTTCCCGAACAACGACGGCACCGACAACGTCGCCAAGACGTACACGGTGAACGCCTCTTCGGAAGTGGCGGCAGGAACGTGGAAGCTGCGCGTCAGTGACGTGGCTTCCCAGGACATCGGCAAGATCGACGCCTGGAACCTGACCTTCTAGGGGCACGCGCGCGTCAAGGGTCCCGGGTGGAGCTGTTCGCGGTTCCCCCGGGACCTCTCGGCGCGTGGGCGCTCGGGCACAGTGAACCGCAGGGCTACCCCGTTCAGGGTTCGGAGGTCCAGGACTGCCCGGGACTGGTCCCGCCGTCGTCGGTCGACGCGTCCGTGAACCCGGCCAGACCGAAGCCGGTCGCGGCGAAGAAGAGGCCCACGGACGTGAAGACGACCAGCACACCGATGGCGAGGCACGAGGCGACTCCCAGCCCGGGCGAAGCCCCGGCCGGCACCGCCCGCTCGGGGCGCTGCGGCAGATACCGCACGGGCACGATGTCCCCCGCCACATACGGCTCCTGCGAGGCGATCTCGGCCCGCACATCACGCCCGTCCGACGTCCGGAACCCGAGAATCAGACGGCGCCGGCTGTGCCCGGGCCCGTTCGGGGAACGGCGGTGCACTACGAAGGTGTCCAGACACTGAGCCTCGGCCACCAGCCCTTCGCACAGGGTCCGTCTGTACTCGGAAGCCCTTCGCGCCATCCAGGTGAGCATCCCGATCCCGAGGGCGGCAAACAGCAGCCCGAACGCCCCGAATACAAGCCCGAACGCCCCGCCCACATCAGACATCTCGCATCAGCCCTGTTCTGCGGTCTACTTGGCCAGCAACGCCGCAAGGCGGGTGGCGGTCTGCTCGCCCGCCCGCTGCTTGATCAAGCCTTCCTTGGCAGCCGCACGAAGCCTGACCTCCGAGCTGGTCTCCCCGCCGTTCTTCACCAGCGCAGTGACCAGGACAGGGTTCATGCCGCCAACCCCGCCGGGGGCGATCACACGGATCGTCTGCTGGCCTGGGCCAGGTTCAACCGGCATGGGATCGACTGTTCGTCCCTCTCGTCCGAGCACGTGGACGACGTACTTGACGGCCTCTTCGAAGGGCAGGGGGACGACCAGGTCGATCTCCGACACGTTCTTCTTCATCCGCTTGGTCACGAACCTGGTCAAGCGACCGCCATCCCCGGCAAACGCAGCCACAGCGGCAAGCTCCGCGGCCAAGATCTCATCTTCACTCTGGTGCACGTGCCCTCCACCCGCTTCTTCCTGTCTGCACACTTCATGAAATCAGTTGAGGGGATGCCCGCCAAGCGGGAAAGGATCACCGACGGCCCGGCACCGGCGCGGCCGACCGCATCGGCGGGAGAGGGTGTTGTCACTGCGTGCGGCGGAGAAAGGCGTCGACCAGGCGATCGGTGAAGTCCTGGCCGACCGGCTCGTCCGATACCAGGACGCGGTAGTAGAGGGGTCCTACGAGCTGGTCGGTCTCGGCCGCCAGGTCGAGGCCGACGGGCAGTTGGCCCCGTCGTACGGCGCGTTCCAGTGGCAGCCGGTCGCGGCGCCGCTGTTCGTCGAGGTACCTGGCCCGGAAGTCCTCCGCGAACGCCGGATCGTGCTGCGCCTGTGCGATCAGGGCCTTGAAGACGGCTCCGGAGTCGGACTGGCCCAGGAATCTGGCCAGTTGACGCAGATGGGCACGTAGGTCGAGGGCGATGTCGCCGTGATCGGGCGGGATCAGCTCCTCGGTCATGTCCTGGAGGAAGGCGTCGACGAGAACGTCGGTCTTGGTGTTCCACCAGCGGTAGATGGTCTGTTTGGCGACACCGGCTCTCGCCGCGATGCCCTCCATGGTGATGCCCGCGAAGCCCTTCTCGGCGAGGAGGTCGTCGGCCGCCTCCAGGATCGCCTGCCGGGCCTTTTCGCTCCGCCCGTGCCGGTTGCCGTGGTGCCCCCGGCCTGGCCGGCTGGTGGAGCTGTCCTCGGCGGTTCCTGTTGCGGGTCCCATGTCGCCTCCCTGGTCTCAGGTTAACGACTCTAGACTCAACGCAACGGTGCGTCTATTCTAGGTTTATGACGCTCACTCACACACTCGCCGACCCCCGGGTCGAAGTCGCCCTCAGCCGGATGTTCGCGCAAGCCGCGCACGACGAAGCGACAGCGGCGCGCGTGCAGGCGCAGCGGCCAGGTGGCTTCGGAACGCCGCAGGAACAGGCCGACGCAGCGGCGGAGATCTATATGCCGATCTCAGCCGCCGGCGGGCAGTTGCTCTACAACCTGGTCCGGGCTGTCCGGCCTGCCACGGTCATCGAGTTCGGTACGTCCTTCGGGATCTCCACGCTGCACTTGGCTGCCGCTGTGCGGGACAACGGAGCCGGACGCGTCATCACCACGGAGTTGAGCAGGGACAAGATCGCCGCAGCCCGCCGCACCTTCGTCGAGACGGGTCTGGACGACGTGATCACCGTGCTGGAGGGAGACGCCCGCGAGACGCTCAGCGGCATCGACGGCTCCGCGGACTTCGTCCTGCTCGACGGCTGGAAGGACTTGTGCCTGCCCGTACTGCGCCTGCTCGAACCACAGATGAAGCCCGGCACCCTTGTCGTCGCCGACGATGTCGACCTGAGTAGTCTGCAGCCCTATCTCGACTACGTACGCTCCCCGGAGAACGGCTACCAGAGCGTGACCTTCCCGGTGGAGGAAGGCATGGAGATCAGCTGCCGCCTCTGACGGCCTACGAGCCGGGACCCAACCCCTGCAGAACGGCGCCCCACCGGGGCGCCGTTGACTGCTCGATGTGAAGTTCCGTAACGACGGAGTCAGAGGACGTCGTAGGTCAGGTGCGTCGCGGTCGATGTCGAGGTCACGCTCCGTTGCACCAGTGTCCGCGGCGCTCCGCCGGTGAACAGTGGCGTCCCGGCGCCCAGCACGACGGGCGCCAGGTGCAGCGTCAGCGCGTCGACCAGCCCGGCGTCGAGCGCGGAGCCGATGGTGGCGCCGCCGCCCATGAGGACGACGTCGAGGTCCTCGCCGCTGTCCGACGACGCCGCCTCGGCGCGCTCGCGCGCGGCGGTGACGGCGTCGGGCAGACCGGTGGTGACGAACGTCCAGTCGAGGTCGGTGAGCCGCACCGACTCCGGCGGCGAGCTCGTCACGACGACGAACGCGGGCTTGCCGACCTCGCCGGCGCCGTAGCCGGACTCGTCGTCCCAGCCGTTCGGCCCGTCGACCACATCGAAGAGATGGCGGCCGAGGATGACGGCGCCCGAGCGGGCGGTCGCCTCGCGCAGGACCCGGCGGTCGTCGGGGTCGTCGGAAAACGCCCAGGTGTGCAGGGCCTCGCCGCCGGTGCCCAGGCCGTTGTCGGGGCCGGGGTCGGGCCCGGTGACGAAGCCGTCGAGGGAGACCGAGATGTCAGCGATGATTCGAGTCATGCGAGAGCCCACTTCTCTATGTCCAGCCCGAATGGACACCATATGTCCCACCATTGGTGGGGGACGCGGAGGCTGTTCACGAGATTGCGTGCGAACCGGCAGCCGTGGGGCTCACCTGACGCACCTTCATACCCTGACTTGAACAAGGGCGTGTGTGCCGCTCGTACGCCAGGCGCTGCCTGTTGCCTCCAGCTCGGTCAGCGTGCCCGGGGCGAGGCCGGTGATCACGTCGGACTTCAGCGTCCGTAGCGCGGCGACCGGCCCGGGGAAGTATGCGGTGACCTTTGAGAAAAGAGTGGTGGCGGGCCAGTGGCGGTCGCCGACGAGTCGGCGGTAGTTCAGGTCGCCCTTCATGACGGTCAACGTGGCAGAAGCGAAGTCCTCTCGGAGCTCGACGGGCATGTCCGGATAGGGGAGTGGAGCACACGCGAAGGGATGGGCGCGCAGGACGAGACGTCCGTCGGTCACCGCCTGCCGCAGCCGCTCACCGATCTGCGAGGCTCGTCCGGAAGCTGCGGACATACGTGCCAGGCAGTCCAGCACGTCGGAGGTGGTGGCGTCGGAGACGTAGTACGGATACGGCTTGATGTGCAGGCTCACGGACGAGGCGCGGTCCGTGGCGAGCAGATGGTCGGTGAGCACCAGATCGGGCAGCAGCTCCGGCCCGGCATTGTCGGCGACCAGGCACACCTTGCCCGGTCGTCGGCTCTCCAGCAGTTCCCAGAGCGTCGCCGTGTCGTCGACGACGAGCCCTGTGACGCGCTCGCCCAGACCGGACTTGCCGGTCGACAGCTGGAAACCGAGGTCTGCCCTGTTCCCCCACAAGGACGCGTGCAGCAGAACGGTGTCCTGTTCTGCTCTCGACAGGCGGGGAGTCTTCTCGAGCGCAGCGAGCTCCGAATCGACGGTCGTACCCATGAGTTCGGCGCGCTTGAAGGGTGCGAACGGGTCGATGCCCTGCCACGGCCCGGGAGAGAAGTAGCCGAGCGCGGCCAGCAGCTTCCGGTAGAAGTAGCTCTCCGCCCACAGGAACGGCACGTCTGCCCAGCGACGCCCGATGTGGCCCTCGCCCCACTGCCGCCACGGAGCGGCGTCCGGTTCGGCGGCGTCGAGAGCCTCGATGAGGCCGCCCTCGGCGATCTCCCGCAGCAGGGCATCCAGTGCGTGTTGCGCTTGAACGGGATAGGCGGTCGCCTTGCGCACGCGCTCGATAAGGGCGGGGTGCCGCTCATGCAGTACGCCCCAGGCGAAGGAGCCCACGATGTTGCTTACGACGACGGGGGCGTCGCCCGCGTCGGCGGGGTTTGACTGTGACATGCTCGACGGACTCCTTCTGCGGATACCTCGGACGGTGCGGACGCACACGCGAGCGGCGTCACCGTACGCCGCGCTCGTTCGTAGGACGACTCTCGCAGTGAGTGTGCCGTCACCCGCTTCCCGCCCGGGCCTCGCCGACGCGCGCAGCGGGACCGGTCGTGATGCACTGGAATGAGTAGGAAATAGCTGCAACGGTCCCCTCGGGACCCCTTGCTGTGGTCGCTGTGCACCGCCTCCACTGGAGCGGAGATACTCATGACCGGCCTCGTAGGCAAGACCAGGAACATCTTTCTGGTATGGCTCGTCTGGCCATTGATCACGTTGGGCATCTATCAGCTGGTCTGGTACTTCAAGGTGAACCGTGAAGCTCGTGACTTCGATGGGCGTATCGACGTCAGGCCAGGGCTGGCTGTTCTGGCCATCACCCTGGGTTGGCTGGTGATCGTGCCCCCGTTCGTGTCGATTTACAACACGGGTGAGCGAATCGCGCGAATGCAACGTACAGCCGGGATGCAACCCACCTGTAATCCGTGGATCGGGGTCATTCTCATCTTTGTCTTCGGCCTGTACCCGCTGTACTACCAGCAGGAAATGAACCGCATCTGGGCCCAGTACGAGCATGTCGAAGAGGGCGAGCGTGTCCCCTTGGCTGTCTGACGCGCGACAACTCATCGAGCACCACACGCTCAAGCCGGAGGCTGAGCGGGTGGTGCTCTTTCGCCGTGACCGCTTGTCAGTCGGGCAGGTGCGGGTACTGAGCCGAACGGTGCTGGAACGCCAGGATGCTGGGGTTCTGGATGACACCGTCGCGGATCTCGATGGCGCGGCGGATGGTCTCGTTGGACTCCCAGGTGCTGGGTCCGGTGAGCACGGCGCGCAGGAAGGGGAGCAGTGCCTCGCTGTTCTCCCAGGTCGCGGAGTTCCACAGATAGGACGGGCTGTGGTCGACGCCGTAGTAGAGGATGTTCTCGCCGACCACGAACGTCGGCTCGATGAACGATGTCGGCCGCGCCCAGCTGAAGCCCATGCCCTCGTCGCAGGAGACATCAATGATGAGGGTGCCCGGTGTGAGCAGACCGAGGTCGTCGTCGCTGAGGAACATCAGCGGCGCCGCGGTGTCCTGCAGTACGCAGTTGACGATGATGTCGTGTTCGGCGAGGAATCCGGCCAGTGGTACCCGGCCGGCGTCGGAGTGAACGTAACTGAGGCTGGGGTCGGCTTCGTCACGGTCGAACTGGATGATTCGCGCGGAATGGATCGGCGAGCTGACGGCTGTGACACCACGTTGGGTCAGGACGTCGACATCGTGCACGCCCAGGGCGCTCAGAGCTGTCACGGCTCCGCGGGCGGTCGCGCCGAAGCCGAGCACGGCCGCTCGGAGCCGACGGCCGTAGTCGCCCGTCGAACCGTTGATCTGCAAGGCGTGAAGTACGGAGGAGTAACCGGCCAGCTCGTTGTTCTTGTGGAAGACGTGCAGGTTGAACGAGCCGTCGTTGGTCCAGTGGTTCATCGCCTCGAAGGCGATCAACGTGAGCTTCCGGTCGATCGCCAGCTGAGTGAGCCTTTTGTCCTGGACGCAGTGCGGCCAACCCCAGAGGACCTGTCCATCGCGCAGTTCCTCGAGATCTGCGAGCAGCGGCTTGGCCAGCAGGACGACATCGCACTCAGTGATGAGCTGCTCACGGGAGCGGAACCCGGCTATGAGGGGCGCCAATTGCTCGTCGGGGATGCCGAAGCGCTCCCCGTACCCGCGCTCAAGGAAAATACGTTCCCGGAGGTCCGGGTCGATCCGGTCGAAGTGTGAGGGGTGAATCGGCAGTCGACGCTCGTTCTCTTTGCGCGACTGTGCCATCACTCCGAGAGTGAGAAGGTGCACGTGAACCCCTTTGAGTGATGCTGTCCAGCATAGATCGCCAGGTTCACAAACGCGTTGGCCCGGCAGCGCCGGGCGATCGCAGCCTTGTCGCGTAAGGGGCGTGGTCTCCCGCCGATCAAGGCCGGGGCCGGGTCAGGAACTCCGCGATGCGTTCCCCCCATGTACGGATGTCAGCGCCCGTCCGGGACACGTGCAGCTCGGCCTGTGGCAGCCAATGGGCCAGCGTTTCCGCGGTCGACAGGGGGTGGCCAGGGTCGTCCGCCCAGGCCAGGATCAAGGCCGGCCGGCGCAGCGCGGCCATTGCCGTGGGGGAGGGCAGGTCGGACAGCGCCAGGCCGCGCAGGATGGACGGCAGTACACGCTCGGTGGGTGTCGGTGGGAATTCGGGAACATCGGCTGCGACTGCAGGGCGAGGCTGTTGTGCCTTGGCGGCGAGCCAGGCGTCCACGCCCTCTCTTTCGATGATGTGAGCGGACTCCCGGTTGGCCTGCGCATGCGCCTGGCGCGTGCTCCAGGCGGTGGGTGGGATGAGCAGGACCAGCCGGGAGAACCGGTAGGGCGCATGGACAACGGCGTGCAGCGCGGTGCCGCATCCCATCGACGCGCCCATGGCGGTGACGGGCTCGGTGGCGCCCAGGTGGTCGAGCAGGGCCAGCAGATCGTCGGCAAGCGCGGCGTAGGTGTAGTCGGTGTCCACGGGGTCGCCGGTGGATCGCCCGTGCGCCCGGGCGTCGTAGCGGACCAGGCGCAGCCCCGCGTCCAGTAGCGGCGCCCAGTCGAACAGGCCCATCCGGTCCTCGGTGGCCTGACTGACGAACCCGCCGTGCGCATACACGGCGAGAGGTCCCTCACCGGCGTCGTAATAGACCAGCTCGGCGCGGCGATGCCAGAAGCGGCCTTCCCTGACCGTGTGCCCTCCGACTGCCCTCATAGCGCGCGCCTCGTCTCGGCCGCGTCAGCGCAGGAGCTTCTTCGGGCGGGACAGGCGAAAGGGGCGCCCGTCCGACCACCTCTGGCAGCGGCTCGTCGGGATGAATTGTCGGATGGGGACAGTAGGCGATGTTCCCCCGACCAGGCTGTATGCCGCGCCAGGACCGGTGGCTGATTGCTGCGGCACCGGCGCAAGGCGCGCCACTGCGAAGCCCTGCACGGGGCGCGGAGGTACCTCGTCCCCTCTCATTGGGCGGGCGGCCAGGTCCGCCGCCCCGTGGGCTCGCCGGGCCATGCCGACCCAGCGGCGAGGCGACTGAGGGCCTTCTCCGATGAGGTGTCCGGTTCCGCGCTGAAGACCAGAACCTGCTGCCCCGGACTGTCCGGGGGCTCCACGTTCTCGAAGGCCAGCTCCAGGCACCCCACCACAGGGTGCCGGAAGTGCCGGGTGCCGAAGGCCCTGGCACGCACAAGCGGTTGGGACCACAGCGCCGCGAACCCGTCGTCGGATTCAGCGAGTTCACCGATCAGGGCTGCCAGCCTGCCGTCCCGGGGATTGTCCGTCGAGGCGAGACGGAGGCGGGCGGCCATCTGGCGGGCTTCGTCCGCCCAGTGCGGATACAGCTCGCGGGTGTGCTGGTCGAGGAACAGCATCCTCGAAAGGTTAGGGCGGTGGCGTGCGCTGAGAGGGCTGTCCCTGTCGAGGTGGCAGGCGAGCAGCGCATGCCCCAGCGGATTCCAGAAGAGGACGTCGTGGCGGTGGTTGAGGGCGACGGCGGGCATGCCCTTCAGTCCCCGCATCAGGTGCCGGACGCCCTGTCCGGTGCATTCGTCGGGTGCCGGTTCGTCTCCCTGTGCGAGCCGGTACATGTGGTCGCGTTCGCCGGCGTTGAGCCGTAACACCCGGGCGATAGCGTCGAGTACGTCGGGCGGGGCGTCGCGGTGACGGCCCTCTTCGAGGCAGATGTAGTGGGTCAGGCCAAGCCCAGCGCGTCTTGCCACATCCTCGCGCCGCAGGCCCGGGCTGCTGTGGCCCGAACCAACGGCGGGAGTGGGTTCTTCCGGGGGCATGCGGGTACGCCGGGTGCGCAGGAACTCCCCCAGGTCGGCAGGTACGTCCATGTGAACAAGTCTCCAGGAGCCGGGGAGGTTGGGGGAGGGGCCCAGCCTGCCCCTGTCAGCCCCACCCCGCGAATGGCAGTCGCTCCGCGCAATCACAATTTTGCTGACGGTTCAACAATGTCACCACGCTTCACGGATCTTGGGCTATTTCGCTCTCTCAATTGACCGAACAGTGCGAGACTTTGAGCGCCGACTGGCTGATTATCATCGGACCGTGTGTGCTGACCCGGATGACCCGTGACCAGGGCATTTTTGTCGACACCGCGTGGAATCGCCCTTCGCGAAACACGGATTTCACTCCACAGCAGACAGGAAAGCACATGCGTCACAGACGACAGTGAGATACGTCACCATGGCTTCTTTTCGATGTCTGTCCGCCCGCACGGCATGACGCGCGCCCCTGTATCACCATGCGGAAGGAGACCAGCCTTGCAGAGGTCCACGGGGGATCGAGGAACCGAGTTGGGGAGATTCCTCCAGTCAGTGCGCAGCAGGCTGCGCCCGGAAGACCTCGGCCTCGCCGGTGACGGCAAGCGCCGCCGGGTGGCCGGACTCAGGCGTGAAGAAGTCGCGCTTCTCGCCGGAGTGAGCGTCAACTACTACACACGGCTGGAGCAGGGACAGAACCGCAACGCCTCACCAGAGGTGCTGGACGCACTTGCCACCGCGCTCAGGCTCAGGCCCGACGAGCGGGCCCACCTGCACGACCTCGTCCGGCCGACCCACGCCACCAAGGCGCCGCGGACGACCGAGCGGGTGCGCCCGGGCCTGGAGCGGATGATTGCCTCCTTCGAGAGCGGGCCCGCCGTGCTCCTCGGGAGACAGACCAAGGTGCTCGCCTGGAATCACCTGGCCCGCATCCTCTTCACCGGATACATCGATCTCACCGGCCGGGACGGCGACGTCGAGGCGCCGAACCTGGCCCGGTTACTCTTCCGCGCCCCGGGTGCGCGGCAGCTCTACACCGACTGGGAGTACGAGGCCCAGGACCTGGTCGGCTATCTGCGACTGATGCACGGCCGCTACTCCGGCGATCCCGAACTGACCAACCTCATCACCGAACTCTCCTCGAACAGTCGGGAGTTCGCCGCGATGTGGTCGGAGCACCGGGTCTGGGACAAGTCCCACGGCACTCGCCGGCTCAACCACCCCGAAGTTGGTGCGCTGACGCTCATCTATGAGACGTTCAGGCTTCCCGAGGCTCCTGACCAGGCCATCGTGCTGTACCAGGCCGAGCCCGGATCGCCGTCCGAAGCCATACTTCGCAGGCTTCTGGAGAAGCGGGAGACGTGAGCGCGCCGGAGTCTTGAGCGGCCCGCCAGATATGCGTTGTCCCTCGGGAACCTGCTGGAAGCCCTCTGGAAACGCCGACACGGCGGATACCCGGCCACCGACAGGAGGGCCATCAGGTATCCGCCGTGAGTTCTCGGCACTACGCGGCGAGGAACTTCTCCAGCGCAGTGGCCAGCGCGATGGGCGTCTCCACCATCGGGTAGTGGCCCGCGTTGCCCATGACCAGCAGCTCGGCGTTCGGATAGTGCTTCATCCAGGTCTCGTTCATGTCGTCGGCGGTGACCGCCGGATCGTTCTCGCCGACCACTGCCAGCGCGGGCACCTCGGCCCCGGTTATGCGGGCCGAGAAGTCCGTGGAGCGGAACGAGTCGAGGTAGCCGCGGAAGGCCACCGGGCCGACCTCCTTCATCGACTGCTGCGCCCAGGCGTCCACCCAGTTTGCGGAGAGCCGGTTGCCCGTGGTCATATCCACGATGATCCGCCGGTTCGCCACCTGGTGGGCGGCTTCGGCGAAGAGTGGGAAGTCCGAGTCGGGTATGGGCATTCCGGTGGCGGGCACCGGGCTCAGGCCGATCAGCTTGCGTACCCGCTGGGGCGCCTTGAGGAGTACTTGCTGGATCGGCATGCCGCCCAGCGAGTGGCCGATGAGCGAGAACTCCTGCCAGCCGAGGTTGTCCGCCAGCGCGAGTGCGTCCGACGCGATCTCGTCCGTGCTGTACGTGCCTGCTACATCGAGCGCCTTGCCGAAGCCCCGGGCGTCCATGAAGGCATACGTGAACCGGGTCCCGTCCAGATAGGGCCACCAGGCGCGGAACGATTCGAGCCCGCCGAAGATTGAGTGCAGCACGATGACCCGGTGCGGGCCATTGCCGACGACATGGCTGTTGGGGACGTAGCGGCCGTTGCCGGACATGGTTTCCTCCATGGAATCGGTCGGACGGGTAGTGGCTTCCTGAAGGTCGGGAGCCAGGTCGGGGGACGGATCGGGAGCCGTGAAGATCCGGTTCAACTCGCCGTACAGGATGTCGAGTGCGTCGTGGTGGCCGTGCATGACGATGTGCCCGTCGGGGCGCACCAGGTGGAATCCCGCGCGCCTGCAGCGCAGTTCCCGGTGCGCGCGGCGCAGCAGTTCGGCGCCGCGCCGCCCTCCGCCCGTGGGGCCGGCCCCGGCGTCGATCACCCGGACCTGGCGGTGCCAGGGCCGGGCGAGGTGTCGTACCGCCTCGGCGAGCCGGCCGTCATCATTGCCCTTGGCGGGCGGGACGACTACGACGGCGAACCGCGTGGGGTCGGCTTCGGGCCCCGCGGCGCCCAGGCCGAGGGCCAGGCCCCTCGGGAGCGCGGCGCCCTGCCTGGCGTGCCGGCGCAGGGAGGACCTCATGTCGCACCAGTCCGCGGGGACCAGTCGGCGGGGGCTCTGCGTGGTGGCCGGGGCCGTGGGATAGACCCAGCGGCGGCCGGCCGCGATGGGGACGTAGAACCGTTCGAGGGTCCGGGTGCGCTCCAGCGCGCGCATGGCGGTGTCGCGCAGCGCCACCTGCGTGCTCTTGTTCCACATGGCCGCGCGGGTCTGCAGATCGGTGTCCCGGACGACGGCGTCGGCCACAGCGGCCCGCTCGGGGGTGTAGCTCTCCAGCAGTCCGGTGCGTGCGTCACCACGGATGACGGATGCCAGCTTCCAGGCCAGGTTCTGGGCGTCCTGGATACCGGTGTTGAGGCCCTGGCCACCCATCGGGCTGTGCGCGTGCGCCGCGTCTCCCGCGATGAACACCCGGCCCAACTGGAAGGAGGCGGCACGGCGCCGGTGGACCCGGAAAGTGGTGACCCAGTCCGGCTCGATGAGCCGCAGTCCGCCGGGGCCGCGCACGTCCACCAGGCTCTGCATGTCCGCGAGCGTGCCGTTCTCCAGGTCCGCGGGGGCATTGGTGAAGAAGCGGTACAGGCCGTAGGGCTGGGGGACGATCGCCAGCACGCCGATCCGCGACTGGTAGTAGTGGATCTCGTCGGGGTCGAGCGGATTGTTCGCGATCCGGGCGTCGGTGATGAGGAAGCGGTTCTCGTACGTCGCTCCCTCGTACGGGATGCCGAGCTGGTTGCGTACGACGCTCGCCGCCCCGTCCGCGCCGATCACCCAGGGCACGGTGAAGCGCTCGACCGAGCCGTCGGCACGTTCCAGTGTGGCGGTCACCCGGTGGCCGGGTGTGATCCGGCCGCTGAAGTCGAGGCCCTGGAGCCCGAGCAGCCGCACCTCGCGCTCGATCGCGCCGCCCAGGTCCTTGAGGCCGGAGATGAGGATCTCCTCGGTGTGCCGCTGCGGAAGGCAGTACGGGGCGAGGGCGTCGGGCATCCGCATCCGGGTGACCGGGCGCCGCTCCGAGTAGTAAGTCATCTGCCGTAGTTTCACGGCGACTTCGTCCACTGATCCCGCAAGGCCCAGATCCTGCAGGACATCCAGGGTGCGCGGCCAGACGAGCATCGCCTTGGAATGCACACTCGCCTGCGCGGCGGCGTCGACAAGACGCACCCTGATGCCGCGCCGCAGGAGTTCGCACGCCGCGGTCAGACCGGTCGGCCCGGCTCCGACGATGAGCACATCGCAGTCATTCTCGGTGGTCATGGAGAGCCTCCTACGTGCTCGGCCACTGGGGCTGGAGTACTGCTCGGCTTCAGGTGAGGAAGGCCAGCGAAATGGCGTAGCTGTCCTCGTGCATGCGGTAGCGGTCGATCAGCCCGTCGGTCACGCGGAGTTCGAGGGCGAAGTCCGACGCGAAGCTCTTTCCGGTCGCCTTCACCTTGTACTGGAAGTGCCCGAGCACGATGGCGAGCTCGCCTTCCACCACGATCCGGTGCACCTGGAATTTCTCCGTCTCCATGTTCTCGCCGGCCTGCCGGAAGAATTCATGCACCTGCTCGTGGCTCGACCTGCTGCCCATCCAGGGAATGAGATCGGTGTCGCCGGGAGTGAACCAGTCGATCGGCTCGGAAAGCAGTTCAGTCGCACCTTCGAGATCACCGCTGCCGAGCAGCCGGAAGTATTCCTCGACGACGCTTCGTGTGGAGTTTGGCATGCGCCGAAGGTATTCACGTTTCGGCCGGGTGAGACAGACCCTGACAGTGGTAGGAACCTGGGCCATATGAGGGCGCGGGTACTGGCTAGGCCTCCGTCGCGACTCGGATGCTCGTTGCCGAATCAGCCGACAGGAATCGAAAGGCCTCCCATGTCAACTGTCAATAGTGCGGACGGGACAAGGCCGGCTCCGGCCACCGAGCCGACCGCGTCGCCGAACAGCATGACCCGGCGCCAGACGCTGACCCTTGTGCTGCTGCTCGGCGCCCAGTTCACGCTCGCGGTGGACTTCTCGATCATGAACGTCGCGGTTCCGGTCATCGGCCGGGAACTCGACGTCGCCCAGGAAAACCTGCAGTGGATCGCCACGTCCTTCGCCCTCGGCGCGGCTGGCTTCAGCCTCCTCTTCGGCCGTATCGCGGACATGATCGGCGCACGCCGGGTGTTCCTGGCGGGCCTTGCACTCCTCACGGTCGCCTCTCTGCTCGGCGGTCTGGTCGACGCCTCGGGGCCGCTGCTGGCCGCCCGCGTCGCCCAGGGTCTCGCCACTGCGATGGTGACTCCCGCAGGCCTGGCTCTGCTCACCACGTCGTTCCCCGAAGGACCGCTGCGGGAGCGTGCGTTGGGACTCAACGGAGCCATGCTCTCCGCGGGCTTCACCTGTGGCGCCATCGTCGGCGGTCTGCTCACCGACACGCTGAGCTGGCGCTGGGGCTTCTTCATCAATGTGCCGATCGGCCTGCTGCTGATCGTCGTCACTCCCTTGCTCCTCCAGAGCGGCAGCGGACGACGCGGCAGCAAGCTGGACATCCCCGGCGCAATCACCGTGAGCGCCGGTCTGGTCGCCCTCGTCTACGGCATCTCCGCAGCCGGCCAGTACGGCTGGGGTGACACCACCACACTCCTCGCCTTCGGGATCGGTGTGGTGCTGCTCGCGGCCTTCGGCTACATCGAGCTGCACGCCGCCGAACCGCTCGCGCCGCTGCGCGTGTTGAAGCTGCGCAGCGTGACGTGGGGCAACGTCGGCGGCTTTGTGACGTTCATCGGGTTCACCGCCATGATCTTCCTGCTCACGCTGTATCTCCAGGAAGTGCTGGGCTACTCGGCGATGACGACCGGTCTCACCTTCGGTGTGCTGGGTGTCGGCGCCTTTCTCGGCGGCGTCACCGCTCCCCGCTGGATCGGCTTCCTCGGCAGCAGCCAGGCGCTCTTGGTGGCCGGCCTGATCGTCCAGGGAGTCACCGTCGGTGTGCTGTTCTTCGCCGGAGCCGAGCGCGGCTGGCTGGTTCCGGTGCTGGTTCTTGCCTTCCTGAGCAGTTATGGCCATGTGGCCGCCATCGTGGGCTTCATGGTCACGGCGACGTCCGGGCTGCCGAACGAGCAGCAGGGCCTTGCCACCGGTATCACCACGCTCACCCAGCAGGTCAGCATCACCATCGGGATTCCGATCATGAGTGCCATCGCCACGGCGCGGATCCGCTCCCAGGCGGGCGCACCGATCAGGGACGCGACGCTCAGCGGGATCAATGTGGCGATCCTTATGAATGGTCTGCTGATCGTCGCTGTCGCCCTCCTCGTCGGCTTCTTCCTCAAGAAGCGCAGGACAGCCCTGAGCTGACCGGCTACGAGCTGAAGGGCCGGCCGACCGGCCCTTCAGCCGCCGACGTACACCCCCCCCGCCATGAACACCGCTGTCACCCAGGGGAAATGATGCATCGAGAGAAGAACCACGGGTCGCTCACGCACACCGGGACCGACGTTCTGATCATCGGCGCCGGGCCGACCGGCCTCATGCTCGGCTGCGAGCTGCGGCGGCGGGGCATCGACTGTGTCGTCGTCGACCGGGAGACCCGGATCGACCGGCGCACCCGCGCGGTGATGGTGCACGCGGCCGGTCTCGAACAGTTCCAAGCGCTGGACCTGCGCGCGGAGTTGGAGGCGCGGGGCATCGCTCAGCAGCGGATCTCCTTCCACACGTACCGCGGCGCCACATACACCATCGGCTTCGCCGGACTGGACACCGCCTACCCGTACTACCTCAATGTGCCCCAGCCCGAGGTCGAGGCGGTACTCGCCGCCGCGTACCGGGACATGGGCGGCCGGCTGATCCGCGGTCTGCGCTACGAGCGGCACACGGAGGACGCCGACGAGGTCCGTGCCGAGCTGACCGGTGAGGCGGGCACCTACCTCGTGACCGCCCACTATCTGGTGGGCGCCGACGGCGCAAGTTCCACCGTGCGTGAGCGGCTCGGCGTCGAATTCCCCGGTGTCACCTACCCCATGAGCTACCTCCTTGCCGAGGGCACGCCCGCCGTCCCGGTCGACCGCGACGAGTCCGCCATGTACATCGGCCCGGCGGGGGCAGTTTCCCTCCTCCCGCTCCCCGACGGCCTGGTCCGCATAGCGGGCCCCGTCTCCGCCGTACAGTTCGACCGCGATACGACCGTCGAAGTGACAGAGTTCCAGTCGACGGTGGACCGCCTCGGATTCGGCAGCACGCTACGGCTGGCGGAGGCGCGCCGCGTCGCCCACTATCACGTGCACGAGCGGCTCGCCGACCGCTTCCGCACGGGCCGGGCAGTACTCGCGGGGGACGCCGCCCATCTCAACTCTCCGGCGGGCGGCCAGGCCATGAACACCGGCTTCGGCGACGCGGCCGCGCTGGCCTGGCGGCTCGGCCACCTCTTCGATGGCGCGGACCCCGGTCCGGCCGGCCCCGGTCTGCTCGACGACTACGCACGCGAGCGGCGGGCCGTCGCCTCGGATGTCGCCCGCACCACCGGAGTGCTATGGCTCCTCGACGCCATGCGCGACGCGGCGACCCCGGCCTCGCACCAGGCCGTGGAGGACGCGCTCTCGGGACTCGCCGAGGCCTGGAGCCAGTTGTACGTCACCTACCCGGCCGCCGACTCCGATGGCGCAACTGCCCAGGAGCGGCCGCACCGCGACACCTACCGGCTGCGGCCCGGCGCCCGGGTCCCCGGCCACACCCCGGATCCCCACCGCTTCACTCTGCTCCTGCCGCCGGGCAGCGAACCCTCGGCCACCGCCTGGGTGACCGGCATCCCGGAAGGCACGCTCAGCGCCGGACAGACGCCCCGCCAGGCCGCGTTGTTGCCGGTCCCCGCCGCTGTACTCGTACGGCCCGACGGTCATGTCGCGACCGTGCTCACCCCGCCGCCCCGCGGCCGCCCGACAGCAGGCGAACACGCGGAGCGCACAGGGCAGGCGCACCACCACGACGTCACCAAGGGAGTCGCCGTATGACCACGCCCGTTCTCACGATCTCCGGAACCGGCAGCTACCTCCCCGAGACCCGCCTGGATGTCACCGACGCCGCCGAGCGGTACGAGGGCGAGGCCGACCGTATCCTCTCCACCGGGTACCGCACCGTCTGCGCTGAGGACACCCTCTACCCGGCGGACATGGCACTCATCGCGGCCCAGCGCTCACTGTCCGCGGCGGGTGTCAAACCCGAAGACCTCCAGCTTCTGCTCGTGACCGCCATCCACCGGCACGGCCACAAGCGGCTCTGGTCACCCGCCTCCTGGCTGCAGTCCCGACTCGGCTGTCCCCAGGCGCTGCCCCTCACGATCAACCAGGGGTGCAACGCCCAGATGCTGGCACTCGACGTGGCGAGCCGGTTTCTGGCGGGAGGCAGTGGCGGGAGCGCGCTCGTCGTCGCGGCCGACCAGTTCGCCTCCTCGGGCTTCGACCGGTTCATCGCCGACTACGGCATCGTCTACGGCGATGCCGCCGCGGCAGCGGTCCTGACGTCCGGGCTGTCCAGGCCGGGATGGCGGGTCCTGCGCACCCGTACGGTCTCCGATCCCGGCCTCGAAGGACTCCACCGCGACAACGCGCCGGGCCCGGAATACCCCGAACTCCTCGACGCGGAGCACGACGTGCGCAGCGCCAAGCGGAGGTTCCTGAGCGAGAACGGCACGGACCGGCTGCAGCGCTCCACCCGCGCGGCCGTCAACGAGATCGGCCGCGCCCTCCTGCCGGACGGCGACGACCCCCGGCTGAGGCGGGTCGTCTACCCGAACCTGGGGCTGCGCCTGCTCGAGGAGAACTACTTTCCAGAGTTCCCGGGCGGCGAGGCCAAGTCGCTCTGGGACTTCGGGCGGACCGTCGGACACCTGGGAAGCGGCGACCAGATCGCCGGTCTCGACCACCTCGCCGGCGAGGAGTTCGCTGCCGGCGACCGGGTCCTGCTGCTCGGCGCCGGGGCTGGATTCACCTGGACAGGAATGCTCCTCGAACACGACTGAACATCCGGACATGGCCTATCGAACACGAGCGAACTCTCATATCAACGCAGGCGGTCCGCCGCACAGGGCCGACCCACCTCACAAAGGCAGGGCTCTGACCATGACGACCACGACTCTCTCGCTGGACGACCTCACACCAGAGGACGCCGAACTGACCTACACCCGGACGGTCGACCGCGCACTGGTGCACCGGGACTCGCTGGGCGAGGTGTTCCTCACCGATCTGCGGCCGCTCGGCGACACGTGCTACGCGGCGGCCGCTCAACTCCCGCGCTCCCACGCCTACTACGGTGACCATCTGCTGCGCCCCAGCGCCTACGACCCGGTGCTGCTCCTGGAGGCGTGCAGGCAGTCCTGCCTGGCCGGCGCCCATGAGTTCTACGGGGTCCCGGCCGACCACAAGTTCATCCTCACTCATCTGCGTATCCAGCTGACGCGCCCGGAACGCATAGCCGTGGGGACGGCCCCCTGCGCGCTGTCGATGCGGGTGACGGTCGTCGCCCACCGACGGCGAGAGGGCCGTACCACCGGACTGGACTACGAGATCGGCCTGTTCGTCGGGCGGATCGAGATCGGCACCGCCTCCGTAGGCCTGCGGTTCAAGTCACCTTCGGACTACATGGAGCTGCGGCTGAGGAACCGCGGCGGAACGCCGCTGCCGTCATCGGGTACGCACGAGGACACCACGCCGGCCACGGCTGTGGACCCGTACCTCGTCGGCCGGACCAACCCTCGCAACGTGGTGCTCGCCGACGCCGAGACCAAGGACGACACCGCGCGGGCGGTGCTGCGGATACCGGGTGACCACCCGAGCATGTTCGACCACCCCCAGGACCACCTCCCAGGCATGGTGATCGCGGAGGCCGCCCGGCAGATCGCCCTGCTTACCGCGCTGGAGGCCCGCGGCATGTCCCCGTCCAAGACCCTCCCCACAGCCCTGTCCGTGGTCTTCAGCCAGTTCGGTGAGCTGGAGAAGACGACCGTCATCACCTGCCAGGTGGGCGAGGAGCGCCAAGCCCCGGCCGTCGACGAGGACGTGTACTACACGCAGGGCGGCACCGTGGAGCTGGACCCCGCCGCGGCCGAGTCAGCCGGCCGGCTGCCGGTGCGGGTCGTGGCCGACCAGGACGGCGAGACACTGTGCGTCTTCTCCCTCACCCTCAGCCGCGTCGGGCTGCGGTCATGAGGTACCTGAATCCGCCCGTATGGGAGACCTCGGCCGCTTTCTTCGACGTGGACGAGACGCTGATCAACGTCAAGAGCATGTTCAGCTTCCTGGAGTTCTATCTGCGCAAGCGGGGCGAGCCCGAGGCCACCTACGGGCGCCTGTCCGCCGAACTGCGCCACTCGGCAGGGCTGGGAGTGCCCCGCAAGGACATCAACCGCCACTACTACCGCTTCTACGCGGGTCACAGTGCACAGCAGCTGGCCCGGGCCGGCCGCGAGTGGTTCACCGCCGAGCAGGAGAAGGGGGGTCTGTTCATCCCCGAAACGCGGACACGGCTCCAACGCCACCTGCAGCAGGACGAGTTCGTGGTTCTGCTGTCAGGCTCCTTCTTCGCCTGCCTGGAGCCGGTCACCGAACATCTCGGCGCCCATTGGGCCATCGGCACCCGGCCGTTGATCCGCCGGGGCAGGCTCACCGGGGAGGTGCTTACCCCCGTGATCGGATCGGTCAAGGGGCGCGCCGCGCGGGCCACCGCGGCCGTGAGGGGATTCGACCTCGCGGAGTGCAGTGCCTACGGGGACCACTCGAGCGATCTCGAGCTCCTCGCCTCGGTGGGCCGGCCCGTCGTCGTGGGGGAGGACCCCGTGCTCGCGGACCACGCGGCTCGTGCGGGCTGGCAGCGGATCGTCCCCGGCCACACCCCGGCGCTGACCCTGGTTCCGGCAGAAAGCATCCGATGACCGCCCGACACGCAGGAGGCGATATGTACGGCCCGATCGGGATTGTGAGCACAGGGTCCTACCTCCCAGCCACCGTCGTGGGGAATGAGGAGATCGCCCGGGGTGCCGGGGTGACGGACGAATGGATCGTCCGCAAGACGGGAATCCGTCAGCGTCGGCGGGCCGCCCCGGGGGAGGCCACCTCGGACCTGGCGGCCGAGGCGGCCAGGCGGGCGCTGGACCAGGCCGGACTGCGGTCGGCGGACCTGTCGTACATCGTCGTCGCCACCTCGACCCCGGACCAGCCGCAGCCCGCTACGGCCGGGATCGTCCAGAGCCTGCTCGGCGCGCGGAACGCGGCGGGCTTCGACCTCAACTCGGTGTGCAGCGGCTTCATTTACGCACTCACCGTCACCCAGCGGCTGCTCCAGGCAGACGACCGGGCGACATACGGTCTGGTCGTGGGGGCAGACATCTACTCCCGCATCCTCGACTACTCCGACCGCAGAACTGCCGCCCTCTTCGGCGACGGCGCGGGTGCTGCGGTCATCGGGCCGGTCGACCAGGGGCAGGGAGTCATCAGGACCAGCCTGCTCACCCGGGGCGACCAGCACCATCTCATCGGCGTGACGGCGGGCGGCAGCCGGCTCCCCGCCTCCACGGCGACTCTCGCCGGAGGCGATCACTACTTCCAGATGGAAGGGCGGGGGGTGCGTGGCTTCGTGCAGGAGCAACTGCCTGCGGCCGTACAGGACTTGCTCGCCACCGCAGGGGTCACCGGCGAAGCCGTCGACCACTTCGTCCCGCACCAGGCCAACGGGGTGATGCTCGCGGAGGTCTGGCCCGACCTGGGGCTTGGATCAGCCGCACTGCATCTGACGCTGGAGCGGTACGGCAACACCGGTGCCGCCTCCGTCCCCGTCACCCTCGACGAGGCGCATCGGCAGAACCGACTGGCCGTCGGCGACCGCGTCCTGCTGGCTGCCTTCGGTGGCGGCATGTCCGTGGGGGCGTCCCTGGTCGACTGGGCCCCTACCCGGCACGCACAGCACGGGACGGCGCAGTCCCTGGCCGGCCTCATCCCCGCCCCAAGGGGCGCCGTGTGAGGGGCCGCCCGGTCCAGCGCCCGCAGGTGCGCTACCGGACCGGGCGGCCCGACTCAGAAGGGAGAAATGACTGTGTACGAGGGAGCACCCCGCGAGCCGGACGAGAGGGAGAGGGCGGCCGTCATCGCTGCACTCCTTGAAGCGATGCGGCACTGGATGGCCGCCGAGGATCCGGTTCAGGCCGCCCCGCCCGCCGAGGTGAGCCAGCCCGCCGCTTCGGCGACAGTGGCCGCCACTTCCTCGAAGCGCGCCGTCACGGGAGGCAACTCGCCCTCCGGAAAGACGATTTGAGTCACCAGTTCGTCCACACGGCCGGCCACCGGTGCCCAGCGCAGCCAGTCGGCCAAGCCGTCCGCCATCCCCTCACCCACCAGACCCACCGTGTGCCCGTCGCGCAGCACCCGCTGTGTGGGGTCGAACGCTACCGACCGCTCGATCAGCCGGGGCGTCGCACCGGCCCGGCGGAACATCTCGACCACCTGGTCGTAGTGCGCGGGATTCGCCTCCCGCGCGTGCACCACCACCGGGAACTCCGCAACGGCCGCGAGCTCCACACTCCCCGGCGCGTCGGCTCTCAGCGGGTGCCTGGCCGCGAGGAGCACGCCCTGCCGCTCCCGGCGCACCGGGCGCAGCCGTACGCCTGCGACCGGCTCGGGCGTACGCGCGACGCCCGCGTCCGCCTGTCCGTCGAGCACCGCGCGCGCGATATCGGGCGTACGCACCGGCTCGGCGCTCACGTGTACCTCGGGGTGGCGGGCGCGCATGGCCTCGACCAGCTGCGGGACCGTGCCGTAGCCAGTGCTCGTGCTGTAGGCGAGCCGCAGGCGGCCCAACTCACCGCGGCCCGCTCGCCGCGCGGCGTCCCAGACCTCGTCGAGCGCTGCAAGCACGGCGGCTCCACGATCCTGGACCGCCCGTCCGGCATCCGTCAGCTCCACCCTGCGCGTCGTACGCTCCAGCAGCCGCACGCCGAGCTGGGCCTCGAGCTGACGGATCTGCGCGCTCAGGGCGGGCTGCGCGATGTGCAGCCGCTCGGCGGCCCGCGTGAAATTGGATTCCTCGGCAACGGCCAGGAAGTAGCGGAGCAATCTCGCCTCAGGTGTCATCGCCACCAGAATAGGCACGCGGAAGTCGCCGGAATCGGGAACGGCATCGGAATCGGGATTCGGCACATGTATCGCGGATCGGGGTTGGGATTCAGAAGCGTTGCCTATGAGTCGAGAGCACACCGGTCTTTCCCTCCGGCGCTCCCTCGCTCCTAGCGTGAACGTCATGAATCCTGCCCCTCTCCCCGCTGACCCCGTGACCATGCGCGCCTACGTCGGCACGCCCGAAGGCCCGGACCTCCGGCACGTACCGGCGCCAAGACCCGAGCCCGGGGAGGCGCTGGTGCGGGTCGGGGCCTTCTCCGTCAACCGTGGGGAGCTGGGCCTGTTCGCCCGGCGTGAGGAGGGGTGGCGCCCGGGCCAGGACCTCGCCGGAACCGTGGTCCGCGCCGCGGCCGACGGCAGTGGTCCGGCGGCCGGGACCCGCGTGGCGGCGATGGTCGACTTCGGTGGCTGGGCCGAGTACGTGGCGGTCCCAACCACCCGGATCGCGCCCCTGCCGGACACGGTGAAGGTGCTGCAGGCGGCGACGCTGGGCGTGGCCGGGCTGACGGCTCTGCGCGCGCTTCGCCGCGGCGGTGCGCTGTTGGGGCAGCGGGTGCTGATCACCGGCGCGAGCGGCGGCGTCGGGTCGTTCGCCGTCCAGCTCGCGGCGGCAGGGGGTGCCGAGGTCACGGCACTGTCCGGCAGTCACAGGTCGCTGGACGTGGCGGCGCTCGGGGCACGGACGGTCATCGATGAACTCGGCAGTCTGAAAGGGGAGTTCGACTTCATCGTCGAGTCCGTCGGCGGCGAGGTGCTGACGACCGCGCTCAAACTGCTCGCCCCGCTGGGGCACATCGTGCTCCTGGGCACGTCGTCGCGGCTGCCGGCCGCTCTGACGATCTCCTCCTTCGTTCCGCATGTCCGTCAGACGCTCCACCCGTTCTGGGTGTTCGGCTCCGGCGAACCGGTTGGCGGGGATCTCTCCGTACTGCTGCGGCTGATGGCCGCCGGGCAGATGGATCCTGTAGTGGGCTGGACAGGCTCATGGGAGCGGCTCCCGGAAGCGATGGAAGCCCTCCGAGAGCGCCGCGTGGCAGGCAAGGCCGCGTTCACCGTCGACGAAGGTGCGTGACCATGGCTCGGATCGTGATCGCGGCATCGGGCTATCGCGGGTCCACCGGTCTGCTGGTCGCCGGCGTGGCTCGCGAGCGGGGCCACGGCGTCGTCGAACTCACCGATCTCGGGGACGATCCCGCTGTCGGCCGGGCCCTCGACGGCGCGGACGCGATCGTGCTCATCCCGCGGCGCGGCAACGCCTGGCGCCACACGCACCAGGCCGTACGCACTCTGATGGCCGCAGCCACGCCCGTCGGCGAACTGCCGCATCTGGTGCTCCTCAGCTCCTTCGCCGTCGGCCACGGGCCGGCCCACCCCCTCAACCGGATCGACGACGCGCTGCTGCCGGGCCGGGTCGCCGCGGAGGAGGAGCTGCGCGCCGGTGGCCTGCCCTACACGGTCGTGCGGCCCACCTGGTTCACGGACGACCCCCCGGGTTCCCACGCCCTGACCTTCACCCAGCACCCGAGGCCCGACGGCATGGTGGCCCGTGCCGACATCGCCGCCACGCTTGTGGCGGCGGTCGAGATCCCTGCGGCCCGCTCCACCACCTTCGCCCTCTACAACGAGCCCGGGGAGCCGGTCGCGGACTGGGCCGCGGCTTTCGCCCATCTCCGCCCGGACACGGACGACCAGCCGGGCCCCGACCCCGAGGACTTCTCATGACCTCGCTCCCCGAAGCCCAGCACGCCTGGGAGTCGACGTTCCGTACCGATCCCGATGGCCGGCCCCTGGCACCACTGTTCCACCGGTTGTTGATGCTCGACGTCGTGGGTACGCCGACGCCGGACGACGTCGCCCGGCTGGAGGGTGCGCTCCAGAGTCTCGAGGCGGAGTTCCCGTACGGCCCGGACGGACTGCTCACCGCTCTGGCCTGGGGACCCGGCTGGTTCGAGCGGCACACCCCCCTGCGCCGCTCTCCGGTCGGGCGGCCGCTGCCCATGGCCCGTTGGGAGAATCCCGTCCTCGAAGAGATCGATGCCTGTCTTCATCTCGCCGGCGACGACGAGGAGTTGCTGGCAGACATCAGCGGCCGGCTCTTCGGAGCGGGCCCCCTCGACCAGCGCACCCGGTTGCGGCTGCGCGAGGTACGGACCGGATTCGTGGGCCGTGGCCTGCCTGCCCGGCGGCTGCCCGGCGCGGGCCTGCCTCGGAGCGCGCCGCTGATGCTCGGCTTCCACTCGGGTCTGCGCGGCAACCAGGCCGACGAGGACAGCATCACCATCACCGAGGGGCCGCTCGCCGGTGGGACGACGATGCACGTGAGCTATCTGACGCTCGACCTCGACAGCTGGTACGAGCAGGACGCGGACGCCCGCAGCGGCCACATGTTCTCCCCACGCGTCAGCGCCGAAGCCGCCGGGAAACTGGTGGAAGACGCGCGGAGCGACGCCGATGACCTGCCCGCCACGGCCGCGTCTCACGGAGTCGTCGGCCACGCCCAGGCCACCGGACGAGCCCGCCTGAACGGCCGCGCCCGTATCAACCGCAGGGACTTCGCCACCCTCGACCACGGCACACCCGGCACACACTTCGTGTCCCTGCAGCGCACGATGGAGGACTTCCACGCGACCCGCGCGGTGATGAACGCGGCAGACGCACCGTCCCACCACCCCGCGGTCGGAGTCCGGCGTCGCAACGGCATCAACGCTTTCATCGAGGTCCGCAGCCGAGCGACCTTCGCCGTTCCGCCGCGCGGCACGAGGTCATTCCCCTATCTCTCGGCACCGGCTCCAGCCACGCCCTGATACCCGGCAGGATGGCGTCAGCTGCGTCATCGCGACCGCCGCCTCGCGTATCACCCTGACAGCAGTTCTGTCGGGACCCTGCCACCTCCCCTGCCACGTGGTCACGCGTCGCACGACGGCGCACACTGGCCTTGTCCGCGAGGGCACAGCGCCGTGGCGCCCGCCCCGCGGGAGTGCCTGCTGCGAGGCGCAGGGAGGTTCGTCATGGTCGAGGCCTACATCTTGATCCAGACCCGAGCGGGCACGGCACGTGATGTTGCCGCGGCGGTGTCGGCCATCCCCGGCGTGCTGCGAGCCAAGGCGGTGGCCGGCCCGTACGACGTGATCGCACAGGCCGAGGGGGAGACCGTGGATGACCTGGGCCGCCTGGTGATCGCCCGGATCCAGCAGGTCGAAGGCATCTCCCGCACCCTTACCTGCCCGGTGGTCGAGCTCTAGCCAGTCGCGCCTCACCGGCGGGCGACCGCCCGGACGGGCGCAGCGGTGGTCGCGAGGTTCGTCAGGCGGTGCCGCTGGTGAGGACGGAGACCTGGTCGACGAGCATGGGACTGCCGGGGCGGGTCCTCGGGGTGGGTGTGCTCTTCCCGGCGAGAGCGTTGGGGAAGCCGCCGCCGATGGCCAGGTTGAGGAGGATGAAGTGCCCGTGGCCGGTGGCGGCAGTCCAGGTGGCCTCGTCCACCTGTGCCGAGCTGACGGTGTGGAATTGCCTGCCGTCGACGGACCAGCTCAGCCGCTCGGGCTGGGCGGTGCGATCCCAGTCGAGGGTGTACGTGTGGAAGTGGCCGGTGCAGCGTGTACGCGGGCAGCTGGTGGTGGCGGCGATGCCGGTGCTTTCGTTGCACGGGCCGCCGGTGGGGGTGCCGCAGTGCATGACGCCCCAGATGCGGTTGAGGCCGTTCACGTTCTCCACGATGTCGAACTCGCCGGCGGTGGGTGAGGGTGCCTGGCCGGTACGGAAGGGCGCGCCCATGGTCCACAGGGCGGGCCAGTAGCCTTCGGCGGCGGGGCCGGTGACGGCGGGGAGTTGGATGCGGGCCTGGATGCGCAGTCTTCCGCCGGCGGGAGGCTGGAAGTCGCTGCGGCGGGTTTCGATACGTCCGGAGGTCCATCGCCCGGCACGGTCCCGCAGCGGTGTGATCCGCAGGTTGCCATTGCCGTCGCGGCTGAGGTTGGCCGGGTCCGCGGTGTAGGTCTGGACCTCGCCGGTGCCCCACTGGGGTGGACCGCCGGGGTATCCGGTGCCGAGATCGATGATCCACTTGTCGGCGTCGGGCAGACTGCCCGCTGCCCCGTCGAAGTCGTCGGCCAACTCCAGCCGCCACACGCGTGTGGCGGACGCCGGGGCACCTGCGGTCACCGGTGCAAGGCTCACGCAGCAGGCAGCCAGCGCGACGGCCACCGTGCGGCGTGTGCGGCTCCTGAGCAGCGACAGCTTCATCGAGTCCCGCTTCCCGCGCCGTGGTGGCGACCGATCCTTGTTCCGACGTCCATGCTTCCGCACCTTATGTGCGGTGATGCCCGGTTGGTTCGTGGCGCGCCCGGCCAAGGGGAGGTGCAGGCAGCCTGGTCGCCTCCGCACCCCACACGGTCGTTGAACTCGACCTGCACACCGAGGCCACGGGACGCTGCCGGGTCTCGGCTACCAGCTCGACGACGCGGTGTCATCGGCGCACAGAAGCTGTCGCTATTTCAGGTGAAACCCCCTCGCGGTCATACGACTCGGGCAATAGATCCCTCTACCCTCTTATCGCACTTGAGTAGACCACGGAGCTGTCCAGGGAGCTTGTGTCTGCCCTTCTGAGCTCGATCACCTCGGGGGTTCGCATGATGCGGGGAGGGGCCGGTCGGGGTGGTTCGATTCACGCCGCCTCTGGCGGCCGGCTGCAGGTGGCAAGGGTGGGCAAGGCGCTGTGCATCGGGTCTGCGGTCACCGCCGCAGGGGGAGTGGGTGTGACGGCGGCCGCGTCACTGGGGGCAGGCATCGGCGTGCCGGCAGCGCACGCGGTGGCCGCCCTCTCTCTGCTTGCCCGTACCCGGACAGCGCCGGGCAGGGTGCGTCCTCGCATGATGCTCCTCGCTGCTTCGGTGGCAGGGGGTGGTCTTCACCACCTGGTGCTGGGGCAGCTCGCTTCGACTTCAAGAGGCTCTTCTGTTCTCTCTTCTGTGGTTGAGCTGCTGGCAGTTGCAGGGCTCACCGTTTGTCTGGGGCTGGGTGTCGCCGGACTGGTGGTGGCAGCCGCGGACGGCGGCACGACCCTCGTCTGGTTACGGCGGCTCCTGGACGGATGGATGATCGCAGGATCGCTGCTCACGCTGAGCTGGGTGCTGCTCATGCATCGCGGCGAACAAGGCGGTGATGTGTCGGGGTCGCTGTTGGATCTTGCCCGCGTCGTGACGGACATCCTTGTCCTGGGACTTCTGGTCGCCCTGCGCTTCTGCCTGAGACGGGGGGAGCGCACATCGGTCACCGTGTCGACCGTGGCTCTCGTCCTCCTGGCGATGAGCGACATGCTGCGCATCCTCTTGACCGCGCCCGGCGCCTGGTACGGGATGCCACTCGCGCCGACATGCTCGATGACCGGGCTGTTCCTCGTCGCCGCCTCGCCGTGGCTGCCCGGCGGCGCCAGCGTGGTGGGAGTCGACCAGCGGGAGATGCCTGTCGTCGGGGTAGTGGCGGCCTTTGTGCCCGTGGTCGTCTGTGTGCTGGCCATGGCGGCGCACACCCTTGCCGGCGGCCACACCGATGTCGTGATGGTCGTCCTGGCAGGTTCTGTGCTTCTCGGGCTCGGCATCCGACAAGGCGTCACCCACGCCGACCATCTGCGTATCACGCGGGAGGCCGCAGCACGTGAAGCCCATTACCGCACGCTGGTCGACGGGTCGAGCGACGTGATCACCATCGTCGGCCCGGAGGGTCGCCTGCTCTACATCAGTCCTGCCGTCCGCCAGGTTTTCGGATACCGGCCCGAGGATCTCGTAGGCGCCCGCCTGCCGCTGTACGCCCACCCCGACGACCTGGACCAACTGATGCAAGCCGTCGAGAAACTGCGCCAGGAGGCCGAGTCGGGTGCCCGCGGCCCCGGCAGCTACGTGTCCTGTCGGGTTCGGGCCGCCGACGGGCGATGGCGCCAGGTCGAATCGACGATCAGCCACCACCCCGACGGGCTCGTCTTCAACAGCCGTGATGTGACCGAGCGGGCCGCGATGCAGGCAGAGCTTGAGCACCTGGCATTCCACGACGCGCTGACCGGATTGCCCAACCGGGCGTTGTTCGCCGACAGAGTCACGCACGCACTGCGGAAGAGGACCACATCCACGACCCCGCCTGCGCTGCTCCTCTTGGACCTCGACGGTTTCAAGGCGGTCAACGACTCCGCCGGACACGCCGCAGGCGATGCCGTGCTCGTTCAGGCTGCCCGCCGGCTCCAGGCATCAGTACGTGCTGAAGACACGGCCGCCCGTCTGGGCGGTGACGAGTTCGCCGCACTGCTGGAGGGAGAGGCGGGAGCAAGCCAGTTCCGGACCGGGGAAGTTGCGGAACGGATCCTCTCCGCCCTGGCGAAGCCGTACCGCATCGGCAGCACTGATGCCGCGGTCTCGGCTTCCATCGGAATCGCGGTAGCCACTCCCGGGATCACGCCCGACGAACTCCTGCACAACGCCGACCTGGCCATGTACGAGGCCAAAGCTGCCGGAAAGGGCCGCATCCGAATCCACCGCCAAGAGCCGCGCCACATCCACTGCGAGGCCTCGCTTCCCGCCACCACGAGAAGGTAGATGAACACGAGGTCGCGCAGCCGGTTCGTCGAACGCCCCGAGAATATCGAGGCCGCCTGACCGAACAGGCTCCTATGCTGCGGGGATGATCAAGCCGATTGAACTCGTGATATTCGACTGCGACGGGGTGCTGGTCGACAGTGAACGCATCGCGGCACGCGTCCAGGTCACCTTGGGGGCGGAACTGGGCTGGCCGCTCACCGAGGACGAAGTCGTCGACCGGTTCATCGGGCGCTCCAGCGCCTCCATCCGCGAGCAAGTCTCGGCCAGGCTCGGCCACGAGGCGGCCGCAATCTGGTGGGAGCGCTTCGAACAGCTCCACCATGACGCGGTGGATGCCGGGTTGTCCCCCGTCGAGGGATTGCCCGAGGCACTCGACGCCGCCCCGGACTTGTTCCTGTACGCCGCTGAGAAAATGGGAGTCGACCCAGCGGCCTGTGTGGTGGTCGAGGACAGCCGGCCCGGCGTCCAGGCCGCCCGCGCCGCCGGCATGCGGGCCTTCGGCTATGCCGGCGGACTGACCCCGGCCGAGCGGCTGGAAGGCGCCGACACCGTCGTGTTCCACGACATGCGCAAACTGCCCAATCTCATTGCCGAACAGTGACCGCCACCTTCCCACCGGTCCGCAGCCCCACCGCGCTTGTTGTGTTCCAACAGCACTGAGTCCGCCGTCAGTTGGGGAGTCCGGGGTCTCAGGTGCAGTGACCTGAGAGCGACGCCGACCTGCCTCTTGTCCACGCAGGCAAGAGGCAGGCCGGCGTCATGTTCTGGGTCAGTGGGATGCGGCCTCTCGACGATGCATCATCGGCACCGTGGCCAGACCGAGCGGCCGCTCGCTGAACGCCGGCTCGGCCGCGACCTCGAAGAACGTGTTGATGCTCGAGTCGCCCAGGATCGTGTCGACGTACTCCTGGACCGTCGCCACGGAAGGCGACTCCCACAGGCACACCACCTGCGAGGTGTCCGTGCTGGGGTAGAACTGCAGGACCCGGACGCCCTCGGGAGCGCCGTCCCCGGTCTGCAGCCGCTCTCCACGCGGGAAGGCGGTGCTGGGGTCCTGGATCGCATGCTTGGCCACGACGTACATCTCGGCCTCCTTCGCCCGGCGGCCCCCGGGCGGGGCCGGTCATGGCCTTGACGCTACGGAGACGGCTCGGGGTCCGGCATCGCTCGAACGCACCATTCGGTGACCCGACCCGTGGTCAGGACCGACCACGGGCGCGGGCCAGGCCGTGTTCGAAGGCAAACGCGCTCGCCGCAGTCCGCGACCCCACGTCGAGCTTGGTGAAGATGTTCTGGAGGTGCCGGGCCACGGTGTGCTCGCTGATCACGAGCCGCTCGCCGATCTCCTTGTTGCTGAGCCCGCCCGCCAGCAGCCCCAGCACCTCGACCTCCCGCGCAGACAGGCCGTGCCGGTCCCGAGGCGGAGTGCCGAGCGCCTCGACGGCAGCCAGGTCGGGCGCCGCACCCAGTCCGGCAAAGGCCGTCCTCGCCGACTCCAGCTCCAGCGCGGCCGACTCCTCGTCACCGAGAGCCCGGCAGGCCCGGCCCACCAGCACCCTCGCCCGCGCCGCGTGGTACGGCGCCCCGAGGTCGGCCCAGCCCTCGAACGCCCGGCGGGCGCCCCGCAGTGCCGGCTCGACCTCGTCACGGGCGAGGTCGAGCGACGCGCGGGCATGGGCATGGGCGGCGACAAGAGCCTCGGTGCGATGGCGCCTGAGGATCAGCTCGAACTGCTCGCAGGCCGCCCGTGCCGCGTCGAGGTCGCCCAGCGCCAGCATGATCTCGACGTACGCCGGGAGGAGCGCCGCCTGCTGCAGCGCCTCCACCTGTTCGAGCATGCCCCGCCGGATCGCCGCAGCCGCGGCGTCGACCCGGCCCTGGACGAGGTTGAGCAGGGCGAGCCCGGGCAGCGGGTCGCAGCCCAGCTCGCTGGCCGCGCGGTAGCACGCTTCCGCCGCGTCGACGTCCCCGCGGAGGCGGTGGATCTCCCCCTGCCGGTAGTGCGCCTTCCCGGTCGCGATCCGGTTGAGCATCCCGCCGGTGAACCGCTCCGCGGCCACCCCGGCCTCGCGTGCCGCGTCGTCCCAGGCGCCTTCCAGCTGAAGCATCTCCGCGAGGTGCACCAGGCACAGGCCGTTGTGGGCGACCATCTGTGGGCGGTCCGCGCACCAGGCCGCGAGCGCGTCGGTCCACTCGCGCGTGTGCCGGACCTCCTGGGCGTCGTGGCAGAAGTCGATCGTGTTGCAGTAGACGATGCCGCTCACCACCGGGGAGAGCGCCCCGGAGCAGACCACCACGAGGAGCTCACCGGCGAGACCGAGACCCTCCTCCGTCCTGCCCTGCTTGACCAACGCCCGGGCCTGGTCGTCCCTCGCCAGCCACGCGAGGTCCGCGTCACCGAAGCGGTCACCGATGGCCGCCGCCTCGGCGGCGGTGGCGAACCCGTCCTCCCAGTCGCCCCTCCCCATCTGCCGCAGCCAGAGGGGGATCAGCAGGTAGCCGCGCTCCACACAGTCCTCGCCCGACTCGTCGACGAGCCGCCGGCCCAGGTCGAACCAGCCGGCTGCGCGCGCACCCTGCCCGCGGAACAGCAGACTGTGCCCGATCCAGAACGCGGCCCGGGCCGCCGCGGGGGCCCGCCCGGCTTCGAGATGGGCTCGGTGGGCCGCCTCGAGCGCGGCCACGTACTCCTCGTCGCGCCCCAGCATGTACGCCGCGCGGGCGAGCGTCTCGAGGTCAGCGGCGGCCGGCTCCCGCGCGGCACGGGCGAGACTCAGCGCGTCGTACGCCTCGAGCCACGCCTCGCGCTGCGCGCAAGCGCGACCCTGCTCCAGCAGGACGTCGGGATCCGGCACATGTCGATTATCGACCCGCCGACCCGCGCTGTCGCCCGCTCTCCTTCGACCCGGCCGAGGGTCAGGCGGCCGACGGCCCCCGCCTCATCCCGGTCAGGAGAAGGCCAAGGTCCGCACCCGCGGTTACGTCACGTCCGCACACGGGTGAGGAGCCCACAAACCAATGGCGTAGTCGAGTGGTCCTCGGCACGCTGACGTACGAACATCTCCGTCGAAAACTGCGATGAACGTGTGGCCTTTGACGGACCCGCTACTCGACTGGGAGGTCCTGACATGGCCAGTAAGTTCACCGAGCTTGCGATCGACTGTGCCGATCCCCATGGTCTCGCCCGGTTCTGGTGCTCCGTCCTTGACTACGAGGTGCAGGACGAAGACGACGGAGTTGTCACAATTGGCTCCCCAGTGGTGCCTGAAGGCAAGAACCACCTTGGCCCAGTGCCACCGACGTTGACATTCGCGCACGTGCCCGAGGGCAAGACCGTCAAGAACAGGCTCCACATCGACGTCAACCCAACCGACAGGGAGCAGGACGAAGAGGTCGGTCGCCTGCTCGACCTAGGCGCTCGACACGCCGACGTCGGCCAAACGGGAGAAGAGGGCTGGGTCACCCTTGCCGACCCGGAGGGGAACGAGTTCTGCGTTCTCGCGGACCGCCGCCCGTGACCGGAAGCCGCACACCGCGCCGGACCTGCTTCCGGTCACTTATCCACGCGACGACGGCACCGGCGGCGTCCGGAGGTCCGCCGCGGCGCCCTACGGCAGATTGTGCTCGACTCGATGGGGGCCTTACGGCTAGTTGGTTCGAGGATTCGCGCCCTCCGGGTTGGGCGATCCTGCATGGGTTCCGGCCGCTGTCGACAACAGGTGACGGCCCTTGCGTATTGAACTAGCTGTACTGCCCAGGGACGTTGGTCAACCTGGTGATGGGTGGTTTGCCGCTGGTTGCGGTGTGGGGGCGGTGGTGATTGTAGTGATGGAGCCAGGCCGGCAGGGCTTTGCGGCGGGCTGATTCGCTGGAGTAGAAGCGGCCAAGAGCCCAGCCGTCGGCCAGGGTGCGGTGGAAGCGTTCGACCTTGCCATTGGTCTGTGGCCGGTAGGGCCGGGTCTTCTTCGGCGTGATTCCCAGCTCGGTGCAGGCCTGGGTCCAGTGCCGGGAGCGGTAGGCCGAGCCGTTGTCGGTGAGCACCCGCTCGACCCTCACGCCGCGGGCGGCGAACCAGTCGACCGCGCGTCGCAGGACACCGACCGCCGTGGCGGCTTTCTCGTCGTCGCAGATCTCGGCGTAGGCGACCCGGGAATGATCGTCGACGACGGTGTGGACGAACGCGGTGCCCAGCAGCGGTCCGCGGTACTTGTTGCGGGGCCTGTCCGGGGTCGCGGCGCGGTTCCTGCGGCCCTGGACGCGTCCGACGTAGCGCCAGCCGCCGCCGTCGGGAACGTTCCCGAGCTTCTTCACGTCGATGTGGAGCATCGCGCCGGGATGGTCGTGTTCGTAGCGGCGGACCGGCTCGCCGGTGGCGCGGTCGATGTGCGAGAGCCGGTTGATCCGGCACCGGGTCAGGACCGCGTGCACGGTGGAGGCAGGCATGCCGAGCCGTCCGGCGATCTGGACCGGGCCCAGACGCTGCTTCCAGCGCAGGTGCACGATCTTGCGGACCTGCGGCTGCGTGGTTCGGGCAGGACTGCGGTGCGGCCGTGAGGACCGGTCGCCCATGGCCTGGGCACCGGACTCGGCGTAACGGACGGCCCACCGCTTCGCGGTCGGCCAGGACACGTCATAACGCTCGGCCGCACGAGCGACCGGCCACCCGTCATCAACAATCAGACGCGCCAGGCGAAGACGGGCACGAGGAGTCAAAGCAGCGTTAGCGTGAGACACGAAGGCCTCCAGGTTGGCGGAGCGGTTCCTAGACAGCTCCACTCCACAACCGGAGGCCTTCGCCATCTCACAGATTCAGACCGTGTCGTCGCACAAACTCAACCAACCTGCCCGGGCAGTACAACTAGCACATCGCCCCGCAGCTGCGATGTCGGCGGCGTAGGCTCGAAGTTGGGTGCCGGGTCGCGCCTCCCCCGTCGCGATCCGGCACCCGTCCGTCCCGTGCCAGTTCGGTCTCCCGGTGGGTGCGGGCGGCGCCCGCCCGGCTCGTCGATGAGCTGATCGCGCAGAGGGTGCCGGATCGGGTCGTGGCCACCGCCGGGCCATGTTGCGGCTGGTGGACGCCGTGCAGGCCTGGCCCCGGGGGCCGCGAACGTCAGCCCGGCCACCGTGTTGGGAGGCAGCCGAGCGTCACCGCGCCCGGCGCGCGTGCGCGCCGGACCTGCCCCGGCCGGGGCTCGATGTGGCAGCGGGCCGCGATCGCCGACCGGTCCTGCGACGGCTCCACGGGGCACGGCTCGGTGGTCTGGGCTTCAGAGCGCCAACTGCGTTGCGTAAATAGCCAGTTGGGCAGCCATCACTTTCGATCCGGGTGTCAGGTGGGCGGCCCGGACTCCTCGCCGTCGCAGAGGGCAAGGCGAACGCTGGGCCGGGGAGTCCCTTCCGCTGCGTTCCGTAATGGGTCGTGTGCTATCTGTGATCAGTATGGCGTGAACCCGTCTTGAAGCGGCCGGGGGAGTGGCAAAAGACTTGCCCTGCGCCGACGGGGGACTGGCGCTCCGCTGTACTCCGTGGCACATCAGTCAGGTTCGCGATTTGAGGAGACTGCCGAATGCCCGACGCCGGGCCCCGAGGCACCGCACACCCGATCATGCTGACCGACGGCACCACCACTCGGACCCGGGAGGTGACACCCGATGACCTCGGACCGGTCCAGGCTCTCCACCGCCGTTGCTCGCACGGCAGTCGAGCCCTGCGCTACCACGCGGGTAAGCCCGAGCTGTCTCCGGCCGGCTGGCGGCTGCTGTCAGACCCGGAGCGCGGCACTACCTTGGTGACCACCACCGTCGAGCGCCGGGACCGTATCATCGCCATGACCAACGTCATGCGGACCGACCGGCCGGGGGTGGGCGAACTCGCCGTGCTGGTCGAGGATGAGTGGCAGTCCAAGGGGCTGGGCACCGCGCTGGCCGCACACGCGGCGGATGTGGCTCGCCGTGCCGGCCACCACACCCTGACCGCCGCGGTCGCCGCGGTCAATACGCCGATGCTTCACGTCCTGGAGAGTCTGGACGTACCGCCCGTGCGCGTCTCCGGGCCAGTACTTGACGTCCACATTCCGTTGTAGCGGGGCCCTGAGGACTGCGGCGCGGGAACGGTACAGCTCCTGATCACCGACGTTGCGCCGATGGCGCGGTTTTTGGCTGCGGATCAGTAGCTGATCGTCAGCCTGAAGGCACGTGCCCAGGCAGAAGGCCTGCATCTGACGGGGGAGAGGGGCGGATTGCTTCAGCGGTCGGCCAAACGGCTACAGGAGTCCGCCCGGGAGGGCCCCGGCCGGGAAGCGCGGCGGCAACAACGACGACAACTCCCGCACTCGCACCCGCTCCAGGGCGGTGCGAGGGATGCCAGACCGGTGGCGAAAGCCGCACGTGCGCTCTCTGCGCCTGGCCGACCCGGAGGAGACCGGCACCCTCCTGCTCGTCGCCGGCACCCCGCCGGGCGCCCGGCTTCGCGCGGAACTCGGCGGCGGCCCCCTCGGAATAGTCCGAGTGAAATTCCGGCACGATAATCCTACTTTTCCGTCAGTGGGTCCGGTTCCGCGGGGCTGCGGAATGCGCCGGTGGATATGGGCGCGCGTTTGTTGTCATTCAGTGCTCCGAGCGCCGCGAAACCGGTCTGTCGGTGACTGACGGTCACGCCTTACCGTGAATATGGCTCTTAACCGCGGCGAACTCGCAGTCGGTTTTGCCGCAATTCCTTGGGGGTCGGCGGATACGCCATGCCCTTTCATCGAGCTCTGCCGAGATCGATGCGAATGCCCGAGCAGATCCCGGCCGGCGGCCGGCCGCTCACCCGTGGGTCCAGTGCTTCCCGTTCCGGACCCGGCTCAGCCCTGCAGCGGTGTGGTGATTCGCCATGCCCCCTCACACACACGGAGGTGTGACATGAGCGGTCGGACGACGACAGTTGAAGGACACACGGGCTCGAACGCGCGGGATTCCGTGGTTACGGGCATGGGTTTCTGCCTGCCGGGTGAAGGCCGTCCAGTTTTCACCGCGGTGGATGTCTGGGACATTGCCGCGCACGGGCGTTCATGTCTCTTGCGCGATGGTGTCTATCACGGTCCGGTCCACCTTTCGAAGGCAATGTTCGAGGACCGCCTTCCCGGGTTCCCCGGGGTCTTCGCCCGGCACTTCACCTCCGCACATCGATTCGGCCTGGTGTCGCTCGCCGAAGCCTGTGCGGACGCTGGACTGGATCTGTACGCGGGGGATCTGGCCACCGCCGCGATCCTGGCGGGGCGGGGTGGAGTCGACGCCCAGGTCGCCAGCTACCAGGCAGTCATGCGGGCCGACCCCGCAACGATCAGCCCCCTGGAGGCCATGGATCTGTTCATCGGGACCGAGCTGGCGGTCTCCCCTTCCGATGTCGCCCTGGTGCAGGGAGCGGTGACCCGCTCCACGGGCCCGTGCTACACCGTGTCCTGCGGTTGTGCCTCCTCCGCCGTCCAGCTCGGACACGCCCGTCGCATGATCGCCGACGGTGTGGTGGACATGGCGGTGGTGACCGGTGTCGACGTCTTCGACGTCGCTCTGGTCCGCAACGCCCAGCGCTTGTTACGTGTTGCCCAGGAGGCCGACGCGTCCATCCGCTCGGCGGGCAAACCCGCCCTCCTGCCGTCGTTCGACCGCATCATGCGCCCGTACGACAGGCGTGCGGACTGCGTGAACTACGGCGAGGGTTCGGTGACGCTCGTCCTGGAAAGCCGCGAGCGCGCCCATCGGCGCGGAGCCCACGCATACGGGCAGATCCTTGCCCAGGCGACGACGCGGGACGGACTCGCCAATCCGCTGTCGAGCGACGAGAGCGGAACGGGCCTGGTGGCCGCCGTCCGAGCCTGCCTCGGCGAGCGGTGGTCCATCGAGCAGATCCCCTACATTCACGGCGGCAGCGATGGCGACGCGGTCGTCACGGCCTTCGAGGTCAATGCGGTCAGGCAGTTGTACGGACAGGCCGCCGCGCATTTGCTCATGACGTCCCAGGAAGGCTGCTTCGGCCACAACGGTGCCCCGGCCGGTTGCCTCGGCGTGGCACTGACCCTCCTCATGATGGAACACGGCGAGGTCTGCCCCACGGCCAACTGCGAGGAGCCGGCAGAGGGCCTGGTGTTCGATCCCGTACCCGGCGTGCGCACGCGTCCCCTCGATTTCCACCTCGCCCTGAACTTCACGTACCAGATCGGCGGCGTGAAGAGCGCCGTCCTGCTCGGAAGCCTGGACGCCCCCGGGCCGCGGTGAGCGCCGAGCGTGCACGACCACTCCACAGCGCTACATCATTCCGGACCCGTCAACCCGGCGGGAGGGGGAGGTTTCTGATGGTCAAGCAGGAGCACCGTATCAACGGAGGGTACGAGCGTATCGCCGTCGTCGGACTGGGATGCCGGCTTCCCGGCGACGCCGATTCACCGGCCACGCTGTGGCGGCTGCTCGCCGACGGACGGGACGCCGTCGGCGACCCTCCCGCCGGACGGGCGCGGCACGGGACACCGGGCGGTACGTGGGGCGGCTCCGGGCCCGGGAACCCGATGGCCCGGCAGGGCGGCTATCTGCGTGATGTGGCGGGCTTCGACGCCGGATTCTTCGGAGTCTCCGGTCGCGAGGCGGACGTACTCGACCCGCAGCACCGCCTGCTCCTGGAGGTGGCCTGCGAGGCGCTGGAACACGCCGGGCTGCCGCCGGACCGGCTCGCCGGGAGCGCGACAGGGGTATACCTGGGAATCAGCTACAACGATTTCTACGAGGGACTGGCCGGGCAGCCCCTGGAGCTTGACGGCTCGCTCCTGACGAACGGTCACTGCGTCGCCGCGGGGCGCATCTCCTATCTGCTGGGACTGCACGGTCCCTGTGTCGCGCTGGACACGGCGTGCTCCTCCTCGCTCGTGGCACTGCACCTGGCCTGCCGGGCGCTGGCAGCGGGCGAGTGTCATCTCGCCCTCGCCGCGGGGGTCACCCTCATCCTCGGGTCGAGGACGATGAGGTCCTTCGCGCGGATGGGCATGCTCTCGCCGACTGGCCGCTGCCACACCTTCGGCGCCGCGGCAGACGGCTTCGTACGCGGTGAGGGGTGCGGTGCCGTTGTCCTCAAGCGCCTGGCCGACGCCCGGAGGGACGGTGACCGGGTGCTGGCGGTGGTGCGTGGCTCGGCCGTGAACCAGGACGGCACCTCCGACGGACTGGCCGCCCCCTCCGCAGACGCTCAGGAAGCCTTGTTCCGCCAGACCCTGGAGCGTGCCGGCACCGATCCCCGGGACGTGGGGATGATCGAGACGCACGGGACGGGCACCCCGGTCGGCGACCCGATCGAGTTCTCCAGCCTGGCCCGGGTCTACGGCACGGGCCGGGGCCGGTGCGCCCTCGGGTCGGTGAAAACCAACGTGGGCCACCTCGAACCCGCCTCCGGAATCACCGGCCTGATCAAGGCAGTTCTGTGCCTGCAGCACGGACTCGTCCCGCCCAACCTGCACTTCACCGAGTGGAATCGGGCCATCTCCGCGGAAGGAACGCGCTTCTTCGTGCCCACCACGCTGGCGGGGTGGCCCATTGACTCCGACTCCCGGCTCGCGGCGGTCTCGTCCTTCGGGTACTCCGGCACCAACGCCCATGTCGTACTCGAGCAGGCACCGGCCGGTGCTCCCAAACGCCCGCACGTCCGGGGCCGGAAGCAGGGGCCAACGCCCGAGGTCTTCCTCGTACCGGCGGGATCCGCCAGGGCCCTTCCGGCCGCGGCGGAGCGGCTCGCCGACTGGCTCGAGCAGGACGGGGCGAACGTCCCACTGCGCGACGTCGCCCACACACTCGCGCTGAGGCGCTCGGCCGGCCGTGGCCGCCTGGGTGTGGTGGCCTCCTCACGCGGCGACCTGGTTGGCGCCCTGAGGTCCTTCGCCGCCGGAGGGGCTCAACCCGGCGTGGTGTCGGGGGCCGTGGCCGCCGGGGTCTCGCGGCGCCCGGTGTGGGTGTTCTCCGGACAGGGCTCGCAATGGCCCGGCATGGGACGCACCCTGCTGGAGCAGGAACCCGCCTTCGCCAGGGCCCTGACCGAAGCCGACGCGCTGATCACGGCCGAAGCCGGCTTCTCCGTGCTGGACATGGTGTCCCGGGGAGCGCCGGTCACCGGAAGCTCGCGGGTGCAGCCGCTGCTGTTCGCCGTGCAGACCGCGCTCGCCGCCCTCTGGCGGGCGTACGGAATCGAACCGGCCGCCGTCGTGGGGCACTCCATGGGTGAGGTGGCGGCGGCGGTCGTCGCCGGAGCGCTGACCCTCGCCGACGGCGTCAGGGTCGTCTGCCGCCGCTCCTCGCTGATGAACAGGATCGCGGGTGCCGGCGCGATGGCGACCGTGAGTCTGGACCGTGCCGCGGTGGAGCGGGAACTGGACGAGGCAGGGGTGAGCGGAGCGGTCTCAGTGGCTGTGCTGGCCGCGCCCGGCTCCACGGTCGTGTCCGGCGGCACCCGGGATGTTGAACGGCTGGTCGCCTCCTGGAACGACCGGGCCATACCCGCGCATCTCGTCGCAGTGGACGTCGCCTCGCACTCGCCCCAGGTGGACCCGTTGCTTCCCGGTCTGCAGGAGGCTCTGCGGGATCTGACGCCGCGGCAGCCCCGCGACCCGTTCTATTCGACCGTTCTCGACGACCCGCGCCGGACACCCGCCTTCGACGCCGACTACTGGTGCGCGAACCTGCGCAGTCCCGTCCGGTTCGCCTCAGCGATCGCCGCCGCTGCCGGCGACCGGCACCACGTCTACGTCGAGGTCTCCCCGCATCCCGTCGTCATCCGCTCCGTCACCGACAGCCTGCCACGCGTCCTCGACAATCCGGTCGTCCTGCCCACGCTCCGCCGTGATGAGGACGAAGCGACCACCTTCCGCACCCAGCTCGCCGCCCTGCACTGCGCAGGCGTCCCTGTCGACTGGTCGGCGCTCTACGCGGACGGTGAGCTCTGCGACGTACCGTTCCTCACCTTCGACCGGCAGCGCCACTGGGCGGAGCACACCGCTCCCGCACCGGCACCGGTTGAGCCGACGGTCACTGGCCTGCCCGGCACCCAGGCCGAGATCCCGGGGGAACAGGTCCGCCACTGCTGGCGGGCGGACGCGGGCACCGGGGCAGTGCCCTGGCTGGCCGACCACCGGGTGCACGGAGACCCGGTGTTCCCGGGCGCCGGCTACTGCGCCCTCGCCCTCACCGCGGGGTGTGCGGTGTTCGGCGCGCCCCCGCAGGACATCCAGGTGACCGGCCTGCGTTTCCTGGAGCTGCTGCGGCTGACCGCCCACACCGAGGTCGTCACCACGGTCACCGTGACAGCGACCGACCGCGCCGCCTGCGAGATGCATGCCCGCGGTGACGAGGGCAGCTGGGTACTCCTGGCGACCGCCGAACTGCACCACGCCGGAGCGGAGCCACTGCCGCCGGTTCAGGAACTGACGGCGCTGTCGGCCCAGCACCCTGTCGTGCTCGACCCTGCCACGCTCTATGCGGGCATGCGCGCCCGGGGCATCGAACACGGCCCGGCCTTCACCGGCATCACCAGCCTCCGGGTCTCACGCGACGGCGACCGCAGCTGGGCCCGCGTGGCGCTGCCGCAAGCGGCGGCATCCGCGCCGCACGACCTGCGGATCCACCCGGTCCTCATCGACTGCTGCGCCCAGGTGCTCGTGGCGGGGCTCCTGCGGGATCCCGGCCGGGGCCTCGTACTCCCGGTCGGAGTCGGTGCGTTACGCATCCTCGAGGACCCCATGACGGCCGTGTACTGCCTCGGCCGTATCACCCAGGAGCGGGCCGACGGTGTCACGGGAGACCTCCGCCTGCTGGACGAGGCGGGCAGGCCGGTGCTCGCCATCGACGGGCTTGAGCTGATACGCCACGGCGCGCCGGATGTCGCCGGATCAGGGGGAGTGGACGGCTGGTTCCTCGAGCCCCGGTGGCACGGCACCCCGCGAGCGGGGGCTACCGCTGCGCCCTCACCGGGCAGTTGGCTCGTCATCGGGGAGGGGGACGGCTGCGCGCGGGAGCTGGCCGGTCTACTGCACACGGCGGGGGCGGAGACGGTTGTCCTCGACACGCCCGTGGGCGTCCATCCGCCGGCAACGGTCAAGGACGCGCTCGCCGACTGCTTCGCCGGCCGCCGGGCGAACGCCGACGCTGTGGCCGTGCTGTGCGCAGCGCCCGGGCAAGGCACGGAACCGGCCATGGACGGTCTGGGGCGCACCCGGCGGCTCATCGGCACCGTACAGGCGGTACTCGCCGGCTTCCCCAGGCCCCCACGCCTCTTCCTTGTCACCCGTGGTGCCCAGCACGTGCGGCCGGGGGAGACGGCCGACCCTGGCCAGAGCGCCCTGCGGGGAGTGGTACGGGTCCTCGCCTACGAGCACCCGGAGCTGCGCGCCACCCTTGTCGATGCCGACCCGGCCGACCCGGCACTGCACGACGTGGCGGCCGAACTGCTGAACGCGGGGCCGGAGGACGAGATCGCCCTGCGCGGCGGCCGCCGCCACGTCGCGCGGCTGGAATACGCGCCGCTCACCAAGGCCGAACACACCGCGGCCACCACCCGTACCGTCCGCTACGGCGCCGACCGCTTCCGCCTGCGCATCGGCCGCTTCGGAGATCTGGACAGCCTCCAACCGGCCGTCGTCGCCAGGGCGGAGCCGCGCGCCGGGGAGGTGGAGGTGCGGATCGCCGCCGCAGCGGTGAACTTCAGGGACGTGCTCACGGCCATGGGCCTGCTCGGAGACGGCGAGGAGGCGAGGCATCGCATCGGGTTCGAGTGCGCGGGGACGGTCACCGCGGTGGGGGAGGGCGTACGGACCGTCCGCGCCGGCGACCCGGTGCTCGCCGTCGACCTGCGAGGCGGTGCCTTCGGCACGTTCGTCACCGTGCCCGACCACGCCGTCGCGCCCCTGCCGGCCGGGATCGGGCCGGCAGGGGCGGCAGCGCTGCCCGCCGCGTACGTCACCGCCTGGTACGCCCTACGGCACGTGGCCGGGCTCACCGCCGGCGAACGCGTCCTGATCCACTCCGCGAGCGGCGGTACGGGACTGGCCGCCGTCGCGGTCGCCCGGATGCTGGGGGCTCAAGTGCTGGCCACGGCCGGCTCGGCGGAGAAGCGTGCCTATCTGCGCGGCATGGGGATCGAGCACGTCATGGACTCCCGATCCTTGCGCTTCACCGAGGAGACGCGCGCCGCCACGGCGGGCGAAGGCGTCGATGTCGTCCTCAACTCGCTGTCGGGCGCCGCGATCCGGGCCGGTCTCCAAGCCCTGCGGCCCTTCGGCCGTTTCGTCGAGCTCGGGGTGCGCGACATCCTTGCCGACGCGTCCATCGGTCTGGCGCCCTTCCGGAACAACATCACTCTCACCACCGTCGACCTCATCCAACTCCAGCACGACAGGCCCGAAGTGTTCACCGCCGTGCTCCGCGAGGTGCTCGCCGAAATCACCTCCGGCCGGCTGGCACCCCTGCCCCACCGGACCTTCCCTCTGGCCGACGCCACGGAGGCCTTCCGTCTCATGGCCGGTGCGAGCCACATCGGCAAGCTCGTGCTGACCGTTCCGGACCAGGGCGAGACCACCGCGCGTCTTGACGGGGAAGCATCGGCCGTCCGCCCGGGCGGCGCCTACATCGTCACCGGCGGGCTGCGCGGTGTGGGGCTGGAGACAGCCCGCTGGCTCGCCGGGCAGGGCGCGGGCCACGTCGTCGTCAACGGCCGCTCGCCCGGCTCTCCGTCGACCTCACGGACCCTTCAGGAGCTGCGCGCCGACGGCACACGGATCACCGTGGTTCTGGGCGACATCGCCGAGCCGGGCACCGCCGAACGCCTCGTGGCCACCGCCACCGCGGACGGCCTGCGGCTGCGGGGGCTCGTGCATGCCGCCATGGTGCTCGACGATGCCGCGATCACCAACATCTCCGACGACCAGCTCTTGAAGGTCTGGCATCCCAAGGCGATGGGCGCGTGGCGGCTGCATGAAGCCACTGCCGGTCACAGTCCCGACTGGTTCGTCGTGTTCTCCTCCATGGCCTCTTTGCTGGGCAATCCGGGTCAGGGTGCCTACGCCGCGGCGAATTCCTGGCTCGACGGATTCGCCGGCTGGCGTACCGGTCGCGGCATGCCGACGCTGTCCGTCAACTGGGGCGCATGGGGCGAGACCGGAGCCGCCGTGGACTTCGCCGACCGCGGCTACCGGACCATTCCCACCAAGAAGGGACTCCAGGCGCTGAACGCCCTGCTCGTGCACGGGCGCATCCACACCGGCGTGATCCCGGGTGAACCGGAGACGTGGATCCTCCCGGCCGTCCGGAACTCGTCGCTGTTCGGTCTCCTCGCCGACGACCGGCCCACGACCACCGGACCGGAACCGGTCCCCGACATTCGCGGCGAGTTGGGCGCCCTCCCGGCAGGTCTCGCACGGCGTACCGGTCTCGAGGCGTACCTCGCCGGTCATGTACGCGCGGTGCTCCGGCTGGGAGAGGGCACCACCCTCGATCCACAAACGCCCCTGAAGGCCCTCGGGTTCGACTCCCTGCTCTCTCTCGAACTGCGCACCCGCCTCGAAGCAGGCCTCGAAATCAAGATCGCCGCCAACTTCGTCTACCAGCACCCGACGCTGGAGGCCCTGGCCACCGGCTTGGCCGACCACATGGGCCTCGTGCTCGAGGACCACACCGCATCGTGAGCCCGCGACGGGACGCGGAGCCCGCTGCCGGGCCGCGGGAACGGGGCCTGGCAATGCCCCTTCGCCTCCTGCTCCGCTTCGAGTCGTCCCAGGCTGCTGGAGGCAAGAACCATGAACCCGTCGAATCTCGTGCTCCTCCAGGGAGGCCCCGACGACCTTCCCCAGCTCTGGGCAATGCCCCCCGGGGGGTACACAGAACCGGTCAAGATCCTGCGCCACAACGCCTACGAGCACTTCGAGTTCGCGCACGAATACCGGACCTTGCACGGTGAGACGATGGCGGTCTATCGATGGACCTATCGCACGTACATCGCGGAGTGAAGCTTCCCCCTGAGCGGCAACGGACAACGCGGCACCGTTACGGTGCGCCAGACGAGCGCCTGGGCCGAAGCGCCCTGGATCATTAGAGTTCGATCGTATGACCGACCGCGTTCTGGAACTCTTGCGCACCCGCCCTGACCTGGCCGAACTGGCGGCGTTTCCATTCGACTTCGATGTGGGCCGGGCGTACCACGTCGAGGCCGTTCACCTGGCGTCCGGTGCGGAGCTGGAGCCGATCGCCGGCGACGACACAGGCGGCACGTACTTCCTGTGCGGGGGAACAGCCGTGCTCTACGCGTCCTCAGAGGGAGACGCCTCGCTCCTCGCCGACAGTGTCGGCGAGGCGCTCGAGATCCTGGTCCGGCTGCCCGCGGGGTGCGACCACATCTCCGCCGAGCTGGATGAGGAGGAACTGCTCGCCGAAATACGTGCGGCGGATGACGAAGCACGGGAGGAGTTCGCCCCCGAACTGGACGTGTTTCGAGCGGCGTTGATCAGCGGTCTGGGCCTGCCGGACCGGCCGCTGGTCGAACTCGTCTCCATGTCGGAGTCGGCCGCCAGGCGCACCGAGCCGGACTACGTCCTGCTCAACTCCCGCGAGCTCTGCGCGTACCGGCTGGACGAGTCCTTCCGGCAGCCCTTGCGCGACGTCGTCCTCGGCCCGGGACGTGAGGCGCTGCAGCGGATACGTTCAGGCGACGTCGGCGCGCGCGAGGAGGCGGCCGCGGATCTGGTGTTGCGGGCGGGGGTGCTGCGGGCGGCGCAGTACGACCGCCGCGACGGCGACCTGCCGCTGCTGCGTTTCCTTCTGGAGCATGAGAATGCCGCGCCGACCGAGTGGTTCGAGGAGCGGCGGCTGGCCGCGGTGCTGGTGGCATTGCACGGGCACGACGAGGACGTTCCGCTACTTCGTTCGGCCACTGCCGGGCAGGTCACCGACAGCGCCGGAGCCGTGGAGTGGGCCCGCGCCGAGGAGGCGACGCGGCACGGGCGGGATGTGGCCGCGGAGAGCGAGTTCACGTGGATCGAACTGGCCCACCGGCAGGGTCGTGTCGAGCACGCCAGGGTCGCGCTCATCCGCATGCTGGACGACACGGGCCCGGACGCGGACCGGCTCCGGGAGCTGAGCCGCGCGCTGGAGCGCATCGGTGACCACGCGCAGGCGGCCCGCGCCCAGTTCAACCTCCTCTCGCTTCAGGCCACGGCATGGGACCGGGCCTCGGAGGCGTACGTTCTGGCCCGCCTGGAGCGCCGCAAGGGCGACCTCACGGCAGCGTGGCGGGCGCTGGAGCGGGCTCGGGCTGCCGTCGGCGCCGATGGCTCCACGCCGTACAGAGCGGTTGAGCAGTGGCACCGCAGGGGGCTGGGCCGACTGATCACGGAACAGCATTTGGAGTTGGCTCTCGCCGCGGTCGAGGCGGGTGACGCGGAACTCGCGCGTGCGACGATGAAGCACGGCAGGGTCCTGCTGGACACGATCGGCAAGGAGTCGGCGAAGGCGCTCAGCCGACTGTCCACGCGGGCGAAATGGGCGGTGGCTGGGCTTCGCCCGCCCGGCGCCTGACACCTGCGAACCGCCACGGCGATCGTTGCCGGAACGTCCCAGGTCTCGTGCGGAGTGACGGCATGCACTCCATGCCGGCCGGGACTTGGCGGTAGAGACTGTCCGGCGGATCATCTGGGGCCCAGCGCGTGCCTCCAGGCCCGGGGGCCTGGGAGGTTCCGAACCAGCAGCTCATTATTGGTTTGCCGTCGGCGAGCCCGGTCGGATAGGAAGCTTGCATGCTTAGAGGCAGCAAGGTCGGGCTCAGGGCCCGCCACGAGGACGACATCCCGATCCTGCGGACAGAGCTCTACGACGACGTGGTCAACGCCTCGCGGGCCGAAGGCGGTCCGTGGCGGCCGATCACGCCCGGCTCGAAGGACCCACGGCTCGTGGTGGACGACAAGGAGCAAGGGCACGTCCCGTTCTCCGTGGTGGAGTTGGAAGGCGGCACACTGATCGGTGCCGCGACGCTGTGGGGCATCGACAACCACAACCGGTTCGCGCACATCGGCCTTGGACTGCTGCCGTCCTCTCGCGGCAAGGGCTACGGCACCGACGTGGTCGCGGTGCTGTGCCACTACGGTTTTGTCGTACGCGGCTTGCAGCGGCTGCAGATCGAGACGCTGTCGGACAACGCCGCGATGCTGCGCTCAGCCGAGCGCAACGGCTTCGTCCGCGAGGGCGTGCTGCGCTCCTCGGCCTGGGTGATGGGCGAGTTTCTTGACGAGGTGCTGCTCGGGCTCCTCGTCCAGGACTGGAAGCCGGACTCGAAGGGCTAGGGTCCGCCCGTCCTGCGTCAGATCTCCCCGTCCCATGCTCATGCCAACGACGCGAAGCCGCAACGTCACATGATCCGCCGGACGGGCCCCAGCCCTCATGCCCGCAGCGTCCGGCCACAAGGGCATGAACGTCGCCGGTCGCCCAGCAGTTGTCCGCCCATCCAGACCGCTTCGGCCGTGACCTCGAGGCGCGGGGGGAGACTTTCGGCATCTGAGTCGGTGGCCGCTGCGAGGGGCGAAGCGCCGGGTACAGGCTCTCCGCGGGCTCCGGAGTCGCGGGGGCCGATGACGTCCTCATGCGCGTGTGCGACAGGGGCAAGGGTCCTGCCGTACGCCGTCGAGTCGGCGTGACCGAGCCCGGATGTCCAGGTGCGGATCAGTCCAACTCACCCGTAACAGCTTGCGCTGGAGATGCCTGGCGAACCTCGGACACCCCACTGGGCAAGGACCGACGTCGCCGGGCCACGCACGGGACGGCGTCCCTCAGTGCCTTTCAGATCGATTTCGAAGGCCCGCTCGCCCCGCGCCGGGAAATAGTTCAATGCAGTACGGACCAACGTTCAGTTTGCACTCCCGATTGATGAGAATCCGACCGACGGCTCGTCCAATGGTTGATCCCTGACCCGAGCCGGATGGCGGTCCACGCGCGGAGACAGTGAATGTGGTAATGGCGCTAATTCGCCTTCAGTTGGGTTTCGTATCCCGGCATGCTCTGGTGGCCGGACGTTCCTGATGCCTCGTCGGCGGAGTAGGCGCCGGCGTATGGGCAGGAGAGGGAGTGGATGATCGACGACCGCTGAAGGCTGCCATGACATCCGGGCATCGAAGTCCGGGTGGTCCGGATCCATCACGCCAGTGACCTGGCATTTCCCTGCGCACTCGCCTCGTTTGGTGAGCCGTTCCCCGACCGCGCCGCATGGGAGTTGACGCGCGCGGCTGCGTCAGGGGTGATCCGGTAGTCGAGGCCAGGGCGCGGGCATTGGCCGGATGCGCGCCGTCCCGTCCGGGAGGCAATGCGGCCGGCCGCATGACCGAATTCAACGTTCCCAACTCTTAGGGGGGTTGGCCATGAGTAGAGGGCTTTTTCGCACCGCCGCACTTCTGGCAACGTGCGGTTCCATTCTGTGCCTCACGGGTGGGGCTGGTGCGGCCTTCGCCGCACCGACGCCAGGAATGCTCGCTACGACGCTCGTGAACAAGACCGGCACGACCATTACCGTCGTCGCCGGCGTGGGACGGGGGAACACGATCACCGTCTGGCAGACCGGCGCCAGCATCAGGATCAGGGACACCGGAGACACGGTCGCACCGTCTGGCGACTGCACCGCGATCAGCGCGACCGAAGTCGCCTGCCCGGCCGCCGACACCACTGAACTCGTGGTCAACGCAGGCGACCAGGCCGACAATGTCACCTCCTCCCTGGCGAACGTCGGCGTCACGCTGATCGGCGGCCCGGGCGACGACAACCTCTATGGCGGGTCCGCCAACGACACCCTCCAGGGCGACGAGGGCTCCGACTTCCTCTCGGGCGGCGCAGGCAACGACACCCTGACCGGGGGAGCCGAAACGGACAGGATCTTCGGCGGCGGCGGCAACGACTCCATCGAGGGACGCGGCGGCGCCGACATCATCAACGGCAACGCCGGAAACGATGTGATCGACGGTGGCAGCGGCAATGAGCAGATCGTCGCCGGCGCCGGAAACGACTACGCGGACGGCGGGAGCGGTCGGGACACGATCGACGCCGTGGACAACGTCAGCGGCAACGACTACGTCGAGGGGGGCTCTCAAATGGACGACTGCCGGGCCGACCTGGGCGACAACGTCAGCGGTTGCCCGTGATGAGTGTGTGTGAGCAGTACACCAGACCCCGGTATGCGGCAGGACGAAACGAAAGGCGGACACCGATGAAAGCCCGGCGCATCTGCACCATGATGGTGGCAATCGGCGCACTCGTCTTCGCCCCGCAGGTCGGCGCTTCTGCCGCGGCCGGTGCGGTGCCCGGCGGGGGAGTCCTCGCGGGCACCACGGTCGTCGAGGAGGTCGGCGACAGCTTGGTCGTCACGGCCGACGAGGGTGTGTCGAACGACATCACCGTCCGGCGGCGCGGCAACGTTGTCGTGGTCACCGACACAGGGGACACCGTGGCCGCCGTCGCTCCCTGTCAGCTGACGTCGGCACACACAGCCGAGTGCCCGTTGCCCATCACGGCGGTTCGGGTCAACGCCAAGGACGCCGATGACGATGTCACCATCTCCCCGAACCTCGACGCTGCGGGGACAGTAGTCGGTGGCGAAGGCGACGACCGGCTCAACGGCGGTCCCCGGGCGGACCGGCTCGTCGGCGACGACCCGGCCTCCTTCGGCCTGCTGGCGACTCCGGGCAACGACACCATCAACGGCGGCCCGGGCAACGACACCATCTCCGGGCTGGCGGGCAACGACACCATCAACGGCAATGCCGGCAACGACACCCTCAACGGCGACGACGGCAACGACACCCTCAACGGCGACCAGGGCAATGACACGGTCACCGGAGGCAGAGGCAACGACACGCACAACGGCAATGAGGGCAATGACACCCTCAACGCCGTGGACAACCTGATCGCCAACGACAGCCTCGACGGCGGCCTGGGCTTCGACACCTGCATCCGCGATACCGGCGACACGGCAATCAACTGTCCCTGAGCAGTCGCCTGTCGCCCGACGGATCCGCCGGATGACCGAAGGTGTCGGGCCACGCAGCCGCGTGGCCCGACACCGCAGGGAGCCGACGGGGGCCTTTCGCGGGTGCTCACCGGGCAGCCCCGCCGAAGGTCCCATCCGCAGCCGCCCACCCGGACAGACGGCAGCCCCGACCGGATCGATGGTCGGGGCCCGTCCTTGTCCCCCGTCTCGTGCTGCGAGCCACCCCGCGGTCAGCGCCGCAAGAGGAAGTCGAACACCGCCTGACGGCCCGTGTCGTCGGCCGCCCTGGTCTGCACCGAGTGCGCGGCACCTTGCACCACCACGACCCGGGCTCGCGGCGTCAGCTTCTTCTGGTCGTACAGCCATTCCAGCGGCGTCGAGAGATCCCGGTCCCCGCCGAGCAGCAGTACCGGTATGCCGGGGAGCCGGCGGTGCTCCGGCGGCAGCGGCGGGGCCGGCGTGCGCGGCCAGTGCAGACAGCTGAGCATCGAGCCGAGGCCGGTAGCCGTAGTGGCGTCGAAGGGGCCGTAGTCGGCCGGTGTCAGCTCCGCGCCCGCCTTCTCCAGAGCTTCCCGGCGCCCTGCCACCGGCGTGTCCGACCTGCCCCACGGATAGCGCCCGTCCAGGCACAGTGTCGAGGCGTGCAACCCCTGGCTGAGCTCCTCCGCGGTCGCCGCGCTCCCTTGCCGCACCCCCGCGATCAAGCCCCGCAGCGGTCCGGGATCGCCGCCCGCCGCCTTGTGCAGAGCGTCGATCATCGCCGCGTAGTCCGGGTCCACGAACTCCCAGGTGGTCAGCGCGTCCAGGACATCGACGCCGTTGTCGTACGTGTCCACCACCTTGGCCAGATCAGCCGCCGGATCCGAATCGCAGCCGATCGCCTTGCATGCCGCCGTCAACACGCGCGGCGCTGCTCGCATGGCGGCGCGGTCCATCGGGTCGTAGCCGGTCTGCGGCACCACCGAGTCCAGCACCATCCGCGCCACGTGCTGAGGGTGCGTCAGGGCGTACCGCTCAGCGGTGTACGTGCCGTACGAGACGCCGTCGAGCGTCATTTTCCGCACGCCCAGCGCCCGGCGCAGCAGCTCCAAGTCCGCGACCGTGTCGCTCGTGCTGTAGAAGCGGCGGTCCGGGCCGATGGCCGCGGCGCAGTCCGTCACCGCCCGCACGGTGGGCGGTGTGAGATCGGACGACCCCATCTCCTTCTGCAACTGCGGGCATTGCAGCGCGTTGCCGCCGGTGCCACGCTGGTCGATCATGACGAGGCGGTAGTCCTTCAGCAACGGCGTCAGCTTCTTGCTCAGCCGTTCCACGAACGGCACACCCGGCTGCCCCGGACCGCCCGTCAGGAACAGCAGCACCCCCTTCGGGGCCTTCACGTTGTCCGCCATCGCGACCTTCAGGCCCAGCCGGTCCGACACGCCGCCGCTGTGGTCGAGCGGGACGGTCAACGTCGCGCAGGTGTAGCCCTCCAGGCCAGGGCAGGCCGCGGCGCCGGAGAGTCCCCCGCTCTCCCCGGCCGACGCCGCGGCCGCCCGGTCCTGCGCCGTCGACGTGCACGTCCCCGACAACATCAGCACGCTGACGGCAGCCAGAGCGACTGTCGCCAGCGCTCTGGGGCTCCGCACCCCCCGTACCCCCGGTGTTCCCCGCATCCCCTGTGTCCCCGGCATTCCCCGTGTACGTCGCACGCCCGCGCCCCCTCGTCTCCGTCGGCCACCAGACTGCGCAGAGCAGGCTCCTTACGGCGAGCTTCCGTGCCACGATTCGAGCAGGTTCGAAGGGACAGCGGGGGGACCATGATCGAACTCACCGTGGACGCCACCGGGTTGGCTCACTCCCGCTTCGCGGTCTCACCGTTGCACGAGGTCGCCGCGACGCTGCTGCCATGGGGCCTGCGCCCGAGTCCGGATGCTGATCCGTGGGTCACGCGCGCCCGCCGCGCGCTGCGCCGCGCACGGCTGCCGCTGCTGTCGGAGCTGGCCCTGGACGGTGGCGGCTATGTGCCGGATTTCCTCAGTCCGCATCCGTCCGGGCCCTCGCCCACCGTTGAGGAGGAGCTCGAGCGGGTCCGGTCCACTCCGCCCGAGCGCGTCCTGGGCGAGCTTGAGGTGTTGCGCGACGGCCGCCCGTGCAACGGCCTGGCCGGATCCGAGCTGCCCGCAGTGGTGCGGCGGGCCGTGGGGCGGGGCGGCGAGTACGTTGCGCGACAGGCCGCGGACGAACTGCGGCGCTACTGGGGTCTGGCCTTCGCCCCGCACTGGGAGGCCGCGAAAGCCGCCCTCGATGCGGAAGTCGACCGGTGCGCCGGCGTGCTGGCCCGGCGCGGCGCGGCCGGACTCTTCAACTCCCTGCATCCGGGCATCCGTTGGGCTGACGGCACGCTGTGCGTCGACAGCCGGTTCACGATCGAGCTGACCGTACCCCTGGTGGTCGTGGTGCCGTCGCTGGTTGCGCCGGAGCCGGCCGTGGCCGTGGATCCGGTGCGGGCGGGGCGGAGGCCGCCGATGCTGGTCTATCCCGTGCGCGACAAGCCCACGGCGCCGGTGGCACCCTCCGCCGAACTGGCCAGGCTGCTCGGACCCACCCGCGCCGGGCTGCTCGAGGCGCTCGCACGACCGGCTTCCACCGCCCAGCTCGCGGCGCGTCACTTCCTCAGTCCCGCCACGGTTTCGTACCACCTGGGTGTGCTGCACCGGGCGGGTCTCGTCGTCCGCGCCCGGTCCGGACGGGCGGTGCTCTACAGCCGTACCCCGGCGGGTTCCCGTCTGTCGGGGAGCCGGTAGACACGGCAGGCGATGCCGCCGCCCGTCCGAGTTCGCCTGTGTTGCTCGGCGATGGCCGCCAGCTCCGGACCGGGCGCTACGTCACAGCAGCGCCACCAGGACGATCAGCACGAGGACCGCGACGAAGACGGCCACGGTCTTCGCCGAGGGCTTCCACCCGTCCGGGCCCTGCGGAACGGCGCCCGCCGGGGCTCCAGTGCCTCCGGGGACTGTCGACGGCGGATTGAACACATCCTGGCCCGTCGCCGCCGCGCGGGCGCACCACGGGCACGCGCCCAGATGGGAGCCGTAACTGTGACGCGGCCGCTCGGCACAGTTGCGTATCTGCGAGCGTTCGCCGTCCAGCGCCTTGAGCCACTCCTGCGCCGACGGCCGCGCGGGCGGACTCTGCACCCCGGGACCGAACGCGCGTCGCGCCAGCTCGAGCAGCGAGGGCGGCAGCACGGTCGGTTCGATCACGGCCCGCGGCACGACGACCCGGTCCGGCCACACCACGTAGGAGCAGCTGGCGGCGATGTTGTCCTTGACCGTGGCCTCGGAGTCGCTGTCGTGCGGTACGCCGCCGAAGGGATGGTTCCCGGCGGTCAGCAACTGGTAGATGAGCACGGCCAGCGCGAAGTCGTCACTGGACCGGGTGGCGGGACCGCCGGCCTGCCGCTCCGGAGCCGAGTAGTCCGCGGTCTGCATCAGGGACGGGAAGAGCTCGCCAGAGGCCGGATCGTTGAACGCGATCGAGTCGCAGTCGAGGAAGGTGACGAAGCCGTTCTTGTCGACGACGACGTTGTTGCTGGAGAAGTCGCCGATGATCAGGCCCTGGTGATGCATGCGCGCGGTCATGAACGCCAGATTCCAGGCCACCCCGAGCAGGAACTTCCAGTCCGTCTCGGGCGGGAAGAGCCGCAGCCGCTGCGAGCGTGTGAACAGCCCGATCAGCTGCACATGGTCCGGCTCGCCGAACCGCCGCATGGCATACCCCAGGAACTCCCCATGGGACCCGTGGGCCAGTGCGGTGGGCCAGGCAAGTTCCGGCGGCTGGCTGCGGTCCGTGGGGCGGCCGCCCAGCGGGGACACCGTGAGCATGCTTTCCAGCCGCCGCTCCTGCTCCGCGCCCGGCGGTTCCCGGTACAGCTTGACCACGAGATCGGCGCGGCCGAGCACGGGGAAGACGGCCGCCTGGCCACCGCCCTTGAGGGGTTCCTCGGCCAGTACGACGTGTTCCGCGCCCAGATGCACCCGTGGCCCGTTCATGGCCGTACCGCCCTCAGCAGGGTCTTGTCGTCGCCGTTCAGTGCGGTAAGCCGGTCCGAGCGCAACAGCGTGGCCAAGGCCTCGTCATCCTCCTCCGGGACGGGCCCCGGCTGGTCGAGGGAGCGCAGCACCGCCGAGGCGAAGGAGGCGTTCGGAGCCTGCGGACGCCCGCCGGACCAGGACAGCGCCGCCTGCGCCAGCCCGTCCGTGGACAGCAGCACACCGTCGATCCCGTCGTCGCGCACACAGTCGACCTGCGTCCGCTGCTCGGCGTCGGGCGAGGTGAGAAACACCGTCTCGTTGCTGTACTCGCTCACGGTGTCCGGCTGGGGGAGCAAATGGAACTGCGACTCGCCGTCCTCCGTTCCCGCACGCAGGATCACGAAGCCGTCGCCGACGCTGACATGCCCGAGCCAGGACGGCGTGAGCACCACCACGGTGAGCGTCGTGGCGAAGTCGTCAGCCTCACCCCGTGTCTGCCGGAAGAACTCCTCACGTACATCGCGGAAAGCGCCGGCCAGCAGCGCGCGCACCGCCTCCCCGCTCTCGTCGGAACGCCCGGGAGCCCGCCGCCCGAACCGTGCCGTCGCCAGCTGTACGGCAAGCTTCGAGCCCTGATCGGAACGCGGGCGGCTGCCCGCCCCGTCGGCGACCGCCAGGACCTCCACGGGCGCATGGGCCGGGCCCGTGACGACGTGGTGCCAGGCATCCTGGCAGGGGACCCCCTCCCGCCGGTGGCGGTACCCCTCCACGCTCATCCCGTGCAGCCTCCACCCGGCCCGCCCGCCCACGATCCCCGCCCCCGCTCAGGATTCCCAGGCCGGGCGCTGTGTCTTGAACTGGCTGAAGATCTTCTCGAAGACCTCGTCGCCGGCGCCCTTCTGCTCGGCGTTCGCACTGGCCGACATCATCTGCAGCAGTTCCCGGAACGGGAAGCCCTGCAGCCGGGCGTTGAACGTCGGAGCCAGAGCCCGCAGGACGTCCTCGCCCCGCTCGGTGATTCCGCCGACCCCGATCGCGTAGAAGCGGAAATGCCGGGCGTCCTGCTCGGCCCTCAGTACGGGGACCAGCCGCCGCCACGCCTCGGTCTGATGCCCTGTCGCGTCCGTCGGCAGCCCGTCCGTCACCATGCAGATCTGCGGGCGGTAGTACTGCAGTCCGCTCTGCCGCAGCTCGGTCTTGCGCGACGCCACGATCCGCATGGTCAGCTCGAGCGCTTCGGTCATCAGCGTGACCCCGGAGGCCACGAACTGAGGCGAACTGAACATGTGCGCCGGTACGAACGGGCTGGTCGGCGTCCTGGGGTCCAGCAGATGCGGTCCCTTCCAGGCGCCCACACCCTGCCCGCCGAAGGTGACCACGGCGACCTCGACGCTGTAGCTGAGGCTGACGTCGTCGTGCAGCTCCTGAGTCCACCCCCGCAGCGCGTCGTTGAGCATCTGTATGGGCGGGCCGGCCATGGAGCTGGAGATGTCGAGACACAGCACCAGGGGAAGGCGCTGCGCGTTGTTCTCGAACTCGATGTCGGCGTACTCCATCGGAAGCGTCTTGGGCGGCTGGTCACTTCGCATGGCTTCTCCTGGTCTCACGGCTTGCGGACGGGAAGGCCAGCAGCACTCCCGACTCCTGCTCGGCCACGTCGACGAGGCAGCCGAGGGCTGGCGACCGGTCGTCGTCTGCCCATGTCGCCCGGTGCAGGCAGTGGTCGAGCTCGACGTACCCCTGGGGATGGAGTTCCGTGCGCACGACGGCCGATCGCAGCGGACCGGCCGGTACGACGACGGGGCGGCGGGCACGCCGCTGGGGATGTGTGAGCGGCGCCGGGGCGGCGGGGCGGCCACCGGTGGCGCGGACGGGCGGGTGAGAGTTGTACGCCGCTGCCTTGGGCCCCTTGGAGCGCCGGACGGCCCAGGCGAAGACGAGCACCAGCGCGGCCAGCGCCGCGGTGAGCGCGACCAGTACCCAGTTTGGACCCGAGCCCTCGGTCTCCGGTGTGATGACGGCGTAGCGGTCGGCGGCCAGCTTCCCCTTGATGAGTTCGCTGCCCCTGACCGTGCCGGAGGCTGCCTTGTTGCACAGGGCGTCACACGCGTCCGCCTTCTTCAGCGCCGCGACGGCCCCGCTGTCCAGCTGCGTGATGACGCTGTCCGCACCCACGATCCGATGGCCGGCCAGCACGAGGAGCACGGTTCCGCCCGCGCCGCTCTCGCTCTTCGGCGGGAGGGTGACGACCAACTCCCCGCTCTTGAAGCCCTTTTTGTGGCGGACCAGTTGTAAGTCCTTCGCCGCGACGTCGAGACGCAGCGGCTGATGCAGTGTCACGACGACCGTGCGGCCGCCGCCGGCCTTCGCGGCGTCGGACCAGCAGCGCAGCAGGTCCGCCCCGAGGCCGGGGCGGTCGGCCTTGCAAGCCGCCGAGTCCGCCCAGGAAGTAGCGCCGGGAATCGCCGTCGCGATCAGCAGCGCAAGGAATGCGGTGAACAGCGACACGCCCACCCGTTTCCGGCCCATCTTGCCCCCTACGGCCCGGGAATTCACCGTGATTCTACGGTGAACCCACCGCTCTTAAACCGGTATTGGCGTAAATAACTCCCCGCTCTCAGAGCCGGAACACCTGATGGCAGCGGGTGAACATCTGGCGGGCCCGCCCAGCCCAGTCCGCGGCCAGCGCATTGAAGTCCGACTGCGTCATCCTGCAGGTCAGCGGCAAGGAGCAGACGCCCGCAAGGCAGGGCTGCGGCCCTCGGACGTCCCAGACGGACAGCATGGGAAGCAACTGTTCGGTATTCCAGGCGTTCGCCGCGGCAGCGGCCAGCGCCAGCTGTTCGGCCTTGAGGAAACGGCCGTCCGTCATGAAGGCGACGAGCAGTCTGGTCGTCGTCATAAACCTCACTGTCACCACCCGTCCCACCTCTGGAAGATCGAATTCCATGGATACGGATGTGGTGTCCGCGACGGAACGGATATTGCTCGCGGCCGTCCATCCGTCCACCAGTCGCCGCCAGTTGGTGCCCAGCTCCAGTCCGCCGCCCGCTGCCGTCTCAGCCTCCCGCACGGCTCACCGCCTCGACCACCAGGCGGTCGGTCAGCCCGGCGTCCAGTAGCGCCTGAGCATGCAGCAGCAGACAGGACGGAATGGAGGTGCCCGCCGAACCTGCCCGCCGGCCTGCCAGTTCGCCCGTACGGACACGAATGGACTCGGCGACGGACGAGGGCGGCCAACTGGACTGGGTGGGGCTTGGCAGCAGAAGCTCGTCCAGCAGCGCGGCGAGCGCAGGCCGGGGCTCCGGCTTCTTCGCCAGACACCGCCCGATGAGGTCGCGCAGCCCGTCCGGGACCGCGTCCAGCGCGGGCTCCTCGTGTACGACCCGGTACAGCAGCCCCTGACCGCCGCCGAAGGGGCCGTTGCCGGTGGCGGCGAAGGCCAGCACCCCGCCCAGCGAGAACACATCGCTCGCCGGACCGGCAGGCTCCCCGGTCATCTGCTCGGGCGACATGAACGCGGGCGTACCGATCAACATTCCGGGGCGGGTGATCGCACTGGACCCGGCGAACCGCGATATCCCGAAGTCGATCACGCGCGGCCCGTCCTCGGCCAGCAGTACGTTCGACGGCTTCAGGTCCCGGTGCACCAGCCCGGCGGCATGAATCACCTGCAGTGCTTCCACCAGCCCCGCGCCCAGCCGCCGCACTTGCGACTCCTGGAACGGCCCGTGCCGGGTGACCGCCTCCGCCAGGGAAGGACCGGGTACATAGACGGTGGCCAGCCACGGCAGCCGACCATCCGTATCGGCGTCGATCACCGCGGCGGTGAACGCCCCGCTCACCGCCCGCGCGGCGGCCACCTCGCGGGCGAAGCGTCGGCGGAACTCCTGATCGTCCGCAAGCTCCGGCCGTACGACCTTGACGGCCACCGCCCGCCCGCTCGGTGAACGCCCCAGATAGACCCAGCCCATCCCGCCTGAACCTAACCTGCCCACGATCCGATAGGGCCCGACGCACTGCGGATCGCTCACCGGTGTGCGCAACTCGGCCACCCCCGTTCCAACCTTCGGCGGCCTACGCAAACCGCCGTGGACAGGGAGATTGTTCCGCGAAAACCCCGTCGGCGTTCCCTCCACGCGCATATTCGCCGCAGCGTCAGCGATTCCCGCCCGGCAGCCCGTTGACGGCACCGCCGAACAGTCGGGCCCGGACCTGCTGTTCTGCCGTCTCGTCCGGCTCGGGCCGGGACACCGCGGGGATGTCCCGGCCACTGTCGACCGTGGCGCAGCGCCGTCAGGGAGCCGACGGGTTGACCACGCTGATGGTCAAGTCGTCACCGGCGTCGCCGGTGACAGTCACCTTCACACCGTGCCCCGCGACCTTGACGCTGCCCTGGGGGTCGGCGGCGCTGTAGTACGCGTCGGGGTTGCTGTCGTCGAACACCGCGATCCCGGCGGTGGACGGCGCGCACGCGTCCCTGGTCACGACGGTCTGGTGAGCGCCGTTTCCGGAGAGGACCTCCTTGTGCAGACAGGTCGCGTCCGTGGCTTCCAGGCCGAACGTCGCGTCGAACGGCTGCCGTCGGTTGCTCGGGTAGGTGCCGTCGCCGTAGGTGAAGGGCGAGGGACGGGAGTCCACAACCATGGCCTGGCCGCCGCCGGGGTGGGCGCTGACGTTGTTGTCCTCGAAGGACCTGTCGACGTACCAGACCAGCATGCCGTTCTGGAACCTGAAGAACTCCACCCAGTCCGGCGCCGTGACTGGCTTGCTGAACTGGTACGGGCCTTCGGCCAGGAGCTTGTCGCTGCCGACGTACTCGCGGTTCTCCACCAGGTAGTAGCGCGGATAGGTGGCGGTCTCGGTACCCGTCGAGATCTTCCACCGTCCGTTCGCCGTCCACCCGTTGGTTCCCTGCTCGACGTCGTCGGCGACCAGCGTCGTACCGCCCGCCGCGAAGGCGATGTCGTCGAGGAAGGCGCCGGCGAAGTGAACGCCGCCGTCGGTCTGATAGCGGAAGCGGAACAGCGACGGCTTGCCGGAGGCGTCGTAGGAATACCGCAGTGACGTCCACTTGCCGGCGGAGTCGCCGTCGACCGGGGAACCCGTGCGCTCCCACGTCGCGCCGCCGTCGAGCGAGTACTCGGCGAAGAGATAGTCGAAGTTGGCCTCGATGTTGTACCAGGCCTTCGCTGTCACGGTGATGCGCGAGGCCGCCGGGAGCGACCGGGTGACCGACTCGTTCAGCCCGTCGGCCGAACCGGTCCACCAGGCGTGTGTGCCCGATGTCGGCGTCGCGTACACGGTGCTGGTGGTCCTGTCCGGCAGGTCGACCCGTACCGCCTGATCCTTGCCGCGGAGCTGGAGCTGAGCGGGGTTGAGGACGAAGGTCCCGGACGTGCCGGTGGCCACAGTGCTGTGATCGAGCCACCCCAGGAACAGCTTCTCCTCGGCGCCCATCAGACCCGGCCGGGTGCCGATGCCCTCGTTCGCGGCAGCGCCGTGGCCCAGCCAGGAACCGCTGCTCATCAGGGTCCAGAACGCCGTGGAGTTTTCGCCGCCGTCGGTGTCGTAGAAGTCCGGAAGGCCCAGGTCGTGGCCGAACTCGTGGCAGAACACGCCGAGTCCGCCGTTCTCGCCCTCGGTCGTGTAGTCGCCGAGCCAGTACTTCGACTGGCCGACCCGAGCGCCGCCCGCCTTGTTCTGTGCGCTGCCCAGGACAGGGCCGGTCAGTCCGAAGTCGTCACCGTTGACGTACCAGCGGTGGGACCAGATCGCGTCCTCGCCCTGTGCGCCGCCGCCGGCGTCCTCACCCATGCCGGCATGCACCGCCTGGAAGTGGTCGATATAGCCGTCGGCCTCGTCGAAGTTGCCGTCATGATCCCAGTCGTTGCGGTCCCACACATCGAACTGGGCGAGGTAGGCGTCGATCTCCGCCGGACTCTTTCCGGCCGCGATCTGGGCATTCCACCACGCATCGCCTGAATCCTGGATGAAGTCCCATGAACCGCCGGTGTCCTCGCGGGCATTGTCCCCGTACCACGAGGCGTTGTAGGGCACCGTGACCCAGTCGGAGACCGTGTTGGTCACCGAATACCGGCCGTTGGAGAGCCCCTCGTAGTACGTGCGCATCGATTCGCCGGCGCTGTTGAAGAGGTTCTCGTAGTGCGCCTTGCCGAAGTCCGGTGCCCATGCGTTGGAGTTGTCCACCGTCCGGTCCGGCTTCGGTATCTGGTTGTGCAGCGGGCCGGGCAGTGTGCCGTACTTGCCGGAGCTCTGGTCGCCGAACTCGGAGAGGATGGTGAAGATCTTGTCCTGCCGGACCGTCTTCGTCTCAACGAACTTTCCGGGTGCGAGTTCGACGACGCCCCGGGCGTCGGGCGTCGCCTTGCCCTTGGCGACCTTGTCGATCGCCTGTCGGCGCATCTCGGTGCGCTGTTTCGTCAATGGGCCGGGGCGGTTGTCCGCCCTGGACGCCGTCGAGCGCGGCAGGTCCTGCTCCTCCGGTGTGGCGGCGGCGGGCTGGATCCCGGCCCCGAGCAAGGCTGCGAGCGCCGATCCCGCGGCCATGCCAACGACAAGTCTCTTCACTGGCGGTCCCTTCGAAGGGTGCGCGTTGTTCCGTTTCTGCGACACGGATCGACTTGCGAAGTGATCGACGGCGAGTCTCGCACGGAAGATGCGGCTGCGAGGAGGGGTCGTCACCGTAAATTCGCTGCGACTCTCGGTGAGCCGCGCGACGGTCGGTCACAGCTTCCGGAACGGTGGAAACCGGCGATCTCCGATCCGGTCCGCATCGCCGCCGCGCCGACCGCGTGCTGATGGCCACGGACTGGCCCGTACCCGACTTGAGAGTGCCGGACCACCCTGGGGCGCAGTGTTGTTGCATTGCGTGACGGGCACAATGAGCGGGCCGCGCTCCGGCGCTCAACAGGCGGCTTTTCGTTTGCCATTCGGGCGCCGGGTTCCCGCCATCCGCCTGGTTCAAGCGCCGGGGAAACGTTACTTTTTTCCGTGGCTTTGGCTACTTAGGTATTAGCATATGACCCGCGAATTGGGCTGATCGAGTGTCAGCCAAGCGGGCGATGTTCTCAACGAATGCAACCGGGTGGATAGTGAAATAACTCCACCGGGTTTCAGGGCCCTTGGTGGAAGTGGGAATGGAGGCCGCAGGTGACCATTGAAGACTGGCTCAAAACCAATGTAACCACCGACACGAGAGCGCTCGGCTGGTACAGCGGCCCGGAGTGCGAGGACCGCATCGTCCGGGCATATCGCGAGCTGCTGAGCGGCTACGAGATCGACACCTCAAAGATCCTCAAGACCACCTGCCTGGTGGACGGCGAGCACACCGGCGTGGTGCGTGTCCAGGAGAACAACTTCTTCTCGATTTGCGCGCACCACTTCCTGCCGTTCTTCGGGAAGGTCGACATCTCCTACGTCCCCGGTGACCGCATTCTCGGGCTCGGGAAATTCCCTCGCCTGGTTCAGGCGTTCAGCCGGCGCTTCCAGATCCAGGAGTACCTCGTCAAGGAGATCGCTGAAGAGATCATGTCCTCCGGCGGCGCAAAAGCCGTCCGAGTCACCTCCCGTAGTCGCCACCTCTGCATGTGCAGCCGTGGTCCCTCCGACCAGACCGTGATCACCGACACCTCGTATGTGGCGGGCCATCAGGAGTTGCTGGGCAAGTTCGGCCTGGACGACTGATCCGGACTCGCGTGGCGGGAGGTGCTCCAGGGACGACCCTCCCGTCACGCGACACCGGTCCCCCCGGCCCTGGACGACCGCCGTGCGGGACAACACGCAAGCCGGCACAAGGAGAACCCGTGCACCACAGGACGAGAGGCAGCCACCGCCGCGTGCCGGCGTCACCCTGGAAGTACGTTGTGGCGACCTGGCTCGCCGGCGTGGTGGCGGCAGTCGGCCTCGGTGCCGTCTCACCGGCGGGATCCGCCCTGCGCTCATCACTGGGGTTGTCGGCCGGTGAGCTCGCCTGGGCGACATCGAGCATTACCGCCGTGAGCGCCGTCCTCGGCATCCCGGCGGGATGGTGGATCCGCCGCTTCGGCGCCCACCGGGCTCTGTCCTGGGGCCTGTTCGTCATGTCGGCCGCGACCGCGACGAGCGCGGCCGCCGGATCCTGGGGTCTGCTGCTGGGGTCGCGAGTCGCGGAAGGAGTCGGCTACCTGCTGGTGTTCGTGGCGGGTCCGGTCGTTCTCACCCGCATGACACAGGGCGGCATCCGATCGGCAGCGCTCGCGTTGTGGGGGACGTGCGTTCCGATGGGTCTGGCCATCGCCGCGGTCACGGGCGGAGTCTTGGCATCCCAGTGGACGTGGAACCGATGGCTGGCTCTCACAGCGCTCGGTCCGTTGATCATGGCCGGAGTGCTCACCGCCGTCCTGCCTCGGCTGCCGAGGTCGCCCGTGCAGTACCCCCGTCGCGCAGCCGGCACCTGGAACGGGGCGCTGAGGCTCGGCGCGGCGTACGGAAGCCTGTCGCTGGTCGGCGTCGGTGCGGTCATCGTCCTCCCGCTCTTCCTCACCGAGCGCCGAGAGGTAACGCCGACGGTGGCCGGTACCGTGGTGGCACTCGTCTGCCTGGGGAGTGCGGTCGGGGGGCTTGCCGCCAGCTGGCTGCTGCGGCGCGGCTGGGCCCTCTCCTCGCTCGTCCCGCTGGGCGTACTGATGCCGGTAGCCTGCCTGCCCGCCTTCTCGGCCGAATTCCCCCTCGCGGTCAGCGGCGCCGCCGCCACGCTCGTTCTCCTCGTCGACGGACTGCTGATCTCAGCAGTCTTCGCTGCCGTTCCCGCCGCCGTGAGCCGTGCTGAGCATGTCGATGTCGCCAACGGCATCCTCAACCAACTCGGCAGTGTGGGAATGCTGATGGGACCACCGGTCTTCGGCCTGGCCGTCGCTGCCGCGGGATGGGGCGCCGTCGCCGCCGTGACCTTGGTCTTCGGCGGACTCGGCACAGTCCTTCTGCTGACGGGCGCCCGCACGTCCGCGACCGGCACCGCAGAGGGCGTGGCCCGGTCGCTCGACGCACCGGACGGTGTGGACACGGGGGAGGGATCGGAGCCCTTGCGGAAGGCGCCGGACGTAAGGAAGCCCAACCGCAACAGAATCTGACCGAGCCACGGCAGTTGGGGTTTGAAAGGAGGCAGGATGAAAATCGACTTCCTCCCGCTGCGGGACGACACCCACGGCGAGTACTGCCTGTACTGCCACGCCGAAACCGTCGAATGGATCGTCGTGGACGGAAGGAAACGGTGCACCTGCGGTTCGTGCGGTCGCGAGGCCGAAAGAGCCGTCGTCGTCGATCCCCGCATCTCCTGGTGGACCGATTCAGACGGCGAGTACTGGCATGAGAGTGCCGGCGTATTCGTACGAGACCCACGAGGGAGATTTCTCTTCTTCCAGAGAACTGCCTTTCCCTACCGTCTGACCGTACCCGCAGGCCATGTCGAACGCGGAGAGGACCCCCAGCGCGCGGCAGCGCGGGAACTCTGGGAGGAAGTGGGAATCCGCGACGCGCACGGGGAGCTCCGGCTCGTTGCGGACGAACTTCTCAACGGCGACACGTGCAGGAGGGGCTCCGACGCCCATCGTTGGCACGCCTATCTGCTGGACGTCGACGACCACCGGGCGGCCGGAGGGGAATTGACCGTGAACGAGGAGGGTGAGGCGCCCCTCTGGCTCACTCTTGACCAAGCACTCGCCTCCCGGCCGACGTTCGCCGTGGAACACATCATCGACCGGTATTCCGAAAGACTCCAGCGCGCCGTCGGGCCGACCCCCGGGGAGGGGCCGTGAGTCGATGGGCCGGCCAGAGCGGGGGATGTACGCCGCGTGAGCAGTCAGCGGGGGCGGTCCGTGACGTGGTTGCGGACAGCCCCCGCGTCGTGCGAGAGGTGATCACTCAGTGGCAGCTGGTGGTGCCGCTGTCGCTGTAGGTCTTGCCGGCCTCGGGCACGAACTGCCAGTCGTAACTGTTGGAGTGCAGGGTGAACTTGAGCAGCCCGTAGGTGTCGCTGTTGCGGGCTTGGCTGTTGGGCAGGATGGTGCCGAAGCCGTAGTGGCTGGCGCCGCCCATGCCGGCGACGAAGTGCCGGGCGCCGCGGGCGGTGTCGAGCTGGCCGCTCGGGTTCATTTGAGCGAACCGCTCGTACTGGTGGTTGTGGCCTGTGACGATCACGTCGGCGTTGTTGTCGTACAGCGCCTGGACGAGAGGGCCGGTGGAGGTTTCAGGAGCATGGTTGGCGCCCGACGTGAACCGCGGCTTGTGCCAGTAGGCGAGTGTGCACGGCTTGGTGCTGCCGGCCAGGTCTGACCGCAGCCACTGCTCCTGCGCCGAGCCGACGGACATGCTGACCTCGGAGTTCAGCGAGACCACGTGCCAGCTGCCCAGGTCGTAGGAGTAGTAGCCCCGCCCCGACGGTCCGGCGGCAGCGCCGAAGTAGCCGTAGTAGCCGGTGGCGCCTGAGGTGTTGTAGTCGTGGTTGCCCGGCGCCGGCTTGGTGCGCGCCTTGTGACGGCCCCACGTCGGGTCGTAGTACGTGGAGAACTCCGAGGCCGTGCCACTGTCGTAGACGTTGTCGCCGGCGGTGAACACCGTGCCGGGGATGCCGTCCAGCAGGTTGGCGGTCGCGGTGTCGCCGGAGCCGGAGTTGGAGATGTCACCGGCGCCGACCAGGACCGGGTCGCCCGAGGGCGGAGGGGTGGAGGTGGGGCTCGGCGAGGGGCCGGTGCCGGTGGTGATCACCAACTGCGGGGCGTCGGCGCCGCTCTCCCGCGAGTCGTAGTAGGCGCCGTCGGCGTTGGTGGAGGTCGCGCCGATGCTGAAAGTGCCGTTGCCGGTGACGAGCGAGGTCACATCGATCTCGTACCACGTGTCCTTGGCCACTGAGCCGAGGCTGCCCAGCGTCGCGCCGTCGATGGCAGGCTTGTTGTTCCAGGTCGTGCCGGTCTCGGACCACGCGGTGTTGGTCATCGATTTGAACGTGCCGCCGGTGTTGCTGCCGTTGTTTCCGCTGATGGTGCGGATCCGCAGCTTGGCACTGGTCACCGGCTCGGTCAGACCGCTGACGGTGAACTTCAGGAACGTCTGGCGCACCGGAGAGTTGTCGACCACGAACTGGGACGAGGTGCCGTAGTTGGTGGAGGGGGTGCTGCCCTGCACGTAGGTGTCGGCAACGGGGGTGAAGGTGGACGAGGCTGCGGTGGCCGCGGGGGCGGTGGTGAGCAAGGCGGCGATGGCGGCGGTCGTCAGCGCGACTGATCCGCCGGCGATCGCTGCTCTCCGGACGTGGCGGTTGCCCATCTGGTGATCCCATCTGCGGTGAGGGCTGTGGAGGGCGTCAGGGAACCTAGGGACCCACAGGAGCCATCACCACGCGATTGGATGAACGCTGAGCGTGCTGTCGGTGAGGTCTTTTCCCGCCCGCTCAAGTGTTCTGACGGGTTGTGAGCAGGCCACTGGCTGTTCACGTCCCGCATGCCTGTTCGCCGACTGTCCTGGGTGGTTCACGCAATTGCGGGCACCGGACGATGGGCCGTCGTCATCGCGATCGGCCCCACCCGCTCGCCCAGTGCAAGCCGCAGGAGGTGCGCAACCGCGTGTACCTGTCGACAATCGGCTGGTTCAAGGGGGCCGTCGGCACAGAGGGGTCCTGCAAGCTCCGACGGCCCGTGCTCAGCGCCAACGTCTTCGCTCTCGGCACGGTCAGCCTGGTCACCGACATCTCCGCCGAGATGGTCACCGCAGTCCTTCCCCTCTACCTGGTACTCGGCCTGCAGCTGAGCCCGATGGCCTACGGAGTCATCGACGGGACCTATACCGGCGCCACGGCGCTGCTGCGGATCGTCGGCGGCTACGTCGCCGACCGGACACGCAGCCGCAAGGCAGTGGCAGGTATGGGTTACGCGCTCTCGGCCGTGGCCAAGCTCGGTTTGCTCGTGGCAGGCCGGTCGGTCGCCGCGGTCGGCCTGGTGATCGCGGTCGACCGCACGGGTAAGGGACTGCGCACGGCACCCAGGGACGCACTGATCACTCTGTCGACGCCACCGGACGCCCTGGGCCGGGCCTTCGGCGTGCACAGGGCGATGGACAGCCTCGGCGCCTTCCTCGGCCCACTGGTGGCCCTGGCAGTCCTCGCCGCCGCCGGCCAGTCCTTCGACGCGGTCTTCGTCACCAGCTTCTGCATCGCTGTCCTCGGGATCGTGGTGCTGGTGCTATTCGTTCGTGACCGGCGTGATCTGCAACCCGCGGCCAAGCCCTTCTCACCGCGCGGCGCCGCATCTCTGCTGCGGTCCGCGCCGGTCCGCCGCCTCATCCTTGCCGCCTGCCTGCTCGGACTGGCCACCGTCGGCGACGGCTTCGTGTACCTGCTCCTGCAGCGACGCGAAGAGCTGAGCGCAGGCTGGTTTCCGCTGCTCGCAGTCGGCACCAACCTCGCCTATTTGCTGCTTGCCGTTCCCATCGGCGTCCTGGCCGACAAGGTCGGCCGACTGCCGGTGATGCTGGGCGGCTACACCGCGCTGGTGGCCGTCTATCTGTTGCTGTGCGGACCACTGGACGGATGGCCGCTGATCGGCCTGACGCTCGGCCTCTACGGGGTCTTTTTCGCCGCCACCGACGGCGTGCTCATGGCGCTGGCCGGCCCGTTGCTGCCCGAGCGGCTGCGCACCACCGGTATCGCAATCGTCCAGACCGGCCAGGCACTGGCCTACCTCGTCTCCTCGGTCCTGTTCGGGATGGCCTGGCAGGCGTGGGGCCCGGCCACCGCCAGCCGGATGGCCGCCATAGGCGTGGTCGTGGCGATCGCCGCCACCGCCGTGCTGCTTGCTCGCCGACCCACCGCCGTCGCCCAGGAGGTATCCAGTTGAACGCCATGACCCAGCGGACTCGGATCACCATCCTCGTGGCCGCCACGGCGGTGCTCGCCGCCGTCGCCTTCGGCTACATCCATCTGGCTGCCCACCGGACCAGCGCCACCGGCAACAGCGCTGATCCCGTCACCGCCACAGCGGACCGCGCGACGCTGGCTCCCGGCCCACGACTGCTGGTGGTCAGCAACCGCCATCTCGCCACCGTCTCCCGGAAGGACGCGGGCGGACCGCGGACGGTCGCTCCGCTGGAGTGCGTCCGCGTCTACGCCGCGGCAGGCACCGGCGTCTGTATCCGTCCCGACTCCCCGTGGTCCTACCACCTGGTCGTCCTCGACCAGGAGCTCCATGAGAAGCGCGCGGTCCCGGTCCCCGGGCTGCCCAACCGAGCCCGGGTCTCGGCCAGCGGCCGCATGGTGGCGTGGACCACCTTCGTCGGCGGCGACTCCTACAGCGGCGGAGGCTTCTCCACCCGTACCGGCATCCTCGACACCCGCACCGGCGCGCTCGTCACCACATTGGAGAAGTTCGCGGTGACCAGGGGAAACCGGCCCTACCAGGCCGCAGACGTCAACTTCTGGGGCGTCACTTTCACCGCCGACGACAACCGGTTCTACGCCACCATGTCCACGGCCGGCCGCCGATACCTCGTCGAGGGCGACTTCGCCGCCAGAACCGTGCGCACACTCAAGGAGAACGTCGAGTGCCCGTCGTTGTCACCCGACGGCACTCGCATCGCGTTCAAGCAGGCCATCGGCGCCGACCCCACTCGCGGCTGGCGGCTGTCCGTGCTCGAACTGGCTTCGATGCGGGTGACGACGGCGGCCGAGACCCGCAGCATCGACGATCAGGCAGCCTGGCTCGACAACGCCACGCTCGCCTACACGGTCCGTAACAGCAGCGGCGACCCCGACGTGTGGTCCGCGCCTGCCGACGGCTCCGGCGCACCTCAGCTACTGGTACCGGGCGCGGAGTCCCCGGCCGCACTCGGCTGACTTGTATCGGGCGGACAAGCGCAGCCGACGCAGGGTGGTGCGCGTAAACCAGGGCGAATGCGTATTCACATTCCTCGTGTCATAACGTGCTTATCGGTGGCATATGCGTTTTCCTCTTGACCTATCCCTTGATTTTCGGAAGTACGACGGAAGGCATGGTGGTTGGTCATGGGAAGGATTGCGGTCGCACCACTGGTCCTGGCGGCGATGAGCCTGGGCCTGGCATGCGAGCTGTCGCAACCCGCAGCGGCAACCCAGAGGCCAACAAGCGCCGCACCATCATGGGCTGCTGCCGCGCAGACGCCGAACGTGCCCCGGGCGACCGTCCGAGGGGACGTCACGGCCCGGAGGGGCCTGAGCATCCGTGCCCTGCCCACGGCCAACTCCACCAAGCTGGGCGGGTACTCCGCAGGCGCCGGGATCAGCATCTTGTGCGAGGCACGCGGCCAGGACGTGGAAGGAGACGCCACCTGGTACAGACTCGCCAACCGCTCCGGCTGGGTCGCCGCCCGCTACGTCCATGCCACACGCCCCGTACCGCCCTGCGAAAAGCCGGGGCCCACCGGGCACGGGCCGACCGGCCCCACGGGACCCGCAGGGCACGGACCCACGGGACCTACGGGCCCCACCGGACCTACGGGACCCATTGGCCGCACCGGACCTACGGGACCTACGGGAGCTACCGGCCCCACGGGACCCTCCAACACCGCCAACATCACCGCGGTATACGGAGCTCCCAGCACGCTGGGACCTGGACAGACCACTGCTTTGGTCGCCGTCTGCCCGGCCGGTCAAAGAGCCGTCGCCGGCGGCTGGATGGCAGGCGACGAGGTCATCCCCGTGAACAACTACCGCAGCACAAGCTCCAACCCTGACGACAGTTGGACCGTCAACTTCCACAACCTCTCCAGCACGCAGCAATACTCCATCACCGCCATCGCCTACTGCGCGCCATGACCGCACAGGGTGACCGGACATCGTTCGGTGTTACTCCCTGGACCAGCCGCTGGAGGACCGGGCTGAACGCCGTCGACAGCACCTTCGACGGCCGCTGTGTGGTTGCGGATGACGTGTCCATCGAAGGTCATGTCGAACGCTTGCAGGGTCTACTTCCAGCGGCTGGTACGGGCGCGGGGGATGCGGCTCAGATGGCCGGGGCTGCGATGCGGGTATAGGTCAGCCCGTTGCTGACGCCCGCGGCGGTGGCGACCGTTACGGTGACGGCTCCTGCGGCGCCCGCAGGGGGAAGGGCAGTGACCTGGGTGGGGGAGAGCACCGTGAACGTTGCGGGGGTGCCGCCGAACAGGACGCTGGTGGTGGTGGTGAGGTTGGTTCCGGTCAGTGCGATCACGCTGCCGCCACTGGCGGGTCCCTGGCTGGGAGTCAGGCTGGTGAGCGTGGGGGCTGCGAGGTAGAAGTAATCGAGGGCGTTGCTGGTGCCGCCGGGGGTGATGACGGTGACGGCTGCGGCGCCGGCTGCGTGGGCGGGGGTCACGGCGGTGATCTGCGAGGGAGAGTTCACCGTGAACGATGTGGCCGCCGTCGCGTCGAAGCGCACCGCCGTCGCGTTGATGAATCCGCTTCCGGTCAGGATCACCGTGGTACCTCCCGCTACCGTTCCGGAAGAGGGCGCGATGTTTGTCGCCGACGGCGCTGTGGCGTAGAAGAAGTAGGCGACGGGATTGTCGGGGTTGCTGGTGCCGCCGGGGGTGGTGACGGTGACGGCTGCGGCGCCGGCTGCGTGGGCGGGGGTGACGGCGGTGATTTGGGTGGGGGAGTTGACGGTGAATGATGTGGCGGCTGTTGCGTCGAAGCTGACGGCTGTTGTGCCGGTGAGGCTGGTGCCGGTGAGGGTGACTGTGGTGCCGCCTGCGGTGGGGCCTTGGGTGGGGGCGACGCTGGTGATGGAGGGTACGGCCGCGTAGGTGTAGGTCTGGGCGTTGCTGGTGCCGCCGGGGGTGGTGACGGTGACGGCTGCGGCGCCGGCTGCGTGGGCGGGGGCGACGGCGGTGATTTGGGTGGGGGAGTTGACGGTGAATGATGTGGCGGCTGTTGCGTCGAAGCGGACCGCCGTTGCGCCGGTGAGGTTGGTGCCGGTGAGGGTGACTGTGGTGCCGCCGGCGGTGGGGCCTTGGGTGGGGGCCAGGCTTGAGAGCACGGGGGCGGTCACGTAGGTGTAGGTCTGGGCGTTGCTGGTGCCGCCGGGGGTGGTGACGGTGATGGCTGCGGCGCCGGCTGCGTGGGCGGGGGTGACGGCGGTGATTTGGGTGGGGGAGTTGACGGTGAATGATGTGGCGGCTGTTGCGTCGAAGCGCACGGCTGTTGTGCCGGTGAGGTTGGTGCCGGTGAGGGTGACTGTGGTGCCGCCGGCGGTGGGGCCTTGGGTGGGGGCCAGGCTTGAGAGCACGGGGGCGGTCACGTAGGTGTAGGTGACGGTCTGGGTGCTGGTGCCCTGACTGGTGGTGACGGTGACATTGACTGCGCCGGTCCCGGGGGGAGTCACCGCTGTGATCTGTGTGCTGCTGGTGACGATGAAGGAGGCGGCGGCGGTGGTGCCGAACCGGACGGCTGTCGCGCCGGTGAAACCGGTACCGGTCAAAGTGACTGTGGCCCCCCCGGAAGAGGGTCCCTGGCTGGGACTGACAGAGGACAAGGTGGGGGCAGCCATGGTTGTACTCCTTCACGCATCACTGGGGGCAAAGCCGCACGAGGCATAGATGTGCTGGGCGAATGGGACGGTGCTGAAGATGAGTTGGAGCTCGCGGCGGGCAAGCCCAGTACGACGCGGTTGGGCATTTCCGGCCGCTGCCTTCGAGGCGGAAGCGGATCGACACATGCCCGGCTCGTCGTCCCTGCCGTGGCCGGCGATCGAGTCAGGCTGTCTGCGGAGTATGGGTGAGCGCCGAGCACGACCACCCGTTCACCGACCGGTCAGCGTCCACTGTCGTGCCTCCCGCCACCGGCCCTCGGTTGGCGCGAGCCCCACAAGGGCCGGAGGCGAAGCGGCTGCTGGGCGGGGAGCGCCCGGGCGCGAGTGGATGCCTACGCCCGGGCCTCCTTCACTGTCCGGTCCGGTGGTCAATCGGGTGCCGGAAAACGCCGACTCAGATGCCCGGACCGCCTACGTAGGTGAAGCCGCCGACCTCCGTGGCGCTGCCGCCGGTGGTGGTGACGACGACGTCGACTGCGCCTGCGGTGCCGGGCGGGGTGACTACGGACATGGTGGTGCTGTTGACCACGAAGAACGGCGCAGTTACGCCGTCGAAGGTGACCGACTGGGTGGTGGTCAGGTTGGTGCCGGTGATTGTCACTGCGGTGCCGCCGGAGGTCGATCCGGAGTTGGGCGACAGCGTGGTGACCGTGGGCGTGTCCACGTAGGTGTAGGACAGGCCGTTGTTGGTGCCGCCGGCTGTGGTGACGCTCACGCTGACCGCTCCGGGCCCGGACCCGGCTGGGACGGTGACGCTGAGCTGGCTGTCGGAGATCACGGTCGGGGTCGCGGCGTTGGCCCCGAAGTTGACGGCGGAGGCGGTGGACAGCCCGGTTCCGGTGATGGTGATGGTGTTCCCGCCCCCGGTGGGCCCGGAGGTGATGTTCAGCGCGCTCTTGAACGGGGCGCCGATGTAGAAGAAGGACAGCGGGTTGCTGGTGCCGCCCGATGTCGTCACGGTCACGTCGACCACGCCGGCCCCGGACGGGGAGCCGACCGTGACCGACGTGGGGGTGTTGGAGGTGATGGTGGCCAGCTTGCTGCCGAACTTCACGGCAGTGGCGTTGGCGAGGTTGACGCCGGTGATGGTGACGGTGGTGCCGCCACCGGTGGATCCCTGGTTCGGGCTGATGGGCATGGGTGTACCTCCAGAAGATGGCAACGCGTGCGATGGTTGGAGGAGTGTCCTGTCCCAGCGGCCGGGCATCGCCACTCCTCAGCAAGCGATGCACCCGCCCTGGACCTGGCACAGCACGGGGTGGGAGCGCTGTGGTGCGCATGCGCCCGGATCCTCCGCAGCCGATCGACCACATCGACTCGGTCAGGACATGCGCCCGGGCTTGGTCGCCCGCGACTGGGGCGCCCCTGGCTCAGGCCGTCGGGATAGGGGTGGGGGGCAGGGAGAGACCGCTCGAGCGACGACCAACCCTGACCACGCTCGAGCGCGCCGCACCGGTGGCAGGTCCTGTCCTGTGTGATTGCCGCTAGGTCAATCGCACTACGCAGCTTGGGCGAACGACGGACTGGCCATCGTTTGGCCTCGAAGAGGAAGGATGAACCTGCGGTTCCGGTACGCCTATTACCCCAGGTGGGCGAGCCGGCCCACAACCCCCCTGACGCCGCATCACCCGAAGGGCGGAGTCTGTGCACATTCTTTCTTCCCGCCCAGAGGGTTTCACGGCTCGATGACGCAGTTCTGCGACGAATGGCGGGTCGTCCGCGCCGCCGACCTGCGCCGGCGCGCGCGGCTGGTACCTCCAGCGCGGCATCGGCGAACTGCCCGCGGCGCTGCAGGCCCCCTCGCCGCTGACTGACACACCGTCGCCTGAAACGAGATGACGCAGAGGCCCTCGGCGCGCCCTACGGGGCGTCAGCCCGCTGCGCAGCCGAGCGCAGGCGCTTGGCTCGCTTGCCCGTCACCGTCTTGATCGGGATCAGCACCGCCCACCACAGCTTCGCGCCGGTCGGGGAGACGAAGGCGAGCGGCACGGCGACGGCGAAGACCAGCACCGTCGATGCCAGATCGGCCACATCGTTGCGTGCGACGGGATCGGGCAGCGCCACGCTACCCAGCCACGGGCGCTTCCACAGAGCGACCGCCAGCGCGAGTTGTGTGGCGCCCATGGCCGCGACGGCGCCGGAGTAGACGGCCACTGACAGCGATTCGTCCCCGTACTCGGCCAGCAGGGTGGTAGGGAAGGGCATCAGGGCGATCAGCGCCAGGCTCAGCAGCCCGAGCCTGATGACCATCCCGTCCACGTTCCGCGTGTACTGGAAGATCTGGTGGTGACCTCGCCAGAACGCCGCGATGACCAGAAAGCTGAGGGCGTAAGCCCATACGTTGGGCATCACATCCCCCAGCGCGTCCTCGAAAGCGGCGGGGTCCAGCCCGGCGGGCAGCGTGATGTCCAGCGCCAGCAGGGTCATCGCGATGGCGAACACGCCGTCCGACAGCGCGAGGAGTCGGTCCGCGCTCCCCTCGTCGTCCCGCACTCGCTGGTGGTCACTCACAGCCCCTCACCCTAGGGTTGAACGCCCCGGAATACTCGGATTGATCAACCCGAGGGTGGCGCCCCCTTCGGCAACCGGGCATCGGCCTATGACGTCCCAGCGGACATGACGACCACCGGCACACCGTCCTCCTTGTCCAGGCCGACCTGGCCGCACTGCGCACGCGGTGCGGACCCGACCAGCGACTTGGTGGGCTGCCGGGGCCGTCGGGTAGAGCCGTATGGCGCGTGTCTCGCTCACCTCACGAACGCCGATCGGGCCACCTACCTCAGCGCCCTGGTGCCCGGCAGCGACCTTGACCACCGCAGTACCCCCATCTCGCAGAGTCTGCTGCAGCAACTCCTGGACGCGCTCCGGGACCCCACCACCGGACAACCCCGCGTTGGCAACGTCAGGTTCGGCGGGGCGACGTTCTCCGACGGCGCCGGGTTCGACGAGGCGACGTTCTCCGGTGACACCGTGTTCAGCGGGGCGACGTTCTGCGCCGACGCCAGGTTCGGCGAGGCGACTTTCTCGGGCTACGCCGCGTTCAGCGGGGCGGTGTTCTGCGGTGACACCGTGTTCGAGCGGGCAACGTTCTGCGGTGACACCGTGTTCAGCGCGGCGACGTTCTCCGACGGCGCCGACTTCGACGAGGCAACGTTCTCCGGCTACGCCGCATTCGACGAGGTGACGTTCTGCGCCGACGCCAGGTTCAACAGGGCAACGTTTTCCGGCGTCGCCGGCTTTGATGAGGCGACGTTCTCCGCCCGCGCCCGATTCGGCGGGGCGACGTTCTCCGCCCGCGCCGGCTTCGATCGGGCAACGTTCTCCGCCCGCGCCGGGTTCGACGGGGCGACGTTCGAGACGGCTTCGCAGCTGGGCCCTCTCGTCTGCAAGGGAGCCCTCGGCCTGTCCGGAGCACGGTTCGGCAGCCCCGTAACCATTGAGGCAGCAGCAACCCGCCTCGAGTGTCGGCGAACGCGATGGGACTCCACCGCCGCCCTTCGGCTGAGATACGCCACTGTCGACCTCAGCGACGCGGTATTCGAGTATCCGCTGAGTGTCACCGCTCGGACAGCCCCCTTCGCCGATACGGCCGGAACAGCCTTGGCCGAGGGGGATCTGGTCAGCATTGATCCAGGGGTACGTATGGCGTCCCTGCGGGGAGCAGACGCGGCGCATCTGGTGCTCCACAACGTGGACCTCAGCGCCTGTCTGCTGTCCGGCACAGTGCACCTCGACCAGCTGCGGCTGGAAGGGGAATGCCGTCTTGCGCCCGCCCCGTCAGGTCTGCGACGGCATGGGGTGCTTCTTGCGCGGTGGACCGCACGGCAGACGCTGGCCGAGGAGCAGCACTGGCGTGCCGCACGGACACGGTCGGGGTGGGCGGCGGCGCCGGCCGGAGTGGAGGTGGTGGGTCCGGCGGGACTGGCGCCGGTGTACCGGCAGCTGCGGAAGTCCTTCGAGGACAGCAAGAACGAGCCGGATGCCGCCGATTTCTATTACGGCGAGATGGAGATGCGACGCCACGACCACCAACGGCCCGGTGCCGAGCGCGCGCTGCTGGCTTTGTACTGGGCGGTGTCCGGGTACGGTCTGCGGGCGTCGCGCGCGCTGGGCTGGCTGCTCGGTTCCATGGCTGCCACCCTGCTGGTCATGGTGCTGTGGGGGCTTCCGGCGGACGACCCGAAGCCCGCCACCACCGGACGGATGGCCGGGCAGGACATCTCACTGACCACCGACAAGCCCGACCCCGTCAGCCCCACCGGCTCGCTCTCCTCCCGGCTCACCTCCGAACGGTGGGAGAAGTCCCTGCGGATCGTGGTGAACTCAGTCGTCTTCCGCTCCTCAGGCCAGGACCTCACGACCGTCGGCACCTACACCGAGATGGCATCACGGCTGGCCGAGCCCGTACTGCTCGGCCTTGCCGTTCTCGCCGTCCGCGGACGGGTCAAGCGGTAGAGGTCACCCCCAGCGTTTCCTTCGCACCACGACCCGCGCTCCGGCGGCTCGATCAGACGCGATGCGCACCGTGACCTCGCCGCGTGTCACCCTCACGCGCGCCCGGGGTGGCGCAACCACGAGTAATGGGTTCTTTCTGGTTGCAGTGGTCCGTCCCGGTATCGGGTGCCCCACGGACGCGGAGAGGAAGCGAGCCGGCCGCCCATGGTGAGAAAACATCAGGCACTGCGTACTCCGCTTGCCGCGGGCCTGGTGGGCATCATCTTCGCTCTGTTGCTCAGCGCCGCCATCATTCTGGTCCGCCTGACGCTCCCCGACCCGGGTGAGGCGAGCGGCGACTGGTTCTCCAATGCCTCGCGGCGGCGCACGGTGCAGACGGCGCTCGGCCTCATCCCGTTCGCGGGCATCTTCTTCCTGTGGTTCATGGGCGCCGTACGCGCACGTATCGGGGATGCGGAGGACAAGTTCGTCGCCACCGTGTTCCTGGGCAGCGGTCTGCTCTTCGTGGCGACCCTTTTCGGCGCCGCGGCGGCAGCGGGAAGCCTGCTGGCCTCGGCGGGTGTGTCCGGGGACGGCTCCGGGCCGCAACTGCAGTCGTTCGGCCAGCACTTCACCTACGGCCTGCTGACGACGTATTCGATGCGTATGGCAGCGGTGTTCACCCTGTCGACCTCCTCCATCGGGCATCAGCTCGGAGTCCTTCCCCGATGGCTGTCCATCCTGGGCTATCTCGTCGCCCTGACGCTGCTCTTCGTGACGGACAGCATCGCCTGGGCGGAGTTGGTCTTCCCCGCGTGGGCCCTCGTTGTCAGCCTGCACATCCTCGTGGCCGGTCTGCGCCAGCGGTCCGCATCGGCCTCCCCGTCATGACGCGCTGCTCCCGGGCGATGCGGACCCATGACGCTTCTGGCCCGTCTGTGCTCGCGACAACACGACAACACCCGCAAGCTGAGGAACGGAACCACTGGAAGGGCGCACCTTGATGAGGCTTGTCGTCGATCTGAACCGCTGCCAGGGATACGCGCAATGCGCGTTCCTCGCGCCCGACGTCTTCACCATGCACGGCGACGAGGCACTGCTGTACACCCCGCAGGCCGACGCCGAGCAGAGGGACCACATGGCGCGTGCCGTAGCCGCGTGCCCCGTCCAGGCCATCCTCGTGGAGGGCCTGGACGAAACGGCCGGTGCTCCCCCCGCGCATGCCGAGGAGGCATCCCGTGGACGGTGACCGCCAGCTGGAATGGTTGAGGCGCGAGGGACGGATCGTGATCGTCGGCGCCTCACTGGCCGGACTGAGGGCCGCGGAGACGCTGCGGGAAGAGGGCTTCGCCGGTTCCCTCACGCTGATCGGCGACGAGCCGTACGAGCCCTACGACCGGCCGCCCCTGTCCAAGACGGTCCTGCTGGGGAAGGCGGCCGCCGACCGCACCGCGCTTCCCCGGCGCCGGGACCCGGAGGCGCAGTGGCGCCTCGGGGTCGCCGCCACCGGTCTCGACATGGCGGCGAGGCGGGTGCAACTCGCCGACGGCGACGAGGTGCCGTACGACCGGTTGCTGATCGCGACTGGTGTACGGTCCCGTCCGTGGCCGAACGAGAGCGAGGCGGAGCTCGACGGGGTCTTCGTCCTTCGCACTCGCGACGACGCGGCTCGGCTGAACAGCCGGCTCACGCAGGGACCACGCCGGGTGGTCGTGATCGGCGCGGGATTCACCGGCTCGGAGATCGCCTCCGCCTGCCGGGAGCGGGGAATCGCGGTCACCGTCGCGGAACGCGGCGCCGCGCCCCTGGTCGGTGCCCTCGGCGGTGTGATCGGCGATGTGGCCGCACAGATGCAGCGCGAACAAGGCGTGGACCTGCGCTGCGGTGTCATGGTCACCTCGCTGGAGGGTGACTCCGCGGGGCGCGTGCGCTCCGCTCACCTGTCCGACGGCACCGCGGTCGAGGCGGACATCGTGGTCATCTCGCTCGGCTCGACCCGCAATACGGAATGGCTGGCCGGATCCGGACTGGGTGCGGGCCCGCGTGGCATCGCGTGCGACGCGGGATGCCGGGCCTTCGACATCCGGGGCATCGTGACCGACGACGTCTTCGTCGCCGGCGACGTGGCGAGAGCCCCGCACCCGCTGTTCGGGTACCAGTTCCTGTCCCTGGAGCACTGGGGCAACGCTGTCTCGCAGGCCGAGATCGCCGCGCACAACATGGTCAGCGCCGGCGCGGACCGCCGCCCGCACATGTGGGTGCCGGCCTTCTGGTCCTCCCAGTTCGGGGTGAACATCAAGTCGGTCGGGGTGCCGCCCATGGGCGAGGAGATCCTCATCAGCCAGGGTGCACTGGCGGAGCGCAAGTTCACGGGTGTGTACGGACACCAGGGACGCGTCATTGGCGCCGTCACCTTCGACAACTCGCGGTGGCTGCCGTTCTACGAGCGGCTGATCGAGTCGAGCGCGCCGTTCCCGCCGCCGTTCCCGACTCTGGACAGGCGCTCCGACGGGCAGCGCCCGCTCCCGGCCGATTTCCCCGACCCCTCCGTGCCCACCCACGGTCCGACCGTCACCCTCAGCGGCTACTCGCCCGCCGACCGGCGGTTGGTCTTCACCCCCGGCCGATGACGACCGCGAGCCGTCCGACGGCGGCCACTCCCGTACGGGTCCGTCCGGAGCCGGACCGCGCCACCCCCCGAACCGTCTCCGGCAACGTCTCCACGGCCGGCGCCCACGCCCTCAAGGACCTGTCATGACGTCACTTCTGCGGCAGATCACCGACTATTCCAACCGCGCCAACCCCTACCCCCTCTACGCGGAGCTCCGAAAGACGCCGGTCGCCCACGAGGAGGACGGCCCGTACGTCATCAGCACCTACCACGACATCCACAGCCTGCTGCACGATCCGCGGATCAGCTCCGAGGCCCGCAATCTCTCCGCGCCGGTGGCCGACGAGTTGCAGCAGCCGCAGGAGGAGACGACCCTGCCGCCCGGGTTCCTGCGGCTCGACCCCCCTGAGCACGACCGGCTGCGCCGCATGACCAACCGCCCCTTCGGGCCGCCGCACAGCCCCCGCCGCGTCGAGGGCATGCGCGCGGAACTCGGCGAGATCGTCTCCGGTCTCATCGACGGTCTTGCGAACGGAGGCAGCATCGACCTCGTCGACCAGTTCTCCTACCCCTTCCCGGTGACGGTGATCTGCCGACTGCTCGGGGTGCCGCGTGAGGACGAGCCACGCTTCCACAGCTGGGCCGACACCCTCGCCGCCAGCCTGGATCCCGCCCCGAGCGAGGACCACGCCGAACGGGACCGCATCGCGAAGGAGGCCAGGACACAACTGGGCATGTACTTGGCCGGGCTGATCGAGGAGCGGCGCAAGGCGCCGCGTGACGACATGCTCTCCGCGCTGGTCAACGGCGGTGGACCGGACGGAGCCATGTCGACGATGGAGGTGCTCAGCACCGCGGCCCTGCTGCTGATCGCAGGCCATGAGACGACGGTCAACCTGATCACCAACGGGATGCTCACCCTGCTGCGCCACCCCGATGTCCTGCAGCGCCTGCGGGGCGAGCCGCGCCTGGCCGTGCCGATCGTGGAGGAGTTGCTGCGTTACGAACCGCCGGTGCAGTTGCTGCCGCAGCGCACACCGATCGCGGACATCGAGGTCCGCGGTGTCACGATCCCCAAGGGATCGTCGTTGTGGCTGGTTCTGGCGTCGGGCAACCGCGACCCGCAACGCTTCGAGGACCCCGATCGCTTCGACCCGGACCGGAAGGACATCCAGCACCTGGGACTCGGCAGCGGTATCCACAGCTGCTTCGGCGCGCCGTTGGCTCGCCTCGAGGCCCAGATCGCCCTGTCCGAGCTCGCCCGCAGACTCGAAAGTCCCCGCCTGGTTGAAGATCCTCCGCCCTACCGCCAGAACGCCGTGCTGCGGGGCCCCCGCCATCTGAACATCGAGTTCGACAGCCTGCGCGCCTAGTTCTGCGGGACTGCGGAGGGGGCCAGGCTCAACGGTCGGTGAGCAGCCCGGCGTCGTGTGCGAGGACGGCGGCTTGTACTTGGTTGGCGCAGCCGGTGCGGGTGAGGATCCGGCTGATGTGCGCCTTGACCGTACCGGCGCTCAGGTACAGCTGATCGGCGATCTCCGCGTTGGACAGGCCCGTGCCGAGCAGCCGCAGGACATCCCGTTCGGCCGGGGTCAGCTCTTCGGTCCTGCGCAGAGCGGCCTCGGTGTCCCGGCCGGAGCGTACGTGCCGTTCCAGCAGCTGCCGGGTGATCGCGGGTGCCAGGACCGGTTCACCCCTCGCGGCGAGTTGCACGGCGCGGATCAGTTCGGCGGGACCGGTGTCCTTGAGGAGGAAGCCGCTCGCCCCGGCCCGCAGGGCGCGCGTCACGTCCGCTCCCTCGCCGAATGCCGTCAGCATCACAGGCGCGTAGCGTCCGGTTCGGGGCCGTACGGGAGGCCGAGCGCTCGCCACTCCCGGGGGAGGCGGCCCGGCCACGTCCACTCCGCAGCAGCCCGCTTGGTCGCGTGGGCGCCGTGGAGGTGCCGGCCCGGGGATCCCCCGGGAGGGCTCGGCAGCGGTCAGCCGGCGTTGGCCGGCACCTGCGCCTGCTTCGCCGCGGGCACCTTGCCCTCCTCGACGACCCGGGGGCCGTGCTGTCCGCGCAGGCCGAACCAGCTGATCAGCGCGACCAGTGCGAAGGCGAGGGCCCCGATGCCGAAGGTGAGGGTGAACGCGGATTCGGCGGGCAGCGGCGGCACACCTGCCGGCAGGTGCTCGATGGTCTTGGAGGCGAGGATCGTGGTGACGACGGCGCTGCCGATCGCGCTGCCGGTGGAGCGGGAGATCGAGTTGATGCCGTTGGCGATGCCGCTCTGGTGGTGCGGAACGCTCGCCATGATGACGGCGGGCATGGCGGCGTAGCCGAAGCTGACGGCCGCGCCGACGATGAGGCCGGCGCCGATCACCGAGGCGGTGTGGGCGTGGTCGAGGGCCAGCCAGCCGAAGCCGACGGCTCCGAATGCCGCGGCCATGCCGAGCACGTACCGGGGGCCGCGGTGGCGGACCAGCCGGCCGCCGACGGGGGAGGCGAGCAGCGAGACAATCGCGCCGGGCAGCAGGAACTGGACGGACGCGCGCAGGATGGAGGCGTCGAAGCCGAAGCCGGTGATCGCCTTGGGCAACTGCACCAGGTAGGAGACGCCGAGGAAGTTCGCGAACATGCCGAAGCCGACGAGGATGCCGGCCAGGTTGGCCATGAGGACCGGGCGGTGGACGAACATTCCCATGTCGACGAGCGGCTCGCGCACCTTGCGCTCGACGAGCACCCAGACCGCGGTCATGACGGCCGCGCCGGCGAAGCTGCCCAGCGTACGGCCGGAGGTCCAGCCCCACTCGTGGCCCTGGGAGATCGGCAGCAGGAGCAGCAGCAGGGCGATGCCGAGGGTCAGCGCGCCGAGGAAGTCGGTGCGGCCGCCGGTCTTGTGCCGGGTCGCCGGGACCAGGAAGACGACGGCAAGCAGGGCGAGGACCGCGAAGCCGGTCGCCATCCAGAAGGCGTTGCGGTAGTCGGCGTCGTCGCCGGAGGTGAGCAGACCGGTGGCGACGAGTGCGAGCCCGCTGCCGAACGCGAGCGTGCCGCTGACCAGTGCCATGGCGCCGGGCAGCTTCTGCGGCCGGACCTCTTCACGCAGGACGGAAAGAGCCAGAGGGAAGATCGCGGTGGCGGCACCCTGAAGCACCCGGCCCAGGATCAGCAGCGGCAGCGAACTCGCGACCGCGGCGATGACGGAGCCAGCGACCATGACGCCGAGGACGGCCACCAGGGTGGGCTTCTTGCCGTGCTGGTCGCCGAAGCGGCCGAGCAGCGGGGTGAAGACGGCGGCGGACAGCAGGGTGGCGGTGGTCACCCAGCTGACGTTGGCGGTCGAGGTGCCGAGGTCGTTGCGGATCAGTCCGAGGATCGGGACCGGCAGGGTCTGCATCATCGACACGACCATGGCGGCGAGACTCAGGGCGAAGACGATGACCGTCTCGTTCCTCTGCCGGGCGTCAGCGACGGGTGTGGGTGCGGCGGTGCTCATGGGAGGCGGGACCTTCTCAATGCTTCAGATCGCAGATGTTTGATGACATCAAGTACTTCGCAGACGGTAGACCTAAATAGTTAAGGTGGTCAAGTAAACAATTGATAATGTGAAGCATCTTGAGTACGCTCCAACCATGAGCACCACCGCCCCGCACGCCCCCACCAAGCTCCAGCTGCTGGAGCTGCTCGCCGCCATCGGCACCGCCCAGTGGCGCGATTTCGCGGGCGCCGCCGCCCACCACGGCCTCACCTCAACCCAGGCCAAGGTCCTCGCCCAGCTCGACGGCCCGCTGCCCATGCGCGGCCTCGCCGCCCTGCTGGTGTGCGACGCGTCGAACGTCACGGGGATCGTGGACCGCCTGGAAGCCCGCGAGCTCGTCCGACGAGAAGCCGACCCCGCAGACCGCCGCGTGAAGAACGTCGTCGCAACCGACGCGGGCCGCGAGATCATCCGCCGCGTACGCGAGGAGATGCAGGAGACGCACGGCGCCCTCGACGCCCTGGACGAAGCCGAGAGCGCGACGCTCTACGCCCTGCTGGAACGCCTGCGACCGTTGATGGAGCAGAACGTCTGACGGCCGGGCCGCCTGGGCGATCCGCTCTTCGACCTGAGACCGCTACCTCGGAGACGTGAGCCAGGGTTCTGAGAGGTCGTAGTAGCTGACGTCCTGCATGAGGGACATCATCTGCTCGAATTCTTCCCTCATCTCGGCCGGCGGTTCCTTCTGCTCCCCCTCGCGAGCGGCCTTCTCCGAGGTGAAGTAGACCGCCTCGGTGAATCCACCGTCGCCGTGCAGCCCTACGGTGCCGCCGATCAGGTCCGGCCGGAACGCGGCAAGACGTTCGTCGTCGGTCGCGTCGTACATCTCGCGGAAGCGGTCGGGATCGGAGACCCGCCCCTGGATGATCTGGACGAAGCCCGCGTCGTCCGAGCCGCCCCGCAGGTACGACAGGACTTCACGGCAGTTGTGGAACGTGACCTCGCCGGTGAAGAGCTTCGAGGTCTCCGACCACCACGCGCTTTGCTCCGGCCGGTCGCTGTTGCGCTGCGCCGCTTCCGCCGACTCGAAGCGGACCACTCCCACGAATGTGCCGTCACCGGTCACACCCCCTGTGGAGCCGAGCCAGCCGGTGGCGCCCGCAGCAATGTCCGCCTGCCATAGGTCGAGCCGGGCCCGCAGTGCCGCGGCGTCGCTGACGTGACCCTGGATGACCTGGATGAACATGAGCACCCCTCGTACAGATCGCCAAGCCGATGGAGCCACCGGCTCCTGTACCCGACGCTAGGGTGAGCCGCCCGGTCCGGCGAGCCGAGAGGTGAACACCCCCCGGATGTTCTTCCCGTACTGACTCTCGGGGCCCGTAGCCCGACCGTGTGACATGCCCAGCCGAAATACGGCCGCGTGGCGCGCCGGTCCGTCCCGCTCACGACGCAGGGTGCTTTCGTCTGTGCGCAGGCTGGGGACTGCTCATGTGGGCCCGTCCTGGCGGACAGTCCGAGGCTCAACCTCCCCCTCATGCATCGCCCGTCGGCGTTCTTCACGTGGGCGGGCGGGCCGTTCGAATACGCCTAAGGAGAGCTCGTGGCAACTGGAGTCGACGAGAGCCGCGGAACCACATCCGCGCAGCTGCTCAGGGGCCAGAAGGCGCTGGTGACCGGCGCCAACTCGGGCATCGGCCTGGCGACTGCCGTTGCCCTGGGCCGGGCCGGAGCTGACGTGGTGGTGAACTACGTCGTCGGCGCGGACGAGGCCGAGAAGGTCGTGGCGCAGATCAAGGACTTCGGGGTGCGAGCCTACGCCCATCAGGCTGACGTGTCCGACGAGGACCAGGTGATCGCCATGGTCGCCCGGATGGTCGAGGAGTTCGGAACCATCGACATCATGGTGGCCAACGCGGGCCTCCAGCGGGACTCGTCTCTGACGGAGATGACGCTCGCCCAGTGGCAGAAGGTCATTGATGTCAACCTGACCGGCCAGTTCCTCTGTGCTCGGGAGGCCGCCAAGGAGTTCATGCGGCGCGGCGTGGTGGAAGAGGTTTCCCGGTCGGCCGGGAAGATCATCTGCATGAGCTCGGTCCACCAGATCATCCCGTGGTCGGGGCACGTGAACTACGCCTCCTCCAAGGGTGGTGTGGGGATGCTGATGCAGACTCTCGCCCAGGAGCTGGCCCCCCATCGGATCAGGGTGAACGCGGTTGCACCCGGCGCGATCCGCACGCCGATCAATCGCGACGCCTGGTCAACGCCCGAGGCCGAGGCCGAACTCCTGCGGCTTATTCCGTACCGCCGTGTGGGCGACCCGGACGACATCGCCAATGCCGTCGTCGCCGTGTCCTCAGACCTGCTCGACTACGTCGTCGGCACCACGCTCTACGTCGACGGTGGTATGACGCTCTTCCCCGGCTTCGCCACCGGAGGCTGATCTCCGATGCAGGATCATGTGACGCCCCGCCGGGTGGTCATCCTCGGCGGGGGGTTCGCCGGGTTGTTCGCTGCTCGCGCGCTGCGGCGGTCACCGGTCGCGGTGACCCTGGTCGACCGCCGCGCCCACCACCTCTTCCAACCGCTGCTGTACCAGTGCGCCTCCGGAATCCTGTCCGAGGGCCAGATCGCCCAACCGCTCCGCGCGGTCCTGCGACGCCACCACAACGTGAGCTGTTTGCTCGCCGAGGCCACCGACGTGGATGTCGAAGCCCGGCTGGTCCACGCCCGGCGGCCCGACGGCGGAGCTGTCGAGCTGCCCTACGACGATCTGATCGTCGGGGTCGGCATGCGCCAGTCCTACTTCGGGCACGACGAGTTCGCCGCGCACGCCCCCGGCATGAAGACCCTGAACGACGCGCTGGACATCCGCCGGCGGATCTACCAGGCGTTCGAGATGGCCGAAACGGCCACGGACGCCCGGGAGCGGCAGCAGTGGCTCACCTTCGCGCTCGTCGGCGGCGGGCCGACCGGTGTCGAACTCGCAGGCCAGATCAGGGAGATCGCCGGCCATACGCTCGACCGGGAGTTCCAGACGATCGACTCCGCCCAGGCCCGGGTGCTGCTCTTCGAGGGGTCCGACGAGGTGCTGGGAGCGTTCGGCCCTGCACTGGCCCGCCGCGCGGCCCGAACGCTGCAGAGCCTCGGCGTGGAGCTTCACCTGGGCACGATCGTCACCGACGTCGACGCGCACGGCTTGACGGTGAAGGGCCGTGACGGCGCAACGACGCGGTTCGAGGCACGCACCGTGCTGTGGACGGCCGGGGTCGAGGCGCCGCCGATTGCCGCCGCGCTGGCCCGGGCAACCGGTGCCACGCAGGACCGGGCCGGACGCATCGTCGTCGAACCCGATCTCACCGTCCCCGGTCACCCGGAGATCCGCGTCACGGGCGATGTGATGAGCCTTGACCGGCTGCCGGGCCTGGCCGAGGTCGCCATGCAGTCGGGCGCATACGCCGGCCGGGCCGTGCGCCACGCGGTGGAGGGCAGGACGAAGCAGCCGAAGCCCTTCAAGTACTGGGACCTCGGCAGTGCCGCCTACATCTCGCGCGGCCGGGCCGTCCTCAAGGCCGGCCCGCTGCACCTGTCGGGCGCGGTCGGCTGGCTCGCCTGGCTCTTCATCCACATCATCTTCCTCACCGGATACAGAAGCAGGCTGGGAGCGGTGCTCAGCTGGTCCGTCGCCTTCGCCACCAGCTCGCGACGCGAGCGCGCCTTCACCTCGTCCGACGCCGACGCGCCGGTCGGCCGGGCGCCGGGGCCGCAGGCGCCCCCACCGCCTCCCTGACCACGGCACCCGGCCGGTACCTTCCGGCCGACGGCCTTCGCCCCCTGTCGTTCCTCACCCCCCGCGCCCCGCGGGGCAGACCATCGAGGCGCACATGCTCAGTACAGCGGCCATTCTGGCGAACACCCCGCCCCAACTCCTGCCGGCTCGCGAGCTGATGGCTTTCACCCTGGCCTCGCACATCCTGCTGGTCCCGTTCGGGGTGGCGCTGCCGTTCATCACGCTGCTGATGCATCACCGGGCGCTTCGCCGCAACGACCCCGTCGCCCTCAAACTCGCACGGCGCTGGTCTGCGGTGATGGCCATCCAGTTCGCCATCGGCGTCGTAACAGGCACCGTGTTATCTTTCGAGCTCGGCCTGCTGTGGCCCGGCATGATGGGGCGCTGGGGTGACGTCTTCGGACTCGGCTTCGGTGTCGAGGCGTGGGCGTTCTTCCTGGAAGCCGTCCTGATCGCGATCTACCTCTACGGCTGGCGCCGGCTGAAGCCATGGACCCACTTCTGGCTGGCCGTACCGCTGCCGCTGGCTGCCCTGATGGGGGCGTTCGGAATCATCGCCGCCAACTCCTGGATGAACACACCGCAGGGGTTCAATCTCGACGCCCAGGGCAAGCCCGTCGACGTCGACGTGCAGCAGGCGATCTTCACACCGATGTTCGGCCCGGAGTACTGGCACTTCGTGGTCGCGATGCTCCTGACCGCCGGGTATGTGGTCGCCGGGGTGTACGCGGTGGGCTGGCTGCGCGGGCGCCGCGACCGCTACCACCGGCTCGGCTTCACGGTGCCGTTCACCGTTGCGGCTATCCTCACGCCGGTCCAGTTCATGCTCGGCGACTCCGCTGCTCGGGCCGTCTTCCACAAGCAGCCGATCAAGTTCGCCGCCATGGAGATCGTCTGGAAGACCGACACCCATGTGCCGGAGTACCTGTTCGGACGGCTCAACAGCGACGGGACGATCTCCGGTGGACTCAAGATCCCCCAGCTCGACTCGATCCTCGCCGGTTTCAAGCCGAGTACCCAGGTGACCGGGCTGACCTCGGTGGCGGCGTCCGACCGGCCCACCGCCGTCCAGGCCACCATCGCCCACTGGGCTTTTGACATCATGGCCACTGTCGGCAGTGTGCTGATCCTGCTCGCGCTGTGGTATGGCTGGTGCTGGCTACGGCACCGGGACCTTCCTCGCAGCCGCTGGTTCTTCCGCTGCGCCGCCATCGCGGGAGCCGCGTGCCTGGTCACCGTGGAGTGCGGCTGGATCACCACGGAAGTCGGCCGCCAGCCCTGGATCGTCTACAACCACATGAGGGTCTCGGAGGCGGTGACCGCCACCAAGGCCGGATCGCTGTGGGCCATGCTCGGCATCGTCATGGCCGTGTATGTGGTCGTGTTGGGCGCGTTCCTCGCGGTCATCCTGAAGTTGCGTACCCGCTGGCGCATCGCGGACGAGGGCTTGGCGGCCGGGCGAACCGGCCTGCCTCCGGAGTCTGACACCCCGTACGGGCCCAGAAGCGAGCCCGAGCCCGCGGCCGTCGGGACCGCGCCCCGTGGCGGCTCCGACCGCACCTCTGGCGGTGCATCATGATGGCCGATTTCATCGCCTGGGTCTTGGTGGTCGCGATCGCCGCCTACGCCTGTGCCGGGGGTACCGACTACGGCGCGGGATTCTGGGACCTCATGGCCGGAGGTGCGGAGCGCGGCACACGGCCCCGCTGGCTTGTCGATCACGCGATGGCGCCGGTCTGGGAGGTCAACAACGTTTGGTTGATCTTCGTCTTCATCGTCATGTGGACCGGCTTCCCGACGATGTTCCAGGCCGTCTTCGAGGCCATGTGGCTGCCTCTCGCGCTCGCGGCCGTCGGCCTGGTGCTCCGCGGCGCCGGGTTCGCCCTGCGCAAGCCGTCCCGCCGACTGGCCCAACGGCGGATCTACGGTGCGGCGTTCGCCATTTCATCGCTCCTCACGCCCTTCTTCCTCGGGGCGGTGCTCGGCGGCATTGCTGCCGGCCGGGTCGCGGTCGGGACCACCGCGTCCGCGGACGCCTGGAGCAACCCGACCTCGGTCCTCACCGGTCTGCTGACCATCGCCGCCACCGCGTTCCTCGGAGCGGTGTTCCTGTGTGCCGATGCTCGACGGTTCGGTACGGAAGACCTCGTGGGCTACTTCCGTCTGCGGGCGCTGCTCGCTTTCGCCGCCATCGTCGTCCTCGCGCTCATCGCGCTCCCCGTCACTCATGACGACGCCCGGTACGTCTGGGAGGGCCTCACCAGGGGCCTGGGTCTGCTGATGATCGTGCTGGCAGCGGTGTGCGGTCTGGCCACGGTGCTGCTTCTGGTGCGCAGGTCCTACGGCTGGACGCGCTACACCTCGGTGGCGAGCGTGGCCCTCACCGTCGGCGCTTGGGGCTTCGCGCAGCGGCCCTACCTTCTGCCCACCTCACTGACGGTGGCCGAGGCGGCCGGCGCCCCTCATACCCTGCGCTGGCTGGCGATCGTCACGGGCATCGCTATCGTGCTGGTCGGCCCGGCTCTGGTGCTGCTCTACCGGCTCGACACGCAGGGTGAGTTGGAGCCGCTCACCGACGCGGACACGCTGGCGGCCAGAGCGCCCGGCGACCAGCTGTAGCGGATCTGGTCCGGTTCCCTCAGCGACGGAGCCGGTGGCCGGTGGCACTTCCACCTGCCGCCGGCTCCGTCGCTGCGTGCGGACCCCGTCAGCGCAGCCGGGCGGCGATGTGGTCGCCGACTCGCAGGGCGTTGGCGATCGCCGTCAGCGACGGGTTCACCGCGCCGATGCTGGGGAAGAAGCTCGTGTCCACGACGTAGAGGTTGTCGAGGTCGTGGGCCTTGCAGTCCACATCAAGGGCCGAGCTGCGGGGGTCGGTGCCGAACCGGACGGTGCCTGCCTGGTGGGCGGTGGCCCCGATGGGCATGCCCTTGTGGAGGTAGATGCTGTGCGACAGCAGATGGTGCTCGTGCATGCCCAGGTGCCCGAGCATCCCCTGCAGCTTGTGCTGGAGGCGCTTGAGCCCGGCGACGTTGTTCTTCTCGTCGAGGGCCAGATGGATGTCGCCGTTCTTGTCGAGGGTGACGCGGCTCTCGGGCAGCGGGAGGTCCTCCCCGCAGAGCCAGAAGTCGACGGCATGGTGCGCGAGCATCTCGAACGGCATGTCCGGTGAAACCGCGCCGGCCCAGCGCGGCGCCTCGCCGTGGATCTGATCGGCGTCCGATTTGCCCAGCATCTGGATGCCGCCGAGCGGGAAATCCCAGTCGTCGGCCCCCAGGTACCAGTCGTTCAGTGCCAGTGTCTTCTGGAACTTGGTGGGGTTCGGTTCCTTCGACACCGCCATCAGCGCCAGGTTGTTGTGCCGCATGTAGTGGCGTCCCACCACGTCCGAGCTGTTGGCCAGGCCGTCCGGGTGTTTGTCGTTCGCCGAACGGAGCAGCAGGGCAGCGGAGTTGACCGCGCCGCAGGCGACCACGACGATGTCGGCGCTGAATTCCCGCGTCGATTCGTCCTCTAGCTCGGCAACGACACCGGTGACGGTCCGTCCGGTCGGGTCGGTCTGAAGGCGCCGGACATGGGCGCCCGTCACCATGGTGACGTTGTCGTGCTTCAGCGCCGGGTCGACGCAGATCACCTGGGCGTCGGACTTGGCGCCCATCAGGCAGGGGAAGCCGTCCACCCGGTCACAGCGGATGCAGACGCTGTCATGGGTAGCTCTGCCGTTCTCGTCCTGGGTCAGGTTCACGCCGATGGGCAGATGGAAGGGGTGGAGCCCCTTCTTCTCCAGGTCGTCGCTGAGCTGCTGGATACGTGGCTCGTGTTCGACCGGGGGGTGGGGGTACTCGCCGCTGGCCGGGCCCTCGGTCGGATCCTCGCCGTGCCGCCCGTGTACGAGGTAGAGCTGCTCCGCCTGCGTGTAGTACGGCTCCAGGTCCTCGTAGCGAATCGGCCAGGCCGGAGAGACGCCGTCGTGGTGGCGCAGCTCGCCGAAGTCCTCGGGCCGGAGCCGGAAGAGCGCCGCGCCGTAGAACTTGGTGTTGCCCCCGACGTAGTAGTTGACCTCCGGGGGGAACTCATTGCCGTGCTTGTCGTACCAGAACTCGGGGGCGCGGTATTTGCCCTTGACGAAGACGGCGGTGGAGTCCCAGTTGTCCCGCTCGCGGGGCAGGTAGCCGCCGCGCTCCAGGATCAGGATCCGCTTGCCGGTGGGGGCCAGCCGGTGGGCGAGCGTGCCGCCGCCCGCTCCCGTACCGATGATGATGACGTCGTAGTGCTGATCGTCGGCCATGCGGGGTCCCGTTCTACGAGTCGATGGCTGTCCTCGCCGTAGTGCTCGCCCGCAGGACAGGTGGTGTGCGGGTCAAAATGCACCTGCATACGTGGGACATTCAGTGCCGAATCCGAAGCTATCGGGCAGCTCTGGTGCCGGCGACCGGATGAGTGCTGAAGAGGTCCCTGTTCACCCGATCGCCCGTACGGCGCTCGACGCCTGGTCGACGACGCTCTGCGGATCGGCCGCCGCGTCGACGGTCACGCCGCGCTCGTCGGGCCGCAGCGGTTCGAGTGCGGCGTACTGGGAGTCCACCAGCCGGGCGGGCATGAAATGGCCTGTGCGTCCGGCGACCCGTCGTTCGGCGGACGCCCGGTCGAGCGCGAGGTGCAGGAACACGACGCCTTCGCCCGCCCGGCGGAACATGTCCCGGTATTCGTACCTGAGAGCCGAGCAGGCCATCACTCCGCCCCGGCCGGAGGCGGTCGCCTGCCGGATCCACTCGCCGAGGGACAGCAGCCACGGCTCGCGATCCTCGTCGTCGAGCGGCCGGCCGGCGGCCATCTTGGCGCGGTTCGCGGCCGGGTGGAAGTCGTCAGCCTCTACGAAGGGCACCGCGAGCCGGTCCGCGAGCAGCCGGCCCACCGTGGACTTCCCCGAACCCGACACACCCATGACCACCACGACCGGCGGCACCCGAGACGCTGCTCCCACGAAGGTCCTCCCGGCCTCGTCCGTCCGACTCGGCCTGACGGTAGGACAGGGCCCGCCCCCTGAGCTGCCCGACCGGCCGACAGACTCTACATTCAGCCCATGAGCCCCATGGACCGTCCGACCGATCGGAGCGCCGCGAGGTTTCTGCTCCCGTACCCCCCGTCGCAGATCGGGGGCCTGCCCGCGGGACTGCCCGTCGCGGTGTGGGACGGTACCGGCGCTCCGCCCGGCATCGAGAACCTGGCGGCGGTGGAGTTCTTCGTCATTCCGTACACCTTCGCGGATGTGGCCGCGCCGCTGATGCCCCGCCTGCCGCGGCTTCGGGTCGTCCAGTCCCTCTCCGCCGGCGTCGAGGGCCTCCACCAGCACGTCCCCACCGGCGCGGTGCTCTGCAACGCCGGGGGAGTGCACGACGCCAGCACCGCCGAGCTGGCGGTGACGCTCATGCTCGCATCGCTGCGTGGCCTCCCCGGCTTCATCCGGAATCAGGACACGGCCGAGTGGATGGGCGGCTTCCGTCAGGCACTTGCAGACCGCACCGTCCTGCTGGTGGGCTACGGCTCCATCGCCTCCGCGGTCGAGGCCCGGCTCACCCCCTTCGAGTGCGACGTGCTGCGAGTGGCCCGGACCGCCCGAGATGCCCCACGGGGTCCTGTGCACCCCATCACCGAACTGCCCGAACTGCTGCCCCGCGCCGACGTAGTGGTCCTCACTGTCCCGCTCACCCCGCACACCCGCGGCATGGCCGACGCGGACTTCCTCGCCCGGATGCGGGACGGGACGCTGCTGGTGAATGTGTCCCGGGGTCCCGTGGTGGACACCGGCGCGCTGCTCGCCGAGCTCGGCGCCGGACGGCTGAGTGCGGCTCTCGACGTCACCGACCCGGAGCCGCTCCCCGCCGGGCATCCGCTCTGGCACGCCCCCAACACCCTGATCACCCCCCACGTCGGCGGCACCACCTCAGCCTTCCTGCCCCGCGCTCTCCGCCTGGTCCGGGCCCAGTTGCTGCGCTATCTGAAGGGGGAGCCGCTGGAGAACATGGTGCCGCCGCCCGCTCCCTGACGGAGGACCAGCGCCGAGGGTCGGCTTGCCGAGTCCGGGACGGCCTCAGAACACAGCGATCGGGTTGACCGGTGAGCCGGTGGCGTCCGGCAGCCTCAGCGGGGCGATGACGCAGAGGAACGACCAGCGCCCTTCCGCCGCGCAGACTGCCGCAAGGTCCTCGAACTGCAGGTAGTCCAGCAGGTGAAGTCCCATGGCATGGACGGCGAGCACATGCACAGGGAAATCGACGCCCTCGGTGGAGCTCGGCGCGGTGTCATTGTTCCCATCGCCGCCGAGCACCGCGACCCGCCGGTCCGCCAGAAACTGAAGCGCGGAGGGATGGAGCCCGGCGCGCATGTCTGCCGAGTGCCACGCTCCCAGCTCATTGCGGCGGCGACGGTGCCCTACCCGGACGAAGAGGAGATCGCCGTCGGACACCCGGACGTGCTGGGCACTCTCGGCAGCGGTGAGGTCGTCGAGGGTCACGTGATCGCCTGGTTCGAGCCACGGCACACCGCGCAGCCGCGGAATGTCCAGCAGCACGCCGCGTCCGACGATTCCGTCGCGAGCCGCTTCGACGGACAGGGCCGTGGCCCCGGCCGGCGTGACGGTGTTCGCGTCCACGCCACCGTGCAGGGTGCCGTTGTAGATCACGTGACACAGGGCGTCGAGATGGCTGTCGGCGTCCCCGTGAACGTTCATCGTGAAGCGGTCCCTGGCGAACTGGAGCCCGCTCGATTCAATCCCACCCCGTACGGCGCCCGTCATGAGGTGCCCGGTCGGCTCAGGATTGTCGGGCCCCTGCTCCGTCTCGATCTGCGCCGCCATCGTCACCGTGCGGCCCGTCCTCACCTCGGCTGCGGCCGCCACCACATGACGCGGCGTGATGTCGTCCAGGGCACCGCGGTGGGAGGCACGGGCCCTGCGGCGGACTCGAGCGTAGAGTTCGGCGAATTCGCCGGCGCTGAGCCGGGGCAATCCCGCCGGGGTGGCCATGAACCGCGCTCACTTTCCGACCCGGTCGAGCGCCTCGTCCAGGGTGACGGCAGCCATGATCAGCGACAGATGGGTGAACGCCTGGGGGAAGTTGCCCAGTTGCTCCCCGCTCGGACCCACCTCTTCGGCGAAGAGGCCGACGTGGTTGGCGTAGGTCTGCATCTTCTCGAAGGTGTACCGGGCCATGGGAAGCCGTCCGGCTCGGGCCAGGGCGTCCACGTAGAGGAAGGTGCACAGGCTGAAAGTACCCTCCGAGCCGCGCAGGCCGTCCGGTGATGCCGACGGGTCGTAGCGGTAGACGAGACTGTCGGAGACGAGTTTGCGGTCCATCGCGTCGAGCGTTGACAGCCAGGCGGGGTCCCTGGGAGCCAGGAACTTGACCCTCGGCATGACCAGGAGGGAGGCGTCGAGGACGTCGCCGTCGTAGTGCTGGACGAAGGCGCGCTCGCGCTCGCTCCATCCGCGTTGCATCACCTGCTCGAAGACGGCGTCCCTCGCCCTGCGCCATTTGTCCACATCGGCGGGTCTGCGGAAGCGGTCCGCCAGCCGCAGCCCCTGGTCGAAGGCGACCCAGGACATCACCCGGCTGTAGGTGAAGTCCTTCCGGCCCCCGCGGGTCTCCCAGATGCCCTCGTCCGGCCTGTCCCACGTGTCGGCGAACCAGTCCAGCGTCCTGGTCAGCGTCTTCCAACCCTCGTACGTGGCCTGCTGGGCGAGCTCAAGGCCCTGGGACACCGCGTAAAGCGCCTCACCGTAGATGTCGAGCTGGAGCTGGTCCGCCGCACCGTTGCCGATCCGGACCGGGGACGAACCGCGGTAGCCCTCGAAGTGAGCGAGGGTCTCCTCCGGCAGGTCGGGGTTGCCGTCGACCCGGTACATCGTCTGGAGCGGTTCACCGTCCTTGCCCTCGCGCTCGCGCAGACGGGCGACCAGCCAGTGGACGAAGGCGGTGGCTTCCTCGGCGAAGCCGAGGTCCAGCAGGACCCGCACGGACAGAGCGCCGTCGCGTACCCAGGTGAACCGGTAGTCCCAGTTGCGCTCCCCCCCGACCTGCTCGGGCAGCCCCGTGGTGGCCGCGGCAACCAGGGCGCCGGTGGGGGCGTAGGTGAGAAGTTTCAGGGTGATCACCGAGCGGTGCACCAGCTCGGGCCAGCGGCCCCGGTACCGGGACTGGCGCAGCCAGGTGTGCCAGAAGTCGACGACCTCCCAGAACTGTTTGGTCACCCCTTCGACTGTGGGAGGTTCCGGCGTGGCGCCCGGAGCGCACACCGTGAAGACTGCGCCGCCGAACTCTCCCGCGCGCAGAGTCAGCCTGCCGCGTACGTCCTGGCCGTTCCTCTCCAGCGGGAAGGTGCCCTGAAGGTGTGCCTCAATGCCCGGAGCCCGGAACACGGCAGCGTCGTTGTCGAGTTCGAGCTCGTGCTCGGCGCGACCGTAGTCGAAGCGCGGCCGGCAGTCGAGCGCGAAGTCCACGGTCCCCCGCACGACGCGCACCGCCCGGATCAGGGTGTGCCGGTCGCTCGCGACGCCGGTCCGGTCCGGGGGCATGAAGTCGATCACCTCGCCCACGCCGTCGGGCGACATGAAGCGGGTCACCAGGACGGCCGTGTCGGGGTAGTAGAGCTGCTTGGAGGTCCCGTCCGGGTGCTCGGGGGCCAGCTGGAAGTATCCGCCGCGGTCGTGGTCGAGCAGCGCGGCGAAGATGCTGGGGGAGTCGAACCGGGGAGCGGCGAACCAGTCGACGACGCCCTGCGACGAGACGAGGGCAGCGGTCTGCAGGTCGCCCACCAGGCCGTGCTCGGCGATGGGAGGGTAGCGGTCCATGGCCACTCCGGGGGCTCGAGATGCTCCTGAGATCCACCATCGCTCACCCCGGTGGTCCTCGCCATGCCGAGGCGGGGCGACCGCTCGCCCAGGTCCCCGGCTCGCGGGGCGGCACCCCTTACGGCGCAGGGCTCCGGCTGAGGCCATCGCAGGGGGCCCACAGCAGGGCCGTCCGGGCGCCCCCTGGGGGACCAAACCGTGCACCGCCCTCGGTTTGCCGACCGCCCGCCCGGCGGGCGTTACTGGCTAGGGCCTGCCCAGGGCACGTGGGGTCCGGACTCGACGCCCGGGCCGTCGCGCCCCGGTGCGGCCGAGTGGCCCGGCGATGGAGGTTGTGCATGGAGATGATCCACGTCCGACTGGTGAGCCCTCCTGACCTGACGTCCCGTGCGGTTGAGCTGCTGGCCGACGACCGCTACGTGTTCAACCTGGTCGTACTGCGCGAACTGGCGCGCAACCCCGACGGCGACGCGGTCGAGTGCGACATCCTGGCGGGTGCGGCCAACGACGTGTTGCGCGGTCTGCGCGAGCTGGAACTCGACCGCCGCGGATCCATCGTCATCGAACCGGTCGAGATGGCCTTCTCCGACACCGCCGCCAAGGCGGAGCAGAAGCAACTGGGGGCGCTCGCGCATGCGCCGGTCTGGGAGGAGGTCGAGGCGCGCATTCGCGCCGAGGGTACATACCTGCCGAGCTTCTACCTCTATCTGGTCATCGCAGGCGTCATCGGGTCGGTGGGGATCCTCACCAACTCCCAGATCCTTATCGTCGCGGCCATGGTCGTCGGACCGGAGTACGGGGCCATCGCCAGCGTCGCGCTGGGCATCGAGGGTGGCAACGGGACCAGGATCCGTCAGGGCCTCTTCGCCCTTGCTGTGGGATTCCTGACGGCCATCGTGGTGACATTCCTGTTCTCGTTGGCGATCCGGGGACTCGAACTGCAACCCAGGGCATTCGACCTGGGCATCAGACCGGTCTCGAGCCTGATCGACGCCCCCAACGTCTTCTCCGTCGTCGTCGCGGTGCTGGCCGGAATCGTCGGGATCGTGTCGCTGACCCAGGCCAGAACCAGCGCACTGCTCGGCGTCTTCATCTCGGTCACCACCATCCCGGCTGCCGCCGACGTCGGCGTCTCCTGCGCGTTCTCCAGCTGGAGCGAGGCGCGCGGGTCCATGCTCCAGCTGCTGCTCAACATCGTGCTCCTGATCGTGGTGGGTGTGCTGACGCTCAGATTCCAACGTGCTGTCTGGCGGCGCATCGGCCGAGGCAGCGTGCACTCGCGCAGCAGGCGCTCGCGCGGCGGGTGACGCCGCCGTTCCGACCGGGGAAGCAGGCTGCCGTGCGCCGACCGGAAGGATGCGGCGGCCGTGGTGGCAGCCGGGGGGCCGGCCCGTCATCCACCGCCCGTGGCTCCAGTGGGCGAAAGCGCCGAGCGATTCCGCCCGTGGAACGTGTCGCGCTTGACCGGCTCTGCGCGCGGCCGCATGCTCCCGACGGAGGCCAATACCGCAGGTCACCACATCGACCGCGGTTGACAGCGCCCGCCGGGCGGACCAAGGGGGCCACGCGTGCAGGAGAGCCGCACCGGACAGCAACTGACGCTCCGCCACGGCCCCCACACCGCCGTCGTGGTTGAGCTGGGCGCGGCGCTCAGGTCGTACACAGTGGGTGAACGCGCCGTGATCGACGGGTTCGCCGCGCAGGGCCGGATCACCGGCGGCCGCGGCCAGATCCTGGTGCCGTGGCCCAACCGGATCAGGGACGGCCGGTACCGCTGGAACGGGCAGGAGCACCAACTCCCGCTCACCGAGCCGGCCGGCGGCAACGCCCTCCACGGGCTGCTTCGGTGGGTCTCATGGCGTGTCGTGGAGTCGAGCGACAGCCGGGCCGCACTGGCCGTGCAACTGTGGCCGCAGCCGGGCTACCCATTCCACCTCCACGTCCTCGCCGAGTACACCCTCGGGGAGGGAGGACTTGAGGTGGCCGTCACGGCGCGGAACCTCTGCGAGAGCGCCGCACCCTACGGCTTCGGCCAGCATCCCTACGTCATGGCGGGCACTGCGGTCGTCGACGAGGCGGTGCTGACGGTCCCCGCACGGACGAGGCTGCGCACCGACGAGCGTGGCTTGCCGGTGGCCGCCGAGCCGGTCGCCGGGACGGCGTACGACCTGCGTGCACCGCACGCCGTGGGAGCACGCCGACTTGACACCCCTTTCGGCGACCTCGACCGGGACGCGGACGGGCGGGCGGTGGTCCGCCTGGCACACCCGTCGGGTGCCTTCGGTACGGACGTGTGGCTCGGCGAGGGCGCCGACTACGTGCAGCTCTACACGGGCGACACTCTGCCGCCGGGGGAGCGGCGTCGCGCGGTCGCCGTCGAGCCGATGACCTGCCCGCCGGACGCCTTCCGCAGCGGCACCGGGCTCGTCAGCCTCGGCCCCGGCGAGCGGCACACGGTGAGGTGGGGGATCACGCCGTGGGGAGAGTGATCTGACCGGCGCGCGCCCGGTCCGGGGTGATCGCTGTTGCAGCCGGAACGGCGAGGACATAGCCAAGGCCGAGTTCCTCGATCCGTTCATTCAGCACGTGGGCGGGGACATTCTTGATGAACCTGGTGTCACCGATGATCAGCACCTCGTCCGGGCCGAGCTGCCGCCGACATGGTCGCGCACATCGTCACGCACCGCATCGGCGTTCGGATCTTCGTGAAGGTGGTGGGCGGACGTGGCGGCCGGCTGGGAGTGGGACGACATGTTGTTCTCGGGTACCGCCGCCTACTACCAGCGCGGGAGGCTTCCTTACGCCCCCGGGCTGGCGGACGTACTCGCCGAGGTTCTGAAGTTCGATGGGCAAGGGCGCCTCATCGACGTGGGATGCGGACCGGGAACCCTCGCCCTGGGTCTGGCCCACTTGTTCGGCGAGATCGTCGGCGTGGACCCGGACAGGGAGATGATCGCCGAAGCCAAGCGTGAGGCCGTCGAGCGAGGAGTGGCCGAGAAGGCGCAGTGGGTTCAGGCTCGGGCCGAAGATCTTCCCGCAGGACTTGGAACGTTCTCCGTGGCCACATTCGGCCAGTCCTTCCACTGGATGGACCGCGACCTGGTGGCGGCAACCACCAGGGACATGCTTCAAGTTGGCGGGGCCCTGGTGCACATCTCGGACGTGAAGACGGAGACCCGAACCGTCGACGCTCTGCCGTATCCAGCGGTGCCCTGTGCGGCGATCGAGGGGTTGGTCAGGCACTACCTCGGACCGGTCCGACGAGCCGGTCGGGGCGTGCTGCCGCAGGGAACACCCGGCGGCGAGGCCGCGGTGCTCGCCCGGGCGGGATTCTCCGGTCCGCAGCGTCATGTCGTTCCCGGCGGACAGCCGCTGGAACGCACGGTTGACGACGTCGTCGCGGGGGTGTTCTCGATGTCGTTCTCGGCTCCGCACCTGTTTGGCCCGCGCCGCGACGCATTCGAGGCAGACCTGCGTCGGCTGCTGCTGGAGGTCTCCGCGTCGGGCAGGTTCTCCGAACGCCAGCCGAGCACCGAGGTCTTCGTCTGGTGGCGAGACCCCGCTGAACCGGTACCTCTGCCGGTCGCGTGATTCTTCGAAACCGGTGAATTGGGCCAGGAGCAGGTGTGGCAGCAAGTGCGGGCGGCCCACGCTCAGTTGACGGCTCAGCTTCGGGCGTACCGGCCTGGGGTGATGCCCACGACTCGCTTGAAGTGCCGGGTGAAATGGGACTGGTCGTAGAAACCGACCGCGGTCGCTACCTCGCCCGGCGGCTGTCCGTCGAGTAGCAGACGCCGGGCCCGGTCGACGCGGCGGGACATCATGTACTGGTGGGGTGCGATGCCGAAGGCGGCGCTGAAGGCGCGTACGAGATGCGTGGGGTGGGCGTGGACCAGCTGCGCGGCCTCTTCAAGGGCGATGCCTTCAAGCAGTCGCTCGTCGAGGAGGTCACGCAGGCTCTGGGCGATTCCGGGGTCGGGCTCCGCGCTGCCGACGGCTGGCCTGGGGCGCAGGTGTTCGCGCAGTCGCTCGCTGATGAGGGCCAGGCGGCTCTCCGCCTCGAACTCGTCGCCCCGGTTCGCGAGGGCTGTGTGCAGCTGTCCGACGCGTTTGCGCAGGACGGGCTCGGTGACGTCCGGGCCGTCGACCGCCGGACCGATGAAGCTCTGGTCCAGCTGCGTCATGTCGAGGTAGAGCACGCGTTTGTGGAAGCCGTGAGGGGTGGCAGGTGAGCCGTTGTGCGGGACCTGCGGCGGGAGCAGGCTCACGGTGTCGCTCGGGGTGCCGCGCTCGTGGCGGTCCAGGTCGTAGCGGACCGCGCCGTCGTCGACGATCAGCAAAGTCCAGGCGTCGTGGACGTGCATGGGGTACGCGTGCTCGGTGAAGTGAGCATGGAAGACCTCTACGACACCCGCGACCCGCGGGCGCCAAGCGGAGATCTCCTGCCGGGGCATCACGCAAAGAACGTACAAGACGGAGAAGGCGTGCATCGTGGAGTCTCGAAGCATGAGAACCGAGGACGAGACGGAGGCCGGCGCCGGAATGGTGACCGGTGCAAGGTCTGAGAACGTGCCTGTCCGCTTCGACACCAAGATTGCCGTCCTGCTGCGCGACGACCTTGAGTCGTGGCAGCGGCTGAATGTAACCGCCTTCCTGGTCAGCGGGATAGGCACGGTGTCACCCGAGGTGATCGGCGAGCCGTATGCGGACGCCGACAACACCGAGTATCTGCCGATGTTCCGCCAGCCTGTGCTGGTCTGCGAGGCGACGAAGGAGACACTGACCGCCGCGCACGGTCGTGCGCTGTCTCGCTCACTGCCCAGAGCCGTGTTCACTTCAGAGCTGTTCAGAACGGGCAATGACCGGGACAACCGGGCGGCTGTACGGGCCGTGGGCAGGGATCAGCTCGATCTGGTGGGGCTGGCCATTTATGGGCCGCGCAACGCGGTGGACAAGGTCCTCAAGGGCGCGCGAATGCACCCCTGAGCGACTTCACATCAGCCCGGCAACGGGCGGTGAGGGAGCTGACGCGAGCGAGCAGACAGCAGCGAACTCAGGAAACCAGCCCTCGAATGCGGTCGGCCAGCTGCGTGCGATTGATCACTGCTTGAGGTTCGCCGCTTTGAGGGTCAGTAACTATCAGTATCTCGTTCGGAGTACCCCGCTCAGCCAGACCTGCAATCGTCATCGTTCCGGGCACCCTGAACACCTCGGCGGATTCCCCATTACCGACGAAGCTGTCAACCGGAACATTGCGCGCATCGCCCCCAACAGCTTCGGTAGCCTCACGCAACTGCTCAAGGCTGACAGATCTGAAGTCCGTTGCACTTCTCTTTACGAGAGCAATTCCATGGCGCCTCTCCATAAGACCCATGAGTGTGTCGGCGACACTCGTTTGGGGCGTGACCACAAAGGGTGCGTCGGCGCTGGAGAGTAGTTGCTCTACCGGCAGACTGGCTACGTCTTTGTAGGCGACCACGATTTCAGCTCCCCGTCACGTCGGCACATTCACAGCGGGCTGCTTGACAGGGGCACTGGTGGGAGATCCTGCAGGATTCTGCACCTGGTCAGCAAGCCCCAAGATCTTCTCGCTCTCCGCCTGGCGCATAATCTGTCCTATCAGGGTGGGCCACGCGACACCTACGATGAGCGCTTGAAGATAGGCGAACTGTGTGCCGTAAGGAAACTGGAAGATCACGGCCAGCGCAGCTCCCAGCATGACGAACACGCAGATCTTGGAAGGACTCAAGCGTGTTGTCGCCGGCTGCCCCTTGGGGCGGATATCCAACTTCTCGAAGCCCGGGCGTATTCGCGCAGCGGCCTGCTCTCCAAGAAATCCGAGAAAGAGTGCACCAAGGAAAGCACAGCTTCCCACAAAGCCAAAAATAGCCGCCAGGAGCAACTCCCAGTGGAAGTAACCCGCGAGGCTTGACGCTAGCAGCATGTTTACTCCAGTGCTGGCATCGATGGATATCGACGGAAAAGCACCGCAGCGCTGATCACCACGCTAAGCCTCCAGCGGAGTCAGCGCACCCGGGGCCGGTCTTACGGACTGCTCCCCGTGAGTGTTTCCAACCCCTGCCACGCCAGTGTGCAACGCCTTTCCGCGCGGTGCCGAACGGCAGCCCGCCCAGCGGCACTCCGCAGTACCCGACCTTCCGCACCACTGGCCGGCAAGGATCCCCTCGTACACCCCCGGTGCCCCGCATGCCGTCCGCGCCGCCCGGTTCCGCCCGCTCGAAGCGGAGCGCTGCCACTCGCCCGTTCGCCGTCGACAAGAGGTCAATAAATGTCTGTTTAATTATGTTATGGGAGTCCGTGGCCACGGCAGGTGGCGTACCGAGGACATGTGAGCTGGGAGGCTGTCGGAGATGGGCGAACCAACGCGCCGCGATGTGCTCAGGGGGACCGAGGCGCTCGACGGGGTGACGGAGGCGGCGACGCAGACGCAGGACGGCGTGGTCGACGTTGCGGTCATCGGCGCTGGAGTCTCCGGGGCGTACGCCGCCTGGCGGCTGCTCGGCCCGGAAGCCGAGCGCAGCAGCGTGCTGGAGGATCTTCGGCGACGTCGCCGCGGTCCCCTCGTAGTGGGCCTGTTCGAGAGCAGCGAGCGCGTCGGCGGCCGCCTCTTCTCGGTAACGCCGCCCGGTATGCCACATTTGCACGCCGAGCTCGGCGGGATGCGTTACCTGAGCAACCACCCGGTAGTGGCCGACCTCGTGGGCCATCTCGGGTTGCCGTCAACACCCTTCCCGGTCGACGAGCCGAAGAACCTCGCCTATCTGCGCCAACGCCGCTTCGCCCTGCCCCAATTCGCCGATCCGGAGGTCGTGCCTTACGACCTGCCGGCCGCGATCCGGGGCAAAACGCCGGACGAGGCGCTCCTGTCTGTCATCGAGCGCTACATCCCCAACGCCGCCTCCATGGACCACCAGGCCTGGGACAAGGTCAAGGCGACCGTGACGGCCGACGGCCGACAGCTCTACGACGTCGGGTTCTGGAACCTGCTGCTCGACGCGGTTGGGCAAGAGGGGTGGAAGTTCCTCGACGACGGCTTCGGCTACGGCGCGGTGGTGGCCAACGTCAACGGCATCGAGGCTATGGAAGCGTCCGTGGCGGACTTCGTCGGCTCCCCGCCGCCGAACTACCTGATCCTGCGCAACGGCTACCAGACGATGCCCGAGGAGCTCGTCAGGCAGTTCGTGGCCGAGGGCGGGAAGGTCCACCTGCACCACCAGGTGCGACGGATCGACCGGGAGACGGTCGACGGCGAGGAGGTGCTGAGACTTGCCCTCTCCGTTTGGCCCGCGGGCCGGCCGCTCACGGTCCGGGCGCGCCATGTCATTCTGGCGATGCCTCAGCGCTCGATCGAGCTGCTGGACCCGGACTCCTTCCTCTTCAGCAGCGACCAGTTCCTGTCCGACCTCGGCTCGATCATCCCGCGGCCGGCCTCCAAGCTTTTCCTCGGCTACGACCGGCCGTGGTGGGAGGATCTCGGCCTGCGGGCCGGCCGCTCGGTCACCGACCTGCCGCTGCGCCAGGTCTACTACTGGGGTGTCGAGGGGGACCAGGCCGGGGCCGATCCCGCCAACCGCAATGCCCTGCTGCTGGCCTCCTACAACGACATCGACGACGTGGAGTTCTGGAACGAGCTCCTGCCGCAGCCGAACCGCCTTGCCCCGGTTGCGCAGACCCGGCCGCCACGGCCGATGGACGCGGCGGCGCCGGGGAGGCTGGTCGACGAGGCCCAGCGCCAGCTGCGCGAGCTTCACGGCCCCGACGCCCGCATCCCCGATCCGACGGCGGCCTACTTCCAGGATTGGGTGCAGGACCCCTACGGAGCGGCCTACCACTTCTGGCAGGTGGGGGCGAAGAGTTGGGAGGTCATGCCGCGGATGCGCCACCCGCTTCCCGACGCCAACCTGTACGTCTGCGGATCCGCGTGGTCGACCGGGCAGGGCTGGGTCTACGGCGCGCTCACCCAGGCCGAGTTGATGCTGGAGGAGCACTTCGGCCTGGCCCGTCCGACGTGGCTCTCGTCAAGCGTCTACCTCGGCTCGTAAGCCGCCGAGGCAGCAGCCGGTCAGGACATGACCGGTCGTCGCGCAGTCTGGCTCCTGGCCGCAGGCGAGATGCCCGGATCGTGCGCCCCGACGGGAGACCTGCGGTGGGCGCGGTGCGGGCCTCTTCGACGCAGCGTCGGGGGCCCGCCCTCCCTCCACGGCCGGGAGACGGCGAGGGAGCAGCCCGTTCCCAAGAGCGCAGTCCTGTCAAGACGACGAAGGCCATACGCGGGATTGCCCCGGGCGCCCGGAGTAATCGCGCACCTCACCCGTTAAGCATCGCGAGCACCATGGGATCGGAATTCAGAGCCCGCTCCCCCCTTTTTCTCGCGAATGGAGTAGTCCGGCATGCCCCTCGACCTCGCAAACAAATCGCCGATCGGCCCGAAGGACGCCTTTTCCGACCTTCCATCCGACCTCGACAGGTACCTGAGGGACATCCAGGGCAACATCCTCAAGAGTCATGGACGTGACCACAGCCAGCACCTGTTCATCCAGTTCACCGAGCCGGCCGAAGCCCGAAAATGGCTCGGCTCCATGGCAGGCCGTGTGACATCGGCATCGAAGCAGTGGAAGGACTCACTGCAGCGCCGCAAGATCTTCGCCGAAGCGGAGAAGCAGTCGTATCCGGCCGCCTGGCGCGAGGCACAACTCACCGAGCGGGCGAGCGACATTTTCATCAACGTGCTGATCTCGAAGAAGGGGTACGACAAGCTGGGCACACCCGCGGGGCAGATTCCGCAGGACGCGGCATTCCAGCGCGGTGCGCAGAACAAGGAGACGACCAGCAAGCTCGGCGATCCGCCGGTATCGGCACCCGCAGGACACGACCAGTGGGAGGCCGGGTTCCAGCAGGATCTGCACGCCCTCGTCATCGTCGCGGACGACAGCGCGGCCAAGGTCGCGCTGGAGGCCGACCGGATCAGCGACGAGGTCGGCAGGAGCGGCGGAAGAATCGCGCACAGGGAGATCGGCACCGTCCTGCGCTACGGGGAGAACGGCCCGGTCAGGGAGCACTTCGGATTCGTCGACGGGGTGAGCAACCCGCTGTTCTACGCCGCGGACGTCGAGAAGGCGAAACCCGTGGACGGACAGTTCCGATTCGACCCGTCGGCGCCGCTGGGGCTGGTCCTGGTCAAAGACCCGGGTGGCGACAAGGAGACCGGGTACGGCACGTATTTCGTCTACCGCAAGCTCGAACAGAACATCGCCCAGTTCAACCACGACAGGTTCGTCCTGGCCACCGCGATCGCCCAGGCCGACGGCCGTGAAGCGGCCAACGAGGCCGACAAGGACTTGGCCGGCGCCTACATCATGGGGCGTTTCCGTGATGGCGCCCCGGTGATGGAGTTCGCCTCGGAGAGCGGGGTCGGCAAGGACATCCCGAACAACTTCGATTACAAACAGGACCCGAACGGCGACAAGTGCCCGTTCCAGGCGCACACCCGCAAGACCAACCCGCGGGGCGATACTGGCAGTCCGCTTGAACGAGACGCCCGCATCGTCCGCCGGGCCATCAGCTTCGACGTCGCCGGAAAAGTCGGCCTGCTCTTTCTGTGTGCTCAGAGCAGCATCCCGAACCAGTTCGAGTTCATGCAGAAGTCCTGGTGCAACGATCCCAAGTTCCTGCGTCCTGAGGTGAGGCCGAATCCGCCGGGTGCTCTGGATACCGGGCTCGACCCGATCATCGGGCAGGGTGAGGTGACAGAACAGGAATGGCCGCAGAAGCACGGCAACAATGAGCGGATCAAGGCCACTCTCAAGCAGTCGGTCACGATGATGGGCGGCGAGTACTTCTTCATGCCCAGCCTGAGTTTCCTCGAGAAGGCCGGCGCATAGAGCGATGCCCCCGCTCCGCTGCAGCAGCGGCAGCAGGCGAAGCGGGCTCCACTCGAGGTTCCGATTGGAGCCCGGCAGGTCTTGCCATCCAATCGCCGACCACCTCGATGAGGCCTGACCGGAAAGAAGCCTCGGAGCGACCGCGCGGAGGGTCTGCCAATCGGGCGGCTCCCTGGATGGTCCGGCAGTGCTCAGGCTGAAGGTGCGATAGGCGCGAACACTGGTGGCCTCGGACGAGCGGGAGGAGTGACCGTGGACGCCCTTGACGCCAAGGAATCCCGGAAAGGCACATCGGCCGGCACAGGCGACCCGGGCGCCCCCGCCCAGGCAGGGGTCATTGGCATCGGGCTCGCTGCCGTGCTGACCTTCGCACTCGCTCAGGGCTCCTGGGAGTGGTTCGCCGCATATATCGGAGTGACGCTTCTCGCGGTGATCTTCTCCGCCTTTCGCCTGCCGCCGTGGACGCCCGTCCTCCGCTCTGCGTACACGCAGAATCTGGTCGCGTACTCGCTGGTGGTGGGCCTGTGCGTCGCGATCGCTCTGGCCCCGATGCTGCAGCGCTCGGCGTGGCTCTTTCCCATGACACGGACCCGCAGCGACTGCCGGGAGGTGGGCAAGTACGAGAGCCTGCGCGCAGAGGCCGCGCTGGCAAACCTCGCCGGTCGCGACAGTGCCGCCCTGGTTTACGCGCAGCACAGCCAGAGCCATGAGGCCACTGCCGACTGCCTGGCAGCCACCACGACCCGGTGGCTGCCACTGTACGGACTCGGGGCGGCCGTGCTGGCGGGTCTGGGAACCTGGTCCTTCGGCCGTACCCGGGCACTGAGGGAAGCGGACCTGGCCCCCCGAACACCTCGTCGTCAGGCCTGAGTAGCTCCACGTCATCGAGCGGGGCAGCGGCGTTTCGCGAGCTTCTTGTAGCAGGTCAGGGCGGCGGCCAGGCCGAGGAAGGCGAGGAAGTGCGAGCCCTTTCGTTCGTATCGGACGGTGAGGCGGCGGTAGCCGAAGAGGTAGGCGATCGACCGTTCGATCTTCCAGCGGTGCCGACCGAGGCGTTCGCCGGACTCGATGCCGGGCCCGCGCGATGCGCGCGACGAGCCCGCGCTCGCGCAGCCAGGCCAGGTGTTCGCCGGAGAAGTACGCCTTGTCCGCGCGGAGTTTGATGGGGCGGCGCCGCCGTGGTCCCCGGTGGGACCGGACGGCGGGTATGCCGCGGATGAGCGGCTTGAGGGCGAGGCTGTCGTGCATGTTCGCGCCGGACACGGCGACGGCGAGCGGGATGCCCTGGGCATCGGACACCACGTGCAGCCTGCTGCTCTTCTTGCCGCGATCGACCGGGTTCGGCCCGGTCAGCGATCCCCCCTTTTTGGCGTGAACGGAGGCCGCGTCGACGATCGCCGAGGTCCAGTCCACCTCGCCCCGGGCCCCGAGTTCGTCCAGCACCGCCCGGTGCAGCTGACGCCACAGGCCGGCCTCGGTCCATACCGTGAAGCGGCGATGTGCTGTGGCGGGCGATGTGCCGAAGGTCGGCGGCAGATGCCGCCAGGCACAGCCGCTGGTCAGCGCGTACACCACTGCCGTGAACACGGCCCGCTCGTCACACGGAGCGGTGCCACCACCGGGGACGAGCAGCGAACGACGGCAGCAACGGGGCGGCCGGCTCACAGAGTTCATCAGGAACCAGACGCTTCGACAGATCAGCACCCACGACGGGCATCATGCAGCACGAACATCAAGTCACGTGAGACAACCTCTAATCCTTGATTGGTGCGGCCGTCCTGGCGGCCTGCTCGATCTTCGCGCAGTAGGCTGCACGGGCTTCCTCGTCGATCTGCTTCTCGTGTTCGGGGCGCAACCCGGTCCGGCCGTCGAGGCCCTCGCGCAGGATATCGGCGTGCCCGGCATGCCGGTTGGACTCGCCGAGGACATGGACCATGATGGCGAACAGGTTCGTGTTGGGACAAGGCTCCGGCCACCACGGCACGTGGCCGGGGGCGTCGAGGGGAAGCTCGTTGATCGTCGCGTCCGAGTGTTCCCACGTGCGCCGGTAGAACCCGATGATCTGATCGCGGGTCTCGTCCTCGGTCGCCCACAGATCGCTGCCGTTGGAGTCCTGCCACCGGGGCAGCGGTTCCGGGGAAGGGCGGTCGAAGACCTCGCCGAAGTACCTGGCCTCGACGGTGGCCACGTGTTTGACGAGGCCGAGGAGGTTGGTCCCGGTCGCTGTCAAAGGTCGGCGGGCGTCGTATTCGGACAAGCCGTCGAGTTTCCAGAGCAGCGCCTTGCGGTCCCGCCGCAGTCTCCCGTGCAGGTTGTCTTTCGCGAATTCATCGATCATGCGGCATGAGCCTGCCATGGGCTGCTCGTGGTCTCAAGATCCCGTACGTGGTCCGCAACGACTGGCAGAGCCGAGGCCTGGCCATCGCCGCCGCCCTGACTTGCTACAAGAAGCTCGCGAAACTTGCCACGTGAGACAACCTCTAAGGCTGGCGTGGCTGGCGTAAACGAACGCGGCGGCAACGCGGAGTCTCCAATGGCAACGTAGAGGTCACCGATGAGGGGGGCGGGCATCGGTGATCTCCTTCTGTGCCCAGTCGGGCAGCGTCTTGATGTCGGCCTCGCCCCCTGCTGCGTCGGCGCGCCTGGGGCCGGACTGCTGGCCGGCCGGGTCCTGTCCGCCGGTACCGTCGCCGCCCTGCTGTCCGCCGTCGCCTGCCTGCTGGCCGGTACCGGCGGCGCCTTCCGCGGGCCGTCCCGCTGGTCCATCTCGGCGCCGATCCCCAGCAGTTCGTCGCCGGTCGCGTACTGCATCGCCCACGCGAGTTCGTCGTCGGTCACGTCGGAGTCGCCGAGCAACTGCCCGCCGGGGAACAGGCGGGCGAGCAGGTCGCGGTGGGCGGCCTCGGCGGCGATCAGGGCGAGCGTGCCCGGATCGGCTCCACGGGCGCGGGCGGCGACGTCGTGGTCGGACAGGCCGACCAGGGCCGGCATTACGCCGGGCAGGCGTCCGGGCCGGCGTACGCGGCCCGTTCCGGCCCGCCATCAGCCCGTCGGCTGGTCGAAGATCACCGCGGCGCAGACGCTGTACTGCGGCACGTGATCAAGAGCTGAACATCGGCGCTGGAAGGGTACTCTTCCAGCGCCGCCGGCCTCCCTGGAGTGACGGCTCACCCTGAGCCCACGTCATGGGCTCATGAGGAGGTCGGCGGTGACTGGACACAGGATGGAAGGATTCACCAACTGGCCTGGCTGCAGGCAGGGGTTCTTACCGACCCCCCGCGTCCCGGCCTTCCCGCCCGCCCGATCGTCCTGGTGTTGTCCGAGACATTGGCCCGCGTGGGTACGGTGACGTTCACCGACTGCACGCCCTGCTGCCGTTGCAGGCGGCCGCGCGCAACACGGCCTTTCACCAGACCTAGTTGGCGCCCTGGTTCGACCTGCCGGATCCGGATGCCCGGCACGAGGTGGTGCTGACTGTCTCCAGCCGTCCTGGGTGGGGCGCAGTGGTCGAGGATGATGCGGTAGCCGTGTGCGAGGCGGTGCGGGAGATGGGGCAGAGGGCTGTGGAGTCTCCACGTCCGTGGCGCAAAGCGGTCTGCCGGGATTGGACCTTGACCTCGGCCGTGTGGTGCATGCCGAAGGGATGCGCGAGGTATTTCGGTTGGGCTGCCGTACGCGGGAGTGGTCGCCGGACATTGCGGTGGCTGCTGGAGATGGTCGCAGATGGTTTGCGTGGGGTGGGGCGGTTGGCGCCGGTGGTGGTGACGGCCTCGCTGGCATCCTCACCGGCGTAGTCTCCGCCAGCACCGGTGGCAGCCGCGGCAGTGGGCGCGGATAGAGCCGTTGCTGCCCGACCGGACGCCGAGGCGGGGCGGGCGGTGGCGTGATCACCGTCAGGTGATCGACGCCATCGCGGGTCGCAGTGGGTGCACCTGCCCGCCGAGTACGGCTCGTGGAAGGTTGTCTATACCCGGCTGCGAAAGTGGGCGATCAACGGTACCTGGGAGCGGGTGTTCACTGCCCTGCTCACCCGGGCCGATGCCGAGGGCGAGTTGGATTGGGTTGTCGCAGTGGACTCCACGATCGTGCGTGCCCACCAGCATGCAGCCGGGGCCCGCAAAAAAGGGGGCCCCGGCCGGCGAGCCCGCCGACCATGCCGTCGGGCGCTCCCGCGGTGGGCTGACCACCAAGGTTCACTTGGCGGCGGATGGGCGTTGTCGGCCGCTGTGCTTCGTCCTCACGCCTGGCCAGGCCGGTGACGCGCCTGCATTCGAGCACGTCATGGCTGGCCTGCGTGTTCCCAGGGAGGTCGGCCGCCCGCGCACTCGCCCGGTGAGGGTGCTGGCCGACCGCGCCTACTCGTCCCGGGCCATCCGCGAGCACCGCCACCTCGACCAGGCCGGCCTCGGCGCATAGGCCGAGCACCTGGCCGAAGAGGTCAGCGAGGGCCTCCTGGTGGCGGACCCGGAAGCGGGCGATCGTCGCGTGGTCGGGGCCTGGTTTGCGCAGATCGCCTTGAAGGCGACGTTCTCGCGGCAGCGGCGCTCGATCCCGCGCGAGCTTCGCTCGCCGACGCAGTAGGAGCGGCGAGCAGGGTGAGCATCGTCTTCGGCTCGTAGGCAGCCCGGCCGTGCCCGGCGGAGCGATAGGCGCCGTAGAAGGGCTCGAGGTGGAGCTGCTCGATCGCCTCGATCACGAACCAGGCGAGGTGGTCCTCGGGCAGCCAGTCGCGCAGGTCAGGGGGCTACAGGGGTGCAGCAGCGGTTGGTCTCGACCGCATGTGAGGATGTTCTGTGGCATGCCCCGATGGTCCAAAACGGCCTGGACAGCCAAGGTTTGTGCGACAGCCTCCTTGAGAATCAGGTGCCAGAGTTGTCGACGAATCCCACGATATCGAGGTATTCGATTTTAGGCGGGACGCCATAAATCCCCGTCACCTTGTCGACGAGTTCCTCCGTGAAGAAGGCGCGGCCTTTCTCCTCGTCATCCCACACGTAGAAGTTCCTTGCCTGAACGCCGTCTTCGTCGAGCATGAAGCTCTTGAAGCGAAGACCGGCCATGCCTTCGAATGGTCCTCGGAGTTCCCCGGCAATCTTTGCGAGAGTTGAACGATCGATCTTGTCGGTCTGCGTGAAAGTCACGAGCACGCCGATCATCGGGCCTCCTATCAATCGAGTGATGCTAGCGGCGGATCCTAGTACACGCGGGCGGAAATTCTGGTTCGTCAGACCGCGAGTCGGAGGTGCGGCTCGCGGTCGGCGATGCAGGCCAGGAGCGCGTCGAGCTTTTCGTGCGTGAACGCCTGCTCGAGCGGGCGGGCGATTTTGCAATGGAAGGACACCTGCCTTCCCCCGTGCCCCGGCGGCCGGGCAATAGCCCTGCCTCCCCGATAGGGCTTGCTGATCCGGAAGAAGCGGCCGAGGTCCTCGCCGGCCGGGACGAGGATGGCGCACGCTGTGGCGGTCTGGTGGAAGTGAGCGGATCTTCCGGGCGACCCGCCTGAGCCGGCCCGCGCCTCCGTGAGGTAGTGGGGCAGCGATTGCCTGGTCGGCTTGCAGGGCGGCATGCCATGATCACACCTCAAGGGGGGACGAGCCGTGGAAATTTACAGCGACTGGTTGATCGGCTTGACGGCGCTGCTGATCGCTCTCTGTGGAGTGGCTGCACTCGGTTGGGGCTGGCTGCCGTCATGGCGGCGTCGGGCCATTGACCGCCCGCGCCTGTTCGGCTGGGCGCAGCTCACGAATGCTGCCGCGCTTGTCGTCCACCTGGGTGGTGACTTGCTGATCCAGGACCCATACGTTCGCTCCACAGTCACCATGTCCGGCGCGTGGGTACTGGTGCTCGGCTGTCTGTTGAACGTGCAGTCTGTGCGCCCGCCGCGAAACCGCTGGAGCCACACCACATCCCGAGCCGTCATCCATCCTGGAGCCGGCGCCGGACTGTCAGAGAGCACCAGCGCCGAGGTCCAGGTCAGACATGAGAACGGGTTCTGACAACCGATCCAAGATCTACGGCAGTTCGGCCGCCCGCTTCCCGGTCATCCTCCGGGGAAGGACCTCTATCAGACGGAGCACGGTCGTACGGAGGACCGGAGATGTCCCATCAGGCCGATGCGATCACGAGTCGTCACGACTTTCCCTGGTCTGGTCCTTGCCGGACTCCGGTGTTCTGGGAACGCCTGCGTACGGGCTCGGGGCTGAGGCGAGATCGATGGTGTCGGCGCTTCTCAGCCCAGGTTGAGGATCGCGGCTTTGCTGGGTACGCCTTGGGCGTTCAGTGCGAAGAGGAAGTACGTGCCTGGCAGTGCGACGCCCGGGTCGGCCGGCACGGTGACCTCGTATGTCCGCGTGTCTGTCTGACGGGGGGTGAGCGGGACGCGGCGCTGGTCGTTGTCGGTGGAGTGGGTCGCGGCGCCGGCGCGGACCAGCGCGAAGGAGGTGACGGCGGTGTCGGTGGTGATCGTGAGTTTCGTCCCGTTGGCCGCGTGGGCCGGGACGCCGCCGGTGATCTGGGGCCGGGTTTTCTCGGTGCCGTCGGTGTTGAGGAGGTAGGGCGGGGTGAAGATCGCCCCGTCGGGGTGGTTGGTGGCGCAGGCGCCGCACAGGCCGCCGCCGCCGCTGAATATTCGGCCGTCGGGCAGCAGGTTGGCGACGCTGTGGTAGTTGCGCGGCACGGCCATTGCTGCCATGCGGGTGAACCTGCCGGTGGCCGGATCCCAGATCTCCGGGGTCATGGCTGATGTCGCGTCGCTGAAGGGGACCGGGTAGGACTGGCCGCCGAAGACGGCGACCTTGCCGTCCGGCATCACGACGCTGTTGGCGAACGAGCGTGCGTGGGCCAGGTCGCCGGTGCGGGCGCTGACCGGCTTGCCGCCCCCGTTGAGGTCGACGGTGTAGGCGCGCCGGGTGGCTTTGACGTTCTCGTACGCGGTGGCGCCGCCCAGGGTGAGCAGCTTGCCGATGTCGTACGCGACGGCGTTGCCGTTCATCGCGTCCGGGCTGTCGGCGCGGGTGCCGGCTGCGGTGATGCTGCCGTCTCCGGCGGTGGATATCCAGTTGAGCTGCTTGCTGGGACCCAGCTGCAGCACGCGCCCGTTGGAGGTGGCGTGCAGCCACTGATGGTTGTCGGCGCGGTAGGGGCCGCGCGGGTCGGCCGTCATGGTCGTGGTGACGGGGACGCCGCCGAGCTTGCGCCACGTGCCGCTGGCGGAGGACCAGACTTCACCGCCCTTGCCGCCGTTGCCGCCGCTCCAGGATCCGCCGAGTACGAAGGCGTCACCGGTGGACAGCAACGTCATCGCCTGATAGCCGCGTGCGATGTTCATGTCCGCAGTAGAGGTCCACTCGCCGGTCGCCGGGTCGTACACGCTGGCGCGCTGTGCGTTGGAGCCGCCGGTGACCAGGACCCGGCCGTCCTTGAGGACTGCTGTGCCGGGGCAGAACATGTCGTGCCCGGTGTTGTCCACCCGGCGCTGCGTGATGCGGCCGGTGGCCAGGTCCATGATCGCGGTTTGCGTATAGCCGTTGCTGCCGCCGAAGCGGTCGGTGCCGTACGCGGACCACGCGAGCAACTTGTTGCCCGGCAGGACCGCGGTGGCGACAGGGACCAGCGGGAAGCCCATCACCTTGCCCCACATGCCGTGGGCGGCCGGGTCGGCGGGAGCGCTGAGGCGGATCTCGGCCGCCGAGGACCACGGCCCGCGGCCCCCCGCCTCGGTGGTCGCGGTCAGCCGGATGTAGCGGGCGGTGACGGTACGCGTGAACGTGGCCCCTTTCGGGGTGTCGTCGTCCTTCCAGGTTCCGCTCGCCACCGGGGTGCTGAAGGAGGTGCCGTTGGAGCTGGTGGTGACCGTGTATGCGCCGATCCGGCCGTTGGCGCCGGTGCGGCGCGGTTCGTAGGAGAGGGCGGAGACACGGCGGGCTGTTTTCATGTCGATGGTGATGCTGTGCGGCAACGGCGTGGCCGTGGGTGTCCACTTGCTGTGCCACATGGTGGTGGGGTCGCTGTCCAGGGCGCGGGCGGGACTGTGGTCGCCCTTCGCCGTCTCGTGGTCGCTTGCGGTCGCCGTCCAGCCGTCACGGGGCAGGTCGACCACGGCTGCGGTGGTGCCCGGATCGCCGAGCAGGTTGATCTCGGCGGCGCTGGTCCACGGCCCGCGGTTGCCGGCCTCGGTGGTCGCGGTCAGCCGGATGTAGCGGGCGCCTTTGGGCGCGAAGCTCAGGGTCTTGACGGTGTTGTCGTCGGCCAGGGTGCCGGTGGCCACCGCCTCCCCCCACGCGGTTCCCTCCGCGCTGAGGTGGATCGCGTACTCGCCGATCCGGCCATTGATGCCGGTGGCCCGGGGCTGGTACACGAGTGCGGAGACGACCACCGTCTTGTGCATGTCGATGGTGATGGTGTGCGGCAACGGCGTGGCAGTGGGCGTCCATGCGCTGTGCCACATGGTGGTGGGGTCGCCGTCCAAGGCGCGGGCGGGGCTGTGGTCGCCCTTCGCCGTCTCATGATCGCTCGCGGTCGCCGTCCAGCCGTCGCGGGGCAGGGTCGGCGCGGCGGGCTCCATCGCAACGGCGGGAGCAGCCTGGTGATGCGGAGCGGGCGGCGGGACTGTCGGATCCGCCGCCGGCAGCGCGCGCCCCGGCCCGGCGCTCGCGCGGCCGCCGAGGACGAGGAGGGGGACGAGAGCGGCGAGGACAGCGGTCAGGGGCAGCAGTATCAGACCCCGGGATCTGAACCGGGACCATCGGCTCAGACACCACAGCGCAATGCCACGGATCATGACGTCGTCCCCCCACGGACAGGGCGCCGCCTCCCCAGCCACGCCACTAGGGACCTGACCATGGCACCAGGCCCCAGGCTTGTAAAGACTCTTGTCATAGCCGCAGCCACGACGTAACGGGCGCCAAACGGCATACGTTGCGAGCAGATTCAGCCCGTTCCGGGCCGCGGTCCGGCCACCACGACAGTCCGCTACATGAATCGGATCCCGGTGACCACCTGCCGCTGCCGGGGGCGGCGAACCGCTCGCCGCACCCGTGGAGATCCCACGGCCAAGTCCACGCGGGGCCGAGCTGCCGTCGAGTCCGGGGGAGAGCCGTTTGCTACCGGCCGGTAGGCTGCCGGTCGCCAAAGAGAGGGAGGGTTACAAATGCCAAGCCGCTTACCGTCGTTGCGCTCGGTTCCGCTGATAACGCTCATCATGACCGCCGTGTTCATGCTGCCGCCGCTGCTGAGCTCTTCCGCCGCCGCATCCCCGGTCTCGGACGCACCGTCCGGCACCGTACGGCAGGGGCAGGGGCAGGGTTGCGGGGAGTTGCGGCTGGCGGGCCAACTGCCCGCGCCCCCGGCCGGGATGGCTGCCCGGCAGGAGGTCAGTGTCGGCGATGGCTGCAAGCTGGACCTGGGCCCGGTCCGCTTCGTACCCGCCCCGGACGCGCGGCGGCACACGGCGGCGGGCAGCCGGGAGCTGCGCACCTGGTCGGAGATGTACGACTGCTGCGGGATCCTGATGACCGCGTTGTACACCACCACGACCTGGGCAAACGTCGACGGCGGGGTGCGCGAGGTCAACACCACCGCGCGGCACTACTGGAACCGAGAGCCGTGGGACGCAGGCTGGTCCCTCGCGGGCACGAGCCATAGTGTGGATTGCCACGCTGCCTGCCCAAGTGCCCGCGCCGCCGCCCACGCAGCGTTCGGCTACCGCGGGATTTTCGACCTCACGGGTGACTGGTACGCCAACGCCCATGACTCCACTGTGCAGCTGAACGGGGACGGCACGGCCTCCTGCCGACTCGACGTGACCTTGCGGCATACCTTCATCGGCTGGCGCTGGGTGCGTGGCTGCGCTTGACGGCAAGTCTGGGCCTGAAGGACTCCAGTCGTCGAGCGAGAGTCGCGACGATGTGGACGGTGTCGGTCGCATGTCGGTGGCTGTCGGTCCGTTGTAGGCGGCGTGTCGGTGGGGTCTGGAACCTTTCACGAGATCCTGCCGGGTGCCCGTCCGGCAGGCCTGCGACAGCAAGGAACCACCATGACCACTGACGTCACGATCATCGGTGCCGGACTCGGGGGCCTTACGCTCGCCCGCGTCCTGCACATCCACGGCATCCAGGCCACGGTCTACGAGGCGGAGGTCTCTCCAACGGCGCGTGCGCAGGGCGGGATGCTCGACATCCACGAGGACAGCGGACAGCCTGCTTTGCAGGCGGCCGGCCTGATGAACGAGTTCCGTAGCCTCATTCTGGGGGGACGCCAGGCGATACGGGTTCTCGACCGGGACCGGACCGTCCTCTTCGACCATGCCGATGACGGTACGGGTGGCAACCCCGAGGTGCTGCGCGGCGAGCTGCGGCAGATGCTCCTCGACTCGCTCCCGGCCGGCACCGTCCGGTGGGGCCACAAGGCCGGCGGTACCCGTGCCCTCGGTGAGGGCCGCCACGAGGTGACCTTCGCCGACGGCACCACCGTCACCACCGGCAGCCTGCTGGTCGGCGCGGATGGCGCGTGGTCCCGAGTCCGGCCACTGCTTTCCGATGCGGCACCCGAGTACATCGGCATGTCGGGCGTCGAGACCTACCTGTTCGACGCCGACACCCGGCACCCGGCCAGCGCGAAAGCGGTCGGCGGCGGGTCGCTGTTCGCGCTCGCGCCGGGAAAGGGATTCCTGGCTCACCGGGAGGTGGGCGGCACCCTGCACACCCACGTGATGCTCGCCCGGACGCGGGAGTGGTTCGCGAACATAGACTTCGCCGATTCCGCCGCGGCAACCGCAAGGATCGCGGCCGAGTTCGACGGCTGGGCACCGGAACTCACCGCGCTGATCGCGGGCGGTGACACCGCACCGGTCCTGCGGCCCCTCTACGCCCTGCCCATCGCGCACCGGTGGGAGCGGGCGCCGGGGGTGACCCTGCTCGGCGACGCCGCCCACCTCTCGCTCCCCAACGGCGAGGGCGCCAACCTGGCCATGTACGACGGCGCCGAGCTGGGCAAGGCCCTCGCCGCGCACCCCGAGGACGTCGAGGCCGCGCTCACCGAGTACGAGCAGGCCATGTTCCCCCGCAGCGCCGCGGCCGCCACCGAAGGAACCCAGGTCCACGAAATGTTCTACGGAGCAGGCGCACCCCACAGCCTGATCAACATGTTCACCGGCCACGGGCAGACCCCGTGAGACGCCGGCCGAGGGCACCCCGGTAGCTGGCACCGACTGCTCGGGCGCCTCACCTACTGAGGGTTGAGAAAGGGGCACTTACTGCCCCGGCGCACGATCTGCGGCAGCCTCTGCCGTCTACGTGCGCAGGCGGACAGGCTCAGCCACCACACCCCTTTCTGGCTCTATGGGCGCCAGTCCGCCTCCAGGTCATGGGAGTCGGTCTTGGTGAGCTGTGCCAGTCCGGTGCCGTCGGCCCGTACCAGGTAGAGGTGTTCGGGGTCCGCGTCGTCGGTACCGCTTCTGGTGAAGACCAGGCGGCTGCCGTTCGGGGACCACGAGGGGTTCTTGTCGTTGAGGCGTGCCGCGGTGATGCGGTGCAGTCCGGTGCCGTCGGGGCGGACGAGGTAGAGATGGGCGAAGCCCGAGGAGTCCACGCGGCTGAAGGCGATCCGGTTGGTGTGTGACCAGTCGGGCGTCCAGTCGTGGGAGCCGGCCCCGGTGACCGCCGTCTGGGCCAGCGTGGACAGCCGGATCCGCATCACCCTGCTGTGTCCGCTCGCGTCCGCGCGGTTGAACGCCAGGTACTTGCCGTCCGGGGACCACGTCGGGTGGAGGTCGTCCGCCGCGGTGTGGGTGAGCCGGGTGGCGGGGGTGCCGTCGATGTCGGCCACGTAGATCTCGCGCTGCGTGCCGACCGGCTTGGCGTACGCGATCCGCTTGCCGTCCGGGGACCATGCCGGGTCGGATGCGCCCTTGGTGCCGGGGACGGCCTTCAGGTCGCCGCCCGTGGTCTTCATCGTCCAGATGCCGTCGATGGCGCCACCGGATCCATAGCGGACGAAAGCCACCCGCTTGCCGTCCGGGGACCAGCTGGGCATCACATCGCTGACGGTGGAGGTGTGGGTGAGCTTGACGGGCGTGCCGCCACTGGAGGAGATCGCGTAGAGGTCTTCGATGGGCGCTGCCGCGGTGTAGCGGGCGAAGACGATCGCGTGGTCCCCCGCCGCCCCCGCGTCTCCTGCGGCGCCGAAAGTCAGTGGTACGGCCATGGCGAGCGCCGTGGCGGTAACCGCGGCCCGGCGGCGCCGCGTTGTGCCGTTTCCGCGGGTCCTGCCGATTGCCCTTCCGGCGGCTCTGCCGTTGCGGGTGCGGTGTTGTTGGCGCGTCAAGGTGTCCATCCTGATCCCCCCTGCAGCCCGCTGTGGGCCGCTCCGGCCGGTAAACATCCCACCCGGTGGGGTCTGGGGGAAGCGGCGGCACTTGGCGGTACGAGCCCTGTGACACGTTCCGTACATCGCTGTCACATGCGATGCGCTGCGGACGCACCGCGGCCGATGGCGTGGAGAGGGATTTGCGTCCACACATACACGTGTTGCCGCAGGGTGAGTAGAGTCCGGAATCATCACCCCCGCTTTGAGGAGTCATCGTGCCCGAGTCGGACACCACCACGCTGAAGACCCAGTACGCGGCCAGGGTTGCGGCCGACCTGAATCAGAACACGGCCGAACAAGAGCGAATCCAGGCCGAGATCGAGGCTCTGCAGGCCCAACTGGCCTCGCTTGAGCAGGATCACGAACTCCTGGTCGGTATGCGCTCCGCCTTGGGCGGCGAGACAGCCAAACCCGAGACGGTCCCTGCAGCTCGTCGGGCCGTCAAGAAGCCGGGCTCAACCACGGCGAAGACGACCCGCACATCCTCCGCCAAGAAGACAGCAACGAGGAAGACGGCCGCCAACAAGACCCCCGCCACGGGCCTGGCACAGAAGGGACCCACCCTCACCGACCTCGTACATCAGCACCTGAACGGTCAGACTGAGCCGCGCACCGCTGCCGAGATCGCAAAGGCACTCGCTGAAGCGCACCCTGAGCGCAACATCAACGACAACCTCGTGCGCACCACCACCGAAAGGCTGGTCGCCCGAAGCAAGGTTGTCCGGGCCAAGCAGGGCGCCACCGTGTTCTACACGACTGCCAACAGCGCCGAGAACTCCGCAGCGCTCAAGTCCGTCGAGGCAACGGCCTGATCCGCACAGCGGTCCGCAACAGGCCGGTCTCACAGTCTGCCGCGGTCGTCATGTCGTTGGACCCTCAGTTTTGCAGAGTCAACCTCTGGTCTCCGTGTTCCCTTGGCACCGGCCGATCGGGCCCGGGAGGGGCAGGTAGCATGGCTCGCGCTCGTGTGAAGGTCTACAACCTGTCGTCTCGGGCCAGGGATCAGGCTGATCGCGCCGTCGTCAACGCTGACGCGACCCTCACGGCGCACGACGGAAAGGCTTCAGTCGCCGGAGGGGGACCAGCAGCCGTCCACAAGGAGCGCACAGCGGACACTCAGCCCACGCTCAGCTGCCGTGGGGCGTGGCTCACCTTGTCCTGAGACGGTGGTGCCGGGTGCGGCCGGTCGGCGAGGATTCGACGGATGAATCCGAGGCGAAGGTGCGAGGAGTGCGGGGGAGAGCTGCCCGGCAAGGACCGGCGTACGGAAGGTGAGCCGACGCAGGGCGGCCGGCCGGCCCGCTACTGTTGTGCCGCCTGCCGACAGCGAGCCTTCCGCCGCCGCTCGGCACAGGACAGCACGGGCCGCACACAGCCGCCCGCGGCGGCCGGAGCCTCGACACCGGCCACGCCAGTCCGGGGCGGGGAACTGCCGCGCGCACTCGACTCCTTCGTCGGCCGCAGCCGCGAACTGTCCCGGCTGCGCACCCTGGTGAAGTCGGCGCGGCTGCTGACCCTCACGGGCCCCGGCGGTGTCGGCAAGACCCGCCTCGCGCTGGAATTCGCCGGGAGCATGCGCGGCGGCGCCGACGGCCGGGCCCGGTTCGTCGAGCTGGACTCGTTGCACGACGGCACGCAGCTGCCCGAGGCCGTCGCCACCGCCCTCGGCCTGGGCGAACGCGGCGGCCGCAGCGGCGTCGAGATGCTCGCCCACACCCTGCGCGAACGCTCGATGTTGCTGATTCTGGACAACTGCGAGCATCTGGCCGAGCCGTGCGCACAGCTGGCCGCGGCCCTGCTGAGCCGGTGCCCCCGGCTGCGGATCCTCGCCACCAGCCGCGAAGTGCTGCGGGTTGCGGGCGAGGTGGTGTTCCGGGTCGGTGAACTGCCCCTGTCACCGCCCGCCGCCGAGGATGACCCGGCAGCCGTGCTGCAGGCCGACGCCGTACGGCTCTTCGTGGAGCGAGCCGCCGGCCGCGTACCCGGATTCGCGCTGGACGTCGGCAACGCCCATACCGTGGCGGAGATCTGCCGGCGTCTGGACGGGATGCCGCTGGCCATCGAACTGGCGGCCCGCCGCACCGGAGCCCTTGCGCCGAGCGACATCTTGGCGGGCCTGGACGACCAGCTCGCGCTCCTGACGGACGGCAGCAGGACCGGGCCCGGGCGGCATCGTGAACTGGCCGCGGCAATCGACTGGAGCCATCGACTATTAGCCCCGGAGGAGCAGACCCTCTTGCGACGTCTCGCAGTCCTCGTCGGCGGATTCGACGCCGCTGGCGCGGCCGCGGTCTGCGCCGACGGCGAGGTGCCGCAGAGTGATGTGCTGCGCGTGCTGTGCGCCCTGGAAGCCAAGTCCTTGATCGTACGGCTGCCGGGGAGCGAAGACACCGCGAGATTCAGGCAGTTGAGCGCCATCCGCGCGTACGCACTCGACCGGCTCGCCGACTCCGGCGAACTGCACAGGACCTGGCAGCGGGCCCTGGACTGGCTGACCGGTCTGCTGGAGCCCACCGCCGGCCGGCTCTTCGCCGACCAGATCGGCGGAGCACCGGCGAGGGAACGGGAGAACCTGGCGGCGGCAGTCGCCTACGCCACCGACCGCGACGGCAGGCCGCCCCTCGGGCTGGCCCTCGCGCTGGCACGGGTGCGCTTCCAGCAGGAGCAGCTGACTGCCGCCCGCGCCCTGCTGACCCAGGTACTCGCGCAGGACGACGGCTGCGTGCACGGCGGTGCCGCACTGGCGCTCGCCGCACGCGCGGCTTGCCAGCAGCAAGACCCAGCGGCCGCACTGCACTTCGCGGAGCAGGCGGTGGCGATCGAGCGGCGGCGCGACAACCCCACCGCACTCGCCAACGCCCTGGACGCCCGAGCCGCCGCACTGGTGTGCGGCGGCGAGTTCGCCAGGGCAGTCGCCGACTTCGCGGAGTGCCTGGACATCGTCGCCCCACTCGGCAGCCCCCGCGACACCGCGTCGTGCCGCCACCATCTGGCCTGGGCCCTGTTGCACATCGGCAAGGCGGCGGAGGGCGACGAGCTGATGGCGTCCTGCCTGCCGCTGCTGCGCGGACAGTCCCCTTGGGCCCGGTCCGCGGCCGCTCTGCACACCGCAGGTGCGATCCGGCTGGCCCTGGGCGATGCCGTAGCGGCCCAGGGCCTGTTCGCCGAGAGCCTGCGCAAGGTGCCCGGCGAGAGCTTCCACGCGCTGTATCCACTGGAGGGGCTTGCCGTCGTGGCAGCCGAGCGGGGCCAGACGAAGCGGTCACTGCGGCTGTTCGCGGCCGCTGCGCAGGCGCGCAGGCGGCTGGACACCGAGCCGGAGGCCGAGTGGCGACGGCAGGTCGAGTCGGCGACGGCCCGAGCGACGGCGGCGCTGACCCCGGCGGGACGGGACACCGCGGTGGCCCAGGGACGCGGGATGCGCTGGGAGCGGCTGATCGCGTACGCCCTGCCTGGCAACGACGACCGAGCGACGCCGTCCGTCCGTACGCTCAACGGGCAGTCCCCGCTCACCGGGCGGGAGATGACGGTGGCGGCGCTGGTCGCCGAGGGACTGACCAACCCCGAGATCGCCGCTCGTCTGGATCTGTCGGCGAGCACCGTCTCGACCCACCTCAACAACGTACGGGACAAGCTGGGCATGCGCTCCCGTACGCAGATCGCGCTGTGGGTGGCCGGGCGGGAGAAGCGCCGGGCCGACCCCGCGCACGATTCGCGCCGCGGCGAGGTTTCGTAACGCCGCAAGCCGCCGGTCATCCGATCGATCCGCGCGCCCGCCGCAGCGACCAAGCTGACGCGGAACAGGGCATTCCAAGGACCCGACGGCGTGGATCCGGGCCCTCCCCCCACGGAATGCCCTGCCTGGACAGCAATCCGGCAAGGAGACGCGATGCGGCACGACCACGATGCGTACGGCGAACACACGAGTTCGAGGCGGGCGTTCATCAGAACGAGTTCGGCGGGAATGACCGCCGCCCTTGTGGCGACAAGCGCGGCCGGTGCCGCCATGGCGGCACCGGTGAGCCCGGTGCAGGAGGCACGCGCGGCGGGACGCCCGCTCTCCGTCACGCCCGCCTGTGACGGTCACGAGACCCCGGCGGCGACGGAGGGCCCGCTCTTCAAGCCGCAGTCTCCCGAGCGGACGGACTTCATAACCCCCGCAATCGACGGAGTGCGGCTCGATCTGAGCGGCATCGTCTACGACACCACCTGCAAGCCCCTGCCCGGGTCGCTCATCGAGTTCTGGCAATGCGACCAGAACGGCGACTACGACACCGCCGGCTTCTCGCTGCGCGGACACCAGTACACCAACAGCAGAGGCGCGTTCCGGTTGCGCACGATCATCCCCCGGGACTACTGGGGCCGTTGGGGCCAGCGGGCACCCCACATCCACACCCAGGTCCAGGCCCCCGGCGGACCGGTGCTCGTCACCCAGCTGTACTTCCCCGACGACACCCAGGCGTACGGCCGGGACTTCGCCGCGCTCAACGCCGCGGACCGCCTCCTCAATCGGGCCTGCACGATCACGCTCGCGGGCCCGCAGGGCGGCGGATACACCGGCGCCTTCGACTTCGTCATCCAGACCACGGCCAAGTAGCCGACCGCCGATCACTCGAGGATTTCCGTGATGCATACGAGCAAGTCATCCCGGCGCCTGCACCTGGGTCGTTCGCCGCTGGTGGCGGCGCTGGCCGCAGGCGTCATCGCGGCCGGGGGCCTGGTCGCCGCCGGCACGGGCTGGGCCGGACCCGCGCCCGCAGGCAAGGACGTGGCGGCCGCACCGGCGCGCGTCGCCGGACAGTGGCAGGCGGCCAAGGTCCCGGTGGCCAAGGGCGACATCACCGCCGTGGCCGCGCTCAGCGACAAGCAGGCCTGGTCTGTTGGCTACAGGCTGAAGAGCGACACCGAGCTGGAGGCCCTGGCCCTGCACTGGGACGGCACCTCGTGGACGCGGCAGTCGACGCTGCCGGACGGCAGCTTCCCGCAGGCGCTCGCCGTACGGTCGGCCAGCGACATCTGGGCGGTCGGCGCGACGGCGGCCCACTGGGACGGCACCTCTTGGACCAGGCGCAATCTCGACCGTGACCCCGCGGGCCGGTTGACACCCGACGCGGTGGTGACGACGTCCGACGGGAAGGCATGGACGGCCGGTCGCGCGGTGCCGCAGGGCATCAAGAACGGGGTCCCCGCCATCCAGGCGTGGGACGGGACGGCCTGGCGCCGGCAGACCCTGCCCGACGTCGGCAAGGGCGAACTCACCAGCCTCACCGCCGTCGCACCGGACGACATCTGGGCGGCGGGCACGTCGTTCGCCACCGGCGACGCCGCGGAGACGGCCCTGCTGCTGCACTGGGACGGCACGTCCTGGACACGGGCCGTCGCGCCCACCGCTGCCAAGGACGAGCACCGCTGGCTCAGCGGCATCACCGCACTGGGTGTCAACGACGTATGGGCGGTGGGCGGTTCGACGTCCAAGGCAGGCGACCGCCCCTACGCGGTGCACTGGGACGGCAAGAAGTGGACCGACGTCGCGACACCCGAGATCGCCGACGGCCGGCTTCGAGCCGTCGGCAGGGCCGGGGACGGCAGGCTGTGGGGGGTCGGCGGCAAGGGTGCCGTCTCACTCGCCCTGCGCTTCGACACGCAGCAGCGCCGCTGGGAGAAGGCAGCCGACCCGGGTGTGGTGGTGCGGGGCTTCACCACTGTGCCGGGCACCGCAGACCTCTGGACCGTGGGCATCGCCAAGCAGGGCGACCTCATCCCGGCGGTGACACGCTTCACAGGCTGACCGGCACACCGAACCCGGGCCCGGACCGCATGCACGGTCCGGGCCCGGCGCCATGCGGACGGTCATGCGCGCTCAGACCGCGGCGAGTGCCAACGCCTCGGGTTTTCAGAGCCGTTCGCGGCCGACGACCTCCGCCAACTCTCCGGCGGACTCGGAGGTCAGACGGTAGAACCCCTGCAGACTGACGGAGCGCTCGAGACGGCCGTCTACGACGTACTTCAGACCGCGGGTCTGGCCTCGGCGGTTACGCCACGTGAGCCTCGCCAGAAGATCGCCGGGGATCGGCATGTCGAAGCGTACGGGCGTCGCGTCCACGTGCACGGCAGAGGCGCCGCAGCCACCGGCGCCGAGCATCGACCAGTCTCCGTGCCCGGGAAACGCCGGGTCCTGCCACGTCGCGGGGGCGGTGCCGCAGCATTCGCGCCGCTCCATATCGATCACTCGCATCCGGCTCACCACGAACACGACGCACCGGTTGACGTGCAGCGCGTACACCTCGTCCCCAACGCGGGCGCCCGACCAGGCGGGCAGGGAGGAATGGACGCCGCTGAAGGCGACCGGCGGCCGCTCGCCCACGCGGCCCGTTGTGAGCAGGGCGCGGCGGGTGTCATGGGTCCACAAGACGGTGAAGGCATCAGACATGCCGTGATCCTATGAACGAGGACTGACAACCCTGCCTGGCACAACGCTCGTGGAGCCTTTGCTCCGTGATGACGAGGTGGGTGCCCGCCGGAGTTCTGCGCCATGCGGCGCCCTGTCAGTAGCCGGGCGACGGCCTTCACCACTCGGTCCGAGCCGTCGCCCACATGCACGCCCTCGCTCTGGCCGCGTGTTGGTGCGGGGTGGTGGCCGGGCGCGGGGGTGATGCGAGCACCTTCGATGCTTCTCGGTGCGCAGGGGCTGCCGCTCGTCAGGTCATCCGTCAGAGCTGGCCCCGTCGAGCTTGCAGATTGTCGCGGTGGTTTCCACGCCTTCGTCGTGCAGCAGATGGCGCATGCGGCAGATGTCGACGTAGGCGTCCTCGAGGGGATGCATGGCCAGGCGCGAGAGCGCGGTGGCGTACTTGGCCATCGAGCTCTTGCCCGGGATGAATATCGACAGTTCGTCCCGAGCCTCGAAGATCTGAACCTCAGGGCGCCCGATTCTCAGCCGAGTTGCTTGGCCATGACGACCACACCCGGCCCGGTTTGCTCATCTGCAGGGAGCCGAAGTTCGGCTACCGGGCGCAGTCCAGCCTGCTCGATCAGGTCCACGAGTTGTTCCGGCCGCCATTTGTGTGTCGTCCAACGAACGGGTACACCTCCGTAGGCCTCGGTGCGCACCGCGTCTTCGTCGCCGACGTGTGTTGCGGTGATGAAGTGTCCGCCTGGCTTCAGGGCGCGCGCGAACAGGGCGAGAACCTGAGGCAGGACGTCACGGGGGAGATTGAACAGCGACCACCACCCGAGCACGCCGCCGAGGGACGCTTCACCAAGGTCGAGGTCGGTGACAGAGGCGACGCTGAAGCGGCACTGCGGATGAAGGCGGCGCGCGTTCTCGATCATCCGGGGGGAGAGGTCGACCCCGGACACGTCGAGTCCGCGTTCGGCAAGGTAGGCGGTCACCGTTCCGGGTCCGCAGCCGGCGTCGAGGACAGGCCCGAGCTCGCTCACGGTGTCAGCGAAGGCGTCGATTGATGCCTTCAGCCATGGATGGCAACGGATGTCGCCGAATCCCGTCGTCACCACCATGTGGGCGTAGTTGTCGGCCACCCGGTCATAGGACTCACGGACCACGTCAAGATCGGCTGGGCGTTCGATATGGTGGGCGGGCATCAGCCAATGATAGGACTGCGCGACGGCCTACTGGGCGGCTTGACTGCTGGAGCCGATCGGTGGATGGCAGGACCGAGTTCCTCCGGCGGGGCTCAGATTTGTTGGTCGTTGCTGTGGCGGCCGAGTGCGCGGCCGAAGCGTTCGGAGATGGCCGGCATCAAGCTCTCGCCGTCGGCGGGGCGGTCCAGGCCGAACACGTAGCCGGGGAAGTCCAGGTTCTTCTGCACCGCCCAGATCGCGTCGTGGTCCTGTGGCGGAAGGATGCGTACCGGGTCGCCGACGGCGACCCAGCCGATCGGCACCATCGAGTCGGCGGGCAGCACGGTGCGCAGGTGCACGATGCCGTTGATCCGCACCTCGGAGCGGGTCCCGATCCTTGCTCCGTTGAAGACGCGGCTGCCGGTGGCCAGGAAGGCCTCGTCCTCGACGCGGCAGCCGGTCAGGTACGAGGTGGGGCCCACCAGGACCTGCCGTCCCAGAATCAGCGGATCCCGTCGGGTACCGCGCAGGAGCGCGTTCTCCATCACGAGGCTGCCCTCGCCCAGTTCCACAGGCCCGCCCTCGGCGGTGAGCACCGCACCGAACAGGACCCGGCACCCGGCCCCGACCCGAACGTCCCCGCACAGCGTGGCGGTCGGAGCAACGTAGGCCGTGGGGTGGACCGTCGGCGAACTACCCTCATGAGCGATCAGCATGGCCGCCATCATGCCGCGCCCTGGGGCGCTGGGGAGCGCGCCATTCCGCCATGCACAACCCGCGGACGGGCGGAGGCGATCAGGGGAGGGTCGGGGGCGTCCGACTTCGCCCAACTCCGTTGTGATATGCGTCACTTCGGCTGTCGGGTATCTCGGGTGGTCGGGACCGAGGGGTTCGTTTGCCCTGTTCGGGGCGGCTATATGGACTCAAGTTCGACCCTCGAAATTACGTACCGTTCCCGAGTGTGATCACCGAGTGACTTTCTTGCCGGATCGTTGAGTGATCCGGTGTCGTTTTCGACATCGTGGTGCTCAGGGCCAACTGGTCCGTGGCGCGGGTTCATTGACGTGCCGCCCTCGACGACGAGGAACTGCGATGAGTACGGTGCGCGCCGCGCTGCCGCTTGGCTACCAGGGCTTCTGCCTCGGCCACCAGGGGTTCTTCCACGCCTTCGCCGAGATCCACCTCGGCCGCCGCCGCGCGGCCGAGGACGTGGTCCACCAGGTGTTCCTGAAGATCCTGGCCGGCGCCAGTGAGCTGTACGAGGCCATCGCTTGCCTGCCGGCCTCGAACTGCTGCCCGCGCCCGCGCGGATGGTCCCCCTGCGCTGAACCTCCAGTCTTCCAGCAGCGAAAGAGAAACAATGAAGATTGTCATTGCCGGTGGTGGTGTCGGCGGCCTTGCGGCGGCGCTGAGTGTCGCACGGCACGGCAGCCAGGTGGTCGTCCTGGAACGAAGGGACAGCTTCAGCGAATTGGGCGCGGGTATCCAGCTCGGCCCGAACGCCTTCCACGCCCTCGACCGGCTGGGTGTCGGCGAAGCGGTACGTCAACGTGCCGTCTACATCGACGAGTTGAGGTTCATGGACGGCACCACCGGCGAGCGGGTCGCGAGTATGCCGCTCACCGGCGCGTATCGTGCCCGCTTCGGCAATCCGTACACCGTGGTGCACCGCGGCGACCTTTACCAGGCGCTGCTGGAAGCCTGCGTTGCGGAACCGGGCATCGCGCTGAACACCAACTGCTCAGTGACCTGGTACGAGCAAAACACGGAAAGCGTCACGGCCATCACCGACACGGGACGCCGCTTCACCGGAGCGGCCCTCATCGGCGCCGACGGCATCCGCTCCACGGTTCGTCACCAGATCGTCGGCGACGGCGTCCCCTGTGTGTCCGGCCATACGATCTACCGGTCCGTGATCCCGATGGAGCGGGTTCCGGAGGAACTCCGTTGGAATACGGTCACGTTGTGGGCCGGCCCCAAATGGCATTTCGTTCACTATCCCATCGGCAGCGGAAAGTTCCTCAACCTGGCCGCCACTCGGGACGACGGTGCACAGAACGTGGTGGTCGGCAGGCCGGCCGAGACAGCTCACGTGCTGACCGAGTTTCCCGATCTGAGCGACACGGCCCGGCAGTTGCTGGAGTTGGGCACCGACTGGAAGGAATGGGTCCTGTGTGACCGTGACCCCGTCGACCGATGGACGGACGGACGCGTGGCTCTCCTTGGTGACGCGGCGCATCCCATGCTTCAGTACGCGGCTCAGGGCGCCTGCATGGCGCTCGAGGACGCAGTACTCATCGGCCAGTTGCTCTCGGGTCCGGCAGAGGACACCCCGCAACGGCTCGAGAAGTACCAAGCCGAGCGGTACGAGCGAACAGCCAGGACGCAGTGGGTGGCCCGAGCGATGGGCGAACAGCTCTATCACCCTGCCGGGGACGCTGCCATCGCGCGCAACGCAATGCTGTCCTCCTTCACGGTCGACGAGTTGTACGACAAGGTCCAGTGGCTGCACGGAGCTCGCGTCGGCGGGACGGGAGAGCATTGTTGAGCAGGTTGCGCCGGCTGATCGCGGGGGAGTCCCCTGGTCCTGCCCTCCCCATAAGGTCATTCCTGCAGCCTGCTCTCTGAAAGGATCTCTTCAGCATGAACTCCCCGGACGGCACAGGACGTCGCCGACTGCTCGGCTCGGCGCTCGCGCTGGCCACCACCGGGTGGCTGGCATCCTGCACGGCAAACAAATCGGGGCGAGCCGATGGATCCAGGCGCGATGGCCCCAGCAGTGCCAAGGACCCGGTGGCCTACTTGCGCACTTCGTGGTCGACGGATCCTTTCGCCCGCTGCTCCTATTCGTACCTCGCGCCCAGCACCCTGGGCGCGACGGCACGCACCCTGCTGGCCGCGTCAGTGGCCGGCCGGTTGTACTTCGCCGGCGAAGCGACCTCCTCAGAGGCACCCTCCACAGCGCACGGCGCCTTGGAAAGCGGACGCCGCGCAGCCGCCGAAGTCAGCAACGACGCCGAGAGCGGGGAGCACATCGTGGTCATCGGGGCCGGGTTCGCCGGGCTCGGCTGTGCCCGCGCCCTTTCCGATGATGGCTTTCAGGTGACGGTCCTTGAAGGTCGCGACCGGGTAGGCGGTCGTGTTTGGACGCGGCATCTCGCTGGAGCCCCGGCCGAGATGGGTGCCTCGTGGATTCACGGCTCTTCGGGCAATGTGATGACCAAGGTGCTCAAAGAGACCGGCGACCCCAGCTACGCGTTCGACTACGACAATGCCACCGGCGAGGACGAGCACGCGATGGGGGAACTCGCTCGCTATGAGAAGAAGCTGGAAGACGTCGAAGACCCGGACACCGCCACCGTCGCCTCGGTGATGCCACGCCGGCCGTCCGCTGCATTGCGCACCGCGCTGAACATCAACTATCCCCTGGAGTTCGCTGCCGAGCCCCGTCAGCTCTCGGTGACCGCCACCTTCGAGGGTCGCGACCTCAAGGGTCCCGATCTGCTGCTGCCGAGGGGCTACGACCGGCTGCTCGCCCATGTTCGCGGTGACATCCCAGTGCGCACGCAACAGTTCGTCACCGGCGTGCGGCACACCGGGGACGGGGTGACGGTGACCTTGAAGAACGGCGACACCGTGCACGCCGACCGCGCGGTGATCACAGTCCCGATCGGCGTACTCAAGGCCGGGACCATCGACTTCGATCCGGCCCTGCCGAACGCCAAGCAAGAAGCCGTCAGTGCGCTCGGCGCCGGCCTTCTGGACAAACTGTGGCTCGAGTTTCCCAAGCCCTTCTGGGACAAGGACGTCGACATCATCGAATGGTTCGACCCGGACAACCCTGGCCTTTGGTCCTGGTGGGTGAACGGATACAAAGCCTTCGGCAAGCCCGTCCTGCTCGGCTTCAACGGCGGCGACCACGCCCGCAGACTCGCCCGGGCGTCCGACGACGAGGTCGTCGACAGCGCGATGAGAGCGCTGCACCGCATGCACGCCTGACCAGCGGAAGAGCAGCGGTCACGGTCGGAAAGGCGCCGGCTGCAACACAGCGTGCCGGTGGTGCAGGGCGCCGGTGGCGAGACGCCCTGCACTGACCCGAGGCCGCGCTCAGGCCATGACGGTTCGGTTCGCCAGCGCGGCTTTGGCGCCCGGATTCAGCGGCAGCGGCGTGGTGTTGGGAGCGTCGCCGACGCTGATCTCCTTCGCGGCAGGGTTCACCTGCTCCAGATTCGGCTGGTGGTCGAGGAGCACATTGATGATCTTCTTGGCCAGTTCCGGGTCGAAGCCCTTCTTCACCAGCAGCACATTGGGCACGATGACGGTCGGGATGTCGCGGGGCTGCTTGTAGGCGGAGGCCGGTATCGTGCCCCGCCGGTAGACGTCGCCGTACTCCTTGCGCAGTGCCGGCAGTTGCGGGGTGATGTCGAGGAAGCGCACCTTGCCGCCCAGTGTGGTGGTGAGGTCCGTGATTCCCGCGGTGGGCACGCCGCCCGACCAGAACAGGCCGTCGACCGTGCCGTCCTTCATGGCGTCGACGGTCTCGGGCAGTTGCAGGCGCTGTGCCCGTACGTCCTTGTTCATGTCGAGCCCGCCGGCGGCGAGAAGACGCTTGGCAATGACCTCGGTACCGGAGCCGGGCGCTCCGGTGGAGATGCGCTTCCCCTTCATGTCCGCGAGCGACTTGATTCCGGAGTCGGCGCGGACGACCACCTGGGTGTAGTTCGGGTAGAGCCGGGCGAGTGCCTCCACCGGCTGCCGCGCGGTGAAGGAACCGTTGCCGCGGACGGCGTCGCCGGCGGTGTCCAGGAGGGAGAAGCCAATGTCGTAGTCGCCCGTGACGACGCCCTGGATGTTCTGCACGGAGCCGCCGGTGGTGGTCGCGGTGGCGCGGTAGCCCTCGATGTTGTCCGAGATCAGCTTGCCCAGACCGCCACCGAGTTGGTAGTAGACCCCGGTGGTGTTGCCGGTCGCGATCGTGATCCGACCGCCGCCCGCATTCTTGTCAGCCTGGTCGTGCTGCTTTCCGCCGCAGCCGGCGGCAGTGAGGACCAGGGCCGCAACCGCGGCGGCAAGGCCCAGGGCACGAGGACGCATGTTCATGGGGTGGAGCTGCCTTTCATCAGAGGAACTTCAGCAATGGCCGCCTCCGCGGCGCAGCGCCTTCGCGCTGCCTGGCGACGGCGGACCACATGGATGGCGAGCGCGACCGCCGAGAGCGCCGAGCCGGCGATCAGCGAGACGGGCTCGAGGTACAGCAGAAGGAGTGCGGCGACAGCGCAGAGGCCACGTTCGACCGGAGTGCTCGGGCCGAGCATCCACCCGCCGGTGGCGGCCGCCAGTGCGGCGACAGCGAGCGCGGAGACGCAGGTGACCCAGGCGATGTCCCCGAAAGACCCCTGCCCCAGCAGATGCGCGCCGTTGTCGGTGAGCACGAACGCGAACGGGATCAAGAAGGCGGGAAGGGAGTACTTCCAGGTCTCGTTCATCGTCCGGATCGGACTGCCGCCGGTGACGGCCGCGGACGCCGCAGCGGCCAACGCCGTGGGCGGGGTCACCTCGGACAGCACGGCGTAGTAGAAGATGAACATGTACGCCTCGGGGGCGGTGACGCCGAGGGAGGTCATCGCCGGCGCGATGATCACCGCGGAGATGATGAACGACGCGGTCACCGGCACGGCGAGTCCGAGGATCGAGACCGAGACAGCCGCGAAGAGCGCCGTCAGCGAGAGCTTCACGACCGGATCGTCGCCGAGCGCGCCCGCAGCCTCCACGATGATCGACGCGAGGTTCAGGCCGAGCCCGGTCTCAGTGACGACGGCGACGATGATCCCCGCCGCGGCGCACGTGGCGATCACCGGCAGCACCGACCGTACGCCCTGCGCCAGCGCCTGGTACAGCCGTCGTGGGGTCATCCGGTGGGCGGGGTCGAGGAACGACAGTGCGAACTGCACCGCCGTCGCGTAGACCACCGCCTTGAACGGTGGCAGGTCCGCCGCCATGAAGCCGACGATGAGGAAGAGCGACAGGAAGTGGTAACCGAACCTGGCCAGCAGCCGCCATGGCGATCGAGGCTCGCCCTCCACCGGGTCGTTGAGGCTTTTGCGGGCGTCGATCTCGATCGCCATCAGAATGCCGAGGTAGTACAGGAGCGTCGGCACGGTGGCGTAGATGAGCACCGTGACGTAGCTCTCCCGTAGGTACTCCGCGATGACGAAGGCGGCGGCCCCCAGAGTGGGAGGCGACAGGATCGCCCCGATCCCGGCGGCGGCGAGCACGCCCCCGCCCTTCTCCGGCGAGTAACCGGCCCTGCGCAACAACGGCCACGCCACCGAGCCGAGGCTGACCGCCGTTGCGGTGCCGGAACCGGAGACGGTGCCCATCAGCAGGCCTGCAGCCGTTACGGTGCGGCCAGGTGCGCTGCGGGACCCGCGGAACGCGGCGAAGGACACGTCGATGAAGAACCTTCCGGCTCCCGACAGCTCCAGCACGGTTCCGTAGAGCGTGAACAGGACGATGTAACCGGCCGCCACCTTGAGCGGCATCCCGTAGAACCCGTCCGCGCCCATGAAGAGGTTGGCAAGGATCGCGTCCACATCGAGGCCCCCGTGCGCCAGCGACCATTCGTACGGGAGCAGACCCCCGTAGTAGGCGTAGAGCAGGAAGCCTGCACAGAACGCAGGCAGCACCCACCCAGTGGTCCGCCGGCAGGCCTCGAGGACCAGCAGGAGCAGTATCAGTGCAACGACGGTGTCCACAACGGTGGGCAGTTGCCGCCGCTCGAGGAAGCCGTCGAAGTCGAGGAGCGGATACCCGCAGACCACCAAGGCGACTGCGGCCAGCACCCAGTCGACGATCCCCGGATCGTCGCCACGGGGCCCGTCGACGCCGGCACCGTCCCGCCGGTCGCCGGGACCTGCCCCTGTCGAGCGACGCAACGGCAGCCGGAGGGCCGCTGTGCGCAATCCCGCGCGGTGCGTCAGGAAGCAGAGCGGCAGCGCCACGGCAAGGAAGACGGTGACGTAGTACTGGGAACCCTCCTCCAGCGGAAAGAAGACCGTGCAGAGCGCGAAGACCGAAAGCGCGGCGCAGAGTGCGGATACCACGGCACCGACCATGGGCGAGAGCCGCCGCATCGGCCGCTCCTGCTCGTACTCGGCAACCAGCTCTTCGACGGTCGGCTGGGGCGGCAACGGAGGTTCTCATTTCTGGTGTTCCGGGGAAGGTGCACGGCCACGCCGCTGGTTGACGCGGGTAGCGACTCCCAGTGATCTTGAGGCGCAGCACCATGCCAACAGAGCGCCGAGCCCGCCGTCTACCGAGGAGTAGGGGATGACCGTGAACCTTTCGGGCCCGGTTCCCTAAGCTTTCGGTCACCTCTTTTCGGGTGAGTGACCTTCAAAAGGCGTGCCTCTGCCGACGTTGAACGGCGTCGGCGGCATCGCTGGTCGCCGACGCCGATGACTCAGCGGCCTCCGTCGGCGAACGCCCCGCCGCCGGGGACCCGTTGGCGGCTGGTTTCCAGGCCACCCCTTCCCGCCCCGCCGAGGGCCTACGAAGGGGGTGCTCACACAACGTGCTGGTTGAACGACGCAAAGTTCTGTGTGATGTGATATTGCACTCTCAACTGTCGTGGGTCCATGCTGTGCCGACCTCCGGGCAGCCCCACCCGGAGCTCACGTCTCAGCAGAGGACTGAAATGAGATGATCCCGAAGTTCGCGCGATGGGTCGCCGTGATCGGCGCGGCGGCCGTCGCCATATCGAGTGGGCTCGTGCCGGCGGCGACCGCCGTCCCACAGTCCGCGCACCCGAAATGTACGCTCAACGTCCCGGCCAGCCCCAAGTCGGAGAGCCCGGCCAGTTGTGTCGCGGTCGATCTGAAGCTGGACAAGCTCCCGGCCAAGGGTGAGACGGCTGCCCTCCGGGTCAGTCTCCGTTCCCAGGTCCACGTCACCCACGCCCGACTGACCGTCCGCGTGCCCGACACCCTCCAACTCATCACCGAGGGTTCCCCTCTCAGCGCGCCCCGGCCGGTGGGCCCTTGGCTGGACGCCAAGGGTGTGGTGGCCCTCGACACCGACAAGCGGACCCTCACCCTGCATGTCCGTGCCACGGCAGAGGGGCCTGCCCAGATCGAGGCCAACCTCACCGACGTCGACTCGCCGTCACCGGAACGGGAAGCCCACGGTTCGGTGTTGCTCACCGTCGGCACGAACAAGCCGGGCGACAGCGCCTCCCGGTCGGGGGTGGACATCACCCGGCTTCCGGGACGTTCGGGCGAGCGGCGCTCGAAGTCGACCTCGGTAAGCAAGAAGTTCGCGAAGGTTCCGCAGACCAGCGGGGGCACCGGCAGCGTTGCCCGGGCCGCCGGCGATCCGATCTGCATCAGCGGCGGCTTCGAGTTCACCAACCAGGCGGGGGCGTGGCTGGGCGGCCGCAACCTCACCGTGAAGGTGTGGGGGCGGCCCACCGCGAATGACGCGCAGCAGGTCTACGCCAGCGGGCTGACCGACAACAGCGGCCACTACAACCTCTGCTTCGCCCTGCCGGTCAACACGATGTACCTGATGTACGTGGAGTTCCGGTCGGAGAGCTCGGTCTGGCGAGTGACCGACGGCAATGGGTGGGTGTACTCGACCTCCACGCCCGCGAGGTACAACGTCTCCACCAACCAGGACTTCGGCTGGACGGCAGCGGCGGCAGCTCAGATGCGCGCCTGGCACGCCTTCGACACCCTCAATCTGACCTGGTGGTGGCGCAGCTCCGGCACCGGCTGCTGGACCTCCAACGAGAATCCGCCCTGCAGCAAGATCACAGTCCAGTGGTGGGCCGGCAACGCCGACGGCGGGTACTACAATCCCGGGGCCAACGCGGCCGCCAGCTACATCAGGCTGCGGGACAACGACCCCGACTCCGAGCACCTCGTGGTCCACGAATCCGCACACGCGCTGATGCACCAGCTGTACAACTGGTGGTGGTCAAACGCGAACTGCGCAGGGCACCAGATCTGGATCGCCCTGTCCACCCAGTGCGCCTGGACGGAGGGGTTCGCCAACGCTGTCGCCGGCAGCGTCAAGGGCGACAACCTGTTCGTCTGGCCCAGCGGCTCCTCGGTCAGCATGATGAACTCCACCTGGTTCAACTCCGGCTATCCGGTCTCCAGCACCAACTGGCACAACGGTGACGCGGTGGAAGGCCGCGTGGCAGGCTCCCTGATCGACCTGTGGAACCAGGTCGACGGCGGACAGGCGAGCACGATCAACCTGCTGCGGACGCAAGGGCAGTGGACCTTCGGCGAATACTTCAAGGACGACCGCCCCGTCAACGGACTGAGCACGGCGGACTTCGCCCGCAGTCAGCCGTACACGCACACCATCGACTACCGGGCCAACCTGCTCAACTCCGGCTTCGAGAACGGCACGCCCGGCTGGAGCTGGACGTCGTCGCTGGGCGGGTCGGTCATCGGCAACTGGGGGACGTACCCGGCCCACTGGGGCACCAAGTACGCCTGGCTGTGCGGCTGGGGGGCGGCGGGAACGCAGACCCTGTCCCAGCAGGTCACCATCCCGAGCAACGTCAATGGAGCGACGCTGGGGTTCTACAACCGCATCGGCACCTACGAGACGGAGCAGGTGGCATACGACACGCTCAAGGTGCAGGTCATCGACGGCGGCACCACCACCACTCTGGCGACCCTGTCCAACAGGGACGCCGTCGGCAGTTACGTCTACCGCTCCTACAACCTGTCCAACTGGCGGGGACGGACGGTGACGGTCAGGCTGACCGGCACCGAGGACGCCTCCCTCCAGACCGACTTCGTGGTCGACGACATGACGGTCACCACGTCCTGACGACGACGTCGGGCAGAGCCCCCCACGCTGGCAGGAACGCCAGTCCCCTTACCCTCGCTGCTGCATACAGCGAGGGTAAGGGGCCGTCATCGCCGTGGACCGCCACCAACGAGAACATTCAGAGGTGCGGTTCGAAGAGTGACGCCTGACCGAACTGGTCGGCGCCGGAGAAGATGACGCCTGGGGCGGACGGGGCCTGGTTGAGGACCCACAGGCCGATCAGAGTGGCCACGGCGAAGACGACGGCGATCAGCACCGCGAGGATGAGCCGCCGCCGGCGTTCACGGCGCAGCCACTCGCCACGTGCCGTGCGATAGGCGTCAGGGGCGGCCTGGACTCCGTCGGCCAGTGCCTGCAGGGCCTCGCGCAGCTCCTGCTCCGTGCGGTCCGGACTGGTGTCGTTCATCGCCGGGCCTCCATCGCCTGGGTCAGCGCGGTGGTGCCGCGTGACGTGTGTGTTTTCACCGAACCGCAGGAGATGCCCATCGCCGCCGCGATCTCGCTCTCCTTCAGTCCGAGCCAGTGCCGCAGCACGAGCGCCTCGCGCTGGCGCGGCGGTAGTTGCTGGAGCGCGTTGATCAGGACCCGCTGGTCCTCGCGCAGCAGCGCGGTGCTCTCGGCGGACGCGACGGTCTCGTCCGGCGGGGTCTCCACATGCTTGCGGGCGACCTGGAGGTGACGTATCCGCATACGGGCCAGGTTGCACACGGTGGAGCGCAGATAGGCCTCAGCCGCCTCGACGTCCCGCAGGCGCCGCCACCTTCGGTAGATCTGGTAGTACGCCTCGGCCACCACGTCCTCCGGGTCGTCCGCACCGAGCAGGTGGGCGAGGCGCAGCATCGAGGAGTAGTGCAGCTCGAAGAGCCGGGCGAGGCCGGCCTCGCGATCCAGGTCGGCCGGAGGCGTCGACACCGGCGCGAGGGGCTCGGCCGGCTGTCCGACGGACGGTTCCCGTACCTCGCGTTCCAGGTCGGCCGGAGCCGCCGTCGCGGGCGCGAGGGGCTCGGCCGGCTGCGCGACGGACGGTTCCCGTACGGGAGTTGTGTGTTTGCGTCTCACGGGTTGTCTGCTTCCGTCTCCGGGCGCCACCTCACGGCCAGGCGCGACGGCAGGTCGGTCAGATCGGCGCCGCGCGCGACGCCGAGGCGTTCGAGGGCCGCGGTCCCGGCCACAGCGACGGTCAGGTTGAGCAGCAGGGCCGCCAACCCCGCGTAGATCTCCAGCGGTCCGAGGCCCAGCGGCACGACCGGGGAGAACCCTTCGCGCACGACCATGAAGGTCCCGGCCACCATGCCCACGCCCCACCCGGCGAGCAGCGCCCGCGGATGCAGCCGCCCGGTGAACAGCCCCACGGCCACCGCCGGGAAGATCTGCAGGATCCAGACTCCGCCGAGGAGCTGGAGATTGATGGCGTCCTGGTCGCGCAGCCCGAACACGAAGGCCACCGCGCCCACCTTGGCGGTGAGCGACACGGCCTTGGCGGTGCGCACCTGACGCTTGGGCGTGGCGGTGGGATGGAAGTACTCGACGTACACATTGCGTACGAAGCTGGTGGCGGCCGCGATCGACATCACGGCTGCCGGGACGAGCGCCCCTACGGTGATCGCGCCGAACACCAGCCCGGCCAGCGGCCCCGGCATCAGCTGGTCGACCAGCATCGGCACGGCGGACTCGGCGCCGCCCCGGGGCGCCTTCACGCCTGCTGCGAGAGCGGCGATACCGAGGAAGCCGAACAGCGCGAGGAGTCCCGTCCAGGCGGGCAGCGCCACGCACGCCTTGCGCAGGGTTCGCGGGCTGTCGGCGGCGAAACCGGCGGTGAGCACGTGCGGGTACATCAGCAGAGCCAGCGCGGAGCCGAGGGCGAGCGTGGCGTACGCGGGCTGCTGCTCGGGGGACAGGAGCAAGGGGGAGTGGGCCACGTCCGTGCCGCCGAGCCGCCGTGCCGCGCCCTCGAACACGGCGCCGGGCCCGCCGAGCCGCACGAGGACCAGCCAGCACACGGCGGTCAGGGAGACGAAGACCGCCACCGCCTTCAGCGCGGAGATGACGGTGGGTGCGCGCAGCCCGTGCCGGTAGGTGGCCACGGCGAGCCCCGCGAACAGCGCCACCATCACCGCGTCTCCGGCCGCTTCCTGCGGGTACACGCCGCCGGCAGTCAGCACCGCGCGTATGCCGAGCAGCTGCAGCGCCAGATACGGCATGGTCGCCAGGATGCCGGTCAGCGCGACCACCAGGGCCAGCGGCGGCGACCCGTACCGTCCGCGCACGAAGTCGGCGACGGTGATGTAGCCGTGTCGGCGGGCCACGGTCCACAGGCGGCTCAGCAGGACGAAGGCGATCGGGCAGACGATCACCGTGTACGGCACCGCGAAGAAGGCGGCGGCGCCGTTGCCGTACGCCAGTCCCGGTACGGCGGTGAAGGTGTAGGCGGTGAAGATCGTGCCGCCGAGCAGCAGCCAGGTCCAGACGGGGCCGAGGCTGCGGTCGGCGAGGGCCCAGCCCTCCAGCGAGGGCAGCCGATCGCTGGGGTGCAGGCGGCGCGCGGTCACGGCGAGGAGCGACGCTCCGCCTATTACGGCGAGGAACGTCGCGGTCATGGCGCCGTCGGCCATGGGTCACCGTCCTTGGTGTGCCTGTGCCCTCGCAGAAGAGTTGCGCCGGGGGCCTGTCCGGAGGACACGGAACCGGGAGGAAATCTCGTGGAAATTCGCTGTCAACCGGTTGAGGCGTACGGGCAACTCTTGCACAGACCGACATTGAGCGGGAGAGGAGCGCAGGTCATGGGACGGAGGGGTCATCACCGGCTACGGCGCGTCGCGATCGCCGTACTGCTTCTCATGCCCGCCGCAGGCCTGCTCTGGGTCCCCTGGTACGCCGGTGAGAGCCCGATGCTCGCCGGGACGCCGTTCTTCTACTGGTACCAGCTCGCCTGGGTGCCGGGGTGCGGCCTCTGCCTGCTCGCCGCGTATGCGCTGACGGACCGACATCGTCGCCGCTGATCGCTTACTGATCCACGTTCACTTCTTGTCACACCGCCCCGGTGAGGAGCCGCCATGCCTACATCAGCCATGCCCGAATCCACTCTCCCGAGCCCAGAAGGGCCGCCGTCGCGGCGGTCCCGTATGACAGCCCGCTCGGTCCTGGTGTGGAGCGCGGTCGCCTTGGCCGGAGCGATCGGTTGGGCCGTGCTCGCCCTGTCCCGGGGCGAGGAGATCTCGGCCGTCTGGCTGGTCGTGGCGGCCCTCGGCTCGTACGCGATCGCCTACCGTTTCTATTCGCGGTTCATCGCCCGGCGGGTTCTCCAGGTCGACGACACCCGCGCCACTCCGGCCGAACGGCTGGAGGACGGCGTCGACTACCACCCCACCGACCGCCGGGTGCTCTTCGGCCACCACTTCGCGGCCATCGCCGGCGCCGGTCCACTCGTCGGCCCGGTCCTGGCCGCCCAGATGGGATACCTTCCCGGCACCATCTGGATCATTGCGGGTGTGATCTTCGCCGGTGCGGTGCAGGACATGATCGTCCTGTTCCTGTCCATGCGCCGGGACGGCAAGAGCCTGGGCCAGATGGCCCGGGACGAGATCGGCAAGGTGGGCGGTGCGGCCGCGCTGATCGGCGTGTTCGCCATCATGATCATCCTGCTTGCGGTCCTCGCGATGGTCGTCGTCAACGCGCTGGCCGAGTCCCCCTGGGGCACCTTCTCGGTCACCATGACCATCCCCATCGCCCTGTTCATGGGCTGCTACATGCGCTATCTGCGGCCGGGCCAGGTCGTGGAGACCAGCTTGATCGGTGTCGCGCTGCTGCTGCTCGCCATCCTCGGCGGCGGCTGGATCCAGGACTCCTCGCTCGCCGAGTACTTCGTCTGGAGTCCGGAGACCCTGGTCTTCTGCCTGGTCGGCTACGGTTTCGTCGCCTCCGTGCTCCCGGTGTGGATGCTGCTCGCGCCCCGTGACTACCTGTCGACCTTCATGAAGGTCGGCACCATCGCCCTGTTGGCCGTCGGTGTCGTGATCGCCGCGCCGCACCTGAAGGCCGAGTCGGTGACCGACTTCGCCTCCAACGGCGCCGGACCGGTGTTCGCCGGGTCGCTGTTCCCGTTCCTGTTCATCACCATCGCCTGCGGCGCCCTGTCCGGCTTCCACGCTCTGGTCTCCTCCGGCACCACGCCGAAGCTGATCCAGAAGGAGTCCCAGGTCCGGATGATCGGCTACGGCTCCATGCTCACGGAGTCCTTCGTCGCCGTGATGGCCCTCATCGCCGCCTGCGTCCTCGAACCCGGCCTGTTCTACGCGATGAACGCCCCGGCCGCGCTGCTCGGCCCGACCGTGGACAGCGCCGCCGAGGCGGTGAAGAACCTCGGCTTCACCATCACCCCGGACCAGCTCACCGCGGCGGCCAAGGCCGTGGAGGAGGAGACGCTCGTGGGCCGCTCGGGCGGCGCGCCCACGCTGGCCGTGGGCATGTCGGAGATCTTCTCCGGGGTGATCGGCGGCGCCGGACTGAAGGCCTTCTGGTACCACTTCGCCATCATGTTCGAGGCGCTGTTCATCCTCACCACCGTGGACGCCGGCACCCGGGTCGGCCGCTTCATGCTCCAGGACATGCTGGGCAACGTCTGGAAGCCGATCGGCCGGGTCACCTGGAAGCCGGGCATCTGGATCACCAGCGCCCTGGTCGTCGGCGCCTGGGGCTACTTCCTCTACGCCGGTGTCACCGACCCGCTGGGCGGCATCAAGCAGCTGTTCCCGCTGTTCGGTATCGCCAACCAGCTGCTTGCCGCGGTGGCTCTGGCCGTCACCACCACCGTACTGATCAAGTCCGGCAAGCTGCGCTGGGCCTGGGTCACCGGCATCCCCCTCGCCTGGGACGTGGCCGTCACCTTCACCGCCGGCTGGCAGAAGATCTTCTCCGACAACCCGAAGATCGGCTTCTTCTCCCTGCGGGACAAGTACGCCCAGGCCATCGACGCCGGCCAGCTCCTGCCGGGCGCGAAGACCATGGACGACATGCACACCATTGTGGTCAACAACACGGTCGACGGCGTGCTCATGGCCATCTTCCTCCTGCTGGTCCTCACGGTCCTGGTCAACTGCGCCGTGGTGTGCGTCCGCGCGGTCCGCGCCACGCAGCCGCTGCCGACGACCGAGGCACCCTACGTCGCCTCCCGCATCGACGTGCCGGTGCAGCGGGAGGAACCCCTGGCGGAGGTACGGGCATGAGGGCCGCCCGCTGGGCGCGGGCCGTGTGCTGGTACCTGCGGGAGCTGACGGGGGAGGCGGAGTACGGCCGTTACTGCGAGCGGCACCTACGCCACCACCCGCTCGCGCCGGTACCGACCCGCCGGGAATACCAGGAGCAGCGCGCACTGCACCGGGAGACCCACCCCCAGAGCCGCTGCTGCTGACGCCGCGGCGACGACCGCGGGGCGGGCGCGCCGACCAGCCCTGACCGGCGCGCCCGCCCCGCACCACCCTTTCGTACTCGACCGGGACCGAGATGCTCAGACGCCGCACAGCCCTGCTGGTCCGCCCCGAACTCGACGATCAGCCCCTCCACCTGACCCTGACTCAACTCCGCCCGACGGCACAGCTCCACGGTCTCGGCGCGGGCACCACGCGCCCCGTGTGGGAGCCGGTCGCCGAGCTGCTGCGCGGCACGGGGCGGGACTGGGACCGGCGGGTGCACCGGATCTCCGTACTGGCCCAGCACCTGCCGCCCGCGGTCTGCGAGCGCTGGGCCGCTGATCGGCCCGGCGACGGGGACGCCCTGGTCCTGCGCGCCTTCGTCCAGGTCACCAGAGCCGCGGCCGAGGGGCGGGCCGCCGCCGGCCCGGCCGAGCAGGCGTGTCTGCGCGCCGCCGACGTCTGTACCGCGGACCCGACACCGTGGCTGGCTCTGCTGGGCCTTATGCGCTCCTTCGCGGTCCCCGTTCATGACGCCGTTCCCGTCTGGAGCGAGGCCGTCTCCCGCGCCCCGTGGCACCGGACCGCCTACCACGATCTGCTGCGGTATCTGTCCCCGCGAGGGCACGGAACAGTCGCCGCCATGCTGGACTTCGCCCGGCAGAGCGCCGCCCGGTCACCGTACGGGTCCCCGGTCGCGCTGCTGCCCGTCGCGGCCCGCGTGGAGATCGTCGCCCACCGGCTGCGGCAGTCGGCGCCAGGGGCGGGGCTCCTCTGGAACGAACCACAGGTCGCCGAGGAGATCGACACGGCCCTGGACCAGTGGTTCGACTCCCGTGCCACGCCGCACGCCGAGGCGCTGATCGACCTCAACGTCCTCGCCTTCGCCCTGATCCAGGCCCACCGGCCCGCCGACGCCCGGCGGGTCCTCACACGCACAGGGCGCCACATGACCCCCCATCCCTGGGATCTCCTGCCCGAGCCGGAACGCACCTTCCGCTACTGGAGCGGCCGTTGACTAAGCCGGCACCGAGGGCGTTCCCGCCGATCGGACGCCGGTTCCGTCTCCGGGGCTTCCTTCTACGAGCAGTAGTGTGGTGTTGCCGCCGTGAGTTCGGCCCATACGAGCTGGCCGTGTGGGAGGCGGTATGTGCCCCACCGGGAGGTGAGAGCCTCGACCAGGTGGAGACCTCGTCCGCCGCCTGCGTCGCTTGCCATGCTCTGAGGTGTGGGGCTGCCGTCCCAGCCGGACCCGTGATCCCCGACTTCGATACGGATGACGCACGAGGCGGCTTCGTCGCGGATGATCTTCAGCGTGTGCCAGACGGGACCCGCGCCGTGCCGGACCGCATTGGTGACGAGTTCGGAGATGAGCAGGACGGCTTCGTCGGCAAGTTGGGAGTGACACCAGTGCCGCAGCCGGTCCGTTACCTGCTGCCGTGCCTGCCCGGGCGATTCGGGCGTCGCGGGGAGAATCCACGTGCTGGTCGTTCGCACGGTACGGGACACGTCAGTGCTGAGGATGGACATTGCGTGCTCGCAGAGGGGTGTACGCGGCCTGTATGTGTCAACGGCGTCCGCGCCTCACGCGAGGTGTCGTCCGCAGGCCACTGGGGGCTTTGCATAAGAGTTGCCCTGGTCGGCGATCCGGTTGACAGGAGGCATCCGGTGGATTCCGAGATCATTCCTGACGATCCGGGATGAACGGCCGACGGTCGACCAACCGCGGCCACCTCGACGGCCAGGCAGTGAGCCGCAACTCCGAGCCGCTCCAGCGGGTGGGCCAGGCCCCGTCCGCAGCGCGGCTCCGCCGCTCAGGGTGCGAAGTGCGCGGCGCGGACACGGTGCAGCCACGCCTCCACAGGCGCCTCGTCCGGCTGATCCGGCAGGGCGCTCCTCGTCCCGTCGAACCGCTCCTCGAAACGCTGCAGGAGAGGAAGCGCCGCCATGGCGTCCGCCGCGACCTGATCGCCGAAGGCGTGGTAGGCCTCAGGGTCCTCGACGCGGACATTCAGCCGGCCGGTGGCGTACAGCTCGAAACCCTGCTGGCACAGGCGCATGAGGTGCCGGGCATGCTTTGCGGTCCGCTTGCGGGTGTCCGCGGAAGGGGATCCGTCGCCCCGGTCGTACAGCCGCTTGAACTGCTGGGTGGCGTAGCCGAGGTAGGCGTCACGGATGCGCTTGGCGGACAGCAGGGAACTTCGCAGCTCGATCAGTTCGTCACCCCACGGAGTGCGCACTTCGTAGAGGTCGTCGGGAAGCCAGACGAGTTCCGTGACGGTGGGATTGCCGCGCAGGGCGAGGTGGCACCACTTCGCTGCCTCGTGCAGCGTCCGGTCCGGCGCCGTGGTGACATGGGACTCGGCCGGGCGGTGCAGGCCGTGGAGTGCGGCCGTGTCCACAGCGAACAGACCGAGACGGTCAACGTCGGATCCCGGCCCGGCCAGCCCGTAGGCGGTGGAACCGACTATCCCTGACAGAAGTACGTTCATGTGGGGTTTCTCCGGCCAGGACGAGTGTGTGCGCAGTGAACGCTACGGCAACAGCCCAGCACGACTCCACGGCATTTCGGCACGCCCCTCCCGCGGCCGCAACCCGCGGCGCAGTCAACGACCGGAATCTTGCGTATCCGTAATTCGGCACTCCTGCTTGTCCTGCCGGTCGGCTGCAGTCACGGTTGGAGCGATCCGATCCTCGATGCCCTGTTTCAGCGGGCACTTCCACGGAGTCCGATTTGGCCAGCACTGACTACACCCACCGAGCGGTCACCAGCCGCCCTCGACCGACCCTTGTGAAGCCGCCTGGTTTAGCACGATGTCGGGCGTTCTGCATCACCCGGGCGACGCGCACCACCGTGCCGGATCTACGTCGCTTCGCGGTCCATACAGCCCGGCGGTGGGCGATTGGGAAGGACCCGTACGACATGCTGGCGCTGGTCGTCAGCGAGCTGGTCACGAATGTCGTGCTCCACAGTGGCAGCCCGGACGTCGCGCTACTGATCACCTTGGACGGTGTCGACCTGACCGTCGAAGTCACCGACAGAGGACGGTGGCTGGAGCGTGACGCCGGCGCACCCACACTGGAGCACCGCGCCTCCTTCGGGCGAGGACTCGAGCTGGTCCGTGCGTACACCAGCTCGTGCGCCGTCCTCGCCACCGCGGCCGGCACCCGGGTGACGGCCGCTATCCCCGTCATTGAGCCGAACGCGAGCAGGGTTGAGGTCCGCGAGCACAGCGGTTCCACGCGCTTCGGGCAACTTCTTGGGTATGGGTGATCGCCATCCGCGTATTGCCGATCCCCAACCGTCCGAGGTGAGATGAGAGCGCACGGGGCTCCACACCGGAGCCACGGTCGCCTGGCGCACCCGGATCCGAGGTGGGGCGCGCCGGTCGTGCCCACGTGCCACTGCGGCGCCGTACGGCTCCGCTGTCTCGTCGACGGCCGGGCACCCGCATCGGGCACGCCCTGATACACCTCCGTCAACTCCTCGGAGTGACGCTCGGATTACGGGCGTGAGAATTCCATCGCCTCCCACGGCTGTCACCTGCCACCGGAGATGAGTGGAAGACCCCTATGCAATTACTCTCCGGCTCGCAAGCGCTGCAGCAGCCGCTCTCCGGCACCGCCTTGGTGCTTGCGGTCGCAAAGGTCATCTCGAGCTGTTCAGATTTATTGCCGTCGCCGCTACCCCGCCGAAGCAAATTACCCAAAACGCTCCCACTGGCATTCAAGCATCGGCCACAATGTCGCTTCCGCCTCATCGAAAGGCCTTGCTACGCATGTCCGTTGATAGTGTTGGCTCCCTGTCCGACGCCGAACTCACGGCAGCAATCAGAGAGTTAGTATCCGAAGCTCCGGTGGAGGAGCTGTACCGGCGGCACCGTTCGGCGGTTCTGTCCTATGCGCGTACGTGTTGCCGTGATCCCCACACGGCCGAGGACCTGGTTTCGGAAGCCTTCGCCCGCACGCTGCAGGCGGTGCGGTCCGGGGGTGGCCCGGAGGCCGCCTGGCGACCGTATCTGCTCACCGTGGTCCGCCGCGTCGCCGCGGAATGGGCGGGCACAGCACGGCGCACCGAGCTGTCGGCCGACTTCGAGCAGTGGCTCGGCAACCTGCCCGACAGTCCCGAGGCGGAGAGCAGCGAGGAGCGAATAATGCGCCTGGAGGACAACAGCCTCGTCGTCCGCGCGTTTCGCTCGCTGCCCGAGCGCTGGCAGGCCGTCCTGTGGCACACCGCCGTCGAGGAGGAACCCGCCTCGAAGGTCGGCGGCCTGCTCGGCATGAGCGCCAGCGGGGTCGGCTCGCTGGCGTCCCGGGCCCGGGAAGGGCTGCGCGAGGCCTACCTGGCCGTGCATGTCGAAAGCGCTTTGGTGAGCGAGGAGTGCCGCCGCTACAGTTCCCTGCTCGGAGCAGCGGTGCGCCGCAGTGGCCGTCGCTCGAACAAGGACCTCGACCGGCACCTCGCGCAGTGCCCGCACTGCCGTCACGCGCTGACCGAACTCACCGACCTCAATGAGCGGCTGGGCTCGGCGCTGCCGACCAGCGTGCTGTTGTGGGGCAGTTCGGCGTATGTGGCAGCCCGGATGGCCGAAGCCGGCGCGAGTGCCGCCGGTGCGGCCGTGGCACCCGGCACACTGGGCGGCGGCCCCTCCCCGGACGGTGGTACGGGGTGGTGGCCACCGGCGGCGGACTCCCCGCTGCGCTCGGGTGCCTTCGCCGGCGGCGTCGTCACCGCCCTCGCGGTCGCACTCCTCGTCCTGCCCATGCCGTTCGGTGACGACGACACCGAGTCCTCGCCCTCGCAGGCGGCGCCGGCCGTGACGGAGATCGAGCATCCGCCGCCCGTCACGGTCACCGCCACCCCCTCCCAGCAGCCCCCTTCCGGCCGGGCCGGGCCGGCCGTCCACGTATCAGGTGCGGCATCGGGGAAGCCGGCCGAGCCGTCTCCCACCGGGGCCGGTCTCGGGACCGTCACATGGTCGGGCACCCTCCGCAACCGGGGAATCACCACGAAATGCGTCGAGCCCGTCGGCACAGCAATCGTTCAGAACACATGCGACGGCAGCAAGGACCAGGTCTGGCAGGCCGTGTCGTCCAAGACCAGCAAGGACTACAGCCGGCTGCGCAACGCCGCCACCGGCGAGTGCATCGACTACGGTGCAGCGACCTATCACTCCGGAACCACCGGCAAGGACGTCATCGACGTCGGAATGTGCCCGTGCCGCACCGAGGGCGAAGGGCAACTGTTCCGCTTCGACCTGTGGTGGGGCGAGAACGACGGCAGCTATCTGGTGCGCGCCGACCTGACGGACGGCAAGCCCTGGGACGAGATGGTGCTCGGCATGCTGCACTGGCCGGAAGGCGGCGACCCGCCGCCCGAGACGAACGCCCCCCTCGTGCTCACCTACAACTACTACAACTCCACACGGCTCCGCTACTTCGTCGAAGGCCGGTGAGGGCAGGCCGGGCCGGACCCCGTACGAGGCCATCGCTCAACGGCACATGGACCCCACTCGGCAAAGCCTCGGCAAAGCGGCGGGATGGACGCTGTCGAACCCCCTCCTTTCTTGTGACCAGCCAAACACGCACAACGAGGGGGACTCGGTGGCCCGAAGCGTCGTCGCGCACCACGTCCACCAGCGCTTCAGCGATGCGCCCCGCGTTCGATGGGCGCGGAGACCACAGTCCGTTGCGACCAGACCGGCGCCGCGTCGGTCACCGCAATGCCGGTTCCCGAAGCGGGTTCAGCACGTGGGGCTCACGCGGTCATGAGGTCCGCCGTCGGCGGCCGCAGTGCGTACATCACGGCCGGTGCCGCAGCCGGATCCCCGCGTCCGCGCTACGGAATTCAACCAATGCGAGTGTCACCACAATTTCCTGCCGGCTGAGGCACGGCGACTCGGCCGGCAGGGAGGGTGGCGCCGTGCCGGAGTTCACCGATGGCACCACCGGACTTGAGTGGAAGGCTCCTCAATGCAATTGCTCTTGGGCTCGCGGCCGTCACAGCAGCCTCTCTCCGACGCTGCTGTGATGATTGCGTTGCGCAAAGGCCGGATCGAATTCTTTCGGCATCTCTACCGCCGCCACTATGCCGCGGTGCAGGCATACGCCTCCCAATGCGTGCGAGGTCCGCTGCATGCGCAGGAGGTGACATCAGATGTCTTTGCGCACCTGCTCCAACAGATGGTGTCCGGCGAATCGCTCATCGAGCGTCGTCATCCGGGGTGCCTGCGTCCCCAGTTACTGGGAAAGGTCCGCACCGCCGCGATCCATCGCTGGCACCGGGAGCGCGACACACTGGCGCCGGACTTCCAGGCCTGGGTCGCGGCAGGATCACGGTGGCCCTGGGGCGAAGACGGCCAGCTGGCTCTCGCGTACGAGCGCCTCCCGGCCACCACCCAGTGCCTGCTGTGGCACTCGGTGGTGGAACGGGACGATCCCGCGTTCACGGCACGCATCACGGGCCTGGATCACCATGCGGTTCCCGCTGCGTGCGACCAGGCCATGACCGCGCTGCGCCAGGCCCGTGCGGACCTGTACTTCGAGCGGCTGGAGCGTCCGGACTGCAGGGATGTGATCGAGCGGCTGATCAAGCGGCCTGAGGCGGACCCGGCTGAAGGATGGGGCCATCTCCGCGCCTGTCCGGCCTGTGCGGCTGTCTACAAGGACCTGTCCCAGCTCGACGAGCAGCTCGAAGCGCAGCTGCCGGTACGGCTGTTGGGATGGTGGACGGGACAGCGATACCTGCGTGCGAAGGCCGCCATCCCCATACCACTGGGCGATCCGCCGTTCCTGGCAAGGTTGCTGGAGCGAGGCCGGGCCGATGCCCCCGCCGAGCCCTCGCGTGTACGTCGGGCCACGGCGGCCACCCGGAGGAGCAGGGGGAGCAGGGGAAGAAGCAGGGCAGCGTCCCCGCAGTCTCCTCGCCGCTCCCGGGCTGCTTTCGCGGTGGCGGGCTTCCTGGTCGGCGCCGGTGCGGGCGTGCTGCTGCTGACCGCTTGTGACCCGCAGTTCGGAGCGAACATACAGCCGCCGCCTGCCCCCGGACCTTCAAATGCCCCTAGCGACCCGCCGTCACAGCAGGCGACACCTCCTCCTGCGGTCTCGGCCCGATTCCCCGTCCAGGCCAATGCGTACACATCGCAGCAGGGGACAAGCGCCGGCTCCAACCCCGGTTCCCGTGCCCTCGGAAGTTCTTCTGTCCTGCGTTACTACCGGGTCGATTTCTCCACCGTCCGAGACACCCTCGCCGTGGCAAGGCTCTCGGGGCCGTCGGGCGGCGGTGCCCGGATAGAGCTCAGGCTCGATTCCCCTGTCCGGCCACCACTGGCACAGATCGTTCCAAGTGCCGACGGTTCCGTGAACGACATCTCGGTGCCCATCACCCCCGTCGTCGGCGTGCACCGCCTCTACGTCACCGCGCACTGCCCGACGACCACCGATCGATGCGTCGAACTCTTTGCGTTCGGTGCCGCACCGTCGATGTCTGAGGCGCTGCTCCCCCTTCACCGTCCATAGGCAGCGTCATGCCCAATCACCACGCGGCGCCGACGGCGGCGATGGAGCCCGCCGCCGCTCGATGCGGGCCTCGTCAGGATCGACGGTGCGCGAGAGGCCATCCGTATCGCAAAGCCTGATTCGCCTCGCCGCGCAATCCGAACAAGACGGCGCACGTTGTTGCTGCGTCCCTTCCTTCAGGAGAAGTTCAAAGAGAAATGCTGGTCGAGAGAACTCGACCGGCATTTCTGCGTTGCCCGGGACGGGGACGGGGGCGGACGCACATGGAGAAGCGTTGCTCCGTCAGAATCCGGAAGAATTCCATGAGTTCCGTTGAGTCGGTCTGGATCCGCATCCGTACTATCAGGTGACGGTTGCCAATGATCCGGCCCAATGAGGTCATCATTCGAGGCAACCGGAAAGTGGGGTCTGACGGCCCCTGGAATCCAGTACGGAAAGGAAGAACAAGTCATGGGATTTGATCTCTTCGGGCGCGGCCAGCAGGGTGCCGGGCGTGGCAGGCAGGCCGCCGGACGCTGCCGGCGTGGCGCTGGTCAGGGCATTCAGGGTAACGGCCGCGGCCAGGGCCGCGGGGCAAAGGGCGTCGGCAGGCGCGCCTGCCGGTAACCGTTCTGCGGATACGAGAGATTCCAGTCGGACCAGGCAGTCGGCCCTGCGGATGACAACACCGGAGTTCTCTCTGTCCGCCTGACAGGGGCTCGGAGATTGATGCCCGTCAGCACCTCTCGCGGACACCGACTCCGACCACCGCAGCGATAGGGCCGCGGTCGCAGCATGAATTGCTGCGACCGCGGTCTGCCGGAGGGCGGCTCGGCGTCGGCATTCGCTCCACTCCAACCCAACATCGGTTAGATGCGCCAGATGAACAAATCAGCCATGCCCAAAGTTGCAGTCACACAAGGACAGCGAGTCCGTCACGCGAGGAAATCGCCTGTCGCCAGCTTCAAGGAATTCTGGCCATTGGCCCGGAAGAACAGACCCGCCATGGCGGCGACCCTATTGTTGCTCATGCTTTCCGCGGGTTTCCAGACAGCCTCCATATGGCTGGTCTCCTACCTCACCGACAATGTGCTTGCCGGTGGCAGGGTCTCTGCGTTCTGGCTGCCAGCCGCGACATGGCTCGCCTTGGCGGTGCTCGGGGGACTGGCGGGATTCGCGGGCGGTTACCTCGCCGACTGGGTCAGTGAGCACTTCCTGCTGCAGTTGCGTGACCACACCTTTCAGCACCTGCAGAAGTTGCCACCGGACTATTTCGGAAAGCGTGGGGTCGGCGACCTCGTGGCGCGGCTGACAGGCGACATCGAGGCCGTGGAGTCCCTGGTCACCTCCGCTCCGGTAGCGGCAGTGACCGCCGTGTTCGAGATCGTGTTCTTCACCGTCGCTGCCTTTTGGATCAGTTGGCCACTCGCCCTGGCGACCGTCGCTGCCGCTCCACTGTTCTGGCTGGTCGCTCGTGCCTTCTCCCAGCGCATGCGGACGGTGACCCGGCAGGAGCGAGACAGCAACGGACAGCTCGCCTCCCTGCTGGAAGAGAACCTGACCAACATGCCCGTTGTTCAGGCCTACAACCGGCAGGAAGCAGAGCGCGCACGGGTGCACCGCGAAGGGCGGACATGGATGCGTGCGAACCTACGCCAGGCGCTCCTGGACGGTGCCTATCGGCCCCTCAGCGGGTTTGTCGAAACCCTCTGTGTCCTGCTCATCATGGGCATCGGAGCCTGGCAGATCTCTGCAGGCCGGCTCACCATCGGCGGCCTCCTTGCCTTTTCGGCGTACGTCGGACATCTGTATCCCCAGTTGGAGCAGGTCAGTGCACTCTTGATCCAGATGTCGTCGGCGACGGCTGCAGCCGAACGCGTCCTTGAGGTGCTTGCAACTCGGCCCGTTGACCCACCCGCGGACGATCTCGTCACCGTCGATGACGGTCCTGCTCAACGCATTTCCCGTGACAAGCCGCAGCTGAGCAAGACCCGTCCACGGCGACGCACGGCCGTTGGGTCCCCTCGGGACTCCGGTGAGCGCCCGACGACACCGCACACGCCAAGCTTCGACCGGCGGGCCCCGTCCGAAGTCCTCGCATCGGTTCGTGGCTCGATCGCCTTCGAAGGTGTCAACTTCTTCTATCCCGGTGCGGCCCGACCATCGCTCTGGGAAGCGTCGCTCACCGCTGCACCCGGTCAGCTCGTTGTGATCACGGGACCGAGCGGGGCCGGCAAGTCCACGATAGGCAAGCTCCTTCTCCGCTTCTACGCTCCCTCGGCCGGCCGCATTCTTCTTGACGGTCTGGACATTGCCCCGATGACGGCGGCATCACTGCGCCGGAACGTCTGTCTCCTGCCGCAGGAAAGCATGCTCTTCGAGGGGACGATCCGTCAGAACATCGCCTACGGTCGCCCTGACGCCGACGATGAGCAGATCGCCGCAGCCGCCAAGGCCGCCGACGCGCACGATTTCATCAGCGCCTTACCTGACGGGTACGCCACCTCGGTCGGCAGGCAAGGCCAGTTCCTCTCCGGAGGGGAACGTCGCCGCCTGGCCATCGCACGTGCCATGATCCGTGACGCACGGGTCCTCGTCCTTGACGAACCCACTACGGGCCTGGACGACGAATCCGCGGAGCGGATCACGGAACCCCTTCGCCGCCTGACCACCGAGCGCACCACGTTCCTCATCACTCACGACCTGCGACTGGCCTCTTACGCCGACACCATCATCGAGGTGGATGCAGGAACTTTGACGTCGATCACTCCCTGACGCATGCTGTGCAGCCCCTCGGGACCCGCCCGTCACCTCGGCGCGACCCGGGTCAACTCAACGCCGCACGGGCCGACTTGGCAAAACATGCGCAAAGCGGCGGGACGGTCGGGCCCGGACAGAGTCCCCTCTGGTGACCAGCCGACGGCCTTCCGCGCTCGTGACGACGCGCATGAGGCCCTGTCTTGCTTGCTCTTGGGGGAGATGTCATGGTGCGTGCGTCACGGTTGTTCCGGCTGTCCCGGTTCAGAGGCAGAGGTCTCATTCTCCTGGCCCTGACAGCAGTCATGACAGCGCTGCTGCCGCTGATCACTACTACCGCCGACGGTGCGACCCCCGCCGCGCGCCCGCACCCGCCCGCCACGGGGCAGGCGGCGCCGCCTTCTGCGCCGCACCACGGGGCGGCCCCTGCGGCGGCGATGGAGCCTGCCGCTCCCGTACTGTCGCGTGCGGTCTGGACGGCCACCGCCAGTGATGAGGAGACCGCGGCCGAGGACGGCCGTGCCCAACTGGTCCTGGACGGGAGTGCCGACACCTTTTGGCACAGCAAGTGGTCTGGTACCCCTGCGCCGTTGCCGCACAGCTTCACCATCGACATGCACCGCACAGCGGTCGTCTCGGGCCTCGTCTACCTGCCGCGCCCCAGCAACAGTGCCAACGGCCGGATCGGCGAATTCGCGATTCACCTCAGCGCCGACGGCGCCAGTTGGGGGGCGGCCGTGGCGAGCGGGACCCTGGCCGACGACGGGACCACCAAAACCCTGAGCTTCGCCGCCAGGGGCGCCCGCTTCGTCCGGCTGACCGCCACCACCGAGGCCGGCGGGCGCGGTCCGTGGTCCTCGGCCGGGGAGATCAACCTGCTCGGCGACCCCGGTTCGCCCGCTTCCGTCGTCGACCTGCCGCGTGCGGGCTGGACGGCCACCGCCAGTGATGAGGAAACCGCGGCCGAGGACGGCCGTGCCCAACTGGTCCTGGACGGGAGTGCCGACACTTTCTGGCACAGCAAGTGGTCTGGTACCCCTGTGCCGTTGCCGCACAGCATCACCATCGACATGCACCGCACAGCGGTCGTCTCGGGCCTTGCCTACCTGCCGCGCCCCAGCAACAGTGCCAACGGCCGGATCGGTGCTTACACGGTCACGACCAGCACCGACGGCACCACCTTCGGCGCCCCCGTGGCCACCGGCACCTGGAAGGACGACGACTCCGTGAAGGGCGCCACGTTCACCCGTCCCGTCAGCGCCCGATACGTCCGCCTCACCGCCACCACCGAGGCAGGTGGGCGCGGTCCGTGGTCCTCGGCCGCCGAACTGCGCCTGAGTGGCCCGGCCGACCCTGCGGTCCACGGCGGGTGGGGACGGCTGACCGCCTTCCCCCTGGTGCCGGTGGCCACCGCCGTACTGCCCAACAACAAGCTCCTGGCCTGGTCCGCTTACGCCATCGACCGCTTCGGCGGCAGCAACGGCTACACCCAGACCGCGATCATGGACCTGGCCACCGCCAGGATCACCCAGCGCCGCGTCGACAACACGGGCCACGACATGTTCTGTCCCGGCATCGCCCTCCTCGCCGACGGCCGGGTACTGGTCACCGGAGGCAGCAACGCCGCGCGTGCCAGCATCTACAACCCCGCCACCGACGAGTGGACTTCGACAGCCGACATGAACATCGCACGCGGCTACCAAGCCATGACACTGCTTTCGAGCGGTGACGCGTTCGTCCTCGGCGGCTCCTGGAGCGGCGGCACCGGCGGCAAGGACGGCGAGGTCTGGTCGGCCGCCACCGGGACCTGGCGCAGACTGCCCGGTGTGCCGGCCACCGGCACGATGACCGCGGACCCGCAAGGCCCCTACCGGGCCGACAACCACCAATGGCTGCACGCCACCTCCAACGGACGGGTCCTGCACGTCGGTCCCAGCAAGCAGCTCAACTGGATATCCACCGCCGGAGACGGCAGCATCACCCCGGCAGGCACGCGCGCAGACAGCGCCGACGCGATGAACGGCAACGCCGTCGCCTACGACATCGGCAAACTGCTCACCCTGGGCGGCGCCACCGCCTACGAGAACGCCCCCGCCACCAAGCGCGCCTACACCGTCGACCTGAACGGCGGCGCACAACCCGTCAGCGCCCGCACCGGCGACATGGCCCACGCACGGGCCTTCAGCAACAGCGTCGTCATGCCGGACGGAAAGGTCGCGGTCTTCGGTGGACAGGCCACCCCCGTGCCCTTCAGCGACGCCGGCTCCGTCCTCACCCCCGAGATCTGGGACCCCGCGACCGGCACCTTTGCTCCGATGGCCTCGATGGCAGTACCGCGCAACTACCACAGCGTGGCCAACCTCCTCCCCGACGGGCGCATCTTCACCGGCGGCGGCGGTCTGTGCGGCGACTGCGCAACGAACCACCCCGACGGAGCGATCTTCACCCCGCCCTACCTCCTCAACCCCGACGGCACCGAAAGGACCCGGCCCCGCCTCACCGGCAACACTCCCGCCAAGGTGGCTCACGGGGCGAACCTGCCGGTGACCACCGACACGGCAATCGCTTCGTTCGCTCTGGTACGAACCGCAGCGGCAACCCACTCGACCGACAACGACCAACGACGAATACCTCTGACCTACCGAACGACAGGCATTAACAGCTACGCACTCGACATCCCCTCCGACCCCGGCATCGCACTGCCCGGCACCTACATGCTCTTCGCGCTGGACATGCAAGGCGTCCCCAGCAAAGCCGCGATCCTCACCATCGACTGACGCGTTGTGCCCGCGCCGCGGGTGGCCGAGCTGGGTCTCGGCGCGGGTCACGACGGTTCGGCTCCGACCTTCGAGTGCCCCGCGTGCCGTCCGGGGATATGGGAAGTTCGCCGTCATCGTCATGTGTTGCGTCTTGCGTTGGCGGGAACAGCCGGATGGCTGCTGTGTGGCCCCGTGGGTACAGAGGCGGTGTGTTCGGGCCGCTGCTGACATGAAAGGACGGGTCCCCGCACCTGAGGTGCCGGGACCCGCCGTCATGTCACTGGGGCAGGGTGCGTTGCAACCCAGCGTGTACGACCCCGATTCCGAGAGGCGGACCTGGTAGGTGTAGTGGCCGCTGGATCAGCGGATCTTGGAGCTGATGGCCCGTTCCATCGCGACGAGACCGATGAGGTTGAAGGGCTTGTTGATGTTGCGCATGAGGGAGTCCTGCGACGGGCGGTAGATGCCGCGCTCGTAGTAGCGCCCGCCCTGGTAGGCCCCGATGACGCCTCCGTCAGGGGTGTTCCGTCCGAGGTCGGACGCCCACTTGGTCCCGCGCGGGTCGGTGGTGACGTTCGGTTCCCTGGGTTCACCGCCCGGGTAGGTGGTGCCCTCGGTGAAGTACTCGTCGGCCAAGCCGCCTACGGAGTGGCCGAGTTCGTGGATGGCGATGCGGCCGGACTGCGCGTTGCCGCCGGAGACGCTGGCGAGGCTCGGGGCGCCGGCGCCGCCGTACTTGGTGGTGTTGCCGACGGCGAGGATCGCGTCGACACCGGGGGCCTGGGCGGCGTACGCCTGAGCCTTCGGCTCGTCGACACACAGCAGTCGATCAGTACGACCGTCGCAGAAGAAGCGCATGTCCAGGGCGGTGTCACGGTTGATGCCCGGAGAGGGGTCGTTGTCCACGCCGGACTCGTTGGACCGGACGTTGACCAGCCACACGTTGATGAGCTGGCGGTACTTGTTCCACGGGGCTGTGGCGGCGATCTCATTCCACTTCGCCTGTGCGTGCTGACGCAGCAGCCCCGTCTGTGAGGCTGTGTAGCCGTCTCCCACGATCACCATGTCGAAGCGCGAGCCAGACGGTCCGGTGTTCTGAAGGGCGGTCACCTCGGCAGCCGCCGCCTTGGCGTTGGCCGACGCGGCTGCGGTCTTGACCTGCGTGGATATTCGCACCCGGGTGATGGTGCCGTCGGGCGAGAACACCTCCCGCCCTTCGGTCAGTTCGGCGGTGCCCGCCGCCGCGGCCTTCGGCCGCGTGTCCTCAAACGCCGGACGGGCTGAAGAATTCAGCCCGTCCGGCGTTTGATGAGCGGGGGTCCATCCCGCAGGCATGGCGGCGAATCCCGCGGCACACAGCATGGCCACGGCAAGTAAGATTGAACTTCGTCGGCGCATCAGCGCTCCTCCTTGTGTCTTGTTTGGTGTGGGTGCGGCATTACATCGGCGGCCGACCGCCGCCATGGGCGGGGTGCGGGGCCGCGGCCTATCAGTCGCGTGCGGCCCGCACCCCCCTCTGCGAGTAGCGCGGAGCTGGGGACCCGCTCCCGCAGCCAGGGGACGGCGAGGCGGGAGCGGGAACCCGGTGCTGTTCCCGAGTTATCCGACGCGCTCGACGCGCACGTTCCGGATGACGTTCCTGCCCGGTTCGCGGACTTGCTCGAACGCCGCGTTGCTCAGCAGCACACAGCTTCCGGAGGGCGAATTCACCTCGACGGTCGTCGACCTGTTGTTGTCGAGGTTTGTCACCCTCAGCTGCGTCCCCGCAGGGAACTGGTTGCTGGATGCCGCCGGTGCACCGCCCTCTCCGGACAGTGTCACCGTCGACCCGGCGCAGACCACCTGGCTCGCCTGGCGGCGTCCCGACCCGTTGCAGCCTGCGGATTGCTGTTGCTGCCTGATCTGGCGTATCGCCGCTATCGAGTTGGCGATCCTCGCCCGGGAGTTGACATTGGGATTGGCTCGCTCGTTGGCGATGAACCGCTGGTGGTCCACCTCAAGCCTGGCCAGCCCGTTGCACCTGCCACGGCCGCCGCGTTGAGCGCCTTGATTGCCTCCTCCCTGCCGGTCTCCGGGTGGGACGGCCTGGCGGCGGCCTGACCCGTTGCAGCCTGCGGATTGCTGTTGCTGCCTGATCTGGCGTATCGCCGCTATCGAATTGGCGATCCTCGCCCGGGAGTTGACATTGGGATTGGCTCGCTCGTTGGCGATGAACCGCTGGTGGTCCGCCCCAAGCCTGGCCAGCCCGTTGCACCTCGACAACTGGTTGCCCTGCCGCTGGCCGGCATTTCCGGTTCCGGTCATCGCGAGTGCCGCACTACCGACCAGTGCGGCGGTGCCGACTAGCAAAACGACTTTCTTCTTCTTGGTGATCATTCTCTTTCGGGACACTTTCACTCCGTTCTCGATGGCGAAACGCGGTTCGGATTCGATCCGCGTGCCATGGAGTACGTGTTGATTCTCGATTGCGTTCAGATCCCCATTGGATTGTTTCGCGCCCCGTGGATTGTGCCTGAAGGCAGCGGTTGCCGAATCTGGAAAGGGCGCACAGGAATTGACGGACCGCACCCTTGAGCGAAATCTCGGACGTCATGAGTGACTTCGAGAATGAGCTGGGGAGGAATGCCCAGAAGGAATGTGTAATACCGTGACACGGCTCTCCCGCCGGAGGGGCGCAACGCCGCGGCGGGGGATCGGTACACGACTTTTCGGTCAACTCCCCGTGCGTCTGAGGATGTCCGGGCAGCAAGGGATCGACTCGGTGAGTCGCAGCCGCTGCTCGACGCTGTGCATCAGGACGTTTCGGGCCATCGGGGTCCCCGCAGATGTGTGTCGTATGGAGGGCCGGTCATGATGAAGGACTGTGTCCGGCTCCCGCCGTCCCGCCTCTTTGTCGATGCTTTACCAAACCGGCTCGTGCATCGCTGAGTTGACAGGGGTGTGTACGGGCCCCGCTTGACCGTGGGGCCGCCGGCCAGTTGACGGCTCTTCCGGGTCCGCTGTCGGCGAACCCGCCTGGGTAACCCGTGTTCGCGGTGCTTGGGTGTCGGGATGGAGATCTTGGTTCTGGGTGGAACAGCGTGGGTGGGCAGGGAGCTGTCGCGACAGGCGATTGAGCGCGGTCATCGGGTGACATGCCTGGCTCGCGGCGGAAGCGGAGAAGTCTCGGAGGGAGCCACGCTGGTGGCCGCCGACCGGCGCGATCCTTCGGCGTATGCACCTCTGCTCGAGCGCGAATGGGATGCGGTCATCGAGGTGTCGTGGCAGCCAGGGTTCGTTCGTGAGGCGCTTGACGCACTGGGCGGCCGGGCCAGGCACTGGGCTTATGTCTCCTCTGTAAGCGCCTATGCCTCCCATGCCACGCCGGCCGCGGACGAGTCCGCGGCCCTGCTTGCTCCGACCGACCGGAGCGAGGTCGACCGCGCGTTGTACGGCGAGGCGAAGGTCGCCTGCGAACGGGCGTCGACGGTCGCTGTGGGCGACCGCCTTCTCATCGCACGCGCCGGGCTGATCGGCGGCCCGGGGGATCACAGCGGACGCTCCGGCTACTGGGTGGCCCGTGCCGCACGCGACCCGCAAGGGCCGATGCTGGTTCCCGACGCACCGGCCATGCCGACACAGGTGATCGACGTACGGGACCTCACCACCTGGCTGCTCGACGCCGCGGAGACGGGGACCATCGGCACATACGACGCTGTCGGTCCGGTCGTTCCGTTCGGAGAGTGGATCGAGCTGTCGCGCGCCGTCGGCGGGCACACCGGTCCGGTGATCACCGCCGACTCGGCATGGCTGCTCACGAACGGCGTGGCCGAGTACATGGGGGCCGAGTCACTGCCGATGTGGCTGGTCGAATCGGGCTGGGAAGGGTTTTCCGCCCGGGACGGGTCCGCGGCGCGCGCCGCAGGGCTACGTCATCGGCCCCGGGCGCAGTTGCTGGCCGACACGCTGCTCTGGGAACGCGAGCAGGGTCTGAACCGGGCAAGACGTGCCGGCCTGGGCGCTCAGCGCGAGCGCGAGTTGCTCGACGCTCTCGGCTGACGGCTGGTCTCCCGCTGTACGCGCCGCGCCCCGGCGATGTCGCGGCCTGACGCGTGGTTGCCCGGAGGCGGAAACGTAGAGGTGCCTCGTGACCTGCGATGATGAGCTAGTCGAAGGGCCGGTGCGCGAGTTCACCGTGCTGCAGGTTGCGGCCGCATCGGCACCTCGCTGTATAACGGTTCGGTTACGTAGCGGGATGGTGCGGCCGTAAGTCGGTCTACATCACCGCAAGAAGTTCCGCCCCGTCCACAGCGCCAGGGTGATCGCCATTGCCCAACAGCCCCACCGGAAGCCCTGCAGCTGGTGCCGCAAGCAGCAACGCCAACTTGGGTGCCGGCGTAGGCAAAGGAACGTTCCGCGAGGCTCAGAGCGCGCTGCAGAAGTTGTACCGGCGGCACCAGCCGCCAGTGACCTCGGGGGCGTATGCCCGTGCGCTGCAGGCAATGCGTGGCTGCAGCGGTCCCGAAGGAGCCTGGAGCCCGTACCTGCTGACCATGGTCAGCCGCACCGCCGCAGCCTGGCCCCTCACGGCCCGCCGTACCGAACTCGCTCCCGGAGAGGAGGGGTGGCGTTCTGCAGTTTGCCCGAGTGCCGGCGGACCGTTCGGGCACTCGGCCACCAAGGGCCAGTCGCCGGACGGGATCGCGGCGCTGCCCGGACTCATCCCGAGCGGCGCCGCCTCGCTAGCGGCACGCGCGCGCGTGGGTCTGCGGGCGGCCTTCACGGCCGTCGCCACGTCCGGGGCCCGGGTGTTGTCGACCGCACCCCGCTGCCGGTCGCGGCCACTGGTGGATCCAGCCATCGGCACCCGCGCGACCGGAATGTGCCTCACTTACACCGGCCCGGCGACGGACGGTGCTCCGGTCTGTCGTTACGTGCCGCCTGCAACTCCGCCGCGGCCACGGCCCTGGGCGTACCTCCGGTTCGACGGGCAGACAGCCTTCACGCAGAGGGATCCCAGCCCGGTCCATCGGCACGATGGCAAGCCACTTCAAGTCGCCATCGCTTCGATTCCTTTCCGAGGGCGATGCCTGTGGTGACTGGCAGCACACATATGACGGGGCCGGCCGGGCTACCGGATCGAGTTCGAGTACGGGGAAACGAAGTAGGGGGAACGTGATGCGTGAGCGTGAGTGGGACACGGCAGTACGGGAGTCGCTGGCCTCGGCTGGGCCGGGCGCGTCGGTCCTGGTGATGGTCGAAGGAGAGGCAGGGACCGGCAAGACCAGGTTTGTGCAGTGGTTGCTCGCTCTTCCTGAGCTCGGCAGGGTGCAGCGCATGACGGTGACCTTCAAGGCGTCTGGTGCTTCCGTCGTCCGTGAGTCCCCCCATGTGAATGGCGCCGGGCCGGCGGGGCCGGTTGCCAGGTCGGCACGTCGTCCCGAGCCCCCGCACCCCGGAGTCACGCAGTCCGGCAATCCGGTGGCGCCCGCGTGGCCGGCCCCGCCGGCGGCATCCGCTCTGGGTGAGCTGGCGGCCTCGCTGGGCGCGGGTGTTCCGGTACTGCTGGTGGCCGAGGACGTTCACCGTGCGGACGAGCAGGACGCTCGTGCACTGCGCATCCTGCTTTCCGATCCGCCGGCCGGACTGCGCGTTGTGCTGACCTACCGCCCCGAGGAGCTGGCCAGTCGCGGGCTGATGCTTGGCGCGCCGGTGGGGTACCCGGCTGAGTTACCCCTCATTCGATTACGGCTCGGGGCACTCAGTGAGGCCGAGGTGCGCGGGATGGTAGTGGAGGAGCTGGGCGAGGACGATTACTCGGATCCCTTTCTTGCTCGGCTCTACGAGCGGTCGGGGGGAATCGCGCAGGTCGTGGCTGACCTGCTGGAGCAGCTGAAGACGGCCGCGTCGCTGCCGGCCCCGGGAACCGCAGAGGCCGGTCGGAAGCGGTTCACGGCCAAGGACATGGACGAGGTCAGGGTGCCGGTTCGGCTCGCCGAGTCGGTGGTCGGCCGCTTGGCGGCGCTGGACGAGGAACCACGGCGCGTGGTCTGGGCGGCTGCAGTGCTCGACGAGGCCGCGACTGAGGAGGAGTTGGCTGCCATAGCGGCCCTGCCGGCGGAAAGTGGGCGTGCGGCGCTGACGGCTGCTCTGTCCGCTGCGGTGCTGCAGGAGTCCGAGCCAGGCCGGTACGGGTTCCGGGCACCGATGGAGGCCGCGGCCATTTACCACGTACTGCCCGGCCCGGTGCGGCAGGAGCTGCACGGTCGCGCGGCCGAGGCGTTGGCGGCGCGCCGCCCAGTGCCGTGGGCGCGGCTTGCCCGCCAGCAGCTCGCCTCCGGCCGGATCGCGGACTGGCTGGAGAGCGTGGAAACCGCAGCTCGTGAGGCCGTCGAAGCCGGGGATCCCCGGCTGGCGATCTCGTTGCTCGAGGACACGCTGGCGCGTCCTGACGTTTGTCGGTCGGACCGGGCCCGGCTGGCTTTGATGCTCGCGCGCAGCGTGATTCATGGGTTGCGCTCCGGCCAGACGCTGGAGGTCCTGCGGCGATTGGTCGACGACCGTGCGCTGCCCGCGGCCGTGCGTGGCGAGATTCGCCTCCATCTCGGGCGGATCCTGCTCAGTGCTGGGCGGAGTGACCACGGGCGAATCGAAATCCTCAGAACGGTTGACGAGCTGAGTAATCGTCCGGCCTTGGCGGCGCGAGCCATGGCGGTCCTGGGGGTTCCCTACTGGCCTGGTGAACCGCTGGCGGACTGTCTGGTCTGGCTGGCGCGGGCCGAGGCGGCAGCGGCCGAGAGCGGGGATGCGGCGGTCCAGGCGGCGGTCGCGGCGCACCGGGCGGCCGTGGTGGTTTGCGTGGGTGATCCGGACGGATGGCGACACTTGGAACAGCTTCCGCGGGAAAGCGAGGATCCGCGGATGCTTCAGCACTCGGCATATGGTCTGTGCAGCGCCGCCTATGCGGCGATCTGGCTGGGCGAGTACGCGCGAGCGCGCGAGCTGCAGGCCGAAGGCCTGATGTTGTACGCACGAAGCGGGTCTCCGTTCGGAGAACAGCTGTCTCGGGGTATGTCGCTGCCTCTGGACATGGTGACCGGCCAATGGGCAGGCCTGGCTGCCCGAGCCCGCCTGTATGCCGCGGAGGTCGGTGAGCTGCCAAGCATCGCGGGCGAGGCCAGGCTGGTGCTCGGCCTCCTCGCCCTGGCGAAAGGCGAGTGGAGCCGAGCCAGCACCTGGCTCGCCGCACCCGGCCTGTCTGGGGCCGACGGCCCCGTACCCCAGGTGGCGGCGGCTTCAGGCGGCCGCATCAGGCTCGCGCTGGCCCGCCAGGAACTGGCGTCCGCGGCGCAGGAAGCCGCTGAGGCATGGGCCAGACTCCAGGCAACGGCCGTGTGGGTATGGGCGGCGGAATTGGTCCCATGGGCTGTGGAAGCAACGGCCCGATCGGGAGCGTTGGACACGGCGCGGACGATGGTGGATGAGTTCTCGGCAGGCATAGAGACCAGGCAGGCACCCGCCGCCGCGGCGGCACTGATGTGGTGCCGGGCGCTGCTGGCGGAGGCGGATGGCGAACTCGCGGCGGCGGGGGAGCACTTCCGGCATGCCCGCAAGCTCTACCAGGCGCTGCCCCGGCCCTATGAGGCGGCCCTTATCGCGGAGGCCGACGGACGATGTGCTCTCGCAGGTGGTCTGGAGACCGCCACAGGCATACAGGAACTGACCACCGCAGCACACGAGTTCGAGGCACTCGGCGCGACATGGGATGCCGCTCGCGCACGAGCGGAACTACGAACCCACCAGAATGCCCACCCGCTTCGCCGTACGGGCCGCCTCAGCTACGACGAACGGCTGTCGCCCCGCGAGCACGAGGTGGCCCAACTCGCCGGTTACGGCATGAGCAACCGCGAGATCGCGGCCACCCTGTACCTCTCCCCGCGGACGGTGGAGTCGCATGTCGCTCGCGCCATCCGAAAGGTGGGCGCGCTTTCCCGGCGTGACCTTGCGCGTATGGTCCGCAACGGCGAGGCGGAAGCTGGACAGGCGGTGAGCTCGCCCACGAAGCGCTGCTGACCACCTGGTGGGCCGGCTTCCCCGGTACCTGTACCGGGGAAGCCGGCCCACAACAGCGTCGGCGGGCTGGTCCAGTGCTTCGGCGGCGCCGCAGCAGCTGTGGCCGGCGCAATAGCCGAACATGCACGACTTGGTGCGCCCGCCGTCACGAACCTCTGGCGGTCAGGTGCATCGAGTCGGGCCGGATGCCGGGCGGTGGACAGGTGGTTTCCGGCGGTCAACCGATGAAAGCAGGTGCCAAGGCCGCGCTCGCCAGCTGTTTTGGTGCCCCGCTGCCATCGGCGGGCACCGTCCATAGGTCCGTCCCGAACTTCCCGGGCCTGGCATAGACGAGGGCTGCGTCGGCCGCCCACACCGCCTGGTCGTCGATGTTGCTGTGTTCGGCTGTTGCTCTCTCGGTCATGGTCCGCAGGTCCAGCACATACAGCCGCCAGGGTGAGTCGGCCGGCAGGCCGGGCACCCGCTTCTTGTAGGCGATCCGGGTGCCGTCCGGAGAGAGCGAGGGGCATTCCACATTGCTGTGCACAGTGGTCAGCGTGTTCGCCGCGATGTCGCCTGCGGCCAGATAGGTCTGCCCACGGGTAGAGACCGTGGCATAGAAGTGGTCGTCGTCGGCGAAGGTCACGCCCCAGACGTTCACATCGAGGGATCGGTACCCATGGCCGTCCACCTTCAGCTCGTATTCCTCAAGGTTGTCCCGCAGCTTCCACGTGCGGGTGTCCAGGATGGATGTGCGCGTGGAGAAGGCTGTGTCGCCGTAGGAGTGCCCATTGACGAAGACCGTCCATGCGACCAGGTGCCCTGACGGCGAGACCCGGGCCCGGCTGGGGATCCCTGCCAGTGGGAAGCTGCGCCGTTCGTTCAGCCGCTCGTCGAGGACCACCGCTCGGTAGCTGTTCTGCAGCGGCCCTTGGGTGCTCCGCAGGCAGATCCCGGTGCCGCCTGCGGCGAAGAAGCGCAAGCACTTCACCCCCGACGTAGCGCGCTGTGCGTCGGGCCGTTCGGCAGGCACCGAGGCGAGTTCGTCGCGGTGTGGGCCGTAGGCCGTACTGCGGAAAATCATGCGCCGCCCCGTGCCCGGAGGCGCGGCCAGGGACACGCGACCGTCCGCGACTGCCGGTCCGCCCGCCTGCGGACGACTGCGGCGGTCGGCTCGTTCGGCGGCATGGTGCACGGCGAAGGCGGCGATCGAACCCAGTACGAGAACGGCGGTGAGCAAAGTGAGAAGGCGGCTCTTGCGGGTCATCAGGCACTGCCTTTCCGAGGGGGCCGAGCCGGCCATTCGCTGGGTTGGCTCACCCAGGGTTGTCGGGTGCGGGAGAAGCCAGGGCGGCTCGGCAACGGCGTCACGAAGCGCGCTCCGTCGTCACCCGGCTGCCGGTGAGGCGCAGTACGAGCATCGCGGCCGCTGTGCACACAGCGAGCGCACCCGTGGCGGTGGCAAGTGCGATGCCGGTGCCCCAGGCGGACCAGAGGGCGCCGAAGGCGAGTGAGCCGGTGAAGCGGGCCAGCGCCTGGCCCGTACCGACCAGGGCGAGTCCCGTGCCGCGCTGGGCCGGAGGGAGGGTGTCGGCCGCGGCCGCGGCCAGCACCCCGTCGGTGGCGGCATAGAACGCCCCGTGCAGCACGAGCACCGGCAGGACCCCCGTCCAGCCGTCGGATAGCGGCACCAGCAGCAATCCGTACCCGACGAGCAGCAGGAGATGGCCAAGGAGAAAGAGCCGGCTTCGGCCGATCCGGTCGGCGGCCGCGCCCAGCGGCACGGCGAGCACCAGAAATGCTGCGGCAGTGCCCAGCGGCAGCAGGGGCAGGAGATGCCCGGGAAGACCGAGTTGGCGCTGGATCAGCAAGTACAGGAAGGAGTCGCTGACTGTGGTCAGCCCCAGCAGTACCGCGCAGCCGGTCAGGCGCCGCAGTCCACGCAGCCGCAGCAACCCCAACGCGGCCCGCCAGCCGCGCTCTTGCCCGGACGGCCGGGCGGCAGCGGGCACTGTCCCCCGGTGCCCGGGGACGAAGAGCAGCAGGATCAGCACACCCAGTGCGGCAATGCACCCGCTCACCGCGAACACCGCGTCGTAGCCGTCAACCGCCAGGGTCAGAAGGGCGAAAGCGACCAGGGGGCCGAGCAGCGCCCCGGTGGTGTCCATGGCCCTGTGCACACCGAACGCCCGGCCCCGCTGTGCGGGCTCGGTGGCCAGCGAGATCATGGCGTCCCGGGGTGCCGTGCGCAGCCCCTTTCCGGTGCGGTCCACCGCCAGCACGGCACCGATGAGCGGCCCGGTATGGACGAGCAGGAGCAGTGGCTTGCACAAGGCGGACAGCCCGTATCCCGTGGCGGCTACGGCCTTGTGGCGGTTTCCGCCCTTGTCGCCGAGGTGTCCGCCGAGGAGCCGTACCAGCGCGCCAGCCCCGTTGTAGATCCCGTCCAGGAGTCCGAAGCCGAGCGGGGACAGGCCGAGCCCGGTCACCAGGTACAGCGGCATGATGGCGGTGACCATCTCCGACGACACATCGGTGACCAGGCTGACGGCCCCGAGCGCCAGCACGGTGCCGGGTACGGCAGACCGCCGTCCAACGCCGGTGCGGGTGGGAGGAGTAGGAGTACTCCGACTGTCAGCGAGGTACAACGGTTTCACTTTCTGGCGCGGGCCGTCCGTTGGTCAATCAGCGTGATGTGCGGGAACCACTGTGTCGAGCCCCTGGAGTCGGAGACTGCCGCGGTTCCGACCAGCTGGGCCGGGCGAAGCCGATGGCATCACCCCGCTTGCAGCACGCCCGGAAGGCCTTACGGGGTGGAGTAGGCGTGGGCAAGGAGGGCCCGGACGCAGGGTGCCTGCCTGCGACGCCTTTGAATGGAACGGAAATTGAACGGAAGAGAAAATGGACGGAACGGAACGCGTGGAGCGAGCCGGTTGATCATGAGGAACGATCCAATCTGAGCCTCGAACCGTCCAACGAACGGGCGTTGTCCGACCCAGCGAGGACTCGTTACTCATGCCGCGAACCCCGGGACCGGTCCCTGGTGGCGGCGGGATGACAGCGCCGCTCCGCGCCAGTCGACTGCGACGAACGCCTCCGAGGCGATGTCCTCGACGTCGGCGGGAGCGGCGTTCGGCGGGCCTGAGGCCACGGGAGCGATCCTGGCGGCACCCACCGCCCGAGGAGAACGGCGCCCGCACGGCCGCCGTTTCGGGCAGAGAGATCAGCAGCCGTGCACTGTGTGGGATGCGCTCGCGTTGCCGTCGCACCAGATCGCCTCGGTTAATACACGCCCAACATTGCGTTGCGCTATGCGAATTCGAGGGCGCCTATTGAAACAGTCTGAGCCGGGGAATAAAGTACGGCCGACCGATACCCAGTTCGGCAGTTGGCGCCGCGGCGGAAACCGCCACATTCGCCTAATCTGCTTCAACGCCGCCAGCACGCCATCCCTGAACTGACTTCCCCCGCACCGGTGATAGACGCGCGACGTGCCCGCGATCGAGGGCCGGCCGCGCCCCAAAGGCCCTGGTGAGCCAACCACCCCGGGCCACATCCCCCCATTTTCATGCACGCGGCCCCCACGAGGAGTGGAGACATGGCTGGCTCCCGCAGACGCAGACCGTTCAGGCTTCTGTGCTGGTTGATCGCGCCGATGGCGTTGCTCGTAGCGTTCGTCGCCGTACCTTCGGCTTCGGCCTCTACGGACTCGATCACCCTTGACAAGACGACGTACATGCAAGGGAACACGATCAACGTCACGTACACCACCACAGCCAACAGCAGCAACTGGGTGGGCATCTACAAGGCGGGTGACACTCCTGGATCGGCCGCAGCGATCAAGTGGGCGTATGCCAAGAGTGCCTCGGGGACGCTGACCTTCGCCGTCAGTGGTGCCCCGGGCACGACCGAGGGGGACAGCAACCAAGCAGCAGGCACCACTCTGGTTCCGGGGGAGTATGTGGCCTACCTCCTGTGGAACAACGGCTACACCCAACTGGCCAACCGCCACTTCTGGGTAGGGCCCACGCTGAGCCTGGACAAGTCCAGCTACGCGGCCGGGGAAACCATCACAGCCAAGTACAGCGTGCCGGACCAGTGGGGACCCAAGAACAACTGGATCGGCATCTACAGGGAGAGTGACGCTCCCGGATCCGGTAGTTCCGTCGCTTGGAAATATGCGACCGGCGCCTCGGGGACGGCGACCCTCTCGACGAGCGGCCTGGCGGCCGGGGGCTATGTGGCCTACTACCTGTACAACGACGGATACAGCAACGACCTGGCCACCGACCCCAAGCTCGGCGATCTGTACAGCGTACCGGTGCACTTCTATGTCGGTTCGCCCCCCTCGACGGCGGGCAAGGTTCCGGCGCTGGACCACGTCTTCATGGTCATGATGGAGAACAAGGCACCCAGCGACGTCTTCGGCACCAGCAACAACAGGCCCAACTGCGCCTCTCCCAGCACGGCGCCCGCGCCCTACCTGTCCCAGCTCGCCTGCAGCAACATCACGCTCACGAACTCGCACGGCCTGATGCACCCGAGCGACCCCAACTACGTCGCACTGGCCACCGCCCAAGTGGGCATCCAGGGCAACAACTTCTCCTACGTGCACAGCGTCGGAGGCATCAACACGAAGCACCTCGGCTCGATCACCGAGGATGCGGGCAAGACGTGGAAGGGCTACATCGAGGGCACGAGCAGCAGCTGCGACCTCACGGCCAATGCTCCGTACGACCCCGACAATCTGCCGTTCCTCTACTTCAAGGGCGTGGGGAACGACACCACGTACTGCCAGAACCATCTGAAGCCGATCTCGCAGTTCTGGACGGACCTCCGGAGCACGTCGACCACGCCCAACTATGTGTGGTTCGTGCCCAACAGCGACAACACCATGCACAACAACTGCAGCCCCAACATCCAGACGTGCGTGAGCGCTGGTGACAACTGGATGAAGAACAATCTGCCGACGCTCCTGAACTCCCCTGCGTTCAAGACGCAGAAGTCGCTGCTGATCATCACCTGGGACGAGGACAGGTACTGGACGTCCGCCAACCCGATTCCCACGATCATCGTCGGCTCCCCGAACCTGCTGAAGGCGGCCGGATCGACGTCGAACACCTACTACAACCACTACAACGTGACCCGGACGGTCGAGGATGCGCTCGGCCTGACGCGCATGACCTCCAACGACACGAACGCCATCCCGATCTACGACATCTGGGCCTCGTAACCGGGTATCTCGCCACGTCCTGGTGAACTCCGCCCGCGGCACCGGCATCGACACCAAGCTCGATGCCGGTGCCGCGGGCGGCCCCGGCACTCGCCGCCCGCGCGAGTGCCGCCGCCGACCTCGTCCTTCTAACGCCATGACGCGCGCTGCCCCAAGTGGATTGGGACGCTTTCGAGGCACTGCAGGGCTACCGTTGGTCGGGGACCCTGGGCGTCGCCCAGTCCAGAGATCCACAGCGGGAGGGCTCCACACCTTCTGCACCTCAACGACCGCCGACACCGCATCCCCCGCTCTGAACCGCAGCACCTGAACGTGTGCGCTGGTGAGACGAAGGTATTAATGCTAGATCGAGCCGCCGCGCCTGCCGATTCACTACCCTGTCCAGCACTGAGCGTCGCTTCGGGTGGCTAAGCACGGAGGCGGGCTGCACTGGGGCCTTACCGCTGCCTGCGCTCATGCTCGGCGAGTTCCTCAGGTGTGCCGTTGAACGCGGGGCCGCAGTTGGACGGCAGCCGCTCAACGACCATCGCAACGGCCTCCTGCGCAGTGTCGGCCCTACCGATCTTCTGTGTCCGAGAGGGTCCCTCGACGTAGTACGGCCCGGTATGGTCCGGGCCGGCCGCAGTTGGGCCGATGTACGGCACATCCCACGTCCAACGGCTCCCCGTGCAGCGACTGAAATGCAGCTCCCACATTCCGATCCAGGGGAAGAGCTGCCGCAGTTGCTGCTCGGCGTATGCCGCCGCAACCAGCTCCAGGCTCACTTGGTCAGAACTGAGTAGCTCATGCCATGCCGCTTCCACCATGTCCGTGCCCGGGGCGTTCGTCGTCATGTTCGGATTCTCCACGGCTGCCAGTCTGCTGGCTGTGGTGGGGTCATGAGCCCTATTCGCAGCCTCGACTATCCGAACTTGCCGATACCTGCCAAGGTCACCGGGAGGGCAGAATTTTGCCGCTGCGGAGCCGACACCGCGCAGACCACCACCGACAACCGCAGGCGCATCGGTAGCGGCTCCAACACGCTCGACCCTCTCCGCACCCACGGCAGCAGCAAGGGCTGCCCGTTTCTATGTGGTGTGCGTGGCCGCGGGGTGCTGAACCTCCAGGACCGCCGCCGTGCCGCCCACAGTTCGGTCCTCATGCATGGCGATCACCTGTCCGGGCTGAAGTTGCTGCCACTGCGACGGGTCGAGGGGGGCGAGACGCACGGTGGACCGTCCGCCTGGCTCCAAGAAGGGCGTGAACTCTACCCAGAGGCGGGCGACGTTGAGGGCCGGTTCGCCGGTCGGGGTTCGGTTTCCGATGTTCCACATCGGTCGCAGGACACCGGCTCCGGAGAAGGGAGTCCGCCGGCGGCTCTCGGTGGCCGGGCGGAGGGTGAGGTCGGCTCGGATGATTCCGTAGCGGGTCTCGTAGCAGCGCCAATGACACCAGGCAGCGCTCTTCTCCAGCCGCATCTGTTCGGCGGCGGAGGCCAGGGTCTCCCAGAAGCTGAGCGGAAGCGGGTGGACATCGCCGAGTTCCTCCAGCAGCCCGAGAGCCACTTCCCACTCGTCATGTGTGAGGTAATCCCAGACGTCATTAACCGTGATGTCGTTCTCGGTAGCGATCTCTTCAGGGACCAGGAGGGAAGCGGCTTCCAGCAGCTTGGGAACGTCCACGCCCTGATTCTGAACCACGGCTTCCTGTCTGCGGCAGTGGGTGCCAGGTAATGACGATCGAGCAGCTCGCGACACTGGCGACGTTCGGCTCGACCTGGGCCGTGCCGGCGGTCGGTCACAACGTGGCAGACCATTGTCTTCGGCCGGAGTGATCACCAGGCGGCGAACAAGGGGCGCCGCCGGTGGAGTACGTAGCTGCGGCGGGCTGGTCGGACCTGCCGGAATGGAGTGCCGAAACGCGGATGGTCGTGTCGCGATGCACGGTCTCCCTACGTACATGAGAACCGGCTTCCGGCTCAACTCCCGTGCAGTAGCCACCTTTAGTGATGGTTGAACGTCTCCGGTCGACCTCGCGGCTGAGCCACGGCGTTTGAGGACTTGTCCAATGCCGAACGGCACGTACGCCGTTGGCGGTCGGGGTGGACAGAGGTGGGCAGTGCTGGACAGCCACCGACCCTGCAGGGCCTGGAGAGTGGACACCGCCCGAGACGAGTCTGTGTGCCATGAACGTCGCACGTACACAGAAGGGCGAGGCAGCGCGTCAATGGCCTCGGCCGGGAACGGCTCTGCCGCTCACCCAGTCGCAGACGCCCCCGCGCCTGCCCGGCAACGTCTCCGACAAGGCCGCACCCACACCCGCACCCGAAGGAGCATCAACCATGATGTCCCGCCCGCTCCGTACCATGACTGTGCTGACCGCCGCCGCAGCCCTCTGCGCCACCGCCTCCACCGCCTACGCCGCGCAGGACACCAACCAGCGCGCGCCAAGGATTGTCACCGCCTGGGCCCGTGCCTGGAACGGCACCAACCCTCAGGCGCTCGGCGCCCTGTTCACCGCCGACGGCACCTACACCGACGAAGCCGTGGGCGTCACCTTCCACGGCCGCAAGGAGATCGCAGGGTGGAAGGCCCGCGCCGACACCCTCATTGACAACGTCCACGTCACCATCCGCGCCACCCACCTCGACGGCGACCGCATCACCGTCCGGGCCGTCTACTCCGGCCACCTCAAGGGCGCACCCAAGCCTTTCGCTGTGCCGATGACCACCCAGCTCGGCCTCGACAAGAACCACTGCCGGATCGCCTTCGACCAGGACCACTACAGCCTGGCCACTGTCCTCACCCAGTCCGGCCTGCCCGCCGACTGGACCCCGCCCGCCACCTGACGGCAGTCACAGCACACATCGCACACGCCCTCTTTTCCCCCACCACGCAGCGCCGCGCTCCCAGCCGGCGAGAGGAGGATGCCCGTCCCAGCACCGGCCGGCCACGAAAGGATGCCTCGTGGCCGGCCGGTCGCCGCTTCACCGACCGAACCAGACCGACCACCACGACGGCTTTACCTGTATCTGGTCGGCTTTGGTGAGGGATTGGGCGAGGGTCCACCCGGCGACGGTCCGGGGCGAAGGCGGGCGGGCAGTCGCTGGTCGTGGTGAGGTGAGTGCGCGCCAAGGACCTCGGCCTGAGTATCGGGGACTACCTGGCTCGCCTCGTGCAGGACGATGCCAGCGGCTTGCGCGCCCGCGGCGTGCATGCGGCCGCCCGGTTCCTTGCCGAGCATCAGGCCGTGTTCGACGAGGCCACAGCCCACGAGGTGAAGCCTCATCACGATAGGCACCGTTGCAGTGGTAGCCCAATGGCCTGAACCCGGCCCCCCGAGGGGCCCGCATGCCTCCGGGCGCCCACTCCCGAAAATAGGTTGAACAAGACCTATTTGTCTCGTTAGGTGCTCATGTGAGCGCCAGAGGAGTGATCATGACGGTAGATTCGCCCGCGCCGACGGCCGCAGTGGCCATGACCCTGGCCGCGCTCGCGGCGACCGGGGCGACCCCGCGCCCGTCCGGGGAGAGCGTGACGGCGCAGAAACTGCGCATCGCTGCCGGCATCAAGCAGCAGCTGTCCGACCCCGCCCTGGCGACGAAGGGCACGTGGCAGCCGGCCTGGCTCGCGCTGAGCCCGGACAACGCGAACATGGCGTACATCGCGAAGGACACCTCCGGCTCGAACGCGTTCGCCGTGGTCGTCCGCGGGACGGTCGCCAACGCGATCGACACCCTCGAGGACCTCGATGTCGGCACGGTGGTCCCCTTCACCGTGGGCGGATCGTCGCCGGTCTCCGTCTCGAAGGGCTCCATGACCGCGTTCACCCAGGTCGCCGGTATGACCGACGGGTCCCCGGGGGCGGGCTCCAACCTCGTGCGGGCGCTCACCCTCCTCCTGACGAACGCGCCCCCGCGGGCGACGGTCAGCGTGATCGGCCACAGCCTGGGCGGCTGCATCGCCACCGTGCTCGCGCTGTACCTGCAGGCCCAGAACTGGGGCAGCCTCGCGCCGCAGTTCGGGGTGATCACCTTCGCCGCCCCCACCGCAGGGCTGAAGGACTTCGCCGACCGCTTCAACTCCGTGCAGTGGAACGTGAACCAGGCGTACGTCAACAACTACGACATCGTGCCACGGGCCTGGGCCGACCTGGACGCGGCCAAGAAGTGGTACCCCGCCACCCACGGGCCGGTCGCGCCCGCCGACGTCAAGGACGTCCTCATTCCGGGGATCGAGGCCCTCACCGGTCCCAACGTCTACGTCCAGCCGAACAACGCCATGCCGCCCCTGAACCCCAACTACGACACGTTCGACCCCGCCGTGGTGAAGAGCTCGACCGAGGACTTCCTGGCCCAGGTCGCCTATCAGCACGCCAACTCCACCTACCTGGGTCTGCTGCAGGCACCGCAGCTGCCCACCGGGCCGGTGGTGCAGGCCGTCAGCCCCAACGTCGGCACCGCGGGCACGCAGATCACCATCGCCGGGCGCGGCTTCGGCTCGGACAGCGTTGTCGACTTCGGCCCGGTCCCGTGTGTGAGCAAGGTCGTCAGCGACACCCAGATCATTGCGACCGCACCCGAGGGGGTCGGCGTCGTCGACGTCAGGGTCACCGGGAGTCTGGGCACCTCCCCGGCCGTCCCGACCGGGCAGTTCGCCTACGGCGGGCCGCAGCCCGTCCTGGTCACCGGCATCTCTCCGGACAACGGGAAGTCCGGGACAACGGTCACCATCACGGGCGTGGGCTTCGCCGCCAATCCCACCGTGTACTTCGGGAAGAACCCCGCGACGTCCAAGCTCGTCTCGCCGACCCAGATCACCGCGACGGCGCCGTCGTCCGGTGCGCCCTTCAGCAAGACCATCGACATCAGGGTACTGGTGAACGGCTACCTGTCCCCTGCCGTGCCCGTCGACGAGTTCACCTACCCAGGCTGACGCCGGGGCCGGCCGGCTGCGCCACGCACGTGGGGCCCGTGCCGCCTCGGCTGCATCCGCCTCGTCCGCATCCGGCGCGGACTGTCCGCGACCCGAGGGCACCCTTCGGACAGGGGTGCTCGCGGGCCGCGGGGTGATGTTGCCGGTACCACCCCTGGTGGCGTCGGACCTGGTAGCCGTCCAGGCCGCACTGGCCCTTCGCGGTTTGAAAACACTCGTTGATTGCCCAGCGGACGCCGAGCCACCTTGATCAGCTCGTCCAGCATGGCCCCGACGGGCGCGTGGGCGCTGTAATAGCCGTTCTTCGCGGGATCGGTGAGGCTGCGGCGGGCCAGAACCCAGTGCCGGCGCTCGGGGCGATGCCAGGGCCGGACCTCCGGGTGCCGTCGAGTACGGGCCGTGGGGCCGGATCTATGACCTGTTCCGCCGATGGCAGCGGGACGGCACCTGGCACCTGGTCCTCACCCAGCTCCAGTCCCAGGCCGACGCGAAAGGCGGGATCACATACCCGCCGAGCCTGCTGCCGGGCGTCGCAAGGACGCCTACCGCGGGACGGGGTGGTGACCGGGCAAGGCGGTCGACGAGTACGAAGCTGGGTGCCGTCGCAGCGATGAGTCTGCCGACGCTGACAGGTCTACCCCCCGACCGAGACAACCAATTGGGAGCAAGGCATGGGCCTCATCCACATCGAGCTGTTCGCAACCCTCGACCTCGTCGGGCAGTCGCCCGGCGGCCCCGACGAGGACCCAGTGGGGTTCCCGTTCGGCGGCTGGCAGGCGCCCCTGTTCGACGAGGTTGCCGGGGCGCAGGTCGGTGCCGCGTACGAGGGCACGGACGCCCTCCTGCTCGGCCGGCGGACATATGACATCTTCGCTGCCTACTGGCCGTACCAGGAGGATGGCGAGGACAACGAGATCGCCACGCTCTTCAACAGCGTCCCGAAGTACGTGGCCTCCCGCGGCAGGCCCGACCTCTCGTGGGCCGGGTCGACGCAGCTCGGCACGGATCTGGCCGGCGCGGTGCGCGAGATCCGCGACCGGCACGAGCACGTGAAGGTCGTCGGGAGCCTGAACCTGGTGCAGACCCTTCTGCGCGAGAAGCTCTTCGACCGTCTTGACCTCTGGGTGCACCCGATCGTGCTCGGCGTCGGGAAGAAGGTGTTCGATGGTGGCGCGGTGCCGACGAACGTCACACTCCTCGAACCGCCGGTAGCCGGTCCGAAGGGCACCGTATTTCTGCGCTACGGGCTCGCCGACGGCACGCCCGGGACGGGGGACATGAGCGCACCCGATCGCGGCGTCGGGCGCGACGACTGAAGCCGCCCCGCGCCAGGTGGGTCCGTGTCGTCGGCGGTGAATCCGCCGGGTCATCAGTCCGTCACGGCGTCGATGGGATTCACGGTTCGAGGACCCACCTCGGTGAGGGGGCCACCGCCATGCTCTTCCGCTTCACCATCTGCGGCACGCACCTCGCCCGACGCCTCGTAACCCGCTCCCCAGCCCGCTGCCCGCGATATCGAAGCGATCGTTCCATCAAAGGAATCGGGCTCAAATTCGATGGTTCTCAAGACACTCAGTTGTGTCTCACCTACTGGTGCCGTCGTTTCAGGAGCCTGTGCGCGAGGGTGGCCACGGGAGTTTGGGCGCGTTCTTCGTCGTACACATGACGATGTGCGCCCCGTTCCAGGTGAAGGCGATCGGTACGTTGCGGGGTTCCGTCCTTGGCGACGCAGGCCAGGTGGGTCACGTCACGGGCCGGCAGCGCCTGGCTGATCGGGCGGTTCAGAACCTCGACGATCTCGTCGGCTGCATGGTTCGGATTCTCCTTCTCAGCGCAGTTGCTCGGCCAGTCCGACGATGACGCCCTCCGGGCCGCGGAGGTAGCAGAGCAGATAGCTGTCCTCGAACCGGGCGATCTCGCCGACGAGTTCGGCGCCGTGAGGGCGCAGGCGGGCAACGGTGTCCTCGATGTCGTCGACGGCGAACATGACGCGGTGCGTGCCCAGAATGTTGTGCGGCCGGTTGCGCGGCCCGGCGCTGATCGCCGCAGGGCTGCGGTACTTCGCCAGCTCGAGCCGGCTGTGACCGTCCGGGGTCCGGACCATCGCGATGTCACAGCGGACCCCGTCGAGTCCGGTGCACTGGTCGGCGAAGAGGCCCTCGACCTCCGCCCTGCCCTCCAGCTCCATACCGAGTTCCACGAAGAACGCGATGGCGGCATCCATGTCCTCGACGACGATGCCGACGTTGTCCATCCGCTGAATCGCCATGCTGGTTTCTCCTTCTTCCTCGTGCGGCCGGTGGTGGCTGCTGATGTCCCTGGGACGGAGCCGGTGGCACGTTCTCGACATCCTCAGACCGCCGAACTCCGAAAAATCTGGATCGCGCCTCAGCACCGCTACAGCAGACCGCGAGCCAGGCGCCACCACCGAGGGTGAGTGCGGCGCGGGTGGCCGCTCCCATGAAGACGATCAGCCGCAGCGTGCCGTCCCCGATTTTCAATGCTTCTTCGACGATTCGCAGCGTGCGCGCTTGAGCATTGCGCATCCCCAACTAATTCACGGTGCCGGGTCACCCCAGGCGGGTGGAGTTTTCCGTGCCGCTCGCCCTCGCCGCACCCGTCCGGGCCCCGCCGCGCAGCGCCGGCGCGAGCACGGTGGGTAACCCGGATCCCCGTGCCCCACACCGAGATCATCACGGCATGTGGGGTGGCCAGGAGCTCAGTTCTCAGACGCGCCCCAGGTCTTGTTCTTTGCCGTTCCCGTGCTGTGCAATGTCACACATCACATTAGGAGGCTGCTTTGATGCATCAGAGACGTCCCAGTCCGTCCATTACCTTGCTCGCCGCGACGGCCATGCTGGCCGGATTTGCCCTGGCCGCCGTGCCCTCGAAGGCCGATGCCGACCCCGCCGACCCCGCTGTCGACGCCGTGGCCGCCACAGCCCATCCCCGCGCGGACGTCGGCCCCGACGAGCACGACCTGCCTGGGCCCTTCACCAAGAAGAACCGGGCTCAGCGCAAAGAAGCCCTCGAGCAGGTGCTCTCCGGCAAGGCTTCCGTCCGGAAGCGCGGCGCCTCCCAGGTCGTGCGCCTGGGCAAGGGCAAGTACGCCGAGCTCGGTCGCGAGAAGACCGACAGAATATTCGTCATCCTCACCGAGTTCGGTGACACGGTCGACAACACGACCACCTACGACCCGGACGGCGCCGGCCCCAAGCCGGCGGTGGTCAAGTACGGCGGCGAGCCCGGCCCGGCGCACAACCAGATCACGCAGCCGGACCCGGCAATGGACAACTCCACCGCCTGGCAGGCCGACTACGACCGCGACCACTTCCAGGACCTGTACTTTTCGCACGACCCCGACAAGGAGTCGGTGGCCAAGTACTACGAGCGGCAGTCTTCGGGCCGCTACTCCGTGGACGGCTCGGTCGTCGACTGGGTGAAGATCCCCTACAACGAGGCCCGCTACGGCTCCGACTTCTGCGGCGCCCGCATCTGCGACAACGCCCAGGACCTGGTCCGCGACGCCGTCAACGCCTGGGTGGCCGACCAGAAGGCCAAGGGCCGTACCGACCAGCAGATCAAGGCCGACCTCGCCTCCTACGACCAGTGGGACCGCAACGACTACGACGGCGACGGCGACTTCAACGAGCCCGACGGCTACATCGACCACTTCCAGATCGTCCACGCCGGTGAGGACCAGTCCGCCGGCGGCGGCGCCCAGGGGAGCAACGCCATCTGGGCCCATCGCAGTTACGTCTATGGACAGAACGCCGGCAGGACCGGTCCGGAGGGCAACAAGGGCGGCGGCACCCCCATCGGTGACACCGGCCTCTGGGTCGGCGACTACACAATGCAGCCCGAGAACGGCGGCCTCGGCATCTACGCCCACGAGTACGGCCACGACCTCGGCCTGCCCGACCACTACGACACCAGCGGCACCGGCGAATCCTCCTCCGGCTCCTGGAGCGTGATGTCGCAGGGCTCCTGGCTAGGCCGAGGCAAGGGCGTCATCGGCGACCTGCCCGGCGACATGAACGCATGGGACAAGCTGCAGCTGGGCTGGCTCGACTATGCCACCGCCAAGGCCGCGACCGAGGGCACCTACAAGCTCGGCTATGCCGAGTTCAACAGCAAGGACCCGCAGGCCCTGGTCGTCGACCTGCCCGACAAGCAGGTCGCTACCCCCATCACCACCCCCGCCCAGGGCGGCAGGCAGTGGTGGTCGGGCATGGGCGACAAGCTGACCACCACCCTCACCCGCCCCCTCGACCTCACCGGGAAGGCCGCCGCGGCCCTCACCCTCAAGGGCTGGTGGGACATCGAGCAGGACTGGGACTTCCTCTACACCGAGGCTTCCACAGACGGCGGCACCACCTGGACCGCTCTTAACGGCACCGCCGACGGCGCGTCCATCGGCCACGACGGCGCCGGCAGGCCCGCCCTGACGGGCACCGGCGGCGCCTACAAGAACCTGGCCTACGACCTGACCGCCTACGCCGGCCAGAAGATCGACGTCAGGTTCCGCTACGCCACCGACGAAGCCGTCCAGGGCAAGGGCTTCGCCGCCGACGCCATCACCGTCACCGCCGACGGCGCCACGCTGCTCTCCGACGACGTCGAGGGGGGCGACAACGGCTGGACCGCGAGGGGCTTCTCGCGTATCGGCGAGGCATTCATCAGCCGGTACCCGCAGTACTACATCGCCGAGAACCGCCAGTACGTCTCCTATGACACCGCCCTGCAGACGGGCCCGTACAACTTCGGCTGGCGCACCACCCGCCCGCGGTGGGTGGAGCACTACCCCTTCCACAACGGCCTGCTCATCTCGCTGTGGGACACCTCCCAGCCGGACAACAACGTCGGCCAGCACCCCGGCCACGGCCAGATCCTGCCCGTCGATGCCCACCCGGCGCCGCTGCGCTGGCCCGACGGTACGCTGCTGACCAACCTGATCCAGACCTTCGACTCCCCCTTCGGCCTCCGGCCGACCGACGCCTTCACCCTGCACCGCAACGGCGTCGAGCTGCGTGTGCCCACGGCGCCCGGTGTGGCGGTCTTCGACGACCGCCACGGTGACCACTACTACGACCCGGCCAACCCCACCAGCGGCGTGATCGTGCCGAACACCAATACCAGGATCACCGTCCTGAACGAGGCCGGCGACGGCCACCACGTCGTCCTGCGGGTCGAACCCTCCGACGGCTGACGGCGATCGGTCCGGCCGCCGCGGGCACCGCCCCTCACGACGCACGACCTGACGAGGTGGCAGGCGGTGCCCGCGGTCCGGCCGAGCAGGTCCCAGGGGACTCCGTCGGGAGCCCGTCGCCCGACTGCGGGGATACCGTGAAGACTCTGACCTGCACGGACGGCCCCCAGATCAACACTACACAGTGCGTATACACATCGCGTATACATGGTGTGTATAGTTCCCGTCATGTCAATCGGTCACACGCTCCTCGGGCTCCTGGAGTCCGGACCCCGCCACGGTTACGACCTGAAGCGCGCCTTCGACGAGAAGTTCGGCCACGACCGCCCGCTCCACTACGGACAGGTCTATTCGACGATGTCGCGCCTGCTGAAGAACGGCCTCGTCGAGGTCGACGGGATAGAGGCGGGAGGCGGCCCCGAGCGCAAGCGGTACGCGATCACCGAAGCCGGCATCACCGACGTCGCCCAGTGGCTCGCCACGCCCGAGAAGCCGGAGCCGTACCTCCAGTCGACCCTCTACACCAAGGTCGTCCTCGCCCTGCTCACCGGCCGCAGCGCAGCCGAACTGCTCGACACACAGCGCTCGGAGCATCTGCGGCTGATGCGCATCCTCACCGACCGCAAGCGCCGCGGCGACCTCGCCGACCAACTCATCTGCGACCACGCGCTCTTCCACCTGGAGGCCGACCTGCGCTGGCTGGAGCTGGCCGCCGCCCGCCTCGACCAGCTCGCGAAGGCGGTGACCGCATGACCCCCGCCGGCTCCCTGCTCGTCGCGGACGAACTCCGCAAGGCCTACGGGCCCACCAACGCGCTGGACGGTGCCGAGTTCTCCATCCACCCCGGCGAGGTCGTCGCCGTCATGGGCCCCTCCGGCTCCGGCAAGTCGACGCTGCTGCACTGCCTCGCCGGGATCGTCACCCCCGACTCGGGCACCATCACCTACGACGGCCGTGAGCTGTCGGCGATGAACGACGCGGAGCGCAGTGCGCTGCGCCGCAGCGAGTTCGGCTTCGTCTTCCAGTTCGGTCAGCTCGTGCCCGAACTGACCTGCGTCGAGAACGTGGCGCTGCCGCTGCGGCTGAACGGCACCAAGCGCAAGGAGGCCGAGCACACCGCCCTGAAGCAGATGGAACGCCTGGAGGTCGACGACCTCGCCGCCAAGCGCCCCGGTGAGGTCTCCGGCGGCCAGGGCCAGCGCGTCGCCGTGGCCCGCGCACTGGTCACCGGCCCGCGGGTGCTGTTCGCCGACGAGCCGACCGGCGCGCTCGACTCCCTCAACGGCGAGCGCGTGATGGAGCTGCTCACGGAGGCCGCCCGGTCCACGAACGCCGCCGTCGTCCTCGTCACCCACGAGGCCCGCGTCGCCGCGTACTCGGACCGCGAGATCGTCGTACGCGACGGCAGGTCCCGGGACATGGAGCGCGCCATATGACCGCCCGCGTCTGGGCGCGCGATCTGCTCATGGGAGCCAGGTTCGCTGTCAGCGGCGGCCGGGAGGGCTGGACCCGCACCCTGCTCACCGGTCTCGGCGTCGGCCTGGGCGTGGCACTGCTGCTGGTCACCACCGCAATCCCCAGCGCCCTCGCCGCGCGCGATCTGCGCGGTGACGCCCGCAGCGTGCAGACGGCGTCGGCGGGCGAAACGGCGGGGGACAACTCGCTGCTCGTGGGGGAGGCCGACACCCGTTTCGGCGGCGAGGACATCCACGGCATGCTGCTGATGCCGCAGGGCTCCGACGCACCGCTGCCGCCGGGCCTGGGAGCGTTCCCCGCCCCCGGTGAGATGGCCGTCTCCCCGGCCCTTGACCAGCTGCTGAAGTCGGACGACGGGACCCTGCTGCGCGAGCGGCTGGACGCGAAGGTCACCACGGTCATCGGCGACGAGGGCCTGCTCGGCCCGGATGAACTCGCCTACTACGAGGGCAGCAACACGCTCAAACAGCTCGGCGGAGAGCTGGTCACCGGCTTCGGCAACTCCGCCGAACCCGAGACGATGGATGCCGTCCTCGCCCTGCTGATCGTCCTGGTCTTCGTCGCCCTGCTGACGCCGGTGGCCGTGTTCATCGCCGCCGCGGTGCGCTTCGGCGGTGAGCGGCGCGACCGCAGACTCGCCGCGCTGCGCCTGGTCGGCGCCGACGGCAGGATGACCCGCCGGATCGCGGCGGGCGAGGCACTCGCCGGAGCACTTGCCGGGCTGATCTTCGGGGCCGGGTTCTTCGCCGCGGCACGCCAGTCGGCGTCCGTGATCGAGCTGTACGGGATGAGCGTGTTCCCCGGCGATCTCGATCCGTCCCCGGCACTTGCCGCCCTTGTCGCACTGGCCGTGCCCGCCGTCGCGGTCGCCGTGACGCTGCTGGCCATGCGGGGTGTGGTGATCGAGCCGCTGGGGGTGGTCCGTGCAGCGAAACCGTCACGGCGACGGATGTGGTGGCGGCTGCTGCTGCCCGTGGGAGGGCTCGCACTGCTCTATCCGATGATCGGCATGGGCAACGAGAATCCGGGGTTCAGCCGCTGGCAGGTGAGCACCGGCGTGGTGATGCTGCTGGTCGGGATCACTGCCCTGCTGCCCTGGCTGGTGGAGGGCGTGGCCTGTCGGCTCGGCGGCGGCCCGGTCTCGTGGCAACTGGCCGTCCGACGGCTCCAGATGAGCAGCGCTGCCGCGGCACGACTGGTCAACGGCATCGCTGTCGCGGTCGCCGGCGCGATCGCCCTGCAGATGATGTTCACGGGCGTCGAAGGCATGTACAGCAGGAACACGGGCAACGACCCCTCGCGCGCCGCGATCTCCGCCGGCGCAGGAGTCGGCGACGCCGCCGCCGGCCGCGCCGACGCCATCGCCCGCGAGATCGGCGGCACCAAGGGCGTCGCCGAGGCGATCGCCCTGAGCGAGACTCACCTCGCCACCTCCCCGGCGGAGTGGAGGACGACCGCCAAACTCACCATGGGCAGCTGCGACGCGCTGCGCGAGGTGGCACACCTGCCCTCCTGCAAGGACGGCGATACGTTCGTGCTGCGCGGCGGCTGGGACGACGACTCCACCGCGGCGGTGGTGAAACCCGGCCGGAAGATCTACGCCGGAAACACGAGCGACGGCAGCGGCCCAGAACCCGTCGCATGGACCCTGCCGGCATCCGCGAAGGAGGCCAAGAGCCGGCGTGACCCTCAGGGTCTGCAACGCAGCGGCATCCTCGCGACTACGAAAGCGGCACCAAAGGGCCTCGGCCGAGGCCAGGCGGCGGTCATCTACATCCGGCTGGACCCGTCCGTGCCGCAGGCCGCCGAGCGGGCCCGGACAGCCGTCCGCAAGGCCGATCCGACGCTGTCCCTGTCCCACCTCCAGGCCACCGAGCAGTCCCACCGCTTCACGTCGATCCGCACCGGACTGTTCATCGGAGCGACCTGTGTACTGCTGCTGATCGGGGTCAGCCTGCTCGTCTCCCAGCTCGAGCAGCTACGCGAACGCAGGAAACTCCTGTCCGCGCTCGTCGCCTTCGGCACCCGCCGCTCGACCTTGAGTATGTCGGTTCTCTGGCAGACCGCCGTACCGGTCGCCCTCGCACTGCTGCTCTCGTCGGCCGTGGGCGTGGCCCTCGGCACGGTGCTGCTGAAGATGGCGAGCGTCCGGGTGACCGTCGACTGGGTGCCGGTCGCCGCGATGGCCGGGGTCGGAGCCGGGGTCGTACTGCTGGTGACACTGCTCAGCCTGCCGCCACTGTGGCGCCTGATGCGCCCGGACGGGCTGCGGACGGAGTGACGTCGGCGGATCCCGGTAGGTCAGCATCTGCTCCGGGAGGTCCGCCAGGGCCTCCCGGAGCGCGACCGCGAACCCCTCGAACACGCTCGGCTGTCCGCCGAGATGACCTACGGTGACGGGTTCCATGCTCCCCGACGGCAGCAATCCAACGGCCCGTCAGCGATCGGGAAGGTGATGCGCCGCTCCGCAAGGACCGGCGTACATCACATGCATGCATCGGCGTATGCAGGCCGATGACCACCACTCACGACCATCAAGGGGTAATTCCGGCATGCCCGAATACAGGAAGAAGTTCACGGTCACCGCCGTCGCAGCACTCGCGCTGGCAATCGGCGGCTGCTCGATGGAGCCCACGTCGCCTTCGGCCGCCCGCGACAGCGCATCGGCTGCGGAATCGCTGTCCCTGTCAGCCGCGGGAGGCACCGACTGCGCGAAGGTCAAGTGCATAGCCCTGACCTTCGACGCCGGGCCCGGCAAGGACACCCCGAAGCTGCTCGACTCGCTGAAAGAGAAGCAGGTTCACGCGACCTTCTTCCTGCTCGGCGAGAACCACGTGGTCAAACAGCCCGACGTCGTGCGGCGTATCGCCGCCGAGGGCCATGAAGTAGCCAATCACACCTGGTCGCACCATCGGCTCGACGAACTCGACGCCGATGGGATACGCAACGAGCTCTCCCGTACGCAAGAAGCCATCGCCAAGATCACCGGCAGCCGCCCCACCCTGATGCGCCCACCGCAGGGCCGAACCGACGACGACGTCACCAGCGTCAGCCGGGAGCTCGGCCTCGCCCAGGTCCTGTGGAGCGCCACCGCCAAGGACTACTCCACCACCGACTCCGAGCTCATCAGAAAACGGATCCTCGACCAGGCCGGGCGCGACGGCATCATCCTGCTGCACGACATCTACGACGGAACCGTGCCCGCCGTCCCCGGAATCATCGACGAGCTGAAGAATCGCGGCTACACATTCGTCACCGTGCCCGAGCTGCTCGCGCCCGGCAAGGCCAACCCCGGTGAGGTGTACCGCCCCTGAGAGCCACTGGGGAACATGCCGAGCGGGCACGGTCGAGGCGGCGGATCGCCACACCGCGCGAACGCGGCCTGGGTGTGCGCAAGACAGCCGAGCGGCTGGAGCGAGTGCCCTCGACGATCAGTCGCGAACTTCGCTGCAACAGCCTGCCCACGACAATGGACAACCGGTCGCACCCCTCTGCCGGGAAGGGGGACACCCGTGTCACCTGCAACGTTCGGCTATGGCGTACCCCACACTCCTGGCAATACCGCCGGACCGCCCCGCCAGGTGCCATAGCCCCCACCATCCAGGCCGCCGACTCCGACGAACAGGGATGTCAAAAACTTGCTAAGGCATGGCTGACTGTCAGCGGTGTTCGCGGCGCCTGATCATCCTGACGACTCGGGGAAGTGCCGATCCGGCCAGCAGGGCCGCCAGCGGAAGGACGATGTCCGTCCATGGGTCGCGGATCGGCTTGTAGGTGGCTTTGCCGTCGGTGATCTCGATGTAGCCGAGCGGCCGGGCCTCGACTCCGCCGCCTCCGCCTCCGCCCTCACCGGTTTTGGCGGCGCCCATTTCCCGTCCGACGCCACCGCCGAAGCCGAAGCCGACCCTGGCGACCGGAATGACGGTGATGCCGTCGCGAGTAATGGGTTCGCCGTAGACGGCGGTCACGGAGGCCCGTGCGCCGAGTTTGTCGGCCAGGCGCTCCAGAAGGGTGACGGAGGCGTGGGCGGCGCTGAGGTCGGCCAGGGGGACGGGACTGTCTTCGCCTGCTGTGCTCGTCATGTGCTGTCTCCCGTATGGGGGCGTTTCGCTGTGCCGAGGATGTGGGTGGCGGCTGGGGAAGGGAGTTTCGTATCGGGGAAGGCGAACTTCTCCACCGTGGTGAGGGTGAGACCGGCTGTGGTGATGGCGGCGGCGGCCCGGAGCGCCTCGTGGAGTTGGCCGGCGTCGGGGGCGCCGGCGAGGCCGTCCGCGGTCCGGTACATCCGGCAGGACAGCCCGGGGGTGTGCGCGGGCTCGGCGAACGGGTCGCGGCCGTCAATGAGGATGGTCGGGGAGCCGGTGAAGCCGATCCGCTCGGCTTCGGCCTGGCCGGTCACGATGCGGGTGGTGAATCCGATACTGCTCAACCCCGACGTGTCGAGCGCGCAGCGCAGCCGCTCGGCCGCGAGCGTCTCGTTCGGGCAGCCGGGCACGAGAAGGATCTCGATGTCCATGTCTCCAGGCTCCCGCACCTGCCTGCCGTGCGCGCCCGCGCCGTCCGGCCTGGCCGTTCCCGAACGGGGTCCCGTGCGGGCGGGGGCTTGGGGCTCCGTCGCTGCGGCGGGTGTGTTCATCGGCAGCAGTCGCAGCCGGGCCGGCATCCGCACGCGTCCGTCTCCGGGTCGGCAGACGGCACCACTGCAGCGGCCCTTGCCCTGCCAGGCGTCGCGGCCCTCCCTGAGCGCGATGGCGGCGATGACCAAGGCAGCGATCGGGTCGGCCCAGGACCAGCCGAGGGTGGCGTTGAGCACCAGGCCGACCAGGAGGACGGCGGAGAGGCAGGTGCACATGAGCCGTACGCGTCGAAGCCGTCATCGCCACTCGCCCAGCACAACCGAGGGGTGCTGCTTGGCGCACGACCGCTCGTCACGCAGCCAGGCAGCAGAGACGCTGCCGGGCACGGGGGCGCTGGTTGGCCTTTTGTGTTATTTCAGGCAGTCTCGGCGGATGCGGCCTGGTCGCCCCAGCCAGAGGTCCGGTCCGAACACCTCGTAGTGGATCATTTCGGCGGGTACGCCGAGACGCAGTAGGTCGCCGCGGACCGCGCGCATGAAGGGGAGGGGGCCGCACAAGTAGGCGGTCAATGCAGGGCGGAGTTCCAGGCTGGTGACATCGGCCCGGCCGGTCGATGCCTCCGGCGCATGGTCGCAGGGCTCCTCGTACCACAGGTGGAGCTGGGCGTTCGGGAGCGCCCGAGCCAGGGTGCGTTGCTCGTCGCGGTGCGCGTGGTCGGCGGGGGATCGGTCTGCGTGAACGACGGTCACCGGGCGGGTCGAGCCGGTGGAGGCGAGATGGTCGAGCATGGCAAGCATGGGCGTGCTTCCGATACCGGCGGACGCCAGGAGCAGCGGGCCGTCGCCCTCCGGCAGGACCAGGTCGCCGAACGGGGCGGACACGGTGAGACTGTCCCCTGGCTGGGCGTGCTCGTGGAGCCAGGACGAGACCTCACCGTCCGGATTCACATCGTCCCGGAGGCGCTTGACGGTGATTCGCCAGTGCGGGTGGCCCGGGGCGGCGGACAGGCTGTACTGGCGGATCTGCCTGGCGCCATCGGGCAGCTCGACCTGGACACTGATGTACTGCCCGGGCCGGAAGGGCTCCGTGGGGCGGCCGTCGGCGCGCCGCAGAATCAACGAGACGACGTCGGACGTCTCCTGGCGCCGCTCGGTGATCTCCATGCTGTGCCAAGTGTCGCCATCGAGGCCGGTCTGCTGGTAGAGACCGGCCTCGATGGCGATCAGCGCGTTGGCCATCAGCCAGTAGACCTCGTCCCATGCAGAGGCGACCTCGGAGGTGACGGCGTCGCCCAGCACATCGGCTATCGCCTCGAAGAGGTGGTGGTGGACGACCTTGTACTGGGCGGAGGTGATGCCGAGGGAAGCGTGCTTGTGCGCGATCCGGGCGAGCATCGCGTCCGGGCGGGCGTCGGGGGTCTCCAGCAGCATGCCCGCGAACGCCGCGATGGATCCAGCCAGCGCCCGCTGCTGATCCCCGTTGGCTTGGTTGCCCCGGTTGAACAGGTCCCGCAGCAGCTCCGGGTGGGCATCGAACAGCTTCTTGTAGAACAGCTCGGTGATGTCCCCAACGGCGGCGCCGACCAACGGGAGCGTCGCCCGGACAACGGGGGTGGACTGCTCGGAGAGCACAGTGACTCCTTAATCGGTATGCGATCTGCGTATTTAAGCGTGCGGGGGACTGACCCCCTGGGTGTGCGTCTGCTACTCCTGTGGGCGGCCGACGAGTCCGACGAGTACCGGTCCGGTGGGGGAAGCCACCAGGTCGGTCACGGTCAGCGGGTCGAGGGCGGCATAGAACGTCTCCTGGGCGTCGCGCAGTGCACGTCGCAGGCGGCAGGCTCCGCGTAGCGGGCAAGGCGGGTCGTCGCAGGCGACGACCTCGTCCTCGCCCTCGAGCTCCCGTACCAGCCAGCCGACCGAGGCGCGCCGGCCGAGGCTTGTGAGCGCCAGTCCGCCGCCTCGGCCACGCCGGGCTTCCACTACGCCCAGGTGCTGGAGGCGTGTGATCGCCTTCGCTACGTGGGTGTATCGAACGTCCATGGCCGCTGCCACTTCGCGTGTGGTCAGAGGGTCGCCGTCGTCGGAGACCGCCAGGCGCATGACGGAACGCAGTGCCAGGTCGGTGAACTTTGTCAGTCGCACAGCCTGGACGCTATCAAATACGCATACTGAATTCCTATTTAGAGTCGCCGTGACCGTGTGGAGTGCGTCACGGGTGGGGCGGCTTACGGCGTTGGTCCCCGCTCCGGCGTACCCGCGGCTCCGGATACCCGCGCTGATTTCGAGTACCGCGAGCCTCGGCACGGGTGGCAGAGGTGCCACCACCGTCGAACGCGCGTCCCGGCCGGCCTGCAGCGAGGCCGAAGAGCGGGTGTCGTTCTCAGCGTCGGGGTTCTGGGCGGCGAGCGGGTCCTCGGCGAGGCCATAGGTCAGCGGCCGTTTCTGCCACACATCCCGCAGCATCGGGTTCCAGGTCCACACATGCCCATTGAAGTCGGCGCAGTTCACCAGCGAGCCATTGCCCGCATCGACCAGCGCGAGGCCGTGATCGCGATCGAGGAGGGTATCTCGCTGCTCAACAGCAGCCGTGCGTCCGGCATGACGCATGGGTGAGGCGTCACGTTTGACAAACGTGATCTCTTTGAAGACGGCCCCTTGATTCACAAGGTCCTGCGGACGACCTCCGCCAACTCGTCAGCTTCGGCCGTGCAGCCACTGCGCTGTCCGAGGGCAGCAGGCGGTCGCGCGGGTACAGCTCGGCGGCCTGCCGAGTCGGACGGCGCTGCGAAGGCGGCGGTCGCCCGCGTCCTGGCAGGCCGAAGCTCCTCAGCGTAGGACGGCCGCCAGCAAGTCGCCCCCCAGCGCCGCCAGATCGGGCAGATTGAGGGTGTAGCGAACATAGCGACCGTGCCGCCGGGCCGTGAGCAGGCCCGCGCGGCGGAGGACAGCGAGGTGGCGGGAAACCTCCGGGGGTGACAGTTCCCAGGCGTGGGCCAGCTCACGGGTGGTGTGCGGGCCGCGGGCCAGGGTGCGCAGCAGTCGCAGCCGTACCGGATGTGCGAGTGCCTCCAGTCTGAGGGTGACCGTTTCCAGCGGTACGGGCTCTGATGGACTCGGCTCGGCCACGGGGTACTGCACCACCGGCTGCCACCCCGGCGCGTGGACCGCCACCAGGTGCGGGCGGCCGAAGACACTGGGGATGAAGGTGACCCCGGTGCCGTGGGCGGTGGTCGCCTTGTCCTGCAGCTTGTCCACGATGATGCAGTCGCCGTCCGGTGCCAGGGTGACTGAGCCGGAGACCGATGCGAGTGCCGCCCCGATGCCCTGGCGCTTCAGCAGGTCGTTCTTCAGGCGCAGGTCGGTGGCGAGCTGCACGGCGACGCCCGCCCAAGCGGCGTCGAAGAAGGCCTCGGCGCACTGTGCGAGGGTGTGGCGCACCCGTGCCCGCACGGCGGCCGGGTCCATGAGCAGCCGTTCCGCGAAGGCCTCTTGCCGCGCGCCGCGGGCTTGGGCCAGGTCCAGGGCCCGCCCGCGCGCAGTCGCGTCGGTGAGTGGCGACGGCGCGCCGAAGTGGACCCGGTTGCTGCCGCACGTGGTGACGAGCGCGGCGGTCACATACGTTTCGTCGTCGATCTGGTCCACGTCGTCCAACTCCTCGGCGAGGGTCGGCCGAGGTCGGGCGGGGATCAGGAAGTCGGCTTGTGAGGAGCGCCAGAGAAACTCCGCCTCCCGCAACCGCTCGGCCAACTCCGGCCGCAGACCGGCCCAGACGTCCCCGGCCCAGCCGGCGAGCTGCGGATGATGCCCGGGTTCGGCCAGCACGTGCAGCATCGCGGTCAGCTCGGCCAGCGGGGAGGCGGCGAAGCGCAGTCGCTCGGACGGCAGGCCGCTGATGTCGATCCTCAACGTCATCCCCACAGCATCCCTGAGCGGATGGCCGGCGACGGCGTCGGTTGACGGTGTCAGTCAACCGACGTGCCCAGCCCGGCGGCCGAAAGCACGTTGACGCCATGGCAACCACCACCAAGTTCCAGCCCCGCGCCCTCGTCCGTGCCTCCGGAGGCCCCCGCTATGCCGTCGCCCTGGCCGTGGACGCGCTCGGCACCGGCCTGCTTCGGCCCTTTCTGCTGCTCTACGGGGTGACGGTACTGAGGCTGTCCGCGCCGGCAACCGGCATCGCCATGACGGTCGGTGTCGTCGTGGGTCTGGTGTGCATGCCCGCTGTGGGCCGATGGCTGGACCGGGGCGCACGCAGCACGGTCGTGGCGGCGTCGATGCTGGTGCGGGTGCTGGGTGTGGCGCTGCTGCTGGCCACCCCGGCTGGGCACGTCTGGCTGTTCGCGACGGCGGTGCTCTTCCTCGGCATGGGCAACCAGGCATGGCCGGCCGCCCACGCAGCTCTCGTGGCCACGGTCGCCCACGGCCGGGAACGCGACGTCGCTCTCGCGGGAGGCCGCGCCCTGCGCAACGCCGGCCTGGGCGTGGGCGCACTTCTCGCCACCGCATGCCTGGCGGGCGGCACCACCGCACTGCAGGCGCTGGCAGCCGTCACCGGGCTCGCCTATCTCGCTGCGGCGGCCTTGGCATGGTCCGTCCACCTGCGCGCGCATCCGGCCGCTGCCCCGGCCAAGGACAGGACCGACGGGCCCGCACCTCGGATGCGCGCGCTGCTGGCCGCCAACGTGGTCTACGTCTTCTGCCTCAACGTCCCTGAAATCGCGCTCCCTCTGGTCCTGGTGACACAGTTGCACGCATCCCCGGTGTGGTCGGCAGCCATCTTCGTCGCCAACACGGTGCTGGTGGTCACCCTGCAGGTTCCGGTCACCGTCCTGATGTCCCGCTTCTCCCGGCGGACCGTGCTGGCTCTCGCCGGCGTGGTACTCGCCGCGTCCTATCTCGGCTTCCTCGCGGCCACCTCGCTGGGACACGGCTGGGGTGCCCCGGCCGTTGCCACGGTGTCCGTGGTCTGCACTATCGGTGAGATCATCTATGCCGGAAGCGCCACCGCGCTCGTCACCGCCCTCGCCCCGGCCCATGTGCTGGGACGCGCCCTCGCCCGCTTCGAGCTCTCCACGGGCTTCGGCCTCGCCGTGTCCCCGGCGGTCATCACCGCTCTTGCACCCCACGGCTCGGCCGCCCTCTGGGGCAGCCTCGCCGGCGCAACACTCCTCTCCGCCTCCGCCGTTGCCGCCGAGAAGGATCAAGGAACGCGGCTCAGTGGTTGCGTCGCCGGGCGTTAGCAGGCTCGTGAGCTCGGCAATCGCCGCTGGCGACGGTTTGAATTAGCGGCGGACGTTCTCCGGCTTCTTGTTCGGAGCGGGCGGGGGTCTGGGAGTCCGGTACCGAGCCTCGGCCGGAGGGCCCGGCGGTCTCGGCCCGGGCGAAGCCGCTGGCGGTGCTGGCGCGAACCCGGTGGGGGAGAAGGGCAGAACTTCGCGCAAAACCAAGGAAGTTCACGGCCAGTGGTCTTGCCGGTCGCTCGCAACGGCTGAGCGCAAGCTGGACGCGTCCGCGCACTCGCAGCTGCACGAACTGCTGAGCTGCACCGCGACGTCGGGCTCCGCCGCCGAGGCCATGGCGGGTCTGGGCCCGGACATCGGAGGCAAGACGGGCTCGGCCGAGGTCGGAGGCCAGGAGAAGCCCAACGGCTGGTTCACCGCGTGGCACGGCGACCCGGCCGCGGCGGCGGTGGTGCAACAGGGCGGCCCAGAGGCAAGTCGGCGGGGCCGCTGGTGGCAGCGGCCCGCGTCGGTGGCCGGTGCGCTGAGCCCTGGCCTCGTCCTTTAGCCTGTCGCCATGCAAATGCCGGGGGATGTGATCGACGGGCGGTTCGAGCTGATCGAGCGGCTCGGCAGCGGAGGCATGGGCACGGTGTGGCGGGCTCGCGACGCTGTGCTCCACCGCGAAGTCGCCCTCAAGGCGGTCAGACCCGACCGGGAAGCATCGGATGCCGTACGGGAGCGGGTGCTGCGCGAGGCGCGGGCACTCGCGCGGCTCAGCCATCCCCATGTGGTAACGATCCATCAGATCGTGAACGCCGACCCGCATCCGTGGATCGTGATGGAGCTGGTGCCGGGCGACTCGCTCCAGGAACGGCTCACCCGGGGCCCCTTGGCTCCTGCCGAGGCGGCGCGCATCGGCCGACAAGTACTGTCGGCGCTGCGTGCCGCGAACGCGGCGGGCATTCAGCACCGCGACGTGAAGCCCGCGAATGTGCTGCTGCAGCCGGACGGCAGTGCCGTGCTCACCGATTTCGGGATCGCGGCGCTCCAGGGCTCGTCCTCTCTGACCCTCACTGGTGAATTGGTCGGCTCGCCGGAGTTCATGGCCCCGGAGCGGGTCCGTGGCCGCAACGACGACCCCGCGTGCGACCTGTGGTCCCTGGGACTCGTCCTGTACGTGTGCGCGGAGGGCGTGAGCCCACTGCGCCGCTCCACCACGTACGCCACCCTGGCCGCGGTCCTCGACGACCCAGTACCGCCGCCGGTCCGCTCGGGACCGCTGGCTCCGGTGCTTCAGGCCCTGTTGGTACGGGACGCGACAGCGCGTCCCGATGCGGCGCGGCTGGACGCGATGCTGGCGCAGGTGGAGTCGGGCACGACGCCGGAATGGGACCCGCTGACGATGACGAGGGGGCCGGGCGGATTGCCTGCGGAGGCGGTCCCGCTGCCACTGGGCGGGCCGCCCGGCGCGCACGACCCGACGCACCGCGCTGCTCCTCTGGCCGGCGGGCCGGGCAGCTCCGACTCCCGCGGCCCCACCATCCCCCAGCCGCCCGCCCAGCGGCGGAACCGGACGCCCCTGCTCCTTGCCGTGATCGCCGTGGCCGTCGCCGTGATCGCCGCGACCGCCGTTGTGTTCGCGCTGCGCGGCTCGGGCACGGACGAGGCGGGCGGCAGCGGGGGCCCGTCCGGCAGTACGGCATCGAGTCCGGCCACACCGACGACACAGCCGAGCCCCACACCCACGCCGAGCGAGCCACCGACCGCCTCCGGCAAGTGGATCGCACAGCTCTTCACCGAGCCGGTCGCATCGGGCACCGGCGTGCGGGGGCAACGCCTCAAGAAGATCCGGCAATCCATCCCCCAGGCGGTCCTGCTCCGCACCGACGACTTCGCCTCGCTGCGGCCCGGCTTCTGGGTGATCTACGTTCCCGGTCCCTTCACCGACGGCCACGCCGCGCTCAACTTCTGTGCTCAGCACGGCCGTACGTCGCCCAACGACTGCCTCGGCCGTTATCTGAGCACCAGTTCCGCCGACTACGACCTCCAGTGCCGTCCCCCGGTGAGCAGCCCGACCGGCCGCTGCACCCGTACGTAACCGCCAGCGGTGGTTTGTTGACTTCGGCAGGGACCGCAGTAAGTGGACGAGTGGGGGTGGTTTTGATGACTGCTCGTCGTCCGTGTCCGTCCGGCGCTGGGACCGATCGAGGAGCGCGTGCTTTGATCATGTGTTCGTCTCGCTGGCCCAACGGCGCGCTTTCCGCGAGTATTGACCGGGTTGTTGGCGCCGCGTGAGCGGAACAAGACGCTGACCTGTCTGGCCGGGGCCGAACCGGTGGGGGCTCAGCACCCGGCTGACTCGACCACACGACCTCACCCCGCCGGCGCGCTGATCTCCCTTTTGAGGATCTTGCCGCTGGGGCCGGTCGGCAGCGTGTCCACGAGCCACACCTCGCGCGGGTACTTATACGCCGCCACCCGCTCCTTGACGAACTGCCGGAGCTCGTCGGGCGTGACCTGCTCCTTCGGGCGCAGCACCACCGCGGCCGCGATCTCCTCGCCCAGAAGCGCGTCGGCGACACCCACCACCGCGGCCAGCGCAACGGCCGGGTGCTCGTGGAGCACCTCCTCGACCTCGCGCGGGTAGACGTTGTAGCCGCCGCGGATGATCATGTCCTTCTTGCGGTCGACGATGTACAGGTAGCCGTCCTCGTCCTGGCGCGCGAGGTCGCCGCTGCGCAGCCAGCCGTCCGGGATGGTGGCCGCCGTCTCCTCCGGGCGCTTCCAGTAACCCTTCATCACGTTCGGCCCGCGGACGGCCAGTTCGCCGATCTCGCCGGGAGCCACGTCCTGCCCCTTGTCGTCGAGGAGCCGCACCTCGACGTCCTTGATCGGGGTGCCGATGGACCCGGCCTTGCGCGGCCGGTCGGGGTGGTTGAAGGTGACCACCGGACTCGTCTCGGACATGCCGAAGCCCTCCAGTACCACGCAGCCGAAGCGACGCTCGAAGCCGTGCAGGATCTCCACCGGCAGCGAGGCTCCGCCGGAGACGCACATCCGCAGCGTGGACACGTCGGCCTCCGACGGGTGCTGGAGCAGCGCCGCGTACATGGTCGGTACGCCCTCGAAGATCGTCGCCCGGTCGCGGGCGATGGCGTCCAGCACGGTCTGCGGGTCGAAGCGGGGGATCAGGGTGAGCGAGGCGCCGGCGCGGACGGTCACGCTCATCGTGCAGATCTGGCCGAAGATGTGGAACAGCGGCAGACAGCCCACCACCACGTCCTCCGGCGTCATCCGCTGCACATGGACCGCGTTGACCTCGGTGTTGTGCCGCAGCCCGGCGTGGGTGAGTGTGGCGCCCTTGGGGCGGCCGGTGGTGCCGGAGGTGTACAGGAGCACGGCAACGTCCTCGCTGTCCGGCTCGCTCACCTCCGGCAGCGGTTCGTGACCGGCCAGCAGGCCCGCGAAGGCGGCGGGCTCGACGGCCATGTGCCGCACTCCGGCGGCGGCCGCGCCCCGCGCGCCTTCGCCCGGCGCCTGGTGCCACTCGAAGAGCATCTCCGCGCCCGAGTCGCGCAGGTGGTACTCGGTCTCCCGGGTCTTCAGCAACGGGTTCATCGGCACGACGACCGCTCCGGCGCGCAGCACGCCGTAGTACAGGACGACGAACTCGGGAACGTTGGGCAGCATCAGCGCGACCCGGTCTCCCGGTCGTACGCCCTCGGCCCGCAGCAGCGCGGCGGCGCGGGCGCTGCGCTCGTCGAGCTCCGCGTAGCTGGTGACCTGGCCCCCCAGTCGCAGCGCGGGGCGTTCCGGCTGCCGCCGTGCCGTCTCCACCAGGAACTGAGCCAGATTGGCCATGACCGCCTCCACGAACGTCGCCGTCGAAATCCGTTGTTCACACTGACGACATCGTGCAGAGGTCCGTGGCGACGGCATATGTGCGGTACGACAGCGTCTGCCCACCCGGATTGTTCCCGAGAACAAAACAGGGGCGTTACGCTGCGGGAATGAACCTCTCAGGGGTGGTCTCTGCGCTTCAGGCGAGTCTGCCGGAACTGGGCGAGCGGATGGCGCAGCGCATTCGCTCGGACGTCGATGCCTACAAGGACGAGTCCCTGATCCCCTTCGACTCGCTGCGCCGCTCGTGCACCGCCAACGCGGACCTGCTCCTGAACCAGCTCGGCCGTGCGGGCGCGCAGGACCCGAGCCCGGCGCGGGAGACCGGCCGCCTCCGCGCCGAGCAGGGCGTGCCGCTGGCGGACACCCTGCACGCGTACCGGATCGGCTTCGAGCTCCTGTGGACGGAGGTCCTCGCCGAGGCACGCACCCATCCCGAGGTCACCGACGCCCAACTGGTGTCCCATTCCGCGGAGATCTGGGCCCTGTTCGGCCGCTACGCGGAGGCGGTGGCGGCGGCCTACCGGGAGACGACCGCCGAGCTGACCTCGCGGCGTCAGGCGCGCCGCTCGGCACTGGTGGAGGCGCTGTTCACCGGCGTCATCGCCGACCGCACGCTGTGGGAGGCCGCTCGCGAGCTGGGTCTGCCCGACCGCGGGCCCTATGTGGTCGCCGCGGCGGCGGCCGACGCTCCCGGCGAGGAGCCGCTGGCGGGGACGGAATCGGCGCTGCGTCAGGCCCAGGTCCACTTCGCCTGGCGGCTGCTGCCCGACCAGCAGATCGGTCTGGCCGCCCTGCCCACGGCGACGGCGGAGAGCACCTGCCTGCGCATCCTGCGCCGCGCGGGCGCCCGCGTAGGTGTCAGCCCGTGCTTTCACTCGCTGCGGGACACCCCCCAGGCTCTGCGCTTCGCCCGTCTGGCTCTGGCCGGCCTCCAGGGCACCGGGCCCGGCGTCGCGCGGTTCGACGACAACCCGCTGGCCATGGTCGTCGCAGCCGCCCCGGCCGAGGCGGCGCACCTCGTCGAGGTGGTCCTCCAGCCCCTGCTCGATCTCCCGGCCGCGGAGCGTTCCCGTCTCCTGGAGACCCTGGAGTACTGGTACGCCGCCGCCGGCTCCGCCACGGACGCGGCGCGGAGTCTCTTCGTCCACCCCAACACCGTCCGCTACCGGCTGCGCCGCGTCGAGGACCTGGCGGGCCGCTCCCTGTCCGATCCGCGAGCGGCGGCGGACATCGGCGCGGCGCTCCTGGCCGTCCGCCGGGCGGGCGCATCATTCGGTGACGTCATTCAGTAACTCGACTGCGTACTTCTACTGGCGTCCTCGCCTGGGTCGGCCCGTAGGATTCGGCGGGCCTTAGATCTCGAAATGGGTTGACTCTGGCGGGAGTTGGGCCGGAGCCGGGTCGGCGCTGGGCTGAACCGGACCAGGTGGGGAACGACCCGAGAGCACTCACGCGACTCGTCGGACAGCCCCTGGTACGCAGGGCGTCGGGCAACAACTCCCCGCAGCGAGGGCGCCCACCGTGGTGGACGCCCCGTCGCTGCCGTGTCCGCTCATCCGTCTCTGTTCCCCGGTCTGCGGGTCCTCGGCGAGCTTCATCAGCGAGCGGTCCGGCAGTCCGAGCAACTCGGCGGGTTCCACGTTTCGTCGCCGGGGCGTGCTGGGCACCTCGAGCACTCGCCCCTCCGACGGCCACCGCCGAGCGATACCACAACTGACGGGCATACAGGGCAGAAACCGCACCAGCACGGCTTGATCCAGGGTCCATGACCTGCTTTCGGTCAATGATCCGCGATCCGTGAACTCACGGACAACCCAGGGTGGGTCCCTTCCCTTCTCACAGGATGGAAGACCGTCTCGCGCCCAGAGTCCGTCGCGTCGCATCCGGCCCAAGCGGCGTTCCGTGCGCCGCTGTCCGTCCACCGTCCCATCAGGCACTCGTAGAACCGAGGAATGATGACCAGATCCCTCCTGGCCCGGCCATGGCGTCCGGCGATAGCCGTCGCTGCGGCGATCGCTGTGACCGCAGGCGTCGTCGCAGCCGCCCCCGACGCCAAGAAGGCGCAACCCACGCCGAAGCTCAGCCTGATCGCTGCCTCCAACTCGGTGACTCTGGACTCATGGAAGGAATCACCTGGCGTCTACCTGGACCTCGGTACGTACGTCACTGCCGAGAACGGGCCTCTCGAACTCAAGGTGACCCGCAAGTCCTACAAGGACCCGGTCGTCGCCACGCAGATCATCCGTGCGGGGAAGGAGGTCCGGACGAAGGCCCTTCCCAAGGGTCTGGTGAAGGACTTCTCAGGGCTTCCGAACTTCGCCGAGATCACCATCACCGACGCGGCCGGCAAGAAGGTGCTGACCAGGTCGGAGGCGTTCTGTCCCAACAACGCGTCCGGTCGGGTGCGCCCCGACGCCCCGGCCAAGTCGAAGTACCCCGAGAGCTGTCCCGTGAACCCCTTCACGCTCGGCTCGGTGTGGGGCGTCGAGAACGGCTGGGCGTCCAACACGTACTCGGGCCACTACTCCGCGCCGGTTGTCCTTCCGGCCGGGAAGTACACCGCCAAGGTGTCCGTGGCCAAGCGCTACCGCGACCTGTTCGACATCGCGGACAAGCCTCAGACGGTCAAGGTGACCGTACGCGAGCTCAGCGGAGAGGGGCCCGCGGGCAGGTCGGCGGCCGACAGGAGCCACGGATCCCACGGGGCCGGGCACTCCGGTCACGCCGCGACCCCCACGCCCGCGCCCGCGCCCGCTCCCGCGACGAGCGGGGCGGGGCCGTCGTACAACGTGGGCCACGGGCCTCACACCCCGGCGCCGCCCGCCCTGCCGTGGGCACTGAAGAAGGCCGGTTTCAGGTCGGCACAGGTGGGTGACGGGTCCGGACAGACGGACGGCTCCCGGAAAGCGCCCGCGGCGGCGCCCAATGCGCAGCGGCCGACCGGCAGGGCTACGGTGCCGGACGTTCCCAAGCCCGACCTCCGTTCTCTGCCGGCGTATGGCATCCAGATCAGTGACGGCGGTGCCGACGTCCCCGGGAAGGACTACCTCGCCTTCAGCGCGAATGTGTGGAACGCGGGGCCCGCGAAGCTGGTGGTGGACGGATTCCGCTCGCCCGGCAAGAAGCTCATGGACGCCTACCAGTACTTCTACGACGCCGGCGGCAAGCAGGTCGGCTACACGCCGACCGGCACCATGGAGTGGGACCCGCGCCCGGGGCACGAGCACTGGCACTTCACGGACTTCGCGAGCTACCGGCTGCTGAAGGCCGACCAGAAGGAAGCGGTGCGCAGCGGCAAGGAGGCCTTCTGCCTGGCCAACACCGATGCCGTGGACTACACGGTGAAGAACGCCAACTGGGACCCGGACAACACGGACCTGTCCACCGCGTGCGGGCAGGAGAACTCGATCTCTGTCCGCGAGGTGCTCGACGTCGGCTCGGGCGACACCTACACCCAGGACCTCCCCGGCCAGTCCTTCGACATCACGAACCTGCCCAACGGCACTTACTACATCCAGGTTCTGGCCAACCCCGAGAAGCGGCTGAAGGAGACCAACCTCAGCAACAACAGCGCGCTGCGCAAGGTTGTTCTGGGCGGTCGGCCGGGCGCGCGTACGGTCACCGTGCCCGCTCACGGCCTGGTCAACGCCAACTGACCTCCGTTGAGGGGAACGCCTCGTGAAGCCGGGGCGTCCGCTGTCGGCCGGACGCGGTTGAGACATCCGGCCACGGACCGCGACGTCGCCCCCGGGACGTGGGCGAATTCGAGGGGTCGTTGCAACACTGCTGGTCAACTGGCTAGGTCCAGTAGCTTGGCGAGGCGCTCGGCTGGGGTTTCCCAGCCGAGCGTTTTGCGTGGGCGGCTGTTGAGTTCTTGGGCGACGGCGGACAGGTGCTCGGGGGCGTGGGCGACAGAATCAGCGGGGAACAACGGTCGCTGGCAGGCAAGGCTGATGAGAACGGTCCCAGACAGGGGCAGGCACCGTTCACGTGTGAGCGAGTCCGCCGCGAATCCCGCGATCATCTCCAGCTCGGCGATCGAGGAGGTGGGCGAGCACGTGCCGGTGCTGACCGGCTGACCGCCCGCCCCTGGGCGGGCGGTCAGCCGAAGCGTCAGATGCGGTGCACGGTGTGCAGCTTCTTGGCGTAGGTGCCCGTGCCGTCCAGGAGCGAGGCGCCGCCCAGATCGGACATGGTGGGGCCGTTGCCGGTCTTGCGGCTGGAGAGGAAGCGGCGCTTGCCGACCGCGTCCCTGCCTAGATAGATGCCCACATGGTCGACCGTGACGGTCGGGTTGTCGTCACCCGAGTCGGCATTGAACAACACGAGGTCGCCGGGCTGCAGCAGCGCCGCGGCGGGCGGGTTCGTGCCGTCGGTCTGGTCGATGCGCACGCCGGGCGCGTGGTCGACCATGTTCCGGGACTTGCGCGGGATCCGGCTCTTGGAGGTGTCCTCACCGGCGGCCATCGGCACGCCCATGTGGTAGCCGTAGACCATGCGTGTGTAGCCCGAGCAGTCGAGGTTGCCGACCTGCTTGCTGGACGGCCCGGTGTAGGTGCCGTCGGGGAAGGTCCAGCCGAGGTTCATGTACTCGTGGAAGTCGGCGCCTTCGTAGCGGTAGCCCTGCGGGTCCAGGTAACCGTAACCGGCCTCGCCCAGTACCTGCTTGTCCTTGGTCGGGACGGCCCCGCTCGTCACGGCAGGCGCCCCGGCGAGGAACATCGCCGCATGAGCGAGCACGTCCGGCGCCGTCGAACCGGCCCAGCCGCGGATGGTCTGTTCCAGCTCCGGCGTCCAGGTCCCGTCGAACGGCTGGGGCAGCACGCGTACCCAGTCGCTGTGCGTGACGCTGGGCGGCGCCTCCCAGGTGGCGGCGTCCACCTGGAAGCGGCTGACGACCACCTTGACCGGCAGGTTGGTGCAGCCGTCGTTGGCGAGTGCGCGCAATCCCACCCGGCCCTTGGTGAAAGTGGAGTCGCTGACGTCGACGGCCCACGAGGACGGCTCAGCGAGGTCGGAACGCCATGCCTTGACCTGGATACGGGCACCCTCACGGCGCACCCGGATCGTCCAGTTCGTGCCCGCAGGCACGCCAGTGGCACGCGTGAGGGCCGCGCTCAGCTGAGTGACCGAGTCCGCGACCTCCTTCTCAACGCGCAACTCGACCGCCCCGGAGGTCAGGAAAGACAGCCGGGCCCGGTAGCTGTTGTGAGTGTCCTGGTAGCCGAAGGACAGTGCGTACGAGCAGGCCTGGCCGGCAGGCACCTTGTCCAACTTGGCCACGGCACGCACGTCGACGTCCGTGATCTCGTCGTCGCGCACGCTCGCGTGACGGCTTGCGAAGTCGGTGGTGAGGGCGATGACGCCGGTGCCCGGCACGACCGAGTAGTCGGTCTCTGCAGGCCCGAGCGTGGACCAACTGCCGCCGCCCGGTGAGCTGCCCCAGTACTGTCTCTCCACCACCGGAAGCGCCGGATCCGGAAGCGTGCGTTGGAAGTCGTCCACGAAAGGCTTCTTGTTCTCGGTGAACGTACGCTCCGGGCCGGGCAGTACGACGGTTCTGGCACCTTTGGTCAGCAACGCGATCCGTTTGCCGCCGGATGTGACCTCGGTACGGGCCGGGGTACCCGGCAGCACGGTGGCGGTAAGAGGAGTATTCAGCGTCACCTGGGTGAAGAACGACGCGTCCAGCGGGGCCAGTGTTACGGAGGACCGGGCCGAGCCCAGACCGGCGGGGGCCGAGAACGACTGCACGGAGAGGGCAGCGGACTCGGCGGCTCGGGCGGGGGCGGCGGCCAGACCGCTGAGCGGAACGGAGGCGGCAGAGGCCGCGAAGAAAGCGAGCAGACTACGCCGGGATGTGTTCGACATGCCCGTCATTATCTGGCCGTCTTCGCTGCCCAAGATCACCGCCCCCTGGTTGAACCCTGGGGCCGAAACTGAGCGGCTACTCGGACTTCGCCGGGCTCACCACCCGGGCGCGGCCTCAGCGGAGAGTCGCATGTCGGAGCGGGGCGATCAATGCTGCGGTGACGGGGTGGTGAAGTCCCGGGCGGCGACCTCCTGCTCACGCGGCGACAGCCGCTCACCGTATCGGGGGCGGCCCGGTGGGCGCCGCTCGGCGCCGGGGTGGGCTCGCAGTACAGCCCGTACTCGGGCCACGTCCCATGTCGCACCGAGGACTTCCAACTCCTCAGTAGAAGTGGCGAGTCGTACGAGTCCGGTAGTGACGAGCAGTCCGATGGCAGCAACGATTGGAGGGTTGCTGAACACGTACGACCTTGGGTGAAAATTGCGGTCGGGGTGCTGGCCCGGCGGTTCGCTGGTGGGTGATCAGCAGATGGTGTCGCGGGCGAGGGCGAGTTCGTCGCTGGCGGCGAGTCCTTCTTCACCTCCCTGTCCCTGGGAGTGGCCGACATCGTCACCGCCGAATCGGCGGCCAGGCCCTCGACAACCTCTTTTGCGGACGTGTCGGCTTCCCGCTTCAACGCAAGCGAGTCCTTCTGGCCTGACGCTCCATGACGGCATGTCACAGAAGGCCACATCACCCGGACCCCGAAACCGCGAATTCCCGCCCGATCGAAGTGATCGGACGGGAACTCTTCAGCCGCTCCCGAACCGACTCAAGAGCAGCCGGGCTCTGGCGGCAGTGCCCCTCTGGTCAACCCAGCAGCACGTCGCAGGTGGACGCGAAGAACTCGCCCGTCTTTCCGCCATTACCGCCGTCCGGGGTGTCAGGGCCGCCGTGGCCGCCCCAGATGTGCACGATGGCTGCCCTGCCGGTCCGCCGTGGGAAGGTCGCGAACTCCCACTTGTCGGATTCGTCTTCCCTGTGCGAGCCCTGGACCTCGACCAGGAAGGGAGTCGGTTCGAGGTCCACCCAGCTCAGGCCCCTGGTCGGATCCCAGCCCTCACGGGTGATGAACCACCGGTGGGACCATGACTCCGACGTGTGGTAGGCCGTGTAGTCGTACGTGAAGGTCTGGCTCGGGGCGGAGGTGTCCAGCTCCGTCAGGGGCCACTCTCCCAGTGCGGAGTCCGGCGCCAGGTCCAGGCCGCGGAAGGCTGAATTGCCCGTGGACGGGACGGTGTTGTCCTGGAAGAACTTGCGGTACTCGAGGTACTTCAGGGCGTCATTCCACGGGTAGTCGGCGAGCATCCGGTCGGTGCCCGGTACCACCTCTTGCCAGACGGTGCTGGTGTTCAGGTTGCGGGCCTCGACGCAGATCTTCGCGGGATCCTCGTCCCGAATGGCGGCGGCCGCTCGGCTGCGTGGGTGGTTGACGGTGCCGTGCTGTGGAGCTGCTTCCCTGCCCTCGGGGGCCTGCCGCGCCTGCCGCGGGGACGACCAGGGCAGGGAACCCGCCCGACTCACGGTCACCTCATTGGTGAACGGCGTGAACTGGCCGTCGACCTTGGCACGGATCTTCACGCTGTACTCGCTGTCCGGCTCCTCGCCCAGGTCCACCCAATGGGAGTTGGACGGCGCCCAGTCCCACGCGGGCCAGTAGAGGAAGACGGTCTGCCGGGCCTCGCCGTTGATCCACACCTCGTAGACGTGCGGGTAGGGCGCTTCGCCGTTGTTCCAATCCTCCGGGGGAGGCCACGCCCCCTGCTCGGGGCCGTTACCGCCGATCTGCCACCGCAGGCTGATGCCGCACATCGTATGCGGGCCGTCAGCGCGGTGCCTGACGTCGGCGCGAAGGTCGGACGGAACCGAGTTCTGAGAGCCGCCGCTCATGATTCCCTCTTCCTGGAGAATGCGTCCCGCGGGATATCACCGCGACACGTATACATGACGCACAGTCACGCCTCTCCAGGCGTCGACACGCACGACGCAAGCGTGCGTTCACCCGTGCGTGTGCCGATCGAAGGCGAGCACCTCTCATCTTCGTTCCTCGCCGAGGGTGCCACCGCCGGCGCTCCGCAGGCACTCGTCGACGCCAACCACCCGCGGAGCGGTTACTTCCGGCTCCGGAAGTTCGTCTACCAGCGGCAGGACCGTGCTGCGGCTGGCCGGCGCACCGACGATGTCGGCCAGGCGGGATCCGGCTCGGCCCGCGAGGGCGAGGCCGAGCGCGGCCAGGGGCGAGCGGGGCTGCTCGGTCCGTTGTGGCCGTGCCTTCGGGTCAGGCCTGGTATCTGCTCGACGAACGTGCGGCGTCCACGTCCAGCGTCCCCGGTAGGTGAACCGGCGGAGCCGTAGCTGGAGTACGGCCGTGGCCCGCACTCGGAACATCGGCGGGAACCGCAGGCAGGAGCCGTGAACCTGGGCGGACCATGCTCCGCAACCCGGACACGAGGCGCCTGCGGCGGTGCATCGCACATCAACACGCACTTTCGCGATGCTCACGCCTACCGACAGCACCGCGACGTCGGCGATTGACGGAAACAACAACTCCAATCGAGGCGTTTGACACCGAACCCAGGCGTCCACGCCCTCGCGCCGCCCCGACCGGCCGGTACCGCCGCGATCGGGGCGGTCATGCATCTGCCGGCCACCGCCACCGAGGAGGGCCGGGACCTGTCCTCGATGAGCGGCATCCCGTTCGGCACCACCTACCGTCTGCTGCCGGTCTGACGGCCCGGTCTCACTTCAGGTGTCGGCCGAGGAACCGGTTCCCGTCGTCCACCTCGAACCACGGGGTACCGGTGTGCCCGCCCATGTTGGCGTGCAGCGTCTTCTCCTTGGTGCCGAAGGCGTCGAACAGGTCCAGGGCGCGCTGCCGGGGGTTCCCCTCGTCGTCCCACTGCAGCAGGAACAGCAGCGGAATGGTGACCTGCCGGGCCTCCTCGCGCTGGGCGCGGGGCACGTAACCCCCGGCGAAGAAGCCGGCGGCAGCGATGCGCGGTTCGGCCACCGCCAGCCGAATGCCGACGGCGGTCCACCCGGCGTACCCGACCGGGCCGCCGATCTCGGGCAGCGTAAGGAGGGCGTCGAGGGTGGACTGCCATTCCGGGACCGTCTTTTCGACCAGCGGGCCGATGAAGGACTCGAAGATCTCGTCGACCGGCTCGCCGGCCTGCATCGCCCGGCGGAGGTCGGCGCGGGCCCGCTCGTCGGCGACGGAACGGGGCCGGTCGCCGCACCCTGGGGCGTCGATGGCGGCCACTGCGTAGCCGTACGCCGCGGAGTGCCGGGCCCGGGCCACCAGCCGGGATTCCCTCCTGGGCAAGCCGTTGTTGTGGGCCATAAGGATAAGGGGGACCGGTGCGGCGGATCCAGGCGTCCACAGGGTGCCGGGGATCTCGCCGAGGGTGAATTCGCGTTCGAGGACGCCGTCGTCGAGGCGCTGCTCGGAAGTGAAGTGCATGGTCGTGCCTTTCGGGAGTGCTCTTGAACGGCGCTCCCGGACGACCTATCGCCCGACCGTGACCCCGGAGGGGAGCACCCATGTCGATACTGCATTCACGGGTACCACCTCCTCGTTCGCTCGCACGGCCTCCGGAAAACTAGCAGTGGTCGCCGTGGCCCGCCAACGGGTTTTGCCGAGGGTGGGCGCAGAAGGCTCCCGCCTTCCGGCGAGGGCCTTCGATCTCTTGGAAGGTGCGCGGGATCCCGCCCGTCCGCTCCCGACGCGGCCCGCGTCGTCGGCGCCCGGCCAAGCTCGATGCGGACAAGGGCTACGACTACGACCACCTGCGCAGATCTCCGTAAGAGGAGCACGCGCCACCGCATTGCCCACAAGGGCATCGAGCCCTCCACACGACTGGGCCACCACCGCTGGTCGTCGAGAAGACGGTCTCCTGGCTGTCCGGATGCCGACGCCTGCACCGCCGGTAGCAACGCAAGGCCGAGCACGTCCTCGCCTCGTCGGTACAGCCGCGGCGCTCATCAACTACCGCCGACTCACTTCATAGAGAACAGCGACTAGGATCTACCGCGACATCGCGTGTCGGTCACCGGCTGGGTGAGGCATGGAGGTGTCGGGAGGTGCCCTCGGAGGCATTCCTTGACAGTTGAGTTGAACCACACGATCGTCCACGCCCGGGACAACCGGGAGTCCGCAGAGTTCTTCGCGGACCTGCTGGGCCTTGAGATCACCGCCGAGTGGGGCCCGTTCATCGCAGTCGACCTGAGCAACGGCGTCACGCTGGACTTCGCCACGATCCCCGCCGACCGGATCACTCCCCAGCACTACGCTTTCTTGATCTCTGACGAGGAGTTCGACTCGGCGTACGCGCAGCTCACACAGCGCGGCATCGAGCACTACGCCGACCCGCGCCAGCAACAGCCCGGCACGATCAACCACAACGACGGCGGCCGCGGCGTGTACTTCATGGACCCGGTGGGCCACGCCATGGAACTCATCACCGTGCCGTACGGCGGCTGGACCTCGTAAGCACATGTGCCGAGGGCCGCACCCAAGCACCGGGTGCGGTCCTCACCGCTGCTTGTGCCCGAAGTGCTCGCGGCCGCGCCCTGCGACTACCTGCCCTGCAGCCCGGCGGGGACCCAGCCCTGGGTGGTAGCTGCGCACGGACGCGTCCGACGCCGCCGACCAGGTTGTCCGCCACGACCAGCTGCATGGGACCAGCGTGACCGGAGATGTCCCGACGGGGCTGGGAACACGGCTGCACCGACGCAGAGACGGACGCGGTCCGCGCCTCCGTGCCGCGTGAATGGCTGGCCGGTCAGGAGGAGTTCGCCGATGGTTGAGCGGGCGAGGTAATGCCCACGTGTTCGGCTCGGCCGGGGAGCCGGCCTCGGGGAATTAGGGGTCGTGCAACGGGTCTGGATGGGGCCCGGGACGGTACTGGTCCCGGGCCCCGTGCAGTCCATCCCCGCCGAAGGCGTTTTGGCCGGTGGCTACGCTTCCAGGAGCTTGGCCAGGATCCACTGGCCGAGTTCTGTGGTCATGACGGTGTGCCCTTCATTGGCGGTGGCGCAGGCGAAGTCGTGGAGGTCGCTGCTTTCGCGGTCAACCTTGCTGTAGAGGGTGTTGCGGTCCTCGATGCCGGCCGACGCCACGGCGCTGACGGTGGGGACGAAGGTGGAGGCGTTGTAGGTCAGCTCCGCCGGCTCCTGGTCGATGAGTCCGGCCAGCATGGCGGCCATGCCGAAGTTGGCGGCGTTGTCCAGGAGCGGAGCCTTGGGGAACAGGCCGCCGGGAGCGCCGTCGATGTCGGGCAGGTTGCTGGTGCGGACCGGGACCGGGTCCGCACCAGCCTTGTGCAGTTGGGCGACGGTCTGTTGCCCCTTGTTCTGGGTGTCGAGGTGGGTGCCGCCCAGCTGCGGACCGGAGCTGACGACGGCGGGTACGCCGGCGGGGATGTTGTTCCCGGCCCCGGTGCCCGTTCCGTTGGCGACGCCGAGCAGGCGAGGGCGCTGGGGCCAGCCGCCCACCCGCTCGAGTGCTTTCAGGAAGTCGGTGCGAGCCTGGTCCTGTCCGGCGGAGACGTCGACGGGAACGTCGGCGGCGCCGTCGGCGGTTTCGACATGCCAGCGCAGCAGCTGTCGGGCGGCGTTGCTGTTGACCATGGTGGAGAAGCGGCTCAGGAGCGGGCCGAGCCCGGGGGTGCTGCCCCAGTGGTCCTTCACGAAGTGCGCGAAGGCCTGGACGGAGATGGGCAGCCACGCGCCGCGGTGCGGGGTGTCGTAGGAGAGGTAGGTGGAGGTCTCGTGATCCTCCATCTGGCTCTCCATCTTGGCCAGGGCGTAGCGGGTGACCAGTCCTCCCATGCTGAAGCCACCCACCGTCAGCATGGCCGGGCCCTCGCGGTCGGCGATCGCCCTGCGGATGCACTCCATTGCGACGTTGGCGTTGTCGAGGATGGACGCGGAGCGCTCGTCGAAGCCCAGGAGGATGACGTCGAAGCCGTTCTCGCGCAGGCTGGAGATGAACGGGTACTGCCCGTTCTCCAGGCCCTCCCACAGCAGTGCGGGCTCGCTGGGCCCGATGGAGAAGCCGTCGGCGAGGATCACCGGCCGCTTGACGTGCGTCTGCTCCGGCGAGCTGTAGAACACCCAGGCGGTCCCGCCCCTGAGCGGCCAAGTGGTGTTCCATGGCTCCGCTTGCGGGGATGGGGGCTGTGTTCCCGGAGGGGTGCCCCAGATACTGACAACAGGCGTGGACATGCTTCGACGACTCCCTTGGTGTCGCGGCTGGTCATGCCGAACATGGTTATCGTCCCCGCGCGGTCATCCGAGCCTCGCCCCAACTCGCGCTGCATCACTCTTACGAGGACGAAACCACCCTTACCGCCCCCCGGTGCGCCTCGCGTGTGCGGGCGCGCCCTCCGGCCCGAGGCCACCACGGTGACTGTTCGGCTCGGGCATCGGGGCGGGTTCCACGGCCCCTCACTCACTGGTGGGGTGCTTTGAACTGCGGTATTGGGAGTTCCTGAGAAGGCCGCAGGTGCGCTCTGGATGCTGTGTGCGGTTGGTGGCGGTGTGGTGGCCTGGGATTGATTGAGGCTTCGCTGAGCCTGTTCCCCAACCTTGTTGTGCTGCGACGCTTGCTTTCCCCCGCGTCACGTCGGCAGCCGAGGTAGCGTGAGATGCATCCTGATCTTGGATCGTTATGGACCGCGGCCGGAGTAGTTTCCGGCTTCCAGGTCACCGGATTTGCTCTACGGATCAATAGAGAGATCGACGTTAGCGGCAAGGGCGACATCACGTGGCTGCCTCCCGCAGACATCCTCAACTTGCTGTCGATCGCCGTGACAATGCTCGGGGTGTTCATTGCACCCGTCCTTGATATTGGTAGCGCAGCTGTCCCAGTCAAGGCGTTTGGCTTGTCTATCCTCTTGCTCGCGGGATATCCATTCGCACTCGCAGGCCACTACGACATGTTCAACCCGCGAACGCATCGCTCATGGACGTATTGTCCGAGGCAGGAGCGGATCGCCTTAGCCGTTGTTGGTGTCTCGGCAGTCGCCTATACCGTTCTTGCAACACTCCGCTAGGGAAACCTGACAGCGAATGAGAATCTGCCGCTTCACGCGGTATCCACATGAATCAGACGACTTGCCTGAGGCGATGGAACTGCCCTCCAGAACTCACACCGCCAAGCCGTAGTCCGGATAATCATCGCCCCCGACAGGCAAGGTCTCGCCGCCCGAATCGACCGAGATGCCGCAGCCCAACCCACCCGTGGCCATGGAGCATGAGCACACAAGCTCACCCGTCGGGGTGTCGTCAAAGGCTCCGCGTCAGGACGGGGCGAGGACGCAGAGCTCATGGCCCTCCGGGTCGGCCAGGCACGTCCACGGGACGTCGCCCGGGCCGAGGTCGAGGTCGGTGGTGCCGAGGGCCCGCAGCTAGCGTGCCAGGTGCCGCAAACGTCAACGTACCGCCGGATCAACCGGCGATGCTTCGCAGCCGCGCGCCTCGGCTGCACCGGGCCGGGATCACGCCCCGTCGCAGCCGAGGCGCGCGGAGACCAGTTGGCGCACCTGAGCCTCCTGCTCGTCCAGATAGAAGTGCCCGCCGGGCAACACGCGCAGCTCGAAGCCACCCCGCGTGTGCCTGGCCCAGGCCTCCGCCTCTTCGAGCGTGGTCCAGCGGTCGTTGTCTCCGATGATCGTCAGGATGGGCGTGCGCAGCGCGAGACCCGGTGGGCAGCGGTACGTCTCGATCGCCCGCAGATCGCTGCGGACGGTCGGGAGAATCATGGCTCTCGCCCGGGGATCTTCCATCAGACGGCTGTTGGTGGCGCTCAGCTCGGCAATGTGCGTGGTCAGATCGGCGTCGCCGAGCTGGTGTACCAGCACGGCGCGGTGTCGGGAGGGGGCTCGACGGGCCGATGCAACCAGCAGCTCGGGGCCGGCGTCGCTTTCGGCCTCCAGCCGACGGGCCACCTCGAATGCGAGGGTGGCGCCCATGCTGTGTCCGAACAGCGCGTACCGGCTGTCGCCGACCGCGGCTCGCAGCGGCGGCAGCACCTGCTTGGCCAGCTCCGTGAGGTCCTCGAGGCGCGGTTCGGCAAGCCGGTCTTGCCGACCCGGATACTGGACGGCGAGTATCTCCACGTCCGGGTGGAACGCCGCTGCCCAGGGGTGGAAGACCACCGCCGAGCCCCCGGCGTGCGGGAAACAGACCAGCCGCACCGAGGCGTTCGGCCGTGGCCGGTAACGGCGGATCCAGGCGGCAATACTGCGGTCGCGGTGCACGGCGGAACATCCTCCTGGGTGAGGGTGGTGCGCAATGGGATACGGAAACCGCAGCGCGGGCTGGTGGCGGGCGCGGCGCCAGGCTACCGTCCAGCGGCGGGGCGGCCAGGGGCGGCCCTGTTCTGGACCTACCGGTATCCCGCCGGGACGTGACGGCGGTGTGCGGGGGCGTCCCCGGGGCTTGATGCGAGATCCTGGTCGGCAGCCGCCAACGAGGCCCCGGCGATGCCAAGGGGCGCGCGCCCGCGCATACCGACACGGGAGACGGCGTTCACCACTCCCATGCGTCGAAGGCCGGCAGACAGCCGATGACGGTTTCCGGTCGCTCCTCTACCGCAATGGCTGAATGAGGTGCATGCTGTGCGCACCCCGCTCGCCCGTGGCGGGCGGGGGCCAGCCGTCCCTCCCGGCTCCCCACGGGAGGGCCAGCTCCTGCGTGCCCTGCGCACACCGCGCCTTCGCCGTCCCCCAAGATCTGATCACTGCGGTCCGGTGCTGCCGCCATGCCTTGCGGATCCGGCCGGAACGCTGCGCCTTCGCGGTGGCTGTGAGGCCGTCCAGCGCGATGTCCGTGCGGTTCCAGTCGGCGAGTTCATGAAAGACCGCGACCGACTCCTTGAACGCGTCGACAGCGGGTCACGGACCGGCCGAGGGCGTCGACGGCCTCCTCGAACCGCTTCATCGCGTTCATCGCCAGGCCGAGGTTGTTCATCGCCATGCCATCGTGGTGGGGAGTGGGTTGAGCCCGTCATGGTTACCGTGCGATATACGTGGATCGCCTTCGGCAGACGGCGACGGTGTGTCGACTCATGGATGAACTTCTGCCCGGCGGGCCGGCTTTGAGGTCGGGCGCGCGCCGGGCAGCACCGGCTGGATCATCTGCGGTGGCGGGTCCGGGAGGACTGAAAGAACTGGGGAGCCCTCGCCGGTCACCACGGCCGACGCGAGCACATGACCGACACCATTCAAGCCGTCGCCGGGTTGCTGTCACACCAGCAGACCGCCACCCGCGTGGCCGATCAGCGAATGTGAACACCGGGCGGAACCGCACCTCTCGACACCCCACCGCCAACCATGCACGAGCTCGTTGGGCACCATCTGCCGGCGGGGCACCGATCCTCCCCGGTCGGGACGAGTTCAGACGGCAGGAATCGTCAAGACCTGTGGATCAAGTCAGTTGGGCTGGCCCCGGTGCCGCAGCTGTCGTGTCGCTGCATGTCGAACGCGGCGGGTTCGTCCGCGCTCGGCCAGCAGCCTGAGGGCCTCGGGTGAGGTCACGATCAGCGTGGTTGCCGTGCGTTGGAACCAGTCGGATGCACTGGTGAGCTCCTCGGCGGCCCACGGCTTACCCAAGGCAATGGCTCTGAGCAGGGTCCACTCGTGCAAGCGGCGGGCGAGGAAGTCGCGATCCGCGATCACCTCGGAGAGGGTCTGGGCCCAGGCCGTGAAACGGGGGTCGCTCAGCAGGCCGGCGGCCCGGCAGTCCAGATGGCGGCCCACCGCGCTGTCCGCCATCGTCGTGTCCTGGTCGCGCAGGACGGCGGCCACCAGGTCGGCCTCGTCCCCCTCGGCGACGACTTCCAGAGCCTCCAGATAGTGGGCGAAGCGCCGGTGCTCGGCGGGCTCCTCGTCGGCGTGGCGGCCGGTCATGCCGCGATCCCTTCCGGCCGCTCAACCAGCTGGCCGCGCTCGAAGCGGGCACCGGCCCGGACCAGGGCAACCATGTGCGGCGCGTTGACCGCGCGCCAGCTGGCCTGCGCGGATTCGATCAGCTTGAACACACCATACTCAGCGCGGCGGACCGGCTGCCGGCGCCTTTGGTGACCTTGGTTCGCAGCCGCACGGTGGCGAGGGTCGACTCGATGGGGTTCGTGGTCCGCAGATGGATCCAGTGCTCGGCAGGGTAGTCGAAGAACGCCAGCAGCTCGTCCTCGTCGTCGGTGACCCGCTTGACGACCTTGGGGTTCGTTGCCATGCACCGCAATGCCAACAGTCCGGTCATGAAGGCGATCGAGGACCAGATCCGCGCAGCCGTGGACAAGAACAACGAGACGATCGAGTACACCGTGACCCCGATCTACCGGACGAACGACAAGACCGACGTGGTCCCGATCGCGCTGACGATCCACGCCGAGGGAAACAAGCGGTTCCAGTTCATCCCCTACGAGGGCGGAGCCCCGAGCAATCACATCACTATCCTGAAACGTCCCCAAGCCCTGAACAATCCCCGGGAGCCACCCGGATGCATCCCGATGTGGAACAGCTCACCCGGATCGTCCCGCCGCCGGCGGAGCCCGGCCCGCGGGCCTGGCCCGAGGTCGAGGCACGCCTGGGCACCGCCCTGCCCGAGGACTTCAAGGACCTCGTCGACACCTACGGGGGCGGTGTCTTCGACGAGACGATCTGGGTGCTGGAGCCCGACTGCGCGGACCGCGACTACGACCTCCTGGCCATGAAGGAGGAGCGCGCCGAGGTACTTGCGCGCCTGTGGGAGATCGGCCCGGAGCCCCGCCCCGTACAGCTCGAGGCCACGGGAGCCGGCCTGCTCCCCTTCGCCTACATCGAAGGAACCAGCGCCTACCTCTACTGGCTCACCAGCAAGGACGGGCGGCCCGAGGACTGGACCGTACTGGCGAACGCCGGCCGCGGACCGGAACGGGAACACCACCCGGTACAAAGCACCCAGTTCATCCTGTCCGTCATCACCGGCGAGATCCACTCCGACATCCTGTACAACCTTCCGGTCGAGGACCACACCTTCGACTCCAACGACGACATCCTGGAAGCCTGACCAGGACCTCGCCGCAGCACGGTCAGCTCCCGGCAGGGCCGGGTGAACAGGAGTCTCGGCGAGGGTCTGCTCCCCGGCGTGGGCGAGCTCTCTCAGCCGCCATCAGACTTCTAGCGAGGGGACCCGCGCCTTTAGGCGCGGGGGGAATCGCTTCTCGGTGTTGCTCTGACCTGGATTTGTTCACGGGTCTCACTGTTGATCTCGGGTTTCCGATACCCGCAGCCACTAGATGCGCGCCATGCGTATAGTCGCGGTTGTGACTGTGACTCGGAAGGTCCGCCGGTATTCCGGTGGCGTGTACGACCTGGGACTGCACGTCGTGTGGTGCCCGAAGTACCGCCGGCGGGTCCTGGGTGGCCGGGTCGCTGTCCGGCTGCGTGAGCTGATCGAGGCGAAGGCAGCCGAGAAGGGCTGGGAGATCATCGCCCTTGAGGTGATGCCCGACCACGTCCACCTCTTCGTCAAGCACGAACCGAAGGCGTCCGCGTCCTACGTCGCGAACCAGTTCAAGGGCTTCACCTCCCGGGTGCTCCGCGAGGAGTTCCCGCATTTGAAGTCGCAGATGCCGACCTTGTGGTCGTCGTCGTTCTTCGTGGCCTCGGTCGGCGCGGTGAGCGCGGACACGGTCGAGCAGTACATCAACACCCAGTGGGAACGCCCCTGGACCAACAAGCGGAAGGAGGAGGGCGAGCGTGCACCGCGCGTATAGGTTCCTTCTCCGTCCCACCGTGCGCCAGAGCCGGGCGCTGGGTGAGATGCTGCGGGATCACTGCTCCCTCTACAACGGGGCGTTACAGGAACGTCGGGACGCCTACCGGCACGTCTCGAAGACGAACATCAAGTACGGCAGCCAGTCGGCGCAGCTCAAGGAGATCAGGGCGTTCGATCCGCAGCGGCAGGGCCGGTGGTCGTTCTCCTCGCAGCAGGCCACGCTGCGGCGCCTGGACAAGGCGTTCGCCGCGTTCTTCCGCCGGGTCAAGTCCGGGGACACCCCCGGCTACCCCCGGTTCCGGGGCGTGAACTGGTTCGAGACGGTCGAGTTCCCCAAGGACGGCGACGGCTGCCGCTGGGACTCCACCCCGCACGACCCGGTCACCCGCGTCCGTCTCCAAGGCGTCGGACACGTCCGCGTCCACCAGCACCGCCCCGTCAGGGGCCGCGTGAAGACAGTCAGCGTCAAAGCGTGAGGGGCGGCAGTGGTACGTCGTCCTCGCCTGCGACCAGGTCCCGGCCCAGCCCCTGCCCCAGGCGGGCGCAGTGACCGGAATCGACATGGGCGTGGCCCACTTCCTCACCACGTCCGAGGGCGAGCACATCGCGAACCCGCGTCACCACAAGCGCAACGCCGTAGCCCTGGCCGATGCCCAGCGCGCCCTCAAGGAGTTCCCAGGGCGCAGACGGGACAACCGGTCGGCCCGCCACCGCCGGGCCGTGGAAAAGGTCGCCGCCCTTCACCGCAAGGTCAAGCGGCAGCGCACCGACCACGCACACAAGACCGCCCTCGCCCTGGTCCGCGACTACGACACGATCGCACACGAGCAGCTTCGCATCGTGAACATGGTCCGCGCCCCAAGGCCCAAGCCCGACCCCGAAGTGCTCGGCGGGTTTCTGCCGAACGGTGCCGCCGCGAAGGCCGGCCTGAACAAGAGCATTCACGATGCGGGTTGGGGGGTGTTCCTGGGCATCCTCGCGCACAAGGCTGAAAGCGCCGGTCGCGTACTGATCCCCGTGGACCCCCGCAACACCTCCCGCACATGCCCCCAATGCGGGCACGTGTCCGGCAAGAACCGCACCACGCAAGAGAAGTTCGAGTGCACCCGTTGCGGCCACACCGCCAACGCCGACCAGGTCGGTGCACTCAACGTCGCTATCAGGGCCGGGCTGGTCCATCCCGACGTGGCCTAGCCACCGACAGGAGAAGCCCGCACGTTAACGCGTGGGAGGAGTCACCTGGTCCGGTTCGTTGACGGTGATGTCGTCGCTCTGGACTCCAAGCGGTTCCGGCAGGTGATCGAGCCGTACATGGTGGCGCGCGATCCGGAACTCGGCTTGCGCTCTGGATAGTGCGGGGAGGGTGGGGAGCGAAGAGCAGGTGTTGACCTCGCCGACCGTCGGGTCGGCGAGGCGGGCGATCGTTGACCGTCAGCGAGCGGACAATTGATCAGCCCGTACCTCGAATTCGACGCGTCCTTCGAGTGATTCCAGTCCCCACGGAGCGACGGAGACCTTGACCGTGTCCGCGGTGGCTGAACTGTCGTCGTCCGCCAGGGTGTCGCAGAGGATTCCCACCGCGACGGGATAGGTTGAGTCGGGCGTCAACCGGTTCCTGTCGGCGAAGACGGGCCATTTCTCGACGAAGGTCCACTGTTGGTTGTGGGCGTCTGTGAACCGGACCTCGACCAGGCCGGGCTGCGGCTCATCATCAACCCAGCGGACGGCTTCGCAGCGCAGGAACACCATGCTCACACCCTGCCATCTCGGCCTGAGTGCGGGCACGGCGCATCCGGTCGAGCACCGGGCGGAACGCGTGGCGCGCTCGAGCGTACGCAGGCTGCATCGCCCGGTGCGGCGAGAAGTAGGGGCTCTCGCGTGGTGCCCGGCGCTGTGCGACGGCGCGCGTCACACGCCTGTGTGAGTATGGATTCATGCCCAGTGAGCTGGCCGTCCTTGGCGTCCCCACCAGCGCGGGCGCTCATCACGCCGGACAGGATCTGGCACCCGCGTCGCTGCGCGAGCACGGTTTCGTCGACAAGCTGCGGGCTGCCGGGTTCTCGGTGGCCGATGTCGGTGACGTCGCCGGCGAACCGTTCGCAGTCGACGCTCTGGGCGCGAGCGCCCGCAACGTCGACGCGGTGGTCCGTGTGGCGCTCGGTGTCGCGGACGCCGTCGAGCGGGAGACCCGGGCCGGGCGTCTGCCCATGGTGCTGGGTGGCGATTGCACCATCACCCTCGGGGTGGTGGCGGGGCTGCAACGCGTTCGCGACGACGTACGGCTCGCGTACTTCGACGGGGATGCCGACCTGAACTCTCCCCAGAGGACACGCAGCGGGATCCTCGACGCAACCGGTGTCGCGCACATGCTGGGAATCGCCGACACACCGCTGGCCCGTATCGGGCAGACAGTGCCCTTGCTCGCCGATCATCAGCTGGTCCTGCTCGGCTACGACCCGGGCGACCCCGACAGTTTCGATGCCGGCGCACTTGCCGCACGGCCCTTGCTGAAGCACTTCGACGGTGCGGCCCTGAGGGCCGATCCGGTCGCTGTCGCGCGGCGCGCCGTTGCCGCACTCACGGGCGAGACGATCACCCTTGCCGTCCACTTCGACGTCGACGCCGTCGACTCCCGCGACCTTCCGCTGGGGAACTTTCCGCACTACGGCACCGGCGTGACCCTCAGCACTGCCGCCCGGGTACTGGAGAACCTGCTTGCCGCCCGCGGCGTCGGCGCGCTGACTCTCGCGGAGGTCAACCCGACTCATGACCCCTCGGGCCACCAGATCGCCCGCTATGTCGACACCGTCACGGGAGCGATTGCTCAGGGCTTGGGCCGCTGAGTCTTTCCTTGAGCCACCGTTTGAACGCCTCGGGATGGCAGGCCCGGGCATTTAGCGGGCCGGGCAGGGCGCGGCCTGGGCAGTCGCTCTGACGGCTGCAGCCTGACCGGGCCGCTCGCGGCTGTACTCGGAGGTCGCCTTCATGACAGTGAATCCGGTCTGGGGAACGCTGCGAAACGTGAGCGCTTCACTACCGATGCCAAGCGCCTGAAGCAGCAGGTTCAGTGTTGCATCCCTGCCGGTTACTGCTCGACGCATGCAGGGGAAGCCGTCCGGACATGGGCTGCCTGTCCCCGCCCCGCTCGATGTTCAGCCGCAAGCGTGTCAGTGCTTCCAAGCTGTCGCTCGATGCGAGTTCCGAAATCCACCGATGAGTTCCGCAGGCCGGGCCGGTCTACCCCGTCGTACGCCATCGAACCTCGGACTGGAGACCCACAATGACCACTCCCGCACACGCCGGTCGCATGCTGTTCGTGAACATCCCCGTGGCCGACATCGAGCGCAGCAAGGCGTTCTTCGCGCGGCTCGGGTTCAGCTACAACCCGATGTTCACCGGCGAGACCGCCGCCTGCATGCTGGTCGGCGAGCAAGCCTCCGTCATGCTGCTCAGCCACGAGACGTTCGCGCAGTTCGCGAAGCTGCCGATGGCCGATCCCACCACGCACACGCTGGCGCTCTACTGCTTCAGCGTGTCAGCCCGCGATGAGGTTGACACGGTCGCTGAGGCTGCGCTCGCCGCGGGCGGCTCCGAGGCGGATGGCCCCGAGGACCATGGCTTCATGTACTCACGCAGCTTCTTCGACCTCGACGGCCACGGCTGGCAGGTCATGTGGATGGATCCGTCGAGCACCTCGGACAGCTCGACTTCTGGCACGCCCGCGAGTACGTGATCCTGCTCGGACCGGTGGCTATCGCCGGTTGAGCGCGATCTGATGGACCGGCCTCTTCGCGGCCGGATCCGGCGCCAAACAGCAGGACGAGCAGGGTGATCACGCCCACGGCCGCATCGATGGCGCCGACCAGGTCTCCTCGAGAAGGGCACCAGCAGTGCGTACGTGAGGTGTAGTTGAAGACGCAGCCCACGACGCAGCGCATGAGCAGAAGCATCGAGGCCTGGGGGCCGACGTCCTCCAGCCCTGTTCCCAGGCCGGCACCCCCCGCCCCTCCGGGGACTGCACGCCCAGCACTCGAGGAGGCGTGGAGGGGAGCGTGGGTCCGCCATGTTCATGGGACCCGGGTCCGGTGGCTTTGCCGTGACAGCGCTCTTCAGCCGGAGGCCGTGGAGTAGCGCAGGGAGTTCGTGCCTGGTCCGCCCTGTGGACCGGACAAGCGGGTCCACAAGGTCATCCGTACACTCGGCTCCTGCTCCCGGCCGCCGGCCGGGAGCAGGACGACGTACGAAGGGACCCTTACACCGTGAGCTTCACGGACCGATCAGATGCCCCCATCTATGCCGAGCTCGTAGCGGAGCTCGGGGACGCCCCGGCCGAAGCACGTCGGACGGCCGAGCAGACACAGCGAGAGCTTGAGCGGACGATGGACTTCAACGGCATGCCCTCGTACGAGTTCAGCTGAGGCAGCAACCGGCTGCTTGCTGTCGATTTTGCTGGCCCGTTCCAGGCTCAGGAGACGCCCGAGCCCGCGGGCTGTGGTCACCGCCGCCGCATGGTCCGCATGACGATGCTGACGAGACCAGCGAGAGCGGTCAGGACGGCGGCGCCAACTTGCAGGGGCTCGGCCGTCGCTGAGTGGACGCTGGCGAGGTAGACGGCAGTCCCGGTAATTAGCAGCCCTGCCGTCAGACCAAGCAGCACAACCAGCATGCGCGGACCCGAAGTCGCCCACCGTCCACAGCCGGACTGCGCCGTTTTCGCTGGCAGTGGCGAGCGTCTTCCCGTCCGGGCTGAGTTCCGCGGAATCCCGTTCGACCGAGAAGCGGAACAACTGATCCGCCATTGGCTGTACGGGCGTCCCCAAGGCCGGACTAAGACGCTCCGCACATGGCCAGCGCGGTTCGGGCCAGCCCGCGCAGCCAGGCGTGGGCGTGGTCGGTGTCGTAGCGCTGATGCCACGACAGGTATATCGGTGCCGACGGCAGTTCGAGGGGGAGGGGGAGCACGACCAGGCCGAGGTCGGCGATTGCGGACCGTGTGGTGGCTTCGGGGACGCTGATCAGGAGATCGGAGCCGCGCGCGAACTCCAGCGCGGCCGCTTCCGTGGGCGCGGTCGCCACCACGCGGCGGGTGAGGCCGAGCCGCGCGAGGGCGTCGTCGAGGGCATTGCTGAGGTTTCCACGTCGCGAGACGGTGACGTGCTCAGCGGCGGCGTAACGCTCTGCGGTGACGGTCCTGACGCGGGTGAGGGGGTGCCCGTGCCTCACGACGATGACGAGGCGGGTCTCGCCCACGTTCTCGGCACGGATGTCCGGTGCGCTCGGGCGGTTGGCGTTCGCCTCCAGGTCGACCTCGCCGCGCCGCAACTCGGGGGTGTCGATGCTCGATTCCGCGACGAAGCGCAATCGCACGCCCGGCGCCTGTCCGCGCACGGCCGCGAGCAGTGCGGGGCCGCTCAAGGCGACCAGGGAATCGTGCCAGCGGAGTGTGAAAGTGCGCTCCAACGTTGCCAGATCGAGTTCGCGGCTCGGTGCCAGCACCCCCTGGACCTGGTGCAGCAGCTCGTGCACCTGTTCCCTGACGGCGATCGCATACGGCGTCGGGGTCATCGTGCGGCCTGTGCGCACCAGGATCTGATCCCCGGTCGTGCGCCGAATCCGGCCCAGACTCCGGCTCATCGCGGGGGCGGTGACATGCAGGCGCGCGGCTGCCCCGGCCACACTGCCCTCCTCCAGCAGCGCGTCGAGCGCGGCGAGCAGATTCAAATCCAATTGCATGCGAGTAATCCTAGCCGTGCTTGACATGCATTTGAAGTTAATGAAAGGGCTGCATGCCGTTGAGACGAAGGCGCGGGACGGACCGCACAGTCCGGCCCGAGCGACCTCACTTTCACCTCCGAACAGGTGATTATGCTCGGCGGCCAGCTCCGGTGATGAACCTGCCGATTTCGGTGAACTTCTCCCGGATGACGGCGACCTCCTATGCCTGGAGCTCGGCTGCAGGATTCGCCCGCAGGGCGGGCAGCCCCCGGCCCGGTCACGTAAGCGGTGACAAGGCGTACAGCTCTCGCCGCAACAGGCGCTGTCTGCAACCGCCTGCTCGATCTGCCAGTGGGACCGAAACTGCTGGCGTTCAACAACGCGTCGACCAGCCGGCCATCCCCTTACAGAGCCCGTACCGTTCGTCGTCGGCCCAATCGGTACCCAGGCGCCGCCAGCAGGCACCCGACGATCCGCCGGACACACTGCCTAGCCCCGCCCTGAACGGCGTTGTCCAGCATTGGACGAGATGGAGCGCCTGGCCTCGCTCGCCGGAACGTCATCGTGACGCCCGTCGATCCGGGATCTCCTCCAATCGCGGCCCGAGTCGAGGTGTCGAAGCGCACCGTGTACGACTACTTCGGCGAAAGGCGGCGGCCATTCCTGGCCATCCTCTCCGCCGCCTCCGATTCGATGCTTGCCACGAGCCGCCGGGCGCTGGACGAGCACCTCCCCACGGACGCGCAGATCACGAGAGTGCCGCAACTGGAGCAGGCGCTCACGGCGTTCGCGATCGACCTGGGCACGTCGATCGTCGGCTCCGCCGCCTTCGCCCTCGTCGCCCAGCAGCGCTTGCAGACGCCGACGACCACGGACAATCTCGCGACGGACGGGGCGTCGCAGGACCTGGCGGACCGCATCGCCCACTTCGCCGGCGCCGGACTCCTGGACACGGACAACCCACGCCTGGCCGCCGACCACTTCAGCGCCCTGACCGTCCTGCCGGCCTACGAACGGCAACCGATCCCCGCCACCGGGGAGAGGGCGTGAAGTAGCGGATCGACTTCCCCCGGGGCTGGTTCGCTGAGCTGGCCAACAAGCAGATACGACGAGGCGTCCGCCGATCCGTGCAAGCCCTGGCGGGTCGTTTCGGGGAATCGCGTTGCGTCGGGGGTTCGGCGCGCGGAGGCCGACGTCGGGGTGTGGAGTTCCCCGATGAACCGCCAGGTGACGCTGCCGGACCGTCAGGGCCGGACCGGGAGGTTGGCCTCCCATCCGTCGAGGAGCCGTTCGAGTCCCAATTCGAACCCGCGCTCGGCCCTGTCGGCCGCGTGGGGAAGCTCGGCATCACGAATGACCCGGGCGAGGAGTGGATGGCGCCCGCTCTTGACGACTTTGTCGAGGTAGGGCGCATGGGCGTCCATCCATTCCTGGATGCCGACTCCGGAGCGTCGGACGGCTTCCTGTTGGGCGAGCTCGCCGATGGCGTAACCGCGGACGAAGGCCTGCAGCGTGTCGACGACGGTGATCATGACGTCGATATCGAAGCCGAGGGGATCGAGGGCGGCTAGTGCGTGTTCGATGGTATCGAGGGAGTTCGGTCCAAGCGATGGGCGCCCTGCTGCGAGGGAGATCATCCAGGGATGCCGGTGGAAGGCGGCCCGGGAACGATGGGCCAGGCCTCGCAGGTCGCTGCGCCAGTCGCCGGTGGGGGCAGGCGGGCCGCCGTCTTCGGCCGCTACGGCGTCGAGCATGAGGTCGAGCAGGTCGTCTTTGGAGGCCAGGTAGCGGTAGAGCGAGGCTGTGCCCGTTCCCAGCTCCTTGGCGACGCGCCGCATGGACAGTGTCTCGATGCCCTCGGCGTCGGCGATCGCGATAGCAGCGCTGGTGATCTCCGCCCGCGTGCGTGACGGCGCGGGGCCTTTCGCGGCCCGCTCCGGCCGGTTCCAGATCACCGTGTGAGCGTCGTCCATCGGTTTTCCTCCTCGCTACTGCGCTCACTGTTCGCAGTAGTGCTATCGTGGCGCCGGTACTGCGAACACTGTATCGCAGTAGAGCGGTGTCCAAGCGAAAGGGAACCACCATGACCACTCCCGTCACGATCGTCGGCGCCGGGCTCGGCGGCCTGACCCTCGCACGGGTCCTGCACCTGCACGGCATCCCCGCGACTATCTACGAAGCCGAGATATCGGCGGACGCCCGCACGCAGGGCGGTCAGCTCGACATCCACGAGTACAACGGGCAGCTCGCCCTCGAAGCGGCCGGCCTCACCGACGAGTTCCGCGCGATCATCCACGACGGCGGCGAGGCCCTGCGCGTGCTCGACCAGCACGGCGCGGTACTGCTCGACCAGCCCGACGACGGCACAGGCGGTCGCCCCGAGGTGCTCCGCGGAGACCTGCGTCGGATCCTGATCAACTCGCTGCCCGACGAGATGATCCAGTGGGGACACAAGGTCACCAGTGTCCGCCCCCTCGGAGACGGTAGGCACGAGCTGACCTTCGCCGACGGGCCAACCGTGACGACCGGCCTCCTCGTCGGCGCGGACGGCGCCTGGTCGAGGATCCGGCCGCTACTCTCCGACGCCAAGCCCGAGTACGTCGGCACGTCGTTCATCGAGACCTACCTGTACGACGCCGACCAGCGCCACCCCGCAGCGGCCAAGGCCGCCGGCGACGGTTCCCTGTTCGCCGTCACACCCGGCAAGGGGATCCTTGGCCACCGCGAGGCCGACGCCGTTCTTCACACCTACGTCGCGCTCAACAAGCCGCAGGACTGGATCGCCGCCATCCTCGCCAGTCCCGAAACGGCGGCGGCCCAGGTCGCGGCAGAATTCACCGGATGGGCGCCTGAACTCACCGCACTCATCACTGACGGGGAAACCGCCCTCGCCCCGCGCCCGATCAGCGCCCTGCCGATCGGCCACCGCTGGGACCGCGTTCCCGGAGTGACGCTGCTTGGCGACGCCGCCCACCTCATGTCACCGTTCGCCGGGGAGGGCGCCAACCTCGCCATGTTCGACGGCGCCGAACTCGGCAAAGCCATCGCCGCACATCCCGACGACGTCGAAGCCGCCCTTGCGGAGTACGAGCAGGCCCTTTTTCCCCGCAGTGCCCAGTTCGCCGCCGAATCCGACAAGAATCACCAGCTGATCTTCGGCGACAACGCCCCCGCCAGCCTGCTCGACCTGCTCATCGGCCAGGAGTCGACTGAGTGAGCGAGATCGCCGGAGGGGAGAGGGAGTTAACGAGCTGCATGGGCGGGGCGACGCGCGTCGGTGACGTAGGCCGCCGGGCCGTGCTCACCAGGCCGGCGGACCGTTGCGACGAGTCGTCGCAACGCAGCGGTGGCGGGTGGACCCCAGGTGGCCTTGCCGCCAGCGCGCCCGTGGACGCCGGCCTCCCCAATGAGGATGCCGCTCAGAGCGCGCAGCACCGCCCAGCCGCGGGCGCGGCGCAAGGTCGCGGCGTCCGGGGTCGGCTGGTAGGCGCCACAAAAGCGGTCTGCGATCCCTGTCCATGACCTGGTGACCATCCTGAAAGACATCTCACGTGCCTAACAAGTCAAGCCGCGACGGCCAAGTCCGCTGCTGAGGAGGTGAAAGCATGCTGCTCGTCGAAGAGCTGTCCGGTCTGCAGGCAGTGGTAGAGCTGGCCGATCATGCGGTTGAAGAGGTTCCTCTGGGCCTGGGCATGCCAGTCGCCCCGCTCGCGCCGTCGACGGTAGTGCGCGTCGGCTCCGGGCGAGGCCCGCAGGGCGGAGAAGGCCCACAGGAAGCCCGCGTTGATCAGCCGGTCGTTCTTGATGAAGCGGCGCCCGACGAACCTCTTTTTCCCGGAGGCGCGGGTGATGGGAGCCGAACCCGCGTAGGCCTTCAGGCCACGGGCATTGGCGAAGCGGCTGCGGTCGTCTCCGATCTCGGCGAGCACCCGGGCGGCAAGCTGCACTCCCAGGCCGGGGAAACTGAGCAGGATCTCAGCGTCCGGGTGCCGGCGAAAATGCTCCTCCACCGCCGCCGCGAGGTCGGCGGCTGCCAGACACGCCGCATCCAACTGACGTATCAGTGCCAGAAGTTGATGCCCCATCGCGTCCTCGACGGCCTGCGGCTGGTGGGCGTAATCACCGCGGAGGACCGTCCGCAGACGATCGGCCTCGACGTCGATGCCACGGGTGCGGCCGGCGCGTTTGAGCGCGGCCCGCAACTGGGCCGGGGTCAGCCTGGCGGCCGTGGCCGGAGTCGGCGCCGCGGCCAGCACCGCACGGGCCTCGGGACGGGCCAGGCCGAACTGCTTTCCCAGGAAGGCGTCCAGGGCGGCGGGGAAGTACTCACGCAGCAGCGAGCGGACCTGGTTGACCAGCTGCTGACGCGCCCAGACCGCGTCCTGCTGGGCGCGGGCGAGCACGGCGACGGCACGGGCAAGATCGCTGTCGGTGGGCAGGCAGCGGTGCGCGTGCAGGTCCGTGCGCAGGATGTTCGCCAGCACCAGCGCGTCGCCGGGGTCGGACTTCTTGCGGGAGACGCTGTGCCGGTCGCGGTAGCGGGCCGCCGCCAGGGGGTTGACGGCGTAGACCGGCCGCGTTCCGGTGTTCAGGACGGCGACGAGCAGGCCGCGTCCGGTCTCGATGGCCACCGGTATCGGCTCATCGGCGGTATCGCCGTGCTCGGCGAGCAGGTCCAGCAGCAGCCGGTAGCCGGCCGCGTCGTCGGTGATCCGCCGCTTGGCCAGCAGGTGTCCGGTCTCGTCGACCAGAGCCACGTCATGGTGGTTCTCGGCCCAGTCGATCCCGCAGAACACGGTCATACAGTTCTCCGTTCTGTTGCTGTTCGCGCAGGTGGTGAACCTGTGCGGGCCACGCGGCGACCTAATTCCAGGACTCTTCGGTCCGCCATCTCACTAGCCGTTCGCGGCACCAGCGCACCGCAGGGGCCTCCGTCTTGTGCAGAGCTCGGCGGCTCGGGACGAAGCGAAGAGGTCGCCCTGCGACGGGCTCACACCGCAACGATCTACGTGCGAGAGGCCGGGCTGGGTTCCGCAGTGGCCCGAAGACGCCGGGCGCCACCGTTCTTTCATAAGGCCTCGACGGGCCGGGAACTGACAGGAGTCAGCCCGGCGCCCACGCGGCCACTACGAACCCAAGCGACTTCAACAGTCCAGCGACTCGTTCATGAGCCGATCTGGAACCGCCTACTCACGAATTAGGAACAACCGTTGACCGTCGACGAACGGTCCAACGCCGCGCTACTGGCCGAGGACGAGTTTCCTGACCACCAGCAGGTGGTGCAACGGTTCGGCGACCTCGCACCGGGCGGCACGACAAGCACGATGGCATTGTCGCGTCTGTTCGAGCATCCCCGGGTTGGTCTGCGCTTCTCACGCTTCGACAAGCTCACGGCTGACGGCGGGTTCAAGCCGTACCAGATCCCCTTTGTCGGCCAGCGTGTCGAACGGCAGACGGCCTTCGGCAAGGTCGGCGCGACCGTCCGGATCGGCACCGGTATCCGCGCGATCGGACGATCCTCGTACACCTACGGTCAAGGCATGTTCGTCGACGGGCACCTCGTCGCCACGGCTGAGGCCACCATCGTCCTCGCCGACAAGTCTGGGCCGATCCCTTGCCGGACGAACTGCTCGCCGACCTTGAGTAACTGCAACTGCCGCAAACCAGTGCAGCAGTCGCGTCGAAACCCGGCCCGCGTCGCCGCGAGCGGCAGTACTACCTGGCCGCTGCCACCGTCCACAGCCGCGTGGGGGACGTCGACCGCAACCAGCACGTCAACTACATCGCCCAACTGGGCTGGTACGACGAGGCGATCGCGTCTTATGCACACCGTCTGCTGGGAGACGACGCTGCCAGGAAGCTCCCCCGATACCTCTCTTGGCGCTACCGCGTGACCTACCTCGGCGAAGTCCTTCACCCTCGCTCCTACGACATCGGGATCGCCGTCAGCGGACACGACGAGCACACCGTGCACTACGAACTGGGACTGTTCGACGGCGGACAGTGCCTGGGGACCGCGGACGCCGCCGCACCACGCGGCAAGCTTTCCGCCACCGCACTCGCCTGGTCCCGCCAACGGATCAGCTCATGAATTCGCCGTAGCTGATGACCGCTACGCGCTCAGGTTCCAGAACACCAGTCGATCAAGCCGCAGGCAAGAGAGATCGTCGCTGGCCAGCCGATCAGAAACGTCCTGTCATACCGCTGAGCAGGCGACCGCCGAACGCACTCTCGTGCCGCGAACCGGTCGTTCGCCCGAAACGGCCTGGCCGCCGGGTCCGGTGGCCAGGCCGCAGGTTCGGACGAAGTGGAGCGTCCAGGTCTAGTGATCGCGGTCGGATCGACGAGTTTGACCTCCAGGCCGGCGACGCGGCGGTCTTGGAAGCGCAGGTTGGAGCGAGCGGCCTTCAGGCGTTCCTCCAAGGTGCGGTTGTCGGTGGTGAGCTGACGAACGCGCTGCTTGAGGGTGGTGTTCTCCGCGGTGATCCGCTGGATCGCGAACACGTTACCGGGGCGCCATCGCGAAGGCCATGGACGACCTGATGGACTCCAGCGCCGGCTCTCATTTGGCCGGACTGGCGGCCCCGAGCGGTGAACTCGTGCGTGACTTCGTCGATCTCCAGGAACAGCGTTGGTCGACTGGTTCCGGAGGCAGTTGGTGATCAGCAGAGGTGCGGATGTCGATGCCAAATGACGGCATCGTCGTGTACCAGATCGAGTTCACGGCTCGGTGCCAGCACCCCCTGGACCTGGTGCAGCAGCTCGTGCACCTGTTCCCTGACGGCGATCGCATACGGCGCCGGGGTCATCGTGCGGCCGGTGCGCACCAGGATCTGGTCCTCGGTCGTGCGCCGAATGCGGCCCAGACTCCGGCTCATCGCGGGGGCGGTGACGTGCAGGCGCGCGGCCGCCCCGGCCACACTGCCCTCCTCCAGCAGCGCGTCGAGCGCGGCCAGCAGATTCGATCCAATTGCATACGGGTAATCCTAGCCGTGCCTGACATGCATTTGAAGTTAATGACGGGGCTGCATACCGTTGAGGCGAAAGCGCAAGAAGTAACGCGCAGTTCGGCCCTCGACCGGCCTCACCATCCCCTTCCTCAGACGGGAGTACCACCGTGTCCGAAACGCTTCAGACCACCGCAGTCGCCGCCTCCGACGCAGACCTGCTCGCCCAGACCGAGAACGCCGTGCGTGAGGCGGGTTCGGCGCTGCGCGAGCGCTTCGGCGAGGTGGTCCGGTACCAGACCCGCGACGAGCTGATGCGCGCCCTCGCCGCCAACGACGACACGGCCCTCGACATCCTGCGCCCCCGCCTCACGCGCCTGCGCCCGGACGCCGGCTGGGTGGAGGACGAGCTGGACGGCGGGGCGCTGCCGCCCGGCGAATGGTGGGTCGTGGACCCGGCCGAAGGCAACGTCAACCACCTGCACGCCCTGCCGGAATGGGCGGTAACCGCCACCCTCGTGCGCGAGAACCAGCCGGTGCTCACCGTGGTCCACCTGCCGTTGACCGGCGAGACCTACACCGCGCTCACCGGTGCGGGCGCCCACCTAGACGGCCGGCCGCTGCACGTCTCCCAGACCGCGGACCTCGGCCTGAGCATCGTGGCCACCAGCCAGGCCCGGCCGGACGAGGACGAGAAGGTCGTGCGGCGCGTCGGCTCCTCGATCACCGCGATGCTCTTCGACGCGCTCGTCGTCCGCACCGCCGTGCCCGCGACCCTGCACCTGCTGAACGTGGCCGCCGGCCGGATCGACGCCTTCTGGCAGTTCGCCGGCGCCCGCGCGGACCTACTCCCCGGGGCGCTCCTCGTCACCGAGGCCGGCGGACAGATCTCCGACGCCGAGGGCCGCCCCTGGACCCCGCAGAGCGAGAGCTTCCTGGCCGCCGCGCCCGGTATCCACGCCGAAGCCGTCGCCACCCTCTCCCGCTGACCGCGCACCACAACCGCACCCACGGAAGGACCACATCATGATGACCACGATCGCAGTTCTCGGAAACGGCCGCGTCGGCGGCAACCTGGCCACAGCCCTCACCCGGGCAGGGCATGAGGTGACCGTGGCGGACCGCGCGCCGGGCGCCGCCGCCGACGCCGCCCGGACAGCCCAGATCGTCATCAACGCCACCCCGGGCAACGGCTCCGTGGAACGTCTCGCCGCCCTGCGCGAAGAACTCCGGGACAAGATCCTCGTCGACGTCTCCAATGCCACCACCGACGGACCGGACGGACTGCCCGCCGACCTGATCTACCCCGGCTCAAGCCTCGCCGAGCAACTCCAGGACGCCCTCCCCGAAACCCGCGTCGTCAAGACACTCAACACCATGCTCTTCCCGGTGATGACCGCGCCAGCCACGCTCACCCAGGCGCCAACCGCGTTCCTCTCCGGCGAGGACCCCCAGGCCAAGCAGACCGTCCGCGAACTGCTCATCAACCTCGGCTGGCAAAAGGACTGGATCACCGACCTCGGCGGGATCCAGACCGCCCGCGCCACAGAGGCCGCGATCCTCTTCGTCCCGCACGTCATCCGGTCCACCGGATTCACACCCTTCGCGATCTCAATCGCCCGCTGATCCGCACACACTGCACCGCCCCCGGCGGGCCCACATCCAGAACGGATACGGCAGCGCAGGCAGGGCCAGCGATTCAGCGCCGGACGGCGACCCGTCGCCACCCTTCCCGGGGCCGTCGGCCTCGCACCGAGTACCCGCGGCGGCCGCCGGCACCGGCCTCACACTCGCCGATCCAGGTGCGCGTGCGTGTGCATGGCGCTGGCGCCGGAACGGCTGCCGTCGGTCGCGTGGTGACCTGGCATCGATGGTCAGGCTGTCTGGCCGCAGCGGTCGGCGCCGGGCCGTCGCCGCGCAGCGGGCCCTCCTCCTGGAGCTGGCGCACGATCTCGGCGATGTCCGGGGCGTTGTGGAAGATCACCCGCGGTGACCCGCCGGCGTAGTGGGGCAGCCGAGAGGTAGCGCCGCAGCTGGACGTTACGGATCACACGGCCGACCTCACGGAAGGCGGTGTAGGTGGCGTTCTTGCGTGAGCCCGCGCGCAGACGACGCAGCAGCAGCGTGGAGGAATATGGCGCCCCGGCGTACGGAGGTCGAAGTCGATGACGTTGCGGGCCGGCTCGTCGAACAGGGCATCGATGTGCACATACTCCGTCTGCTTCGTGGGCCGGTAGAAGGTCAGTTCCTCCCAGTTCCGGATCCTGGGCATCAGGTCGAAGCCCAGCAGGTGGGCGAGCGCAAAGGCAGGGAAGCCCTGGCCCCGAGTACGCGTGCACCGTGGTCGGCTTCACCTCGGAGGTGTTCTTCAGCACGGGGCGAGACCCCCAGGGCGGAGGCGGCGGCGAAGCCGGCCGCGCCGATGAGGAAGGCCGGTTTGCGGCCGAAGAAATCGGCCAGGCGCCCGCCCAGCAGAAGCAGAGCGGCGAACGCCAGTGCGTACGCGGTGACGATCCACTGCCGGGAGCCGTCCGAGAAGCCGGGGTCGGCCTGCGCGGAGGGCAGTGGATCGCGAACGTCGCCGACTCCGTCCCGGCGCGGATCGTGGACGTGAGCAGTGGTCCCGGCACCGGCAGTCTCGCGCTCGCCGACCTCTCGAATACGGACACTCCACCAGTGCATCCGCAACACCGCTGAAGCGGTCATCGGTGCGGTCACGGGCAGCGTCATCCTGCCGGGGACCGTTCTGCTGGGCCGCCACACCACCGACGGGCACTTCCTGCTGGTCGCCCGGAGCACACCGCTGGCGCCGCGGTTTCGTGCGGAGCTCGGCGGCGGCTTGCTCGCACCCGCAGGCGCCGAACGCCCCTGGCACGACGTGCACTTCACGTCGCACTGGGCAGCCGCTGAACCGCTCGCCTTCACCCCCGTCGCGCCCCAGTCGCCGAATTCGCGGCGGCACCGCTGTCGATCGCGGCCGCTGGCGCCACCCCGTCAATCTCCACCGGGTTCGGGCGGAGTTGCATCCAATGCAAGTTCCGAAGTTCGGGGAATAGGGCGAATCGCCTGATGAAGCTACCGCTCCTGGGCGACGGTAGCCACGCTGATCTGGCTCTTTCGTGAAACAGTCCACGCGATGCCACGATGTTGTATTAGATGCAACCCAATGGAGAGGCGAGTCGACTTACCTGGTGCAGCGCATCTGCTGCTGGTCGAGAACGTGATGCCGCTCGATCCGGAACCGCGGGTGTTCGAGGCGATGCTGGAAGGCTGGGCCCGGCAGCAGCGGGTGCGGTTCCTCAAGGACGAGACGATCAAACGGCGTCTTGCGCTGGTCGAAAGGCTGTCGCGATTTTCGGGCCAATACCCGTGGCAGTGGGGCGCTGTTGAAGTCGAAGCGTTCATCGACCATCTGCGGTCGGGAAGCCGCCCCATCAAGGTGTCGACCGCCCGCGGTCACCTCGGCCACCTGCAGATGTTTCTGGAGTTCGTGACCGATCCCCGCTACGGGTGGCCGGCGACGTGCGAGGAGCGGTTCGGCGAGGTGCCGCAGCAGGTGCTCGGCGAGTGGAACACCATCGTTCACTCCAGTGAGTACGAAGGCAGCCCCGAGCGGCGGCCGCTCACCTACGACGAGGTGCAGGCGCTTTTCGACGCGGCTGACGGGCTGGTTGAGCTGATTCGTTCTCGCCGGAGAAAAGGAGCCTTGGCGGCTCTGCGGGACGCCGCGCTGGTGAAGATGATTTACGCGTTCGGGTTGCGTCGGCGCGAGGCGTGGGGCCTGGACCTGGCGGATCTGCGGCGGAATCCGAAGATGCCGTCGCTCGGCGGGCTCGGCGGGCTCGGCGTGGCGCACGTGCGGTGGGGAAAGTCGTCTCGCGGCGGGCCGCCGAAGCGGCGAACGGTGCTGCTGGTCCCGGAGATGGACTGGGTGCTGCCGGTCCTGGAGCAGTGGGTGACTGAGGTGCGGCCGCTGTTCTCGCCGGGTGCTCACCCGGCGTGGTGGGTCACTGAGCGGCGAGGCCGGATGTCGTGTCGCCGCATAGACGAGGTCTTCGCTCAAGTCCGTGAAGCAGCTGGCCTGGACGAGGAGTTGGACCTGCACTGTCTGCGGCACTCCTACATCACCCATCTGATTGAGTTCGGGTATCCGGAGCGGTTCGTGCAGGACCAGGTCGGTCACCGGTACGCGTCGACGACGGCGCTGTATACGGGGGTGTCGTTGGAGTACCGCAACGGCCTGCTGACACGTTCCATGCGTGATCGATTTCCTGAGCTGTGGGAGCCAGTCTCGTGATCAAGAAGATGGGCATTGTGTGGCACCTGCGGCTGAAGATGGCCGAGCAAGGGTTGTTCCAGACATCGGATCTGGTGCCCCTCCTGGCTGAGCGCGGCATCCACCTGTCCCGTGAGCAGGTCTATCGGCTGGTGACCAATCCGCCTCAGCGGCTGTCGATGGACACTCTGGCCGCGCTGTGCGACATCCTCGGTTGTACTCCCAACGACCTCATTGAGGTGCAGGTCGCGAACACGCAGGTCCGCAAAACGGCGGAGGGCGGTCCCCCTGCGCCGCCGCCGGTGCGTCGCAGCACCATCAGGCGTCCTGATTCGTCGTCATGAACCCCCCACAGCCACCGGGCGTGGTTCGCGCTTGCGTCGTTACGCGCCTGTGCGCCGTTCTGCCGGATCTCGATGCGGAGGCGGCCGAGCAGGCGCTGGTCGCCGTCAACGCGCACCGCCATGTCGGTCTGCACCGGCTGGAGGAACATCTGCGGGACCACCCAACCGCCTTGACCTCCGGCGACCCGGATGTGCCGCCCTCCCTGCACCGGCTCGTGCGTCACCTGCACGCGGCCGGGCACCCGGTGACGGTCCCGGCGTGCGCGCGGTGCGGCAAGCAGCGTCCGCTGCCGGAACGGCGCCCCGAGGGGCGGGTCTGCTGGCCCTGCGCCTCTGCGGGCCGGGCCCGGGTCTGCGTCCGTTGCAGCCGAACAGGTGTCGTAGCGGCGGTGGACGTGGACGGTCCGGTGTGCCGTACCTGCCACGCAGCAGATCCTGCACGGCATGAGCCGTGCAGCGTGTGCGATCGGGCTGCGCGCGTTCACCGCCGGCTGGCGGACGGGAGACCGGTGTGCAGCACCTGCGGCGGCCAGCGCCCGCCGGAGCCTTGCAGCGCCTGCGGCCGCACTGCCCAGGTCGTTCGTCGGCTTTCAAGCGGACCCGTGTGTGACAGCTGCTATCGCGAGCAGCGGATCCCGCGCACATGCGGACTGTGTGGACGCACCGCAGTCATCCACATCAGGGCCCGTGCCGGTTCGCCGGACTTGTGTCGGGCGTGCGCGAAGGGTCCGATGGCCGTCTGCGTGGACTGCGGACGGCTGCGTCCGTGCACCGGCATTCGCGCGCAAACCCCTCGATGCAGCACCTGCAAGTCCGCACCTCTGGAGACCTGCGCGCGGTGTGTGCAGCAGCAGCGGTGTCGGGCCCGTTGGCCGCTCGGCAAGGTGTGCGCCTCCTGCTACGGCTATGTCCGCTCGCACCCGCGGCCCTGCGCCACCTGCGGCCGCACCCGGCCTCTGATCGGCCCAGGCCCGGACGGCCGCGGCACGTGCGGGGAGTGCTCCGGCGCGGCCAACGCCTACCTGTGCGTCAGTTGCGGATCCGGCCGGGAAACCGATCGCAGCCCGCGATGCGCCCGCTGCATCCTGCGCGAGCGTCTCGCCGACGAGTTCACGGACAGCGCCAGCCAGGTGCCAGCCGAGCTGCGGCCGCTGACCGATGCGCTCCTGCGCGTCCCGAAGGCTCGATCGATCCTGGTGTGGCTGGACAAGCCCAGCGGCGCTGCCGCCTGCCTGCGTCAGCTCGTCGCCGCGGGCATCCCCCTCAGCCACGAGGCCCTCGACGCAGCCGGCCCCGGCCAGGGCCCGGCGAGTCTACGGGCCACCCTCATCCACCTGGGGATTCTCCCGCCCCGCAACGAGGCCCTTGCCGCGCTGAAGCCCTGGCTGGAGCGCATTCTCGCCGAGCTACCCTCGCAGCACCGGCACACGCTGCGCGCATACGCCGAATGGTCGGTCCTGCGGCAGGCCCGACGCCGAGCGGCCCGAACCCGCTTCACGTCCGCCGGCGCAGCGCGGGTACGCCACACCATCCGCTGCGCCGCCTACCTTCTCACCTGGCTCAGTAACCAGGACCTATCGCTGGCCGACCTCACCCAGACCGACGTCGACCGGTGGCTGTCCGAGCATTCAGGACGCCGGCAAGTAGGGAACTTCCTGCGCTGGGCCCATCACCGCAACCTAACCGGCGAACACGAGGTCCCCGACCGACCCAGAGATGATCCACACCGCTGGTGGGACCAAGCCAATCACTGGGCGCACCTGCAACGTTGTTTACGGGACGAGGCGCTGCCGCTCGACGTCCGAGCAGCCGGCTCCGTGATGCTGCTGTACGGAATACCGATCACCCGCATCACGGAACTCACTGCCACAGAGCTGACCGACGGCAACGAGCCGTCTCTCATCCTCGGCAAGGATCCCGTCCTGCTTCCGCCAGCCGTCCACCGCATCCTGCGTCGGCAAGCAGACCAGGCCCAGCCTGACTCGGCCATCGGCCGCACCACTCGCCGCACTGCCTGGATCTTCCCTGGCTACGCCGCAGGTACCCGTCGTTCAGCCGCCACCCTCGCCCGCAAGCTCCGCCGTCACGGACTGCCCGCCCATCCTGCCCGGAACACCGCGCTCCTTACGCTGGCCTCAGACTTGCCGGCCTCGGTTCTCAGTGAGGCCCTGGGCATCAGCATCACTTCCGCCCTCGGGTGGACCCGCCGGGCCGCCCGCGACTGGAACGCCTACCTCACGTCGCGCCCCACGCACGCGCCTCGCGAACGCGAGCAGGACGGAGGAATACCGCACACCGTTACGTGACGGGTACCAGCAGTTCGAGACGACCTCACGCCCGCCGAGGTCCCCTGTTCGGCCATGCCCGTCTACAGCGCGTGTTCAGCTATGCAGCGCGGCCTGTGGGGCGGGGGCGAGCGCCGGAAAGCCCCTGCATCACCCGTCTCAAGAAGCACCGTAAATGCCAGACCTCTCGGCTGGCCGGGCAGTAGAGTCCGCACGTGCGTTGATCTTCCGCGTGGCGGCCAAGCGTCGCCGCAGATGGTGCGGGCGACCCCGATGCGATCGGGGCCGTCCGGCTGGCATATCCATTGTCACCACACCGGAGATCACGCATGACCGTTCAGCAGCCCATTGCCTACGACGCGTTCGTCGAACTCGCCGCCGCTGATTCAGCTGTCGTCGGCCTTGTCCTCAAGGGTTCCCGGGCCCACGAGGGCATGACCACCGAGCACTCCGACTACGACCTGTACGTCGTCCTCGCCAATGGCGCGACGACGACCCTCACCCGGTTTGCGGAACACCGCACCCCAGAGCTCGACCTCGTTATCCTCCCCCTCGACGAGTTCCGCGCCGCAGGGATGCCCGGCTTCGAGCGATACGCCCTCGCCCGCGCACAAATCGTGCTTGACCGGCTCGACGGAGGCATCGCCCAGACCCTGGCCAGCAAAGCACGGCTCGACGCCGATGAAGCCTTCCGCAAGGCAGGCGAGTGGCTCGATGCCTACGCCAACTCCCTCTACCGCTCGGTCAAGAACCACCGCGACGGACATGAGCTGGCGGCCCGGCTCGACGCGGCCGACAGCATGGGGTTTCTGCTGGAGTTGCTCTTCACTCTCGACTGTCGCCCTCGCCCCTACAACAAGTACCTGGAATGGGAGCTTGCCCGGTTCCCGCTACCGGGCTGGAACACCGGCACTCTGCTCAACGCTGCGGACCGAATCTCAGGATCGGGCGACGCATCCACACAGCGTGGCCTCTTCGCCCACGTTGAGGCAGTAGCCCGCCGGGCCGGGCGCCCGGCCGCGGCTTGGCGCGGTGTTGGATGCCTGGGGTGAGGACTTGGACCTGATGCGACCGCAGTAAGAACGCACCGCGGGAGCTACTGCATCGCCACTTTTGCCGTCGGCGGCTTCACAACAGGCCCTAGCTTAAGATTCAACCTTCAGCTGGCTCGTTGTTCCAGCGGAACCACGCCCGGTCCTGGTGTACGTGCAGGAGGAACTCGTCAACGGGCCCAGACGGTGACAGCAGCGTTAGGGCGTCCTCGATACGGTCGTACGCGTCGTCAAACCGCTCGAACTCCTCCGCTTCCACGATCGCGTGTACCTCGTCGAACCACGGCTTGACCTGTTTGAAGGCAGGCTCGGGGACGAACCGGCCTCGCAACCAGGGGAAGTCGGCTTCATCCACGGTGATCGTGCCGAGAAGATCGTCCTTGCGCATCAGCCGCCACACGATGTCGTCGTCGGTCATCCTGATCGCATGGTTCCCATCGTCGGTTCGCGGTCCCCGTAGCCTCCCCTGGCCCAGGCGTCCGGCAAGAGGTTATGGAACACCGGCGAGACAAGCCTTCGGCGGGGTGGTGTTCCCGAACCGAGCTGAGCCCGTCGCGAGGGGGTCAGGTTAGACGCTGACCGGCAGAACACGGGACGAAGTCGACAGCCGAGGTTAAAGATCAAGCTAGCTGGGACTGACGGCCAGGCCCTGTCCTCCCCCGAGGAATACCGCAGCCTCCGAATACGTGACGGGTACCAGCTCTCCGTATAGACCTCACCCCCGACGACGTCCCGCTGTACGGCGCGGAGCCGCCCTCCGCCGACCCGGTCCTGAGGCGGCCGACCTAGGCATTGAGCTCCCTCCCCGGTCGTGCAACGAGCAATTCGAGATTCCCCTCGGTCGGGACGCCCCATCGTTGCGCGCACACCGTGAACGCCAACGAGCTGAACGCTCCCTGGCTCTTCCCCATCCAACCCCCCGGACAGGCGCAGTCGGCGTCATCAGAACCGTCTAGGCAGCCGAGGTGACCCGTGGAGGAGGTGTTCGGGATCGAACCGACCCTGCTCAACTCGCGGACGTACCTCAGCGGGACCCCGCGTCCCTGGCCGGACGTCGAGGACAACGACTGGCTGTCCGACCACGCGGCGGTGATCACCACTTCGTGCTCGGCACGGCCGGCGAGGAGTGATCCCCCATTTACAAGGGCACCGTTTCCCGCAGGGCCGTCGTTTCCACAGGGGTCTCGATATTCGCTGGGCCGCACGGCACCGGCCACCTACCATCGGTGCCATGACCTGGCGACATTGATCCACCAGCCGTGCCTCCCGAGGGCCGCCTCGGACGCCGTACCTCCGACGTCCGAATCGCCCCTGCGGGAAGGCCTCATGACTCTCTCACCTGCGTGTGCGCCCGGCGCCGACAACATCGGAAGCACCGGTGTCCGGCGGCTGACGGCCACACTCTACGGCTACGCGTTCCTCGACGACTTCATCCTGCTCTACCCGGTGTACGCGCTGCTGTTCAGCGACACCGGTCTGTCGATCTGGCAGATCTCCTCACTGTTCGCCCTGTGGTCGATTACCGGGACCCTGCTGGAAGTCCCCTCTGGCGCCTGGGCCGACGCCGTCTCCCGGCGGCTGCTGCTGTGGCTGGGCCCGCTGCTCACCGCCGGCGGCTTCGCCCTGTGGGTGATCGTGCCGTCGTACTGGACCTTCGCGCTCGGCTTTGTGCTCTGGGGGGTGCGCGGCGCGCTCGGCTCCGGTGCGCTGGAAGCACTGGTGTACGACGAGCTCGATCGGTTGGGGGCGGCCGGCCGGTACGCGCGTGTCATCGGCCGGGCCCAGGCGGTCGGGATGGTCGCCGTGATGGCGGCGATGGGACTGGCCGGTCCGGTGCTCGACTTCGGCGGCTACCCGGCCGTGGGCGCGGCGAGCGTGCTGGTCTGTGTGCTGGCCTCGGTGGTGGCGACCCGGTTCCCTGAGCATCGGAAAGCGGTGTCTCACGGTGATGACCAGCTCTCTGCCCTCACCACCCTGCGGGCCGGGCTCGTCGAGGCACGCCGGGACCGGTCCCTACGCGGGGCGCTGCTGCTCGTTCCGGCCGTCGGTGCGGTCTGGGGTGCGCTCGACGAGTACACGCCGCTGCTGGTTCGGGACACCGGCGTGGCCCAGCAGACGATTCCGTATCTGCTGCTGGTGATCTGGGTGGGCCCCGCGATCGGCAGCCTGCTGACCGGGGCGGGGGAGCGGCTGAGCACGGCGGGGCTCGGAGTGGTGCTTGCGGGCTCGGCGTTCGCCCTGGCCGTGGGTTCGCTGATGGGCACTCCGGCCGGCATCGGTCTTGTCGCGGTCGCCTTCGGTGGCTTTCAGTTGGTCAACGTCCTTGCTGACGCGCGGCTCCAGGACCGGATCGAGGGGACTTGCCGGGCGACTCTGACCTCTGTCGCGAGCATGGGGACCGAGCTGGCCACGGTTGGGGTGTTCGCCGCGTACGCCTCAGTCGGTGCGTCGTACGCGCACGGGATCGCCTTCGCTGTGTTCGCGGTGCCGTATCTGGTGACGGCGCTCGTGTTGGTCCGGAGGGCCGCCTAGCCCGGACTTTACCGGCCTCGCACGGCTCGTATCGGGCGGCCTGGGCGGCGGCACCCAGTACCCGCTGAAACTCGCCGCGGCCCTGCTGTCGACGCTGCCGGTGGCGGCGCTGTTCTTCTGCTTCCAGCGCCACTTCGTACAAGGCGCCAACGCGGGAGCCGTCAAGGAGTAACGGGCGGGTAGCGACCCGCGCCGGTGCCAGGCCAAGGTCGGGTGAACGCAGCACACAGCGTGAGGCGGGTTACGACGAACGGTGCCGCCGACCCTCCGGAGCAACCGGCGCGCAGTCCAACAGGCAACGCAGCATGTCCGAGCCGGGACCGCACCGCGGTAGCGCAGCGCCACGGATTGCGCTCCGCAGGCGGGGCTATCGGTGCTTCGAGCGCCCCCGATTCGCGCTCCGCCTCGTCGTGCCGGGTCCGAGACACGGTGGATGCAACCTGCGGGCGGAATTCCTCCAGCCACCGTGGAGGGGTCCGATCCGGTCCCTGGTGCAAAGCGGTCAGGCAAATGGCAACGCTTCAGGCTGTGTTCGTTGACTGGACATCCCGCACCGATGAGCGGGTCACCATGTGTGGGCGACGTCGACGATCAGTTTGCCGCGGGTCTGGAGGACCCGGAATGGCAGCCGTGCCCTGACGCCGAGTCCCACCTGCGTCTGTCCTTCGAAGCTGGCCCCGAACCTGGTGTCGCGGAACGTCTTGTACCCGGCCACGTTCACGCCGGGCAACGGCTTGCCGGCCCTGCCGGCATATGTCGGCTGAAGCGTCACCGGGTCGTAGCTGGGAGCGGATACGAAGATCTGCAGGATGGCGCCCCCGCGTACGGGTATCGGGTCACCCGAGCCGTCCTGACGGAACGTCTCGACGTAGCCGACGTGATGGCCCACCTTGGCCGATGCGCCCGTGACTTGGAATTCCGTGCGGTCGAAGCACGCGCCTCGGCTCACCGTCACGTTCCTCAGTGGCACCGCACCGGCCTCAGCGGTCGACTTCACGCCGCTTCCCCACGCGGTCGAGCATGCGGAGGCGGATGCCGTCGCCCCCATGCCCGGCATCGCGGCCCCCGACGGCACCGCCGTGCCTGTCAGACCCGCTCCCGCGAGCACCAGCGCCGCACTCACTGCCCATAAACGCTGCACAGCCTGCTCCCACTTTCCGCTATCGGTCACGTACCCGGACGCATAGGAATACACCAGAATGCCTTCGGCAAGGGCACCGATGGTGGCCGAAACCACCGGTCGGTACCCTTGAGCCGCTGCACCCGGATGCCCTCAGAATTCGAAGACGTCCGATCCTTCGGCATTCTTGATGCACTCATTGGCGAAGGTGTGCTCGTAGGTCACGCGCTTGCCGCCCCATACCCCCTGCGCGGTGACGGTGACGGGGGCGTACTCCTTGGTGCAGAAGTGGGGCTGGCCACGGCTGATCTCCGCCAGGCTGCTGAAGTCGCCGTTCACCTGGGTGAGGGCGGCGCAGGCGTCTTCGGCGGCCGGGTGCGTGCCCGTCGCGTCGGGCGTACAGGTGAGGGTCACCGCGCGCTCCGGAGTCGCGGTGGCGGCGCTCTGTCCGTGTGCCGTGGTCAGGACCAGCGCCGAGGGCGCGTAGAGCGAGGAGGGCTCGGCGTGCGCGGTGCCGGCCGTCGATCCCAGCATCGCTCCTGCGACGAGAACGCCGGCCGCAGTCCATCGAGAGGTCTTCCGCATGGTGCGCATCCTTCCTGGCTGTGCTGAATTGTGCGGGTACCGATCGGCGTTCTCGAGTTTGCCTAGCGCTCGCAGCAACGGCACGCGCACCCCGTGCGTTTCAGATATCATGCGCGTTCAATCAGTGGCCAGGACGCAACGGCGCGGAAAGGGAACTTCCCTGGCGACCGTCGCCCCGCGTGCGTCCGTGCCGGGCGCGACGGCCGAATCACCCCGGATCGCATTCGGCCGGAAAGGTCCGCTCCCCGTCAATACCGGCGAGGGTCATTGAACATCGGAAGGTTGAAGCGGGCTTCACTGCAATGCGCTTGTCGCGCCGTTGAACCAACCGGCCCTGCAGAAAGGAAGTTCACCGGAGCCCAGCGAACTATCTGTCAGCCCTCCCGGATGAAGCCCTCCCGCACCAGCCAGTCCTTCGCCACCTCGTGCGGGTCCTCCCCGTCCACGTCCACCCGCGCGTTCAGCCGCTGGGCCTCCGCTCCCGTCAGCCGCTTGGTGATCGGGGCGAGGACGTCGGCGATGGCGGGGTACTTCCTCATCGTGGCGCTGTTCATCTCGGGGGCCGCGTTGTAGTTGGGGAAGAAGTGCCGGTCGTCCTCCAGCACCTTCAGCTCGAGTTCCGGAATGCGGCCGTCGGTGGTGGCCGCCACGCCGAGGGTGCAGGCCGCGCCCTTGGCGACCTGGGTGTAGACGACGCCGTCGTCCATCTTTTTGAAGTTCCCGCGCCGGAGGGCGAATCCGTACGTCTTCGCGACGCCCGGCAGGCCGTCCTCGCGCACCGAGAACTCGCTTCCGCCGCAGATCGTCGCCGCGCCCGGGTCCTTCTTCGTCAGACGTGCCACGTCGGAGAGGGTGCGCAGCCGGTACTTCTGCGCATTTGCCCGGTTCGCAACCAGCGCGTAGGTGTTGTTGAGCGGGGCGGCGGGCAGCCAGGTGATGCCGGTGCGGCGGTCCTCGTCGCGTACGGCCTCCCACTGCTCGTACGGGTCAACGACCGGCTTGGTGTGACCGAGGTAGGTGATCCAGGCAGTGCCCGTGTACTCGTACATCCCGTCCGCCGCACCGGACTTGACCGCCTCGCGGGCACCGATCGAGCCCTGGATGTTCGTCCGGTCCAGGACTTCCGCGCCGGCCGCTTTGAAGGCCAGCCCCATGATCTGGCCCAGGATGATCTGCTCGGTGAACTCCTTGGAGGTCACGGTCAGTTGGGCGCCCTTCAGCGGTCGTCCCTTTCCGATGGAGCCGGGCTGCACCGGGTCGGCCAGCGGGCTGCCGCTGGTCAGTCCGCAGCCGCTCAGCCCTGCGGCGGCGAGCAGCAGGGCGCCCGCGCCCGCGACGGCCGTCCGTACCCGGGTCAGGCGCATCAGTCCACCTCCAGGCCGCGTGGGCGCAGCAGCAACTCGACGAGCATCCCCACCCAGTCCACGATCAGCGCCATGGCGACCGTCAGTACGGAGCCGAGCACCAGCACCGGCATGCGCTGGTTGGTGATGCCGGAGGAGATCAGGTCCCCGAGTCCTCCTCCGCCGCCGAAGGTGGCCAGCGTCGCGGTGCCGACGTTCAGCACGAGCGCGGTGCGAACGCCCGCCAGGATCAGCGGTACGGCCAGGGGCAGTTCGACCCGGAACAGCACCAGCAGCGGCGACATCCCGATGCCGCGCGCCGCCTCCACGAGTGCCGGGTCGGTGGCCCTCAGGCCGGCCACGGTGTTGCTCAGCACCGGCAGCACCGCGAATGCCACGATGCCGACCAGGGCGGCTCGTTGGCCGATGCCGAGCCAGATCACCAGCAGCGCCAGCAGGCCCAGGGCCGGGGTCGCCTGGCCGATGTTGGCCGCCGCGACGAACAGCGGTGCGGCCCGGCGCAGGACCCGGCGCGTCAGCGCGATGCCCAGCGGGATCGCGATGATGAGCACGAAGAAGGTGGAGATCGCGACGAGTTCGGTCTGCTGGAGGAGTGCGGTGCGCACGGCGCCGTCTGCGAGGGCGTTCCTGGCGATCGAGTCCAGCTCGGTGGTGCGGAGATACAGCGCGGTGGCGCCGAGGACGACCGCGACGAAGGCCGGCAGCGTCACCAGCTTCTGCCAGGTGATACGGGGCGGGACCCGGTCCAGTGCGGCGAGCTGGGTCACGGGCTCGTCATGCCCTGGCCCTGGAGCCGGCCCCGGGGACCCGTAACCGGCCTCGGTAGCGGCTCCACCACCGGCGCCGACACCGACCTCGCTCCGGCTCACGCGGGCTCCCCCCGGCCGGTCGGCCGAGCCTCCTCGGCTCCCCGCTCGCCCGGCGCCCCGTGCATTGCGTTCAGCAGTGTCGACATGTCCACCACGCCGGCGTACGCGCCGTCCTGTCCCGTGACCGCGACGCGGCCCGCACCGTCGGCCAGCAGCGCCTCCAGCGCGTCCCGCAGCGTCATGTCCACCCCGATCCGCCTCCGTACGGGAGTGCCCGCCGACAACGGCAGCGGCTCTCCGGCGGGTTGCGCACTCCGGGCGCGCGTCAGGTCCTCGCGTCGCAGCCAGGAGCGCGGGCGCCGCTCTCGGTCCAGTAGCAGCAGGTGGTCGGCGGAGGCGGAGCCCGCGTCCAGCAGGTGCAGGGCGGTCTCGAGCGGGTCGTCGACGGTGGCGGTCGGGACGTCGGCGAGCTCCACCTCCCGTACGCGCTTGAGGTGCAGCCGCTTCACCCCGGCTCCCGCGCCCACGAAGCCGGCGACGAAGTCGTCCGCCGGACTGGCCAGGATCGCTTCCGGAGTGTCGAACTGGGCGATCTGCGACCGGTCGCGCAGCACCGCGATCCGGTCGCCGACCTTGATGGCCTCGTCGAAGTCGTGCGTGACGAAGACGATCGTCTTGCGTAACTCGCGCTGCAGCCGGATGAGCTGGTCCTGCAGGCGCTCGCGGGTGATGGGGTCGACCGCCCCGAAAGGCTCGTCCATCAGCAGCACGGGCGGGTCGGCCGCCAGCGCCCGCGCCACCCCGACCCGCTGCTGCTGGCCGCCGGAGAGCCGGCGCGGATAGCGGCCGCGGAACTCCCCGGGATCCAGCCCGACCAGTTCGAGCATCTCCTCGACCCGGTCCCGCACCTTCGCGCGGGGCCAGCCGGCCATCTTCGGTACGAGCGCGATGTTCTCGGCGACGGTCATGTGCGGGAAGAGGCCCGTGGCCTGGATGGCGTAGCCGATGGTGCGGCGGAGTGCCACAGGGTTGATGCCGGTGACGTCCTCGCCGCCGATGGTGATCCGCCCCGAGGTCGGCTCGATCAGCCGGTTGATCATCTTGAGGGTGGTGCTCTTGCCGCAGCCCGAGGGCCCCACGAGGATCACGGTTTCGCCTGCCGCGACGTCCAGGGTCACGTCCTCCACGGCTGGGGCTTGGCTGTCCGGATAGCGCTTGGTGAGGTTGTCCAGCCGGATACTCGCGCCGGCGGCCGGCCGGTCGGGCCCGGCGGAGCGGGCGTTTCCGCCGGGGCCTGCGGCGCCGGACGTCGGGGAGGTCGGTTCGACGATTTCGGCAGAGTCAGCCACGGATCCCCCGTGAGATGGTGAGCCGTCCGATCAGCACGTACCCGGCGTCGAACAGCAGGGCCAGGACGACGATTCCGAGCGTCCCCGACAGTACTTCGTTGAGCGCGTTCGCACTGCCCAGGCTGGAGATCCCGCGGAAGATCTGGTTGCCGAGCCCGGGTCCCGATGCGAAGGCCGCGATCGCCGCGATGCCCATCAGCATCTGGGTCGACACCCGGACACCGGTGAGGATCGGCGGCCAGGCGAGGGGCAGTTCGACCCTGAGCAGCTGGGCGAACCGTGACATCCCCATGCCCTTGGCGGCCTCGACGAGGGCCGGGTCGACTCCGCGCAACCCGACGACCGCGTTACGGACCACGGGCAGCAGTCCGTACAGCGTCAGCGCGATGACGGTCGGCGCGACGCCGAGGCCGACGACCGGGACGAGCAGGCCGAGGAGAGCCAGGGAGGGGACGGTGAGGATGCTTGCGGTCGTGGTGATCGCGAGGTTTCCCGCCCACTCGGTGCGGTAGGTGAGGACGCCGATCAAGAGCCCGAGCACCGTGGCGACGACCATGCACTGGAAGACGGCGCTGGCGTGCTGATAGGCGTCCACCAGCAGCTGCTGGTAGCGGGTGCCCAGGTACTCCCAGAAGCTCACTTCTCGGTCCCTCCCTCAAGGCCGGTCCTCCAGCGGTCAGCGGTCCATACGGCGCCTGCTGCGACGCCTGGCGCACCAGTGGAGTGATCCGGAGCGGCGCCGGATTGTCCATCATGATCGCCGTCGAGGCCCGCACGATGCCATCGAATACCACCATCCGGCCGATCATGCGCTGCAAGTCGGCATTCGAGCGTGCCACCAAACGGCACAGCATGTCACCACCCCCCCCCAGCGGCGAGGAGTACTTGGGCGCGACCGACGGGAGCTGCATCACCGGCTCAGCACACTCGTATTGCTCGCCAACCGCTGACCCACCCGGGCATCCGACACGATTCTCCCCGGTGGTGGGGCAGTTGGGCTCTGTCCGCAGTTCAGTGAATTGGAAGGGGCGGCGACGCCGAAGGTGGGGGACGGTTCGGAGCGGGCCAGGGTGCTGGGGCAGGCGCCGCCGCTGCTCCTTGGGCTCGGACTACCTGCCATGGCCGTCTTGGGGGTTGTGCGCGGAAGCACAACCAACGGCGCGAGCAAGGCGGCTGAGGCCGGGGCCTTTGGGGACCGTCGTCATGCCGATGCGGCAGATGCACTGGCCCGGCGGCGGGCAGGCGTCACCTCACCCACCCACACCCCTGAAAGCGGGAGGGCCTGACAAACAGGGGGGACCCGATCGGGAACCGCCGTGATCGTCTTGTCATCTTCCCGGCGGAAGGAGTCATCGCCTCCAAGAACCGGAGTTCACGATATGTCGTACGAACCCGACGGGTACTACCAGCCGCGCCGGGCGTCGTATCCACCACTCGAGGGTGACGGGCAGCGTCCTGGGTACCCGCGCGAGGGATCTGGCGGGCACCACCAGCAGCCGCAGTCTCCGTACGGGCAGAGCCCGTACGGAGCCCCCCGCCATCACGGGAGGCCGCACGACGAGTACGAGCCGTACGACGAGTACGACCAGACCCGCCCCTACGAGCGCTACTACCAGCCCACTCGCCCGCCTCAGCGGCGCCGCAGTCCGTTCCGAGCCCGCCGATGGATCATCGCCGGTGCCTCAGTGCTCGCGCTCGCCGGTATCGGTGCCGGGGTGATGACCTACTACGAGATCCCGCCCTTTACGGACAAGGGCAAGGACGTCTCCTTCGACACTCCCACGGGCAGCGGCCGGTCCGGTGGAAAGAAGCAGGGCAAGAACTCCAAGGTCCTGATGCCGACCGGCCCGAAAGCCGACTTCAAGAACTCCATGACCCTGGACGACGGCACCCATGTCGCCGTCACCACCCTTGAGGGCGGGAAGTCGGGCTTCAAGGGCAAGCTGTGGGTATGGGCGCCCAAGCAGTATTTCGACCCGAAGTACGAGAACAGCGGCTTCCCCGTCATGATCGCCCTGCCCGGTGGTCCGGGCTACCAGAGCAACTACTGGATGGGCACGGACCTCGGTCTGCAGCAGAGCATCACCGAATGGTCCGAGCAGGGCAAGAGCAAGCCGTTCCTCCTGGCCATGCCCGTGCTCAACCCCGGCCCGGACGACGGCGGGCTCTATTGGGACGGCTCCGACATACCCGGCCAGCCAAAGATGGGCACGTGGCTGACCGAGGACGTCCCCAACCTGATCAAGGCTAACTTCCGCACCGTCAGGTCCCGTGACGGATGGGCCTTCATGGGCTCCTCCACCGGCGGCTTCGCCGGCCTGAAGGCCGTGCTGAAACACCCCGACAAGTTCAAGGCAGTGATCGCCTCCGGCCCGGACATCGTGCCGGACTCCCGGCTGTGGAAGGGGCATGAGAAGGAGAAGGCACAGAACAACCCCAAAGTTCTCGCGAAGGAACTCATAGCCAAGGGCGGCCCGGACGTCTATCTCGCCTTCCAGGTGGGAACGGCCGAGAGTAATACCCACACCCTGCCGGACGTGAAGAGCTTCATCGCCACCTACGGGAAGGGTCCCATACACACCAGTCTCCGTGAAATACAGGGCGGCAGACACAACGCCAGGACCTACGTCCCCAGCATGGGCGAGGGCCCGATCCAGTTCATCAGCGAAGTGATGGAAGGACCTGTCTCGGACTGACCGCGAAGGCCGGAGTCTCCTGCACTAGCGCACGGCCCCGTGATGTGAACAGGCGCTCTCGATTCGGTGGACGTCGACGGCCGTCACGCTGTTTCGAGGTCTAGAGGCTCTTGCTCCTCATAGGGGCTGCAGCCGGTCGAGCAGGGTTCCCGTGAGGGCGATGTGACGGTGCCCAGGCTCGAGGACACGCTGCGCGTCGTTGAGAATCTGCGTGAGTTCATCTCGCGCCTGCCCGCTGCGGCCTTCAGCAACCAGCGCCTGAGCCTTTTGCAGACGGCTGTGGATGGCATGCGGGTGGTCGGCGCCAAGGACGCGACTTCGGTCGGTCACCAGCTGAGTGAACGCCACGGTGGCTTCGACGGTCCGTCCGGCCCGGGCCGCAAAAGCTGCCTGGGTGCTGCGTATGGCGAGTGTGTGCGGGTCGTCCGGCCCCAGACAACGCTGGGCATCCGCCAAGAGCTCGCCCAACTGCCGCTCTGCCTCGGCGAGATCGCCGTGCAGGCTGAAGAACCAGACAAGGCTGCGCCGGACAGCAAGAACTTGCGGGTGGTCGGGTCTCTCCAGCCGTAATCGTTCGTCGAGGAGAGCCTGCAGCTGCCGGACGGCCGCCTGGGTCTCTCCCGCTTCCCCAGTGAAGTAGGCCTGCTGGTGCCGCGCGGCCAGTGTGTCGGTGTGCTCCGGACCCAGGGCGGCGATTGCGTCAGTCACCAGTTCACTGAATGCGGCAGCGGCCGCCTGCGAATCGCCAGTCTCTCCAGTGAAGAACGCCCACTGATGGCGGGCAGCCAGCGTATCGGGGTGACGCAGGCCGAGCCTTGCGTTTCTGCGCCGCACGATGCTCTCAAGATCCCTCACCGCCCGGCGCGGCCAGCCGCTATCGCCGATCACTATCGCCAGCACAAAGTCCGCCCCTGCTGCTCCCCCTGCCCGGGCGCGTTCGAGAGCCGCAGTCGCCCGTGACAGATGACTCGCCTGATGGGCAAGCAGCCCCATGTCAAAGGCATCAGCGGGCTCGACCCGGGACAGCAGGGCCTGCCACAAGTGGTCCGGCACTGGAGGCAGTCCCGGCACGTTCAGCAGGTAGTCGAAGGCGGTGTAGCCCTGGCTGTAATTGCCGATCAGGAGCCCGCTGGTGGCGTAGGCAGCCTTGCACGCCCAAGCCATCGCCTCGGCAAAAGGTTCCGGCTGCAGGTCTGGCCCGCCGCGCTCAGCGAGGTAGGGCGGGTGAAGATCTTGGAGCCACTGTCTGCTCACTGGGCGTCGCAGCCCCGACCGGCGGCAGTCGACGGCCGCCGTCACGATGGCCGCGCCCCGCGGATTGGCCCCCGGCGCCCAGGCGTTCTCCCACGCACCCAATAACTCCGGGCCGGCTGCGACCACTTCTGCGAGACCGAACCGGTCGCAGCTGACCAGAGCCAGCCTGATCCGCGGATCCCCCCGGTGCGCCGTAGCACGCTGCCGCTCTGTCGTGGACCAGTGGCGTGCCAGGCGGATTTTCACCGCCAGGTGCAGCACTTCCCGCTGGACCCGCCAGGCGTCCCGGTCGGATCCTGTCAGCCTGCTCTCCTCACGGGCGTCATAGCGCCGGTACTCCTCCGACCGCATGGTAGCCAGCACCACGACACGGCCGGGTCGGCCTTGAAGGAGACCGGCCAGCATGGAGGCGGTCACCCCGTCGGCACCCAAATAGTTCTCAAGATCGTCCAACCACAGAACAGCATGTCGGCGACGCTGGGCCACCTCAATGGCTGGGGTGAGCGCTGCCCTGGTCAAGGGCCGTACGAAGGCATGCCGGGGGAAACAGGACCGAGCAACCTCATATGCCAGACGAGTCTTCCCGGCAGTCGATTCGCCCACAATGAGCACGAAGCCACCCCGTTCCAGCGCCTGCCGCAACAACGGATCGGCATCGCGTTCCACGTAGGGCGTTGCCGAGCCATGAGCATGCTGGCCGTCTGCAGGATGAACACCAGCCAGTTCGGGACGGTCCACCTGGCCGACCCTGGGAATGCCTCCCGACGCCGTTCTCAACAGCGCCGCGACACTCCGCTCGGCATGCTGCGGCCGCAAATGGTCCGCAACAAGGGTGTATACGGCCGTGACGGCCGCGCCGATACCGGTGGCCAGCGGACCGGACGTCCAGGTAGAAGCGAGCGCCAACGCGCAGGCGCCGATTCCCACGGCCGTCGAATACCTCAGCCAGCCCCGAGTCCGGCTGCCCTCGTGCCGAAGATACGGTGACACGCTGCCCCCATTGCGTGACGTGGTTCTCCATTCTCGTCACCGTGCCGGCCCTGTCGAGGGGGATTGCCGTACGTAACCGAGTTGGGGCCAGCAGATCTGAACGGAACGGCACGCCGCGGTTCGCCGACAACGTTCCTGCACGCACGCCTGAGGGCAGGGTGAAGGATGTGCCACCCGGGGCACGGCTACGCCCGCCAGGTGATCATGTCGGGACCTCAAACATCCCTGCCGCGCATCCTGCGCCGAGCCGTGACGCCACTGCCAGCAATGATCATTCTGTTTGCCGGAGTTGACCCCCACTGACGCTCTTGTCTGGTAGTCGCCAGGTGTCCTGTCGTTCGCTATTCCGTTCGCCCTTGTCCCACCGGTCCTGCGGCAACGCGCCATAACAAGCGCGCCTACGTCTTCCACGGCACCGTCACCGTGGCCTCGCTCCGTCTGTGGCTCAGGCGATGATCAGCCCGCCTCGAGGGCGGCGGCCCGCTTCGCCAGGTCGGCTGCGATGTCGTCCCAGTCCGGGCCGTGCATCCACAGGTTCTCGGCAGCGTCTCGCATCAGCGCCGGCTCGTCCGTCCGCTGCAAGAGCACCAGCCGATAGGCCAGGTTCCGAAGCCATACCGGTAGTCGGCCATCAGCCACGTGCGGGCAGAGCTCGCGCAGCATGGCAAGGATGGAATCTGCGTCAGCGAACGTCAACTCCTCGACGAAGTAGTGCTCCCGATGTTCGAGGCCGCACTCCGGCGTGGGTCGGTACTCGTCTCCGTAGAGACACCGGGCGTGCTCCGTCAGGGTGCAGTGCATGGCCTGGAGCCTACGACGCCATGATCCGCCGGTCAGAACCCAGTCGTTCCGGCAGGCTACTTACCCTGCGGCGATCCACTCGACGGACTGCCTCAGCATGCCCGCTACCTGCCTCGCGGCACCGTGACGAGGAGGGTGGACGGGGATCAACTGGCAGGTGCCTGGTAATGGCCACGGCCAGCACGCTGGGCGCGCGATGTGGCGACGAGGCGGTCGAGTGTGCTGCGGACGGTGTTGCTGCCGTTGAGTGTGTCGTCACGGCCCAAGGCCTCGGCGACATCGCGGGCACGGACCGCCTTGCCGCCAGAGTTGGAGAGAATGGCCACGACCTGCTCGGTCAGGCCTCCGGCTCCACGAGCGACTACCTGCTGCGCAGCGTCCGCGTGCCTCGGCGGGGGGCTGACGGCGCCATTCATCCGTACGTCATGGGCAGGTTTTCACGTGAACTCCGGCGCAGGCACGAGTGGTTTTGCACGCGCGATGTCCCGCCCGTTCGCTTGGATCAGGCGGGACCTGGAGCACATGGCGGGAGCCAGAAGATGTTGGTGATGGTGGCGTCCCAGTTGCTGGTGCCGGCTAGGCGGGGTGGTCGATGGGTGGTGGGGCCGCCGGGGTGGAAGAGGAGGCAGCGGGTGGCGCAGGTGGTGGTTTTCGTGGTGCCGGTGGCGTCGACGTAGCTGATGTTGAAGTTCGGGTCGGCTGGGGTGGTGGGCCCAGAGGTCGCCGTAGGATTCACCGGCCTTGGGCTGGAAACTGCGGTAGGTGACGGGTTCGCCGGTGTCCGGGTCGGTGTAGGTGGGGGTGGCCACGGTGCCCTCCACGCTGCCGGGTGAGGTGAGGTGAGGTGAGGTGGAGCTCCTCTGCCGCATCTCCGAAGAAGTCGCGGAGCGCGGAGTACTCGACCAAGAATCTGCGCGATCTTCAGGCCATCTGCCGTCGCCTCGGCGAGATCGATGCCCCTTGCCGCGTCGGCCTCTGGGCCAACGCCCTGGCCACAGATCCGGCGTGGGACGAAATACGTCCTCCGGCGGCTGCGCGAGATCAGTCGAAGTTCAGAGACGGGTTCTGACGCTCCAGCGGCATCGGGCCGTCAAGCCATGCAGGTGGCAGAGACGTCCATCAGGGATCGTTTCCCCCAAAAGGCCTCACCCAGGGGCCTGTTGGTCAGGCTTGGGTGAGCCTTTGGCTGGTGTGCCGTGTGGATTGTTAGCCGGGTGGCTGGCCGTGCCAGGCTTGGTAGATCGTGATCACGGTGGTGATGACGTTGCCGATGGCTGGTGTCCACAGTCGTACGGTCCTGCCCCAACTCCGTGTTCTGTGCGTCGCTTCGGCTTTGCTGCCGGGCTGCCGTTGCTCCTCGTGCATCCGCCCCTCCCTTTCCCGCCTTGGGGATCTCTCAAATTTCTCGGAATCTGTTGAGACCAGGGTGCGGTGGGAGGGTTCCCGCGGTCACGGGAGCGGTCTACCGACGCGGCGGGGGTGGTGGGTCAGGGCGGCGTTCCGAGGCCGGCTGCGCGTGCGAGGGCGATGAGTTCGGCTCGGTCGGTTGCGCCGAGTTTGGTTTTGATGTCGGTGAGGGCGTTCTCGACGCGTTTGTGGCTGATGCCGAGGTGGGCGGCGGCGGTGCGGGTGGTCTGTTTGGGGATGGCGATGATGTTGAGGATTTCTCTTTCCCGGGTGGTGAGTTGGGGGAAGGCTCCGTCGCGGCGGGCGGTGCGTAGTTGGTCGAACCAGGGGCGCATGCGGGCGGTGTCGGATAGGTGGAAGATCCAGGCGCCAGCGGCTACGTCGCGCACGGCGCGGGTGATCTGTGTGACGTCTCCGGCTTTGAGGAGGAAGCCGGAGGCGCCGGCGCGCATGGCGGCCATCACGGTGGGGTCTGCTTCGTGTTCCGAGTGGACCAGGACCTTGGTGCCGGGCCGGGCGCGCTGGATCTCCTGGGTGGCCCACAGGCCATCACCGCCTGGCATCCGCACGTCCATGACTACGACATCGGGTTGGAACTCAAGGACGCGACTGACCGCTGTGCGGCCGTCGCATGCCTCGGCGACCACGGTGATGCCGGGATCCGACTCCAGTAATACGCGCAGGCCGTAGCGGGTGAAGGGGTGGTCGTCGGCGATCACGACGCGAATGCCCTGATCCATCACACGCTCCTGCTCGGCTCGGCGAGGACCGTGTCTTCTGCGCCTGGCACGCTGACGGGCAGGTAAGCGACGACCTCGGTACCGCCGCCGTTCCGTGGCCGGATCTCGCAGCTGCCTCCGATCTCGGCGGCACGCTCGCGCATGGATCCCACCCCCACCCCAGGGCGTATCCGGGCAGGAAGGCCCTGTCCGTCGTCGGCGACCGTCATCTGGAGGGCGTCGTCGCCCACTTCAAGGGATACCCAGCAGTTGGCGGCTTGGGCGTGCCGCAGCACATTGGCCACTGCCTCGACCAGGACCCAGTAGGTGGCCTCTTCAACTGCCGCGGCAAGGCGGGGAATGTGCTGCGGCAGATCTGTGTGTACGGCCAGGGACACGCGGTCGGTGTAGGCCAAGACAGCCTCGCGCAGCCCGAGCTGGTCGACCGGCGAGCGCAAACCCATGGAGATCCGGCGCAGGTCCTGGGCGCCTTGCCGGATGTGGACCAGAGCGGTGTTCAGCAGGTCACAGGTGGCGTCGGGATTGGTCCGCAGCTGTGCGGTGGCCGCTTGAAGGGTCCAGGTGGCGCCGGTGAGGACCGGCCCAACGCCGTCATGGAGGTCGCGGGCCAGGCGGCGTCGCTCTTCCGCCCGTACAGCGACGGCGTGCTCTTGCGAGCGCAGAAGTGCCAGCGACAGCCGAACACCGGCGGCGGCCTGAGCGATGTGCCGGGCAACATCCCGTAACAGCCGCAGATCCGCAGCAGACAAAACCTCACCGGGCGCCCGTGCTCCCACCAGCAGAGTGCCGATCTCTTCTCCCTGATGCGCCAGCATCAGCCGCAACGCGACCGGGGATTCGGTTCCGTGAGCGGCGACGCGGGCACTGCCCGCGTCAGGCGCGGTGGCGTCATCGAGCTCGATGGCCACGTATGGCAGGCGCATTACCTCGGCCACCGTCGCAGCAGCCTGCGGCAGCACGTTCTTCGGATCATTGGTCGCTCCCAGGCGGCGGCCGAGCTGGGCCAGCGCCGCATACGGATCATCCCGCAGGCCGTACACGAGCCGGCTCACCACACGGTGCAACAGGCTGCGCAGCGGCTGCAGCGCGACGGCCACCACGCCGGTCGCCAGCAGCGGGGCCATGCCAGAGGCGGAGTGCTGCAGCACAAGCCCGAAAAGGCTCACGGACCCGATGTAGAGGCCGACTACGACGCCCGTCAGCCCCGCATAGAGCAGCGACCGGCTCAGGATGCGGTCGATGTCGAACAGATTGTGGCGCACGATCGCGATGGCGATGGACGCGCTCAGCACGACGGGGACCAAGTCCATCGCGATCGACTCGGCAGGGCCGTCCAGCATGGTGATGTGCACCGTCACCAGGAGGACGGTCGTCATCACCGCCCAGGCCACCCACTTCAGCTGCTGGCGCATTACGTCAGCAGATCCACGGAAGCGGAACAGCAGTGAGGCGGCCGACAGCAGGAAGGGGGTCAGATTGATCAAGATCGACACGACGCCCACGTTCTCCAGTGCGACCGACAGCGCAGGAAGACCGACCGGGTTGGGCGTCGAGGGGAAGTATTCTCCGCCGCCGAGAGGTCCTGGCAGGAATGCTGCGATCAACAGCACCAGTACGCCACACCCGCCGACGTACCAGGCCGGAATACGCCAGCGTCCAGAGGGCAGTTGGCCGTTCGGGAACAGCAGAAACAGGAAGAAGACCGGGAAGATGAAAAGAACGAAGGACCAGTTCGACACCCACGCCGCCAGGACTCCACCCAGGAGCCCTCGAGGAATCGCATAGAGCCCATAGGCGTGGGCCAGCAGATCGACAGCGGACCCGAGCCCAGCGAGCAGCAGCAGCCAGCCTGCCGGATTGCGTGGCTGGCGGGTCGACACGACCAGCCCCGGCAGCGTAAACAGCAAGCCGGTCACCGCCTCGATAACCATCAGCCACCACGGATGCCATTCGGGACGAGGCTCCGCTCGTGACAGGACCGCGAAGACCACCGTCACAGCCGCTACGACCAGCGTGGCGATCCACAAGATCCAGGCGGTTCGTTTCTGCGGCAGCTTCGCCAGCAGGGGCGCAGTGCTCGGGATCGTGCGTGCCTCTTGGCTTCCCGCGAGCTCGTTCATGGCTCACCTCCAGTACGGGCACTGTCGGCGGGCGGTGATCCCGGCAACAAGGGAGCCGTTTCCCGGGCATCCGGGAATGGCCACGCCAGCATTGCGGTGAGCCGGCCTCACCTGACAGGGCGTACCAAGGGGCGCGAGGGGGTCCAGTGGAGCTCTTCGGTGTGCGGGTCGCAGGACCACGCTTTGATCGTCCCGGCTTCGACGAGGTGGTCGAGCAGTGGGCCGAGCCCTGCGGCTGTGGTGCCGCACGGCTGAGCCGGTCGGTTTCAACGCCGGTGTGTGCGCGGGTGGCGGACACGCTCCTGCGGAACCCGGCCGGTCGGGCCGCCGTGTTCGGCGGTGCAGCCCGGGGCTATTTCGCGAGGAACGCTTCGGCCTCGCACTTCTTGGCCCATGTGAAGGCGTGGTCATCCACGTTTGAGTCGTCGAGCGCGAGCAATCCGTCGTCCTGGACAGTCGCTTTGACGTTGTGGGCGCGCAGGCACTTCACCCAGCGGTCGGCTTTCTCCCGGAAGTCCGGATCCTCTCTGGCGGCCCGCATCGTCAGGAGTTCAGGCTCCTTGCTCCCGCAGGTCTTCTGGGCTTCCGCGTACGTCGCGTCCTGGCGAAAGGGGCCTTTGTAGCTGCCGTCCGCGTTCTTCAACATCTTGACCCCCTTCTTGGCCAGGCAGTCCATCCATACCTGGCTCACCCTGTTCGACTCCTCCTCGGAGGTGTCCGGCCTGATGAGGGGCCGCTCGTTCTGCGCCGGCGGTGACGACGACGCCTTTGTGGGGTCCGTTACGCTCGCGACGCCCGCGTCACGCGCGTCCTCGGTCGAATCGGCCCCGCCTCCGCATGCCCCGAGCAGGCCTGTTGCGGCGAGCGCGGCGACGGTCGCGAGCAGGCGCACGGCGCTTGGTGAACGGGGCACATCGGCAGTGTGCATGGTGTGATCCTCTCCTGTGCGTTCCAGAAACGGGTAGGGGTGCGATGTGGGTAGGTGGTGGTCGGGTGGCTGCCGCCGGGGCACCGCGTCAGGCTGAGGCCAGTGCCGTGGTGGGGGAGAGCCGGGAGGCGCGTACGGCCGGGTATACGCCGGCGACGACGCCGACGAGTAACGCGCCGCAGAGCCCACTGCTCACCGCAGCGAGTGGGATGACCGGCGGCCACTCCTTGTACGCCGCGTAGCCCATGGTGCCGAGCACGCCGAGGGTGATTCCGGCGAGGCCACCGAGGCTGGACAGTGCGATCGATTCGGTGAGGAACTGGCCGCGGATCTGGCCCCGGTTGGCGCCCAGCGCGCGACGCAGTCCGATCTCTCGGCGGCGTTCCAGTACTGAGATGACCATGGTGTTGGCGACGCCGATGCCGCCGACCAGCAGCGCGACACCGGCCAGGCCGATGAACAGCCCGGAGAACGTGGCCTCGGTGGAGCGTTTCGCGGCCAGGGCGTCCGACGGTCGGCTGACCTGCACCTCGCTCGGGGACTGCGGGCTGATCGTGGCGGGGAGTACCGCGTGCACATCCTCGACCGCCGCTTCGTCCGCCTGGAGGAACAGTTGAGTCGGCCGGAGGTCGAAGCCGAGCGTGCTGTGGGCGGCCTCCCAGCCGACGAGAACGGAGCGGTCGATGTCCGGGGTCAGCGGGACGGAACGCAGGATCCCGATGACACTGAACCACCGGTCGTTGATCAGTACGAGCGGTGGCGGATCACTGGGGCGCAGGTCGGGGTAGCCGAGACGAGCCGCCGCGACCGTGCCGAGAACGGCGGTGGGGATCCGTCCGGTGGCCTTGGAGAGGTAATGGCCGGAGCGGACCTTCGCGTTGATCACGTCGAGCAGGTTCGGCTGGGCGGCCAGCACCGTCATTCCGGAGGCGTCGAGCGGACCCTGCTGGTCGGAACGCCGCACCACGGCGTGAGTGTTGGCCACCGCGGTCACAGCGTTCACGGGTCCGATGCGCTTGACCATCGCGACCGACTCGGGCGGGAACGAGGCCGGCTCGTCACCCAAGGTTTTGTTCGCGACGGCTTGGAGCCGATCGGTGCCGAGCGCGGTCAGCTCCTCGTTCAGGGCCTTCTGGCTGGAGGCCGGGATCCCGGTGACCACGATCATCGTGGCGATGCCGATGGAGATGCCGAGAGCGGACAGCGCCGCCCGAATCCGCCGGGTGCGAATGCCGATCATCCCGAGGCGAAGCAGATCGGCGGGCGAGAGCCGAACGGGCCGGTGCAGCGGAGTCGTTGCGGACGGGTGCCGCCCGCGTGTCGACAGGTACCACTGCGTGGCGCGGCGCCACGGGGCCCCCGTCACGGCGCGACCCCGGTGGCGCCGATCCTGTCGCTGTCGGTGTCCCTGTCGGCAGCGGTGTCGGTGATGATGCGGCCGTCCTGGATCTCCACCCGCCGTGGCAGATGCGCGGCGATGTCCCGGTCGTGGGTGATGAGCGCGATCGTGGTCCCCTCCTTGTTGAGCTGGGTGAGCAGTTCCAGCACCGCATGTCCGTTCGCGGTGTCCAGCGCGCCGGTCGGCTCGTCCGCGAGTACGAGCGTGGGTTCATGGACGAGAGCCCGGGCGATGGCCACCCGCTGGCGTTCGCCGCCGGAGAGTTGGTGCGGTCGGTGGCCAGCCCGGGGGGCCAGGCCCACCCGCTCCAGCGCGGCGAGGGCGAGCGGGCGGCGCCGCTTCCTCGGAACCCCGGCGTAGAGCAGACCGGTGGCCACGTTCTCGGTGGCGGTCAGCCCCTCGGAGAGGTGGAACTGCTGGAAGACGAAGCCGAGCCAGCGTCCCCGCAGGGCGGACAGTTGCCGGTCCGGCAGGGTGGTGACGTCCTGACCGGCGATCACGACGGTACCGCTGGTCGGCAGGTCGAGGGTGCCCATGATGTTCAGCAGGGTGGACTTGCCCGAGCCGGACGGGCCGACGATGGCCAGGAGTTCGCCCTCCCGTATCTCCAGACAGACCCCGGCCAGAGCCTTGACCCCGCCGGGGTATTCGACCGTGGCGTCACGTACCGACAGGACCGGGGTGTGCACGGCCGTCACGATGACGTCACCACCGAGGTGCCTTCGGCTATGCCGTCGCCGGTGATCTCGGCCATACCCTTGGCGATCAGTCCGGTCTTCACCGCGACGACCCGCCCGTCGGCGGTGCGCAGCCCGTAGCCGCCCTCGCGGAGCGCGAGCAGCGCGGTGACCGGAACCACGAGTACCCCGGCCCGGGTCTCGGAGACGAACTCCACCTGGACCGGCGCCGAGTCGAGTTTCTTCACCTTGTCCGGGTCCTTGAGCGCGACCGTGACGGTCATCTTCGCCGGTCCGGGTCCCTGCTCCGGTGCCTCGGCGGCGGTGCCGACGCCGGCCACCGTGCCGGCGGCCGAGGCGCCGTCCGGGAGGCGTACGGTCACCGGATCGCCGCGTCTGATGGAGCCCGCTTGCGAGGTGTCCACCGCCACGGTCACGGCCTTGGCGGTCGAGGTCACCTTCAGCAGCGGCGCAGCGGCTGCGTCACCCACCTGGGCGCTGGCACTGTCCACCCGGACTGCGCCGTTGAGCACCGCCACGTCACCGGGCGCGATCACACCGGTGGACGGCATCCCCATGCGGGTCTGCCAGCGTTTGATCGCCTGCACCAGCTTGTCTGTGAGGACGCCGTCACCGTGCTTGACCTTCACCCGCGTGACCGTACCGGCGCCTTCGGGGGACCCCGTTCCCGCTGTCGCTGTTCCCGGCGAGGCGACGGGGCCCGTACCGGAGTCCTGAGGCGCCGGGCTCGCGCCGTCGGCCCTTCCCTTGCCGGGGGAGGTCGAGGGTTTGGCCGAGGCGGAGTTGCCGGGTGTCGCGTCCTGTTCGCCGCCCGTCGGCGCCGTGTTGTTGGCCGGAGTGGTCACGGTGACGACGTGACCCGGCGAGGGCTGGGACCCGATGTCGTAATCCAGGGCCCGCAGGTTGTCGGCGATCACCTTCACGTCCCGCCCGACCAGGTTCCGGCCCTCGAGACGCCTGTAGAGGGGAACGGTGCCGTAGAAGACCGGCACCGGGCGGTCGTCGACGCGGTACAACTCCTTGCCCCGGGACACTGTCGTCCCGGCGGCGGCAAGCCATGTCACGATGCCGTCTTTTGCCCCTTTGAACGCCTGCGGCTTGGCGTAGCCGAGTGTGCCGTCGAGGGACCGGCTGTCGGACAGATCCTTTCGTACGACCTTGACCGTACTCGTCTTCGGCTCCGCCTTGGAAGGCTTCGAACTGCCGCCCTCTCCCCACGGCACCCCCACCACGATTCCCGCCCCGGCCAGCCCGATCACGAGCGCGGCAGCGATGATCAGGTTACGCCGCCGCCTGTTTGACGCACCGGCGCTGGTGGTGGCGGTGCTTGCGCCGGTGGGATCCTCGTCGGTCTGGATTTGGCCCCTTCCGTTTGGTGCAACTGCCCTGATGGTGATGGTGGCATCGTCGTCCGGCCGGGTGCCGGGGGCGCCTCCCTGGCGGGTCACCGCGAGACCACCGCGGCGGACGGGCGAAGGACCACCACCCCTGCCGCGCCGCAGGAACGGGGGCCGTCGTCTGGGACACCTGTGCGGCCCCGGACGTGACTCCACACGGCCGGTTCGGTGGCTTGAGCGGTGTCTCGGATCATGCGGAAGACTCCCAGAGTGACGCGGACGACCGCCGTGAACGCGGACACGTCCGGCGGTCGGAAGCGAGCCATGGGCCCGACTTCGGGTGCAGAGCCGACCATGCCTCACTGGTATCAGGACGCCCTCAGCACAAAGTATTCAGATTGTCAGAATGGCGAGCCCGACCGAAGCCCCTGCTTATAGTCACCGTCATGAGTGCACGGATCCTGGTCGCGGAAGACGACGCCAGGCAGGCACAGGTGCTGCGGATGTACCTGGAGTCCGAGGGGTACAGCGCGATCGTCGTGCACGACGGGCGCTCGGCGATCGACGCTGTCCGCCGACTCCAGCCGGACCTGCTCGTCCTCGATGTGATGATGCCGAACGTCGACGGACTCGATGTGTGCCGGATCCTGCGCCAGGAATCGGCCATGCCGGTCCTGATGCTGACCGCCAGGTCCAGTGAGAACGACTTGCTCCTCGGCCTCGACCTCGGTGCCGACGACTACATGACCAAGCCCTACAGTCCACGCGAGCTGATGGCCAGGGTCCGAACCCTGCTGCGCCGCGTCGAGCGCGCCGCGCCACCGGACGACGGGGTCCTGCGGGTGGGAGCGATCACGGTGGACCCGCTCCGGCACGAGGTATGGGGGGCATCCGGCCAGCCCGTCACGTGCACCCGCGGGGAGTTCAGCATCCTGTCGGCCATGGTGGCCGAGCCCGGCCGGGTGTTCACCCGCCAGCAACTCCTGGAGCGCACCCGGGGCTGGGACGTCTACTCGACCAGTCGCACCATCGACATGCACGTCATGAACCTGCGGAAGAAACTCGAACTCGACCCGCGCCGCCCCACCCACCTGATCACCGTCCACGGCATCGGCTACAAGCTGACCCCGGGAACCGGCCCGGCAGGGAACTGAGGTGCGCCGCTCCGGGGTTGCGCTGCACAACAGCCTCTTCGTCCGGCTGCTCGCCGCGTCTTTGCTGGTCGCGGCCTGCGCCGTGGCCGCGACCACCTGGCTGGCCGTCACCACCACGACACGGGCGATCAGCACGGAACAGGGCCGGTCGTCGAAGGCCGACGCCGGCATCTACGACGCCCTGATCGGCTACTCGGCCACGCACACCGACTGGGGCGGCGTGCAGTCACTGGTCCGCGAGCTCGCGGCGCGGACCGGCAGAGCGATCACCCTCACCACCGCCGCCCGCACCATCCTCGCCAGCTCCGAGTCGACCGTGCGTGTTCCGGACCGGCCGGCCGCCTCCGTCGACCCGCTGCGACTCGACCCGGTCCTGTCCCGTGAGAGCACCATCGGCCCGATCGACCCGCGCGCGGTGGGCCCGTTCCTCCTGGAGGGCGAGGACCGGGAGCTTGTCCGGGAGAGAGTGCAAAAGATCACCGACTGTCTCACCGAAGGAGGGGTCGCCACCAAGGTCAACCCTCTGCCCAGCGGGCGTTCGACGATCCAGCCCACCGGGCCCGAATCCGAAATCAGAGTGAAGCTGATGGAAGCCTGCGGCATCGATCTGCTCAAGGTGCCCACGTCGTTGGAGGAAATGCCGCTCACCCAAGTCAGCGAACTGGCTTCGGAGTGCCTCAAGCAGCAGGCAAGACCACCTGTCGAGGTATTCGCCGACTTTTCCTGGCGCTTCACCGGCCACAGCGAGCGCCAGGAGTACTCCGACCGCGCCGCGCAGGAGTGCGTGAACGAAGGCCGCCGACAGCAGCTGCGGCCCTATGTCTCGCCCCCCGTCCTGCTCTTCGTCGCCGATCCAGGACATCCGACCACCGAGACCGTCAAGCTCTCGACGGCGAACACCCTACGGATCTCGGGCGCCGCGGGCATCGTCCTGACCGTCACCTGCGCTGTGACCATCCTGCTGGGCCTCCGCCTGGTCCGACCGCTGCGCGCCCTGATCACGGCAGCCCAACGCCCCGCCGACGAGGCGGTGCGGGTCCCCGTGCTGACCAAGGACGAGATCGGCCACGTTGCCGCTGCCTTCAACGACCTCGCCGAGCGAAGGGAGTCCCTGGAGCTGCAGCGCAGGGCGATGGTCAGCGACGTTGCGCACGAACTGCGTACCCCGCTGACCAACATCCGCAGCTGGCTGGAGGCGGCTCAGGACGGTCTGACACCGACCGATCAGCAGTTGCTCGCCCTTCTCCTGGACGAGGCGATGCTGCTCCAGCACATCATCGAGGACCTGCGTGACCTTGCCGAGGCCGAGGCCGGCAGTCTCGTACTGCATCGTGAACCGCTGCCCGTGCGGCATGTACTGGAACACGTCGCGGTGGCGCACCATGGGGCCGCCGGTCCTGCGGGCGTCGAGCTTGCGATCGAGGCCGCCGAGGAACTCGAGGTGCACGCCGATCCGGTGCGGTTGCGTCAGGTGATCAGCAACCTGGTCTCCAACGCGGTCAGGCACACACCGAGCGGGGGCCGCGTCGTCCTGCGGTCCCGGGTGGAGGGCACAGAGCTGGTCGTGGAAGTCGCCGACTCCGGGAGTGGTATCGATGCGGCGGATCTGCCTCATGTCTTCGACCGGTTCTGGCGGGCGGACAAGTCCCGCAACCGGCAGACCGGCGGCAGCGGCCTCGGGCTGGCCATCACCCGCAAACTGACCGAGGCACACCACGGCACCGTCTCGGTCGTCAGCACACCCGGCGTCGGCTCCGTGTTCACCGTCCGACTCCCGTGCGGCGACGCCCTCGACGAAGGCGCACCACGCGCGTCATCCCCAGAAGTGAACGCCGGGCGGGCACCGTGCGGTCCTGATCCGCGACGATCCGCTCGGCCATCCACCTTCTGACAGCTCCCCTTTCGCCCCCGGCCTCGCACAGGGCTCTTGTGACATACCTCCTTCGCTCTCTGCCAGGTCAGTTCAGCAGCTGGTTCTCCAGGACGACCGTCTGGCGGCGGGACGGCCAGGGTGTCGCGCTTCCGCGATTGGACGATCAGTGCCAGGGTGTCGCCCGCGGCGATGTATGCCTGCCGGGTCTGAACAACGCGGTACATCGACGCCGCGGTCGCCCGGCTCCGCGCGGAGGGCCATGCGTTCGACGGGACCGAATGCAACGGGGACTGAGGCAGACACCTGGCACGCTTCCTCATTACCGCCACCAACAGGACACAGCGGAGGGGCCCGTCACCGATGTGACGGGCCCCTCCGCTGCGTGCGGCCTTGTACGGCGTCAGGCGGCGACGGCCGCCCGGCCTGCGATGAACGTGCGGGCGGTCTCCGCCACGCGGCCGCCGAGGTGCTGGGCGGTCGCGATGTCGGCCTTGTGTACGCCCTCCGGCCCCTCGTCGGAGTTCGTCTGGGCCGCGGCGCCGGAGAAGAAGCCGAGTCGGTTGAGGTCGTGCTCGGAGCCCTCGGTGGAGTTCCATCCGGGCTTCAGTCCGAGGTTCACCCAGTGCATGCCGTGCTGAGCGGCAAGCGTCGCGAAGTACTGCAGGGTGTGCAGCTTGTCGCCGCTCTTGGAGCCGGAGTTGGAGAAGCCGGCCGCCAGTTTGTTCTTCCAGGCGTCGGTGAACCAGCGCTTGGACGAGTCCTCGGCGAACTTGTGGAACGCGCCGGAGGCGGTCCCCATGTAGGTGGGTGACCCGAAGACGATGGCGTCGGAGCCGTCGAGCAGCTCCCACTGGGCTTCGTCGATCTCGTCGACCTTGATCAGGTGGACGGTGGCGCCGGCGGCGGCCGCTCCGTCGCGGACGGCATCGGCGATGACGGCGGTGTGGCCGTAGCCGGAGTGGTAGGCGATCGAGATAACAGGGGTGGGCACGGTAGTGGCTCCTCGAAAGCGATGTGCTCGGCGTTGGTGACCTCAGGGAAGCACTAACTTTTGTAAAGCGCAACCCTATGGTTAGCGCTGTGCGCGAGTATGGTTGCTGTATGGAGACCAGCGAGACCAGGCCCCAGGAAGAGAACAGCGGAGCCGGTACGGCCGATGACCTCGCCTTTGACGCGTTTTCCCGCAACTGCCCGTCGCGCGGCACGCTGGAGCACGTCACCGGCCGTTGGGGCAGCCTCACGCTCGGAGCCCTGCAAGAAGGCACGTTCCGCTTCAACGAGCTGCGCCGCCGGGTCGACGGCGTGAGCGAGAAGATGCTGTCCCGGACCCTGCATGCCCTGGAGCGCGACGGTCTCGTACACCGGGAGGCGCAGCCGACGAACCCGCCGCGGGTCGACTATGAGCTCACCCCACTGGGTCACGAGGTCGCCGAGCGGCTACTGGGCCTCATCCACTGCCTGGAGGGCCGGATGCCCGAGGTGCTGGCGGCGCGGGAGCGTTACGACGAGATGCGCGAGGGCATAGGCAGCCGCTGACAGCAGGGGCGCAGGGCCCTCACCGGTTCGTAGCCCACGCATCGCCCCGGCCGTCGCTAAGAAGCCCGGCGAGCTGGTCGCGGACGCGGCGCCGGAGACGGTCCAGGAGTGCCCGCGGGAGCCTGTGGACGACGCTGCGGGGGGCTCGGTCGGCGACCTGCCAGACGGTATGGACGATGGAGCCGCTGATCGGGAGCCGAGCGGAGTGGCCGCGATGTTGTGGACGTGGTTTGGGGTTGACCGTTGACCAACCGATCTCGCCGTCACGGTGTCCGCAGGTGGCCCCAACCTGAGCCGCTCCGCCCTCTTGAGGTGTGGACGTTCGCGAAGTTTCCCAGCCCGAGGTTCACGATCTTCCCCAAGGGGAAGGCGGCTCCGGTCGTCACCAGGTTCATGCCCGGGGTGGCGGTACAGCTTGATGGCTGCCGCCAGCCCGTTGGATCAGGGCCGGGCCGTCAAGGGTGGGCGCAGCTCGTCGCGGTGGTGACACCCGGAGGCTCAGGGTGGGGTTAGCACCACCCGGCGGTCGGTGGCTGACTGGCTGCTCGCTGGATCGCCAACTTCATACGCTCGTCTACATGTTGAAGCGGACAGCACACGCATCCATCGCCATCGCCCTCGCTGCAGGCACCGCGGGCGCTGTTGGCACCGCCGTTGCGGCGGGCCGTGGTGACGCCTCATTGGTACGGACCGACAGGGGCGCCGTACGCGGCACGGTGACCGACGCCATGCGTACCTTCCAGGGGATTCCCTACGCCGCCCCGCCCACCGGCGAGCGCCGCTGGGCGCCCCCCGCGCCCGCCAGGAGGTGGCACGGTGTCCGGGACGCCACCGAGCCGGGCACCGCCTGCCCCCAGACCGGCCTCATCCCGCCGGTCGGGCCCAAGTCCGACGACGAGGACTGCCTCTTCCTCAACGTCACCACTCCGCGCACCGCCTCCACCAAGCCCCGCCCCGTGATGGTGTATCTGCACGGCGGCGACCACACGGACGGCGAGGGCGCCATGCACGGTGCCCAGCGGTTGGCCGCCCAGGGCGATGTGATCGTGGTGACAGTCAACTACCGGCTCGCCGCCCTCGGCTACCTCGCCCATCCGGACCTGGAAAAGCGCGGTGAGTCCGGCAACTACGGCTTCCGCGACCAGCAGGCGGCCCTGCGCTGGGTGCAACGCAACGCAACCGCCTTCGGCGGCGACCCTGACAACGTCACCCTCTTCGGCCAGTCCGCCGGCGGCTACAGCACCTGCGCCCATTTGGTCGCCCCCTCATCGGCCGGCCTCTTCGACCGGGTCATCCAACAAAGTGCCCCATGCACGGCCACCATGGGCCAACGGGACCGTGAGGACGCCCTGGCGGAGGGCGAGGCGACCGCTGCCGGGATCGAGAAGGAGCACAGTCTGGACGACTGGCGCACCGCCTCCCCCGAGCAACTGGTGAATCCCTTCGGTATGGGCCCCGAATACACGCCCGTCTACGGCAGTAAGCTACTGCCCCGCACCCCGCAGGAGGCGTTCGCCACTGGGCAGTACAACAAAGTCCCCGTCCTGCAGGGCATCAACCGCGACGAAGAGCGGGCCAGAGTCTACGGCCTTGAGCTGGCCAAGAAAGCCGCCACCGGCGACCCGGACGCGCAGATCGACCAAGCCGACTACCACGCCCGCCTGAAAGAGGAGTTCGGCAAGGAGCAAGCCTCCGTCATCGCCGCCCGCTACCCCATCAGCACCTACGACAACTCACCGGCCCTTGCCCTCGCGGCGGCCCTGACCGACGGCAACTGGGCCCGGCACTCCGTCGACAGCGGTCGGGCGCTGTCCGGCCACACGCCCACCTACAGCTACGAATTCGCCGACAGCGAGGTCCCCTGGTACTCGGATGCGAACTACCAGAAGCCCGGGTTCGAGGTGGGAGCCGCGCACACCTTTGAGCTCCCGTACCTCTTCGAGCTCGACGCCTACGAATCGCTTACCCCGGAGCAGCAGGGCCTGTCCAGCGAGATGATCCGCATCTGGACGCACTTCGCCCGCACGGGCAAGACGCACTGGAAAACCACCACCCCGGCGGCACCGAACGTGGAGTCCCTCGCCTCGGGCCCGGGCGGCATCCACCCGGTGGACTCCGCCAAGGAGCACCGCTACGACTTCTGGAAATCACTTGGCTGACCGAGGCAGCCGGGGTGCAGCCCGGTTGCCGTCATAGACGCGGCCTCCAGGCTCTGCGCAGGGTGGGACGACGCCGAAAGAACTGCGACGTCGCCGGTGCGGAACCGCTGTGACATCGCGATGGTTTGAAGATCACCCCGGCGCGGTCCAGGAGGTAGTCGCGGTCACGGATGGTCGCCGGCGCTGTGCCCAGCGGCGAACTCTTCGAGGCCGGGGAAGAGGGCGGTATTGACCGTCCCGGTGCGCTCATACTGCTCTTTGCACAGCCGCCGGCAGGCCGATGACGCAGACCGGTGTGGACTGGGCGGGAATGCTTGTGTGCCTGCCCCCACAAGGTCAGAGCCAAGCGGCGGTATCCGCCTTGGGACGGGGTGTGTCTCAGCTGTGCAAGGTGCTGCGTGAAGTGAGGCCGGTGCTCGCCCTTTCGCCCAATCCATCGGTGTCGTAGGTGTAGTAGGCCGTGTGGTCAAGCATGTCGGCGGGGGTGACATCGTTCCAGGGCCGCATGGTTGCGTGCAGATCCACGACGTTGGTGGTGGCGGTGGCCGGCAGGTAGCTGGAATCGGGGTGCAGCCTCTGCCAGTCGGCCCACAGCTTGTCTATGAACGTGTGATGGAGCCAGAAGACGGGATCGTTGGGCGAGGCGCCGGTGGCCATATGGCCGCCTACCCACATATGCACCCTGTTGTGCAGATTCAGACCGCGCCAACCTTCCAAGAGGTTTCGAAAGCCGCTGGAGGCGCTGTTCCACGGGGGCATGTCGTAGGTCTCGATGGCCAATACGGAATCGACGTCCGCCCGGGTGGGAAGCGACACTGCGCCGTCGCCGAGCCTGCGCCGCAGGAAGGGGCGCGTGTCCACGCCCGTGCGGATCGACCAGCTTCCGGCGAGGTGAGCAAAGGGGCCGCTCATGACCTGCCCGTCACGGACACGTCCTGTGCCGCCGAGAAAGTCCGCGCTCCACAGAGAGGAGCCGATCTCCCGGTCCACCGTCCAGTCCCAGTAGGGCAGTGTCACAGAAGGGTCTATCTCCTGCAGCGCGGTCTCGAACTGCAGAAGGAACCTGCGATGCCACGGGAGGAACGACGGTGAACGATGCCCCACCCGCGGCCCGCGGTCCGTGTCGCTCATGATGAACTCGTTGTGCGTTTCGACGTAGAAGTCGTAGCTCCCGCGGCGTTTGAGCTCCAGCACAGCGTTGACGAAGGTGCGCTTCTCCCTACCGGTGAGACTGGCCTGGTTCTTGCGGACTGCCATGAGGCTGCTCCTCTCGGATCTGTTGCGCGCGGTGAATTCAGGCTTGAGGTGTGAGGTCGGCACCGGCCAGGTTGTCGACGGCTGAGCGGGCCGCTGCCCGCGGGCCGGCAAAGAGCTCGTAGTGGTCGACGATGCTGACCCATGTCCCGTCCACGTTCTGCATCACGTGCAGTTCGGTGCCGTCCACCAGCACGAGGTAGCCGGGGTCCTCGTGGTGGTGGCCTGATGCCACCGGAATTCCCTGTATGCGACGCCCCCGGTACAACTCGTCGAACGGCGCCGGACCTTCACATTGCTCTCCCTGGTGCGGGAGTCGGCCCTTGCCATGTCCGTCCGGTCCGGACCTGACGCTGTGTGTCCGGGCCTTTGCCGCCGGGGCCGCTGCCGCTGCCGTCGCACCAGCAGCTATTGCAGCCATGCAGCCTCGCATCACTCGTCGTCGCGTGAAAGTCGGCACACTGTCTCCCATCGTGAGTTCGCTCATGGAAAGCTTCCGAGCTCTACTGGACCCGGGCCCCGGATGGTGTCAGGCGCCCCAGCCGACAGGAAGAGGAGCAGGGACCAATGCGGTCACCCTGTGCTTAATTCCTCAACTTCCCAGGAACGGAGAACATCCGCAGCACCCGGTTCGATCTCCTCCGGGGCAGGAAAGTTGTGGCACATAGCGAGGCGCTGCAGAAAGATTTACGTGATGTGCAGATTCTGAGGACGTGTTCCCTCGCGCGAACGCGGCGTGAAGTCATCGCCCATCCCAAGCCCCGAAGACGGGGAATGGGCTCACCAATTGTTCGCTCGTGGGCCGCATCTGGGGAATCAAACCGGAGGGAGGCTGGGGGCAGAGCGTGCCGTCGCGCCGGGGCACACGCCCGTGGGTGTCCCAGTGGCCTACCTGGCTTGCATGAGGGCTCGGTCTGCGGCTCGGGGCTGGGCAGCATGGCAGCTGGGAGGTCACTTCCGCGCACCAGAAAGTGGTTCGCCGGCCTGGGTGTTGCGTGGGTAGCGTCGCTGTCCACGACCTCGTCTCTGCGGACCGAGCGGCTGCTCCTGGAGCTGTACGTACGGGCTGCCGTGACGGTAGGTCAGTCGGCCACAGCGTGAACTGATAACTGGGTTAAAAGTGCTGATCTGGCGTTCGTATCCACAGAAAAGCGATGCATCACACTGCTGGGCACGAGTGTTCCAGCGGCATAGCCGGCCGGACGCCCGACAGACAGGGAGGAAGAACATGCCGATCACTCAGAACCAGGGTTCTACCCCTCGGGGAGCCAGACGGTGACCTGTTCGAGCGGCAGGCGAGTCGGTTACATCGATCCGGGATCCGCGTTGACGGTCCGGAACGTCCAGGCCGAAAGGCTGGCACCTGCGAGGTGGCGATCGCCTGCACCCACGGAGAGCCGGATGCCCTGGAAGCGCAGATCAGCGCGAACGGCAGGACCCCGGGCACCTTCTCCTTCGACCCCACCGAGGCCTACAACACCCCTCGCTGGGTGACCATACCGCTGGTCCTTGCCGCTGGATCGAACACCATCCGCTTAGAGAATCCCTCGGGAGCGGCTCCGGACATCGACGTGGTCAGCGTGCCAGGCGCCCCCACCGGCTGAGCGTCGGGGCATGCGCCGCAGGCCGAACACCGCAGGCGGCCCTGGCCGGGCCCGCGTCGCGGATCCCGGCCAGGGCCGATGCGAAGCCCACTTCACCGATGACGGGCGGCCTCACGGCGCTTGCCCGCACGGAGAAGCACAATGCCTGCGATCAGCAGCACGGCTCCGGCCGCGGAGGGCCACAATTGGGCGCCGGTAGATGCAAGTCCGCCCTCTGCGGTCTGCGGCCTGCCGGCGCCGTCCGGCACCGGTTGGTTCCCACCGGACTCCGGCTTGCCTTGCGCACGGGGAGTTGCGGCATCCGATGCCACGGCGGCCTTCGGCTTCTGCACCTCTGGCGTGGCGGACGGCTTGCCTTGCGCACGGGGAGTTGCGGCATCCGATGCCACGGCGGCCTTCGGCTTCTGCACCTCTGGCGTGGCGGACGGCTCGCCCTGCGCAGGGGGAGTGCCGACGGCCGGACCGGCCGGGTTCTCGGGCCTCTGCTCCTCATTCGCGGGATCCTGCGTGTCCTGCGCACCGGGAGTGGCCGCACCGGAGGGCTCATCCGCGGGCTCTTCTGTATTGCTGGCCGGAGGGGTGGCCGGGTCGCCGGAGCCGCACTTGCGTCCGTCGTTGATGCAGCGAACCAACTCCTGCATGAGGTCGTCATCGAAGACGTTGATGAAGTCGCCGTGGTCGGTGACCGGCTTGTGCAGCTGCTCGGGGAAGGAGTCGACCGCGAACACAGCGGGGTTGTCCCCCTCGAGGGCCGGCGGCGGCACGTTGTAAACGATCCGCTGCACGAGCTGCGGGATGGCCCGGAAGCCGTTCGCGCAGCGGCCGTTCTGGTCGGCGAAAGCTACGTGCGTACGATGGTTGGCACTGTCGATGTTCTGGCCGTCCCAGCAACTCTGGAACTTGAAGGAGCGGACCACCTGGCTGCCTTCGGGGCAGATCGGGTACTTGTCCTTCAGCTGACGATCCTCGAACCCGGTGCAGCTCCAGGAGGCATTGGCGTTTGCGTTGCCGTTGACATGGGCTTTGGCGTCACCTGTGATGATCCGCAGGAAGCGGGGCATCGCGGTTACCTTGCCGACCGGGCTTCCAACGAAATTCAGCGTGACCTGAGACGGAGTCTGGATCTCTCCGACATTCTGGTCCTTGCCGCCGCCGTCCGCATTGGCGTCGTTCTCGTTCTGGCCGTTCCGCAGACGCAGAACCGGCCAGTAGTAAGTCGATTTGTCCCCTTGATTACGGCAGGTGGTCTCCCCGCCTGCGAGATCGTCGTCGCTCGCAAACGCGTCGTTGGCCTGATTGCCCACGTAGTCGTGCATGTGGTGGGCACCGTTGCTCACACCGGGGGCGACGATCACGTTGTCCGGGTTGAACTTTCCGTTCGCGTTGACACCGCAGTCGGTGGCGAACACGCCGCGGGAGGCGTCCCCCAGCTCATCGGGCTTGCGGACGTTGGGCTGCACGGCCTCGATGTCGACGAAGTCGGAGGCCTTGGGGCCATTGCCGGTCTGGCCGCCGTCACCGCTGCCGTTGCCGGCCTGATTGCCGTTGTCCTGCTTGCCGTCGCCGTTCTGGCCATCGCCCTGGTCCTGGCCCTGTCCCTGGTTCTTGCCCTCGTCCGTGTCGTCCACCTGCAAGGTGCACGGCGCCAGCGCCTCCAGTACCTGCGGACGCGTACCCGTCACCCGGCTGACGGCTGCAGAGATGCGGTCGATGCTCGCTGCGCGCTTGTCCTTCAGCGGCTCGAGGACGGCCTTCTGGGCGAACTGCGGATCCTTGCCTATCTGCTCCTTCTGGTCCACGAACCGCTGGTACGCCTCAGTGATCTGGCTGTCCATCGTGGCCAGTTCACGGTCGACCTCGGGCTTCGCCGTCTCCGGAACCTCGGGCAGCGCGTTGGCAACCTCAGGGCATTTGATGGTGGACGCAGAGGATTCGGCGCTCCGGGTCTGGCTCTGCTGTTGCTCGCCACCGGTCGAAGAACCCCACACTTCGCCGGCAGAGGCGTAGGAGTTGACCGCGATGAGACCACCCCCGCCCAGCATCAGCGCAATCGAGGCAACGAAAGCTCTCCCGCCTCGTCTTGAGCGTCTTCTGGCTGAATGTCCCATTGCAACTCCTATGCTTCATAGCCGGTCGGCCCGGTACCTGGCCCGGCTGCGGGGGAAGCGCTGAACTACATACGGAAGTGGCGCGTGATGCGTTCAGTCCATGAAGGATTTCGTAGCAACATCCAAACCGGGCTGCGACACCCGGTTGACCTGCCGGCGTATCGCCGCTCAGGCCGGCGCAGGTGCCAGCGCCGACTGGGGCCGGATGTGGCAACTGTCCGGGGGTGCCGGAACGTCTTTGGGTCATGATGCATCCGAGCCCCGATCTCCCGCCGCGCTGGCCGCACTGCGGCCACGGTGCGGCGCAGGCCGCCCCGGTTGGCTGCCGCGGCATCCACGTCCCCGGACACGACGCCTGCCTGGCCCACCTGGACGATGCTGATCGCACCGCCTATCTGGCCACCCTGGCCCCCGGCGCCGATATCGACCACCGCGGCACCGTCTTCACCGAGGAACTGCTGAGCGAACTGCTCACCGCGCTCAGGGACTTGGCCACAGACCGGCCCTGCCTCGGTCGCGCCCAGTTCGGCGGGGCGAAGTTCAGCGGCGACGCCCGGTTCGGCTGGGCGAAGATCGGCGGCGACGCCTCGTTCAACGGCGTGGAGATCGGCGGCGATGCCCGGTTCAATGGCGTGGAGATTGGCGGCGACGCCTGGTTCGACGGCGTGGAGATCGGCGGCGACGCCTCGTTCAGCGGGGCGGAGATTGGCGGCGACGCCTGGTTCGACGGCGCGAAATTCGGCGGACACGCCCGGTTCGACGGGACGAAGATCGGCGGCCACGCCGGATTCCGCAGCGCGGAAATCGGCGGCCACACCTCGTTCGACGCGGCGGAGATCGGCGGCCACGCCGGATTCCGCGATGCGAAGTTCAGCGGCGACGCATGGTTCAGCAAGGCGGAGATCGGCAGCTACGCCGGATTCCGCGGGGCGGAGATCGGCGGCGACGCCTCGTTCAGCCAGGCGAAGATCGGCGGCGACGCCTGGTTCGGCTGGGCGGAGTTCAACGGTGACGCCCGGTTCAACGGCGTGGAGATCGGCGGCGACGCCTCGTTCAGCCAGGCGAAGATCGGCGGCGACGCCCGGTTCGGCGGGGCGTTGATCGGCGGCGACGCCCAGTTCCTGGGGGTGTTGTTTGAACGCGCTGCAGTGATGGGGCCGCTGGCCTGCACGGGGACGCTGGATCTGTCGGAGGCGGTGTTCGAGAAGGCGGTGATCATCGAGGCGGCAACGGCGGCCTTGATGTGCTGGCGGACGCGGTGGGCCCAGACTGCCGCGCTGCGACTGCGGCACGCCACCGTGGATCTGAGCGACGCGGTTCTGGAATACCCGGTGAGCATCGCCGCCCGCTCCCGGCCCTTCATCGTAGACAGCGAAGAGATGGCCGAAGCCGGCCTGACGGATCCCCGCGTACGGGCCGTATCGCTGCGAGGTGTGGACGCGGCGCATTTGGTGCTCACCGACATCGACCTCACCGACTGCCGGTTCGCCGGGACCGTCCACCTCGACCAGTTGCGGCTGGAAGGGCGATACACCCTGGCCGCCGCCCCCTCCGGTCTGCGTCGACGCGGGATGCGACCAATGCGCTGGACGCCGCGCCGGACGCTGGCCGAAGAGCACCACTGGCGAGCCGGCCGCGGCACTGCCACGAGCGGCTGGAAGCCCGCACCGGAGGGGGAAGAGGTACTGGAACCGGCCGCGCTGGCACCGGTCTATCGGCAACTGCGCAAGGCCTTCGAAGACGGCAAGCATGAACCAGGCGCCGCCGACTTCTACTACGGCGAGATGGAGATGCGCCGCCACGCCGACGACATCCCGTGGGCCGAGCGGAGTCTGCTCACCGCGTACTGGGCGCTGTCCGGCTATGGCCTACGGGCCTCTCGTGCTCTGGGATGGTTGCTGGCAGCCATGACCGCCACCGTGCTGGCGATGATGCTCTGGGGCCTGCCGCAGGGCGACCCGAAGCCCACCAGCACCGGCACACTCACCGGCCGCAGCATCACGACGACCACCGAGACACCCGATCCGGTCAACCCCGACGGGCCGTTCCGTGAGCGTCTGCTGTCGACCGAGCGGTTCGAGAAGTCCCTGCGGGTGGTGATCAACTCGGTGGTGTTCCGCTCCTCCGGCCAGGACCTGACCACCACCGGCACCTACACCGAGATGGCCACCCGCCTCACCGAACCAGTACTGCTGGGCCTGGCCGTCCTGGCCATCCGCGGCCGCGTCAAACGCTGACAGCTGCCGCTCCCGCCTCTCTTGTGTCACTGGAGGGTGGTGGCGTGGCCGTGCGGAGCCGCGGTGGGTCTCGGGTGCCCGCCACGGCCCGGGGGTGCCAGCCGGGATAGCGGCGGACTTGGTAGTCGTCCAGGCCGCGCGCCTGCTTCGCGGTCTGGAAGCATTCCTCAACGGCCCACCGGCTGCCTGCAATGCGGATGCGGACCGCTTCGTGCCGTCGGAGGGCGCGCCCGGAGCCGTCCCTTCGTGTGCTGTCGGGAACTCGGTAGCGGACGCCTCTTGAGCCAAACAAATGAACCATGGTTCACTTCTTGTGTGGCCTACCGCAGAACACCCGAGATGCAGGCCCGGCTGACCGCTCTGCGCGGGCGGATCCTCACGGCCGCGCTGGACATCGTCGCCGAGCAGGGCTACGCAGGCTGCTCGGTCGCCACCGTCGCCGCGCGGGCCGATGTGGCGACCGGCAGCGTCTACCGCCACTTCCCGGCCAAGTCCGACCTGGTGGCGGAGGTCTTCCGTACCGCGTCGCAGCGCGAGATCGACGCGGTGACCCGGGCGGCGGACCTGGAAGAGACCATGGACGCCCGGCTGGCCGCGATCGTCGAGACCTTCGCCGGCCGCGCCCTCGCGTCGCCCCGGCTCGCCTATGCCCTGCTCGCCGAGCCCGTGGACCCCGCCGTCGACTCCGAGCGCCTGGCCTTCCGCCGCGCCTACGCCGACGGCTTCGCCCGCTACATCACCGAGGGCATCGCCCGTGGTGAACTGCCCGATCAGGACCCCGAGGTGAGCGCCACCGCGATGGTCGGCGCCATCAGCGAAGCCCTGGTCGGGCCCCTCGCGGCCGGTTCGGCCGGGCCCGACACCATTCCCGCCCTCATCGCCTTCGCCCGCCGCGCCCTAGGAGTCCAGCCGTGACGACGCATGACGTGTTCAACCAGGTACCCGAGCTCGTGGGCCACGACACCGCCGAGGACCTCGCCCTGCTCGATGGTCTCGTCCGCGAGGGCGCGGGCTGGGCCACCGACGAGGTGCACCGGCTCGGGCGACTTTCGGGCTCCGCCGAGGCCCAGGAGTGGGGACGGCTGGCCAACGAGCATCCGCCGGTTCTGCGTACGCATGACCGGTACGGGCACCGCATCGACACCGTGGAGTTCCACCCGGCCTGGCACGAGCTGATGCGCACCGCCGTGACTCACGGCCTGCACGCCGCGGTCTGGGCCGACGACCGCGAGGGTGCGCACGTCGCCCGCGCCGCCAAGTTCTACACCTGGCGGGCCGAAGCGGGCCACGGCTGCCCCGTCTCCATGACCTACGCCGCGATACCTGCCCTGCGCCAGAGCCCCGAACTGGCCGGCCAGTACGAGCCGTTGCTGTCGGCGGGATCGTACGACTTCGGGCTGCGCGCGCCGCTCACCAAGACCGGACTCCTGGCCGGCATGTCGATGACCGAGAAGCAGGGCGGCTCCGACGTCCGCGCCAACACCACCAGGGCACAGCCGCATGCGGACGGCTCGTACCGCCTGACCGGGCACAAGTGGTTCACCTCCGCGCCGATGTGCGACGTGTTCCTGACGCTCGCCCAGGCACCCGAAGGCCTGTCCTGTTTCCTGGTCCCGCGTGTGCTGCCCGACGGTACGCTCAACCCGCTGCGGCTGATGCGTCTGAAGGACAAGCTCGGCAACAAGTCCAACGCGTCCTCGGAGGTGGAGTACGAGAACGCGGTCGCCTGGCGTGTGGGCGACGAGGGCCGGGGCGTGCGCACGATCATCGAGATGGTCAACATGACCCGGCTGGACTGTGTGATCGGTGCCGCGTCCGGGATGCGACAGGGTGTGGTCACGGCCACTCACCACGCCGTGCACCGGCAGGCATTCGGTAAGTACCTCGTCGACCAACCGCTGATGCGCAACGTCCTGGCCGATCTGGCGGTCGAGTCCGAGGCCGCGACCGTGCTCATGTTGCGGCTGGCCGGTGCCACCGACCGGTCCGTGCGCGGCGACGCGTCCGAGACAGTGTTCAAGCGCCTTGCACTGGCCGTCAGCAAGTACTGGGTCTGTAAGCGCTGGCCGGCGCACACCGCCGAGGCGCTGGAGTGTCTGGGAGGCAACGGATACGTCGAGGAGTCGGGCATGCCCCGGCTGTTCCGCGAATCCCCGCTGATGTCCATCTGGGAGGGATCGGGCAACGTCGCCGCACTGGACGTGCTGCGGGCCATGGCCAAGGAGCCGCAGGCGGTGGAGGCGTTCTTCACCGAGGTGTCTGCCGCCACCGGAGCCGATGCGAGGCTGGACGACGCCGTGCGCCGGCTGCGAGCCGAGCTCGCCGACCTGGAGGACATCGAGATGAGGGCGCGCCGCATCGTCGAGCGGATGGCGCTGGTGCTCCAGGGTTCCCTGCTCGTCCGGTACGGGCACCCGGCAGTGACCGACGCCTTCTGCGCCTCCCGGCTGGGCGGCGACTGGGGCCATGCCCTGGGCACTCTTCCGTCCGGTGTCGACCTCGCTGCGATCATCGCCCGAGCCACGCCGAAGGTGAACTGACCGGCTCGTGCCGACCAGTGCGTTCGGAGGCCGGGAGCTTGCCCATCGAAGGGCGCTGCCCGGCTGAACAGCGCCTCGTGCGGCTCGACAAGCTGACCCCACGTTTCCTGCCGTGACCACCGTGCGCTCGACGATGTGACGTTGGGCCAGGACGGCCTCTGTCCCGCAGCCCGGTTCCAGTCACTCACACAGGGGAGCAGCGCCGCTCTTCCGGGTTCGACCTGCCGGGACGGTGGCGGCGCTGCTTCCGTCGGTGGGCGGTCTGTATCTGTCCTGGGCGGCGTTCTGCGCCGATCGGCAGGAGGCGGCCGAGGGGCGTGGACACTGCGTGGCCGAGATCGCTGATTGGCTGGCGGTCTCGGTGCGCGGTCAATGGGACGCCGAGGCTCGGGTGCGTCGACTGAACGACCCCTACCGCGGGACGACCACACCGATCGGCACCTGGCGCTAGTTCGAAGCGTCGGTGGCATACGTACCGCGGCTCTCCACATCGAAGCGCACTTCCCCCTCGATGCGAGTGCGCAGAGCCTTCTCCAGGGCCGCCACGTCCATCGCTGGTTCTCACTCTCGTCGGTCGCCCGAGTACCCGTGCAGCGCCGTCGAAACCGTCGTGGCGCTGCAGCTCTGCCCGGCCTCAGGGGTGAGCCGTGTCTCACCCGGGCGGTGCCCACTTGTCTATGCAACGAGTTGCATAGAAAGATCGTGGCATGGCGCTCGAACACGCGATCCTCGTCTCTCTGCTGGAGCAGCCGGGCTCCGGCTATGAGCTGGCCCGGCGGTTCGAGCGGTCCATCGGTTACTTCTGGACCGCCACCCATCAGCAGATCTACCGCGTCCTCAAGCGAATGGAGAGCGGTGGCTGGATCGACGTCCGCGAGGTCCCGCAGCAGGCCAGGCCCGACAAGAAGGAGTACTCCGTCGCCGCCCCCGGCCGGGCCGCCCTCTCCCAGTGGCTGCACGAGCCGATCGAACCCGAGAGTGTCCGACACGACCTCGCCGTGAAGATCCGTGGTGCGGCCTTCGATGACCCGGCCGCGCTGATCCGGGAGGTCGAGCGGCACCACCAGACGCACACCCGCCGCCTCGCGCACTATCTCGCAGGAGAGCTGCGTGACTTCACCGGACCCAAGGCCCCAAGAAAGCCCGACGCCGCGCAGGAACTCCAGCATGTCGTGCTGCGCGGCGGCATCGCGTACGAGCGGATGACGCTCGCCTGGCTCGACGACGTACTCGCGACCCTCCACCGGCTCGGGGCCGAGCGCTGAACCGCACAACGCGCCACCGCCGGCCCCGACGACTCCGTTCACCGTCCCGCACCTGGTGCTCTCCAACCCGCCAACCCTCAACTCTCAGGCCGAAAGGCGAACATCCATGGCCGACCCGCTGCTGTTCAACCCGCGCACCTACGACCCGGCGCACTTCGACCCCGAGACCCGCAGGCTGCTGCGCGCTACCGTCGACTGGTTCGAAGATCGCGGCAAGCGCAGGCTGATCGAGGACTATCGCTCCCGTGCCTGGCTGGCGGATTTCCTTGCGTTCTCCGCCAAGGAAGGGCTGTTCGCGACCTTCCTCACGCCGGCCTCCGACGCCCGCCGGCAGGACGACAAGCGGTGGGACACCGCCCGGATCGCCGCCCTCAACGAGATCTTCGGCTTCTACGGGCTCGACTACTGGTACGCCTGGCAGGTCACCATCCTCGGTCTCGGCCCGGTCTGGCAGAGCGACAACGCCGCAGCCCGCACCCGCGCGGCCGAACTCCTCTCCCAGGGCGAGGTGTTCGCCTTCGGCCTGTCGGAGAAGGCTCACGGCGCCGACATCTACTCCACCGACATGCTGCTGGAGCCCGACGGGGACGGCGGCTTCCGGGCCAGCGGCTCCAAGTACTACATCGGCAACGGCAACGCCGCCGGTCTCGTCTCCGTCTTCGGCCGCCGCATCGACATCGAGGGCCCGGACGGCTACGTCTTCTTCGCCGCCGACAGCCGTCACCCGGCGTACCACCTCGTCAAGAACGTCGTCGACTCCTCGAAGTACGTCAGCGAGTTCCGCCTCGACAACTACCCGGTCGGCCCGGACGACATACTGCATACCGGCCGCGCCGCCTTCGACGCCGCCCTCAACACCGTCAACGTCGGCAAGTTCAACCTCTGCACCGCCTCGATAGGCATCTGTGAACACGCGATGTACGAGGCCGTCACCCACGCGCACAATCGCATCCTCTACGGCCGCCCCGTCACCGCATTCCCGCATGTACGTCGCGAGCTGACCGATGCGTACGTCCGCCTCGTCGGCATGAAGCTGTTCAGCGACCGAGCCGTCGACTACTTCCGCTGCGCCGGACCCGACGACCGCCGCTACCTGCTCTTCAACCCCATGACGAAGATGAAGGTGACCACCGAGGGTGAGAAGGTCATCGACCTGATGTGGGACGTCATCGCCGCCAAGGGCTTTGAGAAGGACACCTACTTCGCCCAGGCCGCCACCGAGATCCGTGGGCTGCCCAAGCTGGAAGGCACGGTCCACGTCAACCTCGCGCTGATCCTCAAGTTCATGCGCAACCACCTGCTGCGCCCGGCCGAGTACGCGCCCGTGCCGACCCGCCTCGACGCGGCCGACGACACGTTCCTCTTCCGGCAGGGACCGGCCCGCGGTCTGGGCTCCGTACAGTTCCACGACTGGCGCCCCGCCTACGACGCGTATGCCGATGTGCCCAACGTCGGGCGCTTCCGGGAGCAGGCGGACGCCCTGTGCGAGTTCGTCACCGCCGCCGCGCCCGACGAGGAGCAGAGCCGCGACCTCGATCTTCTCCTTTCCGTCGGCCAGCTGTTCGCGCTCGTCGTGCACGGCCAGCTGATCCTGGAACAGGCACGCCTGACCGGCCTGGACGAGGACGTGCTCGACGAACTGTTCGCCGTCCTCGTACGCGACTTCTCCGCGCACGCCGTCGAGCTGCACGGCAAGGACTCCGCCACCGAGGAGCAGCAGCTCTGGGCGCTGGCCTCGGTACGGCGTCCGGTCGTCGACGACGCCCGCTCGGCGCGTGTCTGGGAGCGGGTCGAGGCGTTGTCCGGGGCGTACGAGATGGCGCCATAACAACGGAGCAAGCCGGGCTGCCCGCCCGCGATGCCCGTAAGGGCGCCGGAAGCCACGGCGCTCCCCGCGGCTCGGAGGTGGGCAGCCGGGGTGCGACGCCCGGGACCAGATGTGCAAGGCGAGGGCCAGCAGTGTGTAGCCGGCCGCGGTGACCGTGAACAGCGCGACGGCGGCTCGCACAGCGGCGCGCGGTGCTTGCAGGGCCGGTCGTATCCCGCCATCGTGCTCGGCCAGGGGGACACCTCAGACGACCGGTGCACCCCGGTGGCTGGTCGTGTCTCGCCAGACCGTCCCTCCTGGGCGCAGTGGCGAATGGCCGCCTGGGATGCATGGGCGGCGCTGCAGTGCGACGATTGAATTCAGCGAACGGTCACTGAACATGCTCGCGGGGCACGAGAGCGAGTGGCGCCTTCTGATGTCAGGAGAAACGTCATGACCACACAAAGGCCTCTTTCTGACTTTCCATCAGCAGTCGGCGTCCAATCGCCAATGGGCGCTTGTGGCATTATGAAGCACTTTGCAGCACTGGGCGCGAAAGAAATTGAAGAAGAGGAGAGGCGCCTCGGGTTCCTGAACAACAGGCTTCGGAACGAGTCGGATCCGGTCAAGGCCGAGCAGTTGAGGCAAGATATCGCTGCTCTGGAAGCGGAGCTGGAGAGTGACAGGCTCGCGCAGACCGTCATCGAGGAAGAGATTTCTGCGCGGTGCGGGCCGTAGCCGACTTTCGTGACGGTCCGTCGGTTGTTTGCCAGTTGTGCCGCCAATTGGTGGAGCCAGTCCCGTAGCGAACTTTCTCTCGTCACGGCTCCCAGTCGAGTACGGGAGCGCGCGATCGCAGGGAAGCGGCCGCCGGAGTCAGGCGCAGCACCAGGTCTCGGAGTGCGGCAGCGACAGGCGAGGACGACTGGGCGACGACGCCGATGCGCTCTGCACGCCGGGCAATCATCTGGGTGCGTGGGCGGCGCGCGAGGTCGTGGGCGGCGAGCCCGTCGTCGCCGTCGAGGGCCGCAGCGAGTTCGACCGCAGCGGCCCTCTCTGCGAAGCTCACTTGGCGTAACCGCCGAGGCCAGACCCGCAGTCTGAAATACGTCGTGGAGGGCCGTCTCGTACGCTCGATCAGCCTCCAGGGGGTTCTACTGTCTGACCTCCCAGTCCGCCGGCGAGTTGGCGGAGGTCATGGGCAACGCCGTGTGAGCCGTGGCGTGTCGCGGGGAACAGCGAAGCATGCGCTGGGCGCCGTATGTGGCTGCTAGGTCACATCCAGCGAGACATGGTGCTCTCGTCACTGGCGAACATCTGCTGCGGTCTCTCACTCGAATGTCCAAATGGGTTCTCACTGGGTTAGGTCGCTCTGTCTGCCAACCACCTCGAAGCCGAACGCACTTCACCCCTGTGCCGACGCCCTGTCAGTCCCTCGTAGCCCGTTCCGTCAGGCATGGTGCCCGATGACGGGAATGCGGACGGGCCCCGTCTCGTGCGGGTCGCCATCTTGCGCGGGTGCCTTCGGGGCGAAGTGCAGCAACTCCCAAAGGGTGTGGCCCGTCACCGTCTGCGAGCGACTCACCCCTCCGAGCCGCAGCTCAACGGCGCCCAGGAACCGGTGATAGGCGCCCGCTGTGCCGAAGTCGAGGAGAAAGGCGTCTTCCTCGTGACGGAAGGTGATCGTGTAGGTGTCGTCATGGTCGGCCACCCGGTATTCCAGCTCTGACCCGACCAGCACGTGCGTTGTGGGATGGACGCTGGTGCCACGCTCGGCGAAGCCGACGGAATCACTCCCGACCGCCGAGACCACGACATCACCGGACCGGGTCACCAGGACTGCCGGGAGCAACGCTCTGTCGTACTGCTCGTGGCTGACGAACATCAGGGTGACAACCGTGTATTCGCCGAGCTGTGCACGGCCCCAGTACCAGTGGTCCAGCACTTTGCGCGGTGCGACGTTCCCCCAGTTGTGGTCGTGGTAGCCGCTGCCGGTCAGTTGTCGGGTCTCCCCGTCGAGGGCCAGCGTAGCGAAGACGGAGCCACGGGCGACTGTGGGCAGCCAGGCGATGTACTGCTCTTCGTCCGCGCCGAAGAACGCGTGTCCCGTCGCAGGCCGCCAGGGAGGGACCTGCGCGGAGAGCTTCAGGTCGAGCACCATGTTCTCGATCTCGACATGGATGGTGTAGCCCTCAGGACCGCCACGAAATGTGTTGTTCCCAATGGTGACGTCGCACTGCTGCGTGGACGCCCGGAATTCGTGTGGCGCAGCGGTGTGTGTCCTGTCGATTCTTGATCCGTCGGCACGGGTCAAGGTGACCAGGACGAAGGGTGTCAGCGGCGCCTTGGGGGAAACAAAGGGCGGTTTCGTGTGGAACTCGACGGTCAGGGTGGACCCGTCCTCCAGGTGGGCGTCGCAGTACCACCATTCGAAGGTGCCGTCGACCGCGCCGGTGCGCAGACCGTCCTCCCACGTCTGGACGACATCGGGTATCAGGTTGAGCCGCTCGTAGTGGCGAGGCTGGTCGCCAATGACAGCAGGCATGTGTGGTCTCCTCTTGTCCGCAGGCCGGATAGCCCGGCCTGCCAGGTCGCAGGAACGTACGGAGAGGTCTGATCAGGTGCCCGTGAATTCGGGCGCGCGGCGGTCCACCATCGATGTGATGCCTTCCGCCGCGTCGGCTGTCGCGAACAGTCGCGGCCCCGCATCGCTGCGCAGGCTCAATGCCGAGGCCGCGATCTCTTCCACCAGCCCGGCGCGCGCGTCAGCCATCGTGGCCTGTACGGCGAGCGGGGCCTGGCGGGCTATGCGATGAGCCAATTCCAGCGCGCGCTCGAGCTGCTGCCCTGCTGGCACGACCTCCTGGACAACGCCCAGATGCAAAGCCTCCCGTGCGTCGAATTGGTCGCCCGTCAGCAGATACCGCATCGCGTTGCCCCAGCCAACGCGCTGCGGGAGACGGACGGTTGCTCCACCGAGCGGGACAATGCCGCGTGTGACTTCCTGCTGCCCGAAGACACTGTCCTCCGCAGCGATGCAGATCTCGCTGTTCAGTACGAGCTCCAGACCAGCCGTGAAACACCGGCCGTGAACTGCGACCACGACCGGTTTGCCGGCTGCCTCGCCGTACATGCCCCAGGGGTCACGGCCGTCCTCGGGGATGATCCCTTCGCCACCGGTAGCGAGGCGCGGCGCCAGGGACGCGAGATCGAGACCGCCCGTGAAATGGGCGCCCACGCCGCTTACCACCGCGACGCGGAGCGCATGGTCGTCGGACAGTCTTGCCAGGGCGTACGACAGGTCCGTGATCATGTCGGAGTCGATGGCGTTGGCCTTCTCCGGCCGATTGAGTGTGATGCGCAGGACCGGCCCCTCCCGCTCGACGAGTACCTTGGCCGGCTGCGCAGATGGTTGTGCTGACGGCGTGCGAGTGGATGACATGCGCTCACCGTAGGGAGCATTCTGATGCAGAATGCGACATGCGAAGGGGATTCTGCGACATGAAGACAGGCGTGGTGGCCCTCAGCGGATGCTGGGACTCAGGGCTGACTACCATTCTCGATGTCCTGCGGACCGCTGACGCTGCTCGGCCACGTGTGGACCGGAACATCCCGCCGCTCGAGACCCTGACCGTCGCAACCTGCCTCGATCCGGTACACACTGCCGGAGGTCTTACGGTGCCGGTGGACCGCACCATCGATGACTGTGCGGCGGACACCGACGTCGACCTGCTCGTTGTTCCCGCCCTCGCCGCCCAAAGTCCCGCGATGATGGTCGACGCTCTGATGCGTGAGGAGACGCAGGCCGTCCGCGCAACGCTGCGGCTCTGGGCCGCAGAAGGCCGGGACCTCGCCGCTGCGTGCACGGGCACGTTCGTCCTTGCGGAGGCGGGGCTGCTCGATCACCGTCACGCCACGACGAGCTGGTGGTTGAGCGACATCTTTCGGCACCGGTATCCCGCTGTGGAGCTGGACATGTCCCGGATGGTGGTTCTCGACGGCAACATCGCCACGGCCGGTGCCGCGTTTGCTCACATCGACCTCGCGATGAGTCTCGTTGCCCGGGTCAGCCCGGCGCTGGCCAGGGAGACGGCGAGCGCCCTGCTCATCGATGAACGTCCTGCAGAGAGCGTCAACGCGGTGACCCACTACCTTTCGGACCACGATCAACTGGACCCCGGGCACGTGGTACGTCGGCAAGCTCGCCGGTATCAAGGAATACATTGCCCACTACAGGCGGCCGGTGCTCGTCGCCGGTGACGCACCCAGTGACTGGTTCATGCTCTTCGACACCGATGTGCAGTCCGGCGGTGAACGGGTGTGGGTCAACCGCAAGCAGAAGTACACCGACGCGCTGCAGTTGGAGAGGGCCAAGCGGGCCGATGAGCAGAAGGAGGCGGGAGTTCGCGTCGACGCCGACCGCAACTGGATCGTCGTCAAGCCTGCAGAGATCGGCGGCTGAGCGCGCGCACCCCTGCACACTGAGCACCACCCCGAACTTCGGCGCTGCGGCTGGGCGGTAAGCCCGGCCGCAGCGCCTTGCGGTGCCGACCGGGCATTCCGTCAGGACGCGATGTGCCCAGAGGGGGGCTTGGTGCTGCTCCGGTCGGGCGGATCCCGCGAAGCGGACTCGGCAGGCCAAGAACCCGCCCTGCGGTCGTCCTTGCGGATCGCGCCTATTCTTCCCGCGCGATCCGTGGGCACCTCCGTCGACGCGGCATCCGCGCCACAGGCCTGCCCATCGAGTCCCTCGGCTTCAGCAGAGTCGTGCAGATGGCGCGCGTCTCCGAGGACGGACACGGCGGCCACGACGTCGAGGCGTCCGCGAACGGCGTCGCCCCCGCGGCGACCGCCACACCGATGGCCGAACCGCAGGGCTCCCGGAACTACTCGGGCGTGTGGGTGTCCCGCTACGAGTACTTCTCCAGCGGCCGTGATTCGTCCTTCACCGGCCAGCACTACGTGGTCGTGCTCCAGCACGGCAACCGCCTCACAGTCCGCAGCCTGCCCGGTTCCAGCGACTCGCCGCTGACAATGGATTTCTGGAGATAGACGGTCACGTCGCCACCGGTACGTGGACCGAGCAGACTTCGACCGAGGGCTACTACCGAGGCGCCCGTTATCACGGGGCGATTCAGCTGCTCGTCGAGCCGACCGGGCGGCGCATGACGGGCAAGTGGGTCGGCTTCGGCAAGGAGTTCGACGTGAACACCGGACCGTGGGAGCTCGTGTTCCAGGACCCGTCGACGAACAAGGCGACGCTCGCGGCCTACAACAAGCGGCCCGACGCCTGATTCTGGACGCACGAAGGCGCCCCCTGCCCCCGAAGGCTTGAGTTCACCCTGATCGCCGAACCCCGAGGCGCAGCCTGACTGGCTGCGCCCCGTCCCGGGCGGGGGCGAGCAGCTTGGAGGTGACTTGTTCACGGGTCTGGCGGCTTCGGTTTGCTCTTTGGGAGGCGTGGTGGGTGTGGATGTCAGCGTGTCGGGGTGAGGGTGGCGCGCATGGCATCCATCAGGGTTTTGCGGGCGGCTCGGAATGCTCGTCGTGCCGCTGTGCACACCTCGTCTTCGCGTGTGGCTCCGCTGACGACGGCGTCGCGGTAGTCGACCAGGCCCTGCGTTGCTGATATCACTAACTCCACCACGGCGGGAGGTGCCGACAGCTCCAGTTGGTATTGCTTGGCGAAGACCTCGTGGTCGCGCATTGCCTGGTTAGCGGCCAGCCTTCGCTCGTCCAGTGGCTGCCCGACATCGGCGCTCGCCCGGGATATCTCGTCACGAGCTGAGGCGATTGCCTCTAGGTACTTCACGTAGAGCAGACGCAGCGTCTCTTGTTCATGTGCTCGGCTCTCCCGTTTCCATCGCACGCGGTCGGCGAGCAATGTCGCCCCCACGCCCACGATTGCGCCCAGACCTGTCCCCGCGAGCGTCATCCACTCCATGCGGTTGGAGTGTAGGCACGCGTGTCCCTGTAATTGCCGGGTTCTGCAACCCTGCTGGATCGCTGGGAGCGGGGCGTCGCTCATCGTGGCCCGGGGGAGTTGATGCGGTAGCTCTCGCAGGGTGAAGTTCCCGTGACAACCCGTCAACGGCTCGATTAGAGACCTCAACCGGATTGCGAGTGAGGGGGTGCTGTGCAGGGCTGGGGTTTGTGCCGCGAAGGCGCGGTACTGATGGTCCTGACAGCCTGCCGCGGTGCCCGCGCAGGCGTGGGGTTAGGGTTTCCGGGTCGCCGTGTCCGGCGATGACGACTGGCATGTCATGGTCATGAATCTGAGGGGGATTTCCGTGGCGACTCCGCCACCGCCGTACGGCAACGGCTCGCACGCCTGGGGGTCGCAGCCCGTCAGCCCGTATGCACTGCCTCCGGGCCCGTACTCGCCGCAAGCCAACTCCTTTCCGCCACCGCAGGGCGCCGCCTCCCCCTACCCGCCTGGCCCCTACGCGCCGCAGGCGGCCGTGCCCGCGTGTCACATCTGTGGGGCGCTGCCCGCCGTTCCCGCCACTGTGCGGGGTCATCAGGGCATCGTCGTCGTGATGCGGTTCCTGAGCCTGCGCGGGCCCTTCTGCCGGGACTGTGGCCTCTCCACCGTCCGCGACATGTCCGCGAAGACCCTGTGGCAGGGCTGGTGGGGACCGCTGTCCGTGGTCATCGCGCTCGTCACCCTGCTGGCGAACCTCGCCCCGTGGGGTCGCTTCCGTAAGCTCGCCGCCCCGACGGGGGGCTTCCGACCGGCGCTTGCCCCGGGCAGGCCGCTGACGCGCCGACCCGAGGCTCTGGTCTTCCTGGTGCCGATGCTGCTGGTCGCCGTCGCGATCCCGGCCCTGTTCGTGACCGGCGTGCTGGTCGGTGACGGCAGCGCGCCCACGCTCCCGGTCGGCGCGTGTGTGCGCAACGACGGCGACTGGGCCGACCAGGACTTGCAGATCACCGACTGCGGTGCACCCGGCGCCGAGTACAAGGTGACGCGCCGACTGGAGAAGGCCGGTTCGACATGCGCCGGCGGCGACTACCTGGCCGACCCCAAGTACGGCCCGGACGGTGCGACCATCTCCTGCCTCGAGCCGCTTCACTAGCCCCTCCGGTGGCTCCCTGGCAGCGACCGGAGCCGCCGGATGCCAGGGGCAAATCGCTGGCTTCGGTCCGCTGCTACCACGTCGGTTGAATGTCTTTGCAAGTAAGGACACGGACTTCGCTCGCCAGCTGCGCGCCCGTGCTGACGGGTGACCGGCCAGTCGGCGCCACAGCAGAACCAGGCGGCGCCGCAGTGCCGTCGTGCCGCTTCGCGATCTCAGATCCAAGATCTGAGGGCGAGAAATGACTCCGCCCTGAGTGCCCGGGTGTTGCAGTTGTCCGGTACCCGTTCAGCTATGGGGTTAAGCAGATGCGAAGAGCGTCCGACCCTGACAGGCTGCGCGGCATGGACCGCGAAATGATCTCTCGGCTGTCACGTGCTGGTCACCCCATCAACAGCCCTCTTGACGATGCGTCGGTGCGCCGACTGCTTCATCGAACCGTGGTCCGGGGCGATGAACGCGTGCTCGACCTCGGCTGCGGTGGGGCGGCTTGGCTCCTGCGGACCCTGGCCGCTCATCCGGATGTGACCGCCGAGGGCGTCGACAACTCAGCTCAGGCCCTGGCCGAGGCCCGGAAGGATGCGGCCGATCTGGGAGTCGAACAACGACTCGTACTTCACCACTTGGACGCCACGGAGTTCGCGTCTCCCCACCCCTTCGACGCAGTGCTCAGCGTCGGTGCCACCCATGCCTTCGGCGGTCTCCTGCCCACCCTCGACGCTGCCCACAGATACCTCGTCCCCGGCGGCCGTGTCCTGGTCGGCGATGCCTATTGGGAGTGCGAGCCCACCACCGAAGCCCGCGAGATGCTGGGCGAGTACGAGGACCTGGCGACCACTTTGGACCGCGTCGTCGCCCACGGCTGGACCCCTGTCTTCGGACACATCAGCACTCGCCAGGAACTCGACGACTTCGAGTGGTGTTGGTCCGGATCCCTGGCGACGTGGGCGCTGGACCACCCTGAGGACCCCGACAGCGCCGAGGTTCTCGCCGTTGCCTCCACCCACCGCTCTCAATGGCTGCACAGCTATCGCGACAGCTTCGGCTTCATCACCCTTGTACTTCGCCGAACCTCCGAGTGACCACGGCGGGTGGCAGGCCAGGGGCCCGGTGCCCCGATCCTGCAGGGCATTGCCCCGGATGGAAGTGATGGCGCCGTGGGCTGCTGTTCGACCCGCGATGGAGACGGGCACTTGCGCCCCCTTGCTCCCAGCAGCAACCCCGGTACTCCCAGCACCACCCGCCAGCGGAGGTAAAGCTCACCGATACGCATACCCCCGGCCAGGTGGAGTCAGAACTCACCTTCCACTGGCCTCACTTCTCACCAATGGAGCCACCCTCTATGCATCGGGGCGGCCTCCGCACCCGAGAATTGAGCCACGGTCCATTCGGGGCTGCAACGACACCGGGTTCGCCAGCGGAGGATGAAATGCCGCAAGGACACATCACATCGCCTCCGGGTGGTGGGGATCCTCACGTGGACAGGAGGAGGTCCCCAGCTCAACTCTCACAACGAACTTGACCGGAGGCGAACGTGACCTCAGCGCGGTGCGGCGGGTCTTCGGTACAAGTCCTTCCTGTACCGCCAGGACCGTTTCCCCGAGGTTGCCTGCAAACGGCGCTGGTCACCGACTGGATGCACTCATTTGCTGGCGCCGACTGCTCGCTGAGGCACCGACGGTGGAGGGCTAATCAGCATCGGCAAGCCGTTTCAGCACTTCCACAAGGGTGAAGCTCCACCCCACGAGACGGGGACCGGACCAGTTGATGCCGATAAGCAGACCGTCCCGGCCCGCGGCTGGAAGTTCCACATCACGCCAGACATCCAACGGCATCGACTCCACCCACAGGCTCGAACCCCAGACGGCAGGCCGCCCGCGCAGCGCGAGCCGCAGACGACCAGAAGGGCAGGCTGCGCCTGCCGTTGGCTCCCAGAGGCGCGGGGCAACCGTCGCCGTTCCGGATAAACCAGACCTTCTCTGTCGCACGGACATCGCGAAAGAAGGCCGCCGCTTGAGCAAAGCTCTTAGAGAGCATCTGATCAGCGTTCAGGCTGACTTGACCGCTTCTCCCGGTTCGATTCGCCAGGATGGTGTGGATTCTCCTGCGAGAGCGCAAAGGGTGTAGCAGAGGGCTCGGTGCTGGGCATTTTCCCTCTATGGGTGGGGTGTTGTGGGGTGAGCCGGTCGCGCCTCGGCCCAGGGCGCCCGGCCGACTGTTCCGGCCGGGCGCCTGCACGGAGTCCTGTGCTTTCACCGATCAACTGTCAGGCGGTGCGAAGGACTCTGCGATCCCCTCGTGGGGGAGCGCCCGAATGCTCTGCGTGTCAGGGGCGTGCCGGAGGTGTGGGTGCCGAGGTGCGCCGGCACACACTGATGAACTCGTAGTCGGCGCCGTAGGGCACTTCGGCGGTCGGAGTCTTCGCCGGGTCACAGGATCCGGCCGGGGCCACGCCGCCGCTGGTGTTCACGCGGCGGATCTTCACCACCTCGGCCAGTTTGCCGGTGGACTTGCCCGATTGTGTGGCGGTCAGCTCCAGTTCAGGGATATTGCCCGGGCCGTGCGGGGTCTTGCTCACCACCTTGCCGGTCACTGCGCTGCCGTCCCGGGCGATCCACTGTGGGGGGCCCGAGTCCGGGCTGACGAACGAGTGCTTGATGCCGCCCTGAAGCGTGGCGCGGACGCCGCGCTGGGTGAAGGCGAAGGTGCCATCCGCCTGCTGGGTGCAGGCGTAGATCTGGACGCCGGAGACCACCGATGCCCGGAGGGTGCGCTCGACGGTGCCCTGAGCTACGGCAGTGGCATGGGGCGCGTCGGCTTGTGCCGCGGTCTGAGAGGCGAAGCCGGATCCGGTAGTCACGGCGAAGCCGCCCGCGACTATGCCGGCGCCTGCGACCACCCAGGCAATCTTCTTTCTCCGGGTAGCGGTTCGTTTCCTTGACATTCCACTCCTCATTTCGTCATCGCCTGCCGAGAGTTGAGAATCGCACCGTGGAAGCGTGAAGGATGCATTCCAGGGCGAGGTGGTGCGCGCTTTCCGGTCAGCCTCTCCATTCTCCGGAGCGGATGTCAACCCAGGACAACCCTCTTACCGGAGCCACTTGGGCGGTGATTGCCGGGATCCGTCCCGGCTATTCGACCGGTGCAGAGATCTGCTCTGCGCCCTGATGTACGTGTCGGGTCCACCAGGCACTCAGGTGTCGCCGAACTGCTTGCAAGAACATGCCGGGAGGCGGTGCCGGGGGAGTGTCCAAACCCCGGTGTGAGGAGCACTTATCAAGGATAACTGCAGGTCAGGGTGGATCTGGGAGACCTCGTTTGTGTTCCCTTCGGGGGCCCCGAAATCTTTTGGTCTGAGAACCGAAACGCTACACCGGAGCGACCGAAAAATTACGGTCCGCGGGCCCTTGCGCTTGCCTGCGTCCACCGTGCCCTGATGTCATGGCCCCTCGCCCTGTGCGCCTCCCTCGTCAGGTTTTCCGAGAATGCTGTCAGCGCGCGATTCGGGTCGACGGCGGGAAGGCGGCGGGAGAAGCGTTTCCGGACTTCCGGAGGTGATCTGCGTTGTTTTCCCAACCTGTCTGCCCGGTGACTGTTTCGCCCTTCTCGCCACAGAGCGGCCTTGCGTCAGGACCGTTGCAAGAATTCGGGTCTGAGCAGTGCGCGCGCTTCGGTCTCCGCCACGTCAGGGCCGGGTATGAGTACCTGAGGACGAACCAGCTGAGTACGATGCCGGATTCCCGCCCCGGCGGCCGCTGATCGAATGAGAACCATGAATCCTGACGCACGGCGGCGCGCCCGTATGCAGCACGTCACCTGCACCGGCACGGCCCTGGCCATGGCCCTGCTCCCGCTCGTTGTCGGCGCGCTGCTGGCCAAGGCCATGGCGGCGGATCCCCTGACGCCGGTGAACGCGTTGATCACCAGCGGTGGGCAGCGTGCACGCATCTCACCATCTGAATGGCGCAGATCCAGCAGGAACGCGGCAGCCGCGCTGCGCAGATGGAAGGCCGCCGAGCGCATGTGACCGGACTCCGGGCTACCTGCGCCGACGCTGCGTCACTGTCGGGCCCCTGATCGCGCCACGCCCCCACCGCCACCCCGTCCTCGAGCGAAAACGAGCGGAACCTGCAGGTAAATCGGTATTCACCCGGGCCTCCCGCACGTGAGAATCAAGGACCACTACCGGGAGGAACACAATGAGCCAGGCGTACCTGACTCTCCACGAGCTGCTGCCGCCACAGGAGTTGGCGGCAGCCCTCGATGCCGGGCACGTATCGCGCAAGGCGCACCCCGAACTGCCGCTGTCCATCTACACGTACACTCGGACATGTCAGTACGAGCGCGTGTGGAACCAAGTGACCACGCGTTGCCGTGGCCTGGTCGCCGACGACGACACCGGGGAGATCGTCGCGCTTCCGCTGCCGAAGTTCTTCAACGTCGGCGAGCATGAGGCCGGTCGGCCGTACGCGCCCGCTCTCCCGGACGAGCCGTTCGAGGTGTACGACAAGGTCGACGGCAGCCTCGCAGTGGTGTTCCACTACGCGGGCCGGTGGCGGGTCGCGTCCAAGGGGTCCTTCATCAGCACCCAGGCCACCTGGGCCCAGCGCCTGCTCGACGGCAAGGACACCTCAGCCCTGCTCCCCGGAGTGACCTACCTCGCTGAGATCCTCTACCCGCAGAACCGGATCGTGGTCGACTACGGCGACCGCCGGGACCTGGTCCTCCTGGCTGCCTTTGCCAAGGACGGCACGGAAGTTCCCCTGGCACAGGCCGCCGCCGACTGGCAGGGCATCGGCTCGGTCGTCACCGTCTGGCCCGCCATGCCACTCGCCGAACTGCTCGCCCTGGCCGAGGTCAACCAGCTGCCCGGAGGGCGGACCGCCGAAGGCACCGACGCCGAGGGCTTCGTGCTGCGCTTCGAGTCGGGTGTACGGGCCAAGGCCAAGCTCTCCGAGTACATACGGCTCCACAAGGTGCTCACCGGCGTCACCGAGCGGGACATCTGGCGCAGCCACGGTATTCAGCGCTTCGCCGGCCTGCCCGCCAAGCAGCTGGCCCAAGCGCTGGGTTGCTCGGCGTCGGACATCGAAGCGTCCGGAGGCAAGCCCCTGGACACGCTGCTGGAGCAGGTGCCCGACGAATTCGACGCCTGGGTGCGTGAGGTGATCGCGCGGATCGAGAAGGACGTGACCGACCGCGAGCGCGCGATCGACGAGGGATATCAGTCCCTCTCCCATCTCGCCGGTGACCGGGGCGCGTTCGCGCGCGCCGCCAAGGCGCTGCCCGACGCCGCCGTCCGCCCCGCCCTGTTCCTGCGCCTGGACGGGCGCCCGACCGAGCTCGTGACGTACCGTTCCGTCCGGCCGGAGGCGTCCGACCCGTTCAAGACCGACGAGGAGAACTGACCGTGCCCGTAGTACATGTCATGACGGGGCTTCCGGCCTCGGGCAAGACGAGCGCCGCGCGCAGCTTGCAGGCGGATTCCGAGGGCCGGATGCGTCGGGTGAATCTGGACGACCTGCGGGCGATGCTCGACATCCCGGCGCCTGAGCGTGGCCGGTCTCATGCGCATGAGCAGACCGTACTGGCGATCCAGGACGCGGCGGTCCGGGCGGCCGTCGACGACGGCTTCGACGTTGTGGTGGACAACACGCACCTGACGCCCCATATCCCCAAGCGTCTGAAGGCCGCGGTGGCGGGGCAGGCCACGTTCGTGGTGCACGACTTCACCGATGTGTCGGTCGAGGAGTGCATACGGCGCGACGCCGACCGGGATGAGGCAGTTGGCGAGGAGATCATCCGGATCCTGGCCGACAAGCACCTGAAGGCCAGGAAGGGCGGCTGGCGGCTCACCGAGACATGGCTGAACGACGAGCCCTCGGTCGAGCCGTATGTCGCCGACCTGGCGCTGCCGTCAGCGGTGATGTGCGACATTGACGGCACGCTCGCCATCAGGGGCGACAGGTTCCCCTACGACTTCACCCGCTGCGACGAGGACCTTCTCAACGTGTCGGTGCGCGGGGCCCTGTGCTCGTTCCGGCGCGCCGACAGTGACGTCATCGTCCTGCTCTCGGGTCGCGGCGAGGAGCACCGCGAGAGAACGGAGGCGTGGCTGCGTCGGCACGAGGTCCCGTACGACGAACTGTGGATGCGGGCCGTCGGCGACGGCCGCCGCGATGATGTCGTGAAGGCCGAACTCTTCGACCGGCATGTTCGCCACCGCTTCGCGGTGCGCGTCTCCCTGGACGACCGCGACCGAGTCGTTGCTGTGTGGCGCCGCATGGGTCTGCCGACATGGCAGGTCAACTACGGCAACTTCTGAACAGTGGGTCGCGGGGGTTGAGCACGCTCCACCCCCGCGACGCGAGTCGGCGAGCCGTGCCCATCGGTGTGGCAATGGGCGGGCACTTGCCCAGGGGTTCGGCGTCGTCGTCCTCGGCCGTCAACGCTGAGACGGCTGGCAACTCGGTGTCGACGGTCCTCGCGGCCAGGGCGCACGGCCTCGGCGACGAAGCCCGCGTGCCTTCTGCACGCGGGCTTCGTCGCGGCTCAGCCGACGAACGTGAACCGCTGGTAGGACAGAGCGTTGTACCCGAACGCGCGCAGGCCGTAGGCGGAGCTGTCGTCGATCACGCGGCCGGTGTTCTGGTTCTTGAGCGTCTTCGTCCCGTCGGACTGGTAGATGATCGTCCACCGCTGGTACGACAGGTAGTTGCAGCCGAAGGCGCGCAGGCCGTAGGCGGAGCTGTCGTCGATGCAGCGGCCAGTGTTCTGGTTCTGGATGACCCAGGTGCCGTCGGACTGGAGGTACCAGTTGAAGTTTTGATAGTTGAGCCCGTTGCAGGTGAACGCGCGCAGGCCGTAGTCCCAGGAATCGTCCACGCAGCGGCCGGTGTTCTGGTTCTTGAGTGCGTAGTAGTAGACCGTGCCGTGGGCGATGGCCGGACCCTTGGGCTTCGGGGCGGCGGCGTGCGCGGCCGTGGTGCCGGTCAGCAGCAGCGTCGCCGTGGCGAGCACGGCTGCCGCCGATCTCGCGGTGCGGGTGGCGAGGGCAGTGCGCAGGCGCATGACGGTCCTCCCGTTTGATGGTGGCCCGCCTGGTCGGAGGGCGGGCATGGGCCGCGGCCGCGTGTTGTGATGCCGGTCAGCATCCGGCCGCGCGTGCCCCGCACACGCTAGGAGTTCGCCTTGGACGCTTCAATACGGTGCGCGGTGCATTATCCGGTATGGCCGATTCCGTACGGCCTGACCCGCTACAGGCCAATGACGATGAGAGCGCGCCTTTCTACTGGCTGGCGTCTCAGCGCCGGCGTCCCATCCGGACACAGCCCGTATCTCGTCCACGTCAACGCCTTGGGCCACTGTGATGAGCCCCATGCGCCGAGCCAGATCCGCAGGCGACGCCGCATCAACACCGGCCGCGGCCCGAAGCTCAGCCTCTTCGCCGCCTGTTGCGATAGGCGCCCCCACGATCGCGATGACTCGGACGGACACGATTTGCCGGTCCGCATCGGGACAGTGCACGTCCGCTGACAGGCGTAGTCATCACGAAAGCGCCGTCACAACGCATTAGTTGGCACCGCTCCTCGCGAGGTGAGTGATCGGATTTCCCTGGATGACCAGCCACGCCCTCGGTCTCCTGCTCGCGATCTGGGCGGCCGCCGCGAGCGCCTGCGACAACGCCGGCGGCATCCGCGTACATCCCAGGCTGTGCGCGGGCGCGCGGGAGACCCCACTCACGCCCAAAGCGGCCCCGCCATACGCCAGACGCTCGTCCGCCGCGTTCTGGTGCTCTCGGGCCGGCCGGCCAGGCATGCAGCGTGGCAATGCCGTGATCAACGATGAACACATGACCGGTTGGCATTCACCTGCACTCTCGCGTTGGTCTGGGAGAAGATGACGGCTGCAGACACCGTCAGGCCAGGAGGACTTCGATCTCATGCTTGGCGAGGAACTCCAGGATCTGCTCGAAGGTCGGGGACGCGTCGTGTGTAAGGGGGCTCGGACCGAGGCAGGTGCGGGCGATGTGGTGGTCGTCCCAGACGAGAGTGAACGGCCGCTGGACTCCGGGGTTTTCCTCGAGGCAGTACTCGATGGTGCCGAAGCACGAGCCGAAGTACCCGCCTGGTCCGTGCATGGCTTCGCCGAGGGCAAGGCTGAAGGCCAGTACGTCGGTGACGTGCCTGCCGTCCAGGTGGTACGTGGCGCCCGATAGCGCGTCGGGCGAAGGTCGGGCCGAGAGATTTCTCTGCGCGGCTCTGGACCACGCGGCGCGGCCGGCCGTGCCAAGTGCAGCCCAGAGATTGGGTTCGGTCGGCGGTCCGGCCGACCAGAGCTCATGGGCTTCGCGGGCCCCGGCAGTCCGGAAGTCGTCGCACGAGACATTCAGCGTGAGGTCGACCTGGCCGGTTCCGGGAGTGGAGTACGACCAGGACTCGACGTGCAGGCATGTCCAGCGTTCCTCGATGGCGCGGCCCATACGGTCGAGCGGGCACAGATAGGCCCCGCCCAGGTCAAACTGGTCGTCACCTGATTCCAGTGCGGCGAGTAGTCGCCCGCTCGGCTCGCACCTCAGCAGCCGCAGCGGTATCGGGTCGGGCTCAGGCTGCTTGTCGATCAGGGCCACCTGCCTGCACGATCCCCAGGGCTCTTCGCTTCTGCCGGAGAGGTGGAAACCCTGGAACAGTGGGGGCACCTCCGGAATCTCCGGCTGCTCGTTCACCCCAGCCGCCACATTGTCCTGGCGTCCCTCGACAGTGATGTCGACCAGGGTCGGGTCGCCGAAGCTCGGGCGAACGTTCAGCACCCGCGCATCCCCGAGGCACCACACGTCCCAGATGGGCTCGACGGGCCTTGCGTTCCGGTCCAGGGCACGCACCGTCAGCAGACCGAGCGGCGCAGAACCGTCGTTCTGTGCCTGAGCCGCCGCACTCGCCATCTGTCCCTCAGGAGCGCAGTCCCGAAGTTCGTAGTGGTGGCGGGCGGGAGGCGGCGAGTCCACGTAGTACCCTTCAGCCTCTGCGCAGAGGGCCAACGTCTCCTCGGACTCGTCCCCGTTCTCGGTCTCGCCGGTTATCCGGAACTGCACTTGCGGGCTCACCTCGCTGTGAAGGGCGTGAACGTCGGGACGATCTCCCTGCCGAACGGCAGAATCGAGACGCAATCAGCATGAAGTCGGCGATCCCCAACGAGACTTGGGATGATCGTAGTGCGGAAGCCAGCGGGATGCCGAGTGTCGGGTGTGTGCTCGAACGACACTGTGGGCAGCGAGGAGAACGGCCCGACACGCGTTGACGAGCGACCACGACTCGGTCGTGGTTCCTCACCGAACTCAAGCGGACCGCCATGCGTATCGAAGCAGCCGTGCAGCCGCAGGTACCGGGTGTCGCCTTCGGCCCTTCCCTTGAGGTCGTGGGTTTCGTGGACCGGCCGTCGTCGGTTCACTGGCTGCCGAGGGGTCAGCCGCTCCAGTGGCCAGACGTGAAGGTCACCGCGAGCACCACGGTCAGCGGGGCCACCGCGCCGACGTATGCCTCCTTTACCCAACCGCGTCGCAGGCTCCAGTGAGCCAGGCCGGTCCACAGGGGCCACCAGAGCAGGGTGGCGCGGGGGATGGACAGATACCAGTACGACGTCCCCAGGGCCCAGAGGGAGAGCGCGATGTAGACGGCCTCCGGCCAGCGGCGGCGGTACAGCAGCCAGGCCATCAGCAGGAGCCCGGTCGCCATCGCGGCCAGCTCCAGTTGGAACTCCCAGGCGTAGCCGGTGGTCTGGAGGTGGTCGAAGGCGTTGTGCCAGGTGTTCCGGAACGCTTCGGCGGGGGTGTGGAAGTTTCGGTTCCAGCCGCGTTCCTGGGCGTGCTTCCAGGCCATCCAGTCGCCGGTGTGCGCGTACAGGTAGGCGGTGTAGGCCGCGGCGGGCAGGACGGGCAGCGCGCACCAGAACAGGGAGCGCAGGCGGGGGTGCACGCGGCGGTCGTCGTGGGCCAACAGGAATTCGACCGTGATCGCGGCGGCCAGGAACAGACCGCTGATCCGGGCGGTGGTGGCCGCGGCGGTGAGGAGACCAGCGAGGGGCCACTTGCGGTTCTTCGCCGCGAGCCAGGCCGGCAGCGCGAACGCGAGGAAGAGGGATTCGGTGTATCCGACGGCCAGGAACACCGCGGCCGGCGACAACAGCAGGAAACCCGTGGCCCGTTGGCCAGCCAGGGCGCTGTCCGGTCGGCCGAGTCCGGCGATCCGGGCCAGGGCAACGACCGCCACCGCACCGCTCACCAGGGAGATCAGCAGGCCGGCCACGGTCCAGTCGGTGATGACGGTGTGTACGGCGCGCAAGGTGAGCGGGAAGCCCGGGAAGAACGCCACCAGGTTGTCGGATGCGCCTTCGTCCCCCGTGAAGGCGTCGAAGTATCCGTACTCGGCTATGTGTTGATAGTGCGCCCAGTCCCACTGCTCCCAGCGGGACAGCCAGCGGGCGGGTGTCTTGGCGTCGGATCCGGCTGGCGACAGCCAGGAAGTGCAGTAGGCGACGAGCCACAGCCCGAGGCGCGTGAACAGATAGAGCCGTAGCACCCTGAGGTCCGCGGGGGTCAACTGGTCGAGCAGGCGTCGCCGCACCGGAGCAACCGGGGGCTTCTTCCCTGTGGGGCTTAAAGGGTTCCGTTCGGCGACGGGCAGGGTCGTGGTCATCGGGCATCCATTCCTGAGTCCGTGTCCGTCGGCTACGGGACGCCGAGTTCGAAGAGGGCATAGCCCGCGTACGAGCCGGAGGCCAGGGCCGCGATGCCGAGCAGCGTGAACTGGTGGATCGCGCTGAGGCGGCGCAGGGCGAGGGCGAGCGGGAGGAAGAGCGGGAAGACGGGGAGCAGATAGCGGGAGACGTTGCCGAATATCTGCTGGCTGCCCAGAACGAGGACGAGGGTCAGGACGGTGTAGACCACCAGTACAGCCGGGGGACGCAGCCGGATCAGCAGTGGGAGCAGCGCGAGTGCGAGCAGGACGACACCGACGCCGATCAGGTCCGCGAAGGGCCATGCGGAGAGGTAGTCGGAGTGGCCCACCGGGACGGACGTGAGGACGTCGAGGGTGTGCTTGCCGTAGTCGAACTCGTGGGCCCAGGCGCCGGACTGGAGCTTGAAGTAGCCTGCGTAGTCACCCATTTGGTGACCCACCCAGCCCAGGTAGGAGATGAGGCCGAGCGGTGCGACGGCCATCGCGGTCAGCGGGCGCAGGACGCCGTCCCGGTCCCGGTGCCGGTGGAGTGCGAGCAGGGCGGCGACAGCCAGGGCGGCGATCAGCGCCACGGCGGTGGGGCGGTTGAGCCCGGCCGCGCAGGTGAGGAGACCCGCGGCGAGCCAGCGGCGGCTCATCACGGCATGGCAGGCCCAAACGGCCAGGGCCACGTAGAGGGAGTCGGAGTAGACCGCCCACTCCACACCGGAACCGGGCCAGACGGCCCACAGTCCGGCCGCGGCCAGCCCGGCCCGCCTGCCTCCGAACCGCGCGGTGACGGCGTAGATTCCGAGGGCGGCGACGATGGAGGCGACCACGGAGACCAGCAGGCCGGCGCCGTACAGGCCGAGGCCGGTGACCTCGGAGACCAGCCGAATCAGCGCCGGGTAGAGCGGGAAGAACGCGGCCGAGTTGCCCTTGAGGGTGATCAGGCCGGTGGCTCCGGGGATCTGGACGAGTTCGGGGTGGTACCCGTGCTCGGCGATCTGCTGGTACCACCAGCCGTCCCAGGTGGCCAGTACGTCCCAAGGGTGGTCGCCGCCGCCGAAACGCGGGTGCTTCTCCCGGTAGTCCCCGGCGGAGTACAGCAGGTACATGAAGACGGAGAAGCCGATGAGTTTCAGCGTGCCGTACATGGCCAGTACGGGGCCGTAGCGCCTGGCTGCACGGCGCAGCAGCCCCCACCGGTCAGGAGGGCGATGGCCAAGGGGCTCGTCCGACAGCCTCGGGTTCCGGGCACTCGTGTGGGGGGTGGGCGGGTGAGTGGCGGTCGTCCGGGCGGCGGTCGCATCCATGCGGGTGGTCTTCATCAGGCCACGGACCCCGTCCGGTCACGACGTGGTCCGGCGCGGAACACCCACGCCCGGAAGAGCAGAAACCGCAGCAGTGTCCCTGCCAGGTTGGCGACGACCAGTACGGCGAGTTCGGTGCGGGGCGCGGCCGAAGGCACCACGTGGTGCAGAGCGGCGAGCGATCCACCGGTGAGCGCCAGTCCGGCCAGGAAGACCACCAGCCCCCTGCCCTGGTGGCGCAGCGCACCGCCGCGGCCGCGTAGCCCGAAGGTGAGCCGCCTGTTCGCGGCCGTGTTGGCGACGGCACAGACCAGCAGCGCGAGCGCGTTGGCGGCCTGGGATCCCGCCGCCGGGCGCAACGCCGCGTACAGCAGCAGGTGTCCGAGGGTGCTCACCGCTCCTACGGCGGCGAAGCACGCGAGTTGGGTGACCAGACCGCCCGGCGGCTCGCCGCCGCCGCTGCGGCGCAGCGTGATCGGCAGGAGTGTGCCGCGGGCCAGCGCCGCGCCGATCCTGGCGATGCCGCGCAGGTCACCCAGTGCCGTGGCGAGGATGTCGACCCGGCTGTCGGGATCGTCCACCCAGTCGACAGGCACCTCGTGGATACGCAGCCCAGCCCGCTCGGCGATCACCAGCAGCTCGGTGTCGAAGAACCACCCGGAGTCCCGCACCAGAGGCAGCAGCCGCTCGGCCACATCACGCCGCACCGCCTTGAAACCGCACTGCGCGTCGGAAAATCCCACGGCGAGGGTGGAGCGCAGGAGGGCGTTGTAGCAGCGGGAGGTGATCTCCCGTTTGAGGCCGCGCACCACCCGGGAGCCGGGGGCCAGGCGGGTGCCGATGGCCACGTCGGAGTGCCCGGAGATCAGTGGCGCGACGAGCGGCAGCAGCGCGGCCAGTTCCGTGGACAGGTCCACGTCTACGTATGCGAGCACCGGGGCCCGCGACTGCGACCAGGCGGCGCGCAGCGCCCGGCCGCGCCCCTTCTCTGCGAGCCGCAGCCACTGCGCTTCGGGTAGTTCGTCGGCCAGCCGGGCGGCGATCTGCGGGGTCCGGTCGGTGCTGGCGTTGTCCGCGACGGTGATGCGGAACGGATAGGGGAAGGTCTCGCGCAGGTGTGCGTGGAGCCGCCGCACGCTCGGCTCCAGATCCGTCTCCTCGTTGAACACCGGGACGACCACGTCCAGGACGGGCTCCGGGTGGTGCGTCGGCACCGGTGCGCGTTGCGGCAGACGGTTCAGACCCTGAACCGCGACCTGGTTCTTGTCCTTGAGGGCGAACAGCCCTTGATTTCCCATGATTTGTCCTTGTTGTGCTCTGATGCAGGGCATGCCGAAGGCACTCGGAGCAGTGCCCCGTGGAGCAGGGGTTACGGATTGCTGATGACGGCCGCGCGTTACGGGGTGTGGGTCGCGGGCTACGGATTCGGGGGGCGGGTTCGGCGCCCCGCCGGACCCGCTATCCGGACCCGGGCGGCGGCGGGCTCTGCGTGGTCGCCGTGCCCGAAGGCGGGGGTGGCGTCGAGAACGGTGGCGTGGTGACCGCGCTGCCGGACGGAGTGCCGGAGGTCGCGGTCGAACTGCCGGTATCGGCAGGCGGCGTGGCCGGGTTGGTCAGATCCGGGAGCGCGGGGGCGGTAGAAGTGGCCGAGGAGGAGGGCGCGCTGGGCGACACTTCCGGCGTCGCATCCGGCGCGGAGGGCGAGGGGCTCGTCGCGGGCTGTGGACGGGGACCGCTGGGCTCGACCCGGCCTGAGGCGTGGGGGAGAAGGAGCAGCCCGACGGCGAGTCCGGCGACAGCCAGGGCCGAGCCGGCGGCCCGCTGTGCGGTCCGGGTGCGACGGCGTGCCGAAATGCCTGCCTGGAGACGTTCCCGGTGCTTCGGCTCGAAGGATGCGGGTTCCTGGGTGTCGCGCATCATCTGCGCCAGCCGCCACTCGAAGTGATCCATGGTTCCCCCTTCACCACACCGGGTCGATGACATCGGCCAGGATCTGCCGCAGTCGCGCCACTCCACGTGCGGCATGAGACCGAGCCGTGCCCACCGGGCACCCCAGCACCTCCGCCACATGCCGCTCGGGCAGATCCTGGTAATAGCGCAGCACCACAGCCACCCGCTGCCTCGGGGGCAGCTGAGCCAGCGCGGCCTCCAGTCGAGAGCGCTCCGCCACGTCCGCGGACAGATCACCCACCATCGCCTCCTCGGGCAGCCGTTCGACGGGGCGTTCACCCCACCAACGCCGGAGACCCGAGCGTGCCGCGGCGCGCACCATCACCTTGCGGACGTACGCCTCCGGTGCGTCCTCCGCGACCTTCGGCCAGACGAACCAGAGCTTGACCAAGGACTCCTGCAACAGATCCTCGGCCCGATGCCGATCGCCCCCGACGAGCAGACGGGCGAGGTGGACCAACGCCGACCAGCGGGCCGCCACGAACTCGTCGAACTCACCGGCCCGAGCCTGCTCCATTCGCACCCCCACTCTCGCCAGTTGCCTACACCATGGGAAAGGCACTGGCACGCGCCTCGCTATGCACCCACGGCCCGTGAGCTGGATCACGCAATTGCCGCACAAGGCCGCGGGCCACGCCTGCACCGCACACCGAACCGCAGTTGCCGCCGCTCCACGGCTTGTGCCAGCCCTCTTCGCCCAGTTGGGCGGTCGGCATCCCGTTGTATCTGTGGTGATTCATTACAACTCCTTGCGGAGGCGGACCGCGGCATCAAGGAGAGTCTTCGCTCGGCCGCTGCCTGCCCGTTGGCGGGGCGGCGCGTCGGTTCGGCGTTGACGCGGCTGTGTGGTGTGTGCGTGTGGGGTTCGGGTGTGTTTGCTCAGGCCGTTGCCGACTCAGCCGCTCGCGCGGGAGGAGCTCGTCGAGGCCCTGGCGGTGTCCGTGGCCGAGAACACCGTAGTGACTGCTCGACGCTCTGTGGGTGGACAGTCCGCTGTGGCGGGCAGTGTCGCTGAAGCCCGCGCCGACGCTGGCCTGGGCGACGTACGGAGAGGACTTGGCGTTCGTGACAAGTCGGTGCGGGGCGTTACCGGTGCGGCCCAGGTGCGTGGCGCGTAGTCCGAGGACGGACAAGCCCCAGGGGTCCAGCTGGCAGGTGCGGCCGCACGTGCGGGTGGCACCCCACGTGGTGATGTGCCGGGTGGTGGGGTCGAGGTCGGATGTCGTGGCCGCTGCTGGATTGGCGGTGTCGGCGCCGAAGAGAGTTACTGGGGCGCTCGTGCGGACGGTCGCCGCCGATGCCGAGGGCGGCAGGTGGACCAGCAGCTCCGTTGGAGCAGGAGCAGTAGGAGCCGCGTCGTACCAGGCCGACAACCCACCAACGCCGGCCACCACACCCCCAACTCACAATGTCCGCGGCGGCGGCCAGGACAGCCCTGCCGTGGCTCGATGACGGAAACCGCTCAATGATGGCGATTGAGGGGATGGCGACCGAAGATCCTTCAGACCTGGGACGGTTTCCATGACGATCGATTCGAAATACGCCTGGGAGCAGCACAGCCTGTTCGAGGAATCCCGGACGAGAACAGCGCCGACCGGCCGGCGGTCGCAGTGCCTGGGCCGCTGAATGGTGCAGTGCAGCGGTGGCACGCATTCTCGGCGCCTGAGCCCGGGGCGCGTTCGTCTTCACGGTTGCGGCCGGATCCGCCGTCTTCATCATTCTGGCAGCCACCTGCCACATGTGAACTCCCGCCCCTGCCGGACGCAGCCGAATCCTCCTCGATGCGGAATCCCGACAGGGGCGGGACTCCGCTCACGTGCGGTGCGTCGGAAGAGAAGAGGGGTCAGATGACAGAGGAGTACGCTCAGTTGTCCCTGAAGGGCATTCTCGCTCTGTTCGAACCCTACGAAGCCAGACTCCTCACCCCTGAGCCGCAGGCCGACGTCCAGGTGACCGCACACGCGATCCTGGATCTAACGGAGCAAGCCGGGCCCCTGCACCGGGGCGCTCTTCTGATCGCGGTCGGAATCTCTCCCGCCGACACCGCACTGCTCGACGCACTGCCCGCTCTCGCCGACGCGGGTGTTGCGGCGATCGCGCTGAAAACACGTGGTGCACGGGCCGAGCCGCTGGTCGAGACCGCCACCGCGGCGGGAGTCGCCGTGGTGGACATCGCCGAGGAGCTCCCCTGGCGGCATGTCGACGCCCTGCTGGGCGCCGCCATGGGCGAGGTCCGGCATGGCACACCCAGCTCCTCCCCGGCTGACGCGGTCGGTGACCTCGCGGCGCTGGCCGATGCCGTGGCGGCGAGGGTGGGCGGTGCCGTCACGATCGAGGACCCGCAGAGGCGGGTGCTCGCCTACTCCAATCTCCCCGGCCAGCCGATCGACGACCTGCGCCGCGAAGCCATCCTCAGGCGGCAGGCTTCCGATGACTTTCTGCAGGCGTGGCGACGAGTCCAGGTCACCCAGGGCGTGATCCGGATCGACGACCTCTCCCCTTTGCCCCGCCTCGCGGTGGCCGTGCGGGCGGGAACGGATCTGCTCGGTTCCATCTGGGCGCTCCAGTCCCCGGGTACACGGTTCAGTCCCGAGACGGAGCGAGTTCTGTGCGGGGCCGCCCAGAGTGCGGCACTGCAGCTGCTCAGGCTCCGCCGTGCCACGCACCGGGAACGCCAGGCACGCGGTGAACTGCTGCGCGCCCTGATGGCCGGTGAGCCAGACTCCTCGCCGCCGGCCAGGCTCGGCATCGAGCGCGGCCGCATGACCGTACTCGCCTTCTGGCTGCCGTCCTCGCCGGAGACCTCCGCCGATGTCGTCGGCCTTCAGGCGGCCGACCTGGTTGCCGCATGTGCCGAGACGATGGCACCCCACTCCTCCTGTGTGGTGGAGGGCGACGTCGTCTACGCCCTGCTTCCGCTGCCGGACGAGCTGCCCGAAGCGCACGGGGCAGTTGCGCTGGCCAGGACAGTCCTGGGCTGGGCAGAGACGTCCTTGCGTATCCGGTTGCGCGCGGGGATCGGCTCGGCCGTGGCCTACCTCACGGAGGTACCGCGCTCACGTCAGGATGCCGACCGGGTGCTGTCCGTGCTCGCAACAGGGCATCACGGCTGCCGGATCGCGTCCATCGAGGACGTACGCTGCCAGGCGATCCTGCTGGAGCTCGGCAACACCGCCGTCCACGACCCGCGGTTGCGGCTGGGCTCGGTGGCCGCGATTCTGCGCCACGACACGGAGAAGCAGGCAGAGTACGCCAAGTCCCTGCTGACGTACCTCGAGGCGTTCGGCGACATCGCCGTCGCCGCGGACCGGCTCCATGTGCACCAGAACACCCTCCGGTATCGCCTGCGCCGGATCACCGATCTGTTCGGCGTGAATCTCTCTGACGCCGACGAACGCCTCGTGCTCTGGCTGCAACTGCGGCACCTGTGCCGGGCCCGGCATCAGAAGAAGCGCCATGCCTGCTGAGGAACTCCGCTGCACGTCCGCATCTCGATCGGTGTTCCGTTCGCGGGCTCAGGACCTCTCACGTCCAGGCACAGGCCCTGGTACCCGACGAGTTTGCTGTCGGACGTGAGACTCCATTGCTGGGCCGGAGTGTCCGCGCAGGACCAGAGCTGCACCGGGGTACCAGCTTCTTCCGTTCGCGGGCCGCGTCGCACCTCGAGACACTTGCCGGCCAATCCCTTGATGTGCCCGTCGCCGGTCAACACCCATCGTTCATCTGGGACGTTGATGCAATCCCACAGCTGGAACCCCGTCCCGTTGTCGAACGGCGGACCGTGGACGGTCATGCACTTGCTCGCATAGAGACTTTGTAGTTGAGATGTGACCGTGGCGGTCGCGGACGAAGCCGGTGTGGTGGCTGTTCGTGTCGTCGACGGAACGGGGGAGCTGGAGTTCGCGGGCGAACTCGCCCGAATCGTCGGGGACTTCGTGCCGACTCCCGCGCTGGCGTTCTGGTTGTCCAGCCTGGATTCCAGAAAGGCCATGGATCCGGCCGCGGCCGCGATCACCGCGAGCATCATGAGTGCGCGACGGACCGAACGCGGGGGAGAGCTGTCGCCTGAGCGGTGCTCCCACGGCCTGGTGAGTGGCTCGGTGGTGGATGGGTCGACCTCGGTCGGTTTCGCCCCGCGGTCGCCGTGCTCTCCGGGCCGGGGGGCGGTGTCCTCCGCGGAGGGGGCGGCGTACTTGGCGCGCGCCGCCTGGAGGCGATCCAGGAAGACACCGGCGTCCGGGGGCCGGTCCGCGGGTTCGCTGGAGGTGGCACGCGTCAGCAGACGTTCGACGCCATCTGGTGGGTTCTCACCGAAGATTCCGTAGAGGGTGACCGCCGCCGAGTAGACGTCACTTCGGGGGCCGGGTTGCCGACCCCGGCCCAATTCCGGGGCGAGGTAGCCTGGTGACCCCGCCGGCGCGTTGAGCGTGTGCCGGTCGACAGGTTTGGCAATTCCCATGTCGCACAGGACGGCCCTTCCTTGCCGCAGGAGAATGTTGCCGGGCTTGATGTCGCGGTGAATGTGACCCTGCCGGTGGATCTCGGCCAGGCCCGACAGCACGTCCTCGGCGAGTTCGAATGCGTCCTCGCCCGACAGGGGAGGGCTGCGGTGCAGTCGATCGTCGAGCGACTCGTCGCACAATTCTGTAGCGATCCACGCCGAACCATCGGCCGGTGCATCAGCCCACAGAAGGCGAACGATGTTCGGATGGCCTGACAGCCTATGGTGCAGGGAGCATTCTTGCCGAAATCTGATGCGTTCGTCCTCGGTGAGCGACCGCTGCCAGACCTTGAGCGCGACGACATCGTCGAATGTTGTGCTTTTTGCCCGGTGGACGACCGAGGAAGAGCCCCTGCCCAAAACGCCCAGACTCACGAAATTGGCGGGCCACAGGGGCACATGACGATCCTGTCCTGGTATGGCACGCTCAGTCATCCCTGAACTCCTCCGCGGGGAGCCGTTCCACATCGGCGGCCGTGACCCGGAAATGCGAGACGAGTATCTGCGCGACCTCGTAGTAGTCAGGCAGAGCAAGTGCCCGCCGCCGGTTGCCCTCCTCCGCGCCCCGGTCTTCGGTGGTTCCCGCCCGGGCCTGTCCGAACGTCCACAGCCCGCGGCGCAACTGCGGATCCGAGGGTATGCCGAGTTGTTCCTGCTCCCGGACCAGTCGCACCAGCAAACGGTCCTTCAGCTCGGGAGAGGCATCGGTGTAGTGCGTGCACAGCTCGCCGACCAGCATGCGGACCTTCTTGAGGCTCGGTTCACCGATGCGTGACATCACTTCGCGGTACGAAGCCGGCAAATACCCGCCGGCAAGGAGCGGCTCGCACAGAGCTGCGGCTATGTGCCGCAGATGGCCGGGGACTTCGGGGACCCTGGAGAGGGTGGGGTTGTCCGGGCCGTAGGTGAACATCTCGGGTGCGGGCTGGTTCACTTGGCGTACCTGAAGTTCGCAACCGTCCGGACCCAGCACGGTGCACACGGGCCTGGGAATGCTGCGGGCGTCTCCGCGTGCCAGCTCGTCACGGCGGCGTCGCAGTGGCTGTTCCGGCGGCATATGAGGTATCCGCAGGTGGAGCTCGTGAGTCGTGGACAGGTTCCGCAACCACAACTCGCCCTCCATCCGCCAGATTCTTCCGGCGACCCGGGAGAGCTCGCGGCCGTTGAGCGCTGACCAGATCACTATGTCGCACGAGGTGTCGTCCCTGCCGAACAAACGGGAATCGCCCTCCTTGGCGAACTCGAATACGATGTCGGGTTCACCTGTGTAAGTCACTGTTAAGAACGGCTCAGTCATGGACCTGTTCCCCTCGTGCAACAGTGCGCCAAGCCTAGCCCAAAGGTTGCCTTCGTCTGTCGTTGTCGGAGAGCAGGACGCCGCTCACCTGAGGGGTTCTGAAGGGGCAGTTGGCACCATTTCTGAACGTTCCCCAGGTATGGCCGTACCGGTCCCGTCGCCGGCGACGGGACGCGTGCCACACCGCCCCTGGGGGCGCCCCTATGGGTTTCGTCAACCCATGGGGGCGGGTTGGGGGCCGTAAGAGGTGCCGTCGCGGAGCATCGCGAAGAGCACGTCGGCTCGTCGTCTCGCGAGGCAGAGGAGGGCTTGGTTGTGGTGCTTTCCCTGGGCGGTCTTCTTGTCGGTGTAGGGCCTTGACTCAAGGCCCGGGTAGTTAAGGCATTCGGCATTCGTGCTGGTGGCAAGCGAGTTGATGGGAGTTCGGCGGCGGGGCGAACATGACCAAGGGAGCCACGTTGGAGCAGCTAGTCCGTTAAGACCAGCTGCTGTTATGGAGCTCCGTTGCCTGCAGGTCATTGTGCCCTGGCGACTGTCTTCCACGAGTTCACGGTGGCCGCCTGGGGCCGGTTCGCTCCCGACCATCTGGGGGAGCTGACTCGGGTTGTGCCGTTCGATCTCGTCGACGCGGTGCTGGAAGAGACCTTGATCATGGAGCGCCGACTGCGCGACCTGCCCTCAGGGGTCGGGGTCTACCTCCTACTTGCGATGTGCCTGTTCCCGGAGGTCGGCTACCGGCTGGTCTGGCAGAAGCTGACCGCGGGCTGACCGGGCTGGACGTGGCACAGGCAGCCGCCAGATCGGCGACTTGAAGCCCAATGATGTCGACGTCGGCAGAGGTCCCGGGCAAGGAAGGCAGTTCGAAGGCGAGCACGGTCATGGGCCGCGCTCGATGCCGAGCCTGGCTGTCGGGGAGACAGGCTCACCGGCCAGCAGGGAGCGCAACAGTTCGCTGCGGGCGCGGCGTTCCAGGTCTGTGGCATGGCGGACCCTGAGCAGGTGAAGCGCGGCACTCGTGGCGGCCTCGGTAAGTGCTCGTTCCGCTTCGGGGTCGAGCGTCTCATCGGAGGATCCCACCGCCCAGATTGAGGCGAGCAGGTCTGCTCCGGCTCGCACTGCCACCGCGATGCGGGGCAAGGGCGTGCAGCGAACCCGGGCATTGGGTCCTGACCGAACGCCAGAAGAACAGCGTCGCCATCGCCTCGAACCAATCATCCAGCGGCTGAACCAGGACCTTCACCGACCCGCGCCTTTGCGCCGCCATCGTCGACCGCCTCACCCTCGGCGGCAACATCATCGAAACCGCCACCGACTCCTACCGCCTCGCCACCACTCGCGCCCGCGCCGAACAACAGCAAGCGGCTGGCTGACTTGGCCTCGTGCTCAAGCGCGATCGGCCGGTACTTCAGGGCCTCATCAACGATCTCCTCCGCAGATGCATCCTGGAGGTCTTCCGGGGGATGAAAGATCAGACCGCTCACCCCAGGGTGCAGCACGTTCGCTTCGAGGAGCCGCAGGTAGTAGTCGCTCTCCGGGGAGGCAACGAGGACTCTGCGGACAATCTCGGCGAGTTCGTCCCGCGTGATGCCTGCAACCGGGAGGCAAGCCGGCCGGGCCGCCTCCCTGGCAAACTCCTCAACGCTGCTGCTTCCGTAGTACTCGATGAAGTCGAAGGCTTCGTAATCGTGGCCGGTCATAGCGTTGAACGCCCGGATCGCGTCGTCGGCGTCCTCAGAACGGTCGGCCACCAGGGCAGCGATCCGATCGATCTCGCAACTCAACTCATCCAGCCGTTGCCTGCTCACAGGCGGGGGCAGCAGCTCCGGTCTCAGGTCCACAGCCCGCACTATGTCCACCGGCTCCGACATGCCGGACCACTAGCCCTCTGGGTGCTGCCAGTTCTCATCAACATTTCTGAGCATCTCGATCAAGAAACGACGCCAGGGCCCACCAACATCCGCTCTCCGTTCTCACCTACGAAGCCACCCAGTCCTGGTCGTCCTTGCCAGTTCGGGGCCGACGAGGGTCAGGGAGCCGCCGCCGTAGTTCTTGTCCTTGAAGAACGTGCCCACGACGACGCGGCTGCCCGCGCCGGAGTCGGACATGAGCCGTAGTGTCTCCTCCCGGAGCCCTTGGAGTCCCGAGCCCTTGGAGGCCGCCTTCGGGTTCTCCGGCGCGTCTGTGATCTTGTCCGTCCGACGCCGCGGCGAACGCTGCCGAGAACTCGCCGTAGCAGGTCTGGCAGCCTGTATCGAGGTCCAGTACGCAGTGTTCGAGGGCGGATTGATCCGCCGGGGCGGGCGGCGCCGTGGCCATGGCACCCAGGCCCCCGGCCACGACCGCCGCCGCGGCCAGGGGACGCCGCGGGAGATTTCTGATCATTGCAGACTCTCTTTCCGTGGGTTCGCTTGCGGTCTGATCAAGCACTTTCCGTGTGGTCCGCGATGCTAGTGAGCTGCCTGCAGAAGCCTGCAATGATCAGGGGGTTCAAGTCTTTGTCGTCCGCCATCAGATGACCACCGCACATTCGTGGCCGATCCCAAACGACCAGCGTCTGCCGATCGAACGTCTCCGCCAAGTCGGGCCCTTAGTTCGATTCCTGGACACGGGCTATGCGGCTCGGGCCAGCTAGTTGATGGTTCCTCGAGCGCCGTTTCGAAGGCGATAGGGCGCTGCCCGAGCCGGGAGTGACGGCGCCCGGTGTTGTAGCGGTGCAGCCAGCGGAAGGCGTCGAGACGAGCCTCGCGCTCGCTGGACCGGCTCTTTCGGCCATAGGGCGTTTCCCGTTTGAAGGTCGCGTTGAACGACTCGGCCAGCGCGTTGTCCGCCGAACTACCCACCGCGCTCATGGACTGGCGGACGCTGGCCTTCACACAGGCTGCGGCGAACGCAGCGGAGGTGTGCTGGGCGCAGTGGTCGGGGTGGATGATCGCGCCGGTGAGGCTGCCCCGGGTCCGCTCGGCCGCCGCCAGGGCATCGACGACCAGCTCGGCCCGCAATTGGTCGGCGAGCGCCCAGCCGGCCAGACGCCGCGAGGTGATGTCGATGGCCGTAGCCAGGTAGAGGAACGTCCTGTTCGCGAGCGGAAGACACGTGATGTCGCCGACGTGCTTCGTGTTCACCGCCTCGGCAGTGAAGTCGCGTCCGATCAGGTCGAGAGCCTTCCCCGCGGCCGGGCCCAGGATAGTCTCACGCGTTCGCTGACCTCGCGGAGTCGGCCGTGGCCCTGGGGACTCCGGACGTCCTGTCGGATTCCTGGTGCACCTTGCGTATCTTCGCGGTGAGCTTGGCGTCGGCGGCCTGCCGGGTAGCCCGGGTCGGAGCGGTCTTGCCCCAGTAGCAAGAGCTGGAGCGGGCGATGCCCAGGACCTGGCACAACCGCTTGACACCGAAGCGGCGCTGGTGGTCAGCGACGAACTGGAAGCGGTTCACGAACGCGTCTCACCCGGCGGAATACTCGGTGGCGGAGGGGGAACGCCGACGCGTCCGGCCAATCGGCAGCCGCCGTGTCGGCCTCGGCAGCCTCCGTGGTGGCGGAGACAGCCTCCGTGGCGGCGGAGGTTGGACAGCCACTGCCCTACTGGCCGGTTCACCGCGAGGGCGGCCGTGCAGCGCATCGAGTGAGGCCGCCTCACACCGTTTCAGCCGAGGTGTCAGTCATCATGGTTCATGGTGAAGACGAAGCTTTCCGAGTTGTAGTAATCGGGCAGGTGCGCGAGGTAAGAGCCTTTGCGGGGCGGACTCTCGTTCGGCCAGTCCTCCGGGCCCAGCAGGTGCAAGGAGTAGTCACTCGATGCCACGGGAGGTACGAACTGCAGGCGGAACGCGCCTGAGTCTGCCACGGGGCTGGTCGTCCACAGCTGTACGGTGTAGTGGGGTGAAGAGTGATCACCGCAATCGCTCAGGACGACCCGCACAACGTTTCCGCCGCCGTCCGTACCGTCGAGGCACTTGCTGCTGCCCGAGTTGCGAAGTTGGTACGCGCCGGATGCGTCCTTGACCGTCTCCCAACGCTGCAGCTCCGTTGTCCGGCACTCCTCGAGGCGCAGCCAGGCCCCTGCGGCGCGGCTCTGCGCGCCGACGCACAGTCCGGTCCTTCTGTTGACGAGTTGGAAGCCGACGGGAAGGTCGTCCGGTGAGCGGGACGGGGCCGGGGAACGTTTCGCCGGGGCGGAGGTTATGACAACGGGAGCAGGGGGCTCCGTGGTGCCAGCGGGTGCGGATATGGGGGGCGTGAGGGTGACGCGGTCCTGGGGCGGACGGGTGGTGCTGGACGGGCCGTCCGTCACTGTGCTGGCGGCGACGACGGCCGCCAGCACGATGACGGACGCCGCGACGACGAAGGCGGCACGGGACTGCAGGACCCTCACGCCCCGGCTGCGGGGGTGCAGCCCAGGAGATGGGGAGCCTGGGCCAGCAGCAGCGGTCATATCGGGCGCCGCCGGCCTCGGTTCCTCCGGGCCGGTGTCGGCGGTGCCGGTGCGGGGAGTGACTTGGTTCTCTGCCGCGTTCAGGAGAAGGCCGGTGAGGACTGCGTGGCTTCCGCTGCGAAGGATGGCGAGGTCAGCCCGGATGCCTGAGCAGCTCCGGCAGGCTGCGGTGTGGCGGTCGAGGACGCTCGACTGGTCGGAGACACCGCCCTGGACCGTGTCATCCATGACGGCCATCAGATGCCGGCAGGTCCGGCTCGGAGCCTGTGCGGTATAGGCACGCAGGTAGGCCTCGCACAGCTGGGTTCGGGCCGACCGGACGAAGGCGGCGTCCCGGCCAGGTTGCTCCGCGTGGAGGGGCCCGGATGGTCCGGAGACTTCGGCCAGTTCGGGGCACAGGGCCTGTTGCGATGCTGGGGACAATGTACGGAAGGCGCTCAGGACCAGGGGGTCGTCGTTGGCAGCGGTCGGGATCACGATGCTCCTTGTCCAAGTACGCACGAAAGCCGCGTTGTTCGGAGAGGGAGGCAATGAACCGGCTTGCCGAGGCGGGCCCGGACGAAGCCATCCCCACGAGGGGGGACCGCAGTCCGGGAACACGGACGGTATCTCTCCTGGGCCTCTACAGTGCAGGCGAGTGAGGCATGTGGCGTCAAGTGCGGAATTTTGTACCGGGGTTGGCCCGCGCCCCCTCTTCGACTCTTTGATCCGGTTCGGTGCAAGGGCCCCCGGGAGGCTGTCCCTCCGCCCATGCGGTCGTGCGGTCGTGGGGATGCACTGGGCAGCCGGAATTCGCGGGCGAGTCTACGGCCGCCGCGCAGCGGCTGGGCCGGGCTGCACGCTTGCGCAGTGCAGCCCGGCCCAGCCTCAGCTCCCTGGCTTCCGCAGTGGGCCAGGCTCTAGCAGGCGCCGAGGTCCTGCCAGACGCCCCATTCGCCGGTGGTGCCGGGCTCTTGGCCCTGGGTCCACCACTTGGCCTTCCAAGTGTGGCCGTTGCGGGAGACCTGCTTGTCGGCGGTGTACGTGGCGGCCTGGTCCCAAGCGGCGGCCGAGCAGCCAGCCGGCGGCGGAGTCGCCCGCGGCGGGGCCTTAAGCACCTCGGACGCAATCAGCGAGGCCGTGTCGGCCAGCGAGGGCGTGGTGGCCTGTGAGGGTGTGGTGGCCTGTGAGGGTGTGTCGGCCAGCGAGGCCGTGGCGGCCTGCGTGTCGCCGCAGTGGGCCTTGGCCTCGTCAGGGGTCATCGGCCGGGTGCGCTGGGTCACGCTGCCCGCGTCCCCCTTGGGCTCGGTTGCCGTGAAGGGCAGGTACCAGTAGTAGTGGTCGTAGTACCGCTTCCCGAAGTGGAGCTCGTATCGGCCCGAGACCTCCAGCAGGGTCGGCTGGCGGTTGATCCAACCGACCCTGCCCGCAGGCACGTTGATGGCGGTGGTCTGCGACTCCGTGTGCGCCTTTGCCCAGCTGTGCGAATACGATACCTGGAGAGAAGCCTTGAAGACTTCGGCGAAACCGCCGTCGATGCCCATGGAGACACCGATCGTGTTGGTCTCGGTGTCGGTGTCCGACCAGCTGACATTCATCGTCTGCGGACCATCCGTGCAGTTGAAGACACTCGTTCCGACCTGGTGACTCTCGCCCTTGACCTCCTTCGGCGGGCCATCAGGGTGGAACCAGCACCAGTCGCTGCCGTCCTCGCACTCCTCCAGCAGCTCACGCGGGGACGGGACGTCTTCTGCCTGTGCGGCGGGCGCGAGCAGGATCCCGCATATGGGGACGAGAGCCGCCGCGAGGATCGCGGTGCGGATTGATGTATGCATGAAGCCTGTTCTCCTCTTGGGTCGATCAGGTTCGATCCGGGCGCTGAGGTGTGATGCGGACCGGATCACCGGTAGGCGATGGAGCTGGTGCGGTCGTTCATGTACGAGCCGATGTCGGGCGTGTTGGTCCGGTACGCGCCGTCGCGGTCACCGCCGAAGTTGTCGTCGGAGTAGAGCTCGATCCAGCAGTTCGCCCATGGCTGCAGCGAGGTGATGATGTCGTTCCAGTCCGGCGGCATGGTGGGCGTCCAGTGATCCTGGGCATTGTTGTTCCTGCACGGCCTGTCGGCCTCGATGGTCAGGGTGCGGCCGCCGTAGTCCTTGTGCTCGAAGAACGTGCCTATGATGACGTTGCCGTTCGCGCCGCCGCCGCCGGCGGCGGCGTCTTCCATGAGTCGTGACGTCTCCGCACGGAGCTCCTGCAGCGAGCCTCCGGAGGCTCCCTCCAGGTGGTCCGGCGCGTCGGTGATCCGGCCGCCCGATGCCGCGGCGAAAGCGGCCGTGAACCCGTCATAGCAAGTCTGGCGGCCCGTATCGAGGTCCAGTACGCAGTGTTCGAGTGTTGATTGATCCGCCGAGGCGGGCGGCGCGGATGCCAGGCCGCCCAGCGCTGCGGCCGCGGCTGCCGCGGCGGCCAGGGCACGCCGCGGGAGTTTACTGATCATGAGCAGACTCTCCTCTGTGGGGGGTGCGCTTGCTGTTGCATCAAGCGCTTCCTGAGCAGCCCACCGTGGTGGCGAGCGACCGGGAGAAGCCTGCAACGATCAGGGGGCTCCGGTCTTTGTCGTCCGCCCCCAGATGACCGCGCCAAATTCGTCGCCGATCCCTAGAAGCCGTTGCTCAACTGAACGTGGTCGTTTGATTGTTGCTGGTCAGGCATGGTTCCGATTGGGGTGAGGAAGGGTTTCGGCGTCCTGTTTCTGCTGGTCGTCGAGGAGTGCGTGGTGGCGTCGGTGCTGGGATTGCTGGAGGCGCGGGAGGCGGATGCCCGTGAGCGGGTCGAGGATCTGCGGGAGGCGGCGGCCCGGGAAGCGGTGCCTGTGCCCGCCCCGGTGCCGGGAGGAATCGTGCTGCCCTGGCGGGAAGGACCGCCCGCGACGACTCTCGCGCCGGACTACCAGCGGATCCTGAGCGTGCTTCAGGACCGGCCGGAGCCGGTGCGGGCCAAGGACATCGCGGTGGCGCTGGGGCTCGGGACGAGGGCGGCGAAGGTCGAAGGGGGTGCGGTCGAAGGCGAAGCGCTTGGCGGAGCGCGGGTGGATCGTCCAGGTGGCCTCGGGGATGTGCACCCAGTCGATGAGGCCGCCGGTGTAGCCGCCGTCGGCCCAGACCAGAGTGATGTCGCGGTGCACGGCCCGCAGACGCTCGAGCACAGGTGCGGCCGCATCGCGGTCGGGGACGTTCGCGGCGGTCACAGCCACCAGCAGGAGCAGGCCGAGCGTGTCGGTCACGAGGTGCCTTTGCGGCCCGGCACTTTCTTCCCGCCGTCGTAGCCGCGTGAGGCAGCCCGCACCGACTGCGCGTCGATAATTCCCGCTGTGGGCTGGGCCTCACGCCCCGCGCGCATCCGCACCCGGTCGCGCAGCCGGTCGTGGAACTTGGTGATCAGCCCGTGTTCGCGCCAGCGGCGGAAGTAGGCATAGACCCGGTCCCAGGCGGGGACGTCCGCAGGCATCGCCCGCCAGGAGATACCGCGCGCGACCAGCTAACGGATCGCGTCCAGCATCTGGCGGTGGCAGTAGCCCTCGGGCTGCCCGCCCCGCCCCTCCAGCCAGGCCCGCACCCGCAACAACGGCCGTACCACCGCCCACTCCGCGTCCGACATGTCCGAGGGATAGCGGCACACCCGATCGGGATGATCGGCCGCGTTGCCGTACACGTGCGCGAGACAATCGCACGACGTGGCCCAGGAGTTGAAATCAGCGGGGCGCGAGCGCGTACAACAACGACAACAGGGCCTCCGCGTACTCGGACGGGATCGCACCCCCGAGCTACACCGCGAGATCACCCGACCAGGAACCCTGTTTGAGGGGCCCTGCGCTTCTCGGACAGCGGTGTTGAGGGTTCTCTTTATGCCGCCGTCTGCAACTCCTCGTACTCGGCGTGGACTTCTGCGGGAGTCTTGTAGCCGAGGCCGGAGTGGAGGCGTTTTCGATTGTAGAACATCTCGATGTAGCGGACGATCGCCCGGTGGGCATGTGCGCGTGTTGGGAACGTAGTTCGGTGCACGAGTTCGTTCTTGAGGGCGCCGAAAAATGATTCAGCCATCGCATTGTCCCAACAAACACCGGTGCGGCCGACCGACGCTCGCAGGCCCAACGAGCGGAGCTTGCAACGAAGTTCCCGAGACGTGTATTGACTGCCGCGATCGGAATGAAATACGCAGCCTTCGGCGAGGTCGATGTTCCGGACTGCCATATCGAGTGCATCCGATATGAGAGAGGTCTTCATATGGTCGGCCATCGCCCAGCCGACCACAGCTTTGGTGTGGCAGTCGATGACGGTCGCGAGATACAGGAACCCGGCCCAGGTGTGAACATAGGTGATATCGCTGACCAGTTTGCGCCCGGGAGCGTCAGCGGTGAAGTCACGGGCCAGCAGGTCGGGCGTGGCCGGCGCCGCATCATCGGCGATCGTGGTCGCCCGCCAGGGCCGCGGCTGGCATGGCACCAGGCCGAGCTCGCGCATCAGCGCGCGGACCAGCTCCGCTCCGGCCTGCACGTTCATCCGCTGGAGCGCGGCGTGGACACGCCGGTAGCCGTAGGTCTCCTGAGAGTCAGAGAAGACCTTGAGGATGACGGCCCTCAGTTCCGCACGGCGCTTCGCGGTGGCCGACAATGGCCTGGACCTCCAGTGGTAGAAGCCCGACGTGGATACTCCCGCCCAGGTGCACATCTGCTGCACGGGAAAGTTGTCAGCCTCGCCGTCGATGAACTCGTACTTCTCCGTCACCGGTATTCCTGGGCGAAGAAGGCCGCCGCTTTTCCCAGGAACTCGGTCTTCATACGGAGTTCCCGGTTCTCGCGTTCCAGTTCGCGCAGGCGGGCGCGTTCGCTGATGTTCAGGGGAGGCTCCTCCCCGGCGTGCTCTTGCCGGTACCGGCTGACCCAGGTGCCCAGCGTTCCCTCGTTCACTTGTATCTCTCGGGCGACCTCGGCGATCGGGCGGGACTCCACGACCACCATCTTGACCGCCTCGTCCCGAAACTCAGGACTGAACTTCCTACGCTTCTGTGCCACGTGCTCTCTCCGCCGTTCTGGACTTCGATCCTATGGGGACCGCTGTCCGAGAACTTCGGGGCGCCTCAGTTCGACCTGCCCGTTCCAAGATTGGTTGAGCAACGGCTTCTCAGCCTGGCGGGCATAGCTGGGCCGGTTTTGTGGGTCGATGTCAATGCTCAACTGGTTCGGCCTCGTCAGTAGACTGGTATGCCCGCATGTTCTGTGTCGCGTATTCCGCAGTGGCGACGCCTGGCGCTCACATTGAGTGACGCGTTTGGGCGTCTTTGGCGGGCATCTGTGGACCACAGTCCCACGCCGGAGCTTTTCGCCGGGGACATGCTGCTGCACACGGATAGGTTTCCCACCAACGTCCTGATCGCCCAGGACCGGGCCGTACTGGTCGACTGGGCGTGGACGTCGTACGGCGCGGGATGGATCGACCCTGCCCTATGGGCGGTGTGGCTCATCAGGGAGGGTCACACGCCCCGTAAGGCGGAGCGATGGGCCTCCCAGGTGCCCGCGTGGGCCACGGCGACAAAGGAGGGCCTGGACGCATTCACGGCGGCCACCGTCAGCGTCCGGGAGGAGATCACCGCTGACGATCCGGAGCCGTGGATGACCGGGATGCTGACCGCCGCAAAGGCATGGAACGAGTACCGGCGCATGGTCTGACTGGCAGTCTGGTCTTCGGCACACCCCGACCGAGAGGAACCCATGAAACTGAAACAACTCGCCGCCACAGCAGGAGCAGCCCTGCTGACCGCGCTGGCACTGCCGGCAGACGCCCACGCCGCCGCCATTGCCTGCGGAGGCGCCGTCTCGACCCAGAACATCGGCGCACAGGGCTGTATCTCCGCCGAACGGTGGAAGGACGGCCACGTCTTCATGCGGAACATCACCGCCCACGCCGTCATCACCAACTCCCGCGCCCACGCCTCCTACGTCGACTACGAAGCGTATTTCCGGATCCGCGAAGGCGGCCACTGGGTCAAGCTCGGCAACGGCCGCACGATCGTCCAGCGCAGGTCCACGATCGGCCCGTTCGAGATCGGCAACACCGACCGCGTCTGCGGCCCCGTCAACGCCACCGCCGAAATCCGGGTGCATGTGAGGCCGGCCGGCGGGGCGTGGAGCAACTGGAGCGGAGCCGTGACGAAGCAGTGCCAGACGTGAGCTAGGTACGACGACGCCCCCGCCTCCCGGAGTTGGAGGACGGAGGCGTCCGTATTTTTCGAGTACTGGGCTGTACTCGTGAAAGCCCAGAGCATCTGGGTGCACGGCCTTGGGACTGGTGGGCTCGCAGGTTGAGGTGTCGCGTATGCTCCGGCAGTTTCCGTCTTGGTCACCGTGGGGTGTCGGCATTGCCTGCTGATCACTCTGCGCCGTCGTGACCGGGCTCGTAGGGCGGGATCGTCCAGCGCATCGTTGTCCGGCCTGTGGGGCCAGGCTGAAGAGTCACGGGATAGACCTGTCCGAAGCGGCGTTCGCCGCGATGTCTCATCGAGTGGTCGCCGCTGTCCCAGTTGATCCCCAGAACTGGGCAGCCAGCGACCTCGATGGCGCCGATCCGAAGCGGGTGGGTCCAACTGTCGGCGACGGCACCGGGGGTCTCGACGAGCTCGACGGAGATCCTGCGCATCTCGTGCACGGGAAGGTAGCGCACCCACGGGAAGGACGCCCACAGCACGTCCATGACGAGCGTGCGGCCTCCGGGCTGGCGCATCAGCTCGACGAACACCCGGCTCGTGGCCTTCGCCGCGGTGCTGTCCTGCTGCCCGCGCCGCGGTGGTCAGCGTCCCGGCGCAGCACCATCCGCCGCGCTCCAGCGAGGCGCGCAAGGGCGCGCTTAAGTTCAAGACTTAGGGGGTCACTTCCGGCGGGGCACGGTGAAGTAGTCGTAAGCGGAGGAGGCCGACGAGTTACCGAGGTTGAAGGCCAGGACGGTGCCGTACCGGGCCCGCGCGGCCGCCACGCTCATCGAGGTCTCCGGGACGGCCGAGCAGCGCTGGTAGATCTCGCTGGACCCAGCCGGGGGCACGGGGCGGGCTCCTCGACTCGGACGGAAGCACCAGGTTCGGCCGGTCCCAGTCGATCCGCAGCCTTGGGGCTTCGAGCGTCGGCGCCGACATCAGTCTGCCGTCCGGGGACCGGCCGCGGAGGCTCGAGGTGGACCGCTGCCGTCGCCCACGGCCTGCGGGTCGGCAAGCGCGCGGCCGCCTCTAGGGTGTGCATCGCGAAGGTCACCGATCGGCCCGGAGGTGCCATGCCCCTGCAGATGAAGCTGACCGCGATAACACTCGACTGCGCTGATCCACTGGCTCTGGCAGCGTTCTATCAACAGGCCACCGGCCTCGAACGCCACCCGAAATCAGACGCTGACTTCGCCGGTCTCAGCCGTGAGGACGGACTGTTCATCGGCTTTCAACGGGTCGACGACTACCGGGCTCCGCGCTGGCCTGACCAAAACTCTTCCCAGCAGTTCCACCTCGACTTCGCGGTCGAGGACCTGGACGAGGCCGAGGCCCGGCTGCTGGAACTGGGCGCGAGCAAGCCGGATCACCAGCCGGGTGAGGACAGGTGGCGGGTCTTAACCGATCCGGCTGGGCATCCCTTCTGCCTGGTCAGAGGCTGATTGTTCTGATGCCGCGAGGCATCGCCGATCACGTTGGCGGAGCCCCACATGCCACAGTTGGCAGGAGCGGCATTGGCCCCTCATTACCTCCGTGGTAATCGACCGCTCCCCCCTCCCACGGAAGGATCAAGCACATCGACGGGAACCCCCGCCGGGATCCGGCCGTAGCCGTGAGGAGAGCGCCATGTCCGTCAAGTCCTTTGCTACCACGGCGAGTTCATCCACCACCACAGGTTCCGGCGCCGATTCCACCCGTGCCGTCGTGCAGGAGTTCCTTGCCGCCCGGGTTGCCGGGGACATCGCGCGGCTCGTCGCGCTCTTCGCCGACGAGGTCGACTGGCTGCTCGCCGAGAACCCCGCCGTCCCGTGGATCCGCCCGCGGTCCACCGCCACCGAATGCGCCGCCCAGCTCACGGAGTTGATGGAGCACACTGTTCCCGAGGACGCGCGCGCCTCCGTCGCCAACTTCCTCGTCGACGGCACCGACGCCGTCCTGATGGGGCACGTGTCAGGGACCGTACGCGCGACGGGCAAGTCCTTCGAGGGCCCGTTCGCGCTGCACCTCACCGTCGAAGACGGCCGGATCACCCGGCACCACCTGTACGAGAACAGCCTGTCGATCGCCGAAGCCTGCGCCACGTGAAGGCGTGCGCCGCGGTCCCGCAGTTTCGCGACTGCAGGGAACACCTCGCCGCCGTGGGCGAAGATGAGCAGCCGGTAGGCCTCGACTTGGGCTCGAAGACGATGCCTCCGGTCAGCGCCCCGGGCGCGGTCTGCCGCTCGGGACTTGCGCCACCCATGGGCACGAGTGGTGGGCTGATCGTCACGTTCCCGCACTACACGCCCCGGCCGTCGCGGAAGCGAGGGTCAACCCTGCATGGCCGCCTCGTCACGCGCTGCAGGGCTCCTGCCGGCCTGCTTCTTGGCTGCGGCCTGTGTGGCTGCCCCGGCCGCCGTCGTCTTCTTCGAGGCCCGCCTCGTCGGGCCCGGGATGCCGTGGGCGGTGTCGTCCTGGTCGTTCTCACCGCGGGATACGCGGCCCCTGACCACACGCTTGTTCAGTCGGCCCATGAGGTCGACACCGGGGGCGTGCGGGGCCTCGTGTTCGGCGGCCGACGCGGCCTGCAGCACCCCCCATGACCGGTCAGGGCGCGACACTGGGTTCAGAGACAGCTGCCGGACTGAGGAGGTAGACCGATGGCCACAATGCACGAGGGTTCGGAGGCCGTGCCGGTCGTACGCCGTCGGCGCGATTCGATCGACTGCGTTGTCTGGGAGCCGAGCGAGCGCTGGGTGCGGGCGACCAAGGGCCAGGACACGGTCGTGGACAGCCGCCGCGCGGTTCTTGTGTGGGAGCCCGGGCGTCCCGTACCCCTTTACGCCTTCCCGGCAGCAGACGTCCGGATGGATCTGCTGCGAAGGACCGAGCGGCCCGCCAACCCGCGGCGTCATGCGGGAGCGACGGTCTTCTACGATCTCGTGCTCGCGGATCACACCGTTCGTGCGGCGGCCTGGACCTATCCCGGTGAGGAGCTGGCCGGCTACGTCAGCTTCGAATGGTTCGGCCACGAGGTACTCGACCACTGGTACGAAGAGGACGAGGAGATCTTCGTGCACCCGCGTGACCCGCACAGCCGGGTGGACACGCTGCCCAGTACCCGGCACATCCAGGTCGAGATCGAAGGCACCGTTGTCGCGGATACGCGTACGCCGGTTCTGTTGTTCGAGACGCATCTGCCGGTCCGCTATTACCTCCCGCGGGAGGACGTCCGCCTTGATCTGTTCACCCCGACCAGCACACGAACCCGTTGCCCGTACAAGGGCATGGCGACCGAGTACTGGTCATGGGCGAACGGCGCCGACGTAGTTCCCGACGTCGCCTGGAGCTATCCCGATCCGCTGCCCTCCGTGCGGATCATCAAGGACCTCGTGGCCTTCTACAACGAATCCGTAGACATCGTCGTCGACGGAGAGCGGCAGCAGCGTCCGGTCACCTACTTCAGCAAGCCTTAGCGGTAGAGGGCCGGGAACTGGGACAAGGCGCTGGCCTTCCTGGAAGCGCTGTGTGCGCGGGGTGAGGCGGCCGGGCACGCTGGACGCTGCACACTTCGCCCCTCCCCACTGTGCAGCCCGCTCTGGTCCCGTCCGCTGAAGGAGCAGGCAACTCACGGCCTCAGGCATTCTCTCTGCGGGTCAAAGAAGACGAGTCCGGGCTCGCGTGCTAATGCCCGGGCGTGAGATTCCAGGGGGGCCAGATCGTGTGCGGAGGTGCTGGTCGGCTGCGGTGCCGGCGGGATTCGAACCCGCGGACGGGGAGGGGCAGGCCCGCCCGGTCCTCGTCAGTCGGCGTGAGAGGGGCCTCGCTCACGCCGATCGCAATAGGCCGCTCTGCCACGGCTCCGCAACCTGCGGGAACTGCGCAGTCCCGCTCCGGTCAGGGTAGAGACAGCGCCCTGTACAGGGCGAGCGCTCTTACCTGGAGCGTGAATGAGTCCGCACGGGCGGCGGGGTGACGCGGCATCAAGCCCGCGAACCTGCCCGCGAAGGGCCTCGACCATTCCGCCGTCGCTCAGTCCCGGGCCAGCCACTTGTCTTGACCCTTCGCCGGGAACGGCAGGCTCTGAGCTTGTTCGGGGTGGTGATGCTTGCGGACACTTCAGAGTGGCTGACCGGGCCACTGACGGTGCCAAGCGCCAGTGGCCGCCATCGGCTCACTCAGTCACGGCTCAGGAACGGGCGGCCTTGACCTTGTCCACGTCGAAGATCTGGTCGGCTGGCGGGGCGGTGACTGCGACCGGCTTGTTGAAGTCGGAGAAGGTCAGCGTGCCGGGCTCATCGCCGCCCTCGGTGACGGCTTTGAGGAAGTACGGTTGCCCCACGGTGGCGACGTAGAACGTGTGTGTCTCCGCACCGTCCTTCCGGGTGAGAGTGAGGGCTTTCTGACCGTTGACTTCAGTGGTCGGGCCCTTGGTCACTCCAGAAAGGTCGTCTTCGCCCATCTTCTTGAAGAGTGCGTCGACGTCACACGCCTCGGCCATGCGCTTGGCTTTGCCGGCCGGGATCTTCATCCAACGGCCCTTGAACATTTCCGCCATGGCGGTGGACTGCTGGGCCGAGGTGCCTTTCTGTTTGGCTATCCCCTTCCAGAACGCCTCGTCACCCTTCATGTAGGTGACCTTGTCCAAGACGCGCAGCTCGCTCTGGCCGGAGCCGGTGTAGCTCATCTTGCCGGTGCAGTCGGCCGCCTTGCTGAGCGCGAACTCCAGAGACAGGTTCTTGCCGTCGTCCTTACCCTCTCCCGCGACCTTGAGCGAGTCGGCAGCCTTGGTGGCGGCGAACGCCTTGTCGGCGATCTGGTCGGCGGTGAGGCCCTCAAACGGGTCCACTGGGGCTTTCGGCGACGGCGACGAGCTCGCCGCCTTGTCTGCGATGCCCTCACTCTGTCCGCCGCCACAGGCGGTCAGGCCGACCGTGGCGGTCACACACAGCGCTGCTGCGGCCAGAAACTTGCGGTTGGTCACCGTTTGTCACTTCCTTGATCTCTAGTGTCAACCACTGGACTCACAAGCCGCCTTGCTCGATGTACCGCTGAAGGGTGTCTTGCGCCACATGACGATGGGGAGTCACTCGACGACGGGTCCTGCACCACCTCCACCAGGCGGACGTAGCCTCGCCCACGACACCCCGCTCTGGCGTGCCATCTCCACCGCCCCCCTTGACACAGCGGATGGCGGGGCCTTGCGGGGCGCCGGCCGCGTGCTGGTGGGCACGGAACCTAGGCGTGCATGTCGCCCCCGCGCTGCACGCGGCTACGTTCAAGAGGGTTCGCCGACGAGGTCCGCCAACTCGCCAGCGGACTCGGAGGTCAGACGGTAGAACCCCTGGAGACTGACGGAGCGCTCGAGACGGCCATCCACCACGTACTTCAGACCGCGGGTCTGGCCTCGGCGGTTGCGCCACGTAAGCCTCGCCAGAAGATCACCGGGTATCGGCATGTCGAAGCGTACGGGCGTCGCGTCCACGTGCACTGCCGTTGCGCCGCAGCCACCGGCGCCGAGCATCGACCAGTCGCCGTGCCCGGGAAACGCCGGGTCCTGCCACGTCTCGGGGGCAGTGCCGCAGCAGTCGCGCCGCTCCATATCGATCACCCGCATCCGGCTCACCACGAACACGACACACCGGTTGACGTGCAGCGCGTACACCTCATCCCCAACGCGGGCGCCCGACCAGGCGGGCAGGGAGGAATGGACGCCGCTGAAGGCGACCGGTGGCCGCTCGCCCACGCGGCCCGTCGTGAGCAGGGCGCGGCGGGTGTCATGGGTCCACAAGACGGTGAAGGCATCAGACATGCCGTGATCCTATGAACGAGGACTGACAACCTTCCGCGGGACAACGCTCGATGCCGCATGACGCCGGACTGTCGGCCGGCATCCACCTCGTCACCACGGAGGAAAAGGCTCCATGACTGGGGGAGCTGGCCTTATGGAGGCCCGGAAGCACGTTGGCTGTCACGAGTGAGGCACCGTACTTGTCAGCACCGGCCATTCGGATGAGAGAACACCATGATTTCGGAGTACCAGCAGCGACTGCGTGACAAGTTCCTGTCCGTCTCGGAGACTCCGCCGCCAGCCCCCTGGCGCACAGTCCTGGACCGGCGAACTCCCATAGGCGGCCTGCTCGGCATCGGTTTCGCCGTCGCTCCCGACAACGGTCGCGACCTCGTCATGGTGGTCTCCGTTGATGGGCATGGCCTCTTCGACGCGGACACCGGGGAGAAGATAGCCCGCGACCGCGACCCTGATCCCGAGGACAGCACCCCGGACGCCGTGCCCGATCTCACCTGCCCCGGACTCGGACCCGTCACTGGGACCCGAGTGCGCATCGCCGGGCTCTTCGGAGGCGGCCTCCACACCACCACCCTCGACGGCTGGAGTGTGGAGGACGTCAGCCCCGAGTGGCCCCACCATCGTGTTCTGCTCTCTACGGATGGAGGAATGCCTCACAGCGGACCGCACGGTGAAGGCTGGTGGCACATCTTCGACTCCAACTACTCCGAGCTGCGGGCCGCCGGCTTCTCACCGTCGGGGCGCACCCTCGCCGTCGCCACCAGCAGCGACCTCACACTCTGGACCCGCCCGGCTGCCGATGCAGGCCCGAGGGGCGAGGTCAGGCAGTATCGATGAGGCGTTGCTGGACTGGCTCTGTTCACCAGCTTCGGCCGACTCGAAGAGCGCTGGCTAAAGCCGCTCCCTCGCGCCCCTTCCCAGCGTCGGCGTTGGCGATGAGACCTGTCTTGCTCGGCAGGCGGCAGTTCTACTGCAGGTGGTGCGGACGATGCCTGTCAGCCGATCCGCCCCGGCCTTGTCGGCGCGCTATTTCAGCCTGCGCAGCTCCCGGCTGAGCCCCAGCGTAGGAAGTCTTTGCCTCCTTCACCACCGATGACGGCTACCGCGTACTGCGCGTAGCGCCACTCTTTGCGGGCGTGGGACTCGGTGAGGACTGCTTGGCAGGCTACGTCGGAGGCGGTCTTTGCCCACTTTTCCCGGGTTGGCTGGTCCCATTCGGGCTTTGTGGCCCACACGTACATCACGGCCGCGTCGGGGGCGAAACCGACGGACATGTTGTGGTGGTCAAGCCAGTTGGGGTCGTTGCGGATGCGGGAGTTGCCCTGCCACGCGGAGATGATGCCGCTGGCCGTTTCTCCGGCCACACGGATCTCGTCGTTGTCCGTGCTGGGGATCTGCGCTTGCTCAAGGCCGGACTCGGTCGGCTGCCACCAGGAGTCCTGTCCCACACCGGGTGAGCTGTGGTCCTGGATGGACGCGGTGCAGGCGGTGTTGGTGCGGAAGTTGTCCTCCCACACGATGCCGGGGCCGCCCTTGCGGGCCGTGTCCACCACTACGTACTTACTGTAGGGGGAGTGGGGGTAGGAACGGTCGAGGTCCTGCAAACCCAGGCAGACCGTCTCGGCGACTTCCTGCACCGCTACCGAGGGCAGTGCCTGGCCGCTTGTCGCGATGTACACCTCCCCTCTGGGTTCATGGAATGTGATGGTGCGGTCCATGTCTGGGTAGGCGACGGGGTCGAGCCAAGCCCCTGTTCCCATCGCTCCGGGGGCGTCGTTCTCGGCGGGGGTCCGGGCTGGCCGGGATTCTTTCCACGTGGCGAGGGACGCTTCTCCTGAATCGGCCTTCCGTGCACCGTCTTTGCCGTCGCTCCGGACGGCGCCGGGCGTGCCGCTCGCCATGTCCGCAGCCGGGCTGGGCCGGGAAACGGAAGCGGCTGGCGGGTTGCGCTTCTTGGGGGCGCTGTCTGTCTGGGAGAGGAGACCGCCGACGAGCGCCCCGCCCAGGGCAGCGGCGCCGATGAGCACGGCCACGGTGCGTCCCTTGCGTCGCCTGGCGGATACTTGCCAAGACGGGTCATCCAGGGTGGGCATGTCCCACGCGGCGGCGACGAGATCGCCAACCATGGTCGGCTCCAGCCCGGCACCCTCCTCGACAGGTATGACCTGTGTGGCCTGGGAGGCGAGGAGTAGCGAGCACTCCTCAGCGGCGGAGATGGCGCTGATCCGCTCCTCGGGATCCTTCGCCAGGGCCTTCTTCGCGATCTCCTGCAGGTCTGCCGGAACGCCGTCGAGGTCTGGGTCACCGGACATGACGCGGTAGGCGACCACGTCGGGGGCGCCGGTCCCGAACAGGAGCCGTCCGGTGGCCGCGTAGGCGAGGAGGGCACCCCAGACGAACATGTCCCCGGCTGGTCCTGCGGCGCCGGTGCGGTAGTGCTCGGGGCTGATCCAGCCCGGTGTGCCGGTCATGACGCCGGTGCGGGTCACGCTGGTGCCGTCGGCGGCGTGGGCGATACCGAAGTCCAGTACGCGGGGTCCAGCCGGGGTGAGGATGACGTTCTGCGGTTTCACGTCCCGGTGCACGACACCTGCCTGGTGGATCGCGGCCAAGGCATGCGCGGTACCGGCCGCGAAGGCATACAGCATGCCGCCGGTGAGTGGACCGTGTTCGGACAGGTGCTGGTTCAGGGTCGGGCCTGGGGCGTACTCGGTCGCCAGCCATGGGTCGGCGGCCTCGGGGTCGGCGGCCAGTAGCGGTATCAGGCAAGGGCCTTGTACCCGGGCGGAGAGCTGTACCTCGCGGCGGAACCGGGCCCTGAAGTCAGGATCTTCGGCCTGAGCGGCATGGATGACCTTGACCGCGACCCGCGCCCCCGCCGGATCGAGACCGGCATGGACAGTGCCCATACCGCCCGCACCGAGACGGCCGATAATCCGGTAGGGGCCGACCCTGGACGGGTCACCGGGACGGGCAGGCAAAACCCGACCGCCCGAGTCGACAGCGCTCACAGGGTCGCCTTTCGTCCAGTCACACTCCTCCGCGCCGGTGTCGTCGGCAGTCATCAGTCCGCCTCGGCGACAGCGTGGATCCGCGCGATCTCGGCCTGGTGCGCGGCTTCGGCGGCGGCGTCCACGTGGTTCATACGGTTCCAGCGGTTTGTGTCGTAGCCGTCGCGGTAGTCCCACCAGCTCGCGGTGCTCCGCAGCCGGTTCCACTCGCGCAAGATGGTCAGCCGCTGCTCCTGGCTGCACTCGTCTTGCTTGAGGAGCGCGAGCAGGATCCCGGCAGAGTCGCAGACCAGAATCTCAAGGGAACGCAGCGCGCAGAACGTGTCCCCGGTCTCGCCGGCCGCGTCCTGGACTGGCCGGAGCTGGGCATAGATGAATGCTTCCAGCGCGAGGACGTCGTCGCGGGTGATGTCGCCTGCGTAGTGCATGGCGCGCTCCGGCTCGGCGCTCATCGAGCAGGCTCCCTATCGGTTCGCCGGGGCAGTGCCGACGGTTCTTCATGTCCGGTTTATCGCCTCGGATATGGCATCTTATCCGAGGAGATCGGCGCCACAGGATGCTGTCCGAGTGTCGGGTCGCATGGCAGATTTCAGTAGCGCACGATTCACTTCAGTGTGTCTTCCAGCGCCACGCCGAGGATTTCAGTGATGCCCCTCCGAGGAGCGCGGTCCGCGCAACTAACGGGTCGCGCTCGATCGTCCTCCAGGCATGACGCACCCGAGCCTCACACCGTCCCCGGCTCCGCCTAGATGGCCGCACTGCGGCCACGGCTCCAGTCCTGAAGATCCGATTGGCTGCTGCGGCATCCGCATCGCGGGCCACACTGCATGCTTCGCCCACCTGACCGACACCGACCGCGACACCTACCTGGCCGGCCTGACCTTCGGCGCCGACATCGACCACCGCGGCACCCCGTTCACCGAATCGCGATGGTTGGCCGACCGCAGAGACCAGCTACCCGCGGAGGTCAGGCGTTCCACCACTCGTCAGTGCCGTAGCCGACCTCGAAATGCCACCAACCGTCCTCCTGCCCTGGAGTCAGGAGTGCCTTGATCCCGGCGAAATTCCTGCCGGGCGGCACGGTGAGGGCCACCATGGGGAAGTCATCGCTGAAGACCTCGCCCCCGAGTCCGAATACCGCGAGGCGCTGATGCACCGCCTGGGTGCTGGGTCCCAGGGGGCCAGTAGGGACGGGCACGACGCGAATCGTGCAGTTGCCAGAGGAACTGATCCGCTCGACAGCCCAGTGAAGGCCGTCGGAGTCAATCCGGAACCGCACGACGTCGCCCTTGGCTACTCCGCCCTGAAGGAAGGGGCATTCTGCACGCAGGCCGTGTCGACGCCGAGCCTCGTCGCCCACAGGCCCTCAGTGTCCTGCGGGAACCATCCTTCCCGAGGAACGAAACGGAACCAGATCTTGACCTTCTCGACCGCGCTCTCCACGCCGTCATCCCGCGCCAACCGCCCCCAGTGCTTTGCACCGGGCCTGAGCTGCTCGATCCGTCTTCGACAGCACGAGCTATGTAGTCGTCAAAAGCTGTCCACGGCCGCGCGGTGTTCGGAGGCTCACCCCAGGGGATTTGACGGCATAGCAACGTGAGGTGTCTGGCCAGGAACCCGCCACATGCGGTGGCTGCCGGAGGACGCCCCTTCGGGGCCGTCACGCGGCCCCGCGAGCGGGAGACTGACCTTGACTGTGCACATCGACCCCGTCGGCGGCGCCCTCATGGTGGTGGCGTGCGTCGTGGGGTACTTCGTCTACAAGCACACTCGCCAAGGGCCGCTCGGCAAGGGCGACATTGTCGGGGCAATCGTCTGCAGCACCGCGGTACTGGCGGCGCTGGTGCTCATCCTCGGGGGCGACCACTCCGAGGCCAGCTGCCCGAACCGGGGCGGAGCGGAGTCCCCTCAACGTCGTTGAGTCCCGCTTCCAGCGCTGGTCACCAGGGCGCCGGCCCCTCCGCGTCGCCCTAAGCGGCACACCTGTGCGTCGGTCTTCTCGCAGTCCGCTGAGCCACGTTGGCCCGGACCGCGTGCCGCTGCTGATCCTCGCCGCGAACCGTGTCACCGGCTCCCCCTTGCCGCTTACGGTCTGAGCCAACGGTAGAAGGGGCAGGTCCTGAACATCCACGAATTCCGTTAAGCGTTTCTGAACGGCTCGACTGTTCGGCAACGAGCCGCATCTGTACTGCTGCTGACGTGCGGCGTCGGGGGTTTTACGAGGTCGTACGGATCACTAGGCATTCAGGGAGCAATGCCGGTCTTCTTGAGCCATGGCTGACATCGACACCACCTCGCAGATTCCCGAGCCCGAACTGCCCCGCCCCGCTGACGAACCGGCGCCGGCCTCTGATGGCGACCGGCACCGGGTGCTCGACCTCGTTGTCCTGGTCGCCCTGCTGGGGCTGTGCGCGGGGGTGTACCTCGCGGTCGGGGATGCTGGCTTCCCCGTGTTCGTGCCGCGCGAGGGACTGCGGCCTCTGCGCGCTTCGGACTCGGCGGGCTGAACGACGACGGCGCGGGCCGTCCGATACGGGATGCGGCCGCGGGGGGGGGCTACTTGGATTCGACTCGTCCTACCGGGTCGGGGCCCGTTGTCATTGCCTCGCAGGCGGTCTGCCATGTGGGGGCGCCGGGGTGGAGCTGGGTGTGGAGGTAGGCCGCGGTGAGTCGGGCGAGGGCGGCGGCTCGCTCGGGGTTCTCGTCGGTGGTCTCGGCGGCGTCGTATCCGGCGATCCCGCCGAGTCCGTGCTCCGCGTCGAACAGGGTGAGCAGGGTCTTGGGGCCGGGGGCGAGGGTGTATGGGTCGGCGTGCCAGTCCGGCCCCATGTCCGTGAAGTGCCGGGAGTCGTCCTTGTCACCGGCGACGACCAGCGCGGGTGCGGTCATGGTGGAGAAGTCGACGGCCCCGATGATCGGCCACTGCTCAGCCATGGGCCCGTTGAGGACGTCGCCGCCCCTGCCGGGCGCGGCGAGCAGTACGCCCGTCTTGATCCGGGGCTCGACGAGGTGCACCACGTTCCCGGTGTCGGGGTCGGTGAGCCCGGCGCCGAGCAGCAGGGCTGCGGTGAAGCCGCCGAGCGAGTGTCCGGCGAGGGCGACCTTGGTGTGGTCGATCCGCCCGGCGAGCTGCGGCACGGCGTTCTCGATCACGTGGAGCCGGTCGAGGATGTGTGTCATGTCCTCGGCGCGGGAGCGCCAGAAGTCGGGTGCGCCTGGGGCGTCGGCGACCAGGTGGCTCAGTGTCCTGGAGGTGAGGTGGGTGGGCTGGACGACGACGAATCCGTGCGCCGCCCAGACGTTGGCGAGCGGCGCGTAGCCGTTGAGCGAGGAGAGGTTGTTCGAGGGGCCATGGCCGTGGGAGAGGAGGATGACGGGGAGGCTGGTTCCGGTCGCGGGTGCGGAGACGCGCACCTGGAGGTCCACGGGACGTCCCGGCACGGACAGGACTACGGGGCTGAAGGACAGGACCGGGACAGGTGCGCCCAAGGCGTCGGCGCTGGTGGCGGTGGATGTGCTCACGTTGTGGGTTCCCTTTCGGTGGCGCCTGCCGCCTGCCGGTCTCGTGCGACCGGCGGGCGGTCAAGGCGGTCAGGAGCGTCCCGTTTCGGCTACCCTGAAACGGAACACTGCTCCATTTACTATCCGGAGCAGCGTTCCGTTTTGTCAAGCGGTATCGAAGGAGAACGTGATGCCCACCGAGCGCCCCGCCGGGGAGCCGCCGTCCCGAAGCAAGCGGGCCGACGCCCAGCGCAACCGCCAGGCGGTGCTCACCGCCGCCGCGGAGGTCTTCGTCACCTCCGGCGTCGACGCACCCATCCGCCAGATCGCGGCCCAGGCAGGTGTCGGGATGGCCACGATCTACCGCCACTTCCCGACCCGGGCGGATCTCGTCACCGCCGTCTACCGCCACCAGATCGAGGCATGCGCCGAGGCCGGCCCGAATCTGCTGGCCAGTGCCGGCTCACCGCTCGACGCGCTGCGCCAGTGGATCGACCTCTTCGTCGACTTCCTGGTCACCAAGCACGGACTCGCCGACGCCCTGCAGTCCGACAGCGACCGCTTCGCCGCGCTGCACGCCTACTTCCTCGACCGCCTGCTGCCCGTCTGCGCCCAACTGCTCGACGCCGCGGTCGAGGCCGGTGACATCAGGCCCGGCACGCAGCCCTACGAGCTGATGCGTGGCATCGGCAACCTCTGCATCGGACGCGACAACGACCCCCGATACGACCCCCGACGCCTGATCGCTCTCCTCCTCCAGGGACTCCAGCGACCGTAGACGTCCTGATACCGACGAGCGACATCGCGACATGGCCCTTTTGCGACTTCCACGCAATCTGAGCGGCCGCCTCTCGACCCGCCGGAGACACCGGCAAGCAACAGTGCCCCTGAGCTGGTGCTGTCAACTTCTCATCAACATCGAACACGGCATCATCAGGACGCTGCTCAACGTCGTGAACATCCGCTGTCGTAACTCGGGTTCTGGCTCAACCTCCGTGCAGCGGCCATACTCCGTCACGCTCCTGTGTCACTGAGGATTGATCCTTGTCAGCGGAGTTTGATCACCGCAAGTTCGTGCCACAGGAGGTTGGTTGAGCGATACGGGTGCGGAGACGTGCACTCCTCAAACCGAGAGCGCCGGTTCCTGCCAGTCCGGGGCATGCGCGCACGCAGCGGCCAACTCGTCCATAGAGTCCAGAGACACGTGCATCCGTCGCGCACCAGCTCATGACTTGGTCGGCCAGGCCGTGTTCGACGGTGATGCGGTCGGACGAGTGCCAGTGGCCGCCGAGTGGGCGTGGACGTCGGGCAATGCGATAGCTCGTCCTCCATTTCCTCATCGCTGGCGCAGGTCCCGATTCTCCAGTACTCGAACTCGGCAACGAACCCAGGGCTGTTCAGCGTCCCAGGTTGCGTTCAGTCGGCGAGAAGTGCGGACAACTGCGGTGAGTACGTCGAGTGCAGTACGAGGGCGGCACCGCCCACCACGGCGGCGTCCGTGCCGAGGGGGGACGCCTTGACCTCGACGACCCGGATGCTGCGGGACAGTGGTCTGGTTGCCAGCGCTGAGGCGACGACGTTGACGTACCGCGACTCCACGTGCTGGATGCCGTGACCGCCGAGAACGATGAGATCCACGTCGAGGAAGTTGACGATGCTGACGGCGACCGAGGCGACGCGTTCCGCGGCCTCGTCGATGACAGCGGCGGCGACAGGGTCGCCGGCCGCGGCGGCGAGCCGGATCGCGGCATGGTCGACCGAAGCCGGATCTCGGTCGAACGCTTGCGACAGCTCACTCTCGTCTCGATGCCGGTCGGCAAGTCGGCGATGCACCTCGGCCACGATCGCCGGGGGATTGACGAGCCGCTCCAGGCAGCCGCGGTTGCCGCAGTAACATTCCGGCCCGTCGGGCAGCACGGACGAGTGGCCGAATTCTCCGGCGTTCAGCGAACCGCCCCTGAATACCTGGTGGTTGAGGATCAAGCCACCACCGATGCCGGTGCCGAAGAAGAAGTACGCGAAGTTCGCCACGCCCTTGCCTGCGCCGGACCAGCGTTCGCCGACTGCGGCGGCGGTGGCGTCGTTGTCCAGCGTCACCGGCAGTCCGGTGGCATCGCTCAGCATGCTTTGCATGGGCACCCGGGTCCAGTGCGCGAGCTGAGGCGGAGTGACGATCATGCCGAGCTCCTGGTCGATCGGTCCGGGGGTGGCGAGGCCCAGGCCGAGTACCTTGTCGCGCGGGACGTCCGCTTCGCCCAGCACTTCGGCGACCAGCTCCGCCATGGCCGTCACCACATGGGCCGGGTCGATGCCGGGCGGGGTGGGGCGCTTCTTGACGACCAGGGGGCGTCCGCGCAGGTCGACCACGGAGCAGGTCAGTTCGATCGGGTCGAAGTGCAGTCCGACCGCACTGCCCGCCTCTGCGTTGAGCCGCAGCGTGGTGCGGGGCTTTCCGCCGCTGGCGATCCGGCTGGCCCCGTCCTCCCGGACGATGCCCTCGTCCAGCAGGCGGCGCACGATGCCGGAGACCGTCTGGGGGGTGAGTCCGGTCTGCTGGGCGATCTCAACCCGGCTGATGCCGTCGGTCAGCTGGATCTGGTCCAGGACCACCGCTCGGTTGTACCGCCCCACTTTGGGGAGGTTCGTTCCTGCCTGCCGCACGTACTGGTCCTCTCTGGTTTTCCCCGGATACATACTGCCAGGCCGTTGACTTAGTAAAACAAATGGATTTAGTGTCCCGGCACGCAGTCGTAGCACCCCGGACACGGGGCACCGCGCAGTGCCATCGGAGGCAAGCTGATGTCCACGAAACCCCGCATCCCTGAACGCTCGGCCCCGAGTGCTCGGCGTGGCCTGAGCAGTGCGGAGGCCTGCCCATGACCGAGGCCCCGAACCTGCTGGAGATGCGGTCGATCACCAAGACCTTCCCCGGCGTCAAAGCGCTCGCCGATGTCAACCTGGTCGTCCGCGAGGGCGAGATCCACGCGATCTGCGGGGAGAACGGTGCCGGCAAGTCCACCCTCATGAAGGTGTTGAGCGGCGTTCACCCGCACGGCAGCTACTCGGGCGAGATCGTCTACCGCGGCGAGCAGATGCGGTTCCATGACATCCGGGCCAGTGAACGGGCCGGGATCGTCATCATCCACCAGGAGCTTGCCCTGGTGCCGGGCATGTCGATCGCCGAGAACATCTTCCTCGGCAACGAACCCCGCAGGCGGGGCGGGATCGACTGGAAGGCCTCCCAGAGCCGGGCGCTGGAGCTGATGGCCCAGGTCGGGCTCCGGGAGGATCCCGACAGGCTGGTCAAGGACATCGGCGTCGGCAAGCAGCAACTCGTGGAGATCGCCAAGGCGTTCGCGAAGGACGTGAAGCTGCTCATCCTCGACGAGCCGACCGCGGCTCTCAACGAGGACGACTCCCGGCACCTGCTCGATCTGCTGCGCGGCTTCCGGGAGCGGGGCATCACCTCGATCATCATCTCGCACAAGCTCAACGAGATCGAGGCGATCGCCGACAGCATCACGATCCTGCGCGACGGCCGCACCATCGAGACTCTCGACGTCAAGGCGGACGGCGTCAACGAGGACCGCATCGTGCGTGGCATGGTCGGCCGCGAGCTCAGCAGTCGGTTTCCCGACCACACGCCCGACATCGGCGAGGTCTTCTTCGAGGTCCGTGACTGGACGGTGCAGCACCCGAGTTCCGACCAACGGCTGGTGTGCAAGGGGTCGACCTTCCATGTCCGGCGCGGCGAGATCGTCGGTTTCGCCGGCCTCATGGGCGCTGGGCGCACGGAACTCGCGATGAGTCTGTTCGGGCGCTCCTACGGCACCTACCTGTCCGGCCGAGTCTTCAAGGACGGCGAGGAGATCCAACTGAAGTCGGTGGCGGACGCCATCCGCCACGGCCTCGCCTACGTCAGCGAGGACCGCAAGTCCATCGGCCTCAACTTGCTGGACGACATCAAGACCTCGATGGTGGCCGCCAAACTGTCGAAGATCGCCAGGCGCGGGGTCATCGATCCGGTGCGTCAGTACCGCATCGCCGAAGAATACCGCGCGAGCTTGAGGATCAAGACGCCCAGCGTCGACGAGGGCGTCGTCAAGCTCTCCGGCGGAAACCAGCAGAAGGTCGTCCTGGCGAAGTGGATGTTCACCGACCCGGACCTGCTGATCCTCGACGAGCCGACCCGCGGCATCGACGTGGGTGCCAAGTACGAGATCTACGGGATCATCCAGCGGCTCGTGGGCCAGGGGAAGGGCGTCATCGTCATCTCCTCGGAACTTCCCGAACTCATCGGGCTGTGCGACCGCATCTACACGGCGTTCGAAGGCACCATCACTGGCGAAGTCCCGCGCCGCGACGCCGACCCCGAAGTGCTGATGAAGCAGATGACCGCGATGAAGAAGAGCCCGACCTCATGAGCCGAATCAAAGACCTGCAGAAGAACCTCTTCGGAGGCACGACCTCCAACGCCCGCCAGTTCGGCATGATCTTCACCCTTGTGGCGATCGTCCTGCTGTTCCAGATCTGGACCGGCGGGCTGACCCTGACCTCCGGCAACCTCATCGCGGTCGTCAGCCAGTACTCCTACATCCTGATTCTCGCCATCGGCATGCTCATGGTGATCGTCGCCGGGCACATCGATCTCTCGGTCGGCTCGGTCGCGGCGTTCACCGGCATCGTGGTCGCCAAGGCGATGGAGGCGCACTCGCTCCCGTGGCCCCTCGGCATCGCACTCGGCCTCCTCGTCGGTGCGTTGATCGGCGCTTGGCAGGGCTTCTGGGTCGCCTACGTGGGCGTGCCGGCGTTCATCGTCACCCTGGCCGGGATGATGCTGTTCCGCGGCGGCAACCAGTACATCGGCAACGCCGACACGGTGCCGGTCCCCGAGAACTTCCGCGAGATCGGAGCGGGTTTCCTGCCCGAGGTCGGGCCGGACACCGGATACAACAACCTGACCCTGCTGCTCGGATTGGCGGCCTGCGCGGGCGTGGCGTGGCGCGAGTGGAAGGCGCAGCAGACCCGCCGCGAAATGCACGCCGACGTGGCTCCACTGTGGATCACGGGCATCCGCCTCACGGTGATGCTGGGAGTGATCGTCTTCGCGACGCTGCGCTTCGCGGGCGGCCGCATCGGCACCAGCCTGCCGATCTCCGGCATCATCCTGATCGTCCTGGTGCTCGTGTACTCGTACTACACCCGCAACACCATCGGCGGCCGGCACATCTACGCCGTCGGCGGCAACGCCCGCGCGGCGGAGCTTTCCGGCGTGAAACTGAGGCGGGTCAACTTCGTCGTCATGATGAACATGTCCGTACTGGCTGCCCTGGCCGGCATGATCTTCGTGGCGCGGTCCGCGGCATCCGGCCCGCAGGATGGCCTGAGCTGGGAACTCGACGCCATCGCGGCAGTCTTCATCGGTGGCGCGGCGGTTTCCGGCGGGCTCGGCACCATCAGCGGCTCGATCGTCGGGGGCCTGGTCATGGCGCTGCTCAACAACGGCCTGCAGTTGGAAGGCGTCGGCTCCGACATGGTCCAGATCATCAAGGGGTTGGTCCTCCTCTTCGCCGTCGCGTTCGACGTCTACAACAAGCGCCAGGGCCGCTTCTCGATCATCGGGTCGCTGATGCGCCCCTTCCAACGGGAGGAACCGGTCGGAACGGCGAACCCTGCTTCCGACTCCGACTCCGACTCCGACTCCGACAAAACGCTGGTCGCAGGCTGACCGCACCACCTACTCGCGGGCCGGCGCCCGCGGAACACCACTCCCGGCAACAGCAACCTGCACGAAGGGCTCAACTCACCATGCGCACATTCATCACCAGAGGCATCGCCGCGGTCGGCGCCGCCACATTGCTCATCATGGGCACGGCTTGCTCCAACGAACGCGAAGGCTCCACCGGTACCGGCAGCAGCGACGCCAAGGGCTTCGCACAGGACTCCCTCGTCGGTGTCGCGCTGCCGGCGAAGACCTCGGAGAACTGGGTGCTCGCCGGCGACCTGTTCACCAACGGCCTCAAGGAGGCGGGCTTCAAGGCCGACGTGCAGTACGCGGGTGCCTCGACCACCGTCGCGGACCAGCAGTCGCAGATCTCCGCCATGGTCACCAAGGGGGCCAAGGTGATCGTCGTCGGCGCGACCGACGCCTCGCAGCTCGCCACACAGGTGGCACAGGCCAAGCAGGCCGGCGCGACGGTCATCGCCTACGACCGTCTCATCACCAACACGCCCGACGTCGACTACTACATCGCGTTCGACAACTTCAAGGTCGGCCAGCTGCAGGGGCAGGCTCTCCTCGACGGTATGAAGGCCAAGAAGCCGAAGGGCCCGTGGACGATCGAGCTGTTCTCCGGCTCGCCGGACGACAACAACTCGAAGGTCTTCTTCGACGGCGCGATGGATGTCCTCAAGCCTTTGATCGACAAGGGTGACATCGTTGTCGGATCCGGTCAGAAGGACATCAAGCAGACCGCGATCCAGGGCTGGAAGGCCGAGAACGCCCAGCAGCGCATGGACTCCCTGCTGACCTCGACCTACAGCGGCGCCAAGAAGCTCGACGGCGTTCTGTCGCCGAACGACACCCTCGCCCGCGCGATCCTCACCTCGGTGAAAGGCGCCGGCAAGCCGGTCCCGGTCGTCACCGGTCAGGACTCCGAAGTCGAGTCGGTGAAGTCGATCATGGCTGGCGTGCAGTACTCCACCATCAACAAGGACACGCGAAAGCTCGTCGCCGAGACCATCAACATGGTCAAGTCCCTGCAGAAGGGCGACAAGCCGCAGATCAACGACACCAAGTCGTACAGCAACGGCTCCAAGGTCGTCCCTGCTTACCTCCTCCCGCCGGTCATCGTGACCAAGGAGAACGCGGCCGAGGCCTATGCCAACGACCCCAAGCTGTCCCCGCTCACCAAGTAACCCAGTGACCCGCTACGTCGCGCGCCCCGGGGCGCGCGACGTAGCGGGATGGCACGTGGTCAGGCCTGCAGGAAGTCCCGAGAGATGGAATGGATGGTCTCGTGTACGGAGCACTCGACATCGGTGGTACCAAGATCGCCGGTGGGCTCGTCGACACCGACGGCCACCTGGTGGCCCGGTCGCAGTGCGCCACGCCAGCCCACGGCACGGCCGAGGAGATGATGGCCGCGGTCGCGGCGGTCCTGGACGACCTGGCCGATCACCCAGGGTGGAAGTCGCTCTCCTGCCTGGGCATCGGCAGCGCGGGCCCGGTCGACACCGTGGCCGGGACGGTCAGCCCGGTCAATATTCCGGCCTGGCGCGCCTTCCCACTGGCCGACCGGGTACGCGCGCATCCCCGCGTCCCACGCGGCGTCGAGCCCGTTGTTGTGGGAGACGCGGTCGCGATGGCCGCAGGTGAGCACTGGACGGGCGCCGCCAAAGGAGTGGACAACGCCCTGGGCATCGTGGTCTCCACCGGCATCGGCGGCGGCTTGATCCTCAACGGGGCGTTGTATGCCGGGCTGTCGGGCAACGCCGGGCACATCGGCCACATCACTGTCGACCACACCGGAGGGCCCGAGTGCCCGTGCGGGGCGCGCGGCTGTGTGGAGCGGTTCGCCAGCGGCACCGCCATCGCCGCCCATGCTGTGGAATCCGGCTGGGTGCCGCCCGCCGGTGTCGAACCGACGGCCGCAGCGGTTGCGGACGCCGCCCGCACCGGGGATCCGCGAGCCGCTGCGGCGTATGACCGTGCCGGACGAGCCCTTGCCGCCGCGATCGCCGCCACAGCGGCCCTCGTTGAACTCGACCTCGTCGTCGTCGGCGGTGGCGTCGCCCAGGCCGGCACCACACTGCTCGCGCCCCTGCGGCGCCACCTCGCCGATTACGCCGCCCTCGACTTCAGCCGCAACCTGCCCGTCGTGCCCGCCAAGCTCGCGACGGACGCCGGACTCATCGGAGCGGCCGCCGTAGCCGGACGGTCGCACTCGGCGCGGAATGCCCCGGCTGCCCGTTGTCCACCCGTAACGTGCTGGAGTCGGCAGCGGCTGAGCGGGCCGGTCAGGACCTCGACCACCGTCTCGCGCGCGACGACATCCCTTACCTTCAGCCCGCTGCCGAAGGAACATTCTGGGTATCCGGGCCCCTCCGTACGGAGCGGTTGCCGGCGGCCCGATGTCGACGTATGTGCAGCTGCCCGATCACAGCGCCAGTTGGCGGTACGGGCGCACTGCCTGGGGCTGCGAGGCTGTCCGCCAGCTCGCCCGCGAGGGCGTCCGCAGAAGGTCGAGCGGGTGGATCAGCTGGTGCGCTGACCCCGGCCGCGTCCTCTAGCCGTGTCGCTATGCAAATGCCGGGGACGTGATCGACGGGCGGTTCGAGCTGATCGAGCGGCTCGGCAGCGGAGGCATGGGCGCGGTGTGGCGGGCTCGCGACCGTGCTCCACCGCGACTGCGTCAGAGATTTGCTGGTTGGTGTGGGCCGACGAGATCCTCCACAAGGTCGCCGCCTACTGCCAACGAATCTCTGACTCACGTCACCAGGAGCTGTCCCCCCGATCAGGCCCTGGCGGGCCGGGCGCGGACCTGTAGGCTCCGCGCCCGTGGACGACATACGACAGACAACCATCGCCTTCAGCGGAATCCTGACGCGGGAGGAGTTCGACGAGGCCGTCGCAGCGACCGAATGGTTCCGTCGCCTGCGGTGGCTCATCGTCGTGGCCGCGGTCCTGATGGCGGCGCTGAGCCTGAGGCCCTCCGCTCACGGCGGCCCGGTCAACGCCGGCCTGCTGATGCTCGCTCTGGTCTACGGTGTGCTCGGCCTGTTCCTGCCCCCGCTGCTCGCCGGCCGCATGTTCCGCGCCGATCAGGCCACGGGGGAGAAGCAGGCCGTCGTCGACGACGCCGGCTTCGTCGTCTCCCGCGGCTCCGAGGAGCTCATGCGGGTGCCGTGGCACACCATGTACCGCTCCTACGAGACGGAGCGGGTCTACGTCGTGACCGGCCGCCTCGGCTGGAAGACCATCCTGCTGATCGTGCCCAAGCGGCTGCTCACCGGGTCAGGCGAGACCGAGCTGATGGGCGTTCTGCTGGAGACCCGGGTCCGCCGCTCCAAGAGCCGCCGGACACAAGGCCGCTAGCTAGAGGCTTCCCCGAGCCCCGCTCTCCCCGTGTCGACGGGCGCTTGCGTGTCCTCCAGTCAAGCTGGACCCACGACTCTTCGTCACTCTGACTGCTATCTGCGTAACAGGACTGGCCCTAGAGGCCCTTCCCGGCCGGCGCGCAGAGGAGGTCGGGGGCGCAGTGCCGCCAGTGACAGTGGCTCGGAAAGGGCGAGAAGGCGAGAGCCTGCGAAGATTATGGGCCGCGATCACGCTCATGACTCGACGCCTCACCCGCCGACCGAGGCTGTCAGCCGCCCGGGACCAGCTCGCACAAGCCGCCTGGACAGGGAAGACTTCACCCCGGTCCCGGTCCCGGTCTCGACCCACTTGGCGCCCTGTATCCGGTCCTCGCCTGTCAGTGGCCCAGTTCAGATTCCCCGCCGGCGGTCACCTGACGGGGAGATATCTGGCTGTGCGCCCTGTCACCTTCCGTGACCACAAGGTCGGGATCATGCTGGCGCCTGTGTCCGACGAGGCGGTGGCCGCCAGCACACACGGAAGCGGCCTGACCGGGTCCGTGGCAACGCGTGCACCAGGCCGCGGAGCCTTTGTCACCGCAGTTGGCCGAATGCCTGGTCGGCGTCCGCCACGGCCTCGGGGTGGACGTCGCGGGCGGTTCGACCGTCGGCGATCTTCTGCCAGTTGGCCCGGGCGAGCACCCGTTGAACCGCGAGTACCTGGGCGGCTCGCAGGTGTCCCTTGATGCCTTCGCCGAGGGCGTCCGCCAGCGCCTCCTCGTCCTCGAGCTGGTACCGCGTGAGTCGTCCCGCCAGGCTCGGTGTGGTGAACACCAGCCGATGGAACGCCACTACCTCATGATGGTCGTTGAGGCCGGTGACGGGGTCGTACCGATCGAGGCCGGCCCGGAAGTGCCGGTGAAGCGCAGTCACAGGCTTGATGCCGGACCTGCGGTCACGCACGACGCGTGCAGCCTCGCCCTGGTGGTCCGTGAATCGGTGGAGCACCAGGTCTTCCTTGGTGGGGAAGTACCGGAAGAGGGTCGGCTTGGAGATCTCGGCCGCCGCGGCGATGTCATTGACCGAGACGCGGTCGAAGCCGCGCTCCAGGAACAGCGAGACGGCCGCGTCGGCGATGGCGTCGCGCGTCCGCTCCTTCTTGCGGGCCCGCAGTCCCGTCGGTTCATTCATCTGACCACCGTAACATTCATGACCGAGTTGCTTTTTTAACCGAGTAACGTTTTCATGGGCGGCATGAATCAGACAGACATTCCTCCCGTGCTCGTAACCGGGGCGACGGGCCGGGTCGGCCGCGTCGTCATAGACCAACTCCTCGACGCGGGGGTGCCGGTCCGCGCCCTCACCCATCGCTCCCAGGCGGCGGGGACGCTGCCGGCGAAGGTCGAGGTCTTCACCGGCGACCTCACCGTGCCCGAATCGCTTGACCCGGCATTGAATGGCGCCGGTGCGGTCTTCCTCGTCTGGACCGCACCGCCTCAGACCGCCGCGGCAGTCGTCGAGCGGCTGGCGGCCCATGTGCGGCGGGTCGTGTTCCTCTCCTCCCCGCACCAGACACCGCACCCCTTCTTCCAGCAGCCCAATCCCATGGCGGTAATGCACGCTGACATCGAGCGGCTCATCGCGGCCACCGGACTCGAGTCGACGATCATCCGGCCGGGGATGCTCGCGTCGAACTCGCTGGCCTGGTGGGCGCCCGCGATCCGCGCCGGCGAGGTCGTCCGGTGGCCTTACGGCGCTGCCGAGACGGCACCGGTCGACGACCGCGACGTCGCAGCTGTCGCGGCGCGGACGCTCTATCAGGACGGATATGTCGGAGGCGACTACGTCCTTACGGGCCCCGAGTCGCTGACGCAGGCCGCGCAGGTGGGCGCCATCGGTGACGCCCTGGGGCGCCGGATGGCATTCGAGGAGATGACGCCGGACGAGTTCCGGAGCCTGTCAGAGGGCACGGCTCCCAGCTCGGTCGTCGACATGCTGCTCGCCGCGTGGAGCACGGCAATCGGACAGCCTGCGTACGTCACCACCGCGGTGGCCGACATCCTCGGGACGGCGCCGCGAACGTTTCGCCAGTGGGCCGCCGACCACACCACCTCGTTCACGGAGGGTTCGTAACCTCGTCGACCGCGACCTGCGCCCCCGGGTGCAACCCTCAGTCCGCCGTCGTCAAAGCAGCAGTGTCACGCCGTGACCTCTTGATTCAGCAAGCACGTCACATCCGCTGTGATTCCGGCCAGATGGGACGTTCCCTGGCGTCCGCAGCGCGATCGAGTACCGCCACCACGCCAGCGGCGTCGAGAACGACAATCAAGTCAAGGTCGCAGCGCGGATCCTCGAGGAGATCGAGCAGGCGCAGCGCGCTCGGCTCAACCGCCCCCGTATGCGTCAAGATCGACCAGAACGGACTGAGACACGGCGCCGTCGGCATGCTCAAGGCCTGGGCCGAGAAAGGCCGCCACCAGGCGCAGATCGTCGGCGTCATGGTGAATCACCCGGCCACGACGACCCGGGCGCCGTCATGCGGCCCTTCAAGAAGCGCGACGAGATGTGGCTTGCCACCCGCGCACTCGACCTCGTGGCGTGCAGCCGCCAGCTACGCGGGAGGCGCGAAAGGGGTCCCGCCGGACGTAGAGTGACCGTCCCGCAGCGCCCACGGTGGCGGGACAGGAGCCCAATCCGCTCCGCGGTGAGCCAGCCACCATCGTCCGATGGCGTGGAATTTCTCCTCGAACCCACGATCCCAGCAGAGGACCCCGGTAATGGGCGCCCGCAGGCGGGTGCGGCGACCAGTGGCCTCGTAGATCACGACGGCCCGCACCCCCATGGAAGACTCGGTGTGGACGCCTTGCACATCGGACCATGGGATGGTCCGCCGGCGCAGATTGTGCACGACGGCTGCCGACGGCGTGAGGGTTACCCCATGGCGCGGAAACACGATCATCGCCAACAGCGGCATGGCGATCCACACCCAAAACGGGTTGGCAGGCCCAGCACTGAACGGCTCGCCTCGCATCCAGTCGTTGACCTCGATGACCTCGATAACGAAACCGAGGACAGCAAAGGGCAGAAAGGGCAGCGCGCGCTGGAAGCGGCTCAGCCCGTACCGGACGCGCTCCGGCGGCGAGGCCTCGGCACGTGCTCGCATCACCAATCCCCACCCCCACCGCACCGTGCAGCCGCGGCTGCACGTGATCGCCGATGCAGCATGTCGGAGCAGAGCCGTGCTGTCCAGATCCCCCGCGCACCGTGCCCGCTGCGTGCCAGAGAAGGGTCAGGTTGTGCGCGTTGGTCTCCATGCGCACCTCGTGGAAGTCGATCCCGAGGGCCTCCGACCAGCGTCGGGTGGCCTCCGACTCGGGGAGGAGCCTGGCTCCCGGGTAAAGGCGGTGCCACTTCACACCCCAGACGTATCCGTCGAGGTCGACACCGGTTTCGTGGTCGATGAGCCGGTCGTCCAAAGAGACCCGCCAGGTATGCGCCCGCGGGATCGATCGCCATGCAGTCGCGCCGGGCCGCGCTCGGAGCCGATCAGCGTCAGAGCTGACTTCCCACATGAGGAGCTGCTCGACGGCTGGAGGCCCACGCCACTGCATTTCCGCACGGTCGGCTCACACGGACGATCTACACGACATGGTTCCGGCCTTGGGATTGGTAGGCGTCGTTGATCGTGTCGTCGGTGTTCGGCTGCCCGCTGTCGTGGAAGGGGGCGAGTGTCAGGGGCTGTGGTCGCGTCCGTCCTGTGGGGCGAAGGCTGTGAGGGCGTCGGCGTCGGTCGCGCGAGCGCGCAGGAAGTAGTCGGCCCATTCGGTGATTTCGGGGTAGGACGAGTTCTGGCTGAGCTGGGTGGCTGCGGCCTGGGGCCGTTCAGCGTGTGTGGTCGCCGGGTGCGTAGTTCTTCCAGGGGGCTCCGGCTTCGGTGGCGATGCGGGTGGTGCTCTTGTCGTGGTAGCCCAGTGCCTGGGCGATGACGGGCGCCGAGGCCTGGAGAACGAGCTCTAGACGCGGCGCTGAAGGTCAATCGGTGCCTCTGGCGCATCACCTGCGGAGACGCGAACGCGCGCGAACGCTTCGAGGAGGCACAGGGGACATACCTGCGGTGCCTGGGGCGGTTCGTCGAAGCGGCACGCGCGGCGATGGAGGCCTCCTGAAGCTAGGGCGCGGCTGTGCACCCGCGAGGCACGGTGATCGCACTGAGGACATCTGCCAGGCGGGTCCATTGCGCCCGACGCACGACCACCTCACGGCTCGGGAAGCGGTCTCCACCGCGGCGTGCTCCTCAGCGACTTGGCCCGTTTCCTCTCCGCTAGGAACAGCGGCCCTTGAGCCTGTCCTTCGTACCGGCAGGCAGGGAGGGGTGATGGGCGTGGTGCTGGCGGTCATGCGGGACATCATGCCGGGCCCCCTTCCGCACCGGCGAACCAGTCGGAGCCCCTCCACTTGGGCGCCCGCAAAACGAGGCTTCGGCTGACCCACTGTGCACAGCCGTCTCAGGAACTCCCCGATCTGTGCACTCGCTCCTGTCCGGTGCACGTCAATGGTGCACACCCGAAGGGCCATGAGCCGAGGATGGTGCACCCCTGCAGTAGCCCGGCCTCTGCATCACACATACCGTGATGCCCGTTCCGCAAAAGCCCAGGGCGTGCGACCGGCTGCAGCCGACGTGACGAAAGCGGGACGTCCGGCCAGCCTTTTGGCCCGTGACCGTCGATCCTTCTTGCAGGGCGTCTTCGCAGCCGTGGCGGCGGGCACGATCACGGTAGGTGCCGCACAGGCGGTCTGGAACAGGCTCTCAGGAGACCTCGCCCAGGCTGCGGTGAAGGGGGCCGATCAGTGGAGCAATAGTGGGGCTTGTGGTGGCCATCATTTACGTTGCCGCAGGCATGCCGTATCGATCTGCATGGCTACCCTTCACGGCGACGCGCTGGTATCTGACGCTCAAATGCGGATTGCCCCGTGACCTGATGGGCTTCCTCTCCGACGTTCATGAGCGGCGGGGGGTGCTGCGGCAAGTCGCTGGCCTGTACCAGTTCCGCCACGTCGACCTCCAGCGGCGCTTGGCCGGTGAACCGGCCCACGATACCCGCCAGAACTCCCCGGACATGGGCAACGAGGACCCCCAGCCAGGCGTGTAACCGAGATACGCCAGAGGGGCAACGCGTTGATCTTGAAGCCCTGAGAGGCACACGAGCGGGCGATCGCCGCGACGTTCGCGTGGCTGGAGGACGCGGTCGCGGAAATCCGGTGGGGGAGCGGCGGCCGCCACCGCGCGAAGGCCCCAGCCCTGGTGGTGGCTCGCTTCCGGCAATTAGAGAACCGCGACGGCTTCCCCCTCCTGCATGATCACTGCGTATCCTCCGACCGGACAACTCGATGACGTCCCACGGGCGGACCCCGAAGCCGTCATGAACCTCGTCATCGAGCGCATGGCCCCGCAGGACCTGAAGCGACTCGTCTTCCTAATCCTCAACCGGAATGAGTCCAAGAAGAAGACTCACTCCACTCCCTGACCCTGTCCTGCCGAGCGGCCCGGCCCACACCGGGCCGTCGACATATCGGGCGTCAAGCGTGTTGCCGCCGCGGACCGGCCGCTCACCGTTCCGTCGGCGCGGCGAGACGTTCGCTGGCTCGCGACCGGCGGAGGCGATGTCATCACCTCACCGAAGCACCCGCGGGGGACGAGCAGATGAAGGGCATCGGGACTTCCTTTGAGAAGTGGTCCGGGTCCTTCCTGATCAGCGCTTCAACATCGGCGATGCGCCGTTGGACGTCGCGGTCCCTGAAGAGCACTTGGGGGAGCAGCGTCTTGGAGTTGATGACAGCACTGAGTACTTGCGCCTTCGCCACCTGGGCAGTCATCAAGTTCGCCCCCGTCAGGTTCGCTGACTCGAGATTGGCTCCCCTGAGGTTCGACAGATGGAAACTTGTCCCGCGCAGATCCGCCCCGCGGAGCTGTGCGTGGGCCAGATCTACAGCCTCGAGACGGGCGGATCTCAGAGCAGCGAGGCCGAGATCTGCATTCGCCAACGTCGCTCCGGAGATGAAGACACCGGTCAGGTCGGCATCGAATAGGCGGGCGTCCTTGAGTTTCGTACCGATCAGAGTCGCTTCGGTCAGGTCTGCGCCCCGCATGTTTGCCTTGCTCAGGTTTGTGCCCTGGAGTGTCGCCTCATGCATCAACACGCCGGTGAGGTCGGCGCCGGTCAGGTCTGCTCCACGGAAGTTCACGAGCTCAAGGTTGGCGCACCGGCCTGGCTTGCCCAGCAGACTCGTGTTCAGATCTACACCAGCAAGATGGGTCTGGCGCAGATCAAGCGTGAAGTCGCCGTCCAGGCGCGGGTTACGGTTCACCAGCACCTTGAGCGCGGCAAGCGCATCAGCCGGCACTTCCCTGCTGCTCCCGTTCGACGGCCTGATCGTATGAGCCCGCACATAGGAGGCCAGGACATTGGCGATGGTGGGCTGGTCACGGCGGGAGTCCTGCATGATGCGCTGCAGGGCGTATACGCCGCCCAAGCGCACGTCCACTGCCTCGTTGCCAAGGTTCTCCACGGCCGCGGTGTACCGGTCCGTGATCTGGCCCTCCTCACTCACCCGCAACTCGTCGCGGCTGACTTTCAACATGTCACGGTTGACCTTCAGCTCATCGCGCACCTGGGCGTTGGAGTACAGCAGGGTGGCGACTGTCACGACGGAGGCGGTCAGAACCGAGGCGAGCTCGATCCAACGTGTCCAACCGCGTCCTTCGACCCGCTCTGTCGCGTCCTCGGCCTGAGGCGATGACGCGCCGCGCGGCTCGCGAGTCATCGCTGCCGCTACGGACTCCGCATCCCGCTGCCTGGGTATTGGCGAGCTGACAGTGCCACGGCCGGTAGGGGGCGTCGGCACAGCCCCGGCTCGTGCTGTCCGACTAGCCCTCCGGTGTAACTGCTGCCTGCGTCTGTAGGACATGCAGCATTTGACCCCGCTTGCACCTCCAGGCGCAGCCATTCCGGAATGGACAGAGGTTCCCCCTGCTCGTCACTCACTCCCGGGGGCTGAGAAGCAACCGGACCGGGCACGCCTGGCTGTGTCACTTTCCGCGGATGTCGTTTCGCGGTGACTTCGGGAGTCGTTTCGCGGCGGCAGGCAAGATCAATGTCAGTGACTCTTGATGTCACTCCCGCCCGGATAGAGGCGAGGCTGGCAAGGCGCCTTGAGCGTTGCGAGGCAAAGCCCCTGCAGCACCGCCCCGCTGCCCGAGGCTCGGCTGTCAGTGCTGGGTGGAAGACTGCCCGGCATGATCGAACCAAACCCAAAGGCGGACCTTCTCCGCTATCTGCAAGACGCTCGTGAGGCTCTGTTGTGGAAGCTGGATGGGCTCTCGGAATACGATGTCCGCCGTCCTCTGACGCCCACCGGCACCAACCTGTTGGGGCTGGTCAAGCACATCGCTGGCGTGGAGCTGGGGTACTTCGGCGACACGTTCGGGCGGCCGTTCTTCGATGAGGAGCCACCGCCCTGGTGGTATACGAAGGACGCCGAACCCAACGCTGACATGTGGGCCACTGCGGACGAGTCACGCGAAGAGATCGTCGGGCTGTACCGTCAGGCGTGGGAACATTCGAGCAACACATTCGCGATTCTGTCGCTTGAAACGATCGGTCACGTCCCCTGGTGGCCGGAGGACCGACGAGAGACGACACTGCACCACGTCCTGGTGCGCGTGATCGCCGATACCAATCGGCATGCTGGCCACGCCGATATCGTGCGAGAACTCATCGACGGGATGGTCGGAATGTTGAAGGGCAACGACAACATGCCACCGGGTGATGGGGCATGGTGGGAGACCCACCGGCGCCGAGTGGAGCGCGTGGCGCGAGAAGCGGGTAACGACTGATCCCGCCCTGCTGCGGCTGGCCACTCCAGCTTTGGGGTGGGCTGGTTGCAGGGCGGCCCGATCCCGTGTGGCGCCTTCACCTGGCTTCGGCCCGTCGGCCTGGGCTTTGGTGCGGGCGAGGCGATAGGACTCGGTGCCGGTCTGGATGATGGCGCCGCCGACAAGATCCTCGCGTTCCTCGACAGCCTGTAATGCCGCTGCCCGCAGCCGCCGTCGTAGGAAATGCGACACTCAAGGCGTGGTGACACCCAGAGAGTTGCGTGAGGCATGCCCGGCGGGCGAGGGTCCATACGCCTGCCCCTGCTGCAAGCTCCCGACCCTGGAAGCCCGCGTCGAGTGGGAGATCTGCCACGAATGCGGCTGGGAAGACGATGGTCAGGACGACTTGAACGCCGACGAAGTATGGCGCGGTCCCAACGGATCGGACAGCCTCACCGATGCACGCCTCCGCTACGCGCAGTATGTCGCCGCCGCCAGAGCAGGAGACTCAAGATCGGTGGCAAACGGCGGTCAAGGCCGCTGGTTCGAAGCCTGCCTCAGCTACCGCTCCTCCCGACGTCTGCGAGAGAGCTTCGTTGCCTCTCCCGCCCCCGTGGCTATGCCGAACACCGCCGAGCAGACCGACTGTTCAACCAGCGGTGATCTCGCACGCTGATATAGCCCGTCGGCATAGTCCGGTCTCGGCATAGATCCATGCCCCGGCCGTAGCGGGCGATCGTCAGCGGGTGGCAATTCGCCAACAGCATCCTTACGGGAACCGGCCCGGCGGTAAGTGGTGCCGGCCTTTTGGGTCGGCCGACCTGGTCTCACCTCAGGGGAGAGCCGTGACGCGGCGAGGTTCATCCCCATGGGTGAGGTGCAGGGAGGATGGTGGATTTCGCCGCCGCGGGAGGAAATGATCAAGTGCCGGAGTCTGCTCGATCGGGCTGCGGCCGGGGCGTCAGGATCGCGCCGTGGCACCGAAGGAAGGACTGGGACTGATGGCAACAGGCACTGTGAAGTCGTGGGACGCCAACAAGGGGTATGGCTTCATCAGTCAGGACGATGGCGGCGCAGACGTGTTCGTTCACTTCTCAGCCATCCAGACCAACGGATACAGAAGCTTGGAAGAGAATCAGCGGGTTGAGTTCGAGGCCACCCAGGGGGAGAAGGGGCCGCAGGCGGAAATGGTCCGCCCCTTGTAGCCCCTTCCTCGTTCCGCCCGCGCTCTCCACTGGAACAGAGCGCAGTCCCGGATTCGCCAACAGCATCCCATAAGGGGCCAGCCCTTCGTCGTCCTCCGCTGCTTCGCCCGCCCTACTGCCAGGTGGTGCGCCCGCACACGTGAGTTCGTAGACGCCGGGCGCCACCTGTAGCAGAGAACGAACGCGCCGACGACTACCCGGTGGAAGCGGCGGCGCTGGCGGCAGGGTCTCGTAGGTCGGCACGAATCTCCTCCAGCCGACGCCAGGGGGCGATTGGCGGAGCGGGTACTTGGTGGTGCCGGGTGCTCGGTGTCCCGTCCGAAGTGGTCGGGGACGACGGGTGCGTGTTGGTGCGCCTCGTGTGTGTGGGATTCCGTCATGGGGCGTGTGGTGTCGTGCGGTTCGTGCGCGGTGGAGTCTTTTCACGGTCTCCGGGGGGTCGTCGCGCGGCCCGCCTGGCGGGAGCGGCGTAAAAATCTGTCGATGTTCTCCCGCCCGGCGGGAAGCACTCCAGGTTTTGCTTTTTCGCAGGTCAGAAACGGTGTCCTCTGGGTGGGTGCTGAGTCTCAAGAAGATCGGTCCGGGCAACGCCTGGCGCTACTACGTCCGTGGCGTGATGGTCGGCGACGGCCGTCGCCCGGCGAGGAAGCCACTGAAAGCCGCGCAGGAGGAAGCCGGTGTCCCGCCCGGCGTGTGGATGGGTCGCGGCCTTCCGGCACTCGGCCTCACTCCCGGGGCGGTGGTCACGGAGCTGCTGTTTGGCGAGGGCCGGCACCCGGACGCGGACCGGATCGAGGGCGAGCTCCTGGCGGCGGGCGCCACCCCGGACGATGCGCGGCGGGCGACCGTGCTCGGCCGCTCGATCGCGGACATCGCCAACCCGCTGCTCGCCCTTGATCTCGTGTTCCGTCCCCAAGCCTCGATCACCCTGCTGTGGGCACTGGGCGACGACTGGATACGCCAGGCCATCGAGGAAGCGCACGAGTGGGCGATCGGCGAGACCATGTCGCCCTACGACGCCACGCCCGGCCTCTCACCCGGCCCGCCGCCCGCCCCCGCCGGACCTGATCACCTACACCGCCAACTGGCACCGGCCCCGCCGCTGGCGGGTCACCACCCCCGGCGGGCGGGTACGGGAGTCGACTGCCTACGAGCGCGCCCAGGTCGCCAGCCGGGCGCTGAGCGCGCAGGTCCGGACAGCGCGCACACCGCCCGCCGGCCCCGCCGTGAAGACCGGCCGCACGACGGACCCGGCGACGTGGATGCGCTCGCCGGAGAACCTCGCTCGCTTCGCCGCGTTCACCCAGGAGTCAGACGCACGCAAGCGGCAGGGTGCGGCACGCATGGAGAACCAGGCCGCCGGTGACGCCGCCGCACCGCGCCCCGGACACGACCAGCGAGCACACCAACAGCCGGACTCCGGCCCGGCGTCGGGGCAACGGCAGAGGTGAATGCGCATCGCCGATGCGCACCGGAGGGGTGCACCGTACCGGGATGGCTCACGGGCAGGCCACGCACACGGTGATGCCGCTGGCCATGGGCGGTCCGGATGGTGCGCACGTCGTTCACCATCGTCACCGAGCTGTCCGCCCTGGCGGCTCCGGGAGGAGTTGGAGGCCTGTATGCGTCGTGAACTCACCGAAGTTCTCCTTGAGTTCAGCCGTCGGCCCTCATCGTCATCGGTCTCGCGAACCCACAGACGCTCCGCCGTCACGCACTGGCGAAACGTTGTCATGTAGGCGTCAGGCGCGCTTCTGAAGCCGTTTCTGCCGGTGAGCAACGGGCGTTGTGGCCGATGGCGGGATCACGGGCAGGTGATCAACGGGATCCTGCACCAAGCAAGAGGGGTACGTTGACATTAGAGGCGCGTCCTCTATCGCCGCCTATGTCCCTATTTCACTCCTTTGGTGGGGTGTTTCTCCCCCGTCTCGTTTGTCCTGCCGTCGATGATCAACCTGCGGCATCCGGCGCCAGCACGCATCACGCTGCCCTGTTGAGTCTTCGCCGCCCAGATCAAGCGATGAGTAGAAAGGGGGACTGTATGCACCTGACTCCGCATGAGCAGGAACGTCTGCTGGTCCATGTCGCGGCGGACGTTGCCCAGCGGCGCCGTGAGCGGGGGCTGCTGCTGAACTATCCCGAGGTCATGGCGCTGTTGACGGCGCACGTGTACGAGGAGGCCCGGGCCGGTGCGACGGTGGACTCGGTCATGGAGTCCGGCCGCCGTGTGCTGAAGCGCAGCGAAGTTATGGAAGGCGTCGCGGAGATGATCGCCAACGTGCAGGTCGAGGCGACGTTCCCGGACGGGACGAAGCTGGTGACCATTCACGATCCGCTCGACGAGGCGGCCGAGGACGTGGATGTCCATCCGGGCAAGCTGGAGCTTCGTCCGGACGGCGATGAATCCGCGGTGGAGTTCAACGAGGGCCAACAGCCCGTGGAACTGCTCGTGAGCAACCCGTCGGACCGCCCGATCCAGATCGGCTCGCACTATCACTTCGCCGAGGTCAACGAAGGTCTCCTCAAGGTCAACGAAGGTCTCTGCTTCGACCGGAAGGCGGCACACGGCATGCGGCTGCACATCCCCTCCGGGACCTCGGAGCGATTCGAGCCGGGTGACGAGCGCACCGTGCAGCTGGTGCCTATCGCGGGGGACCGCATCGTCAGGGGACTTCAGGCCGGGAAGAGCGAAAAGGATGTGCACCTCGATGCGCGGCGCGACTGAATATGCGAGCCCTCTGAAGCGGTCCACGTACGCCGAGCTTTACGGCCCGACAACCGGCGACCGGGTCCGGCTCGCCGACACCAACCTCGTCATCAGGATCGACGCGGACTGGAGTGGCGGGCCCGGCCGCAGCGGCGACGAGATGATCTTCGGCGGCGGCAAGGTGATCCGCGAGTCTATGGGCCAGTCGCACATTCCGCGCGACGATACCCGGACGCCGGTGGACACGGTTATCACAGGCGCACTGATCCTGGACCACTGGGGCGTGGTGAAGGCCGACATCGGTCTGCGCGACGGCCGGATCCAGGCGATCGGCAAGGCGTACAACCCCGAGACGATGTCACCAAAGCCCAACAGCCGCGAACGTGCATCGGACTTCGTCGTCGGGCCCGAGACGGAGGTGATCTCCGGCAACGGACGGATCCTGACCGCCGGCGGCGTCGACACCCACGTGCATTTCTTGTGCCCTGAGCAGATCCACGAAGCACTCGCGTCGGGTGTGACCACACTGATCGGCGGCGGCACCGGGCCCGCCGAGGGCAGTACGGCCACCACCGTGACACCCGGCAAGTGGCACATCCAGCGGATGTTCGAGGCGCTGGACTCCTACCCGGTCAACATCGGTCTGCTCGCCAAGGGCAGCACGGTGTCACAGAAGGCGTTGCGCGACCAGGTCACCGCCGGCGCCCTCGGCTTCAAGATCCACGAGGACTGGGGTGCCACGCCTGCGGTGATCGACGCGGCTCTGAGGGTGTGCGACGAGACGGGCGTTCAGGTCGCGCTGCACGCCGACTCGCTGAACGAGTCCGGGTTCGTGCAGCACACGCTCGCCGCGACCAAGGACGGCAAGGGGAAGTACCGCAGCCTGCACGTCTTCCACGTCGAAGGTGCCGGCGGCGGTCACGCACCCGACATGATCAGCCTGGTGGGCGAGGCGAGCGTGCTGCCCGCGTCGACGAATCCGACTCGGCCTCTGACGGTCAACACCGTCAAGGAGCACGTCGACATGATGATCGTGTGCCACCACCTCAACCCCGAGATCGAGGCGGACATGGCCTTCGCCGATTCGCGGATCCGGCCCTCCACCATGGCTGCCGAGGACCTGCTGCACGACATGGGCGCCATCTCGATGATGTCCTCCGACGCGCAGGCCATGGGCCGCATCGGCGAGATGATCATGCGGACCTGGCAGACCGCGCACGTTATGAAGTCCCGCTACGGACACCTCAGCGAGGACACCTCCGAGGCGGACAACTTCCGGGCCCGGCGCTACATCGCCAAGTACACGATCAACCCGGCCATTACCCACGGAATCGACGACGAGGTCGGCTCCGTGGAGACGCGCAAGCTCGCGGACCTGGTGCTGTGGGAACCCAAGTTCTTCGGTGTGAAGCCGCACATGGTCATCAAGGGCGGCCAGATCGCGTACGCGCAGGTCGGTGACGCCAACGCGTCCATTCCGACGCCGCAGCCGTTCCTGCCGCGCCCGGTGTGGGGGTTCAGCGGCCGATCTCCAAAGAGCAACTCCTTCAACTTCGTGCCGGAGTTGGCCGTCGACGGTGAGCTGTCCCAGATCGGCCTGCTCAAGCCGCTGCGCTCGATCAAGTCCACGCGCCAGGTGACCAAGGCCGACATGGTGCACAACGACGGCCGGCCGGAGATCGTCATCGACCCGGACACCTTCGACGTCACCATCGGCGGCGCCACCACCTCCGACGTACGCACCACGGTGAACGGGCAACAGATCGGACGGCACTACGCCACCGAACTGCCCATGGCCCAGAGGTACTTCCTGTTCTGATCCCGCTTTCCCCGTTCGGCCCGGCCACGCCTTCTCGCCGGGCCGCCTGTCCCCGTGAAAGGCGGGCCGCTGCCCCCCATGAGCCGTGCTGCCCTGCTCGTCCTGGCTGATGGCCGCTTTCCCGCCGGTGGGCATGCCCACTCCGGCGGTGTGGAGGCCGCTGTTGCCTCTCAAGGCGTGTACGACACCGCAAGTCTGGAGGCCTTTTGTCGGGGGCGCCTGCACACCGCCGGGCTGACCGCGGCCGGGCTCGCCGCCGCAGCGGCCACTGGATACCCCCTTCTGATGCTGGACGAGGCTGCCGATGCCCGCACGCCCGTGCCGGCGCTGCGACAGGTCGCCCGCAGGCTCGGCCGGCAGATGTTGCGGGCGGCGCGCATCACCTGGCCCTCGCCCGACCTCGACCGGCTCGCCCGCGTCCTGCCGCAAGGAGCGCACCAGCCGGTCGTCCTCGGTGTTGCGGCCCGCGCCGCCGGCCTGACGCCGTTCGATGCCGCTCAGTGCGCCGCGCACGAGAGCGTCAGCGGGCCGGCGACCGCGGCGGTGAGGCTGCTGAGCCTCGACCCGTTCGAAGCGACCGCCCTCCTGGCGCGGCTCGCCGGTGAACTCGACGAGGTCGCCCGAACCGCGGCCGACGCGGCGGATCGCGTAGCCGCCGAGGGTGTCGGCGTGCTGCCCGCCGCGTCCTCTCCGCTGCTGGACATCACCGGTGAGCAACACGCCACCTGGAGCGTCCGTCTCTTCGCTTCCTGACTTCCCTCTACCGACCTGGAGTCGTCGTGCACCTCGACCATCCCACGACCATGCCCCACCGCCACGCTTTCAGCGCCGATGCGCTGCGCCCCGACGGCACCCGTCGCGCGCTGCGGGTCGGGCTCGGCGGGCCCGTGGGCTCGGGCAAGACCGCGACCGTGGCCGGGCTGTGCCGTGCGCTGCGGGACCAGTTGTCCATCGCCGTGGTCACCAATGACATCTACACGCGCGAGGACGCCGAGTTCCTGCGCCGCGAGGCCGTGCTGCCGCCAGAGCGGATCACCGCCGTAGAGACCGGTGCATGCCCGCACACCGCGATCCGCGACGACATCTCCGCCAACCTCGAAGCGGTGGAGCAGTTGGAGCAGACACTCGGGCCGCTGGACCTGATTCTCATCGAGTCCGGAGGGGACAACCTCACCGCCACCTTCTCGCGCGGACTCGTCGACACTCAAGTATTCGTGATCGACGTGGCCGGCGGCGACGACATCCCGCGCAAGGGCGGGCCCGGCATCACCACCGCCGACCTCCTCGTGGTCAACAAAACTGACCTCGCGCCGTATGTCGGTGCCGACCTGGACACCATGGCAGCCGACGCGAAGAAGCAGCGCGGCGCTCTGCCGGTCGCATTCACCAGCCTCGCCTCGGCCGACGGGATCCGTCCGGTCGCCCACTGGGTCACCGGGCGTCTCTCCGCTTGGCGTGCCGAGGTCGCCGCGTGACCGCCGCGCAACTGCCGACCTCGACACGGGCGCCGGCCGGCTACCAGCAGGGAGCTGAAGAAGGCGAGGCAGGAAAAGGGCGGGCAGCCGAGGTCCCTTCTGCAATTCAGGCGCACACGCCCGGCACCCACCCCAGTGCCCAGAGCCGCGCACCCGAGGACCACACCTCCGTCCTCCACCCCACCGGCGTCCGCGCCACCGCCCGTATCCGTGCCGCCCACAACGGCCGCACAACGACGCTCCCGCTCCTCCACAACGACGGTCCGTTCCATCTGCGCCGACTGCGAGCCCGCGACGGGCGGGCACGGGTCTGCGTGATCGGGGCAATGAGCGCACCGCTCGGCGGGGACCGACTCGAACTCGACATCGCGGCCGAGGCGCGATCCGAGCTGGAGGTGACCACTGCCGCCGCCACCATCGCCCTGCCCGGCTCCACCACCGCCCCTGCCACCTACGACGTCCGACTCACCGTCGGCGAGAACGCATCCCTGAACTGGCTGCCACAGCCGTTGATCAGCGCCCGAGGCAGCACCCTGCACCAGTCCTACGCCGTGGAACTCGCCTCCACCTCCCGCCTGCTGCTACGGGAAGAACAGCTCCTCGGCCGCACAGCGGAACCCCCCGGTCATCTCTCCACCCGCCTGACCGTGCGGCGCGAAGGCCAACTGCTCCTCGACCAGCACACCGCCTACGGGTACCCGGCACCAGCCTGGGACGGCCCCGCAGTCCTGGGCGGCCACCGCGCAACCGGACAACTCCTCGCCGTTCACCCCGAGCTAACCGCAGATCAAAACCCATATGTCATCGGTGACGACCCGGCGGAGGGATGCGCCGTCCTCACCCCTCTCGCCAACGGGCCAGCACTGCTCGCCACCGCCGTCGCACCCACACCGGCCCACCTGCGCCGCCTCCTCGACACGGCCCTCGCACACGCCCTGATCGCGCAAGCATGAAGGCCGATCCTGGACGGTGCTCCCCGGCGCGCGCCCGACCTCGAAGTCGGCCCGCCAGGCAGCACCAGCTTTCTGATCCGGCTGAATCTGCAGGGGGAGTCAGGGGAGGCATTGGCCGTCGGCGAGGTTTATAACGACGTAATCATCCAGCCCGGGAGGCGGCGCCTTCAGCCCGAGCCCCCATGGTGATGTCCGGTCTCACTCAACCGAGTCGTTCGGGTTTCTGCCTCAGGTCACTAGGTCCCTTGGATCATGCTGGCACTGCTTGACCGTGGTGGTCGCGCGCGAGCGCCGGTGGGCGAGGTCGGTACGGGCGGCGCAAGCGTCCCTGGACGCCATGGACTCTCATACGCACCTCGCACTCCTCGCCGGGAAACCCGTTGCGGCTTTGGTGGTCGTGAATGACCCTGCACGGATGGAGATTCGTCGTCTTGATCTGCACCGTCCCGACGAGACCGACGCTTGGTACTGCGCGTTGCGGGAGGCTGCGTCCGCCGACCGCGTGGCACCCGTCGTGGTCGAGCGCGAGGCCGTGCTGACCTCGCTGCGGAGCAACGATGGCAACCTGAACTATGATCGCCGCGCGTATGGCGCATGGCGGGGCACCGAGTGTGTCGGCACCGCGCTGCTTGAGTTGCCGCGCCGCGACAACACGCGCCTCGCCGAAATCGGGATAGGCATCCCACCGCGCGCCCGTCACCGCGGCGTCGGGCGCGCCATGTTCGACCACCTTCGCAACGTAGCCCGCCAGGAGGGCAGAACCGTGCTGGCCGCCGAGGTCGACGCGGCCGGCGTCGGCGCGCACACTCTCACCGCCAGCCCGGGCGGCCGCTTCGCCCTCGCCTGTGGCTTCTCGCCTAAGCACACCGAACTTCGGCTGATGCACGACGTGCCTGTATCCGAGGAGAGGCTGAGGGTACTCGAGGAGACCGCCACGAAGCGCGCCGCGGAGTACCGAGTCGTCGGGTGGACCGGCGTACCGCCACACGACGTACTCGAACACTTCGCGCACCTGCACACCCTGATGGACGCCGACGTGCCGACAGGCGAACTTAGCCGCAAGCCGGTCGTCTACGACGCGGAGCGTGTCCTGCGCAGCCAGGAGCGGCTGATCGAGCAGGGGTACGGCCTCGTCACCACGCTGATCAGCGATCAGGGTGAAAGACCCGTCGGGTACACGACGATGTTCGTGATGGGCGGCGAGAACCGGGAGGTGCTGCAGGACAACACCTTCGTACTGCGCTCCCAGCGCGGACGCAGTCTCGGCACGCTCGCGAAGCTCTCCAACCTGCGCCTGCTCAGCGAGCATTACCCGCATGCCCGCCATGTGCACACGTGGACGGCCGAGGTCAACGACGCGATGCACGCCGTGAACAAGCGTCTCGGCTTGCGCCCTGTGGAGACCATGTACCAGCTCGAGCGCGAATTGGACTGGATCACGTAACGGGGTCGCGGAGCCAGATCCGGATGGCTGCGACCTCGGTCGGCCACTCGGCGAGGCGCTGGAGCGCATTCTCGAGGCCCGGACGCACAGTGAGACTCGAGCGGTCATCAGCCCAGTGTCGACCCCGCGGCTGACGTGGCGTTAGGGCAGGCCGCGTGAAGGCCGCTGCCGCCCCCCCCAACGATCCCTGAGCGCCGCGACCAGGCGGCCAACCGCCGACGACGCGGGGCCCTCGGCGGCAGACCACCCGCCTTCGACAAGGTCGTCTACCGCGACCGCAACGCAGTCGAACGATGCTTTGCCCGTCTCAAGCAGTTCCGCGCGATCGCGACCCGGTTCGACAAGCTCGCCGACCGCTACCGTGCCGGAGTTGTCCTGGCTTCCTTGATTCTCTGGCTCCGCGAGCCCGCCAGGTGATCATTTGTCAGACAGGCCCTAGGCGCGACGCCCAGAACGGGCGCATCCTGGCTGGACATCCACCAGGGCACCTGGTCGTCCAAGGCGAAGACATCGGCCGCTGGATCACCACGCAACAGGCCACCTGGGGCACGCTCAGCGTCGCCCAGCAATGGATGCTGCGCAGCGTCCTGGGCATCGGCCCGGCCGCTCCAGCCAGCCGGCCGGAGGCCAAACCCCGGCTGAGCCACGCCGAGAAATGGGCGCTCAACCTCGCCGCCGCCCGCCAGTACCACCAGCGCGAGGGCCACTTGGACGTACCCCCAAGCATCGCGAAACCGTGGACGGCCAGGCCATCACACTGGGCGTCTTCGTCGCCAACGCCCGCGCCCGCCACGACAGCCTCGCGCCCGACCGCGTCACCGCACTCGACGAGCTCGGCATCCGCTGGTCGTAGCCAACTGGTCAGCTTGTTCTTTATGGTCTGGCCTGGTCGCGTTCGCTGATGGTCTCGGGTCGTCTGACGGTTTGCCCACGTCGTAGCGGGTGGCGGGCCGCTTGTTCTTCGAGCCGAGGGGCCTGCCGGGGCCGGGACGGTTCGGTTTTGGTGCACGGGCCGGGCATGGCAAGTGAACGCGGGGACGTTCCGAAACCCCCGCCGGACGCGGGCCGGGTTAAGCCGGCCAGGCTCCGCCGGTCGCTCCCAGGGCCGGCGTAGGTCCTGGGCCAGCGGACGGGCCAGACGGAGCTGGGTATGGGCGGTGATGACCAGCCGCGTCCAGCGGTCCGCGGACCCGGGGGTGCGGATTTTCGGCCGGGTCCAGCGCGCTGCCGCCGGATCGGCGGCCTGCGGGTCGCCATGGGCTGGGAAGCCGTCCTTGTGCGGGTCAGTGGGCCGGGTTGACGAAGTCCAGGGCCTCACGGGCCAGTCCGTCCCAGCTGAGCTCCGAGCCGGGGGCCAGGCTGAGCCACTCGCGCATGAGCCGCCCGTGCCCCGGGTCGAAGCGCTCACCCTCACCGGCATCCACCAGCTCGTCGACCCGGGCCCGCGGGAGCTTCACCACCAGACGGCCCTGCGCGAGCATCGCGAAAATCTTCCCGCCGACCTTGAGCGCAGCAGCGCCGAACTTTCCCTCCCGTCCCGGCTCGTCGCCAGGGATGGTCACCCCGTCCAGCTCCGCGAACTGCGCGACCAGCTGCTCGTACCGCTTCTCGGGGGAGACTGCCCGCCGTTGCTGCATCGGCTCCTCGACTCATTCCGGCCGGTGCGGGTCTCCTGCAGACCTCCGCCATCTCGGCGTCCGGCAGCCTACTGTTGTGACCAGGTCAGACCATAAAGAACAAGGTCAGAGCCTGTGTCTGATGCCGACATGCCAATAGCCGGTGGATCCAGGACCACCCGATGGCCGAGGCCCTACCTTGAGCAACAGATTGGCGTCTGACATTTGAGAAGTCTGCGGCCTTCATTACATTGACGCGCAAAAGCACCAGCGGGGAGCGTTCCCCGACCGCAGCGTCCGGGGGAGAAACGTGTCCGCACCGCCGCCGCTGACAGAAGTGCCGATACCGCGCTACGCACGTCGCTGTGTCGGCCGGGTGCTTGTGCCGCTGGTGTCACTAGGGATTTTCTCCTGGGCGCCGTTCGCCTGGACGGCGGTACGCCAGCGTTCATTCGCTGATGCCGTCCTCGCGGCGGTCTCCTTCGTGACCGTGATCTGCACGATGGCCTACGGCTACAACGGAGGGAACGGCGTTGCCATCTGGGTGGTGCTGCTGACCTTGATGCTGGGCGGCAGTGTGCTGGCTGGTGTCCGCACTCCGCGCATGGAGAATGTCCGCACCAGTGGCAAGCTGGCCGCGGTCTGGCTGGTCACCGCTCTGACCGTGGTCTACTTCGTCGCGGCCGGGGCTTTCGCGCCGAGCGAGCCACCAAACCAGGATGAGACCACGCCGCCGACTGCATCGCCTGCACCTTCGCTGTCGTCTGCGTCAGGGCCCACCGCAGCGGTGTCCGAGTCCACTACTCCACCCGGCGTCCCAGAGACAGAGAAAGCAGAAGAACCCGACGCCCCAGAGACAGAGGAAGAATCGGGAGCAGATGACAACGGTGGGACCGGCGGTCAGCAATTCGACGGCCAGGTAGGCATCCAGTTCGGATACGCCTGTTCCCCCGTCGGCGCTCTCGGCATTGCCGAGGACGGGCGTCCCGCCAAATGCTTCATGGGCAAAGACGGCCGGGCTCGGTGGGGCTATGACTCCAACCGTGGCTAGCGTCGCGGTGGAGGACTCCCGACGGCGATTTTCGCTTCGTACGGTGGCGGCATGGGCGGGGACGGGGTACCCCAGCTGCGGCTGGTCGTGGTCTCGGACAGCGACACCGGGCTACGGCTGTGCCGCGGGTGCGGCACTCCAGTGATGCCGTCGGCAAAGGTGACGGCGGTGTTCTGCTTGTCCGCGGGCCGTTCACGGCACTGGCGCCAGCTGCGGCGCACGAGGGCGAGGACCGAGGCGGTCCAGGCCGCCCGGACGGCGAACTGCCCTAACTGATCGTTTCAGAATGAATGAGGGGCCCTGCGCTTCTCGGACAGCGGTGTTGAGGGTTCTCTTTATGCCGCCGTCTGCAACTCCTCGTACTCGGCGTGGACTTCTGCGGGAGTCTTGTAGCCGAGGCCGGAGTGGAGGCGTTTTCGATTGTAGAACATCTCGATGTAGCGGACGATCGCCCGGTGGGCATGTGCGCGTGTTGGGAACGTAGTTCGGTGCACGAGTTCGTTCTTGAGGGCGCCGAAAAATGATTCAGCCATCGCATTGTCCCAACAAACACCGGTGCGGCCGACCGACGCTCGCAGGCCCAACGAGCGGAGCTTGCAACGAAGTTCCCGAGACGTGTATTGACTGCCGCGATCGGAATGAAATACGCAGCCTTCGGCGAGGTCGATGTTCCGGACTGCCATATCGAGTGCATCCGATATGAGAGAGGTCTTCATATGGTCGGCCATCGCCCAGCCGACCACAGCTTTGGTGTGGCAGTCGATGACGGTCGCGAGATACAGGAACCCGGCCCAGGTGTGAACATAGGTGATATCGCTGACCAGTTTGCGCCCGGGAGCGTCAGCGGTGAAGTCACGGGCCAGCAGGTCGGGCGTGGCCGGCGCCGCATCATCGGCGATCGTGGTCGCCCGCCAGGGCCGCGGCTGGCATGGCACCAGGCCGAGCTCGCGCATCAGCGCGCGGACCAGCTCCGCTCCGGCCTGCACGTTCATCCGCTGGAGCGCGGCGTGGACACGCCGGTAGCCGTAGGTCTCCTGAGAGTCAGAGAAGACCTTGAGGATGACGGCCCTCAGTTCCGCACGGCGCTTCGCGGTGGCCGACAATGGCCTGGACCTCCAGTGGTAGAAGCCCGACGTGGATACTCCCGCCCAGGTGCACATCTGCTGCACGGGAAAGTTGTCAGCCTCGCCGTCGATGAACTCGTACTTCTCCGTCACCGGTATTCCTGGGCGAAGAAGGCCGCCGCTTTTCCCAGGAACTCGGTCTTCATACGGAGTTCCCGGTTCTCGCGTTCCAGTTCGCGCAGGCGGGCGCGTTCGCTGATGTTCAGGGGAGGCTCCTCCCCGGCGTGCTCTTGCCGGTACCGGCTGACCCAGGTGCCCAGCGTTCCCTCGTTCACTTGTATCTCTCGGGCGACCTCGGCGATCGGGCGGGACTCCACGACCACCATCTTGACCGCCTCGTCCCGAAACTCAGGACTGAACTTCCTACGCTTCTGTGCCACGTGCTCTCTCCGCCGTTCTGGACTTCGATCCTATGGGGACCGCTGTCCGAGAACTTCGGGGCGCCTCAGGTCTTCCAGGAGGGCCTTCAAGGAGATCGTGACTTGGGCGCTGCGCGTCTCAGACATGATCACCTCACCGGTGATCCGCTGGCCGACCTCAGCTGCTTCCGAGGGGTGAGTGATCCATTCCCACGTCAGGTCGGGCACGCGAATGAACCCAGTGCAGAGCCCTTGGGGCTCGCCGTCGAGATGAACGAAGACCCCGAAGTTGTGAACCCCCGACACGGTCCCGGAAACGATCTGTCCAGGCTGAATGGCCACTAGGAAAGCGCGTAGCTCCGGATTCTCGCAGGCACGGGCCGAGAGGTTCAGCTGCCCTCGCCAGCGTCCAATCTCCTCGGCTTCGATCTGCTGGCCGACCGTGAAGATCTCGGACGGATGGTTGGTGCGACGGATCGACACCTCATGCCGGGGAATTCGGCCGACTTCGCTACCTTCCTCGCCCGACTCCCCAAGGAGAACAAGGACGTCCGCTCCGTCGAACCCTGCGACCGTCACACTCCTCACGGAACCCGGCCGGAGCTTGTTGATCAGAGACTTCAGACGAGGATCGGGTACGGGCTCGGACATGGTTGGAGCCTAACTTCCGCACGGACCTTCCAAGGCGGGTTTCCAACGACCGTCCAGCGACCCGGTATCACGGAGTGCCACGGCCATACGACTCGCAGGTTGGCGTGCTCCACTCGCAATCTGGCGTGCTGTGACTGTGCACTTCAGTTGGCACCGCTCGCCAAGTGAAGCGCTCAGGCGGCGAGGGCGTTGGTGATCCGTTCAAAGTCTTGCGGAGTGAACATGCCACGGCTGATCGCTGCGTTCCTGCGTATTCATGGCGCCGGTACGGCACCGATCTGCTGCATCACCCCGAGGAGGTCGGGCTGACCCCGTTCGCCGACGATCCGGCCGTCGGCCAGATAGTAGAAGTTCATGGCCTGCACCGAGATCTTGTTGCCGCTCGCCGGGATCCCGAAGAATTAACCGTCGTGGGTTCCCCGCATGGTGAACCGCGCGGCCACCGTGTCGCCTTCGGTGACCGTCTCCTCCAGCGTCCACTCGACGTCCGGGAAGCCGCTGCGCATCATCCCGAGGACTTCCATGTACCCCTCGGGTCCCCGCAGGGTTCCGGGTGACTGGGTGCGTGGAATACGGCATCCGGAGAAATGACCTCGCAGGCGAGCTCCTCGTTGCCCGTGTTAATGAACTCGACGAAGCAGTTCATCACTGACTCGGTGGACTGTGATGGCATCGGGCTGTGCCTCTCCAGAGACGGTGGGTGGATACCTGGGAGCGTAACATCGAAACGATGTTCACATCGTTTCGATGTAAACATGCGAAGATGGACTCATGCTGGAACTCGTGATAGTCGGTCTCCTCGCCGAAGGCCCCTTGCCCGGACACGAGCTGCGCCGCCGCGTCGCACAGCTGACCGGCTACACCCGGCCGGTCAGCGACGGCAGCCTGTATCCGGCGATCAACCGTCTGACCAAGGCGGGCTTGATCGAGCGGCGCGCCGACCCGGCCGCGGGGGCGGCCCGGTACGTGCTCAGCGTGACCGCGGCCGGACGAGCCGACATGCTTCAGCGCCTGCGCAAGCCCGCCGACCACGAGATCACCGACTTCACCCGGTTCTACGTCGTCCTGGCATTCCTCTCCCACCTGCCCGACGTGACCGAACAGCACGCGGTGCTGCGCAGACGACTCGAGTTCCTGGAAGAACCGGCGAGCTTCTTCTGCGACCACGACCGGCCCCTGCGTGCCGAGGAGATCGCCGACCCCTACCGTCGCGGCATGCTGCTCACCGCCCGCGCCACCAGCCGCGCCGAACGCACCTGGCTGCGCGAGACCCTCGGCGAGAAACCGCCCGCACTCGACACGACGGGCACCGACAGCGATCCACATGCGCCCGCCGCTCCCGCGAGCTGACCGCCCACGGAGGTACCCCCATGCTTGCTTCCTGGTACGACGACCAGGGCCCCGCCACCGATGTCCTGCACGTCGGCGAACTCTCTGACCCCTTCCCCGGCCCCGGGGAGGTCCGCGTCCGCGTCACCGTCTCGGGCGTCAACCCCGGCGACACCAAGAAGCGGCGCGGCTGGCTCGGCTCGTCCATGCCCTACCCACGAGTGATCCCGCACAGCGACGCCGCCGGAGTCATCGACGCCGCAGGCACCGGCGTCGACGCCCGCCGCGTCGGACAACGGGTCTGGGTGCACGGCGCCCAGTCCTACCGCCCCTTCGGCACCGCCGCCCAGTACACGGTCGTACCGGACCACCAGGCCGTACCCCTGCCCGACCACCTCAGTGACGAGTTGGGCGCGAGCCTCGGCATCCCCGGCATCACCGCCCACCGCACGGTCTTCGCCGACGGCCCGGTCGTCGGCCAACTGGTCCTGGTCCACGGAGTCCTCGGCGGCGTCGGCTCCCTGGCCGCCCAGCTCGCCCACTGGGCCGGCGCCACCGTGCTCGCCACCGTCCGCCGAACCGCGGACCTCGACCACATCGACCCAGCCATCGTCTCCCACGCCGTCGCCCTGGATGTCGGCGACCCCGCCGCGGCCATCCGCTCGTACGCACCGCGGGGCGTCGACCGGATCATCGAGGTCGCGCTGTCCGACAACGCCGACCTCGACAACGCCGTCGTCACCGACGAGGCCGTCATCGCCGCCTACGCCACCCGCGCGGACCGCACCGAAATCCCCTTCTGGCCCCTGCTGTTCAACAACGTCACCCTCCGACTCCTCGGCAGCGACGACTTCCCCGCCGCGGCCAAGCGCCAGGCCGCCCGCGACCTCACCTCCGCAGCCGCCGTCGGCGCCCTCACCGTCTACGTCGGCGCCCGCTACCCGCTGGAAGAGATCGCCAAGGCCCACGACCACGTCGACGCCGGCAGTGGACACGGCCGCACCCTGGTCACCATTCCCCAGTAGCGCCCGCAGGTATGCCTCCACGCAGGGCAGCGCACCGGTTGCGCATCACCGTGCACGGCAGAAGCAGGGAAGCGCGTCTGACCAGAGGCTCTCGCCAGTCCCCTGCGCTGCCATCTCAAGCCTCGTGGTGCCAGCTGAAGTGCTCAAGTGCCAACTGAAGCGCTAAGTCACACGTGCTCCGTCGCACAAGGGCAGTACTCACTCACCTCGCGATGTTCGATTTATGTTCGATATATTGATCTCAGAGGTGCATCGGCAGCCCTCGAAGTACTGGGAGGCGGATAGTCATGCTGCTGCGAACGGCGTGCGTCTTTTGGCCCATGGTGACGAACCCGTCCGCAGCAGGAAACCGAGACACTCTGAGGCATCTGGAGAATCCAGGAAGCGCGGGGTGAGCGTCATGAACGAACGCCACATCCTCCACATCCACTTCCATATCAGCGACGGCTCCGACCCTGAGCTGTACGGGCGTTGAACGAGCAGCTGCAGCGCATCACCCCGCGCACCGAAGCGATGCCACCGGACGCCGCCGACTGCGATGTCACCGGTTAGGTCCAGGAGTTGTACCTGTCTCATTCCATCCGAACAGCGCCGAACTGGTCCTTCAGCGCTGGTAGCTTCCCTCTCTCGTCGTCGCAGAGAGGCGCTCGTGCACTACTTCTTCGTCTCGCCCAGCAAGGTCCGGCAGCTCCCGCCTCAGGTTCCCGGTGTGGATCTGGATGCTGTAGCCCTGGTGACGCGGCCGGGCGCGCTTGCAGGGGTGGACCAGGGCCTCGCGTCAGTAGTGCTCGACGACGGGCGCCCCGCCGTACCTCGAGCCGGAAAGGCCCAGCGTCGCCGCGTACGCCCTCTTGTGGTCGCCGTTCTCGTCGTGCGCCTCGAGCGCGTCCGTCACTGCTTCCCGCAGCGCCTTGTCGTCCTTGTTCATGCCGATGCCGTAGGGCTCCTCGGTGAACGGGTTGCCGACGACCCTCAGCTTGTCCGGGCGCTGGGCGGCGTAGCCCATGAGGATGGCGTCGTCCGTGGTGACGGCGTCGACCTTCTTGTCGAGCAGTAGCTGGACGCACTCCGTATCCTTGGTCGTCTCCACCGTCGTGGTGTTGTAGTCGGGCTTCTTGATCTCCCGGAGGGTGGTCGATCCCTTGACCGAGCAGACCGTCTTGCCCTCAAGGGAGTACGGGCCCCCGATCGTGCCGTCGTTCTTGCGGACCAGGAGGTCGGCGCCGGCCATGTAGTAAGGGCCGGCGAAGCCCACCTTCTTCTTGCGTTCGTCGTTGATCGTGTACGTGCCGACGTACAGGTCGACCTGGCCGCTGGAGATGGCGGCCTCGCGGTTCTTCGTGTCGACCGTCTTGAACTCGATCTTCTCGGGCGAGAACCCGAGATCCGCCGCGACCATCTTGGCGATCTCGATGTCGAAGCCGGACCGCCTGCCGTCCTTCTCCTCGAACCCGAGGAACGGCTGGTCGCTATGGGCGCCGATGACGAGCTTGCCGGCCTTCTGCGCCTTCTTCAGGGTCGGAGAGTCGATCTTGACGTTCTTGGCGACCGTGTACGTGGGCAGCCTCGGGTGGTTCCCGTTCGAGCTGCTGGTGGGCTCGTCACCGGAGGCACTACCGGACTCTCCGCCGCTGCAGGCGGTGGCGGTGAGGGCGACCGACAGCACAGTGATCGTTACGAAGGCGGCGAACTTGGAAAGTTTCATAATAAAACGTCCTCTATTTTTCCCGACAGGTTGAGCAGCCTGCGTCCCGAGACCCAATCCCGCCCAGCAGGGCCCGCGCCGCGGTCCTGCCGATCGGTGCCTGACGGTTGGGCCTGGTCAAGCTTCTTGCCGAGCTGTATGGCCGGCAACAGCGGCCTGGCGTTCGATGCCGTTCTGTCATGGTGGTCAGTCCTCCGCCAGCAGTTCCAGGAGGTCCTGGGTGACCAGCGCGAGCCTCCGCAGATGTCCGCGGGCCGGAAGGAAGTCTCCAGGCGGCTCCTCCACCCGGAGAGCCCGCGCGCGCCCGCTCGTGCCGGAGGCTTCGGCGCCGGGCTGGTGATGGCACTGCGCCAGGACCATGGCCACCAGCTGCATGAGCGCTCTCCGAAGCCGCTCGGTCAGCTCCTCGATCTCGTATATGGCCGGAGCCGCGTCCTGGCCGAGTACCGCTTCGAGGTGGTCGTAGAAGGAGTCCACGTCGACACCGTCCAGCCAGACGGAGATGCGAAGACCGGTCAGAACCCGCTCGACATCGTGGCGGCTCAGCTCATCCAGGCCGAGGGCCTCGCGGAACGTCTGGTACATGGGCCGGCCCGACGAAGCTGTGCAGCGTTGACCCTGATCCTCGGCGTCTCCCTCATCCACGCGACCGCGCATGACCTGTCCCGGCCAACAACATGACGACCATCGCCAAGACCTTCGGCATCTCCGGGACGTTCTACAGCCACATCCCCGGCCTCCAGGAGCTTCGCCGCAGCCGCGTTCCAGGCCAATTAGAAGGTGCCGGGAGCTGGTTCGGGGCCCTCGCGGGCCGAGATCATCCCGCGGCGGTTTCTTGCGTACCGGTAGACCCCATGTTCAGTCGCACATCTCCACCAACCTCTCGCCACGGACCCCGCCACGAACGGATGAAGTTTCCCCTCATTCTCTGAGACCCCTCACCCCGTGATCAGAACGGTCCACGATCGCGGAGACGCTTACTCGGCTGAGACTGGGCAGTCCTTGAGACAGCCAAGCTGTTCCTGACACTGGTGCGCTGCGCTACTTCGACCGTGACCCCCGCCAACTGGCCCAGCTCGTGCGGCTGCGCGTCCTCGCCCTGCACGGGATCAACGCCACGATCGGATCGGCGAGCAACCGCATGCTGGCCGCCATGGTCGCCGACGCCACCGCCCCGGGCGGCATCACCCACCTCGACCACGCCCCCGAGGCGATTGCCGCCTTCCTGCGCCCCCGCCCGGTCACCGCTCTGTTCGGGGTGGGCCCGTCGACGGCGAGCCTCCTGGTCCGGCACGGACTGCACACCATCGGCGCCGTCGCCGACACACCTGTGGGCACCCTGCAGCGCCTCCTGGGAAAGGCCGTCGGCCGACAGATCCACGAGCGATCACGAGGCCGGGATGATCGCCCCGTTGTCCCACAGGCACCCGCACGCTCCTGCAGCGCCGACCAGGCCTTCCCGCGCGACGAACTCGCCCCCGCCCGCCACCGCCAGGACGTGCTCGCATTGGCCGAACAGCTCGGCGCGCGCCTGCGCAAGGAACGTCAGGCGACCGGCCGGCTGACCATGACCGTGCGGTACGCCGACCGGTCCAGCACCGTGCGCACCCGCCGCCTGCCCGAACCCACCAACCACACCGCAGCCCTGGCCCGCACCGCCTACGAAAGTGGAGTAGGAACGGGTTCCCGCGCGGTCGCTTGAGTCAGTGTCTATGCATTTCAGCAGGCAGGAGATACTTGTTCGAGCCTAATCTGCGTTCTCGTGGCAGATTTCGGTACCCGTCACCTGACGGTGGTGTCCACGACGGAGCACGAAGGAACGCGAGGGCGGTCCTGCGGGGAGCCGGGCTGCTGCTGCCCCGCAAACGCCCCGGCCCGTCAGGTGGCCGACGGGCAGCTGCGGGCACTGCGGCTGCTGGGGCGTCACCCAGAGACTGTGCCGGGGCTGCGAGTGCTGGAAGCACGACACCGGCCGCTACCCGACCGGATCCTGCGGGCGGTGCCGAAGGGAGCTGCCACTGTCCGCGCAGGAGAGGCTGTGCCGGGGCTGTCTGATCCACGTACGCGAGCACGGTGAACACGACCGGGCGCCCTTCACCCAGCTCCAGCTCGCCCTCGGCAAGCATCCCGTCCGCCAGCTGAAGCACCGCGCCGACCGGCTCGGCTACGACACCACCGACCGCTCGTGGGGAAAGCGGCACACCCGCGCGGGCGCGGCGCCGGCCTGTGCCGCGTACCGTCTCCGCGCACCTGGCCGACCCCCGCCAGCTCGTGCTGTTCACCCTGGACCGTGACTGGAGCCGCGTCGCGGCACGCAACGTGGACGAGCTGCCCGCCATGACCACCAACGCCCAGCAGCTGCTGGAGGAGTTCACCCAGTTCTGCCGCGCGCAGATGCGGCGGGTCAACCCCGACCCGCACGGCCATGCCGGAGCCCTGCGCGCCCTGCGCATCGTGCTGGCCCACCTGGGTGCCGCCGCGCCTGTCCATGAACGACCTGCGGGCCCTGGCCGTGCTGGACCGCAACATCAATGCCCCGCGCGTCATCGGCTTCCTCGCCCAGCGTGGCTCATCCCCGATCCCGCCCGCACGGCGGACCGCCATCTCGCCGCCGTCGACCGTCTGATCGCCAGCTTCCCCGCCCCCATGGACAGTGAACTGCGCCGCTGGGTCACGGTCCTTCAAGGCCAGGGCCGGCGCAGGCATCCCGCCCTGCCAACCGCGACGATCCGCAGCTACCTCCATTGCGCCGCTCCCACACTGCGGACGTGGACCGAGCACACCACCACCCTGGCCGCGATCACCCGCCAGGACATCAGGGACGTCCTGGACCTGGCCCCCGGCCGCCCGGCCCGCACCGCCCAGCAGTATCTGCGGAGCATCTTCCGCGCCCTGAAGCAGGAACGGCTCGTCTTCCACGATCCGACCCGCGGCATCACCCTTCCCGCCCAGGTCCGCCTGCCCAATCCCGTTCCCAGCGACCGTCTGACTGGCCTGCTCCAGCAAGCCCACACTGCGCTTGCCCGCCTCCTTGTCGCCCTCGTCGCTGTCCACGCCCTGCTGCCCTCCCAAGCTGCTGAGATCCAGCTCGATGAACTCGACCTCGCTCACGGCGCCCTACGGCTGCCCAGGCGCACCATCTACCTCGAAACCCTCACCACGGAGCTGCTCACCCAGTGGCTCCGCATGCGGCAGCAGACATGGCCCGCCTGGAGCAACCCCCACCTGCTCGTCAGCAGCCAGACGGCCCTCGACCCTTCCGGCCCACCCGTCAGCAAGATGCTGCTCGGTACGGCGTTCGACCGCACTGGCCTCACCGCCCGAGCCCTGTGGCAGGATCGCGTCCTCAACGAAGCCCGCCACAGCGCCGACCCCGTCCAGCTCATGCGCCTGTTCGCAATCTCCGACTCCACCGCCATGAAATATGTGCACGCGGCGCACCCCGAGAAGACCGGACGCGTTCACCCCTGACTCAGTACCGCGCTAATTAGTACTCCAGCTGCAACACCGTTGAGTTTGCGCTGAAGGCGGCAAGTCAAGGGGGTCGAACATAACGGAACCCCGGTAGATCAACTTTCGACTGAGGCGCCCCGAAGTTCTCGGACAGCGGTCCCCATAGGATCGAAGTCCAGAACGGCGGAGAGAGCACGTGGCACAGAAGCGTAGGAAGTTCAGTCCTGAGTTTCGGGACGAGGCGGTCAAGATGGTGGTCGTGGAGTCCCGCCCGATCGCCGAGGTCGCCCGAGAGATACAAGTGAACGAGGGAACGCTGGGCACCTGGGTCAGCCGGTACCGGCAAGAGCACGCCGGGGAGGAGCCTCCCCTGAACATCAGCGAACGCGCCCGCCTGCGCGAACTGGAACGCGAGAACCGGGAACTCCGTATGAAGACCGAGTTCCTGGGAAAAGCGGCGGCCTTCTTCGCCCAGGAATACCGGTGACGGAGAAGTACGAGTTCATCGACGGCGAGGCTGACAACTTTCCCGTGCAGCAGATGTGCACCTGGGCGGGAGTATCCACGTCGGGCTTCTACCACTGGAGGTCCAGGCCATTGTCGGCCACCGCGAAGCGCCGTGCGGAACTGAGGGCCGTCATCCTCAAGGTCTTCTCTGACTCTCAGGAGACCTACGGCTACCGGCGTGTCCACGCCGCGCTCCAGCGGATGAACGTGCAGGCCGGAGCGGAGCTGGTCCGCGCGCTGATGCGCGAGCTCGGCCTGGTGCCATGCCAGCCGCGGCCCTGGCGGGCGACCACGATCGCCGATGATGCGGCGCCGGCCACGCCCGACCTGCTGGCCCGTGACTTCACCGCTGACGCTCCCGGGCGCAAACTGGTCAGCGATATCACCTATGTTCACACCTGGGCCGGGTTCCTGTATCTCGCGACCGTCATCGACTGCCACACCAAAGCTGTGGTCGGCTGGGCGATGGCCGACCATATGAAGACCTCTCTCATATCGGATGCACTCGATATGGCAGTCCGGAACATCGACCTCGCCGAAGGCTGCGTATTTCATTCCGATCGCGGCAGTCAATACACGTCTCGGGAACTTCGTTGCAAGCTCCGCTCGTTGGGCCTGCGAGCGTCGGTCGGCCGCACCGGTGTTTGTTGGGACAATGCGATGGCTGAATCATTTTTCGGCGCCCTCAAGAACGAACTCGTGCACCGAACTACGTTCCCAACACGCGCACATGCCCACCGGGCGATCGTCCGCTACATCGAGATGTTCTACAATCGAAAACGCCTCCACTCCGGCCTCGGCTACAAGACTCCCGCAGAAGTCCACGCCGAGTACGAGGAGTTGCAGACGGCGGCATAAAGAGAACCCTCAACACCGCTGTCCGAGAAGCGCAGGGCCCCTCAGACCAAGAGAGTTGACCAAGGGGTTCCGTTGCAGGAGAAGTCTGTCATCACCCGCGAGATCGCGGTAGCCGGAGGGGCTGAGTTCCTGTGCCGGTCCGGTGCCCGACGCATCCCGCTGATCATCAAGCGTCTACCGGACGGCTCATACCTGTCGACATTCGGCATGGAGAAGCTGCCAGTACGGATTATCGAGGCGTGGATCACTGTGACGTACCAGGACGGCACCGTATGCCGGGAGCAGTGGCGCCTGGCGACCAGCCTGACGGACCATACCCGGTATCCCGCCCGTGAGCTGGATGATCTTTACCACGAGAGGTGGCAGGTCGAGACGAAAATCTGAAACTGGATCAGCGGGGATACAGATTTCACGGGCCCTCGGGTCGGGCAGCTCTCGGCCGTCCGACCCGAGGTCCGCAGTCAAATCAGGCGAGTCCGTCGCGCCATGCGATTACCTCGAGCTCGGCTCGGACAGCATCTTTCACCGCAATGACCGGTCGCGCCTGAAACTCGAAGGCGGGGAAGGTCGAGCAGAACTTGTGCACACTGAGTGGATCATCGCACTCCACCAGCATGTGTCCACCCCATTCACCCACCCGGATCACAAATGATTCGACGTTGAAGCCCTCAGGTTCCTTCCACTGGCCGAACACTTCAAGGATCCGCTTTTGGGCATTCTCATACTCTGCCGGTGAACCTTGCGCCCGCTCGAACCAGCTGATCATGTACTTCATTCTCACCCTCGTTTCCGTCGCCGGCCGTCAGGTTTCTTGGCAGGGGCCTGTAATGACCACGGTAGCCTCGATCGTGCGCAGGTCTGCTCCGCCACGCATCGGGATATCTCCCCATTTCCGTTTCGGCGGTGGCGAGTGGCGGGTGAGCGCCTCCGCAAGAGGGGCGGCGGCGAGGCGCAGACGTGTGCCCTGCGCGAGGCATCGCCCGATCCGGTGAAAGCTCATGTCGCACCATGCGATGGTCGGATGGTTCGGGAATGCTCTATGTGGTGCCCGGGTCCTGGGACGTTCTCGGCCGGTGCTCACATCGATATCCATGTATCCTTTCCGGCCGACTGGTAGCGCCTAATACTCCAGCCGCAACACTGTTGAGTTAGCGCTTTGACCTGGCTTTCAAGCCTTGCTCCATCACCATGATTTCGACTTCGAGGGTGTAGCGCTGTGCCGTGCTGGGGTGCTGGGTTGAGTTCTTGCTGTACTTGCTGGTCGGGCTCTTGCGGGTGCGGGCCTTGACCCGCTGTCGGCGACGCGTCGGCAGGAGGTTGGCAGAGGTCGTCGATCCCTGCTGGCCTGCGTTTGGCCAAGCAAGACCGAACCCGCAGCCGATCCCAGCCTGTTCGGCACGGCGCGCCAAGTTCCGGCTCGAACGCACCCCAGAATCTACGAACCCGCGCGCTTCCCTATACCGGTCCATGGCGCTCCAGCGAGCTCGCGTACGGGCCGTGGCCATCAGAGGAGAGCAACTCGTCGCCGCCGAGACGGTGGCCGAGCAGCTGTCTCTGGACGCGATGCGGGAGGACCGGCTGCGCGCCGAGCGGGCGGTCGACGCGCTCAACCGAAGGTTCGGCCCGGGCACCGTGGGCCCGGCCGCCTCCCACCGTCACGCCGGCTGACGGCCCCGCATCGAGGAGCGTGCCGTGAGCAAGTGGCGGGATGCGGTGCAGGTGGACCCGATGACCGTGGGGGAGGAGCCGGTCAGCGTGGAGTTCTACAGGCCGCGCAAAGAGCCCGGGGTGCGGTTGCAGATGGCGGGACGGCCGTACTTCGGCTCAGCCGTGGAGCGCCGCGACTTCGCCGACGGCCGGATTCTCTTCGCGATGGGCCTGCGGCCCGCTGACCGGGTGGGCGCGAGGCGCCTGGGCTGGTTCTGGGCCGACGAGCACGCCATGGAATTCACCGCTCTCGAGCCCCATCCCATCGAGGACCGGGTGCTGCCCGGCGACGCGATCCGGCACCGACCCGTCCCCCAGGGCGACGCTGCGCCGGTGCCGGACATGGAGCCGTACGGACCTGTCCCCGCCATGCCGGTCCAGATCAGGGTGGGCGGCCTGTGGCATGACGCCCGGGCCAGCTGGCGCGTCCACGACCCCGCAGGCGACCAGATCATCGTGCGGATCTTTTTCAAGGACCGCGGCTGGCCGATGGCGCACTACCGCTGCTACTGGTGGGATCCGGCCGCGATTCGGGCTTGCTGCCCGCTCGTCAGCGACTGAGTTGCTCTTGCCTTGCCAGTCGGGCGCCCCGCCAATGGCCCAGAACCCCCAACACCCCGCTCGCCATGAACAGCCAGCATCGCCGTCTACTTGTAGGCCTGGCTCAGCGCCCAGATCGCCCAGACGATCACGGCCAGCGGAATCACGACGGCCGCGGCGCCGAGCGCGACACCCGCCCGCGCCCGGAAGCGATCGGCTCCCTCCCAGCCCCGCATCCTGCGCAGAGCGACGATGCCTGAGACGACCGCAGAGATCCCCACGGGCACGAAGAAGTACACGGGAAGAAAGCGGACCCACATCGGGACCGGGACGGGCAGCAAGGGGCAGACCATCATCGCGACGGCGACAGCACCCAGTACAAGCGACGTCGTACCCCGCGACTGCTGCCGCGCCGCCACCTGTTCACTCGATCCGGCCATCTGCTCAACGGAACTCATGCTCGGGATGCTAGGCAGCAGGTACCGCGCTCCGCTTGGGCGCGAGTACCTAGGTCGTCCTGAGTAGCCCGCAGCCGAATAGACGGCACGAGACCAGCGCAAGAGCGGGCAGCACCCCCACGGGTCTGTAAACCGCTGATGCTCCTAGCGCCGGACAGTCCGTCGGGTCCGTCAAGCGAGTTCGTCGTCGTGGCGGCGAGCCTTGACACTTCCGTCTGTAGCGGTCTTCTTCGCGGTCCCCTTGGGCTGGGGCATCTCGTGGACGGTCGCGTGCTCGCCACTCTCGCCGCGTGACCGGCGGGCGGCCGCGACACTCTCGTTGAGCGCGGCCATCAGGTCGACCAGCACAGGCTCTCTGGGTGCCGGTGCCTCAGCCCGGGACAGATGCCTGTCTTCGATCTTCGCTGTGATGACCTCTTCGAGGGCTTCCTTGTAGTGGTCGGTCAGGTCGCCCAGGTCCTCGGTGGTGAGCGCGTCGGTCTGGTCGAGCGCGCGCTGGAGCTCGTCAGCGGGCACGTCTGTCTCCCGCGGGGCGAGGGCGGCGGGGGAGCGGATCTCGTCACTGGCCAGAAGCTGGTGGAGAACCAGTACGCCGTCTTTGACCCTGAGGAGTCCGTACCGCTCGCGGTCCCGGAGCGCGAACTTGGTGATCGCCACCTTCGAGTTGCGCTGCAGTGCCTGGACGATGAGCGCGCACGGCCTGGCTGCGATGTGCCCGTTCGGGGCGAGGTAGTACGGCTTGCCGACCCTTAGGAGGTCGACGCTCTCATAGGGGTTGAAGCCCTGGACTTCGATGGCGCGGACGCTCTCCAGCGGCAGCGCGTCCAGTTCTTCGTCGGTGATCGCGACCAGCGAGCCATCGTCAAGTTCGTAGCCGCGGCCGATCTGGGTCAGGTCGAGGACCTTCCCGCACGCTTCGCAGATCTTGCGGTTGCGGATCCGCCAGCCGTCCGGCCATGGGGACCAACGGAACAGTCAGTATCGGCGAGAACGATCACGGCTGGGTGAGGGGCAGTCACGCGCTCTGTGTGGCTGCGGCCTTCTGCTCTCACCGACCCCCGGATGAACGAGGCGTCCCGGCGGGCCCACGACCTGCTGCGGGCCTACGCCGCACGGGATCGCGCCGCGATCGTCGAACACCTCACGCACCTGGAGGACGACCAGTTGGAGTTCGCCAGAGGCGTGACCGCGAACTTCTACAACGACACCCGGCAGCTGCTCCTGGACACCGGGCGTCCGTACATCCCGACGTCCCTCGTGCGTGAGGTCGACGCAGTGGCCCGCTTCACACCGGCCGAGCACGAGTTCGCGGTCATCGCGGCTGCCCGCCAACTGGTCCCGGACGAGGTGATGATGCGAGACCTCATCGCAGGGCGACAGCGCATGCCAGTCGGTGAACGATGTCGGAAAGCCGTGTGCGGGAGAACTGCATGCACGGTTTGAAGCGGCGGGGACTGGAAACGGAGTGGCAGCCACCGCTCCAGTCCCCGACCCTACTCAGATCGGGACAAAGCCCGGCGAGATGACGCGGAACGTTAGCGCGTTGTCGAATGCCGGCACGGACTCGCTGGCCGAGCCGGGTCGGTTGCGGAACCAGATGTCGCTCTCGCCCTCGAGCTGGAAGTCGTAGCGAAGCGCGATCCGCAAGAAGATCGAGTGACCGTCCCGGCGGAGGTCGGCCATGTTCGCCGCGAACGTCAGCCTCGCGCCCCAGCCAAAGAACTCGTCGACACTCGCCCGGCCCACCGGAATTACGTCATCGAGAAGGAAGAGGTCGAAGCTATACGAGTCCTCAGCCAGCCGCTCGCCGTTGCTGAGGGTGAGGGTCGCCTCAAGGAATCGCCAGCACTTCGACCACTTATCGTCCGCGTGCCAGATCGGGTGATACGGACCGGTCCAGCCCGAGACATCGCCGCCCAGTCGCACCTCGGGTTCGACCACGAAGACCGTCCGGTCCGTCCTCGGCATGCGCTCGGGCGGGAGGATGTAGGTGATCGCGAGGCCCACTGTGCCGGTGAAGAGGTCGTCGCTGGCGTAGCCGATGTGTCCAAAGATCCGATAGCGATCGCTGTCGACGTCGACGGTGAGGGTATCGCTCGGCGCGTTCACGAGCGTGCTCGTCTCGGTCCACGTCCACTCGCCCACGTGCGGTGGCTGGGCGAGGAAGATATCCGGGTCACGGGGGAGGGGACGAATAGGACCTTGCGGCGCAACGTCGACCGGCGGAAGACCGCGAGTTTCTAGCGGCATGAAGCCACGTACGGGCCACGCGGTGCCCTTGAGTTTCTCGAGCTCAGGCCTGATCTGCTCGATCTGAGCGCGACCACGCTCCTCGGGATCTGGGATCGCGGTCCCCAGCGCCTCGCGGGTCTCCTTGGTGAGCGACTTGCGCAACTCGGCGAGCGCGTAGCAGCCCTCCGGCTCTCTGACATCTGCGACGGAGGCGTTGAGGAGATCTATCGTCGCTCGTTCCGCATCGGTGAGCTGTACCCGATCGTTGCGCACGGTTTTGACGGTCTGCCTCGCGGAGCTCATTGATCTCCCTCTCGGATCCGGCGACTCAGGTCACAAAGACCTCAGAGTGAACTGTATGGGTAGATTCCAACCAGATCGGAACCGACCCTCCGGGGTCGGCTATCCACCCTCGCGCTCGTCATCGAAAGGCGACTCAACCGAGCTTGACTGTATTTCGTGGATCTAGGACAGGTACGCGGCGGACACCTGGACGTTGCCCGCCGCGGTACCGCCTGTCCCTCGTAGGTCACTGGAATTCCTGCGACGCGCGGGCCTGCCGGACGTTACTGAGTTTCGCCGCGCAATGTCGCGGAGTGATGCGAACTGAGCTGTGTAAACGGGCTTTCAGCGGGTGGCATCACACAGAGATCATTAGTGAGCGGAGCCCGCCGCCTCCGCGTGCAGCCGCAGTCGGCGGGTGGTGCGGCGACGAGTGGTTGCAGCGGTGGTGAGCCGTGTCCGAAGGCGGGCAGCGTGGGGCGAGGCTGCGCCGTACCTTCCGTCGGGTCGTTTCTGTAGGGGATAGGCCTCGTTGCCGGGTTCCGGCAGCCACGGTCCGGCGATCATTTTTGTTCCCGCGCCTGTCGTCACGAGCAGGTCAGGCTGCATGTATGCCGTCATGGAATTGATGTGGTTGCCGTCCGGCAGCGGCCCGTTTCTCGGGCTGGGCTGGTTGCTGTTCGTTGGTCTGGCGATGGTGGTCTGGGGCCGTTGGATGGCGCGGAGAGCCGCCGCGGGGCACGAGGTCCGGATCTGGTGCAGGCTGCATGGCTTCGCGCTGCCGTATCCCCGGCGCTTCGTCCGTGGACGCGTGCGGCTGCTGCCGCAGGCGGGCGTCGTGGAATTCCGACCGTACGGGCGCGAGGCCCTGCGGCTGGCGTGCGGCGGCACCGTGCAGCAGGTGAGCAAGGTGAAGTGGGGCGGCAGCGGCGGCGTGTGGGGGCATCGGGAGGTCGACTATCTACCTGTGCCAGAGGGCGGTGCCGTCCGGATCTGGGTGCCCACGCCGCACTCACGGACCCTGCTGGCGATGCTCACCACGGCTCCGGCAGTGCTGGCGAGTGCTCCACATGCTCCAGCTCGGGCAGGGTCGCCGCTCTGGCGTTTCCTGGGCGGCGAGCCCGTCGCCCTCTTCAGCAACTCGCGCTTGATGGTGGCGAAGAACGACTCGGCGAGCGCGTTGTCCCAGCACTGCCGGGTGCGGCCGACAGAATGCCGGATGCCGAACTCTTCGCTCAGAGCGGCGAATTCGGTGCAGGTGCATTGGCAGCCGCGGTCCGAGTGAAAGATCACTGAATGGCCTGGGCGACGCTGCTGGCAGGCAGTCCGCAGGGCATCGGCGACCAGCTCGGTTCGCAGGTGATCGGCGGTCGCCCATCCGACCACCCGGCGTGAGGTGATGTCGATGACGGTGGCCAGATAGAGCCAGCCCTCCTCGTTCGGGACATACGTAATGTCGCCGCACCAGCGGGTATCGAGGGCGGCCGAGTCCGGGGCGAAGTCCCGCCCGATCAGGTCCGGCCGGTCAGCGGCCCGTGGGTCGGAAATCGTGGTCTGGTGCTGTCGTCTGCGGTGCCGGCCCTGCAGCCCCGCGCCCCGCATCAGCCGGGCAACGCGGCATCGGCCGTACCGCTCGCCCTCCTGTTGCAGGACGACGTGAACGCGCGGAGCCCCATAGGCGCCGCGCGACCGCTCGTGCACTTCGGCGATCTCCTCGGTCAGCTCGGCGTCCCGGACCGCCCGAGGTCCGGGCCTGCCAGTGCGACGGGCATAGAAGGCTGGTTCGGGAGACTGCAGCAGTTCACATGCGCGCTTGACGTTGTGACCGTCTCGCTTCTCCGCCTCGATGAACGGATGCACCGTCACCGGGTCTCCTTCGCGAAGAAAGCCGTGGCCCGCTTGAGGATCTCGACGTCTTCGCGCAACCGGCAGTTCTCCCGCCGCAACGCGGCCAACTCCTCGCGCTCGCTGCTGGTCAGACCGTCACGCTCGCCCGCATCGACCTCGGCCTGACTGACCCACAGCAGCACCGCGGTCTCGGTCAGAGCGAAGTCCTTGGCCACCGGGCCGACCGAGCGGCCACCGCGCCAGCACAGCTCGACGATCTCGGCCTTGAACTCCGGCGTGAACGAACGGCGAGGCCAAGGCTTCTTCTTCCCCATGCTCTCCATGATGGACATCCTTCCGGGGCAGAACCCCTGATCTCAGGTGTCCGTCAAAGCGAATCAAGCCCACTCCGGCCATTCGCAAACCCATGCCATATCTGGGTTGGGGAGCCTCCTACACGTCATCCCAGGCCATCGAGCTCATCCTCCAGCCGGCAGGCGTCCGGACGAACTGGGTGGTCTTGCGGCCGGAGCCCTCGAACCACTCGCCGTCGAGGAAACCGGACTTGCGGTACTCGCTGAACCGGTGCGCGATCGACTCGAATATTTCGGTCCGCTCGGCGACTTCCCATTCGGAGAACTCCGTCAGCGTCCCATCGGTGAGGATTTTCTCCCGGGGCTCGACGAACGCGTCGAGGTCGTAGATCACGGGCTTGTCCCCGACGTTGCTGATAATCATTCCTTGTGGAATGAACACCTCACGGACAACGTTGACGTTCGGCCGGCTGCCGCCGGTGTTGGTGAACGCGCCGAGGAAGGCGCGCATCAGCTGGTCGAGCTCGGCCTTGACGTCGGACACGGGTACTCCTCGCACGGGTGACCACTCTTCGGAGAGGACCGACCAGATCTCGCTGTCGTGCCGCACGCCCCGGTACGCAGAGCGCTGCCGCAGCACACCATCGCGGGTCATCCCGAGTCGGCGCGCGGCTTTGATGCTGTGAGTGTTGCCAGCCATGGCCCACCATTCGACCCGGCTCATCCCGCGTTCCTTGAAAGCCCAGTCGATCAATGCCCGGCATGCCAGGGTCACCAGCCCGCGGCCTGCCCCGTCCGCCTCCAGCCAGCAGCCGATTTCGCACACTCCGGAGGTGGCGTCGAACTTCGTGAACATGACGCCGCCGACCAGCGTGCCGTCCAGCCAGATCCCATAGATCCGAGCGGTGTCCTTGGCCTGTCTGTCGGCGTACCTCTGGAGGACGGCGGTGGCGGAGGCGAGGTCGGTGCTGAACGTCGCCCAGGGTATCCAAGGGTCCACGTTGGGGCGGGCGCGGTCGATATGGGCGAGGAACTCCTGGGCGTGCCAGGGCTCCAGGGGGCGGAGCTGAGCGTTGTCACCGACCGGCAGTGCGAACAAGGATACCTCAATCCCGGGGTACGTAACGAGCGTTCGGCACGTAAGGTAGCAGCATGCCGCCCGCACCTGGAGATCGTGAAGCCCGCCGCGAGGACGTGTCCCAGGCGGTATGGCACGTACTCGCCGACAAGGGGTTCAGCGGGCTGACCCTGCGTGCCGTCGCCGCCGCGATGAGCGTCTCGACCGGGATGCTCATGCACTACTTCCCGACCAAGCGGGCCTTGATCGCGCATGCCCTGGACCTGCTGGAGAAGCGCACCGCGGAACGTCCCCGCCGCGAACGTCCCATCGAGGGCCTTGCCACCGTGCGAGCCATGCTGCTGGACATCCTGCCGCTGACTGCGGACGACACCGCCCGCAATCGCATCTGGGTCAGCTCCTGGGACCTTGCCCTCGCCGACGACGGGCTGGCCACGGACCAGGCCGACCGCTACACCCGACTGCGCTCAGCGATACGCCCGCATTTCGAAGCCGCCCGCAGCCTGGGCGAGATCCCCGCAACCGCCGCCCCGGAGCAACTCGCCGCCACCGCCGTCGCGTTCACCCACGGACTCGTCGTCCAAGCCCTCTTCGACCCCGTCCGCTTCCCCGAGGACGTACAGATCGCCATGCTCGACGACTTCCTCGCTTCGATCGCGCTGCCCCAGCCTGACGCCGGTGTCGGCAGGCCGGTCCCTGACCAGTAGGGCCAGGTAGCACCTCATCCCGCGATAGCTCTGCCTCACCGTTGATCGCGTTGTCGTTGTCGTGAGCGTGCCGGTGAATCACTGCGAGAACCCGGGGGCATCGTTCCAGAATCGCCAGGTGTCCACGGTGACGGCGACTGCGAACACCCGGTGCACGCCGCGGGGGTCGAAGTAGTGCGTCGACGGCTTAGAGGGCATCTGATCTGGGTTGCTGGTGGTTTGATCCGTTCAGGTGACTGCGGCAGCAGTGCGTCGTTGCTTGTTCCGTGAGTTCTCGGCGCCCGTATCGCAGTGACGTGTCCGATGCCCGATGGGCTTTGATCGAGCCGGTGTTCACGGCTTGGCGAGCGGGGCGGACCGGGCCAGGCACGGCCGCTCGAGTGCATGATCTGCGGGAGATCGTGAACGCGATCCTCTACGTGAACCGCACCGGTATCCCATGGGAGTACCTGCCGCACGACCTCCCGCCCTGCAAGACCGTTGAGGGGCCCTGCGCTTCTCGGACAGCGGTGTTGAGGGTTCTCTTTATGCCGCCGTCTGCAACTCCTCGTACTCGGCGTGGACTTCTGCGGGAGTCTTGTAGCCGAGGCCGGAGTGGAGGCGTTTTCGATTGTAGAACATCTCGATGTAGCGGACGATCGCCCGGTGGGCATGTGCGCGTGTTGGGAACGTAGTTCGGTGCACGAGTTCGTTCTTGAGGGCGCCGAAAAATGATTCAGCCATCGCATTGTCCCAACAAACACCGGTGCGGCCGACCGACGCTCGCAGGCCCAACGAGCGGAGCTTGCAACGAAGTTCCCGAGACGTGTATTGACTGCCGCGATCGGAATGAAATACGCAGCCTTCGGCGAGGTCGATGTTCCGGACTGCCATATCGAGTGCATCCGATATGAGAGAGGTCTTCATATGGTCGGCCATCGCCCAGCCGACCACAGCTTTGGTGTGGCAGTCGATGACGGTCGCGAGATACAGGAACCCGGCCCAGGTGTGAACATAGGTGATATCGCTGACCAGTTTGCGCCCGGGAGCGTCAGCGGTGAAGTCACGGGCCAGCAGGTCGGGCGTGGCCGGCGCCGCATCATCGGCGATCGTGGTCGCCCGCCAGGGCCGCGGCTGGCATGGCACCAGGCCGAGCTCGCGCATCAGCGCGCGGACCAGCTCCGCTCCGGCCTGCACGTTCATCCGCTGGAGCGCGGCGTGGACACGCCGGTAGCCGTAGGTCTCCTGAGAGTCAGAGAAGACCTTGAGGATGACGGCCCTCAGTTCCGCACGGCGCTTCGCGGTGGCCGACAATGGCCTGGACCTCCAGTGGTAGAAGCCCGACGTGGATACTCCCGCCCAGGTGCACATCTGCTGCACGGGAAAGTTGTCAGCCTCGCCGTCGATGAACTCGTACTTCTCCGTCACCGGTATTCCTGGGCGAAGAAGGCCGCCGCTTTTCCCAGGAACTCGGTCTTCATACGGAGTTCCCGGTTCTCGCGTTCCAGTTCGCGCAGGCGGGCGCGTTCGCTGATGTTCAGGGGAGGCTCCTCCCCGGCGTGCTCTTGCCGGTACCGGCTGACCCAGGTGCCCAGCGTTCCCTCGTTCACTTGTATCTCTCGGGCGACCTCGGCGATCGGGCGGGACTCCACGACCACCATCTTGACCGCCTCGTCCCGAAACTCAGGACTGAACTTCCTACGCTTCTGTGCCACGTGCTCTCTCCGCCGTTCTGGACTTCGATCCTATGGGGACCGCTGTCCGAGAACTTCGGGGCGCCTCACGCCGACTAGGGGGCGTCTCGCCGATCATGCTCTGAGACAGACGCAGATCTAGAAAAAGGCGGAGCGTCCCCACGTACATCTGTGCACACTGGCACGCATGTTGATCGACATCTGGCCGCTCAAGGCGCTGCGTGTGCGGTCGCCCCGTCTTGAGTTGCGGCTTCCTTCCGAGGAAGAGCTCGCGGCGGTGGCCGAAGTGGCAGCACGAGGCGTGCATGCCCCCGGCACGCGTCCGTTTCTGACGCCGTGGACGGATCGTCCGCCGGTTGAGCTCGCTCGACACGTCGTGCAGCAGCATTGGAGCCGCTTGGGTTCATGGTCACCCGACGACTGGGCTCTGGAGCTCGTCGTGTTCTTCGAGGGACACCCCGTGGGCATCCAGGAGATGCGGGCTGAGAACTTCGGCATCCGACGCGAGATCGTCTCGGGTTCATGGCTGGGCGTTGATCACCAGGGCCAGGGGCTCGGCACTGAGATGCGGGTCGCCCTGCTGCACCTGGCGTTCGTGGAACTTGGCGCAGTGTTCGCCAGGTCGGCGTCCTTCACCGACAATCACGCATCGCTGGCCGTCTCTCGAAAGCTCGGCTACGAGCCTGACGGCCTATCTCGCGACGTCCTCGATGGACGGGTCGTCGAGTCTCAGTACTTGCGCCTCTCCCAGCAGGGTTGGAACTCTCAGAAGCATCTGCCCGTGACCGTGAGCGGACTGGCAGACTGTGCGGCCTTCTTTGGTATCGACGTTCACGCCACAGCCTCGGATCCCGCCAGGGCGTTGTGATCACGAGCGGAGCCAGATGAGGAGTGCGGCGGCCGTGATGGTGCCGAGGTATACGTATTGGCGCTTGTCATAGCGGGTAGCGACGGCTCGGAACTGTTTGATCTTGTTGATCGCTCGCTCGACGGTGTTCCTGGCTTTGTACCGGGTCTTGTCGAAGCCCGGCGGTCGGCCGCCGTCCGAGCCTTTGCGCTGACGGGCGGTTCTGGAGCTGCTTTTCTCCGGGATGACGTGTCGGATGCCGCGTCGTCTCAGGTAGGAGCGGATCAGGTTGTTGCTGTACGCCTTGTCGGCGGCGACGCTGTCAGGCAGCCGTCTGGGCCGGCCTGTGCCGAGGCGGGGGACGCGGATCTTGTCCATGACGGGCTCGAACTGGGTGCAGTCCGCGCGCTGGCCGGGGGTGAGGATCAGGGAGAGCGGGCGGCATCTGCCGTCTGCGCTCAGGTGGATCTTCGTGGTCAGTCCGCCGCGGGAGCGGCCGAGAGCCTCGCCCGCCGCACCGCCTCCGCCAGGAACAGTCTCAGGCGGATGTGCGTGCGCATGTGAACTGATCTTTGCAGGGCCCCCTTTGAGACACCGGCAGGTGCCGGTGGCGGATCGGTCGGGGCGCCGGCGGCGTGCTGGTGGGCGCGGATCGAGGTGGAGTCGACGTTGATGTTCCAGTCGAGGTCGCCTGCTGAGTCGGCGACGGCCTGGACGTGCTGGAGCAGTCGTTCCCAGGTGCCGTCGGCCGACCACAGCGCATGGCGTTTGTGGACGGTCTTCCACGGGCCGAAGCGTTCGGGCAGCTTGCGCCACTGACAGCCGGTACCGAGCCGGTGGATGATCCCGTTGATCACCTGACGGTGGTCCCGCCACCGGCCGCACCTGTTGTTGCCCCTGGGCAGCAGCGGCTCGCCCACTCTCCGTCCGTGAGATCCCCCCTGCTGAGCATGACCAGAACAACGAGTCACTGATCGAAGAGACACCCCCTAGGAGCAACAGGGCTTACAGACCTGTGGAGGCGCTGCCCGCTCTTGCGCTGGTCTCGTGCCGTCTATTCGGCTGCGGGCTACTCAGGACGACCTAGGTACTCGCGCCCAAGCGGAGCGCGGTACCTGCTGCCTAGCATCCCGAGCATGAGTTCCGTTGAGCAGATGGCCGGATCGAGTGAACAGGTGGCGGCGCGGCAGCAGTCGCGGGGTACGACGTCGCTTGTACTGGGTGCTGTCGCCGTCGCGATGATTGTCTGCCCCTTGCTGCCCGTCCCGGTCCCGATGTGGGTCCGCCTTCTTCCCGTTTATTTGATCGTGCCCGTGGGGATCTCTGCGGTCGTCTCAGGCATCGTCGCTCTGCGCAGGATGCGGGGCTGGGAGGGAGCCGATCGCTTCCGGGCGCGGGCGGGTGTCGCGCTCGGCACCGCGGCCGTCGTGATTCCGCTGACCGTGATCGTCTGGGCGATCTGGGCGCTGAATCAGGCCTACAAGTAGACGGCGATCAGCTTTGAGGTGCAGAGATGGGTTCTGAGCGGTCCCTCCAGGTCTGACGATCGCTCCTCCCCGCAGCCCCCTCGCACCGGCCGGGCGCCATCCCAGCGGACTACCTGGCCCGGGCTCTGAGGTCGATGGAACGTGACGGACGGGACGGCAGGATGAGCCTCATGACCACTCTGAGACCACTACGACCGCAGACTCCGTTGCGCCGCCGCCCCGTTGGGCGATCTGGGCCGCGCATCTGACCACGTTGGTTGTACTGCCGAGCGGACTCTGGCGGATCGCCCTGGTGCTCGGCTATCCGGCCGGCTACCTGGAGAAGAGCTTCGAGACGCTCGGGGCCAAGGTCTGGATGCTCACACTGAGCGTGGTCTGCGAGCTTCTCGCCTTCCTGACGATCGGTCTGGTGCGGCGCCTGGGGATCGTCCAGGACGGCGTGCAGGGTTGCTTCGATCTCGTGCTGCGCGACTTCACTGACCGGATGTCCGGCTTCTGCTGCCAGCTGGCGGGCTTGGCGTGCCAGCGCGCCGATCAGGCGGTGTTGCTGGCTGGACAGTTCGCGCAGCTGCTCACGGTCGAGTTCGCGGTGGGCTTCTCGCAGGCCCTGGCCGAGGCGGAGCAGGCCGGCGACGGCGTCGGGCTGGGTGCGTACGAGGAGATTACTGGCCCATGCGGACAGTGTCGGCCGCCGCAGTGCGCCTGGACCAGTGCTGCCGCCCGAGCCGACGCGGCATCAAGTGCTTGATGTGGTCGCTGTGCTGGCTGTGTGCGCCGGGGTGTGCCGTGTGGTCGGGGACGCCTGCTTCTCCGTGATTATCGGGGCGGTCGCCGGGGGGCATCTGGCGCATCTGGCGCTGACTGGCAGGCCGCTTCCGGCTGGACCCGTTGGCCCCGACGGTCTCAGCGTCGGGGAAGGGGAGGCAGGCTGTTGGTGCGGACGCCTCAGCACACCCCGACGTCTTCGGTGACGGCCCCTCTCCCTGAGTGGATCAGCGGACCGTGCCATCTCGCAGTTCCCCGGCCCAGTCCAGCAGTTCGGGTTGGGCCAGGCTGGTGCCCAGCCAGTCGTGGTCGAGGTCGGCTCCGGGAAGGGACGGCACCACTGCGACGTGGAGCCCGGCAGCACGTGCCGAGGCGACGCCGGTGGCCGAGTCCTCGAAGGCGACGGAGCGTTTGGGAGTCGTGCCGAGTGCCTGGCATGCCGTGAGGTAGAGCTCTGGTGCGGGTTTGGGGGAGCGGACTTCGTCGGCGGCGAACGAGTGGGTGAAGTAGTCCGCGAGACCGGCCGACCACAGTGCCGTGTCGAGCAGTTCCCGTGGGTGTTGCTGGCTACGGCGATGGGTACGGCCGCCCGGCAGGCGCGCACCAGTTCCGCCGCCCCGGGGAGTGCTGATGCGCCTCGGGAAAGCTCTTTGCGGACTCTTTCGAGGAGTTCGGCGGCGATTTCGGCGCCGGCGCGGGGTCGCCCGAGGTACTGGGCCATGGCCTCTCCAGCGGCCTCCACGGTGCGGCCGATGACCAGCGCCTTCTGTTCGGGGCCGAAGGGGTGACCGTGTGCCGCGAAGATGGCTGATTCCGCAGCGGTCCAGCAAGTTTCGGTGTCGACCAGCAGGCCGTCGCAGTCGAAGACCACGGCCTCGGTGCTGGTGGGGAGCGAGCGCATGCAGATGTCCTTTCGCTTTGGATGGTGCGCAGGTCGTGCGTTGGGCGGCTTTGCGGCTGCGTCGGCTGGCGTCTCACTGTCCGAGCGCGAGCCGGATGCCGAAGGCGGCAATGACCGTGCCTGCGATGCGGTCGAGGTAGCGGCGGGCCGAGGGCCGGTGCAGGCGGTCTCGGAGCACGCGCGCGAAGGCGATCAGCGCGCAGGCCCAGGCGACAGCCAGGAGGATGTGTACACCGGCCAGGAGTACGCCCGCACCGAGGTGCGAGGCACCAGCGGGGATGAAGTGCGGGAGAACGGCAACGTAGAAGGCGCCGATCTTCGGGTTGAGGAGATTGGTCACGGTCCCTTGCCGCCAGCCGCTGAGCAGGGTGTCGCCGGTGCCTGTCCTGGCTTTGGTCTCGGTCCCGGCCCTCGCCGCCTGCGGGCTCTGGCTCGATGAGTGGCGCCAGGTGGTCCACAGCAGCCTGCCGCCCATCCACACCAGGTAGGCGGCTCCGCCCCAACGAAGAGTCTGGTATGCGACGTGAGACGCGGTCAGCAGCGCGGTCACACCGAGCGAGGCGAGCGTGCCCCACACCAGCGTGCCGCTCTGGATGCCGAGGACCACGCCCCAGGCGCGACGGCGGTGCCTGAGCGCCGCGGTGCGCAGGATGAGTGCGGTATCCAGTCCGGGAGTGAGCGTGAGGAGTCCCACTATCAGGGTGAAATTCCCTATCGCATCTAGGGTGATCATGAGTGATCACCCTAGGTTGAGACTCGTGCAACATCTATATTTCTGCCCGAAATCGGGCAGGATTGGCGGTGTTCGTCTTTGGTTTCTGTGCATCTCACCTCAGGTGATACGCGCCCAGGGCAGCGGGTCCTGCGACGAGGGCGCCTGTGGGCTGCCAGGGGATCGCTGGCGGATCTACAGCCGGTTGGCGGCGAGGGTGACTGTGCCGTGAAAGATGAACCTTCTCTTGTCATGCCGGGTCGCTGCGGCCCGAAAGCCGTTGAGTGCGTTGATGGTCTGCTCGACGTCATTCCTCCTGGCATGTCGAGCCCGGTCAAACCCGTGGGCCGGCCCGCGCTTTCGCCGGCGGTTCGTCCGCTGGTCACGGTGTTCGGGAATGGTGTGCCGGATCTGCCGTCTTCTCAGGTGGCGACGGTTGCGGCGAGGGCTGTACGCCTTATCCCCGCACAGGTGGTCCGGGCGGGTCGGGCGGGTGCCCGCCGGTCCGACGCGGGATGCGGGCGCGGTCCGTGGCTGCGGTCAATCGCCGGGCGTCATCCCCTTGCCCTGGTGTGATCAACAGGAGCCGGCGTGCGTCAGGGGTGTGGAACGTCCGCGTGCGGCGTGAACGGCCTGGACCTGGCCGGATGGGGGATGGGCCGGTGACATCGAGGAAAGTCTTCGCTCGGCCGCTGCCCGCCCGTTGGCGGGGCGGTGCGTTGGTTCGTTGTTGACGCGGGTGTCTGGTGTGAGTGCCTGGGGGTCGGGGGTTGGGGTGTGTTTGTTCAGGCTGTTGGTGATTCGTCTGGGTTGTTGAGGAGTCTGTTGACGAGGAGTTCGGGGTAGCCGGTGGCTGGTGGGTCGATGCCGAAGATTGCTCGTAGGTAGAGCGGTGCGATGAGTTGGTCGAGGATCTGTTCGAGGGGCGGGGGGTTCTCGCCGCGGGCCGCGGCTCGCTGGCGGATGCGTTCGATGGCGTGGATCCGGCGTTCGAAGTGTTGCGCGCGTTCCCCCTGCGCCTGGGCGCTGGCGGGCATCGACAGGGCGACGGCGCGTACGAGGAGCCGGCCTTCGGGTGTGCGGATGCTGGCAACTCCCGCTTGTGCCCAGGCGGTGAGGTCGCCGCGCAGGGTGCCGGTGTCGGTCAGTGGCCAGTCGCGTTCGAGGCGGGTGACGACGACGTCGGCCAGGAGTGCCTCACGGCTGCCCCAGCGCCGGTAGATGCTGGTGTGGTTCACCCCGGCGCGCTGCGCGATCGCGGGAATGGTCAGGTCCGCGCCCTGGGGGTCGGACAGCAGGTCGATGACCGCCTGATGGACGGCCGAGCGGACCTGCTCGGAGCTCTTGCGGATGCGTGGAGTCGGTTGTTTCGAGGTCACCCCCACATCGTAAGCACAAATATTTGCTTCGCGGTGCCCGCAGGGTCTACAGTTCCGTCGTACGCACAAATCTGTGCTTAAGGAGAGTGTGATGAGGCAGCTGCTGTTCCCGAACAATCCCCAGTTCTGGTACGAGACCCTGCGTTCGATGAGTCACATCGCCTACGGCGGCGCCGATTTCGGCGAGGTCGTCTCCACGAGCGAGCGCATCGTCGAGGGCGACTACGACAGCTGGCACACCGAGTGGCTCGCCACCGCCGACCGGGTGTCCGCAGAGGCTGAGAAGGCCCTGGATGCCGGTCATACGGTCAGCGCCCGGGACGGGTTCCTGCGGGCCTCGAATTACTACCGGTCGGCGGAGTTCTTCCTGCACGGCAACCCGTGCGACCCGCGCCACGAGCACGCCTACGACCGCAGCGTCGCCTGTTTCCGGGCAGCGGCCGCCCTCTACGCCAGCCCGCGTATCGAGCCGGTCCGTATCCCGTACGAGGACACCACGCTGCCCGGCTACCTCTACCGGGCCGACACCTCAGGCACGCCCCGGCCGACCCTGATCATGCACAGCGGTTTCGACGGCACCGCCGAGGAACTCCACTTCAGCGGCGCGCTCGCGGCCGTGGAGCGCGGCTACACCGTGCTGACCTTCGACGGCCCCGGACAGCCCGGGCCGCGCCATCGCGAGGGGCTGGTCTTCCGCCCCGACTGGGAGAACGTCATCACTCCCGTCGTCGACTTCTCCGAATCCCTCCCCGAGGTCGACAGCAGCCGTATCGCACTGCTCGGTTCCAGCATGGGCGGCATCCTCGCGCCGCGGGCCGCGGCTTTCGAGCACCGGCTCGCCGCGCTGATCGCCGTCGACGGTGTCTACGACCTCGGCCAGATATCCGTCCGCAGCATCCCCGGTGACCGCGACGAGGCCGAACGGCTTCTGCGTGCGGAGTCCGCCCCCGAACTCGACGCCCGCTTCGAGCAGATCATGGCGAAGGACGCGACTGCCCGCTGGGCGATCAACCACGGTATGTACGTCATGGGCGTGGACACCCCCCGGGCCTTCAGCGCCTCCTACCTCGACTACACCCTCCAAGGCGGCATCGCCGAACAGATCCGGTGTCCCACCCTGGTCTGCGACGCCGCCGAGGACGAGTTCTTCAGGGGCCAGCCCGAGCAGCTCTACGACCACCTGACCTGCCCCAGGACCCTCATGGTGTTCACCGCCGAGGAAGGCGCCGGCGCCCACTGTCACCCCGGCGCCATGCGCCTGTCGCTGGCCCGGATCTTCGACTGGCTCGACGACACCCTCACCAGCACCCGCTGAAGAAGCCGGACATCACCGGCAGACCCCGATCACCTCCCCGCCCGGCCGGCCCTCCCGGACCGCCTCACACTCCCAGGGAATCCAGATGAACCGCACCGGTATCGAAGCCGCCCTCAACGACCTGCTCTTCAACCGCGGCATCACTCTGGAGGAAGCCGCCGACCGCCACTTCACCCCCGGCTACCGCCAGCGCACGGACGGCGAGTGGGCCGACCGCGCCGAGTTCCTCGACCACATCAGCCACCTGCGCGGCATCGTCGCCGACGGCACGGTCGAGGTCCACGAAGAGCTGTACGACGGCGACAGGTACGCCGACCGGCACACCTGTCACATCACCAAGACGGACGGCACCACCGTCACCGTGGAGGTGTACGTCTTCGGCGACCTCGCCCCCGACGGCCGCTTCAGCCGCATCGAGGAAACCACCCTCATGCTCAAGGGCTCCGACGCCGACCGCAACATCGGCAGCGCCCGCTGAGAGACCACGCCGCGAGGACGGCACACGTCTCGGCGGCGGATCGGCACTGTCCGGCGAGTGAGCCGCCTGGTCCACCGCGCGACGCCGCAGCGGACTGGTTCCTGTGTGCCCCGGTGTGTGCGTCGGGCGGAGCCGGTCGTGCCCGGCATGGTACGGCCGGGCATCCGGCCTCCCTGTCCGGCGTCACTGTTCTCGGTAGGGACCTGGCGGCCGTGCCGGCCGTCGGGCGGCAGGAGAGGTGGGCCGCGGCGCACAGCCGGTACGCGGCGCGGCCCGCCCCGGACCGTGCCGGCGGCGCGAGTGTCGCCGCCACTGCCCCGCGCCGGTGGGTGGGGGAGCCGGTCCGCGTACTGGGCTTCACCTTCTGATCGCAGCGGAACTGCGGGCCCCGCCGGATCCGGCGGGGCCCGCAGTGCGTCATCGGGTGGCGTGCCGGTGATCGCGCCGGGTGGCGGCCAGGTCCCGCCACTGCTCGCGGGTGGGCTGTTCTCCGTCGAGCCACCGTGCTGGTGCGTGCTGGTGGGGGAGCATCGAGGGAAGGCCGGCCGTGGAGTGGGCGATGCCGGCGTAGTACGCGTAGCCGCCGCTGCGGGTGAGGTTGTTCAGGCGGGTGATCGCGGGGCGGTCACTGCGTGGTCGGCGCCCGGGGCGGTGTGGTGGAAGCGCAGGGCGAGTTCGGGGACGGGCTCGGCGACGGTGACGCCGGCGAGGCCGGTCTCGGTGCGCAGCGGTTCGGCGCGGTCTTCGGTGTTCTGGGTGGTGCCGGCGTCGCGGATGAGCGCGGCGAGCGCTGGTCATGTGCGGGACGAGCCCGGTCAGGAGTTGTTCGGCGAGTTCGTTTTCGCCAGCGGCTTGGTCGGGGCTGATGAAGGCGAGGGCGAAGGCGTGTTGGGCCTGGGGGGTGGTGCGTTCGCCGGGGATGGGGTGTTTCTCGGCTTCGGCGTGAGCGGTTTCATGGGCGGTGGCTGCTTGGGGTGTGTCGCTGTGCGGTCACGAGATGTCTCCGTGTGCGCGATGGTGGCGGATGGGTGTCGGCGGTGGCGGGGGCGGTGGGGAAGTCGCCGGCGAGGCGGGCCGGGTGTGCCGGGCCGCGTCGGGCGCGAGGCGGCCACCGTGGTCAGCGGCGTATCGCATTGCGTGCCACGAGTGTTGGGAGCGGGCAGGATCACGGTGGGCTTCGGCCCGGCAGCAGGCGGCCATGTCATGCAGTTCGTCCGGCAGCTGGCCGGTGTCGGCCCCGGCACTGAGCCGCTGCAGGGTCTGGACGGGCTGAAGCCCGTGCCGCTGCGGCTGCCCGGAGACTGAACGGTGGAACCCGGACGTCACGGCAGGCGTGCGAAGGGCGGCCTGTCACATCGTCGGCATCGTGGGCCGGGTGGCGGGCGGGTATCACGCCGTGCGGCAGGGGGGATGCCCGTCGGCCCGGGCAGGGCGGGCATGGTCCGCGAAGTGCCCGGTCTGCGCGGATATTTCACCGTGCCGTACTTCGAAGCACGCTCTGCGGTGGCTGCGCGCAGAGAGCTGCAGGGCTGCGCGGGGCGGCCCCTTGCGGCCGTTGCCGCCGTCCTGCCGCCCGGGATGGCCGGGAGGGGGGACGGAATCGCCGTGGTCGAGTTGTCGTGGCAGGGGCGGCAGGATTCGAACCTGCGGCGTACGGGTTTGGAGTCCGCTGCTCTGGCCGGGCTGAGCTACGCCCCTTCGGTGGGGGGAGCTTGTCATCGCGGCAGTCCGGTCCGCCACGGGTTTTGTGTCGGACTGGCCCTCCCGGCGGCCTTCGGTGCCCTGGCAGCCGCCGTTCCCGCCACCGCCCCTGCCGTTGTTGTCTCTGGTGGGGAGTCGGCGGCGGGGGCGGCGGCGTCTTTGCCCGGGCTCCCGGGCTGTCCGGGTCGGTGTCCGGCGTGTCGGTGGCCGGTGTGCGGGGCGAGGGGCCTCTGGTCGGGGTGGCGTTAGGGGATGCCGGGGATTTCGCGGGCTGTGAATGCTTTGCGGACGGTGCCGGCTGCGTTTGTGCCGTACATGCGTTCGGCGGTTGCGATGGTTGTCAGTGCTGCGTCCTTGAAGCTGGTGTCGGGTGCGAAGCCGAACTGGGCGTTGATGATGATGCGGTCGGCGGTCCTGGCGCCGAGTGCGTTGCGGATGTCGAAGAGCGCGCGGGACCAGATCTCGCCGTCGGCGTGGACCTCCCCGACCCGGTCCCCGTATACCTTGTTTCCGTCGATGCGGCGCAGGCAGTGCGGGGCGCTGCTGTAGGTGACCGAGTCCCAGTCGGCGACGCATGCGGGGTCGGCCTTCATCGGCCAGCCGTAGGTGGCGTCCGCGTGTGCGCCGACCTCGACGGCGAGATAGTCACCGAAGGCCTCGCCGATCGAGCCGGCCTCCAGTGAGGTGCCGAAGCCCGGTACTTGGGCGTGGTGCACGGCGTGCCCGTACTCGTGGACGATCACCTCGGCGTCCTCGGCGTCGTCCACACCGCCCTTGCCGAAACGGATTTCGGCCTTTTTGTCGGTGAAGAAGGAATTGTCCGCACCCCACTGGTTGATACGGACGGGCTGGACCCGGTTGTTGGCTCCGGGCAGTTCGCTGCCGAATCCGAGGCCCTGCAGGTATTCCTGTGCCTCGTTCACCCAGAAGTAGGCCATGACCTGTTCGAACTGGTCGTCGTGCCGGGTGTACGAGCCGGCGTCGGTCGTTTTTGCCGAGGCTCCCGTGTCGGATCTCACCAGGGCCCAGGTCCCGGACAGGCCGCCGCTGGCGTCCAGGTTCCGCAGCGCGGCGACGGCGTAGGCGGAGGCCGGTACGGCCCCGGCGGCATCTTTGGCGTCGGTGAGCAGCTGATCGCCGGACGACTGGACGGGATTGACCATGAAGACGCGGGCCTGCGGCGCAGCCGGAGCGGATCCGGAGGCCGAAGCCGAACCGGCCGGTCCGGTCAGGGGGAGCAGCGCGACAGTGGCGGTGGCTGCTGCAGCCAGGCCGCGGGATGTGCGGCGAGCCATATACATCTCCCATCGGTGGGATGTGCTGAGCCGGATTCGGGGGGTGGCTCGGTGCGGGCGTGATCCTTGCGCATCATGGGTTGCTTTGGCCATGGGTCGCCCATGAATTCGCCGACGAAAGGGGTCGCCGGCAGGACAATCCGGCGCCGGAAGGGGAACGCGCCGGACGTCTCGCATCCGGTCAGGCGGCGTCGCGTGGGCTTTTCGCAGCTGCGCTCGCTCTGTGGGCAGGCGGTTCGCACAACGGGCGGGGAACCGTGGTCTGTGCCTGCACCGTGCGGACGCTCGCGCCCGGCAGGCTGCCCCGGTCGAGCCGGCCCCTTTGCTGCTCGCCGGCCGGGGGCTGACGGGCGGGATTCGGCGAACGCCTCCGGCTGCTGGGGGCCCGTATGCCCCTGCCGCCCGGTCCTCCAGCCGCTCAAGCCACCCGGCACGGCGCGACTCGGCCACCACCACCCAGGTCCCGGGTGATGGTCATACGCTCGCGGTCTGCGTGCACGTACCGTGTGCATGTACCGCGTTACGGGCCGTGCTGCGCGCGTCGGGGCGGCTGTCCTCGGCTGTGTCCGGCAGGGGTGTCAGGGCGCCGTATGCCCGCTGCGCCCAGTGCTCCGGCGTGCCCGGCCCGGCCGCCGGGAGCAGCACGCTGGTACGCGCCGGCCTGCCGTCCTCGGTCAGGGTCATGTGCTCGCCGGTCTTCTCCGCGAGAGCGACCAGGCGGCCGAAGTCCTTGACGGTGTGCGGCAGTTCGACACGGTTGATGGACGCGACGCTACCGACCGCCGGGCCCTGGCGGTCAGCCGGTCATGACGGGTTCGCGCACAGCACGCAGGACCATGTCGGCCCGGGATCGGCCAACGGCATTCACCTCGGCCGGTGGCAGCAAGCGCTGCGTCCCCGCCGGCCTCTGTCGCGAGGCCGGGGGTCGTGTGTGCGGCCCGGCGTGACGTTGGTCGGTGTGGTGTGTGTTCGGCTGCTGTGCTGGGGGTGCTGATCGGGTGGCTGGTCAGTGGTCCGGCAGCGTAGTGGCAGTGGTGCTGGTTGGCGTTCCGCCGGGGCGGGGCTGCGGGTTGGGCGGGCATGCCTGTGGCGGTGGGGGTTTGGCTTTGTCGGGGTCTGCTTGTCGTGTGGGGCGGGGGTGTGTGGCGGCGTATGCGTGTCGGGTCTTTGCCTGCAGCGGGGTGGGTGAGGACCGTGCGGGGCGTCCGGGGGCAGTGGTGGTGGCTGGTGGTGGTTGTGGGGGTGAACCAGTGGGCGTGGTTCTCGCTTCTGGCGGGTGCCTTACTGGCTGATCAGGTCCTGCAGGTCGGTGATCCGGTATCCGCGGGACTGGAAGGCTTGGATGATCCGTGGCAGTGCCTCGGCGTCGAGGACGGGGCCCGTGCCGTTCGCAGTTCCGATGTGCATCTGCAGGATTATGCCGGGGCGCAGGGCGTCCAGGGCCCGCTGCACGGCCTTGTCCGCGGTCATCGCGCCGGCGGCGCCCAGGTAGCCGTTGGTGTCGGTGGTGAACTCGATGTCGGCAAAGCCCAGTTCGTTGACGTCCGCGATGTGCTGCGGGGTGGTCTGCCCGTAGGGGAAGCGGAAGAACGGCAGCGGCACCGTCCCGGACGCGGCCCGGATGGCCCGGTTCGCGGCCAGCACCTCGCTCGCCCGCTCGTGTGCGGTGAGGTCTGCGAAGTCGGGGTGGCTGTATGAGTGGTTGCCCAGGCCGTGCCCGGCTGCCGCGATCCGGCGGACGGCTGCGGGGTTGCGGTCGGCGAAGTCACCCGTGAGGAAGAAGGTGGCCGGGGCCCTGTGGCGGTCCAGGACGGAGAGCACCGTGTCCAGGCCCCGGTCGTTCCACGCCGCGTTGAATGTCAGCGCGACCAGGCGCTGCTCGGTGCGGATCGTCCGGTTCTCCGACCCGAACAGGGCCCGCAGCCGGGCCTCGTCCCACCGCTGCACGACCACCGCCGCCCGCTGCACTGCAGCGGGACCCACGGCCGCGGGAGCTCCGGCGGTGCTCACCACTGCCGCAGCCGCCACCAGTCCGGCGGCCAGCAGCCGCCCGGACCTGAATACCGCCTTCGAGGAAACCGTCACACCCTCAGACATCGACGCAAGCGCGCTCCCGCTTGAGGGCCGGGGCCGGATCATTCACCCCGAACTCCCCGGCGCTCCAGGCAGACGTCGTCACCGCATCGTGCCCGGCGCGCGCCGGGCGGGCTGCCGGCCGCCTACCGAAGCCCTGGGACGGTGGTTCGCGGACTGCGAGCACTTGTATCGGTTCGGGGGCCGGCGGCCTGAACCCGGGGCGATGGAAACCGGCGGAACAACGCGTGGGGGTCGGGCATGATCCGCTCATGGAACGAGTCGTTGATCTTGATGAGGCGGCCGCAGTGATTGCCGAGCGGGCCGCCCGATGGCCGGCGGCCGGTCTCAGGGCCGGGCGGTTGACCTGGCGGGACGAAGCCGCGCCGTGGCCTCAGCAGCTCGAGACCGACAGGGCACTGGTGCGTGATCCTGATTCGATCGGTGTGCTGGTCTCCGGGCCGGCGGGCGCTGAGCTGTCCGTTGTGCTGTTCCGGGGCGGCTGGGCCGATGTGGACTTCGTTGCCGGCCTCGAAGACGCCGGAACGCTGCCCGCGTCCGGCATCGGTTCGGCAGCGGCATTCGGCACCCGGCTCGATCAGTGGGCGCGGCGCGTCTTCGGAGACCCTGCCCGATGAGGCAGAGCGGGAGGGCGGACGTCGCTGTGCCCGGCCTCAGCACCGGTGCCCTGCTGCTGCGCGGGCTGCTGCTCTCCATTGCCGGGGCACGCCGTTTCGGCCGGGCACCGCGGCCCGGGCTGGCCGGGATCGCCGGTCTCACCGCCGGGGGAGGGCTCGTCGCGGCGTCCGCCCCCACCCCTGGGGCCGGTCTGGTCCGGGAGCGGCTGGGCCGTGTTTGAGAACTCCCGCCTGGCCCGCGACGCCTGGCACGCACACTCGCTGCGTTGTCGGAGTCATCCAAGTACGTCCAGTACGAGGATGATCCTCCGCCTTGCGATTGCACGCACCAGACGCCGCGAGCCCCGCCCTACGGGCGGACGGCGCTAGTTCTAAAACATGGCCTAGTCTTCTGAGTCGGGAATTCTGTTCAGATATGAGGCGAGGCGTTCGAGGATCTCGTCTGCGGTCTTCGTCCAGACGTAGGGCTTCGGGTCGGTGTTCCAGGCGGCGATCCAGTTGCGGATGTCCTTCTCCAGGGCCGGGACGGACTTGTGGACGCCTCGCCGTATCTGCTTGTTGGTGAGTTCGGCGAACCACCGCTCGACGAGGTTCAGCCAGGACGATCCTGTGGGTGTGAAGTGCAGGTGGAAGCGGGGGTGGGCCAGCAGCCATTTCTTGATGGCGGGCGTCTTGTGGGTGGCGTAGTTGTCGCAGACGAGGTGGACGTCCAGGCCGGCTGGCACCTCTTTGTCGAGCTTGGTCAGGAACTTCCTGAACTCCTCGGCCCGGTGCCGGCGGTGCAGGGAGCCGATTACCTTGCCGGTGGCGACCTCGAGAGCGGCAAAGAGTGTGGTGGTACCGGCGCGGACGTAGTCGTGGGTGGCCCGCTCGGGAACCCCGGGCATCATCGGCAGCACGGGCTGGGACCGGTCCAGGGCCTGGATCTGCGACTTCTCGTCCACGCAGAACACCAGAGCCCGTTCGGGCGGGTCCAGGTAGAGACCGACGACATCGTGGACCTTGTCGACGAAGTACGGATCGGTCGACAGCTTGAAGGTCTCCGACCGGTGCGGCTGCAGGCCGAAGGCCCGCCAGATCCGGGACACCGACGACTGCGAAAGGCCCATCTCTTTCGCCATGGCCCGTGTCGACCAGTGCGTCGCGTTCTTCGGAGTGGATTCCAGCGTCTTGGTGACCACCGCGGCCACCTGCTCGTCGGTCACCGTCCTGGGACCACCCGGACGTGGCATGTCACCCAGACCGGCGATCCGGTACTGCACGAACCGGGCACGCCACCGCCCCACCGCATGAGGCGTGGAACCGAGTTGGGCCGCCACGTCCTTGTTCGAGGCACCCGCGGCGCAGGCCAGAATGATCCGACACCGCAGTGCCCACGCCTGCGGCGTGGAACGACGCCGCACCCACCCCTCCAGCGCGGCCCGTTCCTCATCCGACAGCATCAACTCGGCCTTCGGCCGCCCCATCCCCGCCATAGAGCAAGCCTACACATCTGAACAGAATTCCTGACTCAGAAGACTAGGCCGGCCGGCTCCGGGAGCCCGGGTTGCCACAGACTCTTCCAGCTCCCTGCTGTCCCGCTGCTGGTCGCCGTGCTGCTGCCCGCTTGGCCGGGACGCCCCGCCGGGGTACGGAACGGGCCCGGGACATCGGCGGGTTGGTCGGAACATGCCGGCAGCCTCGGACCGGCACCGCATCGCCTGCAGCCTCGGCCGGCGGCTCGCCCAACGGGGTGTGACACTGCCCGGGCTGGCGGAGAGAGCCGGCGTGACGGTGGTGAATCTGCCGGCAGCGAGCAACGGCCGCACCGAAGCGGTGCGATTGGCCACCCTGACAGCGATCTGCGCCGCACCGGACTGCAGCCCCGGCGGCATCCTCACTGTTCTCCCGGACTGTTTCCGGTGGGCCGGCCGGGGATGCGGAGGCCGGCCCCGCCCGGCAGTCCGCCCGGGCGGCACGCCCTCCAGCAGCCGTTTGAGTTGTTCCTTCAGTGCGGCCCGGGCACGGCCGGAAACTCTATGAAAGGGGCAGTTGGCCCCGGTTCGGGGGCCGGCCGGGTCCGGGCTGTCAGCACAGCACGCTGAGCGCCCCCGGCTGCACCCTGACCGTGACGGGAAGTGTTGCGTCGACCTCGCCGTCCGCGCCGTAGGGGATGTCCCGGTCGGCCTCGATACGGATCTCCCTGCCCCGCAGCACCTCCACCTGCGGGCGCTTGAGGTGGGCGCCCGTCTTGAGCTCGTTCATCATGGTGAAGAACAGCCGCTTGGGCGCGTGCTGGATCACGACGACGTCCAGCAGCCCGTCGTCGAGCCGCGCGCCCGGCGCGATGTGGCGGCCGAAGCCGTAGAAGCCCGAGTTTGCGGCGACGACCGTGTAGCCGCGCCGCTCGTGGATCACGCCGTCGACCGTGATGCGGTACGCGGCGGGCCGCCACGTCACCACGGCCCGCAGTCCGCCCGCGTAGTACGAGGCGGCACCGCGCAGCAGCCGGGAGGTGTTGGCATGCCGGTTGGCCACCGCGTCGACGCCCGCGTACACACTGCCCAGTACGGATGTCCTGTCATGGACGGCCGATTCGACCTCGATGGTGTCGATCGGCTTCGGTGTGCCGTGCAGCAGCACCTCGGCGAGGGCGGAGGGGTCGGCGGGCAGCGTGAGCGCCCGGGCGAAGTCGTTGCCGCGGCCGGCCGGTACGAGCCCGAACACGGTGTCCGTGCCGCTGAGCGCGC